>NZ_AXUW01000001.1:0-32582 GCF_002760415.1 Synechococcus sp. 65AY6A5
CACTGGCTGGTGGGGCAATACGACCTGTTGGTGGTGGAGGATCTCAACGTCCGAGGGCTGGCACGGACTCGGTTGGCTAAATCGATTTTGGATGCGGCTTGGGGACGATTTCTTGACATTCTGACAGCAGTGGCGGTCAAACGCGGCAAACAGGTGTTGAGAGTGGATCCCCGTGGTACGTCCCAAATATTGTTGTGTTTGTGAGGAGCGTGTTCCCAAGACCTTGTCGGAACGGGTGCATGATTGCCCCCGTTGCGGGTCGTGGGACAGAGACTTGAACGCTGCTATCGAGATTTTGAAGCGAGGACTCAGGTCCCCCCGTATACGGGGGGATATAGGGGGGCGGTGGGACTGCCGCTCTCTGGCTGTGGAGGATCCTGGTTTACCAGTCCGTTGAAGCAGCAACTCCGGGAAGTGATTCTCGGAAGCTCCCGTCTACGGCCCGTCAGGGCTTAGCGGGAGAGGATGTCACTTGGATACGCTCTATGCCTGCGTTAAGCTGCTGGAATACTCTCTTCAGCCGGGGGCCCGTTCGAGTTGCGGATCCCCTTGGTAGCCCCTTAACTCTTGCGGACTATGCTTGAAAACGCCATTGTGCTCATCACCGGCGCCAGCAGCGGCATCGGGGCAGCCTGTGCCACGCTTTTTGCCCGTTCTGGAGCCAAGCTGATCCTGGTGGCCCGCCGTCAGGAGCGGCTACAGGAGCTGGCCGCGGAGTTGCAGCAGGCTTACGGTGCTTCCTCATACTTGCTGACTTTGGATGTGCGAGATAGGGCAGCCGTGCAGCAGGCGTTCCAGTCTTTGCCGCCGGCCTGGGCTGAAATCGACATTTTGATCAACAACGCCGGCCTCAGTCGCGGCTTGGACAAGCTCCACAGCGGGGCTGTGCAAGATTGGGAGGAGATGATCGATACCAACCTCAAGGGCTTGCTGTATGTTACCCGCGCCGTCTTGCCCGGCATGGTGGAGCGGGGCCGGGGCCATGTGGTCAACATCGGCTCCATTGCCGGTCGCCAGACCTACCCCGGCGGCGCCGTCTATTGCGCTTCCAAGGCCGCCGTGCGGGCCATCTCCGAGGGACTGAAGCTGGATCTGCTGGGCACCTCCATTCGCGTCACCGAGATCCAGCCCGGCTTGGTGGAAACCGAGTTCAGCCAAGTGCGCTTCCGCGGCGATCGCGAGCGGGCGGCAGCCGTCTACCGGGGCCTCACCCCCCTGACGGCGATGGATGTGGCCGAGGTGGTGCTGTTTGCCGTTACCCGTCCCCCCCACGTCAACCTGAGCGAAGTCTTGCTGCTGCCCACCGACCAGGCCAGCACGACGATGGTGCATCGTCGCTAGGGATGTGATGCCGTATCCGTCGTTGTTGGGTATTCACTCCCCCATGCCTGGGCGACAATGGCGGCAAAGGGGGTGGGCCCATGGGACTGGAAAGCGGGATCCTCATTGGGTTGGGCATCGGCCTACTCGGCACGCTGATTTTGCTCTGGCAGAGCCGGCGCCGCTTCGGCCGCCAATTGCAACAGTTGGGATCCCTGATGCACCTGGCCCTGCCTCTCAGCTCGCCTGAACAGATGCTCAGCCGGCTCAGCCACCACCTTCGCCAACAAGAACTGGAGTGGGCCCGCCAAAAACGATACCTACAGGACTGGCGGTATCTCAGCCACCACCTGCCCTGGGGATATCTGCGGGTAGACGAGAACAACGTGGTCTGGGAGTGTAACCCTGCCGCCCAGCGTCTGCTGCGCATCAGCCAGTGGCAGCCAGGCATCAAGCTCCTGCTGGAGTGGGTGCGCTCCTACGAGTTGGATCAGCTTATCGAAGCCACCCGCCGCCAGGAAGCTACCGCTCCCATCCAGAGCCGCGAGTGGATCTTCTACCCTTCCGGGGGCGAGGACAAACCGGTGCCGCTGCGGGCTTGGGGGCTGCCCCTGCCCCAGGCCCACGTGGCCATCTTCTTGGAAGACCGCCTAGAGGCAACTCTGCTGGCCCAACAACGGGATCGCTGGGCCTCGGATGTGGCCCACGAGCTGAAGACCCCCCTCACCTCGATTCGCCTGCTAGCGGAAACCCTGCACAGCCGCGTCGATGCCGCGCAAGCAGTTTGGGTGGAACGATTGCTGAACGAGACGCTGCGCCTCAGCCAGTTGGTGCAAGACTTGCTGGAACTGAGCGCCCTCAACCTGGGGGCCGCATCGCGATCCCAATGGCGCTGGGTGGATCTGGCAAGCTTGGTGCGCGAAGCCTGGCAGAGCCTGGAACCGCTGGCCAAGCCCCGCCAGCAGGAACTGGATCTAAGCGGCCCCTCCCAGCTCTATCTCTGGGGAGATGAACAGCGCCTCTACCGCCTCGTCCTTAACCTCTTGGACAACGCCATCAAATATGGCGGAACCGACTCCCCCATTCACGTGGCCCTGTCGGAACAGGAATCGCAAGTGCGGCTGGAGGTGTACGACCATGGCCCTGGCCTGCCGGAGGATCAATTTGAGCTGGTCTTTCAACCCTTTTACCGCACCGACGCGGCGCGGGCCCGCAGCAAAGGCGGCACCGGCCTGGGGCTGGCGATCGTGCGGCAAATCGTGGAACTACACGGGGGTACAATCCGTCTGCGCAATCACCCGCAAGCAGGTGGGCTGTGGGTGCAGGTGGAGCTGCCCCGGAAACACGCCGATGCCCTGTGAAAGCTGCCCAGAAGCGCTCCCATCAACATCACCAAGCCCTTCGACCTGAGAACTGCCCCAGATTTTCCTCCGGCGGGGCTATCCATGTTGGAGGGGATCCCCTAGAATTGGTCTAGGTAATCCTTACAGTTTGTACACTGGGCATTCGGAATGGGCGCAGACTATCATTCCGCTGATTTGTTGTCGGAGCGTGAGCTGCAGGTTCTCGAGTTAATCGCAGCGGGCCTGACCAATCAGGACATTGCAGAGCGCTTAGAGATTAGCAAGCGCACTGTTGACAATCACATCAGCAATATTCTGAGCAAGACGCGAACGTCAAATCGCGTCGCTTTGGTGCGCTGGGCCTTGCAATGGGGAAAAGTTTGCCTAGATCAGGTCAATTGCTGTACGTTGGCCAACGACAAAATTGCTTAGCCACATCTCGGAGACTCTCTCTGCCCCCTCTTTGTTTTGGCAGGCAATTAAATGCAGAGCAGGGCTTTTTTACCTCAAAAGTAGCGAGACATTCGCAAGATGTCATTGGCCGTTGTGGTGAAGCTGTTTGTTACCTGGATCCCTAGTTTCTCCTTTCCTTGCCTATCGTGAGCCTTGCTGAGTTGAAACGCTACGCTGTTCGTTATGATTCCATGCCCCTGATGGTTTATCGAGAGGTGGCTGCCCATCTGGCCTGCATTCCAGGGGTGGAAGCAGAGCTGGAATGCAGAAAAGACTCCATCTTTCGCTACTCCGATAGCCAAATCGAGGCGCTGCAAATTCGCCAAGAGGCCGACGCTGACCCAGAGCAAGTTCAGCGCGTTCTTGACCACTACGGGACATGGCAGTACAGCCCGTTACAGGACTAGCCCTCCTGCATTGCCGAAGAGGGATTACCGGAACGCCAGACCTTTGGGTTGTTTGGTGAGCACTACCACCTCCCCGCAGGGCGATACCGACCCACCTCCCAACTGGAACCGATAACTGGGCAGCCGCTCCAAACCAAGTCGAGACAGACCTTGAGCGCTCTGCGCCGCTAACGAGCTCGCGCTAGCGCATACAGGCCCCTCACCCTTAACCCCTCTCCCAAAAAAGGGAGAGGGATCCGCCGAGCAGCACAACGAACTGTCTTAGCAGGAATTGCCCGTACGACGGGGGTAACTCTGTCGATGGTTCTAGAAGCTCTGAGGCAGAGACTGTTTAGCGAGTTGGCTGACTTTGAGCAGGCAAGTGCAACTTACGAGCCAAACCCAGTCTTGCCAACACCCAAATGACCCAGTAGGTCATGTCAATTTCCCACCAGCGCAAACCTGCTTTCACGCACTTCGGGTCGGCGTGATGGTTGTTGTGCCAGCCTTCACCGTAGGTGAGGAGAGCCGCCCACCAAAGGTTACGGGCATTGTCGTCGCTCTCGAAAGTCCGGTAGCCCCAGAAGTGGCTGGCAGAGTTGATCAACCAGGTGCAGTGCAGCAGCAGCACTGTCCGCACGAAGATGCCGTAGATAACGAACGGCCAACCGCCGAGCAGGTAAAGCACTCCAGCCAGCGGCAGTTGCAGCAGCAGCCCATACTTGTCTAGCCAGCGATAAAAAGGATCCCGAGCCAAATCCGGCGCAAAGGCAGAATACTTCTCACGGTTAAAAAACTCTTCCCGTTGGTAAATGAGCCAGAGCATGTGGCTCCACCAAAAGCCCTTGCGAGCAGAGTAGGGATCCCGCTCTTCGTCTTCAGTAAAAGCGTGATGCTGACGATGGCCGGCCACCCAAAAGATCGGCCCCCCCTGGATGGCGAGAGCACCGAAGGTAGCAAAGACATATTCCAGCCACTTGGGCACTTGGAAGCTGCGATGGCTAAGCAGACGATGATACCCCAGGCAGATGCCCAAGCTGCCGAAGCACCAGTGAAGCAATAGGGCCACCCCCAAGGCTGGCCAGGAAAAGCAAACGATGCCGCCCACTAAAGCGAGGGCGTGAAAAACAACGAAAAAAAGAACAAATTCCCAGGCAAACCGAAAAGACTTTTGGGGCTCAGGCTGAGCTAGCGAAGCAAAACGGTTGGGATTGTCCAGCGATTGGGTGGGAAGGGAAACGGCCATGAACCAGCAAAACCTCAGAAAAGGAGTAAGGGCAGCGCAGGATCAAATACCTCCTCGCAAAGTTGCTTCTCATGCATAGGCCACCGCATCCCTGGCTTAGCTTACAACGAGCTCATGTCCCTGAAAGGCAAGCCGGGATCCCCAAAGGCCTGGCCAAGCAAGCTTCAGCAGTGAGAGCCGCTATGAGAGAGCAGAAAGGCAGCAGGTTTGATCTCGCCTGAGGCTAAGCTTAACGATATTTCACCTCAAATGCAAGTGCTGCTTGCAGATTGCCACTACCTTGAGCGCCTTCTCTTGACTCCTTACCCCATCACCTACCATGGCACGTCCTTCTTCCCGGCAAAGGCTGCTGAACGCGGCTCGAGACCTCTTCGTCCGCCAGGGCATCACTCAGACCACCACCCGTCAAATTGCAGACTTGGCCGGCGTTCATGAAGTAACCCTGTTTCGTCACTTTGGCAGCAAGCAGGGGCTGCTCCTGGCTGTATTTGCTGAGCTGGGAGTTTTCTCCGGCATTGCCGACTTACCCCTCCCAGCAGACCCCACTACCTTCCGGGGCTCTGAGCTACAAGCCATTCTCCTCCGCTATGTCCAAACCTGCTTCCAAGCTCTAGCTAATAACCCTGAGCTGGTGCGCTCGTTGGTGGGAGAAGCAGGCTTCTACTCCGAGGAGCATCGCCGCGCCTTGAGAGCAGGCTTCCTGCAGGCCCAAGAGCAGCTAGCCCACTACCTCCAGCAGCTCCCTAGCCCGGAGCTACAAGCCGTCGACTCTGGGTGCCTTCACGCAGCTGCTGGAGTTCTCCATCTGATGATTTTGGGGACGGCTGTATTAGCCGTTACCGCTGGCTTGCCTGCTGGCGACGGCGACCAGCCCTCCTCCGACCCAGCGGACAAGGGCACTTATGACAACAACAGCAGCACTCCCCCTCTCCTCTACGCCTGCGTAAAGCTGTGGATGGCAGCCTTGAGGGGCATGAAGGAAACCTAGTGCAAAAGACTCTCTCGGGGTTGGAAGGAGGCAATCCCAAAAAAAGAAGAAGAGATGAGGAGGTTGTAAGCCGGGTTCTGTAGTGGGGTGCTCCAAGGAGCAGCCAGCACTGGCGGTCATCTCTCTGGGAGTGATGTTGCCATCACCCTCTAGCGGCTCACCACCACCGAGACCACCCTCCCCCAACCGCTTGGCTGAGTACCGTGACCTCGGTGCAGCCGACAGGGGCGAAGAACAGCCATAGTCCTGCGGCTGCGGCCTTGCTTTCCACCGGGGTTTACCGAGCCAGCGCCTCACGACGCTGCTGGTGGGCTCTTACCCCACCTTTGCACCCTTACCTGTGCTGGGATCCCAGCCATCGGCGGTATGTTTCTGTGGCACTATCCTCGCGGTTTCCCGCACTGGGCTTTCCCCAGCGGTGTGTTCTTCTGAAAGCCCGGACTTTCCTCATCCTGCTGCCTGGTGGCGGCAGCGAGGACGCGACCGCCTGCCCCTCCTATCTCTTCATTTCAATCCTAGCGCATCCCCCCAGCGCAGAAAATCTCTCTGCGCCTAGGCTCCGCGTTGCTGGCCAGCCGGCCTGCAAAGCTGACCCCGCTGTTCCTGCTCCGCAGGGACTCCATCCCCCTAGGTCTACGTTCCTGGTCGAGGAAAGCGCTGCATCAGCTCTTGGACAGCCTCGGCATGGTAGGAGCTGCGGGTAAGCGGGGAGGACACCACCTGCAAAAAGCCCAACTCTTCCCCCACCTGTCGCCAGTGGTCAAACTCCTCTGGGGGCACGTAGCGCTCCACCGGCAGGTGTTTGGGGCTGGGAGGAAGGTATTGGCCAAGAGTGAGGATGTCGCAGCCTACCCGGCGTAGATCTTGCATTATCTGCAAAATCTCCTCGGCGGTCTCTCCCAAGCCCAGCATCACCCCCGACTTGGTGTAGAGGCCGGGATCCCATTGCCGCGCCAGTTCCAAAAGCCGCAGGGAACGCTCGTAGTTCCCCTGGGGGCGCACTCGCCGGTAGAGGCGGGGCACGGTTTCCGTGTTGTGGTTGAGCACCGTCGGGCGGGCGGCGAGAATTTGCTCCAAGGCCTGCCAGTTGCCGCACAGATCTGGGATCAAGACCTCGATGGTTGTCTGGGGCATGCGGCAGCGGATTTCGGTAATGCAAGCAACAAACTGGCTGGCTCCCCCATCGGGGAGGTCGTCCCGATTCACCGAGGTAATCACCGCATGGCGTAGCCCTAGCCGTTGCACCGCTGTGGCCACCCGCAGCGGCTCAGTGGGATCCAAAGGCGGAGGCCGTTTGGTGAAGTCGATATCGCAGTAGGGGCAGGCGCGGGTACAGGCCGGGCCCATGATTAAAAAGGTGGCGGTGCCGTTGGCAAAGCACTCCCCTAGGTTGGGACAGGAAGCCTCCTCGCAAACGGTATTCAGGCCCAAGTCCCGCAGCAGTTGCTGGACGGATCCGGCCCGCTGGGGGGCTTTGGCCCGCAGCCAGGGAGGTTTGCCGCTAGGCGAAGAAACAGCGCTCAATGAAACCCTCCAACCAGAAATGGCGGCAAGCGTATCTCTCAGCTTAGCCTGTCATTATTGCCCAGCCGAGACCGGGCTCGGTGGCCAAAGCCCGAAAAAGGATAGCTCAGTAGCCCCGCCCTTAAAGGCGAAGCAAACTTTAGCTGCTCGCCAATGGTATAGTTGTCACCGAGGCGTACCGTTCTCAGGCGAGCCCCTAGTCACGGTGAAAAACCCAACCGGTGGCAAGCGTCCGGGAAATGCCAACGTCTCAGCCAACCTGCCCAGACAAGCCAGCAGAACCTTGGGGCCTTGCCTCAAGGAACTGTCTAGAGGCATCTTGACAGCGCCTTGACGAGAATCCCCCGCCTTTAGGCGGTGGGCGTGTCAAGGCATACTGGAAAGCGAATGTCGAGCGATAGGGATCCCCACATGGTTGTTGCTGCTCCTCCCTCTCTGGAACAACTTGCCATCAACACGATTCGTTTTTTGGCGGTGGATGCTGTTCAGAAAGCCAACTCGGGTCACCCCGGCCTGCCAATGGGGGCAGCACCCATGGCCTATGTGCTTTGGCAGCAGTTCCTGAAGTTCAATCCCCGCAACCCCAAATGGGTGGATCGGGATCGCTTTGTCCTCTCGGCAGGCCACGGCTGCATGCTGCAGTATGCTCTGCTGCACCTGACCGGCTTTGATGTGAGCCTAGAGGACATCAAGCAGTTTCGCCAGTGGGGATCCAAAACCCCCGGCCACCCGGAAAACTTTGAAACCCCCGGTGTGGAGGTAACCACCGGACCGCTGGGGCAGGGGGTGGGCAACGCCGTTGGGCTGGCCATTGCCGAGGCCCACTTGGCCGCCCGTTTCAACAAGCCCGGTCACACCATTGTGGATCACTACACTTATGTGATCTTGGGCGACGGCTGCAACATGGAGGGGGTGGCCTCGGAAGCGGCCTCGCTGGCCGGCCACCTCAAGCTGGGCAAGCTGATCATGCTCTACGACAGCAACCACATCTCCATCGACGGCAGCACGGAAATTGCCTTTACCGAAGATGTGGGCAAGCGCTACGAGGCCTACGGGTGGCATGTGCAAAAAGTGGAAGATGGCAACCACGACCTGAAGGGAATTGCCGCCGCTATCCAGAAAGCTAAAGAAGTTACCGACAAGCCTTCCTTGATCATTGTCGAGACCACCATCGGCTACGGATCCCCCAACAAAGCCGGCACGGAGAGCGTCCACGGGGCGCCGCTGGGGCCAGAGGAGGTGAAACTCACCAAACAAAGTCTGGGCTGGCCGCTGGAGCCGGAGTTCTACATTCCCGACGAGGTGCTGGCCCACTTCCGCCAGGCCATCGATAAGGGGGCCAAGGCCGAGGCGGAGTGGAACGAGCGCTTTGCCGCCTACGAGAAGGCCTACCCGGAAGAGGCCGCCGAATTCAAGCGCATCATGGCCGGGGAGCTGCCCGCAGGCTGGAAAGAAGCGTTGGCTCCCATTGCCGAAACCGGCAAAGAATCCACCCGCAACCTCTCCAAGTTTTGTCTCAATGCTTTGGCCAAGGCGGTGCCAGAGCTGCTGGGCGGATCCGCCGATCTGGCCCACTCCAACATGACCTATTTAAAGGGGATCCCGGAGTTCCAGGCCGGCTCCTATCATGGGCGCAACTTCCGCTTTGGCGTACGGGAACACGGTATGGGGGCGATTGCCAACGGCATAGCCCTGCACGGCGGCCTCATTCCCTACGACGCCACCTTCTTGGTCTTCAGCGACTACATGCGGCCGGCCATTCGCCTGTCGGCCCTCTCGCGGGCGCGGGTGCTCCATATTATGACCCACGACTCCATTGCCCTGGGAGAAGACGGCCCCACCCACCAGCCCATTGAGACGCTGGCTTCCCTGCGGGCCATCCCCAACCTCTACGTCATCCGCCCCGCTGATGCCCGCGAGACGGTGGGAGCCTACCAAGTAGCCCTTGAGTCCACCTCCACCCCTTCGGTGCTGGTGTTTACCCGGCAGGCGGTTAACCCCGTGGAAGGCACCTCCATTGAGGGGGTGGCCAAGGGGGCCTATGTAGTGGTGGATACTCCCAACCCAGAACTGATCCTAATCGCCACCGGCTCAGAGCTGGAGCTGGCGGTGAAGGCCGCTGCCCAACTGCAGCAGGAAGGCCGGGCGGTACGGGTGGTCTCCATGCCCTGCATGGAGCTATTTGAGGCCCAGCCCCAGAGCTACCGCGACGAGGTCTTGCCCCCCAAGGTCACCAAGCGCGTCTCCGTCGAGGCGGGATCCACCTTTGGCTGGCACAAGTACCTGGGCTTTGAGGGGGTGGCCATCGGCATCGACCGCTTCGGCGCTTCTGCCCCCGGCCCCGTGTGCATGGAGAAGTTCGGCTTCACGGTGGAGAATGTGCTCAATACCGCGCGCCGTCTCCTAAGCTAAGGTTTCTGCTCCTCCGGCCTAAACCCAGCAGGGATCCCTTCTCTGCTGGGTCTTTTTTGCTGCCCAATGGTGGCACAACTTGACAAGACTTAGCGAAGGCTGACAACTTGTTCAGCAGGACTTGCAAAACATTGCAGTTGTTTCAAACAAGGTTAAGACCCTTGCCCCCTCCCCCCCACCTCCTTTCCCCTTGTGGGAGAGGGGAGCGAGAAAGTTGTTTCATAGTTTCATAACTTTGTTTAAAACGACCCCAGATCCGCTTTCCTCTGGAAAGCTAACCCTTTCCACCCCCGCCTTGAAAGGAAAACGTTGGCTTCTGGCGACATGCTGATGTTCCTGGAGCAACTGAGGATCTGACAGCTCGGCCTACTGCAGGAAGCCCGCCAGCAAAATCACCGCTCCCCCCACGACGGCCAAAATCGTCAGTACCCGGCCTGCGTTGGCACTGCCCTTCCAGGAGTAGTTTTTCTCCGGTTTTTCCAGTTTTTCTGGCATAGCCATGCCTCTTTATGCCCCGTTAACTCTAATTTAACCTTCTCCCCCGGAATTTCTGCCGTGCGGTGCTGCGGTAGCTGGAAGGGGAGCTTGCTGAGGCGTACCCTTGAAAAAACAGCGACCACCTGGCCCGGCCAGCCCTTTTTGGGAACAATACAAGCAGGCAAGGAAGGGGATCCCAATTTCAAGGCGCATTCTGAGGCAGAGGCATGAGGTACGCGAAAGGAAGCAAAAGACTCGGCTTGATCATGGTCGCTTTGTCAGCCTGGGTGGGTGGACACCGTGCTGTCGCTCAGCCTGCCTTTCGGACAGTGCCGCTGCCTCGCCTGCCGGTGGGTGTGGATCAATTGGTCTTCGATCGCCCGGTGGCCCGCTTCAACCCCAACCTGCCTGCTGAGCTGGTGATCCACAATCGCACCGGCCTGCCTCTGGAATACGGCTTTACCGATCCGCGCCAGAAGGTGTCGGAACTTCCGCCGGGAGAAACGCTGCGTCTGAGCAACCTGCCGATCCCCAACTGCATGGCCATCAACACGCCGATGTTGTCCCCAGTGGGCTACCGGGTGAGCGTGGATCCCTTGAATGTAATCACCGTAGAGGTGCGCCTGGTCAACGATGTCTCCGGCGACCATTGTCTCGATTTACAAGAGACAGGCGCTATTTTCGTGAATTGATGCCAGCTTGAACGGGCAAAAGATAGCCTTTGGGATCCCGACCGGGTTCTAAACTTTGCGAAGATGAACGCCGCATCCCCCTATATCCCCCCGTACACGGGGGGACTGGGGGGCGGGGGGATCCGGGAACGTAGCCACCGACCGCCGCGCAGCAAAACCGAGCGTCGGCGGTCCAATAGTTGGGCGTTCTATCAACTGAGGCAGTTTGTGCACTACAAGGCAGCGAGAGCAGGGATCCAGGTTGTGGTGGTGCCACCTGCCTACAGCTCGCAGACCTGCCACCAGTGTTTTTGGATTGAGCAACGGGAAGGGAAGCATTTTCGTTGTGTGAACCCGCTCTGTGGTTGGGAAGGGGATGCAGATTTTAACGGTGCCAACGGGATTGCACTTTTGGGGGTTGCTGTAAACCAGCCCCCCTACATCCCCCCGCATGCGGGGGGACAAGAGGGGGGCCCGTGGTTGGCTTGCCAACTGCAGGGCTACCAAAAGCCCGCTTCGTACCCCCCTCAATCCCCCCGCCCCCCTGCCCCCGTATACGGGGGTTGGGGGCTGGAAGGGGGGCGGTCGGAGCCGGGTAGTTTACATGGCAGTCAACCTTACTCGAATCTGACGTTGGAGCTGGGTCTGTTGGAGAGCCAACCCGAGGTTTAGGCGTATCGACAGCAATCGACCCCTATGACAGGATGCAAACAGGATGTCCAGGTCGATGTTCTTGTAGACTTTGCTCTGCCTTTGAGCTACTCGCCTGTAACCTAAGTGAAGTGTCCTTTACTTTTACTTTTTTTGGATGGTCTCATGAGCGATAACTTGTATTCTTGGTTTCCCCGTGCCTTGGTGATGGGCGCTGCGGTGGTGGGGTTGTCGGGCCTGCCGGCAAGGGCTCAACAAATTACGGATCCCAGCCCGGCTCAAGCGGCCACCAATGTGGAGCCCACCTCGCCAATCTCGGCTTCTTTTCGCAGCCAAGATGGGGTCAGCGTGCGTCCGGAGACGGTGCGGGTTTTTGTGGATGGCAAAGATGTTACTGCCGAGTCGGTGATTACCCGGGATTTCTTCACCTACCGTCCCTCGCAGCCGCTACCGCCGGGACGGCGGGAAGTCCTGCTGGAGTTCACCAATACCCAGGGGGTGACCCGCCGCGTGACCTGGAGCTTCACCGTGGGTAACCCCGTCCGCGCCTCTATCGACCTGGTGGATCACAACGCCGGCAATCGCCCCTTGGCGGCGGGCGAGATCCTGCTGGTAACCGTCAAAGGCACTCCTTCCAGCCGGGTAACCGTTTACCTTGTCCAGGACGGGCGGCAGGTGCAAACCCTGCCGGCTCAGGAAGTTTCCAGCGGCACCTATGTGGTCAACGCCCTGATCGAGCCAAAAGATGCCACCCGCGAAGGGATCGTCATCGCTCGCCTGGAAAACGGCGGCCAGGTGCGCTTTATGACCGCAGAACAGCCCGCCCGCCTGATCGAGGGGGCCGCCGGTGGTATCCAGCGGCTCGCCACCCAAGAGGTTGCCGCGACGATCAGCCTCTCCAGCCTGCTGCCCCAGATCACCAACCTGCGCGATGGGGATCGGGTTTCCGGCTCTTCCTTTACGCTGCAGGGCACGACGGCTCCCAACGCTTCGGTGCGGGTGAATGTAACGGCTTCGACCTCGCTGGGGGGCATCATCAGCGCCCAACAGACGGTGACCAACCAAACTGTGCAAGCCGATGCCCAGGGCCGCTTCACCGTTACGGTGCGGCCGCCCATTCCGGCCTCCGGCACGGTGTATCAGATCAATCTCACGGCCACTTCCGGCAACCAAACCAGCCCGACGGTAACCTTGCGCCTCACCCAGCAGTAGCCTGTCCCCTTGGCTGGACTGAGAGTGTCGCCCTGCCGGCCTGGCAGTGGCGCCCAAGCTCCCCTCTCCCAGAGGGAGAGGGGCTGGGGGTGAGGGTCAATGGAAAGGCGGCTGAGAGATTTTTGGATTCTCAGAGTTTGCAGTTGGCGGGGATCCCTGGCGGTCTTGAGCGCGGGTTGGGGAGAGAGAAGACCGCTGTTGCCAGCGCCACAGGATCCCGGCCATGACCAGGGCGGGCGAGACGATCATGGCCAGGATCACCGGCAGGGTCTCCGGCAAGGCCAAGTAGGGGCCGCCATATTTGATGGCCGCGCTGATCCCGGCAGCGGCCACCATCAATTGCAGGGCAAACCAGAGGGTTTTGGGTTTCATGGTTGGCTGGGATCCCCTACCATGGCCGTGAGGATGCCGGCAACGCTCTCCAGATCTTCCGGTACTCGGTACAAAGTCAAGTCTTGTCGGATTGTCCGCGGATCCCCAAGGATCTGCCCGAACTGCCAGATAGATCCAATGGTAACAGCGCCGTAGATCTGCGCTTGCGGCTCCACCTGGGCCAGGGCGATCATCTCCACCGCCATTTGGACAAAAGCCCGCGTCAGATCGTCCTTTTTGGCTTCAACCACCAGCAGGATGTTCTTGCCCCGCAAGAGATAATCAAGGCTGCCCTTGAGCCAATTGTTGACCATCAGGGGATATTCCAGCCGCAAAGGAACTCGACAGTGAAGAGCCACTTCCGTCAGCACAGGGGCCACCAGCAGCTCTCGGCGGGCTGTCTCGCTGGTGAGGCTGACCAAAGGCAACAATTGTCGGATCCGGTTTTTCAGAGCTGGGGTTTGGGGTGGGGCAGGGGCAACGGGCCATGTCCACTCTCCTATCTCCAGACGGTAGCTAAACTGAGCCAGGATTTCCTCTGGCTCGTAGGGCATCTCAAAATAAGAGCGAAAAGTATAGGATTCGTCTTCCTTGAGAAGAGAGAGGTTCAGCATTGGTTACGACAAAAGCCCTGCTCAATCTGGCACAGCCAGAGCGGCAGCAATCCGCTCTTTGAGGGTAGCCACCACTTCCTCAATGGGAATTTCTACCGCTTGGCCGGTGGCCCGCTCGGCCAATTCCACCTTGCCTTGCTTAAGGCTGCGCCCGGTGGTAAGGCGGTAAGGGATCCCGATGAGATCCGCATCTTTGAACTTGACGCCGGCCCGCTCGTCCCGGTCGTCCCAGAGGGTCTCGATGCCGGCAGCAGCCAGTTCCTGCACCAATTTTTCCGCCACCTTCGTCTGCTCTGGGTCGGAGACGTTGGGCACCACCACCACCACGTGATAAGGGGCGATCGCCACCGGCCAGATGATCCCATTGGCATCGTGGGACTGTTCCACCGCCGCCTGGGCCAGGCGCGATACCCCAATGCCGTAGCAGCCCATCCACAGGGGCTGCTCGGATCCCTGCTCGTCGGTAAAGCTGGCCCGCATCGGCAGCGAAAACTTGAGGCCCAACTGGAAAATATGGCCGATCTCAATGCCGCGGGCGGTTTCCAGAATCTGGTCGGGGTTGAGCAGACAGCGATCCCCGGCTTGCGCTTTGCGCACGTCCACCACCTCCGCCAGGGGGTACTGCTCGCCCCAGTTGGCCCCCACTACGTGCCGCCCCACCTGGTTGCTGCCGGTTACAAAGTTTTTCAGCAGGGCTGCCGTCTGGTCGGCCAGGCGCAGGATCTGAGGGGCCAGGTTTTTCTGCCGGCCCAGGCAGCTATCCGGCAGGTCGGGCGCGATGTAGCCCACGGGGATCGGATCCCCTTGCCAGCTTTTTTGGATCTCCGCATCCGCCAAGGTGAGCTTGAGCAACTTGTTGGCTTGGTAGCGCTCCGCCAGACGGTTGAGGTGGTTGGCCAGCTTCACCTCATTGACTTCTTGATCGCCGCGGATGCTCAGCAGCACCACCACCCGTAGGCCGTTGTCGTAAAGGGCTTGGTAGAGGACGTTTTTGACAATCAGAGTGGGGGAGATCTTCAAGAAATTGGCCAGCTTCTCGATGGTTTCCGTTCCCGGCGTGTCCAGAACCTGGAAGGTGGTGTAGGGGGAGTCTGCTGCTGGCGGCGGAAGGGAGACGGCCTTCTCCACATTGGCGGCATAGGAGCCATCAGGAGTGTAGAGGATCTCGTCTTCTCCGGCAGAGGCCAACACCATAAACTCCTGCGAGGCTGCCGATGGCCCCCCGATGGCGCCGGCGTCGGCCTCCACCACGCGGAACTCCAGCCCGCAGCGGCGCAGGATGCGGCCGTAGGCCCGGTACATGTCCTGGTAGGTCTGGCGCAGGCTCTCTTCGTTGGCGTGGAAGGAGTAGGCGTCTTTCATGAGGAATTCCCGCCCGCGCAGCAGGCCAAAGCGGGGTCGAATCTCGTCGCGGAACTTGGTCTGGATTTGATAGAGAATTTGCGGCAACTGGCGATAGGAGCGAATGAGATCCCGGGCCAGCAGGGTAATCACCTCTTCGTGGGTAGGGCCCAGGGCCTGCTCGCGCCCCTGTCGGTCTTTGAGGGCGAACATGATCCCTTCCGCTTGGGTGTACACGTCCCAGCGGCCCGACTCCCGCCAGATCTCGGCTGGCTGCAACTGGGGCAGCAGACACTCCTGAGCGCCGATGGCGTTCATCTCCTCCCGGACGATGTCCGAGATCTTTTGCAAAACCCGCCAGAGGAGCGGCAAATAGGTGTAGATCCCCGGGGAGAGCCGCCGGATAAAGCCGCCCCGCAGCAGCAGCTTGTGGCTGATCAGTTCTGCTTCGGCAGGATCCTCCCGCAGGGTTACAAACAACATCTGACTCAATCTCTGGCTCCGTTGCATCCCTCCCCTCCACTTAGCAACTGCTTCCGTTGTTCTGGAGCAAATCCTCCCTCCTAGATCCCCTGGACTGGGATCCCTGCGACGCTAGGCCACCCAAATTAACTAGGCAGGAGCCAGCGTCCGCCGCTTGGTAACCATCTGGTAGACCTCGATAAGGTCCCCTTCTTGCCAGGCATCGAACTTCTCGATGCCGATCCCGCACTCGAAACCGGCGGCCACCTCCCGCACGTCGTCCTTGAAGCGCTTCAGAGAATCGAGACGGCCCTGGTAGACCACCTCCCCTTTGCGGCGAACCCGCACCAGAGCGTTGCGCTGCACCTTGCCGGAGAGCACGTAGCTGCCGGCAACCGCACCGCGGCTGATGGGGATGACTTTGCGCACTTCCGCCTGGCCCAGCGGCTCCTCCACCTCCTCCGGCTCCAGCAGGCCCTCCATCGCTGCCCGCAGATCGTCCAGCAAGTTGTAGATGATGTCGTATTCGCGCACATCCACCCCCTTGTCGTCGGCAGCCTGCCGCGCGCCGGGGGCGAAGCTGGTGTTGAAACCCAGAATAATGGCGTCGCTGGCTGCTGCCAGATCCACGTCAGTCTCGGTGATCTCCCCAGGAGCTGCTAGAAGCACTCGCAAGCGCACTTCTTCTTGCGGCAGATCCTGCAGCGCCGTCTGGATGGCCTCGGCGGATCCCTGCACGTCCGTCTTGATGATCAAGTTCAACTCCTTGAGCTGGCCTTCCTGGGCCTTGGCAGAGATGCTGCCCAAACTCACCCGCCGCGACAGCAGCGCCTGTTGCAGACGGGCTTGCCGCAGGGCTTCCGCTCGCTCCTCGGCAATCCGCCGGGCTTCTTTCTCGTCGGCGTACACCTGGAACTCATCCCCCGCTGCGGGCACCTCCTCCAGGCCCAACAGTTGCACCGCCGAAGAGGGCCCCGCTTCCTGCAGCCGTTGGCCGCGGTCGTCCATCATCGCCTTGACCCGGCCCAAGACGGCGCCGGCCACCAGGGTATCGCCCACCCGCAGGGTACCGTTTTGCACCAACAGAGTAGCCACCGGGCCGCGAGCCTTGTCCAGGTGGGCTTCGATCACGGTGCCGCGGGCAGGCCGGTTGGGGTTGGCCTGCAGCTCCGCCACATCGGCCACCAACAGGATCATCTCCAGCAGCGCGTCCAGGTTGCGGCGAGTGAGGGCGCTCACCTCCACCATGGGCGTGTCGCCGCCCCACTCCTCCGGCAACAGCCCGTGCTCTGCCAACTGCTGCTTGACGCGCTCCGGCTGGCTGCCGGGCTTGTCGATCTTGTTGATGGCCACGATGATCGGCACCTGGGCTGCGCGAGCGTGGCTGAGGGCCTCCAGCGTCTGCGGCTGCACCCCGTCGTCGGCAGCCACCACCAAAACGGCAATGTCGGTGACGCGGGCGCCGCGAGCGCGCATGGCGGTAAAGGCCTGGTGGCCGGGAGTATCCAGGAAAACAATGCGCCGCTTCTGGCCTTCGAAGTCCACGTCCACGTGGTAAGCGCCGATGCGCTGGGTGATCCCGCCGGCTTCTCGCTGGGCCACATTGGTGTGGCGGATGGCATCGAGCAGAGTGGTTTTGCCGTGATCCACGTGGCCCATGATGGTCACCACCGGCGGACGTGGCACCAGATGGTCGATGTCCTCCAGATCGAGGATCTCGGTTTTCTTGGCTTTGGGCTCTGCCTCGGGCCGACGTACTTCGTAGCCCAACTCTTTGGCCACCGACTCGGCCAGCGACTCGTCCAAAACCTGGTTGATGGTCACCCTCACTCCTTTAAAGAAGAGGGTTTTGATGATCTCGGTTTCGGCTACCCGCAGGCGGCGGGCCAATTCTTGCACGGTGAGGCTGCCCTCCAGGAGCAATACCTTCTCTTCTGGCAAGGATTCTGCTGCGGCCTCAGGAGCAGTAGCTTCGGCGGAGGCCGAGGGCCGCTGGGGGCGCTCAGCAGCCGGGCGAGGGCGAGCTGCTGCCGCGGGCGGACGATAGGAGGGGGGCTTGGCGGTGGGGCGCGCCAAGGGTTTGAGCGCGTTCAGCTCCGCCTGCTTGACGCTGGAGAGGACGGTCAAGGGATCCAAATCCAGAACGTCTCCGTCTCCTTCCTCTCTTCTGCGGCTGCGTTTGCGCTTGGCCTGGGTGCGGCCGGCCCGTCGTTCGAGGGCTTGTAGTTCCTCGTCCTCTTCTTCCACCGTCTTGCGCTTGAGTTTGGGCGCAGCAGGCCGCACGGGAGCTTCGGCCAACACCGGCGTGGGGCGTTCCTCAGGGATCCCTTCTGGCAAGCGAGGGGAAGCATCCGGCTCAGGGGGAAGAGGCTTAGCCACAGGACGGGTAGGAGGCCCTACCAATTCCAGCCGCCGCTGCGGACGAGGAGCCTCGTCAGCTTTGCCGCTGTCGGAGCTCTCTTCCTTCTTGGCCACCGGCGAGCGCGGCTCGGGACGAGTGCCAGGGCGGACAGGCGCGCCCACCAATTGCGGACGCGGGCGCTGTTCAGCTTGAGGGAGAGAAACCTTTTCCTCGACAGGAGGAGAGGTACGAGCGCCGCTGGGGGAGGGCGCCTCCGCAAGGCCAGGGCGACGGGATTCAGGGGCCCGTTGCGGCGGCTCGGGCCCAGAGGCGGCTCGTCGAGGGGGGGGGAGCACTGTCGGTCGCTTGGCCGCCGGAGCAGGGCTAGGTTCGGGGCTGCCGGCTTTGGCGGCAGCCTCAGGGCGAGTAGAAGCAGCTGCCGGCTGCGGCTCCTGGGCAGCCGGGCGCGCAGGCGGATCGACTTGCCGCCGCGGCGGGCCTATCAATTCGAGGCTGCCACCGGCAGCCCCTTTTTCAGAGGAGAGCTGGTCGGGTCGCTGCGGCGAAGGCTTGGAAGAACTGGCCTCACCAGCAGCAGCTTGCTGCTGAGCAGGAGCGGGCCGGCGAATGCCGACAATGTGCTGAGGGCGCTCACTTGCTTTGGCTTCGACGGGAGGCTGCGGTTGAGAGCTCTCAGGTTGCAGCTTGGGCCGGAGCCGGGGACGAGTCGGTTTCACAACGCGAGGTTCACTCAGTTTGCTGCGCACCAACTCGGCTTGCTCTGGAGAAATGGTGCTGCTATGGCTTTTGAAAGGGATCCCCAACTGCTCACAAACCTCCAGCACCTCGCGATTGTCACATCCCATTTCGCGGGCAATCTCGTAAAGTCGGACTTTATCGGTCATTCGTCTGCTAGCCTCTGCTCCTTGCTCCTTGTCAGTTTTACAACCCAAGTTAATACGATCCAAATCGCCAGATGGGACTGAACCTGTTGGGTGTGTGGCCACTTCCTTCGGCACAGCGAGAGCATCTCGGCGATCCTCCAAGAGCGCGGACTGGAGGGAATCCAAGTCCGAAGCTACTTTGGAAACATCCGCAGGGGACATAAAGCTAGGACAACCGGGGAAGAAACCAACATCAACAGTGCTTTTTAGAATAACCTTTCTGCGGCTCATACAGGTTGGCCGCAGCCAGTCCTCATTCTGACAGTTGAGAGGGGCTGCCGTGTAGTTCGCGACTGGATGAACCTGAAAAGGTGTTTCAATATCTTAACTTGGCCAATTCTGGAGCTGCCTAGGTTTTGTCTAAAGCGCTTGCCCCCGGGGCTGATGTTTCCGGGGGGCTCTGGGCCTCAGAATCGCGCAGCAGTTGCTGCTCCAGCAGTTGCCACAGCGAGTCGGGCACTGCTGCCTTGAGGGCTCTGCTCATCTGGTGCTTACGCCGGGCCGCCCGCAGACATTCGAGGCGGCGACAGAGGTAGGCAGAACGCCCCATGCCCTGATCCAAAAGCACCTGGTGAGTGTCGTATTGCCTAACCAGCCGCCACAACTGGGAGCGGGGAAACAGTTGGCGACAGCCGACACAGCGACGTAGCGGATCTGCCCCTGCCAAAAGACGCCATCTCGCTGAAGCACGGGAACTAGTCCAGTCTACTCCAAATGGGGCAGCCGCGACCTGAGAAACTCAAAGAAACGCTCCACCAAGTAGGGATCCCGCCAGCCCTTGGTCGTTTCTTGCCGCAGGATGTCCATGGCCTCCTGGACAGTGAAGGCTCGCTTGTAGGGCCGCTCCGAGGTAAGGGCGTCGTAGATGTCGACAATCTGAAAGACGCGGGCCACCAGGGGGATTGCTTCTCCCTTGAGGCCGTCGGGATAGCCGCTGCCGTCCCAGCGCTCGTGGTGGTGGCGGATAAGGGGCAGCACATCCCTCATGGTGCGCAAGGGGCGGCAGATTTCCTCTCCAATTAGGACGTGGGATTTCATCACCTCCCACTCTTCCGGCGTGTGCTTGCCCGTTTTGCCCAAGATGGCGTCGGGTATGCCCACTTTGCCGATGTCGTGCAGGTAACCTCCCCAGGTCAGCACCTTGATCAGGGGACGGGGTAGCTGGAGAAACTCGCCAAAGCTCTTGGCCAGGGCTGCCAGCCGCTCGCAGTGATCCCCGGTGGTCGGATCCCGGCTTTCTACACTGCGGGCAATGGCAAATAAAACCTGGGCGGCATGATCCAAGTCTTCATTGAGATGCTTCTGGCGAACGAGGGAGCGCACCCGCGCCAGCAACTCGGACTCGTCAAAGGGCTTGCTCAAGAAGTCGTCTGCCCCCGCCTCAATCCCGCGCAGGCGATTTTTGCGGTCGCTGGCCGCTGCAATCAACACCACCGGGATCAGGCGTGTCTCTTCATCAGCCTTGATGCGCCGACAGACCTCGAATCCGTCCAACCCCGGCATCATCACATCCAACAGGACCAGATCCGGCTGCAAGCTTGGCAGCATCTGCAGGGCTTGCTGGCCGTTTTCCGCCTCGCTGACGCGATAACCAATGCTCTCCAACAGATCCCCCAGCAACAGGCGACTGTGGGGCTGATCGTCCACGATGAGGAGATGGCCCGCCGGCTCCTGCTCTCCAAAAGGTGCTATCTCAGGGATCCCAACCCTCACGGGCCTCTCAGCTTGGGCGGATTGCATCTTGGTAGAGACTACTCCTAGCTCACCGCTTCCACCGTAATTTCAGCTCCCAATTGCAAGCATCCGCCTTTCCACTGAACTTGCCAGGGCCTCAAGCCGCCGCCAATCCCTTAAAACACGGGTAAATAAGGGGATTTTTTCTGTCGCAATTCCCTCGCTAGGGATCCCATTCCTCGGCCACAATGGGGATAATGGAGGTAGTCTTGGCTACGTTTTTGGCACCCGTTTTGACTTTACCATGCCGTCTTTTTCCTCTGAGTCTCTGCAGGAGCAGGTGCGCCGCATCGATGACCAGCTTTCCCGCCGATCCCTGGAGCTAGACCCGGCAGGCTACTTTGTCATCTATGTGGATCGGCAGCAGCAGCTCATTTGCGCTAAGTACTACAGCACTGTGATCAACGAGCGGGGGCTGGCCACCGACCCGGAGACTGGAGCGGTGATCCCCGCGCGGGGGCCGGTCAATCGCTCCCCGCAGCGGGTGTACGTTGGCCGGACGGCCAAAGAGTTGTGCGTCCAGATTTTTGAAAAAGAAAGCGAAAAGGTCGTCTCTCAGCTCAGCCACGCCGCCTACCTGGGGCGGGAGTTTCAGAAGGCAGAGGCGGCCCTGCTCTCTGGCGAAGAGTACGTGCAGGACTAAGACCAAGCTCGCTGCAGGAGGCCAGCCTATGGCAGAATCGAGCCAGCTTGCCGTGACCAAGATCACTGCAGGGCAAGCTCGGCCATGGACGACAAGGTTAAGCCGGGAGCCATTCTGCGGGGACGCTACGAAATCCTCGGCCTTCTGGGGCAAGGAGGGTTTGGGGTTACCTACAAGGCGGTGGATCGCGACACTTTCAACACTCCCTGCGTGGTCAAGCGCCTGCGCCCGCTCTCGACGGATCCCTACACCCTGGCCACGGCGCGCAAGCTGTTGGAACGGGAGGCCAAGGTTCTCAACCGGCTCAACAACTACGACCGGGTACCTCGCCTCTTGGCCCACTTCGAGCAGGATCAGGAGTTCTATTTAGTCGAGGAGTTCATTGCCGGGCACGACCTCACCCACGAGCTGGTAGACGGCAAGCCGCTCAGCGAGCCAGAGGTCGTGCAACTCCTGTGGGAAGTTCTCGAGATCCTGCGCCATGTCCACGCCCACCAGATCCTGCACCGGGACATCAAGCCGGCCAACCTGATGCGCCGCGACTTCGACGGCAAGTTGGTGTTGATTGACTTTGGGGCGGTGAAGGAGGTGGGGAGATTGGTTAGCCACGCCCCCGGTCAAACCCAGGTGGCGACGGTAATCGGCTCGGTGGGCTACATAGCCCCAGAACAGCTTGGCGGCAAGCCCCAACCCTGCAGCGATATCTACTCGGTGGGGGTGCTGGCCATCCAAGCGTTGACTGGCCGTCCCCCCACCAAGATCCGGGACGATCCCCGCACCGGCCAGCTGCTTTGGCGGGATCTGGTGCCAGTTAGCAAGGAGCTGGCCGAGATTGTAGATCGCATGATCTGTCCCCGCTGGCAGGAGCGCTTCCAGTCGGCGGCTGAGGTGATGGAGGCGCTGCGGCCTCTCCTGCCTACCCCCCCCGAAGGTGTAGCGCCTGCTCTTTCCCAGCTTTCGGTGGATCAACTCTTGGCGATGCGCTTGGTAACCCGCGGCCAGGAAAAAGCTCGCCAAGGGGATCTGCAGGGGGCGATTGCCGACTACACGTTCGCCATCCAACTGGATCCCCAGAATGGCCGCGCCCACAGCCAGCGGGGCAGCGTCCGCTACAAAACTGGCGACTGGGCAGGAGCGGTGGAAGATTTCACCCGCGCCATCCAACTGGGGGGAGGAGATGCCCGCACCTATTTCAACCGCGGCATCGCTCGCTATCGGCTG
Organism: Synechococcus sp. 65AY6A5; assembly: GCF_002760415.1. NCBI lineage: Bacteria > Bacillati > Cyanobacteriota > Cyanophyceae > Synechococcales > Synechococcaceae > Synechococcus > Synechococcus sp. 65AY6A5. Next base: position 22,356 of record NZ_AXUW01000001.1, read on the forward strand.
GGGAACTATGAGGGAGCAGTTGCTGATTACACGCACGCCCTCCGTCTCGACCCTCACTGGGCCCTGGCCTACTACAGCCGCGGCAATGCCTACCGGCAGCTCGATCAGCCGCAGCAAGCCATCGAGGACTATTCCCGCGCCCTTGAGCTCAACCCCGAGGAAGTACGGGCCTACTTTAACCGCGGCGTAGTGCGCGGCCAGTTGGGAGATGCGCAAGGGGCTGTAGCCGATTTTTCCGAGGTCCTCCGACGGGATCCCCAAGATACGGAAGCTTATTTCAACCGGGGCGTAGCACGGGCGCAGTTGCTGGACTTTCAGGGAGCCATTGAAGACTACACCCAGGCGCTGCAGTTGGATCCCGGCCACCCCAAGGCCTGTTACCGCCGCGGTCTAGCCCGGCAGGCGTTGGGGGATCTGCAAGGGGCCATTACTGATTTTTCCCAGGCCATTGCGCTGAGGGCTACGCAGGGGGAGGAGCCTTCGGGAGCCGTGGCGGCAGCTCAAGCGGAGCTCTATCTGCAGCGGGCTATAGCCTACCTGGGCAGCAACGCCCTGGAGGCAGCGCTGGCTGACTGCGAACAGGCGCTCCGCCTTAATCCTGCCCTGGCGCTAGCCCATTTCTACCGGGGGCTGGCCCGCCAGGGGTTGGGGGATCCGGCAGGCGCTTTGGCCGACTTCAACCGCGCCCTGGAGTTGGATCCCCGGCTGGCCAAGGCCTACCTCAAGCGTGGGATTGCCCATCTGGAGCTGGGTCACCTGGAAGCGGCTCTGGCAGACTTGAATCAGGCCATTGCTTTAGATGCCAGCGATGTCGGCGCCCGCAGCAGCCGCGGGCAGGTTCACCGGCTTTTGGGGGATCCCTTGGCGGCCCTGCAGGACTACACGGCTGCCCTGGAGCGGGATCCCCGCAACCCGCAGCTCTACTTCGACCGCGGCCAGATCTACTTTGAGCAAGAAGATTGGGCAGCAGCCTGTGAGGATTTCTCCCAGGCGCTGCAGTGGGCAGGCCAGCCGGGGGGCCCCCATGGGCTGGATCTGATGGCTCGTATCCACTTGTACCGGGGCATGGCGCGGCAGCGGCTGGAAGACTGGCAGGGAGCGCTGGCCGATTTCACGGCCTTGATCCAAGAGCAGCCGCAGGCTTCCCAGGGATTTGCCCTGCGGGCAGCGGTACACCTAGTCTTGGGAGACGAGGAGGCAGCGTTGGCTGATCTCGACCGGGCCATAGGCTGCAACCGCGACTGGGGGCTGGCGGATGCGGCGCTGGCCTACCGGCAGCGGGGGGATCTCCACCGCCAGGCCAACCGGCTGCAGCAGGCCATTGCCGACTACACCCAGGTCCTGGCCTTGAACCCGCAGGAGCGCCACGCCCTCCTCTGGCGGGCTCTCCTTTGGGATCAGGCGGGGGAAATAGAGAGGGCCCTGGCCGATTACACCCAGCTCCTGCAACTGGAGCCAGATCCGCAGACGCGCCTCTGGGCCTTGAACAACCGCGGCTGGGCCTACGCCCAACAGGGAGATTTTGCGGCAGCTATCCGCGACTACACGCAGGTTCTCGAACGGGATCCCAGCCACATCAAAGCCCACTGCAACCGTGCCCTAGCCCGCGCTGCCGTTGGTGACTGGCAAGGAGCCTGTCAGGACTTCCAAACTGCTCTCCAGTTGCAAGGATACGAGGGTCGCCTTTGGGAAGAAGAGACTCACTCCCTAGGCAGCTCTTAGCGATCCTCTACCCTGAGCCTAACTTGCTCCCGTCGCTCCTCGAAGTCGCTCACCAGCAGCCTTACCTTGAGCTGCCATTCTCCCGCTAAGGGCAAGAGGACATCTTCCACCTCAAACTGGCCAGGTTCTCTTGGCAGCGCCTGGCGGCGCAGAGGCGGGATCCCACGTGCGGGGAGGTCAAACTCCAGGCTCAGCTCCTGGGCGGGGATCCCCTTAACTTCCACTTGGATGCGGTTGTTGCCAGGGCGGCAGGGCAGGATCTGCAGGCGGAGGCTGCCTTCCGGCCAGCTCAATGTCTCTTGGCAAGCCGGTCCCGCTCCTTGGCCAGGAGGGGCTTGGGCCACCAGAAAGCTGGTCAAGGCCAGCACCAGAACTAGCCCCACCAACTCCAGGCGGACAATTTGGCGCAGGGATCGGCCCGCCGACCAAACCCCCTCTCGCAACGCCGGCAGCAGCCGCAACTTGTTGTGGGCGCCCAAACCCACGATCATCAGCACCAGCAACAGCTTCGCCCAGAGGTACTGCCCGTAGGGGTGCTCCCAGTCCCAGCCGCGGTGGATCCCGCCCATCCCCACTCCCGCCAGCACCAGCCCCGGCACAGCCCAGGTGGCCACATCGGAAAATCGTTGGATGACACCTGCCGATTGGGAAGTCCATTCAAGGACTCCGTCCCGCTGGCGCAATCGGCTCAACAGGCGCTCCACCCCCCACAGCCCCCCCAACCAAAAAGCCGAGCCGGCCAGGTGCAGCCCCAAGAGGGCCATCGTCCCTGCTGGATACTCGCTGGTGAGGGCATGGCCGATGGGCAAAAACGACCCTATCACCGCCACCGACCCCAGGCCGTTGGCCCAGCGGGGCCCGCCCTCGCAGGCCCAGATCAGGATCCCCAGCCCCACCAGCCGCAGCCCTGTGCCCCATCCGTAGGGAGAGATGAGCACGCTCAGCAGCTCTGGCCCGGCAAAGTGGGGGTAGAGCTGGGCCAAATGCAAACCCAAAGCCACCAGCGTCAGGCTGAGGGTGAGCCAGGCGGCAGCAAAAGCCCAGGCCTCAGCAGAGAGCTCTATTTCATCGGCAGTGCCCGACCGCCCCCGCACCAGCCGCCACCAGCCCAGCACGCCGACAACAAACAGGCTGCCCAGGTAGATCCCCCAGCGCACCCCCACCAGCGGCCAATAGAAGGGATCCCCCGCTTGGGCTGCCCTCGCCGCTCGCAACAGCTCCGGATCCGCCGCCCCCACCAGGAAGACAAACGAGCCCCCTACCGGATGAGAGTCGGCAGAGATGGCCCGCCAACTGACGATGTAAACCCCCTCCGGCATCTCCGCAGGCAAATCTCCCTGGGGCGCGTTGCCGCTGCTAACCAAGTTTTCCAGGGGCAGCACCTGGCCGTTGCTGTCCAGCACCTGGAGCTGCGTGAGCTGCACGGGTTCATTGAAGACCAGCCGCACCTGCGCCGGGGCTTCCTGCAGCATCGCCCCATCTTCGGGAAAGGTGGAGAGCAAGCTGGCGTGGGCAAAAACGGGTCGGATCCCGCCCACCCACAGCAGGGCGCACAAGAGACCCACCCGAATCCAGAAGAGGATAGACATCATCCCAACGGCAAACCCGGCTAGCGAGCGCCATGCCCGTGGCTGTGTCCATGCCCGTGGCCGTGGGTCTCTCCTTTGCCCGTCAGCTTCAGCAGGGGTGCTGGCTCCGGCAAGCTATGGGGATCCTCCCCCGGCTGCGCCACCTGGATCCAGCGGTACATGCCTTGCTCACATTCCTGGATAACCGGGATGGGGAGGGTCTCGCCGGGGCGATCCGGCAACCTGAGAAGGATACTGAACTCATCCATAAACTCATCCGGCAGCGAGCCGCCGCTCCAGATCACCTCGGCCACCGTTTCGGTGATCATCTTCCCGTGGGACTCGTAAGGTTTGTCCAGCGGCTTTTTCACCGTCTCAATTTTCCACAGGGGATGCACCATCGGCTTCACCGAGGTCGCCCCTTCCGGGATCTGCACCCGCAGGCGAATGGTGGGGGATCCATCGCAGCCATGGGGCACGCGGAAGGTGAGCTTGGCAACGCTGCCCGCCGGGGCCTCTTTGGGATGGACGGTTACATGGGCCCAAGCAGAAGCAAGGGGCAAAACGCTCATCCCCAGCGCAAGCAGAGATTTCTTGGCCAAGGCCAAGTAACTTTGCAAACTGAACATTGCAAACGCTCCTTAACAACGCTAGGTGGAAAGAGAACCAGGCAGGGTCTGGCTGGCAAAACCTATGGATGGTGATGGGATCCGTGGGATTCGGTTACGCTCATGCTGTGCTGACCCCAACTGGAGAGGCCCATGGACACCAGGCCGGCGCTGGCCAGGCCCATCGACACCAGCCCAAAAGAGAGGGCGCCCATCGCCACCAGGCCAATGGAGAGAATGCCGTGGGTCACCACGCCTATGGCCACCACCCCGTGGGCGGAGATGCCGACGGCCACCAAACCATGCGCCCCCACACCAACCGACAAGATTTTGCGGCGGGATCCCTGTGCTCCACAGCCCTGCTCCTGCGGCACCGGGGCGACAGAATTTTTCGGAGCCAAGGTCAGATCTTGAGTCCTCTCCTGAGCCATCAGCCTTTGCTCCAGTTGTGCTCAGCCCGGTCGAGAACATAGGCGGCCACGGCTTCGATTTCTTCTGGTTTGAGGAGCTTGCCAAAAGCGGGCATGGCCCCTTTGCCGTTGCGCACCTGGGCTTGGATCAGCTCAGGGGTATCCACGTGGTACTCGTGCAGGGCAGCCAGGGAAAGGTTTTTCGCCGCCACCAGAGTGTTGCGACCGTTCAAGTGACAGCCCACACACTTGGCCTGAAAGACCTTGGCACCCAAAGCCAAATCCGGTTCCGCAGAAGCCACCTGCGGGCCCCAGAAGACGGCGGCGCCGACCAGCAAAAGGAGCAAGAAAAACTTGATGATCCGCATTTTCCTCTCAACAATCTGCAAAAAACCGCTCATGGAAAAATCCAGCTTTTGAAGCTAGACCATTATCTCCACTAGGTCAGGTTAGGTCAAAAGACAGCCTGTCAACTCCCCTGCAGGTACCATAGGGTGCAGGATCCCCAGGGCCATGAGCAGTCTGCCGCCGGAGTTCATCCAGTTGGTGCGCCAGAAGGCCGACATCGTCGAGGTGGTGGCCGAAAAGGTGGTGTTGCGCAAGCAGGGCAAGAATTTCGTCGGCCTCTGCCCTTTCCACAACGACCACAAGCCCAGCTTTCAGGTCAGCCCCAGCAAGCAGATCTACAAGTGCTTTGCCTGCGGGGCGGGGGGAGATGTCATCCGCTTTGTCAGCCAGATAGAGGGCCTTTCCTTTGCCGAGGCGGTGCGCCACCTGGCCCGCCGCTACCATGTGCCGGAGCCCAAGGAATCCCTCTCCCAGGACTACGAGCGCCAACTCTCCCACCGGGAAAAGCTGCTGGAGATTTTGGCCCTGGCTGCCGATTTCTATCGGCATGCTCTCCGCTCCCAGATAGGATCCGCCGCCCGCCAGTACCTGCACAGCCGCCGCCTGAGCGAAGAGACCTTGCAAAAATTTCAAATCGGCTTTGCTCCCCCCGGCTGGCACTCGCTCTACGAGTACCTGGTCAACCAAAAGCGCCAGCCGGTCAAACTTCTAGAAGAAGCCGGCTTGCTGGCGCCGCGCCAGCAGGGATCCGGCCATTACGACCGCTTCCGCAACCGCATCATGCTGCCCATTTTCGATTTGCAGGGGCGGGTCATTGGCTTTGCCGGCAGAGCCCTGGGAGAGGAGCAGCCCAAGTACCTCAACTCCCCGGAAACGGAACTTTTCAACAAGGGCCAGGTGGTCTATGGTCTCAACTTTGCCCGCGAGGCCATTGCCAAAGCCGACCAAGTCTTGGTGGTGGAAGGCTATTTCGATGTCATCGCCCTGCACCAAGCCGGCATCGCCTATGCCGTAGCCGCGATGGGCACAGCCTTGACGCCGCACCAGGTCAAGACTCTGCTGCGCTATACCCAGTCCAAGCGGCTGATTCTCAACTTCGATGCCGACCGCGCTGGGTTGAATGCCGCCAAGCGGGCCATCGAGGCCATTGAAGAGCAGGCGCGGCGGGGGGAAATCGAGCTGCGCATCCTCACCCTTCCTGCCGGGAAAGATGCCGACGAGTTCCTGCGGCAGCACTCGGTCTCCGCATTTGAGGCCCTGCTGGCTCAGGCTCCCCTGTGGCTAGATTGGCAAATTGACCAGGTGCTGGCCGGTCGGGATCTCGCTCAAGGTGCCGATTTCCAACAGGCCTATCAGGCGCTGGTACAACTGCTGGCTGGTTTGGGCGGGCAATGGCGCTCTCTGTACATCCACAAAGTGGCGGAATTGCTCAGCCGGGGCAACGCTCGCCTCTGCCGCGATCTGGAAGAGGACCTGCGCCGGGCCGTGCGCCAGTACCGCTGGTCCAAACCCCGGCAACTTGCTGCCCCCAAGGGATGCAAACTTTTGCAATCGGAGTCCCACCTTCTGCAGATCTTTTTGCACTTTGCCGAGTACCGCCGCGAGATCCGCCAAACCTTGATGGAGCGGGAGCTGCAGTTTAGCTTCCGTCCCCACCGGGAGCTGTGGCAGCGGATCTTGGAGCTGCTCTCGGCCCAGCCGGAGCTGGAAGACCAGGGAGAGGGTCTCCTGACCGCCCTGCGCACCCTCTGCGCCCAAGACGAGGACCTCAACGAGCGCCTCAGCCACCTGCTCTGGCTGGACGAAAATACCCGCTTGGCCCTGATGCGTCCGCGCCTGGTGGTGCGGGCTGCCTTGGCCAACATGGAGTTGGAAATTCGCCAGAAGCGCTACCGCTACTGGACGCAGCTCTGGGATCAGGCCTTTTCCGAGGGCAACACCGCTCTGGCTGCCCAGTACCAGGCCAGCATTCAACAGGAATATCAGGCTATTCAGGCCTTGCAGCGCCAGGTGCAACTCAACCTGGAAGACCTGCTGGAGGCACCGCTGGCTGAAGACTAGGGGGGCTCTTCTCCCTAAGGGAGCGGGGCAGGGGGTGAGGGCCCAGCAAAGCGCGCTGGCGAGAGGCTGGGGAGCCACTCATCCTCTTGTCCATAGGCCTGCTGGGCAAAGCGGCGAGCCAGGGCCGGCAGGATGGCCAAAGGGCTGCTGAAGCCGGAGAAGAGCTGCAGCCCTTCCCAGCCGGGCAGGGATCCCACCAAAGGCTGGTGATCGGCGCTGAAGGCCACCAAGCAGTGATACCACCGCCCAGGCAGGCGGGCCACCTGAGGCAGGTAGCGACCGGCCTGTTCCCGGATCTGGGCTTCGCTGGCAGCGGCATCTACCTCGGCCATGGGATCCGTCAGCACCCGACTAATCTGCCCCAGGCGAAGGCTGCCGTCGAGAAACTGCACGATCCCGACATCCAGGATGGGCGGGCAGAGCTCCTGTCCCGGCTGGTCCCAGAGGGGATCCCGGTCGGGGCGGCCAGCTTGCCGCTCCAGCTCCAAACGCTGCACGGGCGCGCCCATGACGATGGCTCTCAACCGCACCTCCGCAGGATCCAGCTCCAGGGATTCGGCGTGGGTGAAGTAGATAGGAGCCCAGATCCCGGCCTGGCGCAACAAAGCCCGTGTCCAGCCGCCGGCGCACACCACCACCTGAGCCGCTCCGCAGAAGTCGGTATCCGTCTCCACGCCCGTAATGCGCCGGCCCTGGCGCCGCAAGGCCCTTACGGTTTGCAAGAGCAGGGATCCCCCTAGGCGTTGGAAAGCCTTCTGAAAAGCCAGCGTCGTCAACCAGGGGTGGATGTGGCCATGCCGCGCCCAGAGTACACCCTCGAGGGCGGCAGGGTTTAAAAGCGGCTCTAGCTCACAGGCCGCCTCTACAGAAATTCGCTGCGGTGGGATGCGACAGTCGGCCAGATCGGCTTCCACTGCCTCCATCCTGTAGCCAGGGGCAACGGGCATGAGCAGATCCAGCTCGCGAAATTGAAGATCCGCCTCCAGCTCCTCTGACAGGGTGCGGTAGCGCTGGATCCCTTCTTCCCCCAGGGCTTTGAGCAGGGGGGTTTTCCCGGCCCAATGGGCCAGGCCACCGTAGCTGTAGCGAGTGGCACTGGACGGCAGCGCTTCCTTCTCAACGAGGAGAACGGATCCCCCCTGGCGGGCCAGCTCGTAGCTCAAGGCTGCCCCCGTGATCCCGCCGCCGACGACGATCCAGTCGTAGTTGGCCATGCTGCGGCCCTGAAACCTATCTTGTGGCAGAGTGGCTCTTTCAGGGTAGCAAGCACAGCAGAACCTAAGCCGTGGCGGATACCAGCTGAGGCGGAACCCACAGAGAGCCTCCCTGAGTCCTGATCGAGTGTTCCCGCCGAAGTCGAATGGCGTTCTCTGGCGTTCATCGTGATCGATAGCGTAGCAAGGGTGAAGATATGAACGAACTACTGCAAACCATCAACCGCAGTCTTCTAGAGATGGCGTTCGGGCCGTGCGGCGCCTGGCGGGATCCGCAGCCAACCGGTGGATCCCCAGCCCTTCCCTACAAATGCTGCTGGTGCAAGTCAGCCAAGTGGGTGCTTGGGTGGCAGGGATCCTGGCAGCCAGCGTGGTGGCTTTCCCAGATCTGCGCCTGGGAGATCTGATCGGGCTGTTGGGGTTAGGGTCGGTGGCCATCGGTTTTGCTTTTCAAGATATTTTCAAGAACTTCCTGGCGGGCGTGCTGCTGCTTTTGAACGAGCCTTTTCAACTCAATGACCAGATTGTCGTCGGGGATTTTGAAGGTACAGTTGAGGAAATCAGCATTCGCTCCACCCAGATTCGCACCTACCAAGGAGAACGGGTGGTGATCCCCACCAGCCCGATCACGGTCTTAACCGATCGCCCCTTTCGCCGCACCGATCTGGAGATTGGCCTCGACTACAACACACCCCTGCCCAAAGCCTTGGAGGTGCTGCTGGAGGCGATGCAAGGCGTGGAGGGAGTGCTGGCGGAGCCCCCTTTGAGCTGGACATCGTCGGCTTTGGCGACAGCTCCATCGATTTTGTGGTGCGCTACTGGACTCGGCCTCGCAAGGCGGAGGTGCGCCGCGTCCGCACTCAGGTGATATCGCCCTCAAGCAGGCCTGTGACCGGGCCGGATTGGTCATTCCCTACCCGATTCGCACGGTGTACCTGTTCGACCAGCAGGATTTTCAGGATCACCTCCCCACTTCCAGAGCCGCCTAGGGATAGCGGGCCGGCAGCATTTGGAACCGGCTCTCCCCCAGCAACACCGCCTTGGGGTTGGGATAGGTATCTTGCAAAAGGGCGCAGGCACTCCCCGCCCTCCGGCTACTGCCTGCCAGCAGGCAAGAGTCTCATCCGTAGAGGAGCCGCTCCACCGCTGCCACAATATCTGCCGGCTGCACAATGGTGGCCGCTTCTAGCGTGCCGTTGTAGGGGGTGGGAATGTCTTGAGAGGCCAGGCGCACTACGGGCGCGTCCAGCTCGTCGAAGAGTTCTTCCATGATGCGGGCCGTCAGCTCTGCCCCAATGCCGCCCGTTTTCATGTCTTCTTCCACGATGACCACCCGGTGGGTTTTGCGCACCGAAGCAGCAATCGTCTCCATATCGGGGGGCTTGAGGGAGATCAAGTCGATCACTTCCGGATCGATCTCCTGCTCCAGCAGGGTGTCCACGGCCTTAAGCACGTGGTGGCGCATGCGCGAGTAGGTGAGGATGGTAACGTCAGATCCCGTGCGGACAACTTCCGCCTTGTCCAGGGGCAAGAGGTACTCCTCCTCCGGCAGGTCTTCTTTGAGGTTGTAGAGGAGCACATGCTCGAAAAAGAGAACGGGGTTGTCGTCGCGGATGGCCGACTTGAGCAGACCCTTGGCGTTGTAAGGGGTGGAACAGGCGACGATCTTCAGACCCGGCACTGCCTGAAAGTAAGCCTCCAGCCGCTGCGAGTGCTCGGCTCCCAATTGGCGTCCCACCCCGCCTGGCCCGCGGATCACCAGCGGGATCTTGAAGTTGCCGCCGGACGTGTAGCGCAGCATGCCGGCATTGTTGGCAATTTGGTTAAAGGCCAGGAGCAAAAAGCCCATGTTCATCCCTTCCACCACAGGCCGCAAGCCGGTCATGGCTGCCCCGATGGCCAAGCCGGTGAAGCTGTTTTCGCAAATGGGGGTATCCAGGAGGCGCATCTCCCCGTATTTGCGATATAGGTCTTTGGTGACTTTGTAGGAGCCGCCGTAGTGGCCCACATCCTCTCCCAGAACAAACACATTGGGATCCCTGGCCATCTCTTCGTCGAGGGCGGCACGCAAGGCATTGTAAAGGAAGGTCTCGGCCATAGAGGGCAACCGCTGCTCAAAAATGTTGCTAAGTTTCCATTAAACCATTTTGCCGGCAGGGATCCGCTGGCAGACAACCCGCTGGGCAGGGCACCTCGCCCCTAGGGATCCCAACCCCGGTCATGTTGCCAAAAGCACACCAAAACGGTATCAGCAGCTCTGCGAGCGCCTCGCCAAAACCCGCAAAGGCCGATTCTT
>NZ_AXUW01000001.1:53856-107440 GCF_002760415.1 Synechococcus sp. 65AY6A5
GTCGCTCTGGGCGTCGTAGCCCCAGCAGTCGCGGGTCCAGTGGCTGTAGCGCCGGCCCCGCTTGTTGAGCAGGCCAGCCCGTTCTCCCAGGCCGTAGATGCGCTCGGCGGGGTGGAGGGATTTGACCAGGCGGATGTCATCGGATCCCCAACTGAGGCCGGCGGGGAGATCGGCACAAAAGACCTGGCCTTGGGGATCGCGAAAGCTAAAGCGGAGGGGATCCCGGTCGATCTGCAGTTGCACCTGAGAGGTGGCTAGGTGAACTTGGGTGGGGCTTTCCTGCAGCTCAAAAAAAGCCGGCGGCCACTCTTCATCCGCCAGAGCCACATCCCAAGAGCGGCGGGGCAAGAACTCGCCGCTGGGGCTAAAGCGCAGCCGCAGCAGACGAGGGGTGAGCACCTGCACAGACCAGCAGCCCTGCCTGCAGAGCAATTGGATCCCTCTGGGATGGATCTGGAGTTCCTGCAGGGATCCGCAGGTTTGCCGCTGGGGTGGGCGGGCGGGGAATTGGCCGAAGATCTCGCCGGGTTCCAGCATGGGTTGGGGACAGATCGCCGCCCTCAAGGCTAACCCAAGGCCGCAAGGGAACAGGGAGCTCCCCACTCTTGTGCGCAGCCAACTTTGCTCCCATCGGTACATCTTTTTGTGAAGAGCAGCAGCAATGATCGGCTAGCTCAGACCTCAAAATCCATCGCGAAAACGAGGCGGCAATGGCCATGCGGATCCCGGCGATACCACTCCTCTCCTTGTTGCTTTTGGGAGGGGTATTTGTCCCTGCTGCCGTGGGGGCCTACCCGGTTAGCCCGGAAACGGTCATGTCCCTGCAACAGGGGGATCACGCCCAAGCTCTGCCCAGAGCCAAAAGCCAGCAGCGCTTTCGGGTGGTGACGTTGGCAAGCGGGCTGGAGCATCCCTGGGGAATGGCCTTTCTGCCGGATGGCACCATCCTGGTTACCGAACGTCCGGGCCGGCTGCGCCGAGTTACCGAGCAGGGGTTGGATCCCCAGCCCATTGCCGGGGTGCCGGAGGTGTTTGCCCGCGGCCAGGGAGGGCTGCTGGATATCGCCTTGCACCCCAACTACGCGGAGAACGGCTGGATTTACCTGTCCTATGCGGCTCCTGGGCCGGGCGGCGGGGGGACGCGGGTGGCGCGGGCCCGCCTGGGGGAGAAGGGACTCCAGGATCTGGAAGTGATCTTTGACATGGAGCGCAAGACGCCTGCCCAACAGCACTTCGGCTCCCGCCTGGCCTTTGACGAAGAAGGGTTTCTCTACATCAGCACCGGCGACCGCGGCGAGCGGGATCGGGCTCAGGATCTGGGGGATGCTGCTGGCAAGGTGTTGCGCGTTACGGATACAGGCGGGATCCCGGCGGACAATCCTTTCGTGAATCAAGCGGGGGCTTTGCCGCAAATTTTTACCTACGGCCACCGCAACATTCAGGGAATGGCCCGCCACCCCGATACAGGAGCCATTTGGACGCACGAACATGGGCCGCAAGGTGGGGACGAGATCAACATCTTGGCCCCCGGCATCAACTACGGCTGGCCCCTGATTACCCATGGTCGGGAGTACAGCGGCGAACCGGTTGGTCAAGGACTGGCGGCAGCTCCTGGATTGGCTTCGCCGCTGCTGCACTGGACCCCCTCCATTGCCCCTTCTGGCATGACTTTCTACACAGGAGAGGCTTTCCCCGAATGGCGAGGCAACCTATTCGTGGGAGCGCTGGCCGGGCAACACCTGGCGCGCTTGGTGCTGGATGGGGATCGCGTTGTGGCAGAAGAGCGCCTTCTGGAAGGGGCGGTTGGCCGTATCCGGGATGTGCGCCAAGGGCCGGATGGCTTGCTTTACCTGCTGACGGATGCCCCCAACGGATCCCTGTTGCGCTTGCAGCCAAGCTCTTGATTGGGGTTAAGCTACATGGCCCCAGCCCCGGCAGAGTTTCTAACTCCCACTGCCGCCACTACAAGAACTTGACATCTTGCTCAAGGGGGAGTGGCTCTCCTGTTTGGGAGTCCGTATGGTGACAGGCAAAGCATTCCTCTGGAGTTAGCTTAATAACCTGACCTGGAGCGGGAAGAAAGAACATCCTTAGCTCTTTGGTCGGGATCAAGACGGTTTTGCCATTTGGGGCCTTGCGCTTGTGTTTTTCGTCAGTGAAGGTCCTGACAACGCAAGATATTGGATAGTATTCGCTGGTTTGGAGCTTGGCTTCCAGAAGCGCTCTCCAGTAGGGGCTGTACCCGAAAACCCACTGACCCTTGGAAAACTTGAGATCGAATGCTTGGCTCCAAATTCTGCTGTAAAAGGTGATAATAGACGTCTTGACTTTGTAGGCTCCTGTTATCTCCTCTAAGTGAGATAAAAACTCGCCGGCAGTCAATGATTGAGGAGGGTTGGTGAAGGGACTCATGCAGCATCTCCTGGCTTTTGGTTATAGTCAGGGGAGCCCTGCATCTTCCCAGCCTACCCCGATTGAAGCACCTGCCTAAGGGCAGGGAGGAAGCTGTCTGTCCTCGTTGCCGATAAGCGGTGGCTCCCCAGCAAAGGCGGGGGAGCCTGTAGACAGAAGCAGCACCCAGCAGGAGAAGGGGGAGCTCTGTCTGCTAAAGGTCAAAACCTATGGGCGGTACAAGATTCGAACTTGTGACCCCTTCCGTGTGAAGGAAGTGCGCTACCACTGTGCTAACCGCCCTTACTCTCACTCTAGCAACTGCTAGAGCTGGACTACTATCTTACACGATTCTTACACGATCGCGCCGCCTCTGCACAGCCGGTTGGCTTGAGAAGTTGAGCTGGAGGTTTGAATCCGGCTGGAGATGGCCGGGATCCCGCTTGGGGGCTACAGTGAGGGACAGAGGCTAGGGGCACTATGGCCTACTCACCGACTGAAGAGGCAATTGCTTTGCTTATCGATTTGGCGGAACGGGGCGAGATTAACCCGTGGGATGTGCAGGTTATCGACGTCATCGATCGGTTTTTAGCCCGTATGGCTCCCACTGCCAGCAGCCATGACCTGTCGGAGTCGGGACAGGCTTTTCTCCATGCCGCTATGTTGGTCTATCTCAAGGCGATGGCGCTGTCGAAGCCGGAAGACGAAGAAAGTGAGGAGACCAACCCGGTGCAGGTGGAGGAGGATCCCTGGCTGAGTTGGTCGTCGGCCCAACTGGATCGCGTGTTGCAACCCAGGGCCGTGCCCCGCCCGAGTCGGACTCGGCCCATCACCCTCAAAGAACTAATCGGCCACCTGCAGGAGCTGGAGACCTTGCTGGAACAGCGCCTTGAGCCTGCCTCAAGGCCCCTGGCTCAACGGGTTTCTCGCAAGCAAGCGCTATCAGCAGTCGCTCAGTTGGCCCACCCAGAAAACCTCGTAGAGACCGCCGCCGAGCTGGAATCTCTGCTTGCCCAACTTTGGCAGCAGGGTCTCGCCCAAATCAGCTTTGACGACCTGCAGCAATACTTTTGCCAAGAAAGCGCTCTAAAAGGCAGTGGCGGGGCTTCCCACCCGATTCAGGTGTTCTGGTCGCTATTGCTAATGGCTTCTCGCTCGCAGGTTGAGCTTTACCAGGAGGAGTTCTACGGCCCCTTGACCATTCGTCCCTGCCGTAGGGGATCCCTCCTAGAATAGATCCTACCCAGGGATCCCTTTCTGCCGCTTTCCATGAAGACTGCGGCTCAGTCGTGGTTGCCCTCCCGCTGGCCTTCCACATCGTTTCGGGCCCGATCCGCCCGTTTGAGGTCTTCTCCGTTCAGGCGCAGGGGCAGCAAAGACTCCGCTTCGCCGTCACGGACGGCAGAGGTTTCCCGATCCAGGTAATACTCTTCAAGGCGCTCGCTGCCGGCATGCTCTTCGCTGAGGGGCTCTGTGGCGCGAGGCGAAGAGGGAGAATGCAGTAACTCAGCAGGAGGACAATCCTCGGAAATGAGCAAATCCGAGGTGCTGAGCACCCCTTTCGGGATGGAGGAAAGGCGCTGGGCAACAGCTCCGATGCTCTCCAAACGAATCATCTCCTCCCAGGAGCAAATCTCCTCTTCGTCTTCCGTTTCGTAGCGAACCAGGATGGTATCCCCTTCGATATCGAGGATCTTGGCTCGTTCCAGCCAGCGTCCCTGATCGCGCAGGTAGATCCACACATCCTTGCCTTCGCGGCTGAGTTGATAGATCCTACGATGAAGCACGGTCCCCTCCTGAGATGAAAGATCCGGGCGAACTGTTGTGGGGGTTACCCAGTTCATCCTTCCATCTTAGCTGCTGGATCCCTCCGCTGTATGCTTTTTGCGCGGCGGGATGGAGCCTTTAATCTGGCTTTAATCTGGTTTTAATCTGGAAGGGATCCGGAAAGGCCGTCTCTCCATGCCCCAAGCCGTTTCAGAGTACTTAATAGTAACCATAGATACGGAAAACCATGCGCATTGCCATTGTCGGGTTGGGGTTGATCGGCGGATCCCTGGCCCTCAAACTCAGCGAAGAGGGTTATCCCGTCTGGGGGATCAGCCGCAATCGGGCCACCTGTCAGGCGGTGCTGGAACGGGGAGCGCTGCAGGGCTGTGGAACCGATTTGGCTCAGTTGGCTGATTTCGATCCCCAGGTGGTGGTGATCTGCACCCCCCTGGAGCAGGTATTGGTCACGCTGGCGGCCTTGGTGCCCCATCTATCGCCGCAGACGGTGGTGAGCGATGTCGGCTCGGTGAAACAACCGATTGTTGCTCCGGCAACGGAATTGTGGCCGCTGTTTGTTGGAGGGCACCCGATGGCCGGCAAGACGTTGCAGGGCATCCAGGCGGCGGAAGCCAGCTTGTTTCTGGGGCGGCCCTATGTACTCACTCCCCTCCCCCAGACGCAGCCGCAGGCGATCGAGGCGATGAAAGAACTGGTGACAGCGGTCGGTGCAGAAGTTGTCCTGGCCGATCCGAAACGCCACGACCAGGCGGTGGCCTGGATCAGCCATTTGCCGGTCATGATCGGCGCCGGCTTGATCGCTGCTGTCGGCCAAGAGGAGGATCCCGACATTCTGGAGTTGGCTCGCACCCTGGCCAGCAGCGGGTTCCGAGATACCAGCCGTGTCGGTGGCGGGATCCCGCAGTTGGGGCTGGAGATGGCCCGTCACAACCGACAGGCGCTCCTGGCCGCCCTGCGTGGCTATCAAGTCCAGTTGGGGAAAATAGAGCGGCTGATCGAAGGCGAACGGTGGGAGGAGCTGCTACAGATGCTGCAACGAACCCGCCAAGAATGGCAACAGTTCCGGGTCAATCAAATACCGTCCTGAGGGGCTACCTGTAGCTGCCGTAGGGGATCGCTGGCTCGACTTTGCCACTGCTCATTAGTGCCTTGTCTTCCTTCGCAGAGATTTCTAGGGTAGGAAACATATAGAGTAGGTCGACTAGCGATCAAGGCCTGTGAGCACCCTCCTTGCTGAAGATGACACCCTTTACCGCCAACATGTGCACAGCCTGCTGATGCAGCATCTGCCTCAGTTTGGCCCGGTGTACATGGCCTCCAACGGCAGAGAGGCATTGGAGCTCTACCGTCAGCACCGTCCCAACTTCCTGTTGTTGGACATCCGCATGCCCGAGATGAGCGGGATCGAGGTGGCTCGACAAGTTTGGTCGGAGCAACCCAGTACGCGCATCATCTTTTGGTCCCACTTTGCCGATGAGGTTTATGTGCGGGAACTGCACAAGATCGTGCCGCCGCAAACTGTCTACGGCTATCTCCTGAAGAATTGCACCGACGAAAAATTGGTCAGTGCCATCCAGGCCGTGGTGCAGGATGAGCAATGCGTGATCGATCGGGAGGTGCGGGGGGTCGATTCCCGTTCGCAAAACAAAATTACCGGCCTCAGCGATGCTGAGTACGAGGTGTTGATCGATATTGCCCTCGGCCTCACCGATCAAGCTATTGCCGCACGGCGGTTTTTGTCGCGGCGAGGGGTGACCAATCGTCTGCGCAATCTCTACGACAAGCTTGAGGTGAGCAACGACCAAATTGAGAGCGAGGAGTGGGGCACAACTTTTAGCTTGCGGGCCCGCGCCATTCGCCTTGCCTTCAAGCGGGGTCTGATCAACGCCCAACTCCTGGATGAGGAGGAGGTGCACTTGGATCACTGGCTCAGCCGCTACCGCCTAGAGCCTTTGGATTAGTATCCAACCGGGTAAAAAGGAGGGGCTTGCTCGGATGCCTCCAGAGGCTTGGCTTTGCTCTGCCCCTGCCCAGAAGCCGTGCTGGGGAGGGCAATTGGCACCTCGATCATCCGCTCCGGTACCAGAGGCACCATGTCGGAGCGATCGGCGATTTCCCGCAAGGAATTGGCGATGGACTCTTGGGTGAGGAGAAACTGTCGTTCGTTGCGCTGCATCTGCTGCCACACTTGGTAGCGCTGGCTCCATCGGCTTTGGGTATGCACCGTCCAACTGTACACACTCAGCACTGACAACCCCGAGACGATGGCCATGCCCGTGGAGATCTGCTTCCACCAGATCAGGTGCTCTCTCCAGGCGGGATCCCGGCTATGGGGATAGGCTGATTTCGAGGGTTGGGGGCGACGGGTTCTGACTTTGCCGGCGGGGAGGGGCGGGGTAGTCCTTAGATGGGAACGAGGGGCCAAGGTCGCGGTTTTGCGCTGGACAGGGAGAAAACTGCGGCCACGGCTCGCGTTCAAAGGCTGGCTGACCATAGGGGTTTGCACCTCACCCACACCAAGAAATTGCTGCCAACTGGGCCCCACTCTATCCGATCTCCACGCACCTCAGAGGGCCTCCAGGGGGGCAGGGCGGCAACTTAGCTGCTGCGGGCAGCCACTCGCAGTTTGGCGGAGCGGGCGCGGGAATTGCGTTGCTGCTCCAGCTCGGAAGGGCACAGGGGTTTGGGGGTGAGCACCTGCCAGCGGGGATCCGTACGAAAGGCCCATTTCACCAGGCGATCTTCCAGGCTATGAAAGCTGATCACGGCCAACCTGCCGCCGGGTTTTAGCCAATTGGGAGCCTGGGCCAGCAGGGTTTCCAGGGCTTCCAGTTCTCGGTTCACGGCAATGCGCAGGGCCTGAAAGATCCGCGTGGCCGGGTGGATGCGGCCCCGTCTTGCCGCCGGCGGCACCGCCTGCCAGACTACGTGGGCCAGTTGGGTGGTGGTGAAAAGGGGGCGGGAGCGTTCGATGTGGTGGGCGATGCGGCGGGCAAAGCGCTCCTCGCCATAGCGAACGAAAATGTCGATCAAGTCCTCGACGGGGCGGCGGTTGACCCAGTCGGCAGCCGTTTCCTGATCGGCAGTGGGATCCATGCGCATATCGAGCGGCCCCTCGGCGCGAAAGCTAAAGCCCCGCTCGGGGCAGTCCAGTTGGGGCGAGCTCACCCCGAGGTCGGCTACGATGCCATCGAAAGGGATCCCCTGCCCTCGCTCATCCCGAAAGCCGTGCCGCTGCAGGTCGAAATCGGCAAAGTTGAGGTGCCAGAGTTGGAGGCGATTGCCGGGGATCCCGGCTGCGGCCAGACGCGCCTGGGCCGCCTGCAGAGCCGTCGGATCGCGATCCAGCCCCACCACGCGATCCGCTCCCCTCTGCAGCAGCGCCAAGCTGTGCCCACCGCCTCCCAACGTCACGTCCAAAAACGCGCCGCCCTGCTGGGGTTGCAGGTAGGCCACCACTGCCTCCGTCAAAACGGACTCGTGGTGGTACAGAAGCATTTCCCCAAGCTCAGCTCTTGCCAAGTCCATAGGCGCAGGGGGTGGCTTTGATTCTTTCCCCGCTCCTAGCTTTACCTATTGCAGGATCGGTAGACAACTCTAGTACCATCAAACGCTAGCATTCACAACGTAAGGGCTTGCAAAAAAAAGGCCGAGGCCAGGCCCCGACCGAGGAATCCATGTTGTTAAGCTCATCCTCGAGGATAGGGTCGGCTGCCGTCAAAAGACGGGCTGTCTTCCAGTGGTTCAGGATCATCTGGGTGCAAGGCCGACCGCCGGCAAGAGCAGGGCAGGTTCCAGCCTAACGTATGATTAAGACTGCTCTTGCCTTTGTCTGTTCTTTAGTTTGGTGTTACGGCTGCTGTGCTGACCACCGCTTCTTCTGCCGACATCCTGACGCTCTCGCCCGCCCGCGGCCTGCGCGGTCAAGTGAGCATTCCAGGCGATAAGTCCATCTCCCACCGCGCCCTGATGCTGGGATCCCTGGCGGAAGGGGAAACCGTCATTCACGGCCTGTCGTTGGGGGAGGATCCCCGCAGTACGGCAGCCTGTTTTCGGGCCCTGGGGGCCGATATCCCAGAGCTCAACAGCGAGTGCGTCCGCATCCAGGGGGTGGGCTTGGATCGCCTGCAGGAGCCGGCAGAGGTGTTGGATGCCGGCAATTCCGGCACCACCCTGCGCCTGATGTTGGGGATCCTGGCTGGCCAGGCGGGTCGCTTTTTTGCTGTCACTGGGGATCGCTCCCTGCGCTCGCGGCCCATGGGACGGGTGGTGGAGCCGCTGCGGCAGATGGGGGCCAACATCTGGGGACGGGCCGGGGGCAACCTGGCACCTCTGGCTGTGCAGGGGGGATCCCTAAAGGGGATCCACTACCACTCGCCCGTGGCCTCGGCCCAGGTAAAGTCCTGCCTGCTGCTGGCGGGCCTGTTGGCAGAAGGCACTACTCAGGTTACAGAGCCGGCCCTTTCCCGCGACCACTCGGAGCGGATGTTGCGGGCCTTTGGCGCCGAGATCTCTGTCGATGTGGCGGCAAAAACCGTGGCGGTGGTGGGGGGATCCCGCCTAGTGGGCCAGACGGTGCAGGTGCCAGGGGACATCAGCTCGGCAGCCTTCTGGCTGGTGGCCGCCTCGATTGTGCCCGAGAGCGAATTGCTGCTACAGGATGTGGGTCTCAACCCCACGCGCACCGGTGTGCTGCAGGTGTTGCAGGAGATGGGGGCCGATATTCAGGTTGAGAAGCGGCGGGAGGTGGCCGGCGAGCCTCTGGGGGATCTGCGCGTGCGCTCGGCCCGTTTGCGGGGTTGCAGCATTGCCGGCGATCTCATTCCCACCCTCATCGATGAGATCCCGGTTTTGGCGGTGGCGGCAGCCTTTGCCGAGGGGACTACGGTCATTCGCGATGCGGCGGAATTGCGGGTTAAAGAGAGCGACCGCTTGGCGGCCATCGCCCAGGAACTCAGCCGGATGGGGGCCCAGGTCACCGAATATCCCGACGGCCTGGAAATCAAAGGGGGGATCCCTCTGCAGGGGGCCGAGGTGGATAGCCACGCCGACCACCGCATCGCCATGAGCTTGATGGTAGCTGCCCTGGCCGCCCAGGGATCCACCACCCTTCGAGGGGCCGACTGTGCCCGCATCTCCTACCCCGACTTCATTCCCACCCTGCAGCGGCTGATCAACCCTTCGTCCGCCTCCTAGCCAGCCAAGAGCCAACCTTTGCCAATGTCAGACCAGCCCATCGCCATCGAGCACCTCTGCTTCCGCGTTCCTCCCGGTGGCCAGAGGGCCTTTATCCTACAAGACGAGCAGGTTTGGGGGCCGGCCCTGCGCCAACAGCCGGGCTTTTTGGGCAAAGAAGTCTGGCTGGATGTAGAGGATCCCGAACTTGTCCACCTCATCCTCCGCTGGGCCAGCCGCGCCGCCTGGAAAGCTTTCCCCCCGGAGCAGGCGGAAGCCTTGGATCGGCAGATGCAGCCCTTCTACGTGCGCCTGGAGCAGGCCAAAGAATACCAGCTCTGGCAGCCCGGCCTGCCAGCAGAGGAAGCGGCCAACTAGGAAGCCTCAAAGCCCACCTCGGCAGCCGTTGAGTCGGCCCTAGTGGATGCTGCCGCCCGCTCCTGCTCCACCAACTCCCGCAGGCTGGGCATGGTTACCGCCAGAGCCCCTTCGCGCCGTTTGAGACCCGCCTCAAAGGTCTCGGGGGTCACGATCCCGCCGGAGATGAGCATCTTAAAAGCATCCTCCACCGGCATGAACACCTCCACCACCTGGTCTTCCGGCACGATGGCGTACCAGCCGGTGGTTGGGTTGGGCGTGGTGGGCACGAACAGGCTGAGGGAGCGCTGCGGCCCATCCGGTCGAATGGGAGTTTGAATGACGCCCGTTACAAAAGCTAACGCCCAAACCCCAGGCCGAGGATATTCCACCAGCACCACCCGTCGAAAGCGCTGGTTGTTGGGGGCAAACAAAACGCTAACCAATTGCTTCAGGGTTTTGTAGACCAGCCCCGCTATCGGGATGGCGTGGAGCAACTGCTCGCTTAGGTTGAGCAGCCACTGGCCAACAATGTTGCGGGCCATGAAGCCAATCAACAAAATGAGCAGGATTGGCGTCAGCAAGCCCACCGCCAGATCGATGAGGTTGATCAAAATCGGGTGCAGCCCCTGGATGGGATTAAACTGCTTGGGAATGCTGGTCAAAAAGCCAATGCTCCAGGTGGCCACTTCCACCGTCAGCCAAATGGTGGTTGCCAACGGGATCACCACCAGCAACCCCGCCACGAAGTAGTTCTTGAGATGCTGCTTCCACTGGGAAATCATGGTGAGATCGTTCCGTCGAGTCAAACAAGTGGACGCACCGAGCCGATGCAAGTGGAGCTTGCAGATGGCAACCATGATACCTGCCTTCTGCATCTCTCTCATGGGCATCAGCTGCAACTTGCCTGGAGAGAGGTTGGAGCTGCTCCAAAGCGCAAAGCCCCAAACTCGGCTGAGCTGATATTGTTATCTTAGGTCGATATAAAATTTTGTAAAGGCAGGGATCCCTCCTAGAGGCTTTGTGGTCAAGCCGTAGGATGCTCCCTCATCTCTGCCGGATGTCGTGTGGGAGGCCCTATGTCAGAGTCGGATTGGTTAGAGCACACCTGTCAGGTGGAGGTCCCGGTTCCTATCGAGCAGGTGTGGGAGCTGTGGGCCAACCTCGCCCTCATGCCGCGCTGGATGAAGTGGATCCGCTCGGTGGAGCTGCTGGATCAGGAGCTGTCGCGGTGGACACTGGATACGCGCGGCCTCACCTTCAGTTGGATCTCCCGCACCCATACGGTGGTGAAGCATCAGCACATCGGCTGGCAATCGGTGGAGGGGCTTCCCAATCGGGGGGCACTGCGGTTTTACGATCGCAAGGGCAGTACTATTGTCAAGCTGTCGGTGGCCTACAAGATCCCGGGGCTCCTCGGCAAAATCTTGGACGGCCTGTTTGTGGGCAAAGTGGTGGAGAGCACGATTCAAGCGGACTTGGAGCGCTTCAAAGCCTATGCTTTGGAGCAGGCAGGGCGGGCCGCCGACAATGCCTCCGCTGGCTAGCCTCGATCTTGCTGCCGTTTTCTGCTGCCCAGTGAACCGTTGCCAATCTTCGTTGCCCAAGGTCTGCTTCATGTCCGATCCCTCCCTCGAGCCTGTCATCACCTTTTCTCATCAACCGGTGGACAACCGCAACATTCGCTTCTCCCTGGAGCGGCAAGATCTGGATCTGGATCAGCTCCTGGTGTTGTTGAACCGCAACGCCTTTTGGGCCCAAAATCGCCGGCGGGAAGAGATGGAGCGGGCCATCGCCCACAGCCACCCGGTGGTCAGCGCCTGGGACGGGGAGCGCCTGATTGGCTTTGGCCGCGCCACCTCCGATGGGGTTTACCGGGCCGTCCTCTGGGACATCGTGGTCGATCACGAGTATCGACGGCAGGGCATCGGGCGCAAGCTGGTGGAAACCCTGATCAGCCATCCCCACCTGCAGTCGGTGGAGCGCATCTACCTGTTTACCACCCATCAGCGCGGCTTTTACGAGCGCATTGGCTTTGTGGAAAACCCCAGCACCACGCTGGTTTTGCACGGGCGTCCGCTGGATTTTTTGATCCCGGCTGCCGAACAGGAGCAGGTCTGACCAACAGGGATCCCTGGGGCAAGGGGAGGCGTAGGTCAGTGTATCTTGAACAACAGTGGGTTGGCTCCGCCTTGGGAAGAGGACGCGCTAGCCTGAAGCAAAAAGGGTGAGAGGGTGTACCTATGGCCAATCGCCTCGCCACGTGTTCCAGCCTTTACCTGCGCAAGCACGCCGAGAATCCGGTGGATTGGTGGCCTTGGATCCCGGAGGCCCTGGAGAAAGCCCGGGCCGAGGACAAGCCGATTTTTCTGTCCATCGGCTACTCCAGTTGTCACTGGTGCACCGTCATGGAGGGGGAAGCCTTCTCCGACCCGGAGATCGCCGCCTTCCTCAATGCCCATTTTTTGCCCATCAAGGTGGATCGCGAGGAGCGGCCTGATCTAGACAGCATCTACATGCAGGCGCTGCAGCTCATGAGCGGGCAGGGGGGGTGGCCCCTCAATGTCTTCCTCACGCCCGACGACCTGGTGCCGTTCTACGCGGGCACCTATTTTCCGGTGGAGCCTCGCTTTGGCCGGCCGGGGTTTCTGACCGTACTGCAGCGCATCCTGCAGTTTTACCGCCAGGAAAAAGACAAAATCGAGGACATGAAGGGCCAAATCTTGGCGGCCCTGACCACCCTCAGCGACCTGGTGCCGGAAGACCATATTCCCCCTGACCTGTTGCGCTCCGGGATCCCCAAAATCCAACCCTTGCTGGCCAACGCCGGGGCAGTGCAGCAGTTTCCCATGATGCCCTACGCCCAGTTGGTGTTGCGCTCGGCCCGCTTCGACCCGCCAGAAGGGATCCCCGGCTCGCCGACGGCGCTAGAACGGGCCAAGGAGCGAGGGATGGCCTTGGTGTTAGGAGGGATCTTCGACCATGTGGCCGGCGGGTTTCACCGCTACACCGTGGATCCCACCTGGACGGTGCCCCACTTTGAAAAAATGCTCTACGACAACGGCCAGATCTTGGAGTTTCTCTCCGAGCTGTGGGCCCACGGGATCCAGGATGCGGCCATCGAGCGGGCGGTGCGCCTGACGGTGGAATGGGTGGCGCGGGAGATGACCGCCCCTGCCGGGTATTTCTACGCGGCCCAGGATGCCGACAGTTTTGCCCGAGCAGAGGATGCGGAGCCCGAGGAGGGCGAGTTCTACGTCTGGCGCTGGCAGGAGCTGCAGGATCTGCTGGATGCAGAAACCTTCCGCGCCCTGCAGCAGGCTTTCTTCCTCTCGCCGGGGGGCAATTTCCCCGATCGGCCCGGCTGTATCGTCCTACAGCGCAGGCAAGGAGGGGAGCTGCCGCCGGAAGTGGAAACGGCTTTGACGACCCATTTGTTTCGAGCTCGCTACGGCTCCACCGAGCGGAGAACCCCCTTCCCGCCCGCAGTAGATGCCCAATCGGCCCGCCGGCAATCTTGGCCAGGACGCATTCCGCCGGTCACCGACACCAAGATGATCGTCTCCTGGAACGGCCTGATGATCTCCGGCCTGGCGCGGGCCTACCAGGTGTTTGGCGAGGAGGACTATCTGCGGTTGGCCCTGCGGGCCGCCCAATTCATCCTCAGCCAGCAGCGCCACCCCCAGACGGGATCCCTGCTGCGGTTGAACTACGATGGCACAGCCCAGGTACCTGCCCAATCGGAAGATTACGCTCTGCTGATCAAGGCCCTGTTGGATTTGCACCAGGCCTGCCTGCCGCGGACAGGCGATCCCAGCTCCCAGTACTGGCTGGAGGCCGCCATTCGGCTGCAGCAGGAGATGGACACGCGACTGTGGGATGAGGCCAGGGGGGGATACTTTGTCAGCGACGCCCAGAGCACCCCGGAGCTGCTGGTGCGGGAGAAGGAGTTTCAGGACAACGCCACCCCCGCAGCCAATGGGGTGGCTGTTGCTAACCTGGTGCGCCTGGCCGCCATCACCGGAGATCTGGACTACCTGGAACGGGCAGAACAGGCCCTGAAAACCTTTGCCCACATCATGAGCACCCAGCCGCGGGTCTGCCCCAGTTTGTTCGTCGGGCTGGATTGGTACAACAACTGGGTAAAGGCAACCCTAGAAGCGGAGCACATTGCTGCGCTGCAACAGCGCTCTTGGCCCACCACCGTCTTTGCCCTGCCCACCGCAGCCGAGCCGTTGCCGGCAGGAGCTGTGGGGTTGGTGTGCTGGGGCAGCAAGTGTCTGGCCCCCGCCGCTTCTCTTGAGCAAATCCAGTCGCAGATCGGCAAAGGGCAAAACCGAGCCTACTGACATTGGCTCATCCTCTTCCAGAAGAACTCGGGATCCCGCCCCGAGAATCTACTGGCTGGCCAGCTCAGCTTTCCCCGGGATTTTCCACCCCATAGAACTCAATGCGGTAGCTCTGGATGCGAGTGCCTGTCTTCTGCTCTACCTGGGCCAGCAGCTCCGGCGGCAGCTCCACATCTACGTCCAGGATGCGGTTGCTATCCAGGCAGTTGACATGGCTGTGAGGATGGGTACGATTGCCGTAGCGGCGCCCATCGGCGCGATCTAGGCACTCGATGATGTTGTGGCTGGCCAGAGCCTCCAGATTTTGATAGACGGATGTGTGGCCAATGGGCTTGCCCTGCCGATTGAGGCGGTCGTAGATCTCTCTGGCAGAAAGGTGCTCGCCGCATTGCCACAGCAGTTCCAAAATATAGCGACGCTGCCGGCTGAGGCGCAGATTGCACTCCCGGCATCGCTCCAAAGCAGCTTCCAAAGAATCCACAGGGCGAGGCATGGGCAAACCTCAAGTCATACCGAGTCTGAGATAGCTGGTTACTCATTCACACTAGTTTAACATTCCTAAATCGAAGTTTCCAAAGGCTGATCTCCAGATCTCCGTCGGGCATCGACCTGTCCAGGCAGTGTGCGGAGGAAAGGGCGCCAACGGGAGCGCGTCAATTATCAGTTATTTTCTTCAGTTATTTACAATACGATATCGCCTATCTACGAATATCGCTGGGGTGTTGAGGAGAAGCGGGATGCGGCGGCGCCAAATGATCTTAGGCCTGTTGGGATTGGCCGGCAGCAGTGGATTGGTGGGGGCCTATTGGGCCAGTCGGCAGCGCCCTGCTTCTGTGCCTCTATCCGCAGAGATGGGATCCCCTGCTTCCCCGCCTCCTACCCCTCGGCCTACGCCCACAGTTGTCCCCCATCCGGAAGCTCCCCGGGGCCTTTACATCCCAGCCCGCCGCGATCTGCGCCTGATGGTGATCAGCGACCTGAATGGCATCTACGGCTCGGTGGACTACGACCCGGAGGTGGATCGGGCCATCCGCCTCATCCCCTATTTCCAGCCGGATATCGTCTTGGGGGGAGGGGACATGGTGGCTGGCCAAGATCCCCGCCTGTCGGAGGAGCGCATCCGCGCCATGTGGGCAGCCTTTGACCGGCATGTGGCCGGCCCGCTTCGTGCTGCCAAACTGCCCTACGGCTTCACGCTGGGCAACCACGATGCGTCCTGTGCCCGCAGCACGCGCGGGGGCTTTCTCTTCCAAAAAGAACGGGATCTGGCCCGCGAGTTTTGGAACGACCCGGCCCACGATCCCGGTTTGAATTTTGTGGATCGAGGCGACTTTCCCTTTTATTACACCTTCGAAAAAGACGGGGTGTTTTACTTAGTTTGGGATGCCACCTGCAACTACATCCCGCCGGAACAGATGGCCTGGGCAGAAGCGGCGCTGGCCAGCGAACGAGCCCAGAAGGCCAAGTTGCGCATCGTCATCGGTCACCTACCTCTCTATGCGATTACCGTCGGACGCGACGATCCGGGAGAGGTGCTGCTGGAGGCAGACGCCAAACGGGCCCTGCTGGAGAAATATCGCGTCCACACTTACATCAGCGGCCACCACCACGGCTACTACCCCGGCCACAAGGGGCAACTGCAACTGCTCCATTGCGGCATCCTCGGCTCCGGCCCCCGCCCCCTCCTGAATAGCCCCCTGCCCCCCCGCAAGACCCTTACCCTCATCGATGTGGACTTCGACGCTCCGGAGGTTACCTACTACACCACCTACCACATGCGGGATCTGAGCGTGATCGACCAAGCCGAACTGCCCCGCTTCATCACCGGCCACAACGGCCTGGTGCTGCGCCGCGATGTTAACTGGGATAACCTCACCCCCGAAGAAATCGCCACCTGCCAAGCTCGTATTGGATCCCTGTGCCGCGACGACTGACTCTTAAGCTCAGGAGCGTTGCATCTCGGCAAAAGACTGATAGCTCCTCTGCGGATGGTAGAGATGGCGCTGCTGCACAATGTCCTGTATCGACACCTGGGAGAAGTGCCGCTTGTGCAGATGGGATCCCCGCCTGCGCTGGGCCAGGCACAAGTGTAGGAGGGGATGGACAAGGCCATAGAAGTCGTCGTCTTGGCAGCCCCGAGCGGCAAGGAGTGGGCCTCGAAGTGGCTTGCAGATGTGATATCATCAATTTCCAACCCTTGGGCAGATGCGCAGCCGCATCTTCAGCGAGGGCTGTTAACTCAGAGGTAGAGTACCACCTTGACACGGTGGGAGCCGCTGGTTCGATTCCAGCACAGCCCATTGTCAGAGGATCCCAAAGACTCTGCCAAAGTTCGAAAAGGCCTTGTCCGGCAAACCCTCTCGGCTTTCAGGGATCCCGACAATTCCATGCAACCTGCGAAAATCCAGGGGGGGACGGGCTCCTCTCTGCAGCGGCTGTTTTGGAGGGCTGGAGCGTTGGTCTGGGGTTACGGCCAATTTCTTCGGATCCCGGCCAGGGATCCCTATACTGGAGTAGGAGCCCTGGAAGGCGCCGGCGTGGCAAGGGTAGCATTAGGTCAAACTGCGAGAGGGGGAAACGACCGATGGGATTGTTCGATCGGGTCAGCCGGATCATCAGAGCCAACCTCAACGCGCTGATCAGCAGTGCCGAAGATCCGGAGAAAATCCTGAACCAAACCATTCAGGACATGTCTGAGGATCACTACCAAATGCGGCAGGCAGTTGCCCAGGCCATTGCTGCCCAGAAGCGGATCGAGCGGCAGTACGAGCAGGCGCAGCAGAACGTCGACGAGTGGCAAAGGCGCGCCGAGTTGGCCCTGCGCAACAACAACGAGGCCCTGGCCCGCGAAGCGCTGGTGCGCAAGAAAACCTTTGCCGAAACCGCCCAGAGCCTGAAGCGGCAGTTGGATGAGCAGACCAAACAGGTGGAAGTCTTGAAGGCCAACATGACCAAGCTGGAGAGCAAGATCGCCGAGGCCAAGACCAAAAAGGATATGCTCATCGCGCGGGCTCGGGCGGCCAAAGCTTCCCAACAAATTAACCAGGTTATCGGACGGGTGGACGCCACCAGTGCCTTCGCGGCTTTCGAGCGTATGGAAGAGAAGGTAAACGCCCTGGAAGCTCAGTCGGCGGCCGTGGCCGAGCTGGCGGTGGACAACTTGGAGCGACAGTTTGCCGCTTTGGAAGCAGGTGGCTCGGACATCGATCACGAGCTGATGATGCTGAAAGCGGCGATGGGGGGCCAATTGCCCGCCGGAGAGCAGAAAGCTCTGCCGAGAGATCAATCTGCTGCCACCAGCGAGAGCGAGGTAGATGTAGAGCTAGAAAATCTACGCCGCGAAATCGACCGGCTTTGAACGAATGGGAGGTAGCGTCTTCTTGAGAGTGTCTCCTCTGGGCTCAGGGGCGTTGGGGTATGCTAAGCAGGGGGACACAGAGTGGTAAGCTAGCCCAGAAGAGCTCTTGGCCTGCCTCTGGTGGGGTTAGGGTAGCCTTCTGCGTTTTTGCGAGAGAAACAAACAGCGA
Source organism: Synechococcus sp. 65AY6A5 (assembly GCF_002760415.1). NCBI lineage: Bacteria > Bacillati > Cyanobacteriota > Cyanophyceae > Synechococcales > Synechococcaceae > Synechococcus > Synechococcus sp. 65AY6A5. The sequence continues at coordinate 71,444 of NZ_AXUW01000001.1, forward strand.
TGACCACAGCGAGTATCAAACCTCTGCTGGACGCCAAGCAACTGTTGCAGGCTTATGCGTCTGGCCGGCGGGATTTTTCTGGAACCAACCTGAGCGGAGCCCAGTTGAGCGGCGCGAACTTGAGGGGCATTGTCCTGCGGGATGCCGACTTAAGTGGGGCGGATTTGCGCGAGGGGGATCTGTCGGGCGCAGATCTCTCAGGGGCCGACCTGCGCGGAGCCAAACTGCGGCGGGTGAACCTCATTGGGGCCAAGCTGGTCAAGGCCGATCTGCGGGGGGCCAACCTCTACCGGGCCAAGTTGCTCAGGGCCGACCTTAGCGAGGCCGATCTCAGCCGCGCCGATTTGCGAATTGGCGCCGATCTGCGGGGAGCCATCATCACCAACACCCGTTTTCGCGGCGCCCTCTACGATGAGTACACCAAGTTTCCGGAGGGGTTCAACCCCACCGAGATGGGCATGTAATCCCAGGCTTTCTAGGGAACCAGCTCCTGCCACAGTTGGGCTGCATCGGCGGCAGCCGCCACAAAGGGCGGGTTGTGCAGATCAGGCTTGTTGTAGCGCAAGGGATCCCCTTTTAGATCGGTGACGCTTCCCCCGGCTTGCTCGACGATGCAGTGGGCAGCAGCAGTATCCCACTCCATGGTTGGGTCGAAGCGGGGGTAGAGATGGGCGGATCCCTCGGCCACAAGGCAGAGTTTCAGGGCGCTGCCCACCGACTTCACCTCGAGGGAACCGTAGCGCCGCCGCAGCCGCTCGAGAAATTGCTCCGTCTCCGGGCCGCGGTGGGAGCGGCTGGCCACCACTTGCAGAGGGGCCTGGGCGGGCGGGCGGGCCCGGATGGGCTGATCTCCTCTATAGGCCCCCAGCCTTTGCACAGCCCTGTAGGTAAGGCCGAGAGCGGGGGCATGGACGACGCCTAAGATGGGGATCCCTGCCTCGACGAGGGCGATGTTCACGGTGAACTGGCCGCTGCGCCCGATAAACTCGCGCGTGCCGTCCAAGGGATCCACCAGCCAGAACTGCCGCCACTGTTGCCGCTCCGGATACGGGATCCCGCCGGATTCTTCCGAGAGCACGGGGAGGCCGGGGGTCAGATCTTGCAGGCCCCGCAGGATCAAGTGGTGGGCGGCCAGATCGGCTTCGGTGAGGGGGGAGGAGTCGGCCTTGTCCCTGACCCGGATCTGATCTTGCCGATAGATCTCCAAAATGGCCTGCCCGGCTGTTTCCGCAAGGCGGCTGACATGGGGCAGGAGATCGGCCAGATCCTGCATGGGCAAACTCTCCAGGTTTAGCGACGCACCGGAATGCCGTGGGCGGCCAAATCGGCTTTGATCTGGGCAATTGTCAACTGGCCGTAGTGGAGCAGCGAGGCCAACAGGGCTGCTTCTGCTCCCCCCTCTTGCAGAGCCTGGCGGATGTGGGCACATTCCCCTGCCCCCCCTGAGGCGATCACCGGCACCGCCACCGCCTCGGCCACGCGGCGGGTCAGCTCCAAGTCGTAGCCCGCTTGGGTGCCGTCGGCGTCCATGCTGGTCAACAAGATCTCCCCCGCCCCCCGCTCGGCCACGGTTTTGGCCCACTCCACCGCGTCCAGGCCCGTCGGCTCCCTCCCCCCGCGCACGTACACTTCCCAACCGCCACCCTGAGGTTTGGCACGGGCGTCGATGGCCACCACGATGCACTGGGATCCAAACCGACGGCTGGCCTGGGTGACCAGATCCGGATCCCGGACTGCCGCCGAATTGAGGCTCACCTTGTCGGCCCCGGCCCGCAACAGTTGCCGGATCCCTTCCAGATCGCGGATCCCACCTCCCACCGTGAGGGGGATAAACACCTGCTCCGCCGTGCGCCGCACCACCTCCAGCAAGATTTCCCGCTCTTCGTGAGTGGCGGTGATGTCTAGAAAAACCAGCTCGTCAGCTCCCGCCTGGTCGTAGGCCTGGGCCAGCTCCACCGGATCCCCGGCATCGCGCAACTGCACAAACCGGATCCCTTTGACCACCCGCCCCGCCGCCACATCCAGGCAGGGAATGATCCGCTTGGCCAACATCGCCTTCTCCTCCGCTGGCGCGATGGCCTAGCCAAAGGTGATGACTAAGAAAGGCTCCTGAAACTTGGCCCCGGTTACCTGCCGGCCTGCCAAGCTGGGGGGCAAGAACAAGTTGCGCCGCTGATCCCCGGCGGTGATGGTCAGTTCCGGCCCCGACTGGCTCAGCTCGATCTGGGCCTTGCTGAAGCCGGGAATAAACAGCTTGACGGTACGGGCTCCCTCGTCGATGGCCACCGGCGGCGGCACCTGCGGCACCGCGAAAATCCCTCCTACCGCCTCTTCCAAAGCCGACCAATCGGATCCCTGGCGCCGCGGCAGGATGCGCACAGGCAGCGGAGAAAAATCGGCAGCCGACACTTCCCCAGGAACCAGCGGCATGACCCAGAGGCCACCCACCGTCAGCCCCACCATCTGGGCGCTGCCCCAGAGGTAGCGGGCAGTCTGCACGGCCATCGGATCCGGGGTGGTTACCAGGTGGGCCAACACGCGACGAGGATCGGCGATGGCCTGGCGTCCCTCCTCGAAAATGTTGGTCATCCCCCCCAGCCGATTCGACAGATCCTCTAAAGACGAGAACTCCACTGTGCTGACCGATCGCAGCAGGGGCTCGACGAAAGGGCGCAGGGTTTTGGCCAAGTCGGAGCCCAAAAAAGCTTTAGAAGCCCGCCGCCAGTACCAACTGGCCACCTCCGGGATCCCAAAAGCCCGCAAGGTGGTCAGATCCCCCGGCCCATCGTAGAGAATACAGTCGTACTGGCCGCTGGCATCGTAGCGACGCAGGGCTTCCAGAGCCAGGGCCTGATCCATCCCCGGCAACACCCCCAGCTCCTGGCCGTAGATCTCCCGGAAAAAGGGAGTGCGCACGTATTGGGCTTCCAGCTCCTTGGCCGCCGTCCAGTGTTGCTCCAGGAGCTGAGTTGTGCGCAACTGCACCACACTTAAATTGGCGGCAATGGTTACCGGCTCGCCGGAAAGCGGGATCCCGCCCAAGAGCATCTCCAGCCCCGACCCCGGCTGATGGCCCACCAACAGCACCCGCCGCCCCTGCTGGGCTGCTGCCCGGGCCGCTGCCACGGCCAGGGTGCTCCGGCCTGTGCCCCCTTTGCCCAAGAAGGTAAGGATCTGGCTCATTCCCGCTCTCCAGACTCTCCGTAGATGTCGATGTACAGCGATTGCCCCGCCAACTGAGCTGCCGCCATCATTACCTGCCGAATGGCCTGCAGGGTGCGCCCGCCTCGCCCCAACACCCGCCCGCGATCCTTGGGGTCAAAAGCCAGCCGCAGCCATACCTTGCGCCCGCCACAAGTGGTTTCCACATCCATTTGCGGCGGGCCACCGCTGAGCAACGGCTCGATCAGGAGATGGACAAGGGCCTCGTAATCCGGCATGGGGAGCTAGACGACAGGGAAGAACAACTGCCGAGCCAAGCTTAACCGAAAGCGTAGCCGACCCTAGGCCTCAACCTGAGGCTTTTCCTCCTCAGGCTCCGGCTCCTGGGAGTTCGGTTCCGCTGCCGCCCCAGCCGGCTCGACTTCCCCCGGTTGCCCTGCCATCTCGGCAGAGGCCTCGCAAACAGCGGCAGGCTCCTCTGTGGACGGCGCCGGATCAGGGATCCCAGCCTCCGGCTTGGCGATAGCCGGGATGCGAATCGCGGCAACCACTCCGCCCTCGCCGGCTTTGAGCATCTCGTAGATGCCGGCCTTCCTGAGGAGGCTGTCCACCGTATCTGTAGGCTGAGCGCCACAACGCAACCACTTGAGCAGGCCTGCCGTCTCCAGAACCGTCTCCTTGGTGCGCGGGTTGTAGTAGCCCAACTCCTCCAGCGGACGACCCTCGCGGCGGGCCTTACTTTCGATGGCGACGATGCGATAAGTGGGTTGCCGTCTTTTTCCGTAGCGCTTGAGCCGCAATTTAACCATGGGGTGTCTGCTCCTCGGGGGTGCTCCGCAAGCTGTAAAGGGTTACCAAGAGAAAAAAAGATGAAGCAAGCCAAGTTGCCGCCCCTTCCCACATCCCAGCGGAAGTCTTGGCGGCTAGCTATGACACAGGCCCTCTATTGTAATCGATTTTTCCTCGGCTGAAAAAGGGTCGAATCGACACCAGGTGGCATCTTCGTGGCAAAGTTGAAGAGGAAACCCAAGCTCAGCAGCAACCCCTATGGTCAACTACGCCGACTTGACAGATGAGCAGCGCCAGCTCTACCTCAAAGCCTTGATCGCGGTGGCCTGCGTGGACGGCCAGTTGGACGAAGAGGAGAGCAACTTTTTCCTGCAAATTGCAGAAGGGATGGGCGTCGAAAAACAGGTGGCCCAAAGCTATCTGGCCGACGAGACAGGCGCAACCCTAGACCTCAGCCGGATCCCTCCTCTACACAATGCAGCCGGAGCCTTGATCCTGAGAGATTTGGCGGCGATGGCGGTGGTCAACAACGAGCTGGCGGAAAAAGAAGAGGCCCTGATTTTCGAGATCGGCAAAGCCATGCAGTTCAGCCAGGAAGAGATCAACGAGTTCTTGGACTGGGCCTTCATGGGCCTGCAATGGCAACTGAAAAGCGCCGCTCTGCTGGAGCGCTACGCTGCCGACGGCAACAGCTAGCCTTGGCTTGAGCAAAGCCCAGCCCACCCCCATGGGAAAGGCTTGTATCCACTAGCTGATGTAGCGATCCAGGGCCCGCTGCAGCTCTTCCAGTTCCACCTCGATGTTGCCACTTTCGATGGCGTGGCGGATGCAGTGACGGATGTGATCGTCAAGAATAAGGCGCGCCACCCGATCCAGTGCCCCCTTGACAGCGGCAATCTGCAGCAGCACATCCGGACAGGGCTGATCCTGCTCGATCATGGAGCGGATCCCGCGCACATGCCCCTCGATGCGAGCCAGACGATGGATCAGCTTGCGCCGCGACTGCGGGTCATGGTGGTGAGGCTGGGCTCGCCCCGATAGAGGTGGCCGCTCCAGTGCAAGCTCCCACTCCTCCTCCCAATCGGGTTCTGCAGGGAGGGGGGGGACAGAGCCGGTTGGCACTGGGGGAACGGGATCCGACATAAAAAAGCAGAGGACTGTTTGCATGATACCGCTCGCTTTTCCCCGAGAACGTTGGGGTGCTCTACAATAAGGGGAGATATGAAATTTTGTAAAACCTCTCATACTTTGGCTCCATGACCTCTGTGCTCTCCCCCTTTGGCCCTGTAGAAGCGGATCTGGAGCGTTTACGCCAGAACCTGTCGCGGCTGGTTAGCGCCAAACACCCAATTCTGGCCATGGCTGCCGAACATCTGTTTTCGGCGGGGGGGAAAGGGATCCGACCGGCGATTGTGCTGTTGATTGCGCGGGCTACTACGCCGGATGGGGAGATTACCCCGCAGCATTGGCGCCTGGCGGAAATTACCGAGATGATCCACACGGCCAGCTTGGTGCACGACGATGTCATCGACACTGCCGATGTGCGGCGGGGCATCGACACAGTAAATACCCTTTTCGACAACCGCGTAGCGGTGCTGGCGGGGGACTACCTCTTCGGCCAAGCTGCCTGGTATTTGGCTAACCTGGACAATCTGGAAGTGGTGAAGCTCCTGTCCAAGGTGATCATGGATCTGCCGGAGGGCGAGGTGCGCCAGAGCCTCACCCGCTTCGACCCGGATGTGTCCTTGGAAGAGTACCTGGCCAAGAGCTTCTACAAAACCGCCTCCCTCATATCCGGCAGTTCTAAGGCCGCCGGGCTGCTGAGCGGGGTCAGTCCTGAGGTGGCCGATCGCCTCTTCGACTTTGGCCGCGACCTGGGCATTGCCTTCCAAATCGTGGACGACCTGCTGGATTTCACCGCTTCGGCAGAGATGCTCGGTAAGCCGGTGGGATCTGACCTCATCCAGGGCAACTTGACGGCACCGGTTTTGTTCGCCCTGGAGGAGTTTCCCCAGATGCGAGAGCTGATCCTCCGAGAGCTGGCCGAACCCCAGGATCTCCAGCAGGCCCTGGAGTGGGTTTACCAGAGCAATGGGATCCCGCGCTCCCGCGAGTTGGCGCGAGACTATGCCCGTCGGGCTGCTGAGGCGTTGGAAGTTCTCCCCGATTCGGTAGCCCGCCGAGCTTTGTTTCAGATGGTGGACTATGTGCTGGAGCGGGCCCGCTGAGAGGTTTTCCCAGGTTTAGGTTCGACTCCCCGAGGCCTGCGCCCCTTCAGAAGAGAGCTCCGGATACTCTGGCGGGGTGAAAAAGTGCAGGCGATTGGGGGGCCAAAAGCGGAAGATGGTGTTGCCGATGATGTTCTCTTCCGGCAAAAATCCCCACACATGGGAGTCTTGGCTGTCGTTGCGGTTGTCCCCCATCACAAAATAGGAGCCGGGGGGGACGAGAAATTCGGATCCCTGGTTGGGCACGCCGGGGCAGCGCTCGCCCGGACAGGAGTAATTGGGGGGAGCGTAGATATAGTCCTCCTGGAGCGGGATGCCGTTGACGATCACCTTGCCATCGGCAATGCGGATGCGATCCCCCGGCAGGCCGATCACCCGCTTGATGTAGGCACCGTCGAAGTTCAGCTTGGCAGGCGGGTAGAAGACGATGATGTCGCCCCGTCTGGGGGAGCTGAAGCGGTAGCTGATCTTTTCCACCACCAGCCGATCTCCTTCTTCTAGGGTGGGCAGCATCGAATCGGAGGGGATCCAACGTGCTTCCGCCACAAAGGTGCGAATGCCGAAGGCCAACAGCAGCGCCAGCACCACTGTCAGCAAGTTCTCCCGCTGAGCCTGCCACCAAGCGCGGGATCTGGAGCCAGCGGAGGTTTCTCCTGGCGGCAGCTTGGGCTGGGGCAAAGACGTCGGATCTTTTGACGACATGGCGGCTAGCGCACAAGACTGCACGATCTCCAGATTATCGCACTCAACCGAGGCAGTAGGAGCAGAGGCTGTCCGGTCAAGCCGACGCTAGAGAGACAAAAGGCCGGGAGTAGCCTAGGATCGATAGGCGGAGATACCCTGCTCGTGACTTCCAAGCCCCATGACGATTTCGACAGAAGAGCGCCTAGAGCGGGTCGAGCGGCTGGTTGAAACCAACAGCCAAGCAATAGCTCGCCTCACCCAACAACAAGGGGAGATTCTGGATCGGATCGATCGGCTCTCAGGAGATACCCAAAAGCTCTCGGAGCGGGTCGAGAAGCTCTCGGGTGACGTCGAAAAGCTCACTTTTAAGTTCGACACCGCCCAAACCATTGGGGAACGGCTGGAACGTCTGGCCACCAGCCTGATTGCCGGGGCCACCATCAGCATTATTGCCGGGGTGATTTTGGTGCTGTTGCGGGAGGGATCCCGCTAGGAAGAAGCCGCTCAGGTTGTCGTGGGAATGGGACGCCTGGAGCGAGGAGGAGAGGCTTCTGGATTCCTACGGGCAGGGATTGGGGCAGGAGAGCAGTGGCCCGGCCTGTATCCAAATGCCCATAGGAGATCAACTGCCGGAATTGAGTTTTTCCCAGTCCTGCTGGCGGATGGCGATCATCTGGGCTTGGGCCTGAATGGCCGCCAGCATTTCTGTCATCAGGGGCCAGTCGCTGCCGGGGGGGGTGGGGTATTGCTTCAGCTTCTCGATTGTGGTGCTGAGGGCAGCTTGCAGTTGTTGCAGCAGTTGATGGGCCTGCTGGGCCAAAGCCACAGTCTCGGAGACGCGGAGGCGGTTTTGGCCTTGCTGATACTTGTGGAGGGTCTCCCCTCGCAGAATGCTGAGGATGGCGCCTTCCCTGGAGGAGGAAACCTGGCCACTCTTGGAGCGCTGGGGAATGATGCGCAATTGCAGCACCAGCGGCTCCCCCCGATACATCCGCTCTGCTTCCGCCTGCTGGGGCTCCCCGATCAGCCCTGCATCCAGGGCCATCATCCGCTTCATGGCGGCGATCAACTTTGCCCGTATCGACTCCGAGAGATCCTTAAATAGATCCCGCAAAATCCCCTGCTGGCGGTAGCGCACCCGACACACCAACCCCTCCTGGGGTTCAACAAAAATTTGCTCCGCTTTCTCCTCCAAAGCTCGCCGCAGCATCGAGTTCAGCAACTGCTGCGCCGTCTCTTCCGATTCGTCAACAGGAAGGGGCGGAGCAGTTGGCCGTGCCGGCAGCGGCTGGGTGGGGGTCAGTCGGCTGGGCGGCTCGGCCACGGGAGCAGGAACTTCCCGGGTGACGCGGCTGGCTTGGGCCTGGAGGCGTAGCTGCTCCACCTCTGCCGGGCTCGGCGGATGGCTGAAGTAGTAGGCAATTAAATCCTGCTGCTGCTCAAAAGTAATCGGGATCGGCTCAACGGAGATCTGGGAATAGGCGAGCATCTTGCTCACGTAGTCCAACGCCGCCAAATCCTGGGGATCCACCATGCCCAAGATCAAGCTGTCGGTGTCCAGAGCGAGGGGCACAACCTGGTAGTAGATGCAGATTTCTACCGGCAGGTATTGGGCAATCAGGACCGGCACCCGCGCCCGGTCAACAATGGAGTGTTGTCCCACCGCCAAAGAGGTATCTGGATTGGTCATGGCAAGCCCGCAGTGGATCCCGGAGGGGCGAGGTGTCGTTCTCGATCATAAAGCCTGTGCCCCTTAGCTCTGCGCCCCGCAATACCCTGACTCGTCTGACCGGCACAAGTAATGAATAATGTAATACTAGGAGCATTCATCACCAGCTACAGTGAAAGAAGTTGAGCCTTGTTAAGTCTGGGAGTTAACATCGACCACGTCGCCACCCTGCGCCAGGCTCGCCGCACCGTAGAGCCGGATCCGGTGGCCGCGGCGGTGATCGCCGAGTTGGCAGGGGCAGATGGGATCACGGTGCATTTGCGCGAGGATCGCCGCCATATCCAGGAGCGGGATGTGCGGCTACTGCGCCAGACGGTGCGCACCCACCTCAACTTGGAGATGGCCGCCACCGACGAGATGGTGGCCATCGCCCTGGAGATCAAGCCCGATTATGTCACCCTAGTGCCCGAGCGGCGAGAAGAGGTCACCACCGAGGGCGGTCTGGATGTGGCCGGGCAGGTGTCGCGTCTTAGCGAGGTGGTAAGCCAACTGCAGGGATCCGGCATTCCCGTCAGCTTGTTTGTCGATCCCGATCCCATCCAGATTGCCGCTGCTGCTCAGGTGGGGGCGCGCTGGGTGGAGCTGCACACCGGGCGGTATGCGGAGGCCTCCTCGGAAGCCCAACGGGAGGCGGAGCTGGCCCAGCTGCAGAAGGCTAGCCAACAGGCCATTCAACTGGGGCTGCGGGTCAATGCTGGGCACGGCCTCACCTACTGGAATGTGGGCCCGGTGGCGCGGATCCCGGGCATAGAGGAGCTGAACATTGGCCACAGCATCATCAGTCGGGCAGTGCTGGTGGGGTTGGAGCGAGCGGTGCGAGAGATGCGTCAGGCAATGGGGTTAGGAGTGGGCCCGGCATGAACTCGGAGTACTACGGCTACGACAACGGCTACGATTACGTTCTCGAGCAGGCTGAGATTGACCGCCTGCTGGATCTGCTGCCGGCCAGCATGCGGGAGAGCGTGAAGATCTTGCCGGCCTCGGAGCGGCAGACGGTGGTGATCAAGGGCCGCCGACAGATGCCCTGGGAACGGCAGATGCGGCTGTTCATCAAACCCTACGAGTGGCGACAGTTCACTCCCCTGCAGCGGGCAGGGCTGTTTCTCCACAAGGTGGGCTACTACAGCCGGGCAGCCTCGCGGCAGATCGACTTTTACCTGGCCATAGCGGCTCTGGGAGGGCTGAGCCTGATCTTCGAGGTCGTGCAGCAAGACCCGGTGGGGGCGACGGTTTCGGGAGGGTTGAGCGGCTTGGCGCTTTGGCAGTTGCGCCGCGACCAGACCAACGACCGCCGTCTTCTGGCTGCCGATGCCTACGCCGTGGATCGCCTGGTGTTGCGCGGGATCCCACGGCTGCAGGCGGTGGAGGCGCTGGGGCAGGCGCTGCACGTGGAGGCCCGTCTGGAGGGGCGCTCCGGCAACGACCTGCTGGACATGTTGCGCTATCAAAATCTGAAGCGGTTGGCCCAACGCCCGGCAGAAGATATCGTGTTGAGCTAGGGCTGGGGGGACTTAGCCATGCTCTCCCCCTCGCGGCTGGGATCCCTGGTGGGCCAGGGGGCATGGGGCCACCACCTCTTGCAGGTGGTGACAACCGACTCCACCAACCGGCTGCTTTTGCAGTGGGGGCGCCAGTTTCCTCAGCCCCTGCCGCCGGGCACGGTTTTGGTCAGCACCCGCCAACGGGCAGGACAGGGCCAGCACGGGCGGGTGTGGCACTCGGAGCCGGGGGGGCTGTATCTGTCGGTCTGGCTGGGATCCCCGCCTCTGCGGCATTCGCTGCTGGAGTTGACCCTGACGCTGGCCTGGGGTGTTGTGGATAGCCTACGACAGAAACTGGGGATCCCGCTGCGGCTGAAATGGCCCAACGACCTGGTGGTGGTGGATGAGCAGTGTCCGGGTTCTCTGCGCAAGCTGGGTGGCCTCTTGGTGCAGAGCCGCTTTGGGGAGAGAGGGCAACTGCTGGGGCTGGTGGCCGGCGTTGGGGTCAATGTCAACAATCCCGTGCCCGCTGGCGGGATTGCCTTGGCAGAAATTCTGGGATCCCGGCAGGACAGCACCGCAGTTGCCGCCTGGGTTTTGCAGGGGATGGAGCGCGGGTTTCAGATCTGGCTGCAGGAGGGGTTTGCCCCTGTGCGCTCCAGGTACGAAGCCTGGACGGTGAAGCCGCAAGTCCAATGGCTCCCTGGTGAGGCGTCGGCTACGGTTTTGGGCCTTGCCGAGGATGGCAGGCTGCGGGTACAAACTCCAGGAGGACAGATCCTCGTCCTTTCTCCCGACCAGGTGCGCCTGAGCTATCAAGCGTCTCTTGCCAGTGGCCCTTCGTTTCCTCCTGAGTGACCCGTGTTGGATCCCTTGCGCATGTCGGCAAAGTCTTTTTGGCTGCGTCTTCTCTCCCGGCCAGGCAGCCGGTTGGCGAGAAGGGCGCGGCTGCTGCGGCGGCTGGGCCTGGGCTTAGGGTTGGGACTGGGCCTGCTGCTCTGCTTCTCTTCCACCGCTCTGCTGGCGCAGACGCAACTCCATCCTCTGCCCCCTCCTCCCTCAATAGGCCCGGCTCTGGACACCCCTGGAGCAGAAGCCCTGCTGTTGGATGGTGCCATTCCCCTGCCGGCGGGCAGCCCAGAGTCTCCAGGCTTGGCGTCCAAACCTGGCAGCTCTCCAACCCTGGAGGCAGAAACCCGCGCAGAGACGGTGGTGGGGCGGGAAATTATTATGGAGCCGCCAGCAACCCAGAACTTGGCCGTCGATGCTCAGCCGGAAAGTGGGGTGCCGGTGGTGCTGATGGAGCGCAGCTCCGGTCGCCGCATCATCCTCATGCCAGGCGAAGAGATTCGTATTGAGGATCCCAGCCAACCCCAAACGCCTAAGCCGCCAGCGCCGGCATTGCCCGAATTGGCGACAGGTGAAGAACAGTTGCTCTATCCTTTGCCCCACCCCGTGCCGATTACCTCTGGGTTTGGCATGCGAATTCACCCCATCCGCGGCCAGCCAGAGTTCCATGCCGGCGTGGATCTGGGGGCCAGCCTGGGCACGCCAATCCTGGCTGCGTTGAGCGGCAAGGTGGTGAGCGCGGGATCCTTGGGAGGCCTGGGAATTACGGTTGTGCTGGACCATGGCGGCAGTCGGCGCACCCGCTACGGCCACATGTCCGAAGTCGCGGTAAGAGCCGGGGAAGTGGTGGAACAGGGATCCGTGATCGGCTATGTGGGGGCAACCGGGGCGGTAACCGGGCCACACCTGCACTTTGAGCTGTGGAAGCGGGCAGGGGGGCAAGGCTGGGTGGTTTTGGACGCCACAGAGGAGCTGAAGGTCGCCGTTGCCCAGTTGCCGGGTTAGCCAGAGCCGGCTTGGGTTAGCATAATTGAGCGGGATCCGAGTCGGCTGACAACCGGCCTACGGGGCCAGCTTTTGCGGACGTGGCGGAATGGCAGACGCGCTAGACTTAGGATCTAGTGCCGCAAGGCGTAAGGGTTCAAGTCCCTTCGTCCGCATGGCCAAACAAGCTCCTCATTCCCGGCCTTTTTCCTAGAGGGAGAAGGAGAAAACTGTGCTACTCCCTTTCCAGGCTGGGACAGCCGGTATAGCGGGACAAGCTCTCCCTGGGGCGAGGAGCGCAGTGTCCTGGGAGAGGAGTTGGGGTGAGGGAATGGTTTCAAACTTGTCCGAAGTGGCTGCAGGATCCCATAACCTTTTGGGCTGGTCTTGGGGAAAGTCTTCTGCCGCTAGCCGGGGAAGATCACTTGCAGGATTTGCTCAGGAGCAATCGAGTCGATCACCCCGTTGGCAGCCTTAACGGCGCGGAACGGCCCTTCGGAAGGCAGCAGCCGCTCCGGCTCAGTGGGGCCAAACACAGCCACCAGGGGAGTTTGGGTGGCTACTGCTAGGTGCATGGGGGCGCTGTCGGTACACAACAGCAGGGTGGAGCCAGCAATCAAGGCCGCCAGTTGGCCCAGGTGGGGAGGGCGGCTCACCGGCAGATCCGGCAGTTGCGACAGAAAGCCCTCCGCCAGCTGCTCATCTTCTGGCCCCAGCAGCAGCACCAGCGGCAGCTCCGGCCGCTTTTCCCGGAAGCCCTTGATGACCTTGACCCAGCTGGCGGGGGGGTAGATTTTCTGAATTCCCTTCTCCTGGGACAGTTGGCTGGCGCCGGGATGTAACAGCACGTAATCTTGGGCAGCATCCCCCAGCAGGCGCTTGCGTTCCTGCTCGGCCCACTCCAGGTCTGTCTTCTTTAGGCGAACCTGAGGCAGGCCTGCCGTCGCAGTGATGCCAAACCCCTGCAGCAGGTCGTGATACATGCTCGCTGCATATTGGGCCGGCTTCAGGGGCACCGGGTCGGTCAGCCAAGGTCGCCCAGGCCCTGGTGGAGCATAGCCAACCCGCTTCGGGATCCCAGTTAGCCAAAGCAGCAGCTTGACCCCTAAGCTTCTGCCCAGGCTCAGCACCGCATCGTACTGCCGTTCCCGGATTCGCCCCAGCAGATCGCTGATATCTCCCAACGAGAGCTGCTCTTTAAACGGAAAGGTTAGCACCCGATTCACCGAGGGACAAACCTCGTAGGCAGCTGCCGCCCGCGGCTCCACCAACACCTCTAGCTCCGCTTCTGGAAAGCGCTGCCGCAAACTTGCCAGGGTGGGAAAAAAAAGAATTTGGTCGCCAATCCCTCCCGGCACCAAAGCTAGAATTCGGGGGGCCAAAGGGGCTTTGCCGAGAACTGCTTGAGAAGCAACCTGCATAGAACATCCTGTCGATAGCTGTAGCCGACCTAGGGAATCCCTGGCCAGGGACGTACCGCGTTTACTCTATCTCAGATTGGGATAGATTCGGAGTGGGCTGGGATCCCAGCAGTCCACTTGTAGCGAAGATAAGGGAAGAATCACTTGGGGCCAGAGCGTTGTGGACGCCGAAAATCAGCTTTTCCGCCTCAGGGAAGAGGCATAGGCGATTTTAATCGCTGATTTCTCTCTCTGCTACACTGTACATACTGACCTACCTTCGTGAAAAACCTAGCCGGCAGCTAAGCAAGACAAACCAAGCAGAGCCTTGGCATTATGTCCTTGCTTGCGCTAGCGGGACAGGGCCGTGAGAGCTGTCTAGAGGCGGCTTGACAACGCCTTTACGAGTCCAGCAACGGACTGGGTAAGAATTCTCCAGCTTTCTTTAGTTGGTGGGAGTGTCGAAAGCTCTCATCCTCGATAATCGGCTGTGGCCGCTACCTTCCCAAAAGGCAGCACCGTGACGGATGAGCCTATTCCGCTGCTGGACTTGACCTTGCAATACCGCGCTCTGGCTGAAACCCTTCTGCCCGAGGTGGAGGCGTTGCTGGCCTCAGGCCAGTACATCGGGGGAGAGGCGGTGCGGCGTTTTGAGGAGCTATTCTCTCGGTTTCTTGGCGGCGGGGACCTGGAGGCTGTTGGCTGCAATTCCGGCACCGATGCTTTAGTGCTGGCCTTGCGCGCCCTTGGGATCCAAGCAGGTGACGAGGTGATCACCACTGCCTTTAGCTTTTTTGCCTCCGCCGAGGCTATCGACTTGGTGGGGGCACGGCCGGTGTTTGTGGATGTGGATCCCTGCACTTTTAACCTGGATCCCCAGCTTCTGGAAAAGAGCATTTCCCCCCGCACCAAGGCGGTGATCCCGGTGCATCTGTTCGGCCAGGCGGCCAACATGACCGAGATTCTGGCCATCGCGCGGCGACATGGGTTGGCCGTGATAGAAGATTGCGCCCAGGCGGTGGGGGCCTGTTGGGGGGGCAGGCCGGTGGGAACCTGGGGAGATATCGGCTGCTTCAGCTTTTTTCCCACCAAAAACTTGGGGGCAGCAGGGGATGGTGGGGCGGTGGTGACCCGGGATCCACAATTGGCCCGCAAGGTTCGCATTCTTAAAGAACACGGCCAGACTCGCCAATACCAGCACGAGCACATCGGCCTCAACAGCCGCCTCGACGCGCTGCAAGCCGTGATCCTGTCGGTTAAGTTGACCCACCTGCGGGAGTGGAACTGGCGGCGGCAGGGGATTGCCGAGTCCTATCACCGCCTGTTGCAGGGGATCCCTGGGCTGATCCTGCCCCAGGTGGCGGTGGGGGGCAACTCGGTGTGGCACCAGTACACGGTGCGGGTGCCTGGTTCCGACTCGACGGACTCGCGGCGGCGGGACCGGTTGCAAAAGCAGTTGCAGGAGCGGGGCATTGCCAGCCGCGTTTACTACCCCATCCCGCTGCATCTGCAGCCGGTGTACCGCAAAAAGTTGGGGTACAAACCTGGGGATCTGCCCAATGCTGAGCTCTGTGCTGCTCAAGTGTTGTCCTTGCCCTGTTTTCCTGAGTTGACTCTCCAACAACAGGAGCGGGTGGCTGCGGCCATTGCCCAAATCCTCACCGAACAAACCTGCTCCTAGTGCCTGATCCCTTTACGCTGCAAGATACGGGTATTCTTGCGCGGAGGGTTGGGGAGCAAGAATTAGCGGTACAGGGCTGCAGAGGAGGCAGGCAAATGTTATTGAAACTTAGCCAAACGGCACTTCAACTCCTGCAATCGTTGCAGTGGCCGCGGAAGTTGGGGATCCGCCCTCCCCAGTTGTCCTCAAGGCAGCGGGTTCGTTTTCTGCGCCGCTTCCGCTTTACCCGCATCGGGGGGCGGTTTGTTGGGATCACCCTCTTGGTAAGCATTGCCGCCTTCAACACCGGCAACAATCCCCTTTACTTGGTGCTGGGGATGCTGCTCAGCCTCATTCTCCTCAGCGGCATGCTCTCCGAGCTTACCCTCAAAGATCTGGAGGTGAGCCGGCAGTTGCCCAGCCGCATTTTTGCCGGCCAGCCGGTCTTGGTGGGGCTGACGCTGGTCAACCGCAAACGGCGCCTGCCCAGTTTTTCCCTACAGGTCAGCGAGCGCATTGAGGGGCTCAGGCGGGCCGATTGGCCTTCCAGCTACGTTTTGCGCTTGGATCCCGGCGCCAAGCTAGATACCTTCTATCAGCACACTTTTTCACGGCGAGGGGCGTGGCGGCTGCAGGGCTTTGAAATTGCCACCAGCTTTCCCTTTGAACTCTTCCGCAAGGCAGTGGAAATTGAGGATGCGCAGACGGTGATCGTGTTTCCTCGGCCTGCCCCTGTGCAGGGTTTGCTGCTGCCGGATCAGTTCAGCGGCGGCAGCCGGTTGCGCCCTCAGCCGGGCCAGGAGGGGGACTATCTCAGCTTGCGGCCTTATCGTCCCCAAGATGATGTGCGCTCGGTGCACTGGAAGATCTCGGCCAAACGGGATCAACTGGTCGTGCGCGAGCTGGAGCGTCCCCGTTCCCAGGCCATTGTCCTCTGTTTTGAAAACCGCTGGCAGCCGCGGGGAGAAGGCCCTGAAGCGCATCGCAACAAGCTGGAGCGGGCCGTAGAGCGCTGTGCCGGGATCCTCACCTATCTCATCCGGGAAGGCCACCCGGTGGCGTTGGCCACCTTGCAGGAGCGGACTCCTTTCGGAACGGATTTGGCCCATCTAGATTGCCTATTGGCCCTCTTGGCTCAACTGACGTTTGTCGGGGATCCGCAACTCAATTCTCAACTGAAAAGAGAGCCTGATCCCTCTGTCGGGTTTAACCTCACCCCCCAAGATCGCTGTGTGCTGCTGGCCCATCCCGGCCAGGATGGAAAATCTGCCCCGGCCCATCTCATCCACACGGGATCCCTGCTGCAATTTATCCCAATTGAGTGAACCTCAGACTCATTTTGATAGCGGAATCCGTCGGGGAGCGTTTGGAAAGCTTGAGTCGCGGATCTCTTTAAAGCTTTAGGTTGAACTGCTGGAAAAGTGTCTGAGTAGGTAAAGTCTGAGGCTCATGGGAGAGGATTCCAGGGGAGTCAAACTCCGCTACTCTAGCTCCCCAACTTTAGGATCCCTTTATCCCCCTTCCGGGCGGTGGTTGGTGGTGGGGATGTAGATGCGGCTGCCGGCCCACTGCAGTTTTTCTCGCAGGGTGCGGAAGTAGGAGAGGTCTTTTTCTAGGATCAGCAGCTTGGCCGGCAGGTGAGCCCGTTGAATTTGTACCCACTGGCCGGGGTTGACCGATTGGGCCAAGACGCCATCGCTCCAGAGGCGGGTCAGCCCTTCCGGATCGGCAAGGGGCCAGATCTCCACCGTAGCCGTGCCGCCGATGACGATGGGACGGCTGGACAAGCTGAGGGGACAGATGGGGGTGATGATGATGGCCTCAAAGCTGGGCTCCAGAATGGGGCCGTTGGCTGCCAGGGTGTAGGAGGTGGATCCCGTCGGTGTAGCCACCAGCACACCATCCCCGTGGTACTGATCCAAAATCTCGCCATTGACTTCGATTTCCAGGATGGCGGCGGGCAGGCGTTCCCGGTTGATGGGCTTGAGGCACATTTCGTTGAGGGCGTAGTACACGTCACTGACCGGGCGGCCCTGCCGCTTGCCCTCGCCAGGAATAGCCCCCTGCCCCAGTTGCACTTGCTCCCAAATCTGGGCCTGCAACATCATCCGGGCTTGCAGGACGAAGTCTCCGGCCTGGATGCGATCCCAGGGATCCTGGTGCAGCACCCGCTCTGACTGGGCCAAAAACCCCAGCCTGCCCCCCGACTGAATGGGCAAAATGGGGATCCCATGGGGGGCCAGGTGGCGGGCCGCCGCCAACACCGACCCATCTCCCCCCAGTACCACAGCTAGGTCGATGGGATCGGAAGTGGCCTCCAGGAAGACCGGGTAGGGGTTGTGGTGCAAGCCGGTGGGGGCTGTTAGCACCGTAACGCCGCGCCGGCGCAACTGCTCCGCACACAGTTGACAGGCGGCCTTGCTCTCCCGATCCCCCTCTTTGTAGGCAATCACCACCAAGCCCAAGTCCATAAGCCCTCGCGCAGGGATCCCTTCCGATCATCCCCCTTTGGGCTGAAGGTTGCCCAGAAGGCTGAATTTCCCCCAGCATTCCCTTGCGCTTTTTTCACATTTACTGGAGATCCTTAAAAAAATCTCTAAATAGTCATTCCAAATGGTAATAAAAAACGGCTTGTCGCAACGCTGTCGCGCACGCGCTGGCGGCGCAAAGCGCTATCCCTAACTCCCCTCTCCCTTTGGGAGAGGGGCTGGGGGTGAGGGGGGCTGGGAGAGGGGCTGGAGGTGGTCGCGCCGGCGGCGCGGAGCGCTTGGGCCTCCAGAGAGTCAAAGATTGGGATCCCTGAAGTTGGACTGAGCAATGGGCGGGTATGAATTCCAGCAATTGGTTTATCGTATGGACATCTTGGCCTGAGCTGCCTTTTCTTGCGCCTGCAAACCTATGTCTTTTGATCTCACCAATCGCATTTTGGGCGGTCGCTACCGGCTAATTCAAGAAATCGGTGGTGGCGGCATGGGATCCGTCTTTCGCGCCTTGGACTTACACAACAACCACCAAGAGGTGGCGGTCAAGATCCTGCACGCGCCCTTGCTGCTGAGCCGGGGCGACGCCCAGATCGATTTGCGCCGCCGCTTTGCCGAAGAGATCCGCATCAGCATCCTTCTGGGACAGCATCCCCGCATCGTCAAAGTTTTGGATCACGGCCAAGAGGGCGAGCAAGCCTACCTGGTGATGGAGTACCTCAAGGGGCAGGATCTGGGCAAGCTGATGCGGGAAAAAGGGGCTCTGCCGCTTCGGCAAGTCATTCGGTTGGCCCTGCAGGCTTGTGAAGGGCTGCACTTTGCCCACACGTTCCGCGCCAAGGTAGATGGCCGCGAGATTCGGGGCGTGATTCACCGCGACATCAAGCCCAGCAACCTGTTTCTCGAGCAAGTCTTGCAAGAGGGCCAACTCACGTCTCAACTGAAAATCCTCGACTTCGGCGTGGCCAAGACCCTGGCGGATCACACCCTCAGCCTAGGCACCCACAAAGGGGGCGGATTTATCGGCACGGCCCGTTACGCCTCTCCTGAACAGATACGGGGCAAGTCTCTGGATGCCCGCTCGGATATCTACTCGTTTGGGGTGGTGCTCTACGAGATGCTGACGGGATCCATGCCCTTTCAATTGGAAACCGACTCGTTGCACAGTTGGATCCACGCCCATTGCTACGAAAGCCCCCTTGAGATCAACCCGGAGACAACTCCGCAGCCGATCCCGCCCGCCTTGGCAGCGGTGGTGATGGATTGCCTGAAGAAAAACCCGGACGAACGCCCGCAGACGATGCAGGAGCTGGGGGAGCGGCTGCTGCAGGCCTATGAGCTGACGGTGGCCACTCAACTCCCCAGCAGCCAGGCCAGTACCGTGATTCTTCCCACCGGCGGTGCCAAGGCTCAAAACGAGGCTCCACCCTCTTCCGATCCCAGACCGCCGATCAAAACCACCGGCAATACAGGATCGGCTTCTGGAGCCTTTGAAGACATCCGCGATGAAGATCTGGATCTTGTCGAAGATGAGCCCATCCCGCCTGCAGGTGCAGGGATCCCCTATTACATCGCCGAGCGGGAACCTCTCCCCTCAGATCCCTCGGCAGAAGCTGCGCCGGATCCCTCCCCCAAAGTTGAAGGCGAAACTGCCGAAACGCCCTCTACAGTCATCCAGGCCAGCAACACGCTTCCGGCTGCTCCCCCTCAGGATCCCCCCGTCCCACCACGAACGGATACTCCCCCTACCCGTCCCCTGCCGCAAGCCGCCCCCCCAACGGTTCTCCAGCCTTCCGGCAGCAGCCTAAAGTGGGTCTTGGCCGGGGGAGGCGCTGTGGCTTTGTTGGCCGCCTTTTGGCTCTGGCCGCGCCCAACAATCCGCGATACTCAGGAAGAGCCGGAGCCGATTTCTACCGCTGAAGTCACCCCAACACCTACCCCCGAGCCCGCCCCGACTCCGACACCGCCACCCACCCCGACTCCGACACCGCCACCCACCCCGACTCCGACACCGCCACCCACTCCAACTCCGACACCGCCACCCACTCCAACTCCGGCACCAACACCCACTCCCACCCCGGTGCCAACACCAACGCTTACCCCTATCCCTCGCTTTACCCCGCTCGTCCCCCGTACTCCTACCCCTACCCCCACCCCGATCCCGACGCCCACCTCGACGCCAGCCCCAGCAACACCAACGCCTGCGCCAGAGTTTGCCTTGAGCGGTCAGTGGCTCTATGAGGGAGGATCCTTTGTCTGGCAGGGATCCCTGTGTAAGGTTAATGTTGCAACCGGCATTGAGGAAACCGTCTCCATTCGGCAAGACGGCAACCAGATCACCATTTCCTCACCCAGCTTTTCCGAGCGCGGCGGCCAGCTTATCGGCAACCAACTTTCTGTTAGCGGCAGGATAGGGGGTAGCGGTACCCCAACCATCACGTGGAGCGGCACCGTCAGCGCCGACGGGCGCTCCATTCGCGGCACGGCCACCTGCGGCAGCGCCAGCTTTGCCATTAAGCTCACACGCCAGAGTTAAATACCCACGCCGCCACCTCGGTCACCGCCGCCTCCCGATTCCCTATCCTCCGGTTTCTGCTGGATGGCAGGGGGAGGGGGAGGGGTGGCAAACGTTTCGCTCACCACCTGGAGGGTATATGGCCCTCGTCCAGGGCTGCCCGGCCCAGCGGTTGGGGAAGCATTTTGCGCCCAGTAACTTTGCACCTGGATCAAGTAACAGCGGTCTTGCCGCACCGGGATCGTGAGCTGGGAGGTGGTAAAGTTGCCAGGGGCGGCATCATCGTTAACAAAAAGGATATTCCGATCCAAGTTTCTGCCGGTATCAAAGGCACCGATGACCAACAGCGGATCGAAAGCCGGGCTGGTCAGCCGGATGGTAACTCCGGTAACGTTGGCTGCAGAAGGAAAGTAGAGAAATCCATCTGAGTAAAAGGTGAAGGTGCCGGGCGGCGGTGGAACTTCCCGGGCATTTTGAATCTCGCCGGCGCTATCGTAGTAGAACTCCAAAAGGCTATTCGGCCCCAAGGTTCCGCTGCGGCTATCTCCTGGGCGGCGCAGGCCAATCGCTGCGAAAAACTCTGGGCTAAAGGCTTGCTCGCAAACATTGACCGGAGGCGGCACCGTCCCCCCACCTCCCCCACAGCCTGCCAAGAGTACAGTCGAGGCCAGTAAACCCCAGAAAAATCCCACCTGGGATCCAAAAACCTTCGATGCCGGCAATGGCATAGACACTCCTCTGCCACAGGATCATTAGCTTCTCCAGAATACAGCCACCTCGGCAAGCTGCAGCGAACAGAGCTCAGCCAACGATGCTCTCCTCTTGATTTGGGGTGCTGTCTTTCTGTTGAGCTGCTTCTGGATCCCTAGAGCAGCGATGTCCAGCAAGAGCGACTCCGTTTTCTCTCCGGCTTAGTGCCTCTTCGCCAGATGTTGGGTAGAGTTGGCGGTAGCCATCGCTGCCGTATTGGTTATGAACAGTCCGCTGAGTAGCCCGAATCGGGATCGCGATCCCTTCTTTTCCCAACGCCCTAAGCGGGGCAGCCTGGGCTGGAGCCTCCCCCTTGGAGGGTGGGGACTTGCCTTGTTGTTTGGATCCCTGCTGTTGAGGGCGTGGAGCAGCCAGCCCTTGACCTGGGCACAGGAAGCAGAACAACAGCCAGAGCCAGAAGTCTTCCTGCCGGTGAGGGACATCGATCCGGCGGCGCAGATTCGGGTGCGAAACGAGCTGGTTAAACTCTGCGGAGATTATCGCTGCGAAGGCTATCGCTTTCAGGTGCGAGTTTTGGTCAGGCCTGAGGATACGCTGGAAACTCTGCTGGAGCGGCTGGATGCGGAGATGCTGCGGGAGGTGGACCGGGTGTTTCAAACTCGGCCTGACTTGAACCGTGTCATCGTCGATGGCTATGTCTTTGTGGGCACCCCCTCTTTCGCCAGTCGAGAGGTGCTGCTGCAAACGCTGTTTGTGCCCCGTCACCGCTGGGCGGTAGGCCGCTTTGGGCCAGAGCAGGATGGAATCTTCTATGCCGAGCTGCTGGAACAGGTAAGGCCCTTTTTAACTCGGCCGCAAACCCCAACCCCTCCGCCTGGAGCCGTGTTTGAAGAGCCTGTGCCTCCTTTGCCTCCCACGCCAGCTCCTATAGAGACACCAACGCCTACACCTCAAGCAACGCCGGAAGCTCCACCGCCACCGGGGGGCGTGATCGAGCGGCAACCCATTCAGCCCTGACCTGCACCTCTGGGGTTGAGACCTGAGCAGGTGGTGATCTAGGCTTCAGAGTTAGGGGATCCCTCCCCGTGGATTGCTTGACTGGTGGGCACAGCATGGCAGGACACAGTAAATGGGCCAACATTAAACGGCAAAAAGCCCGCGTAGATGCTAGAAAAGGCAGCCTGTTTACCAAACTTTCCCGAGCCATCATTGTGGCAGCGCGCAGCGGCCTGCCAGACCCGGAAGCAAATTTTCGGCTGCGCTCAGCGGTGGAGAAAGCCAAAGCGGCAGGCATGCCCGCCGAGAACATTGAACGGGCCATCGCCAAGGGATCCGGCAACTGGGCCGACGACAGCCCCCTGGAGGAAATTCGCTACGAAGGCTACGGCCCTGGGGGGGTAGCTGTCTTAATCGAGGCCATGACCGATAACCGCAACCGCACGGCTGCCGAGGTGCGGGAGGCCTTCAGCAAAGTTGGCGGCAGCTTGGGGGAAAGCGGCTGCGTCAGCTGGCTGTTCCGGCAAAAAGGGGTGATTAGCCTAGAGGGGGTGACAGATCCCGAAGCTCTGCTGCTAGCGGTAGCCGAAGCAGGAGGGGAGGATCTCAAGGTGGAGGGAACCGCCGCAGAGGTCTATTGCGATTACACCCTGCTGGAGCAGGTGGCCACCTCCCTTAAAAAAGAGGGCTACCAGGTGCAAGAGGCGGCCATTCGCTGGATCCCCTCTACGGAGGTGCATGTGGAGGACCCCGAGACAGCCAAGCTGGTACTGACCCTCATGGAGCGGCTGGACCACTTGGATGATGTGCAAAATGTCTACGCCAACTTTGAGATCGACGAGGCATTGATGGAGAGCCTGGCCTAAAGGTTCTAGCGCAGCTTGACGGCGGTGCCGGCGGCGGTAACGAGGATCATGGTCGTGCTCATGTTGGTATGAATGCTAACGCCTAGGATGCCATTTGCTCCCAAACGTTTGGCTCGCTGCTCCAACTCTTCCAAAACCTTTTTCTGGGCATTCTCGAGAACTTCTTCATAGGTTCTTGTGCGTCCCCCGATGATGTTGCGGAGGCTAGCAAGGAAGTCCCGTAGAACATTGGTGCCATAAACTACTTCGGCGGTAACAATGCCCAAGTAACGCTCAACCTCTCTACCTTGGAGCACGTCTGTAGTGGTCAGCAGCATGGCTTGTTTCCGCGTCACCCCCTCACAAGCTAGCCAATCCTCTCCAAGGTGGCAAGCTCTCCAACCAAGTGGTGGGAGCTAGAATGAGCTACATCTAGGGCACCGTTTTTCAGCTAGCCAATGACAGCCCTAGTTCGCGTAGTGGGGAGCTTGAATCTGGACTTGGTGGTGCAGGTACCACGCCATCCCGGCCCTGGGGAAACGGTGCTGGGATCCGACTACGCCACCTACCCTGGGGGTAAGGGAGCCAACCAAGCGGTGGCAGCGGCACGGGCGGGAGCCCAGGTGGAGATGTGGGGGGCGGTGGGATCCGATGGCTTTGGCCGTTTCCTAAAGGAGAACTTGGATCAAAATGGCGTCGATACCCGCCATCTGCGAGAGCTGGAAGGGCCCAGCGGCATTGCCCTAATTACTGTGGATCGAGCAGGGCAAAACCGGATCGTGGTCAGCCCTGGGGCTAATGGTCGCTACACACCCGCCCATCTGCCCCCCTGGACAGCGGCAGCTCTGGTATTGTTGCAACTGGAAATCCCCTTGGCCACGGTGCAGGCGGTAGCCGAGCAGGCCTTTGCCCAAGGGATCCCCGTCCTGCTCAATCCAGCCCCTGTGGTGCCCCTGCCGGGATCCCTGTTGCGCCAGGTGCGCTACTTGGTGCTCAATGAAAGCGAAGCCGCTGCCCTTGCCCAATCTCCAGTGGAGACGCCAGCGCAAGCCGAAAAAGTGGCCCAAGCCTTGCAACAGCAGGGGATCCCGACAGTGATCATCACCTTGGGGGGAGCGGGCTTGGTCTGGGCCGATGGCGGAGAAAGCGGCTACCTGCCGGCCCACCCTGTGGCGGTAGTGGATACCACCGCTGCCGGCGACAGCTTCTGCGGCGCTTTGGCCGCCTGCCTGGCTGCTGGCAAATCCCTGAGGGAAGCCCTGCGGTTTGCCAATGCCGCTGCGGCCTTGTGTGTAACCCGCCCTGGCGCTCAGCCCAGTTTGCCCCACCGCGCCGAGATCGAGGCGTTTCTGGCCGCTTCAGGCTCTCACCGTCAATCCCCTTCCTAGGGGATTTTAGGCACGACATGCTACACGGAAAAGGCCTCTTGGCGGTGCTGCTGCAGCCGCTCCAGGCTGAGAGGGCCTTCGATGTGTTGCCAGGGAAGGGAATCCGCCGGATCCCAGTTGTGGTACACGTAGAAGTCCAGGGGCGGCAGTTGCCCTTTGAGCTCTTTGAAGGCGCGGCGGTAGCTGCCCAGGGAATCGCCCCACTGCCGTGCTAGCTGCAAAACCTGGGCCACCCGCCGATCCCCTCTTGAGATCAAGGCCTGGATGACCGACCAACTGTAGCTTTCCGGGCGGAACTCCACGCCCAGGGGGCGCAGGTGTTTTTGATACCACTGCAGCTTTTTCTCCGCCTGGGGATCCACCCCCTGCCACTGGAAGGGGGTGTGGGCCTTGGGCACAAAGGTGCTGCAGCCCAGGGTGAAGCGCAGGCGGGGAGCCACCTTCTTGAGCTCCTTGAAAAGAGCAACCGTGGCCTCCAGGTCGGCCTGGGTTTCCGCCGGGATCCCCACCATGCCGTAGAACTTGATCCCCTTCAGGCCGCCGGCCTGGGCGTGGGCAGCCGCCGCCAGGATCTCTTCGTTGGCCAGCTTTTTGTTGATGACCCGGCGCAGCCGCTCCGAGCCGCTTTCGATGGCCACGGTAATGGACTGGCTGCCGCGGCGGGAAAGCACTTGCGCCAAGCGAGGCGTAACCGTGCCCGTGCGCACCGAGGCCAGGCTAAGGCGCACCTGCTCAAAGCGATCCTGCGCCAGGTACTCCAGCAATTCCTCAAACTGGGGGTGCTGGGTTACCGAAGCCCCCAAAAGGCCAATCCGTTGGGTAACCTGCAGCCCCCGCTCCACCGCCGGGATCAGATGTCCCTCCACATCCGCTGCCCGAAAAGGCAATGTTAGATAGCTGGCCAGGCAAAAGCGGCACATCTCCGGACAACTGCGCACCACCTCCACCATGTAAATGCTCTCCCAGGCCGCCTTGGGGGTAACCACGGTGGACACCGAGAGGGTGTTGCCGCGGAAGGTGTGCTTGCGGATGGAGCTGGGGATCCCGTCCAGCTTGGGGATCACCTTCTCCACTGGGCCGTCGGGCCCGCGGTAGCGCACCTCGTAGAGGCTGGGCACGTAGATCCCCGGCACCTGGGCCAGCGCCTGCAGCTTTTCGGCGCGGGATCCCCGCCGTACCTGCCGATAGGTCTGGATCATCTGCTCCACCAGCCCCTCCCCGTCCCCCAGCAGGATCAAGTCAAAGAACGCAGCAAAGGGCTCAGGGTTGGCCGTCAACACCGGGCCGCCGCCGAAAACCAGGGGGTGCGCTTCTTCCCGCGCCTCGGCCTGGAGGGGGATCCTCTGTCGTTCCAGCAGATCCAGGATGTGGACGTAGTCCAGCTCCCAGGAGAGGGAAAAGCCCAGCAGCTCAGGATCCCGCGGCAGCGGCTCGGCCAGGTCGGTAAACAGGCGGGCGACCGACACATCACGGCGGCTGGCCAGCAGGCTCCAGATGACCTGGTAGCCGAGGCTGGTGATCCCCACCGAGTAGGTGTTGGGGAAAGCGTAGATCAGCCGCACCGCGTCGGGCTCGGGCGTGGCCGGGGTGAAGAGAAGCTGCTCGAGGGCAAAGTCTGAGGTGGCCAAGATCCCAGCGGCAACAAGAGCCTACTTTCCCAGCTTAATCGGGGTTTTGCCAGCCCGCCCCCAGGGCCAGGAAGGACGGCAAGATCGTCCAGAATAAGAGGGATCCCGACCTGCACCTGCCGATGACCTCTCCGCTCAACCAACGCATCCGCCGCTTCTACGATGCTTCCTCTGGCCTTTGGGAGCAGGTGTGGGGAGAGCACATGCACCACGGCTACTACGAGCCGGGCCAGACCGGCAAGGATCGCCGCCAAGCCCAGATCGATCTCATCGACCGAGTCATTCAATGGGGCCAGATCGGGGATCCCAAGCCCCCCCGGCACATCCTCGATCTCGGCTGTGGCATTGGGGGGAGCAGCCTGGAGCTGGCGCGGCGCTTTGGCGCCGAGGTAACAGGCATTACCCTCAGCCCTGTCCAGGCCCAGCGGGCCGAGGAGCGCGCTCAAGCAGCCGGCCTGAGCAACAGGGTGCGCTTTTGGGTGGCCGATGCCCTGGACATGCCCTTTGCCGACAACACCTTCGATCTGGTCTGGGCTCTGGAAAGCGGCGAGCACATGCCGGATAAGCGGCGGTTTCTGGCCGAGTGCTGGCGGGTCTTGCAGCCGGGCGGGCAGATGATGGTGGTTACCTGGTGCCACCGCGAGGGATCCCTGAGCCGCCAGGATGAGCGCCTTTTGCAGCAGATCTACGACGTGTACTGCCTGCCCTATGTCATCAGCTTGTCGGAGTATGAAGCGCTGGCCCACCAGGTGGGGTTCGAGCGGTTGCGCACCGCCGACTGGTCGGAGCGGGTGGCCCCCTTTTGGGACGAGGTGATCGCCTCGGCTCGCGATTGGCGGTGGATCCCGGCTTTGCTGCGCAGCGGCTGGGTCACCGTCCGTGGGGCGCTGGGGCTGGGCCTGATGCGGCGGGCCTATGCCAGCGGCTTGCTGCGCTTCGGCCTGCTGAGCGGCTTCAAGCCTGCAAGTTAGGGATCCCATACCCCCCTCTCCCTTGGGAGAGGGGCTGGGGGTGAGGGTAGCGGCGCTGGCCAAATACCAGGGAAAGTAGCTCAGAAGTCCGGCTGGGGCGGCGTTGCGCCGGCAAGTTCTAGGTACTTTTGCTTCACCGCCTGAATATCCTGCCACATCAGCCACTTGGGGCTGCCGGGGGTGCGGTCGGGGTTGCGCAGCAAATAGGCCGGGTGGAAAATCGGCATACACCAGCGCCCCTGCCACTGGATCCACTCGCCGCGGATCTTGGTGATGCCGCGCTTATCCCCCAAAAGAGAGCGCACCGAAGTGGCCCCCGTCAACAGAATGATCCAGGGATCCACCAGGCGAATCTGCTCCAGCAGATAGGGCCGACAGGCGTCCATCTCCTCCTGGGTGGGCACGCGGTTGTGGGGAGGGCGGCATTTGACCACGTTACAGATGTAGGTATCCTGCTCCGGATCTAGGCCCACCGAGGCCAGGATCTTGTCGAGCAACTGGCCCGACTTGCCCACAAAGGGCAGCCCCTGCAGATCCTCGTTTTCCCCCGGCCCTTCTCCGACGATCACGATCTTGGCCTTGGGGTTGCCGCGGTGCACCACCACGTGGGTACGGTTGGCCGCCAATTCACAGCGCTGGCAGACCCGGCAGTGCTGCTCCAGTTGTTCTAGTTCTCGATAGGTACCGGGGGGAATGGGCACCTGGGCCGAGAGCGGGATCTGATCCCATTGGGGAAGCGTCTCCGCAGCGGGGGCAGGTGGCTCTAGGGGATCGTCAAATAGGCTGGGCTGAAGCTCCGAGGATCTTTTCTTGGCAGCCATTGCAAGGTGAGGGATCCTTGTGCAGCGATCTTCGGCTGCTCCTCTGCCCTTGTCAAGCTTGGAGTCTCTTTCCCCAAAAGGGCAGCCTTTACGTCTTGTTAAACTGAGGGAACAAAAGGTGGCGGCATCTCAGCCTGCCCTTTCCCTCTTTTGAGTGCTCTCGGCCTCCTATGCTGCTTTTGTCCAAAGAACTGCCCAACCTCGACTATCGTCCCACCCTGCAGCGCTTCGACGAAGACTGGCGGGATCCCCTTGCAACTCTCTTAGGCTGGGGGCGGGCTGCTGGCGCCGACCTGGTGGAGATCTTCCTGGAGCGGGTTAACTCCATCAGCTGCCTGGCCGAAGACGACGCCATCACCAGCATCACCCCTCGGCTTGCCACTGGCGCCGGCGTGCGGGTGTTCCGCGGCCTGGCCGACTGCTACGTCAGCACCAACGATCTCTCCTTTGCCGGCCTCAAAGCCGCCCTGGAAAAAGGCCTGCTCTTGATGGGCCTTACCCCCCCAGGCCCTGCCGCCTTGGTCTCCCCTGTCAACTTGGGGATCTTGCAGGACTACGCCGAGCGCCGCCGCAAAGACGGCTGGCTCAAAGAATGCAGCTCCCTTGCCGAGATGGGGGAGATCTTGGGGCGGGCCAACGCAGAGCTCAAGCGGCAAGCTCACCACATCCAGTCCCGCCGCACCAACTACTTCCGCGACTGGCAGGAGATCCTGGTAGCCTGCAGCGACGGCACCTTTGTGCGCGACATCCGCCTTACCCAGTCGGTCAGCTCTACCCTGCTCTGTGCCGACGGGGATCATCGCGCTTCCGTTAGCCAGCGCGCGGGGGGCACCGGGGATCCCGACTTTTTGCGCCGCTGGGATCTTGTGGCCCACAGCCAGGAGCTGGCAGAGGCTGCCGGCCAGATGCTCTATGCCGACTACGTGGAATCGGGCACCTACCCCATTGTGATGTCCAACGCCTTTGGCGGCGTCATCTTCCACGAGGCCTGTGGGCATCTCTTGGAAACCACCCAAATTGAGCGCAAAACCACCCCCTTTGCCGACAAAAAAGGCCAGAAGATTGCCCACAAAAACCTCACCGCCTGGGACGAGGGGCTTTCCGAGGGGGCCTTTGGCAGCTTGGATGTGGACGACGAGGGCATGCCCGTCCAGCGCACTTTGCTCATTGAAAAGGGCATTTTGAAGAACTTCCTGGCCGACCGGGCCGGCTCGATGCGCACCGGCCATCCCCGCACCGGCAGCGGTCGCCGGCAAAACTACACCTTTGCCGCCGCCAGCCGCATGCGCAACACCTACATCGCCCCCGGCGACGCCGAACTGGACGACCTGTTTGCCTCTATCGACAAAGGCATCTACTGCAAGCGCATGGGGGGCGGCAGCGTCGGCCCCACCGGCCAATTTAACTTTGCCGTGGAAGAAGCCTATCTCATCCAAAACGGCAAGATCACCAAGCCCCTCAAGGGAGCCACTTTAATCGGGGAAGCCAAGGATATCCTGACCAAGATCTCCATGTGCTCCAAGGATCTCCGCCTGGCCCCTGGCTTCTGTGGTTCTGTCAGCGGCAGCATCTACGTCACCGTCGGCCAGCCCCACATCAAGGTGGACGCCATCACCGTGGGCGGGCGCTAGGCCCAGGGATCCCCCATGGCTTACGACAACGTCTGCAAGTACCTGGCAGAGCGCTTCCCGGAGCAGTTTGCCCGTTGGCTAGTGGGAGAAGTGGCTGAGCCGGTGCAAATGTTGCCCACAGAACTTTCGGAGGAACCTGTTCGAGCAGATTCTGTTATTTTGCTGGGGCTGCAGCAGGGCATTTTGCACCTGGAATTTCAAACAGATCCAGATCCTGAAATCCCCTTTCGCATGGCCGACTATCGGCTGCGCCTTTACCGGAAATATCCACAGCTACCTGTGCATCAGGTGGTGATTTATCTGCGCAAAACGACCTCGGAGCGAGTTTTCCAAACTTCCTTTCGCCTAGAACGGCTGAGCCACGAGTTTGAGGTCATTCGCCTGTGGGAATGCAACTTGCCAACCAACGTCGATTGGCCAGCCCTGCTGCCTTTTCGGGTCTTAAGCCAGGTGGAGGATCCTGTAGAAACCTTACGAGAAGTCGTTGCCGAGCTGGAGCGCTTGCCAGACCCCAGCAAGCAGCGAGAACTGGCAGCAGCAACAGCCGTTTTGGCGGGACTAGCATTGGATCGGGGTTTGATTCGGCAAATCATGAGGTCTTTGGATATGAGGGAATCGGTGATCTACCAGGAGTGGCGCTCGGAAGCTTTGCGGGAGGGGCTGGAAGCAGGGCGCAAAGAAGGTCTGCAACTGGGCCTGCAGCAAGGGCTGCAACAGGGATTGCAACAGGGATTGCAACAGGGACTGCAACAGGGACTGCAGCATGGAGAAGCAACGCTGGTTTTGCGGCTTTTGCGGCGGAAGCTGGGATCCCTTGACCCGGCCCTGGAAAACAGGATTTGGGCCTTGCCCCCGTCGCAACTGGAGGCGCTGGGGGAAGCGCTGCTGGATTTCAACAGCGTGGAGGACTTGACCGCCTGGCTGGCCCGTCGGTAGAGAAGGAATGACATGCTGCAAGTTGAACTCTTGGCCGAACAGGCGCAAAGGTGCGCCAAACACCTGGGGATCCCCCAGTTTGATCTCTACGGAGCCGCAGTGGATGAGACCAGCGTGCAGGTGGAGCAGGGGGAGCCCCGTCAGGTAAAAGCTTCTCACCGCTGCAGTGTGACGGTGCGGGCCTGGAACGACCAGGGCCAGGTAGGGGTGACCTCCACCACCGATGTGGACGAAGCAGGGCTGGAACTAGCTCTGCAGACGGCCTTTGAGGCCAGCCACTTCGGCGTGCGGGAACACGCGCCCCAATTCAGTCCAGAAGCGAAGCTGCCCATTCTCCAGCCCTGTAATGACAAAAGGCCCCTGGCGCTGGCCAGCGAGCTCCTAGATCAGCTGGTGGCTGCCGAGAAGGCTTTGCTGGGATCCCATCCCGCCATCCAGGGGGTGCCCTACAACGGCCTGGCCCAGCGACAGATCGACCGCTTTTACCTCAACAGCGACCAAGCTCTGCGCCAGGAGGGCCACACTCTGGCCTCGGTCTTTCTCTACGGCAAAGCAGAACAAGAAGGCCGCAAGCCCCGCAGCGCCGGCGCCATGCGGGTGGCCCGCAGCCTAGAGGAGCTGGATATCCAGGGGTGCGTAAAAGAAGCCGCCGAGAAGCTCATCAGCCACCTGGAGTACGCGCAGATCCCTTCGGGGAAATATACGGTGGTTTTTTCTGGGGAAGCTTTTTTAAGCCTGTTGGGGGCTTTCTCCAATCTCTTCAACGCCCAGAACATCTTGGACAACCAAAGCCTGTCCACCCCCGACTCGCTGGGCCAGCAGATTGCCTCGCCGCTGCTTTCGGTGTGTGACGATGCCTTGCACCCGACTAACGTAAGCGCGATTAGCTTTGACGGCGAAGGCACCCCCACCCGCCGCGTTTCCCTGATTACCAACGGAGTTCTGACCCACTTTTTGCACAGCGCTGGCACCGCCAAACGCCTGGGGGCCCAGCCCACGGGGCACGCCAATATCGGCGCCAAGGTGACGGTGGCAGCCCACTACTACCACGTCTTTGCCGGGGCTCCGCCAGAGAGCACCTACGACCTGGCCACGGCTGAAAATGTGGTCTGGATTGACGAGCTGCAGGCTCTCCATGCCGGAGTCAAGCCTCTGCAGGGATCCTTTTCCCTGCCCTTCCAGGGCTGGTGGGTGCGCCAGGGGGAGCGCATCAGCATCGAGGCGGCGACAGTAGCGGGGGATTTTCTAGCACTCTTGCAGTCCATTTTCTACGTCGAGCCGGAGCCACAAATCACTCCTAGTGGTCTGTGTCCCCGCATTTGGGTAGCCGATCTTTCCATCACCGGCCAATAGCCCCATGAAACTCACCCGCATCGACCTCAACAGTTGGCTAGTCCATACCCAGACCCAGACTTTCCTGCTGGATCCGTGGCTGGTGGATCCCTTGGTGTTCTTTGGCCTGCCCTGGTTCATCCGCCTGCAGCACCGCCAGATGCCGCCGTTCACGCCGGAAACCCTGCCCAAAATCGACGGTATCCTCCTCAGCCAAGGCCAACCCGACCACTGCCACCCCCCCACCCTGCAGCGGCTGGACAAGCAGATCCCGGTTTTCGCTTCTCCAACAGCCGCCAGGGTGGCGCGGAGCCTTGGCTTTATGAGGGTGCAGGCCCTGGATCCCTGGCAGTCCGTGCAGTGGGGAGATCTAGGCATCACAGCGGTTCCTGGCGCCCCCCTGGGGCCGGTGCGGGAACTGGGCTTTTTGCTGGAGGAGCTGCCGACCCAGACGCGGCTTTACTACGAGCCCCACCTTTCCCAACCGGATGTCCGCCCGCGGCTGCAGCAGGAGTTCACCCCCATCCACACCCTGCTGATCCCGGTGGTAGGGCAGATCTTTCCCTTCTTGGGCGAGGTGATCATGGGGCCGCAGCGGGCCCTGCAGGTGGTGGCCGCCCTGCGCCCGCAGCAGGTGATTCCCACCGCTATGGGAGAGGTGGACTACCACGGCTGGTTTGCCGCCCAGATCCGCCCCCTGGGGAGCCTAGAGGAGTTCCGGGAAAAGCTGGGATCCCTGAACGCTGCCACCGGCCAATCCATCCAGTTGTGCTGCCCTGCCCCGGGGGAGACGGTATCCCTTCCCGCTGAGGTTAAGACGTGAGCCCTCCTTCTCAGGCCGCCCCCGATCTCGTGGCCATCCTGCGGGCCGATTACGCCCGCTTTCCTTGCGATCAAACCTACTCCATCTACGATCCCCAAGTTTATTTTCGGGATCCCCTCAACGAGTTTCGCGGCCTGGATCGCTATCGGGCCATGGTCGAAAGCCTGGGACGCTGGCTGCAGGATATCCACCTCGAGCTGCACGACATCCACCAGAGCGGCAACCACATCCGCAGCGAGTGGACGCTGAGGGGATCCCTGGCTTTTTTGCCCTGGCGTCCCCGCCTGTGCGTCCCCGGCTGGACAGAAATCCAGATCAACGAAGCAGGGTTGATCGGATCCCACATCGACCACTGGCGCTGCTCCCGCTGGGAGGTGATGCTGCAGATTTTGGGAGTCGGGGCTGCCAAATGAGCTGACTGCCGGTCCACACCTCTGCTAGGATTACAAAGCTGACTTTTTAGGCTCGCTAAAAAGTCGTTTTCTCTCCTCTGGAGAGATGGCCGAGTGGTCGAAGGCGCAGCACTGGAAATGCTGTGTGGGGCAACTCACCGTGGGTTCGAATCCCACTCTCTCCGTCATCGAGGCCCGCCTCAGGTAGAAGCTGCAGGAGACCCCCTATATCCCTCCACCCCCCAGTCCCCTCGTGTGGCAGGATATGGCCAGTTGCTGAAACCTGAAGAAATTATGGCTTTGCAACTCACCAGCTCCGCTTTTTCCCACTCAGAATCCATCCCCTCCCGCTACACCTGTGATGGGGAAGATCTCTCTCCACCCCTAGCCTGGTCGGGGGCACCTTCGGAAACCCAGAGCTTTGCCCTAATCATGGATGACCCAGACGCGCCCAGGGGCACCTTTGTCCACTGGGTGGTCTACAACTTGCCCACCAGCGTTAGCAGCCTGCCAGAAGGGATCCGCGGCGATGCCGATTTGCCCCAGGGGGCTGTGCATGGGCAAAACAGTTGGGGGCGTAACGACTACGGTGGCCCTTGCCCTCCCAGCGGCACCCACCGCTACTTCTTCACCCTCTACGCCCTGGATCGGCAACTGTCTTTGGCTGCAGGGGCGACGAAGGAAGCCCTGCTGCAGGCTATGGAAGGCCACCTCCTTGCCCAGGCCCAACTGATGGGCACCTATCAAAGAAAAAGGTAGGGGATCCGCGGTTAAAGCCCCGGCTTGCCGC
The DNA here is from genome assembly GCF_002760415.1 of Synechococcus sp. 65AY6A5. Lineage (NCBI taxonomy): Bacteria > Bacillati > Cyanobacteriota > Cyanophyceae > Synechococcales > Synechococcaceae > Synechococcus > Synechococcus sp. 65AY6A5. The sequence goes on from NZ_AXUW01000001.1 coordinate 104,669, forward strand.
CGCGCCTAAGCCAGACAAGGGTTTGGCAGCTCCCTTCTGCCGACGAGTCCTAGGGGCAAGGGGATCCCCTTCGCTGGGAAGGGAGAACCTCAAGCAAGGGGCGCCCCCAGTCGGGAGCTGGGCCTTGCCGAAAGCAAATCCAACATCTCCGCTCTCCAAAAAATTTGCCCCGCCGCCGTTTTTCTACCCACGACAGGGATCCCCAGGTGGGCCTGCAACTGCCAGATCAAAGCGGGTTCTTCTTCTGGGGAGGAGGCCGACTCAGATTCCAGCAACACCCATCCCAGGCAGTGGGCCTTGGCTTGGTGAAGCAAGGCTGCAAAAGCGGCTCCCTGGCTGAGAGCAGCCTCTTGGGGCAGCGTCAAGAGCACGTCAAACCCCCAGGCATGGGCTAGGTCAGCCCAGGTTTGGCCGGGCCCTATCGGATCGGCCAGGCTGCCAGGCACCACCAGCAGCGGGGCCTTCTCTCCCTTCCAGGCAGCAATCTGCTGCCAGAGGGTTCTAAGCTGGGCTTCGGAAGGTCTGGGATCCACTTCGAGCAGGCCCCAAGGGCGTTGCACCGCCTGCTGCCAGGAGTCTGCCACTCCTGGTGCTGCCCGACTTCCAGGCCAGGTGTCTGCTACCATCACTCTCATGGTTCCCCCGTCTCGGCTTCCCAGAGGCTCAGAAACTCGGGTTGCACCTCAAAGCCAAACACCAAGGCCATGTCCCGCAGCATCGAGACAGATCCCAGTTTCTGCTGCTTAAACCAGCGCATCAGCACAAAAATCTTCTGGTAGACGAAGATCTCCAACGCCTCCGGGTTGTAGACGATCCCTTCGCGGGGGTTGAATTGGTGGGGCACCAGCATAGCGGCGTAGCGGGCCAGCTCGCCGCTGCGCCAATCGAGAAAGTAGGGCATCCAGGGGTAAACCGTATCCCAGCGGATGAACCACAGGCGCACTTCTGGGATCTCCGACAGCTCCCGCGGATCGTCGGGGCTGCGCGGCCAATCGATGGCGCACTGTACCTGCTGAGCGGCGCCAACGGGATCCGCCATCAAGGTTTTCACCAATTCATGGCCCGGGGTCAAATCCAAGGCCTGGATGGCTTTGGCAGGTAGGTGGAAGGTAATTGGCACGGCGACAAGCAATCGCTTTAACCCAGTCTTGATCCAGGCGAGGGCTTCCGCAAGCAAGATACCCCATCCGTCAACCCCTTGCAGCTTATCTCAGCTCTGGGCCATTCCCTCCTGCCAGCGGGATCCCCAGCCGAGCTAGGTCGAGGACAAAGCCTGCTGCCACCAAGAACACCTGATCTGCCAGCGGGGCCAGCTTTTGGGTGAGCTCTCCCATCCGATCGCGAAACCGACGCCCCAGCGGATAGGCGGGCACCACTCCCCAGCCTACCTCTTCTGAGACCAAGATCGCCTTTCCTGCCCAGCTCTGCAAGGCCGACAAGAAAGCGTCCACCAAGGGATCCCACTCCTCCGGGGAACACTCCAGACCCTGCGCCACCCAGCCGCCTAGAGAGTCCACCAGGGCACAACAGGGCTGAGACAGCTTTTGCAGGTCGGCCCCCAGGTCGGGCCCGGTTTCCCAGGTTTGCCAAGTGGGAGGACGCCGTTGCCGGTGCTGCTGAACCCGCTCCGCCCACTCTGGGTCGGCTTGGGGATCGGGCTTGGGGCCGGTGGCCAGATAGACGACCGGCAGGCCGGAAGCAGCCGCCAGGCTCTCCGCCAGCCGACTCTTGCCGCAGCGGGCAGGGCCACAGATAAGCACAATTGGCATTGCCTGAAGAGGAAAGTCTATTGCTAGAGTAGCTTGGCAGTCGGTAGACCCCCTACGCTTCTGCTTCAGTTGCCGTGCAAACCCTGGAACCCCCCTGCCTGGAGCTTGGGCATATTCTACTTAGGCTCACGTTTTGGAAATTGATCTTGGCAGACCCCAATCCAGCAGCCGGAGGTTTTATGGCCATCTGCATTGAACATAGTCCTCAACTGGAGGACAAAACGTACTTTGCCTACTACCAAGGCTTGGAACCATTTCCCTTGCTTACTGTCGGCCCCCTGACCTATGCAGTGGAGCTCTTCATTCATTGGATGGGAGAGCCTTCGCGGGTAAAGATTGGCCGCTGCTGCTCAATTGCAAAAGGGGTTCATTTTTTTGCAGGCTATGAGCACCACACTGAATGGGCAACTACTTATCCTTTTACTCATCTACCTGAGTTCTGGAGCGAACTGCGGGCTTTGGAAGGTCACCCTCTGACCCGGGGAGATATTCAGGTTGGGCATGACGTTTGGATCGGCTATGGCGCTATGATTCGCTCAGGGGTGACGATTGGAAACGGGGCGGTTGTTGGAATGGCTGCCGTGGTGACGAGAGACGTCCCGCCATATGCAGTTGTTGCAGGGGTGCCAGCCAAAGTCGTTCGCTACCGCTTTTCACCCGACGTCATCGAGCAGCTCAACCAGCTTGCTTGGTGGGATTGGCCTCTTGAAGCCATCAGAACCTCCGGGGTACTCCCGCCACAGCGCAGCTTGGCGGGCTGGAGGATAGGCGGTGAGACGAAGGGGTTCAATGCCCCTGAGTCTCACAATCTGGGCGTTGCCTGCTGCTCGACATACTTCTTCAACTCCTCAACGGTGACCCCACCACAAGAGGCAACAAAATAGGTCCCTGTCCAAAATACAGGCTTGCTGTAGAACCGTGCCACCTCTGTGGCGAACTCTTTGCGAATCAACCGGCTGGAGACTGTTTTCAGGTTGTTCACCAGCTTTGAGACCTGAACATC
>NZ_AXUW01000001.1:108745-206705 GCF_002760415.1 Synechococcus sp. 65AY6A5
CGTCCCAAAATTGTTGTGTTTGTGAGGAGCGTGTTCCCAAGACCTTGTCGGAACGGGTGCATGATTGCCCTCGTTGCGGGTCGTGGGACAGAGACTTGAACGCTGCTATCGAGATTTTGAAGCGTGGACTCAGGTCCCCCCGTATACGGGGGGATATAGGGGGGCGGTGGGACTGCCGCTCTCTGGCTGTGGAGGATCCTGGTTTACCAGTCCGTTGAAGCAGCAACTCCGGGAAGTGATTCTCGGAAGCTCCCGTCTACAGCCCGTCAGGGCTTAGCGGGAGAGGATGTCACGAGTTTGGAACCACGATAAGGCTCAATTAAGGCTAGGTTGAGATAGAGAATTCACCTTCAAAAAGCAGACATGACGGATCCCAAGTCGGCCTCTTTCCCCAACCAAAAGGCTTCTCCAACCACCTCCCAGTCCTCTCCGCCCCTTTGGCTAAGCCTAGCGCTGGGGATCACCACCGCTCCTGTTTTGTTGGGGCTGGTCTTGGCGGATCGCGCCGCCAAGTGGCTGCGATCCCTGAGCTGGGAGGATCCAGGCTGGTGGTTGGGGGAACGGCTGCCCAACCTAGATAGCGCTGCTCTCTGCGCCCAGCAGCAAGAGCGCAAAGATTCTGGGCCAGCGGAGAATCCCTAGCTCCTCGTCGCTTTCGTATCATAGGTAGAGCAAGCCGGTAGCAGGAGTGAGCATCCTTTGCGAAGATCGGTCAGGCCAGCGCAAGAGTTCACCTCCCCATTCTTGGGAGCGCTGTTTTGGCTGGGTGCGTTTTTCTTCACAGCCGTGTTGAGCGCCTGTTTGGGCTACCTCTTCGGCCAGCGCGCCCTGTCGGGGGTCTCCTCTCCCGTCACCACAGCCGGCAATGCTTCCTCCTCCCGTGGCGTTCGCGATCCCCGCACCGTGCCCCTCTTGAACGAGGCCGCGGTGATTGCAGCAGCGGAAGCGAGCCTGCGCCCACCCCCCACCCCCGCCCCTCTCTCCACTCCTACATCCGTTCCCGTGGCTAGACCTACCCCGACGCCCACCCCCCGCTTGTCTCCTGAGTTGGCGGCAGCCCCATCCCCCACCCCGCGGCCTGCTTCTCCCTCTCCCCAACCGCCGCGCCCCTCGCCGCCACCGGTGTTTACACCACCTCCCCCACCTCGGCAAGTGGCTGCCGGCGGGCAGGTTGCCATGCAGGTGCTCTCGGTTCGCCGCGAGGGAGGGCAGGTGGTTTTGAACGTGGCGATGCAGAACAATTCGGCGGAGACGGTGCGTTTTCTCTACAGCTTCCTGAACGTTACCGACGACACCGGACGGTCGATCAACGCCCTCACCCAAGGCCTGCCTGGGGAGCTGCCTCCCAACAGCCAAGTCTTCCAGGGAACTGTTCGCATCCCCGCCTCCAGCTTGGCCGGATCCCGGTCTTTGTCCTTGAGCCTGGCCGATTATCCCAGCCGCCGCCACCGAGTCGGGGTGAGCGGGATCCCGGTGCCGCAGTAGTCCCGTCTGGTGACTGCGGCCACGACTGATGCAAAGCGGAGTTGAGAAGCGGTGCCCAGCCCAACCTTTGAGCGCCCTGAGCAGATTCGGGAGCTATTCGACCGCATCGCCCCCCACTACGATGCCCTCAACCAAACCCTGAGCCTGGGCCTGCATCAGGTTTGGAAGCGCATGGCTGTGCGCTGGTCGGGCGCCGGCCCTGGCGGGCAGGTGTTGGATCTCTGCTGCGGCACCGGCGACCTGGCGCTGCAACTGGCCCGGCGGGTGGGACGAAGCGGACAGGTGGTCGGCCTGGATTTCTCCCCGGCCATGCTGGAGATTGCTCGGCGGCGCTCCCGTCTTTTCCCCGGCTACTCCCTAGAGTGGGTATTGGGAGATGCTTTGGCCTTGCCTTTTCCCAACGCCAGCTTTGATGCCGTTACAATGGGCTACGGTCTGCGCAACGTAACCGATATCCCTCAAGCGTTGCGGGAGATTTACCGGGTGCTCAAGCCCGGCTGTCGCGCCGCTCTCTTGGACTTTCATCGCCCCACAGGGATCCCTTTCCTTGCGGACTTCCAGCGCTGGTACCTGAACACCCAGGTCGTCGCCCGGGCGCAAGCTCTGGGATTGGCATCTGAATATGCCTACATCGATCCCAGTTTGGATGGTTTCCCATCTGGCCAAGAGCAGCAGCAAATGGCCTTGCAGGTAGGGTTTTCTGTTGCCAAGTTTTATCCCCTAGCCGGTGGCATGATGGGGGTGCTGGTGATTGGAAGATGATCCAAACGGCTTGTCCCCTTGCTCCTTAAAGAGGCAGCTTAGGATGCGGTTCCCCAGAAGGTGCAGCGGACTTCGCCAAGACGGTTTTGGCAGCTAGGGAGCAACGTAGCGATCTTGGGAGAGGCGCTCGTTACCGCGATAGACGCTTACCTGCAAATGCTGGGGATCCAGTCGCCGCTGCTCTACGCGGATGGGTGGAATGGCTGGAGCAGGGTGGGATCCCCGTCCCAGCACCGACACGATTAGAGTTTGGCCGCGGATCTGAAAGCGCAGGCGTACTGGCCAAGGGAAAGGATTGCGCAACCTGAGATCGGCCAAGCCGTACCAAACCGTGGCATCTAGCCCTGGCGGCACCGACTCCACCTGCCGGTAATGGGGGTGCCTTTCCACCACTTCCAGCCCCGCCAGCAGAGCCGCATTGTAAAGGCTGGAGGAGACTTGACAGATCCCGCCGCCAACCGAATCCAGGGTTTCGGCCACCATGAATACCGGCGCAGGCAGATAGCCCCGCTCCAGGGTGCGCGGCCCCACCACCTGGTTGAAAGAAAAAACCGCCCCCGGCTGAATGTAAACCCCATCCAGGCTTTGGACTGCTTGGCGGATGTTGTGGAGCTGTGGGAGAGTGCGCTCCTGTAAGGAAGTGGTGTATTGGCTCAGGGTGGTTGGGGTGGGATCCATCCACCACAAAGCCAGCAGGGCCAGGGCCAACCCCACCGATAAGGCCAATCCCCGCAGCGCTAGCTTTCCCCTCACTTCTCCTAGAACACCCTGGCTTTGAGAAGAACCTTGCCCTGGGGTTTGCGAGGGACGGCAGCGGCTTGGGCCGTAACCAGCACCTCTTGGGGGCGAGCGTCCTCTGGCAGCGGGCGCGGCGGACGTAAGGCGACAAGCGCGGATCCCTGGGCATCCACTTGAAAGTTGCCGCAGTGGAGGGTCTCGCCGTCCTCCAGCTTGAGCCAGAGATGGTAACGCTCCCCAGGGGCCGGTTGGGGCAGATCCCTCGCCGCCAAGACCACCTCCTGCCACTCTCCTGGGCGATAGAGGAGGTTAGCCGCTGCCGCCTCTCCCTGCAAATTGACCAGGCGGGATCCCGGCTGTTGCAGCAAATGGGCCAGCGCCTGCACCGATTCTAGGCGGGCCAGTTGGAGCGCCTGCCGCAGTCGCCAGTTGTCGAAAACCAGCAGGGCCAAAACCACTGCCGCCAACCCCCCCAGCCAGCGCCACTCAGCGGTGAGGCGACCGAACCCCAGAGAGGACAGGGCCGGCTGAAGAGGTGTCGGCACCTGCTCAATGCCCGCCTCTGCCATCACCTTGCCCCGCAAGCTGGCCGGCGGGATCACCCCCGGCAAGCCGTAGGGCAACAGGTGCAGGGTTTCTTGCAAAGCCTGCAATTCCGCCAGCAACCGTGGGTCTTGGGTTAGGCGTGCCTCTAGGGCGCTTGCCTGCTCAGGAGATAAATCCCCCAGCAGATAGCCGGCCAGTTCTTCCTGTTCTTCCGATGCAAGGGGCAAATGGGATGCAAACATGGCCAGGCCGACAACAGAACCTAACTCCAAACCTCAAGGAGCGCGCGCAGGGATCCCCGCAACTTGCAGAGGGCTTGGCGAGCGCGGGCTTTAACGGTTGCCGGCGGGATCCCCAGGTGTCGGGCAACGTCCGCCTGGCTCAGCCCCTGGTAGTAGATCAACTCTAGAACCTGCCGTTGGCTTTCCGGCAGTTGGCCGAGGGCCTCTTGTACGGCTTGCCGTCGCTCCTCGAGGGAGAGCTGCTCAAAGGGGGCCGGCGCCCTGTTCTCGGCGGCGAGCAGAGATTGCCAGTGCTTCAAAAGACGTTGAGAGCTGTCTTGGGAACGCAGACGGTCGATGGCACGCGAACGGGTCAACAGACAGAGAAAACTGCTCACCGATCCCCGCTGCGGATCATAGCTGGCTTTGCGCCACAGTTCGACAAACACCGCCTGAGTCAGATCTTCCGCCTCGGCCACATGGCCCAGGATCTGGAGGGCCAGCCCATAGACCAAGCCGGCATAGCGGTCGTAAAGCACCCCCAGCGCTGCCCCTTGCCTCTCTCGGATAGCCTCCATCAGTTCCCCATCGCTGCGAGAAGGCCAATCCCTTAGCGGAGGTTGCTCACCCATGTTGCGTCAGGCCCACTCTATAAAGCTACGGTCTTTCCAAGCGGCACCGAATAGCAGGAGGCTGGAATCGTCTCGCCTGGAGAAGTACTTGGCTTCTCGTCCATGCTATAGCTCTTCGTAAAATGGCAGGGGCAGACCGTTGTTCCGTCTTGCGAGGGGGGCTGTCTCCAGCGACTTGAAAAAGGCTCTGGCTCTCTTTAGCCGCGGCGGGCCGCCCACTCCAGCCCCCACAGGGCCGTGTTCACCAGCAAGGCCAAGGATCCCACGGCCAAAGATCCGGCCCAGATCTTGTCGTAGCGACCGGCCTGGGCAATGCCCTCAAAAAGCAGGGTGCCCAGCCCTCCCGCCCCAAACTTAGCCCCCACCGTGGCGATGGCAATGGCCACAATTGCCGCCAGCCGCAAGCCGGCCAGGGCAACCGGCAGCATGAGGGGCACCTGCACCTGCCACCACCGCTGCCAGAAGTTCATCCCCAAGCCCTTGGCCGCCTCCAGAATGGCAGGCTCCACCGAGCGCAGGCCCACGTAAAAATGGCGCACCAAGATCACCTGCGTGTAGAGCACCATCGCCACCACCACCGAGCGGGCATTGAGGCCAAAGTAGGGAACCAACAAGATGATTAGGGCCAGGCTGGGCACTGTGTACAGGATGCTGAGGATCCCCATCACCGGCAGGGCCAGCCAGCGCACCTGGTGCACCAGCAAAGCCAACGGCAGCGCCAGCACCAGGGCAATCCCCAAGGCTGTTGCCACCATCGCCAGGTGCTCTTGGGTAAGCTGCCACACCAGGCCGGGGTTGCTGAGAAGATAGCTCATGCGGATCCCCCCTCCAGCATGGCCAGATGGCGGATGTGATCCAGGGTAACGATGCCAATGGCCCGCCCGTCTTCCCACACTGTGAGAGCTGCTGCCCCCGTGCGCAACAGCAGCGACAAGGCCCGCCGCAGGGTTTCCTGGGGTTTCACCACCGCCCCCTCCTGGATCTGGTGGTTGTGCGGGATCCGCTCCATCGCCGTTTCCACCCGCAGCACGCTCAACTGACGCACCATGTCGTCTGCCCCCAGCAGCTCTCGGACAAAGGGGGTGGCCGGCTGGGTGAGCAGCCGCAAGGGAGTGTCGAACTGTACCACCCGCCCCTGCTGCATCACCAGGATGCGATCTGCCAGGCGCAGCGCCTCTTCCACGTCGTGGGAGACGAAGAGGATAGTCTTTTTTAGTTGCCGTTGCAGGTGTAGGATCTCGTCTTGCAGCTTGCCACGAGTGATGGCGTCGAGGGCACCAAAGGGCTCGTCCATCAGCAGCAGATCCGGATCCCCGGCCAGCGCCCGCGCCAGCCCCACCCGCTGCTGTTGGCCGCCCGAGAGTTGAGCCGGGTAGCGACGTCGGTATTCTTGGGGGGGCAGGTTGACCAAGCTGAGCAGCTCGTCCACCCGCTCGCGGATGCGCTCCCTTGGCCAGCCCAAAAGTCGCGGCACCACCGCCACATTCTGGGCCACCGTCATGTGGGGAAACAGCCCCACCTGCTGGATGACATACCCGATGCGCTGGCGCAGCGCCGTCACCGGAAAGCGGCGGATATCCTGCCCATCCAGGCGAATCTGTCCTTGGGTGGGCTCCAGCAGCCGGTTCACCATTTTTAGAAGGGTGGTTTTGCCGCAGCCGGAAGGGCCGAGGATGACCACCAACTGGCCCGAGGCCACGGAAAAACTGCACTCCTCCACGGCCGGACGGGAATTGTGGGGAAAGCGCAGCGATACCCGCTCGAACTCAAGAGTGCTCACGCCAGGGCCTCGTGCAACGGGCTACTCTTTCAAGATGCCGGCCTCCACCAAGAAGGCTCTCGCCACCTCTGCCGGCTCCCTGCGCTTGCCGCTTACCTCGTAGTTCAGCCGCTGCATCACCTCGTCCGTCAACAGGGGGGAAAGGGCGTTCAAAGCGGTGGCGATGCCGGGGTTGGCTTCCAGGGTATCTTTGCGCACTACCGGCGCCACCTGGTAAGGGGGGAAAAGCTGCTTGTCGTCCTTGAGCACCACCAGGTCAAAGGCGGCAATTTCCCCATCGGTGCCAAAGGCCACCGCCACATCCGCCTCCCCATTGACCAAGCCCTGGTAGCGCAGGCCGGGATCCACCGCCTTGTAGGCCTTGAGGCGAAAGTTGCCGTAGACTGCTTGCAGCCCCGGCAGGCCATCTTCGCGGGCCTGGAACTCCGGCGGCCCGATCATCACCAGCTCGCTCGCTCTGGCCACCATGTCTGAGATGGTAGCGATGCCCAACTCTGCCGCTCTGGCGCGGGTCATGGCCAGGGCCTGGGTGTTGTTCATGGGGGCCGGATCCAGCCAAATCAGTTGGAACTGACGCTCGTACTCGCGGGCCACCGTCGCATATACCTGGGCCGGGTCGCTGCTGGTGGGCAGCTTGAGCACCGTCAGCAGACCGGTGCCGGTGTACTCCGGGTAGAGATCGATCTCGCCGCTCAACAGGCCGGCATGGGCCACCGGCGTTCCCCCCAAGTTGAGCTTGCGCTCCACCGCCAACCCCGCCGCCTCCAGGGCCAAGGCGTACATTTCCCCCAAGATAAACTGCTCGGTGAAGTCCTTAGAGCCAACGACAATCGGCTTGCCAAAGCCCGCTTGAGGGGCGAGAACAAGGGCTGCCAGCCCCGACAGGGCCAGCAGAGCCAGGCGACGGGTGGTTTTCAGCATAGGCAAGGTGAGAAGGGATCCCCAACTCAAGACAAGCGGCCCCGCCGAGAGCGTTCCGGCCTGGGCCAGGAAGTTTCGACTGTTAGGCCACCATTAAACCATTAATTTCCCTGAGCTGGAACTGCCAACCCTCACCCCCAGCAATATCCCCTTAGCTTCTGCCGGAGGCCGGGAAGGAGCCGGTAACGGCCCGGATCTTCTGCCGCCGCCCAGCTCGCTCGATCTCCAGCTCCAGGGTGCTGCCCACCTCGGTGCGCTCTACCTCTTGTTGTACTTGGTCGGCGGTGGTGACGGCGCGACCATTGATGGCGAGAATGATGTCTCCGGCGCGCAGGCCCGCCCGCTCTGCCGGGGATCCCTGGATCACCTCGCCGATGAGCACCCCCTGATCCACCGTCACGAAGATGCGGCTGTTGGGATCCTGGTTGAGGCGCTCCTTCAGGTCGGGGGTGAGGGTGAGCATACGAATGCCCAGGTAGGGGTGATCCACCTTGCCGCGGGCGATCAACTGGTTGGCCACCCGCTGGGCCGTCTCGATGGGAATGGCAAAGCCCAGCCCCTGCGCCCCTTGGATGATGGCCGTGTTGACCCCGATCACCTCCCCTTGGGCGTTGAGCAGGGGGCCGCCGGAGTTGCCGGGGTTGATGGCCGCATCCGTCTGGATAAAGGACACCCGCTTGTCGGGCACGCGGATCTCGCCGCTGGAGCGGCCCAAAGCGCTGATGATCCCGGCGGTTACGGTGTTGTCCAGCCCCAGCGGGTTGCCGATGGCGATGGCCCACTGGCCCGGCTCGAGGAGCTCGGAGCGACCCAGCTTCACCGTCGGCAGGTTCTGGGCCTCGATCTTCACCACGGCGATATCCGTCACCGGATCGGTGCCGATTACCTTGCCGTCAAAGCTGCGGGTATCCTTGAGCGTCACCGTCACCTTGTCGGATCCCTCGACCACGTGGGCATTGGTGATGATCTGGCCATCCGGGCTGATGATGAAGCCGGAGCCGGTGCCCTGCTGTCGTCGCTGCCGCGGAATGGGGGGGATCACCTGGCCAAAGAAGTCCCGGAAAAAGGGATCGCTGAAAAACTCCTCTGGGAAGGCGCCCGGGACGCTCACCGTCCGCTCGGAATCGATGCGCACCACCGCCGGCCCCACCCTTTGCGCCACCTCGGCAATAAAATTCAGGTTCAGTTGGGGCGGGGTTGCCGTCGTTTGGGCAGATACCCCCTTGCCTCCCACCAGAGCCGCTCCCAGCCCAATGCCCAAGAGCACCAGCAGCACCGGCGAGAGAAGAGACTTGAGAACGGCAAAAGGCTTAAAAAGAGAACGAACTCCGTCCTGCTGAGGCGAACGGGCAGGTTGAGCAGAAGCTTCTGAACGGGGAGAAAGCTGGCCCGGCATGGATGTGCTGCGCTGCATAGCTACAGAAGAATAGGGGTTGGAATCGGAAGAATACCTTGGCCCTCACACGAGGGGCGAAACCTAGGGCATGACAGACTCCCGCCACTCAACCTTGTTGAGTAAACACAACTTGGCTAGAGGACGAACTTCTCGCTTCGTCGGGGAGCCATTGCAAGAACCCTCTGCGTTCGGCTGTGCCGTGCCTTAGGCATGCAGACACGGAATGCCCTACCGCGTAGTTGTATTAGATTCCGGCAACGCCGTTTTATACAACCAGCTCTGTTTTATCATTACCAGCCTGCGACTGGCGCGGGGGTATCTACCCCCCGAACCCCCACGAGCTAATCTAGCATGGACACTAGGGAGCCCAAGACGGGCGGCGATGGCGCTTTTCCGTACTTCTACCTGGGTTGAAGAGTAGCGGAATCTGCTCGCCTAGAGTAGCCCGTCCTACATCCAACTGGCTTTGATGGGGATAAAGGCCAGACGAGGCTTTTGTTCCCAGCTTTGGCCAGCTTACAGCTAACGTAGAAGTGGTAGATCGGGGGTAAGACCATGACCAACCCAGCCCGTCGTCTGTTGGCTCCTCTGCTCGGTGGGTTTCTCTGGCTACCGGCGGCCAGCCCGGTTTTGGCGCAAATGGGGCCCTTGCCACCACCGCCCCCCGGCGAGGGATGGCGCCCTGTGAATCCTCGTCCCCTCCCCCCTGGATCCCTGCAGCCAAGCCAGCCCTTTCAACTGCAAACCACCCTGCTGCTGCGCTCTGGGGATCTGATCCAGGCAGTTCATCGCTCCCCAGATGCCCTCTTGATTGCCCCTGGGGAAACCCGCGCCGTCAGCCTCAGCCTGGATACCCCTCTGCGGGACATCTACGGCAACATGGTCGTCCCGGCGGGAGCCATCCTAGAAGGCCAATTCCAACCGGTAAGCGGCGGCACCCAGTTTGTCTCGCGAGCTTTGATTTTCAACGGCCAATCCTATCCTCTCTACGCCCAAAGCCAGGTGATCCCGCTGCGCAAGGATCCCCGCCACACTTCTGCAGAGGCAGTTGTGCAGGATGCCCTGATCGGGGCGGCGGCAGGGGCGATCTTGGGCGGCCTGTTTGGCGACCGGGTGATCTCGACGGAGAAGGTGCTGGGCGGAGCGGCAGCGGGGGCTGTAATCGGCAATGTGACGGCGCCAGAGGTGGCGGTGATCGATCCCAACGCCAACTTGACCCTGACGGTCACTCAGGACTTTCAGCCCTATCTGCCCTAGCGACACCTGAAAAGCAAAACTTAACTCCCCAGCGCCGACCGCCATCCCTTGCCACACTGCCCATCCTCAAGCTGTTGACCACTCCGAAAAGCTGAGCAGGGGTTGGTCAATCTGCGGCTGCCTGGGGCTACTCCGGCCAGACCATCGGGGGCTGTTTTACGCTTAACCAACCTCCCCCTTGGCGGGAAGGGAGTGCTCCTTTCCTGGGAGACATTTTAAGAAGTGTGAAGATCTGAGATGGCAGACGGCAAGCATGTCGGAAAATAGCTTGCGGGTATGCTCGCCATACTCTTTAAAAAATTGACTTGAGGATGGATGTCCATGAGTGTTGTCACGAAATCGATTGTGAATGCGGATGCAGAGGCCCGCTACCTCAGCCCGGGGGAGCTGGATCGGATCAAGTCCTTTGTTACCTCCGGCGAGAAGCGGCTGCGCATCGCTCAAGTCTTGACCGAGTCTCGTGAGCGCATCGTCAAGCAAGCTGCCGATCAACTCTTCCAGAAGCGTCCTGACATCGTCTCCCCAGGTGGCAATGCTTACGGAGAGGAGATGACGGCAACTTGCCTGCGGGATATGGACTACTACCTGCGCCTCATCACCTATGGGATCGTTGCTGGCGATGTCACCCCGATCGAGGAGATCGGCTTGGTGGGGGTGCGGGAGATGTACAACTCTTTGGGCACGCCTATTCCGGCGGTGGCCGAGAGCATCCGCCAAATGAAGCAGGTGGCCATGGGTCTGTTGTCTCCTGAGGACGCGGCTGAGGCCGGCTACTACTTTGACTTTGTGGTGGGGGCAATGAGTTAATCCCTCATTGTTCTGACCGCGCAACTGTTTAACGTTCATTAGAGATTTAGGAAGCTCATCATGCAAGACGCAATTACCGCTGTGATCAATAGCTACGACGTCCAGGGCAAGTATCTCGACAGCTCGGCCATGGAGAAGTTAAAGGCTTTCTTCGCCACGGGCGAGCTGCGGGTGCGGGCAGCTGCTACCATCGCGGCCAACGCCTCCACCATTGTCAAAGATGCGGCGGCCAAGGCGTTGCTCTACTCCGATCTCACCCGTCCCGGTGGCAACATGTACACCACCCGTCGCTATGCTGCTTGCATCCGCGACATGGACTACTACCTGCGCTACGCCACCTACGCCATGCTGGCCGGGGATCCCTCCATCCTCGACGAGCGGGTGTTGAACGGGCTCAAGGAGACCTACAATTCGCTGGGGGTGCCGATTGGAGCCACCATTCAGGCCATCCAAGCCATGAAAGAAGTGACCGCCGCCCTGGTGGGGCCTGAAGCTGGCAAGGAAATGGGTGTGTACTTCGACTACATCTGCTCCGGCCTGAGCTAAGGTTCATTGTCTAGCGAGCATGACAGGCGATTTGCCGCAGGGATCTGGTGTGCTAACTGGGGTACGCGAGCTTTCTGAGGTGAGTCGCCTGTTTTGTTGGTCAAGCCAGTTCATTTTGCTGTCAGCAGGGATCCTTTATCATGCGCATGTTTAAGATCACGGCCTGTGTGCCCAGCCAAACCCGCATTCGCACCCAGCGGGAGCTGCAAAATACCTACTTCACGAAGCTGGTGCCCTACGACAACTGGTTTCGGGAGCAGCAGCGTATCCAAAAGTCGGGTGGCCGCATCCTGAAGGTGGAGCTGGTCGCCGGCAAGCCTGGGATAGACGTAGGACTGCTGTAGTTCCCCTGCCTGTTCGCTGTTTCTCCTCCGATCCTGAGAATACCCCCAGCCAGATCCGACATGCCCAGCCTCAGGAGGCTTGCCCTTGAAGTTGGGCTAGCGGATCTGATTTTTTAGGGGGGGTGAGGAGCTATGTTGTCTGACGTGCCAATCCGACCTGAGCCGATCATCGTTGCCCGCGACCTGAGCAAGGTTTACCCGGTAGCCATTAAGGAAGCGGGAGTGATCGGTACATTGCGCCACTTTTTTCGCCGTACCTATCACTACATCCCAGCGGTGCAATCGATGAGCTTCCAGATTCAGCCGGGGGAGGTGGTGGGTTTTTTGGGGCCGAACGGGGCAGGCAAGACCACTACCCTCAAAATGCTAGCGGGTCTCATCTATCCTTCCGGGGGCACGCTGCAGGTGGTCGGCCATGTGCCCTACCGGCGGGAGCGGGCTTTTCTGCAGCAGATTACCCTGGTGATGGGGCAGAAGCAACAGCTTATCTGGGATCTGCCAGCAATGGACTCCCTGCGGATTAACGCCGCCGTTTATGAGATCCCGGAAAAGGAGTTTCGGGAGCGGGTGGGGGAGTTGGCGGAGCTCCTCGACCTGCAGGGCAAGCTGAAGCAGCCGGTGCGCAAGCTTTCTCTGGGGGAGCGGATGAAGGCGGAACTGCTGGCGGCCCTGATCCACCGGCCGCAGATCTTGTTCTTGGATGAGCCGACCTTGGGGTTGGATGTCAACGCTCAGGCCGCCGTGCGGCAATTTCTGCGGGATTACAACCGCCGCTACGGGGCGACAGTCTTGTTGACCAGCCACTACATGGCCGACATTACGGCGCTCTGTGAACGGGTGCTGGTGATCAGCGCCGGGCAACTCATTTACGATGGCGGCCTCGAGGAGCTGCGGCAGCGCTTTGCCCCCTATCGCGAGGTGAAGCTGGAATTGGCCCGCCCCTGCCCCCTCGCCCAATTGCAAGTCTATGGAGAGCTGCGCAGCGAGGGGGATCCCGGCAGCGGCTGTGAGGTGCGGCTGTGGGTGCGGCGGGAACACCTCACCCAAACGGTTGCCCAGCTCCTGGCAGATCTGGAGGTGCTGGACTTGACGGTAACAGACCCGCCGATTGAGGAAGTAATCAGGCGGGTGTTTGCGGAAGGGATCCCTGCGGCCGGGTCCTAGAGGGGCGCTCCTGTCGGTAGCCCATCAGATCTTCTGGGTGGCGGCCTGCCGTTGCTCAGCCGTCGAGCGGGCTGCGTGCAGAGCGGCGTAAAGCTTATTGAGGGCGTTCATGTAGGCTTGGGCCGAGGCGACGATGATGTCCGTATTCGCGGCGTGGCCAGAGAAGACGCGATCCTCGTGGCGCAGGCGGATGGTGACTTCCCCCATGGCGTCGATGCCGGCGGTAACCGACTGGACGGAAAACTCGATCAACTTGTTGGGGATGTTGACGATGCGGTTGATGGCTTTGTACACCGCGTCCACCGGGCCTGTGCCCACGGCGGCGTCCACCCGCTCTTCGCCCTCAGGGGTGATCAGGCGCACCGTGGCCGTGGGGGTCTCGTGGTTGCCGCACACCACTTGCACGTGCTCCAGACGGTAGAGATCGGGCACGGGGCGGGTCTCATCGTTGACGATTGCCTCCAGATCCAGGTCGGTGATCTCCTTCTTCTTGTCTGCCAGCTCTTTGAAGCGCAGGAAGGCTTTGTTCAGATCCTGCTCTGAGAGCTCGAAGCCCAACTCCCGGAGGCGGGTACGGAAGGCGTTGCGGCCCGAGTGTTTGCCCAGCACCAGCGTGCTCGATTGCAGGCCGATGGTCTGAGCGTCCATAATCTCGTAGGTCTGGCGGTTCTTGAGCATGCCGTCCTGGTGGATGCCCGATTCGTGGGCAAAGGCGTTGGCACCAACAATGGCCTTGTTGGGCTGAACCAACATGCCGGTGAGGTTGGAGACTAGGCGGGAGGTGCGGTAGATCTCCTGGGTTTTGATGTGGGTGAGGGGTTTTTCCGAGTCGACCGGCAGGCCAAAGTAGGGGTTGAAGTAGCTGCGGCGCACATGCAGGGCCATCACCAACTCTTCCAGCGCCGCGTTGCCGGCCCGCTCGCCGATGCCGTTGATGGTCACTTCCACTTGCCGCGCCCCCTGCTTGATGGCCTCCAGAAAGTTGGCCACCGAGACCCCCAGGTCGTCGTGGCCGTGGACGGAGATGATGGCCTGCTTGATGTTGGGCACATTCTCGCGGATGCCCTTGATCAGTTGGCCGAATTCTTCCGGCATGCTGTAGCCGACGGTGTCGGGGATGTTGATGGTTTTGGCTCCCGCCCGAATGGCTGCCTCGATCACCTGGTAGAGAAACTCCGGATCGGAACGGGTGGCGTCCATCATGGAGAACTCCACATCGTCCACGAAGGACTTGGCGTAGGCCACCATCTCCTCGGCAATTTGCAGCACTTCGGCGCGGGTCTTGCGCAACTGGTACTTGAGGTGAATGTCGGAGGTGGAGATAAAGGTGTGGATGCGGGGCTTGGCGGCGGGCTTGAGGGCTTCGGCTGCCGCTTCGATGTCGGCCTTGAGGGCGCGGGCCAGGCTGCAAATCACAGGGCCATCGGGGGTGCCCACCTGTTCGGCCACCTTCTGCACCGCCTCGAAGTCCCCGGGGCTGGCATAGGCAAACCCAGCTTCAATGATATCGACCCCCAGCCGGGCCAGTTGCCGGGCGATGGCCAGCTTTTCTTCGGTGTTGAGGGTGGCGCCGGGGCACTGCTCCCCGTCGCGCAGGGTGGTGTCGAAAATGAGCACGTGATCCAGGGCTTGGCCATCAAATGTGGAAACCGCCGCAGCATCCATAATCTTTGTCGGACAACGAGACAGTGTTCTTTATTTTGACATCTTATTCTGGCACTGCTGGATAGGGTTTTGGATCGGGTTTGGAAGAGAGCTGGCGGGCTTCTGTCGGAGCGGCTGTAGGTCTTGCCATCTTTCTCTCAGGGGCAGAAGAGGTTGTGGGAAGGCGGATCCCGAAGGCGCAAGCGAGCAGGTGTTCGTATTCTTTCTCGTCCTTGAGCAGGCGTTCCCGGCGGCCTTCTGGGGTAGTTTCGATCCATTTAAAAACGGAGCCATTGGCGGAGGCGGTGAGGGTGATCCGTCCGCTGGGGGTGGCCAGGCTGCACAGGCGCAGGCGGGTCAACCTGGATGCCGGCGACGTTTGGTGGAAGCGGCACATGGGCTCGAACTCCTGCAGTTGACGCGGGATCCGATCCAGCAGGAAGAGGGTTTTCCAGGTGCGATCCGGTCGTTCCTGTTGAACCCGCCAGTAGCGTGCGGGAGCTGCGGGCCAGGGGATGAGGCGGTAGCGCCCTTCCGCCTGGGCTTGGATGCCGGGATCCCCCAGCCGCAACGGCTCCCGAAAGGCATCTCCATAGCCCACATCCACCAGCCATCAGAACCTCCGGGGTACTCCCGCCACAGCGCAGCTTGGCGGGATGGGGGATAGGCGGTGAGACGAAGGGGTTCAATGCCCCTGAGTCTCACAATCTGGGCGTTGCCTGCTGCTCGACATACTTCTTCAACTCCTCAACGGTGACCCCACCACAAGAGGCAACAAAATAGGCCCCTGTCCAAAATACAGGCTTGCTGTAGAACCGTGCCACCTCTGTGGCGAACTCTTTGCGAATCAACCGGCTGGAGACTGTTTTCAGGTTGTTCACCAGCCTCGAGACCTGAACATCCGGCGGAAAACTCACCAACAGATGCACATAATCCGCCTCACCGTTGAACTCCACCAAGGAACAGCGCCACTTTTGGCAGGTCGCTCGAAATATATCTTCCAGCCTCTGCAACATTGGAGCAGTTATCACCCGACGACGGTACTTTGTCACCAGCACCAAGTGGATTTGTAGGCTGTAAACAGAACGATGGCCTATGTTGTAGCTCATTGCGCTAAATGCTAGAATCACCTCATGATTATCACCTACGAGTACCGGATCCTGCCCAGCGACGACCAAGCCGCTCTGATGACCGAGTGGCTGGAATTGTTGCGGCGGCAGTGGAACGACGCTCTGGGGCAGAGACTGGACTGGCTGACCGCAACCCGTTGCCCAATTGACCGATGCAGTCTTGTCTCGTGCCCGTTGCCTGTGTCAGAACCCCCGCTGGAGCCGAATTATTATCGGCAGGCGGGATCCCTCAAACAAATCAAGCAACTGTTCCCGGCCTACCGGGGCATTTACGCCGAGGTGCTGCAGCAAAACTTGATGCGGCTGGACAAGGCGTGGAAAGCGTGGCGGGAGCCGGATAGCACAGGCAAACGGCGGGGGCGGCCCCGCTTCAAAAAAGCGGGGGAGTTGAGATCCTTCACATTCCCCCGCATCAATTGCCCCAAGGCGGGAGCGCATCTGGAAGGGGAGACTCTGCGGCTGAGCAAGATTGGCTCGATGCCTGTGGTGCTGCACCGCCCCTTGCCGGAGGGGTTTGTGCCCAAAACCTGCACAGTGGTGCGCAAGGCCGATGGGTGGTATGTCTGCATCACCTTGGAGGACAAAAGCGTCCCTTCCCCAGAGCCTGTGCCGATCAAAAAGGCGGTGGGCATTGATGTGGGATTGGATAGGTTTCTCACCACCAGCGATGGGGAGGTGGTGCCTATCCCGCGGTACTACCGCCGAGCCCAAAAACACTTGGCTCGACAGCAGCGGCAACTGAGCCGCAAAGTGAAGGGATCCGCCAACTGGAAGAGACAAGCCACGAAAGTTGCTTGTTTGCAGTTGCACGTTGCCCGACAACGCAAAGCGTTCCACTACCAAGTGGCGCACTGGCTGGTGGGGCAATACGACCTGTTGGTGGTGGAGGATCTCAACGTCCGAGGGCTGGCACGGACTCGGTTGGCTAAATCGATTTTGGATGCGGCTTGGGGACAATTTCTTGACATTCTGACAGCAGTGGCGGTCAAACGCGGCAAACAGGTGTTGAGAGTGGATCCCCGTGGTACGTCCCAAAATTGTTGTGTTTGTGAGGAGCGTGTTCCCAAGACCTTGTCGGAACGGGTGCATGATTGCCCTCGTTGTGGGTCCTGGGACAGAGACTTGAACGCTGCTATCGAGATTTTGAAGCGAGGACTCAGGGCGGTGGGACTGCCGCTCTCTGGCTGTGGAGGATCCTGGTTTACCAGTCCGTTGAAGCAGCAACTCCGAGAAGTGATTCTCGGAAGCTCCCGTCTACAGCCCGTCAGGGCTTAGCGGGAGAGGATGTCACGCCTCATTGCCGCAGTTCACCTGCAGGGCCAGATGGTCGCATTCGGGGCCAAAGTGGCCATCAGGCTCCGTCCGAGTAGCGTGAACGGCCCGGCTCACCTGTCCCGAGAGCAGATGGACCGAAAACCCCATCCCCTGCAGAGCAGCGGCCAGCAGGCTGTTCAGCTCAAAGCAAAAGCCGCCCCGCCGCTCTCGGACGATTTTTTGGAACAAAAAATCCCGCTCCAGGCGAATGGGGCGACCCCAGTGAATATCCAGATTTTCAAACGGCACCCGCAGCAGGTGGGCCAGGTGGATCTGGCGCAGGGTTTGCGGGGTGAGCTGGGTGGGGCCGACGTAGCCAATGCGCTCCAGGTAGGCCCTGATTTGGGCAGGCGTCAGCGGCTCTAGCATCAGCACGGGAGGCGGTTGGGTTGGCGGCATCTGGCCTACCCTAGCCTTGCTGCAGCTCCCCGGCCAGAGCCAGAAGAACAGTTTTTGGCGACGCCCCAACTCTCTCCCACCAGAGAACAAAGCAAAAAGAGAATGCTACGATAGCGGCAAGAAAAAAGAAGGCGAAGCGTTACATGGCGGAATATACTCGGTCGATTTCCTTTTACGGGCGGGAAATTGACATCAATATTGGGTTGATGGCTCCCCAGGCAGGTTGCGGAGTCTGGTTGACTTCTGGGGAAACTTCGGTCTTGGTCACGGCTACGCGACAAGCCGGTCGTGCCGGTGTCGATTTCTTGCCTTTGCTGGTGGACTATGAGGAGCGGCTCTACGCTGCCGGGCGGATCCCAGGAGGCTACTTGCGGCGGGAAGGTCGGCCACCGGAGCGGGCCACCCTGATCTCTCGTCTTATAGACCGGCCCCTGCGGCCTTTGTTCCCAGAATGGCTGCGGGACGATGTGCAAATCGTGGCCACCACCCTCTCGGTGGACGACAAGGTGCCGCCCGATGTGTTGTGTATTTTGGGGGCCTCGCTGGCCATCCACAGCGCTCGCATCCCCTTCAACGGCCCGGTGGCGGCGGTGCGGGTCGGCTTGGTTAAAGATGAGTTCATCATCAACCCCACCTATGCCGAGATCGAGGCCGGCGATCTGGATTTGGTGGTGGCTGGCTGTGCCGACGGCGTAATCATGGTGGAGGCCGGCGCCAACCAACTGCCGGAAAAGGACGTGGTCGAGGCCATTGAGTTTGGTTTCGAGGCCGTTCAAGAGCTGCTCAAGGCCCAACAGCAAGTTTTCGCCGATCTCAACATCACCCCTGTGGAGCTGCCCCCGCCCCCTCAAAATGAGGAGCTGGTTGCCTTTGTGGCAGAACACGCCCAGGAGGAGATTCGCTCCGTCCTCAGGCAGTTCCTGGATAAGACCAGCCGCGAGCAACAACTGGAGGCGATCAAGGCCAAGCTAGAGGCCCAGATCCAGGCACGGCCAGAGGGGGATCCCTTGCGGCTGTATCTGCTGGAAAATCCCAAGGAATTGGACAACCAGTTCAAGGCTTTGACCAAGAAGCTGATGCGCCAGCAGATCTTGCAGGAGGGGGTGCGGGTGGATGGGCGCAAGCTGGACGAGGTGCGACCAGTCTCTTGTCGGGTGGGCTTGATCCCACGGGTACACGGCAGCGCTCTGTTCAACCGCGGCCTCACCCAAGTCCTTTCCATCACCACCCTCGGCACCCCTGGTGATGCCCAGGAGCTGGACGATCTGCACCCAGTGGACGAGAAGCGTTACATGCACCACTATAACTTCCCCGGCTTTTCCGTGGGAGAAGTGCGGCCCTCGCGCTCGCCGGGACGGCGGGAGATCGGCCATGGGGCGCTGGCGGAGCGGGCCTTGGTGCCGGTGCTGCCCAAGGAGGAGGAGTTTCCCTACGTGGTGCGGGTGGTCTCAGAGGTGCTCTCCTCCAATGGCTCCACCTCGATGGCCTCAGTCTGTGGCTCTACCCTGTCTTTGATGGATGCCGGGGTGCCGATCAAAGCGCCGGTCAGCGGCGTAGCCATGGGCTTAATTAAGGAAGGGGACGAGGTGCGCATCCTCACCGACATCCAGGGCATCGAGGACTTTTTGGGGGATATGGACTTCAAGGTGGCCGGCACGCGGGCCGGGATCACCGCTTTGCAGATGGACATGAAAATTACCGGCATCACCGTGGATGTGGTGGAGAAAGCCCTCCTGCAGGCCAAGGCCGGGCGGGACTACATCCTTGACAAAATGCTGGAGGTTCTCCCGGCGCCTCGGCCCCAGTTGGCCAAAACAGCCCCTCGTCTGCTCACGTTCAAGGTGGATCCGGAAGATATCGGCAAGATCATCGGCCCTGGCGGCAAGATGGTGCGCAGCATCACCGAAGCGACAGGAGCCAAGGTGGACATCAGCGACGATGGCACGATCACCGTGTCCTCCTCGGTGGGCGGCCAGGCAGAAGCGGCTCGGGCGATGATCGAAAACCTGGTGCGGCGGGTGGAAGAGGGGCAGGTGTACCTGGGCAAGGTGACCCGCATCATTCCTATCGGCGCCTTTGTGGAGTTCTTGCCGGGCAAAGAGGGCATGATCCACATCTCGCAACTGGCGGAGTACCGCGTCAGCAGGGTGGAGGATGAAATTGCCGTAGCAGATGAGGTGGTGGTCAAGGTGCGCAGCATCGACCACAAGGGCCGCGTTAACCTCACCCGTCTCGGCATTAGTCCTGAGGAGGCGGCGCGGGTGCGCAACCATCACCCCTGAAGCTGCGGTTTTTCCCCAGCAACTGGGTGGGCAGGGATCCCCTCGCCAGCCGTTGTCAGCGGCCAAGATGGCAGAGGAGGCGCTCTTCAACCTGTTGGCCTCAACATGCCGAATCTCGCTTCTCCCCTTCTTGCTGGCCAAGAGCGTGGCCCTCAGAGGCGACTGTCTCCCTCCCGGCGGCGACTGGGCTGGGCCTTGGCTTGGGGCCTGGGGTGGGCCACCTTGCTCAACCTTTCTGCCCAGCACCCTTTGTTGCTGCGGCTGGAGAGCGACGCCCAGGAATGGCTCTATGCTTGGCGCGGCCCTCAGCAACCTTCCCCGGAGGTGGTGATCCTCGGCATCGATGGCCGCATTGATGGGCAGGGAGAAAGTGGTGATGGCCAGCATAATGTTGACTTTCTCTTGGAACGGGCTAACTACGCCGGCCTGACCTTGCGCCTTCTGGAAGAGGCCGAAGCCAGGGTGGTGGTGCTGAACCTGCCCAGCAGCTTTGTGGTGCCGCAGAATCTGGGCAACGAGAACCTAGATGCTCCCCTGCGTCAGGTGGTGCAGCGCTACCCGGATCGCTTGGTTTTGGCCACCCGCAGCAGCGAGAGCTTTGGACGCTCCGAGATCAACATCTACAACCACTTCTTGCCTTTTTCGTCCTTGCGCCTTGAGTATTTGGTGCCGCCAGAGCATGTTCAGGGGGTGGTGCAACACCGAGTCGACAGAACCGGGATCCTACGCCAGGCCCAGTTGCGGGGGCTCTACCTACGCCGCGACAGCCAGGAGGAGCAGATGTTCGCCTCGGTGGAGGCTCTGGCTTTTGCTAAGTACGACCCGGAGAAGGCTAGCCGCTGGTTTCGCAAGCGGGGCTTACAGCCGTTTCAGTTCAATCCCCTTGGCTCTCAGCACAGCATCCCCATCATCCCCATCGAACGGGTCTGTCCGCCGCTGATCTCCCAGACGGGATCCGGCTCCCCGACGCTCAGCCCCGGCCAAGCCTGCCGCGGCCAAGAAGGGATCCCGCCCCTCGACCCCAAAGTTGCCGACCAACTGCGAGACAAAATTGTCCTGGTCGGCTTTGTGGGCGGCTACCCGGAGACCTTCCCGGTGCGGACGGCGGATGGATCCCAGATTGCGGCAGTCGAGCTGCAGGCGCAAATCCTCTCGAGCCTGCTCACCGGAGAGGTGTACCGATCCCTGCCGGCAGGGCTAGCGGCGGGAGTTGTCTTCCTGCTGGGGGCGGGAACGGGCCTGATCTGGGTGCTCTATCGCCCCTCCCCGCGACGGAATTGCTGGGACTGGAAACAACAGCGCTCTCTCCTCTGGCCAGTGGTGGGGCTGGTTGCTTATGAAGGGTGGGCCGTGACCCAATTTTTGCTGTGGCGTTGGATTTGGCCGCTGACCTTGCCGGCTTTGGCCGTCGGTCTAACGGGGGTGAGCCTGCTTCTGACCTTGGTAATCTTGGAGAACCAGGAGCGGCTCTTGGCCCAGCAACAGGAACTGGAGCGCCTGCGCCGGGCCGAACAAGAGGCTGCTATCGACCAAGCCCGCAAGCTGCTCTACCGCATTGCCACCGACATTCACGATCGCGAGCTGCAGGAGCTGAAGGTGGTGATGGACGAGCTGGAGAGCTTGCAATGGCAACAGCAGCAGGGTAAGGATCCCGATCCTGCCATTTACGATCGTCTGCTGGAACAACTGGAAAGGATCGGGCGAGGCATTCGCGAGCAGCTTAACGATGTGCGCACCCTGGCCACCAAGCTGCGCATTTCCCCCAGCTTGCGGGAGGGCTTGCACCGGGGCATCGACACCTATCTGGACGAGCTGATTCGGACGGGCAGCCTGACCTTGCCTGTGGAGCGCCACCTACAACCTCTGGAGGAGCCCAATACCGGCGAGTGGTTCGACCAACGGGAGGACATCTTGCGCTTTTTGCGAGAGGCCATCGGCAATGTCATCGCCCATGTGCAACCTCCCAAGGGCAACGCCTCCTTCGTCAAGGTGTCCTTGGTGCAAAAGGAGCGCCACTGCTGCTTGTCGGTCATCAATGACGGCGTAGAATACGCCCCCAGCCCCGGTGGCGGCTATGGCAGCAAAGCCATGAATACCATTGCCCGCTACCTGCCCAAGGGCTCCTGGCATCGCACCCACACTCCGGAAGGCCATACCTACGTCGAGCTGCACTGGGAGATGCCGCTCTAAAAGACTTAGACAACAGCGGGCAAAAGGGAACTTTTGTCTGTGCTTCAGCGACTCCTACCTAGCTGGTCGCCCAGCCCCGGCAGACCCCAGGCGTAACTTCCCCCAGAGCTTGAGGTACAGCCTGCTAAAGAATCAAGAGGTACAGTAGCAACACTTAGCAAACCCACTTCGGAAGCGGATAGAGGTCTTACCTGCCTGATAAGCTGTCACAACTCTTTGCCGTCAATCCAAAGAATGGGTTGGCATCCCCTCCTCTCCTGCCTCTTGAATACCTGTACCCTATTTTTAACAGGCTGTAGCATCGATGCTCTTGCGAGGGAGCTCAAAGGGGGAAAGTGACTGGAGAGGGTATCTGTTGGATAATGCCCAGATTCCTCGGAAGAGGGCGTGGGGCAGTTTACGCTTTGATGGGCACTTTCTTCTCCAGCCACTGGGCCACTTGATCGGCCAGATCAACCCCTTCTAACTGGCAGATCTCCCGCAGCATAGTTGGGCTGGTGACGTTAATCTCTGTCAGCCGTTCCCCGATGACATCAATTCCAACAAAATAGAGTTTCTCCTGCCGCAGCACTGGCGCCAAAGCCGCGCAGAGGGCCCGTTCTTTTTCAGCAATCTCGGTTTTCTCCACCCGACCCCCAGCGGCCACATTGCCACGGAAATCCCCCTCCCCAGGGATGCGATTGACGGCGCCCAAAGGCTCGCCCTCCAGCAGCAAAATGCGCTTATCTCCCGCTGCTGCCTGCGGCAAATACTCTTGCACCATCACGGGCAGCCGGCCAAACTGAGTGCTCAGCTCGATCAAGGAATTGAGGTTTGGATCGCCGGCATTGACCCGCAGGATCCCTTCCCCACCCTTGCCGCCCAGGGGCTTGAGCACCGCCTGCCCCACCTGCTCGACGAATTGGCGGAGCAAGGCCTTGCTGCTGCTGACGCAGGTACGCGGGATCCACTCTTTAAACCGCAAAGCATAGAGCTTTTCGTTGGCGGAGCGGATCCCGGCAGGATGGTTGAGCACTAGGGTGCGGCGGGGGGAGAGATGATCCAGAAGGTAGGTGGCGTAGAGATAGGCCGCGTCCACCGGCGGATCCTTGCGCATCCATACGGCTTGCATCTGGCTCAAGGGCAACAAACGCCGTTCTTTGACTTCGTACCAGGGATCCGCTCCTAGATCCAACACAATCTCCTCAACGGATCCCCAGGTTTCCCCTTGATCCCAGTAGAGGTCGGCCAATCCAAGGCAAAAAATGCGGTGGCCTCGTTTCTGCAGCGCCTCCATTAGGGCAACGCTGGTGTCGTGGCCCACCTGCAACTGAGACAACGGATCGACAATGAAAGCTACCTGCATGAATGGTTTGAGCAACGAAAAGCTGCCCTGAGTATGCAACAAATTGGAGCGGATTGCTCCGGGCAGGAAGTTAAACCGATGCAGAGCCGTCTTTAACATCCCCTTAACCCTGACCAGCGAAGCAAACGTTAGCTTAGTTAGATGAGATCCCTGTTAGACCTCAGTGTTTCGGCCAGGTTGACCAGGTTTCTGGCTCGCCTGTGAGGAATGGTCTGTCTGTGAGTGTTCCTTCTCCCCAACCCTCCGAGCCGGTTCGCATTGAAACCACGCGGGACTTGCTAGCAGCCCTGCGAGAAGGGCGCTCCCTGCTGGGTGCCAACCTCGAAGGCGCCTACCTCTCGCGGGGCCTGTTCGACCGCATCCAGATGCCCAAGGCCAACTTGACGCGGGCCAACCTGCGCTCGCTCAGTATGCAGCAGGCAGATCTGCGGTTATGCAACTTTCGCCGTGCCGAGCTGGAGCGGGCCAACTTCGCTGCCTCCGATCTCCGGGGATCCAGCTTCAGTCAAGCCCTGGGAGACTACAGCAACTTCACCGCTGCCAAGCTGGACAAAAGCAGCTTTCAGGGGGGACACTTCAGCCATTCCATCTTTCGCGAGGCCAGCTTGGTGGCTGCCAACCTAACGGAAGGCAACTTTTTTGCCGCCGACTTTCGCCAAGCCAACCTCTTTCGCTGCAACCTCTCCCAGGCCATCCTATCCAGTTGCCAGTTGCAGAATGCCAACTTTGACCAAGCCCTCCTGGTGGGGGCCAACCTCCAAGAGGCCCAAATTGAAGGGGCCAGCTTTGTCGGCGCCGACTTTACCGACGCCAAGCTCTCGGACGAAATGCGCAAGTTCTTGATCGAACGCGCGAGCGGCACCAACGAGCTTACTCAGCGGGACACCCTCAACACTCTGCTGGCGGGGCTCCAGCCCAAGTCACGCAAACTGTTTGGATTGCTGTGAACTGTAGCCAGGGCCACTCTTGCGCCAGCCCCAGCAGATCGGTTTTCAAGAGGTCAAGGCAGCGGATGATCCCTCAAAATTGGTTGAGGTCGATTCCAGCTTCGCGGGCCATGGCCCCTATCCCTTTGGCCTTGAGGGTTTTCAGTGCCTTGGTGGAAAGGCGCAAACGAACAAACCGCTTGCCCTCCTCCCACCAGATGCGTTTCCACTGCAGGTTAACCTCCTGCAGACGCTTGGTACGCCGGTGGGAGTGGGAGATGGCGAAAGCGTTGTTGCGTTTTTTGTTGGTCAGTTGGCAGCGACGTGCCATGAGATCCAAGGGAACTCAGCTTCGCTATTCTATGGCCTCTTTTTGTCGAGCAGCAAGCTGCAGCTGAGCTTGCAACTGGGCTAGCTCTGTCCTCAATTGGTCAAAGGTTTGTTGGCAATGGTTGACGCTTCTCAGGGGCAGCTCTTCGTTTTTGGCGATGCAGGTGACCTGTACAGATCCGTCAGCGGCTTGGCGGGTGCGATCCACAAACACCTCTACCGTCACCAGTTTGGCGTAGGGATTTTTTCCAGGCGGCTCGCCGGCCACCCAGTAGTCAGGGCTGTTGTGTAGGACAGTAAGCTGGCAACGCTCCAAGACAGCGCGAATCGCTTCGCTTAACTGCTCGGCTGAGCCCATGAGCTGGGTAACGCAGGAGTATCGAGCCATAGGAGAAGCAAGTCACCACGGTTATCCTACCACCAAGTTTTCGGCTCCTGCAGCCAAAGGCGGGCGAGCAAAATTGCGTTTAAGAGTACTTCGCACCGGCTCGGCCAACCCTGCTGTGGGGGAGTAATTGCGTTAAAACATAAGGACATAAAGAGTGCCTTTCGGCTCTTTCCCCAGGAGAGTTGTGATGTCTAGGGTCTCCTGTTTAGCCCGTTCTCTCTTGTTGCTGGGATCCCTGGCTCTGGGTTGGATAGACCTGTCTTCTGCCCAAGCGCAGCCCTTTCAAGCAGGCGATCTGGATGGGGATGGTCGTTTGACGGTGCAGGATCTCAACCTGTTGGGGGCCTATTTGCGGGGAGAACGGGAGTTGACCGACGACCAGATCCGGGCTGCCGATGTCGATCAGGATGGGCGGATTACAGAAGCCGATTGGCAGGTGTTGCAGCAGCGCATTCAGGCGGCCACAGATGCACCCACCGGCCAGGTGCAGTTGGACTCGGCCTACTCTGGGCAGGTGGTGGATCGCCTGACAGGGCAGCCTTTGGCCGGGGTGGAGGTGGCCATTCCGGGGGCAGGGATTTCGGTGCGCACCGATGCCCAAGGGCGGTTTCGCCTGCCGGGGCCGCTGCCGGCAGAAGAAATTTTGGTGGCGCGGCTGGAGAACTATTTGCCCTATTCCCAGAGCACAGGCAACGGACAGACCGGCGGGGATCGGCCTTGGCAGTTGCAGTTGGAGCGCTGGGATCCCAACGCCACGCTGGTGCTGGAGGCCAATGTCATCCGCCTGGGCGATAACCAATATTCTCCAAAGTCGGCGGCTGCCGGGCAATTTCTGGCGCCTGCCCAAGGGGTGGAGATGACCCGCTCCTTCAGCCTAGACCGCCTGCCGCCTCGCCCACCGGTTTTGCGGCTTGGATCCCTGATTGGGTTGGATACTGCCGCTGCCTATCGGGCCGGCCAGTCCCGCATTCCCGGCGCCAATATGTCTCCCATGCGAGTGCTTTTAAACGGAGTGGAGGTGGAGCAAATCCACTTGGGGGGAGACGACCTGCGCATCCCTCTGCCACTAGAGCATCTGCGCCTGGGGCTGAATACGGTTACCTTGCGCACTGGCAAAACGGTGATCCAGCCTGGCAGGATCGCCGGCGGATCCCGGATCAGTATCCCTCTTTTGGGTGGATCCCTGGATATCTTTGTGCCGCTGGGGACTGACACAATCGGCCAGGACGGTGGGGCTTGGGTGGACTATGACGATGTGCAGTTGGCCAATGTCACGATCGAGATCCCCAACTAAATGCCCAGGCTAACTTGCGCTGGCTAGGCCGCGGGGATTTTGTTGCTCAGAAGCTTGCCCGAAGCCTTTTCGACAGGCCTACTGGGCCCTGACGTGTTGACTTTGCGCAGCTTGGTCTTCGGTTTAGTAAACCTGTTTTTAAATTGTTATCCTGCTGGATGGAAAGCGACTGTGGAGCTTATTTCTAAAGCCGTTCCCAGAGGAGTGGAAAGCTCGAATTACTGAAAGTGTGCGGCGGAATTTTTGGGATTTTTCTGGGGTTGAGCCGTGTTGTCGTTTTTCTTCGCTATTTCAGCTTTTCCAGTGTTTTTAGTACTTCGGATCCCTTCAGCTCTAACCTCATCGATGATTACAGGTTTATTTGATTTAATTCCAGGTATTGGAGCCACTATTGGGACTAGCCTAATTGCTCATATTGTCTTATCACAGAGCGTATGGCTCTCTATCCAGTAATTTGTATCTCCCTACAACAAGTAGAAGAGAGCTTACTCCTGCTTCGCGTGATGCAGGGATCCGTCAATATCAACCCTGTGATCATGTTTTTCTCTTTGTTTGTGAGCGGTACTGTGGCCGGCTTGTTGGCGGTGTTCTTGGCCATTCCGGTGACGTGAGTGTTGATCAACTTACTTGAGTAAAAGGGCATCCAAAACGGTGATCTCCGCTTCCAGATTGCCCTTCAGGTTTTCCTCTACACCACCGGGGATCAGGAGCTGTTTTACCAGCGCTACGGCCAGGCCACCCAGGAAACGGTGATCCAGTTTCTGGCTTTTGATAGGGTTGGCTTGCTAAGTGTTGCTACTGTACCCCTTAATTAGGCTGTAGCACTGGGTTGAACAGCTTGGCTCTATCCTCTGATCTACTGCTCCACATGTTCTTTTAGGGCAGTCCATCTTTTACTTCCGTGTCTTGAAAACTGTTGGTCTTAGGTTTTCTCGGCTCAGCCAGCGATAAACCGTTAACGACTGACTTCGTAAATCTATGCGGCTATTGTCGGGCTGTCCCCTTCCTTAACATACCCTACAACTCTCTCCTAAGTCTGGGCTGTGGCTCGTGGAGTTGCCTCTTGGAGTCTGCTCCATGCCATCTTATCTCTAACAGCGTTCCACCCTCAGCCAAATTGGCTATAGCAAGTCAGGGTCAGCCCTATCCCACCTTTTTTATAAAGCCGATAAAAAAAGCCCCATAAAGGGGCTTGTCGCTCAGCGACTTATAAAACTCTAGAGCAATATAGGGAAGCGCTCCATTGAATCTGTTGCTTTAAACACCGTTTTGATCACAGTCACTAGAATCTCAGAAAAAAGGCCAAACTGCGGCAGATATCATTTTTTTTTTAGATTTTCGGGAGGCTGGCCCTACACCGATCGGGCTGCTGTTGGGCAAGCCCTAGCTTGAGGACGACTTGGGATCCGCTGTCTCCCGCCCCAGCCAGCGCCAAGTGGTGGGCAGCAGGGCTGCTGCTAGCACACACTTCAGCAGATCGCCGGGGATAAAGGGGAACACGCCTTTGGTGAGCACGGCCAAGACGGAAGTGGGGCCGACATTCTCGTTCAGCCACACCCCCAGCCAGGTGGCTCCCAAGACGTAGATCAAAACCGAGCAGGAGAGGATGGACGCGGCCATCTTCCAAGGGCTGCGATCCACCCCCCAGCGCTCCACAAACCAGCCCATCAGCCCTGCGGCCAGGGGAAAGGCCAGCAAGTAGCCCCCTGTCGGTCCGGTTAGGTGGCTGAGCCCGGAGCCGCCGCCGTTGAAGAAGGGCAACCCCAAAAGCCCCTCCAGCAGGTACAGCAGCAAGGCGAGAAAGCCCAACCTCGACCCAAAGCCTGCCCCCACCAGCATCACGCCGAAGGTTTGTCCGGTGATGGGTACTGGCGTAAAGGGCAAAGGGATCCGCACCTGCGCCAGGGCCGCTACCAACAAACTTCCCCCCAACACCAGCATGGAATCCCGAACCCAGGAAGGACGGGTCAGAAGGGTTTGCGCCAAAGGTGTGTGAACAAAAGTAGCAGTCATAGGATATTTGGGGCGCTGAGATACAAGAGATAACAGCTCTTTTCCGAGATCCCCTGACCCATCCCAAAAGCTTTTGGCCAGAGGCTGCAACTAACCGGCAAAGGGCCTTATCTGGGTAGTATATCGCAACCGGAGGATTCTGTACCTATGCACTACCTTGCTTGGCCGCGGCCATTTGTCTGGCGCATCCACTGAATCCGCAGAAGGGTGAGGCAAAAGATGAACCACAAAGCCCCCAGGCTATACCCCGCCAGCAGATCGCTGGGCCAATTCAACCCCCAGTCGGCCCGGCTGAAACCGATGAAGAATAGGATCCCCAGCACTCCTCCAGCGAACCAGCGCCGCTGAGCAGGATAATAGCTTGCCACCAGATAGCCCAAAAGGCC
The DNA here is from genome assembly GCF_002760415.1 of Synechococcus sp. 65AY6A5. NCBI lineage: Bacteria > Bacillati > Cyanobacteriota > Cyanophyceae > Synechococcales > Synechococcaceae > Synechococcus > Synechococcus sp. 65AY6A5. The sequence continues at coordinate 136,986 of NZ_AXUW01000001.1, forward strand.
GTAGATTACCGTTGCTGCGATGACCTGTCCACTCCGACAGGATGGGATCCCAAAGATCTGGGCGGGGGCGAGAAAAGGTAGGCTGCAGGATCCCGGCGATCACGGCAGCTCCTAAGGCTGCAACCAACAGTCCCCAAGCCGTCCGTCTTTGTTGGCTGCGCCAGAGCAAAACCCATCCCCAGGCGGTCAAACCCACCAGCCCAATCGGATGCCCTAACCCCCACCCCACCCAAGCCAAGGGATCCAGCCAAGGGCTGGCCCGCTGCAGCCATTGTAAAATCCATGCATCGATGGCTTGACTGGAGGGCGCCAGTCCTTGCAAAGCCAGAGTCAGTCCCCAGAGGACCAGAGCCGAGCCGAGGATCCCGCCCAGGCCCACGGTTGCGCTCAGCAGGGTCAGGCTCGGCGAAACCCGTCTCACCCAGAAGATGGCGAGCTTTTCGGCGGAGTTGGGTTTCCGCACAGGCGGCGCGATGCACCTCGATCTGGACGGGGGTTGTGCCCACCACTTCTCCGTCGACAACCACCTTCTGGGGTGGGTTCGTCTCAACCCAGATGCGGGAAGCTTTGAAGGTGAGGATCCCTTTCAGCTAGAAACCGCAGGAGCCCCGCCCCCCTGCCCCCGTATACGGGGGGTTGGAGCGTGGCCAGGATCTCGGCAAGTTGCACCGGTAAGGGATCAGCTCTTGTTATTCTTCTTCTTCTTGTTCGGGTCGTCGGGATGCTGGCGATCTTCTTCGAGGAACATCAAACTGTGAAGACGAGCTGAGCGGTAGTCGGAGAGGCGCATCGCAAGGGAAGCCCAGGCTAATTTGCTGCCCAAGCCGGACTTCTGGTACAACAGGGAGGCGACGGGAGCGACGCCGACGGCCTTGGCATCGCGGATGGCAGCCAGATCGGCGCTCAAGAAAACAAACTGCCAGCCGTCTTTCTCTGTTTTTTCTTTGATCATCTTCTCGACTTGCTCTTTGCGGAACTCGCGGCTGGCGTTCTCTTGGCCATCGGTTACCACCACCATAACCACCCTCGCAGGGCGATCTGCTTCAGCGAGTTGGCTGAGGCCGCTTTCCAAGTCGGTGATGCCGCGACCCATGGCATCTAGCAAAGGGGTAGAGGCCCGCGGCACATAGGTCTCGCGGGTTAGCTCGGGAACTTCGGCGATGGGCTTGAAACGGTGGATAACTTCGTAGGGATCCTGCGAGTCAAACTGAACCAAAGTGAGGGTGGCAAACCCTGGCTCTGCCCTCTGCTATGGTCACCGGCCTCCTGTAGGAAATCTAACTTGGGACTTCTGCCAGCGACCCGTTTGTGAAGGATTCTGTGCAACTATTTGCAAAGGTTATCAGCTTGATGGGCTTTGATAAATCCTTGTCGGCGCAGAGCCCTGAGAGAGTATCTTGAAGCGTCAAACGGCAGTGAAACCGCTCATTGCGCGGATCCCTGCCTTCCCTTTCCCGGGGAGAGAGGAACTGGGAGACGGTCTCAAACTTGTCTGAAATGACCGCAAAACCCTCTAAAAGCCCAGCCCATCTGCTCCTGAGGTCACCGTGCCTTTTTCTGGGTCTAGGGTGACGATGGCGCCGTCGCGGATGAGGCGCGTAGCATCCTTAACTCCCACCAGCACCGGCACCCCTAACCGCAGACCGATCACCGCCGCATGGGAGGAGGCCCCATCTTCTTCGGTGATCACCCCGGCCGCCTGTTTGATCGCCTCCACATAGTTGGCATCGGTAGCGCGAGCAACCAGGATGTCGCCGGCAGTGATCTTGCTGGCATCGAGGCTAGATCTGAGGATGCGGGCCGGGCCGCTGACAGTGCCTTTGCCAAACCCTCTGCCTTTGGCCACCACTGCCTTGACTACCTCTACCTTAATCAGATCGGTGGAGCCGGATACGCCTGGCAAAGTGCCGGCGCTGAGCACCACCAAGTCGCCATCCTTAAGCAAGCCTTCTTCCTGAGCCACGTTGATGGCGGCCTGAAAGGTCTGGCGGGTGGTAGGCAAATCCATGACCAACAAGGGCCGTACCCCCCACACCAACTGCAGTTGCCGCGCCACCTCTACATGAGGAGTTACAGCCAAGATCGGGGTGCGCGGGCGAAACCGGGAGACATTGCGAGCCGTAGCCCCGGTTTTGGTCAGGGTCATCACCGCCACCGCATCCAACTCCTGGGCAATCTCCCCTACGGCGCGGCTGATTGAGTCGGTGACCAGGGTTTTGGGCCGGGGCGAGCCATTGCCACCGGGGCTGCCGTTATTTTGACTCAGCTCCTGCAGGGTGAGGGTGCGCAGGTGTTGGCGGCGATCGACATAGATCGGGCTGAAGTAATCCCGTTCGATGCGCACAGCAATGCGGGCCATGGTCGCCACCGCCTCGACGGGATATTTGCCTACCGCCGTCTCGTTGGAGAGCATGACGGCATCGGTGCCGTCCAAAATAGCATTGGCCACATCCGAGATCTCGGCCCGAGTGGGACGAGGGCTGTGGGCCATGCTGTCCAGCATTTGGGTAGCGGTGATCACCGGGATCCCCAGGCAGTTGGCCATGGCAATGATCCGCTTCTGCAAAATCGGCACCTCTTCCGCCGGCAGCTCTACGCCCAGATCTCCCCGCGCCACCATTACCCCGTCGCTGAGGGCCAGGATCTGGGGCAGTTGTTGGATGGCCTCGTGTTTTTCGATCTTGACAATGATAGGAACCCGCTTGCCGACAGCGGCCATCAGTTCCCGCAGCTCCAGCACATCCGAGGGATCCCGCACAAAGCTGAGGGCCACCCAGTCCACCCCTTGGTTGAGGCCGAAGTAGAGGTCTTCTTTGTCTTTTTCGGTAACGGCGCGGATGCTGAGGCGCACGCCGGGGAAGTTCACCCCCTTGTTGTCGGAGAGGGTGCCGCCGACAATGGTGCGGCAGAAGAGCTCCCCCGCCTCGGGATCCACCGCCTCCACCCGCATCTCCACCCGACCGTCGTCGAGGAGGATCGTCGCCCCTTCCGGCACCTCTTGGGCTAGCTTGTCGTAGGTGACCCAACTGCGCTCCTGGGATCCCAAAATGGGCTTGCTGGTCAACACGAAGGGATCCCCGCTCCTAAGGGTGATCGAGCCTTCGGCGAACTTGCCGAGGCGAATTTTGGGCCCCTGCAGGTCTTGCAAAATGGCGACCTGGATGCCGAGGTCCATAGCGGTTTGGCGGATGAGGCGGATGTTGCGGCGGTGCAGGTCGTGATCCCCATGGGAGAAGTTGAGGCGAAGGGTGGTTGCCCCTTGCAGGATCATTTCCCTTAGGATGGCGGGGTTGGAGCTGGCAGGGCCGATAGTGGCAACAATTTTGGTGCGTCGAAAAGACTCGCTCGAATGCATGGCAATCTTTACCAAGGGAGAGCAGCCCAGATTGTTTCCCCACACAGGGATCCCCTTGATACGATAACCCGTTTTGACACTTCCGGCCTTAAGTGGCGGGGATTTTCAAGCAGCCCGGAAACAGACTCTTAAAGGCGTTGTCAAAGCGCCTCTGCTGACTTTCCACAGACAAAGTCCAAAGGTTGCCGTTACTTCGTATTCGTCGCCGCATGGGCGTCGGCGTTGATGAGCCAACCCTCTGGGGTTCTAAACAGCTCACACTTACCTGCTTTTTCCAGCCTTTTTTACCGCTTCTAGGCAGAAAATGCCATCTTGGGCCTCGACTGGAATGTGTCGCTGCGCATCCGCGGAGAGCAGATCCTCCTCGTGGAGATGGGTGGCAGCATCAACTGGATTTCCCTGCCTCAGTCGCTCACCAGCCGCTGCCGAGAGTGCTGGCGATCGTGCCAAGTGAGAGAAACGGTCTCCATCTGGCCAGGGATCCCACCTGGCGGCTCAACCAGCAGCTCCGTTACTGCAATAACCGCCGGCTCCTCGCCCAAAGCGTGTCGGCCTTCGCTCATCTCAGAGACTCCAGATATTGGCTGAGGTCTTCTTGCAGGCGGGAGAACTCCACTTCAATAGAAAGGCGCAATGCCCCTGTTTTCAACATTACTAACACCTTGGCGGCGTGGGGGCCGGGCCAGATATTGGGATTGCAGAACATCTCCAGGTACAAGTTTGGGGCGGCATGGTGAAACTCAATCGGCGCCTGGGGCTGGCGTTGGGGGCCGCTTGCCCCCACTTTGAGCCGCTCCACAAGGGTTTGCAAAGCCCTGTGCCACTCCCGCGCCCCCTCTGCCGAAAGCGGGAAGCTGGCCGACCCGGTTGCGAAGTTGAGGGCAAACTGAGGAGAATAGGTAGTCATAGAAGCCCGTACCTTCGGCAAGCATTCTCTGGAGGGCAGCGTTGGACAATAACAGTATCTTACGTCAGCTCTTACTAATGGGCGTGGGCACCACCGCTCTGCTCGCGGAGCAGTTGAAAAAGGCTGCTGACGAGCTGGTGCAGAAAGGTCAGCTCAAGCCAGAAGAGGCCTCCAACGTCATCAACAACCTGCTCAACCAGGTGAAATCCGAGCAGAGCAACCTGGAGTCTTACGTGCAGCGGCAGGTGCGCAACGTCCTGCAGGATTTGGGTGTTCCTCGCCAATCGGAAATGGACGAGCTGCGCGGGCGGCTGGATCGGCTGGAGCGGCAGGTGCGCAACCTGGAAAACCAAGTTTACCGCCGCTAGCCGAGCTGGATGGTTCGTTTCTGGCGCTTGGCTTGCCCCCTCGGCCAAGCAGAGTTGGGCAAGGGATCCCAGGCTATACCCTGCAAAACTCTGAAGCCAATTCCCAGCTTTTGAGTCCAGAAGGTCACTGCAATTCCCATGCCAAGCGAAGTTTTGACCATCACGGGCCGCGGGATCCCGCTGGTGGGCAACGACATCGACACTGACCGGATTATCCCGGCCCGTTTCTTGAAGTGCGTTACCTTTGAGGGCTTGGGCCAGCATGTATTTGCCGACGACCGGGCCCAGAATCCCGGCCAGCATCCCTTTGACCTGCCTCAGTACCAGGGGGCAGAGATCTTGCTGGTCAACGCCAACTTTGGCTGTGGCTCCAGCCGGGAGCACGCCCCCCAAGCCCTGGCCAAGTGGGGGATCCGCGCCCTCGTCGGCGAAAGCTTTGCCGAGATCTTTTTCGGCAACTGCCTGGCCTTGGGGATCCCCTGCGTCACGGCGCCCGCCAGCGTGATCCAAACCCTGCAAGGGGCGGTGGCCGAGAATCCACAGCTCCGGTTGACGCTGGATGTGCTCAACAAACAGGTGTGCTGGGAGGATAGAACCGCTGCTGTCGAGATCCCACAGGGGGCCTGGCAGATGCTGGTGCAGGGGACGTGGGATGCCACCGGACAATTGCTGGCCGCCCGGGAGCGGATTCAAGAGGTAGCTGCTTCCTTGCCCTATTTGCGATGGCAGCGGGTCAGGTGAGCAGGTTTCTTCCCCCCACTACTCACCTGTGGCTGGGCAGCGCCGACCCCGATTTTCTGGATCTGGCGAGGCGGGAAATTGCGGCAGCGGATCCCGAGGCCGTCTTTCAGCCTTTGCCGGAGGCACCTGGCCTAGTGCGGGTGTGCAGCCAGCGCTCGTTTGCCGACCTTGCCCAGGCCTGGCAGGCTAACCCGCCCATTTTTTTGCGCCACATCTGCCCCATCCACCAAGAGCGACAGCTCGACGAGATCTCCCTGCTGCGCCTCGATCAAAACCTCTTGGCGGCCATCGACCCTGCCCTCAGCTTTTCGGTACAGACGCGCCGGTTTGGCAAGCTCAACGTCAAGCCCTTCCAGGTTAACGCAGCCCTGGCCGAACAGGTGATGGCGACGGTGGGATCCCCTCTGCAGGTCAAGGATCCCCAGCAGGTGATCTCGGTGGTGCTCCTGGCCAGCTCGACAGGGCTCCGGGCTTGGCTGGGCCTGTCGCTGGCGGCGCAAAACCTCTCCACCTGGGCCGGCGGCGTCCACCGCTTTCGCCGCGATCCCGACCAGATCAGCCGAGCGGAGTTTAAGCTGCTGGAGGCCATCCAGGTGTTTCGCGTCCCTTTGCAACCAGGGGGACGGGCCTTGGATCTGGGGGCGGCGCCGGGGGGCTGGTCGCGCATTTTGCGCCTGCATGGCCAGCAGGTGACGGCTGTGGATCCGGCGGAGCTGGACGAGCGCCTCCGCCACGATGCCGGCATTTGTCACCATCGCCTCAGCGCCCAAGCCTATCTGGCCCGCTGTCCAGGTCAGTTTCACCTCATCCTCAACGACATGCGCATGGATGGCCGTGCCTCTGCCCATCTGATGGCGGCTTTTGCCCCTCATCTGGAGCCGCAGGGGGCAGCCGTGATGACCCTAAAGCTCCCCCACCAGCATCGCCTGCGGGTGCTCCGCCAGACCCTAGACATCTTGGGCAGCGCCTTCCCGGTGGTGAGGGCGCGCCACCTGTTTCACAACCGCAGCGAAATTACCCTCTACCTGCAAAAAGGGATCCCGGCCCCTCACTCTTCCACCACCTGAATTTCCCGGCGCAGCACCTTCTCGCGAATGGACTCCAGCAAGCTCATCTCTTCCGGGGAGATTTTGCCATCGGCCCGGATGGCGGCGATGATTTGATCCACCTCGCTGCGGGTTAACTTCTTATCTTCCAGGGCTTGCTCCACCAGCACCTGCAGTTGGGAAAACTCCATAAAACCACTGCTCCTCTGGGCTTAACCGGTCTTCTCACTTCATCCAGGCTATCTGCGCCCATTCCGATCCCCGGCAGGCGCAAGATTCTCTTCAGGTCAGGTATTCTGAAGAAAATGTAAAAGCCTAGGAGAAAACGACCTCATGGCTGGCCCAACTCTCAAGAGCACTGAGCACGACTGCGCCACTCTTTGCCGAGATGGCTGTGTCTTGGGCGACGCCTGCCCCCACCGAGAGGCGGCTCGTCAAGCAGTGGCCTTCGTCATGAACACCGACTGGGAGACGCTGATGCGGATCGCCGAATCCAGGAACCTACCCAAGGATCCCCCCCAAGCAGAGGTGGATCCCCTGCAGTTTTTGGAGAACTACCGCCTGGGCGGCTAGCTAACAGCTCGGCAACAAATCCCAGTGCAGAATCCAGGTGCTTTGAGCCATACTAAAAATGGGGTCGAATGCCTGGGTTGTATGGTTTGGCCCTGGGTTGTCTTCGGCTTGGTTCTCATTGCTGCCGAGCTGTTTTTGCCGGAGTTGGTGGCCGGGCCGGCGGGTGTGGCTGCCCTAGGGGCTGCTCTTTTGGCCTATTGGGGGTGGCCAGTTTGGGCCCAGTTCTCGGCCTGGATTGTGCTCTCCCTTGGGTTGATCGTTCTCAGCCGGCGTCTGCTGCCCTCTACTTCAACTCAGCTGGAAGATCTCCTGAAGGAATCGCGAGAAGCGCGGGCAGTTACGGCCATTCCGCCGGGCAAGCGGGGTCGGGTCTCCTATCTCGGCTCCACCTGGAATGCCAAGTGCAGCGTCCCCGACCTGGAGATCCAGCCTGGGCAAGAGCTCTACGTGGTCGATCGCCAAGGCAATACCCTGATCGTGATGCCGATGCAGATGCTCAAGTCTTGAGGGGGATCAGAGGCTTGGCTGCGACTCACTGGACAGGCTCTTTTGAAGAAACACCTGAGGAGTCGGGGAATCTCTGCGAAGGCGAACAAGAAGCTCGCCCTCAGTCCACCGTACTCGGCTACCCATCCCAACAAGTCTAGCAGGTTCTAAGTAGAAGATGCCGTTGGCGGTGGGGGGATAGAGGGCGGGGCTCCCGCGGTTTCTGGCTGAACGCTGGGGAGGCCTTCCCTACAGGCGGCGCAACAATTCCCAACAACAGGCCGGTATCGGTTTCGGCCCAGGCCTTCCCGCTCCCCTCGACAAGGCCAGCCAACCCAGATCTCAGCCGACGGCCACGCTCGCAGGGGAGCGCGGGATCCCTTGCAGCAGCCGCTCCATCTCCGCCTGCAAATCCTGGGTTAGAGCTTGTACGGCTTGCCGGCGGTTGGCCTGGTAGGCGGGCCAGCGCTCCGAAACCGAGAGGGGATCGCCGATGCTGAAACGGGCCAGCCGCGGCCCCAACCTGGGGGGGGCAGCGCCGACGGCGTTTTTGCCTTTGATCCAGGCCAACAGGTTCCACAGCCGCAGGGCGGTTTCGGCCAGTTCCTCCAAACTGGGTTGCTCCGGCAGGGGACGCACGGCAAACACCATCAGGGTCTCCACCAGGCGCATGTGCCAGAGGTGGAAGCTGGCCTCAGAGGCGACGCGATTGGCCAACCCCTTCTCCACAGCCGAAAGCGCCGCAATATCAGGGATATCTTCCCGGTAGATCCAGGCCCAGCCTGCCTGTTCGATGCGATGCCGCCGCTCGATCAAGTCTCCCTGGGGCTGCAGGCCAAAGTGCTGCTCGGCCACGCGCAGGGCCAGATCCGATAGGCTTTGCAGACGTGCCAACAGATCCCCTCCCCCTTTCAGGCTGACCCGCGCCGCGTCGGGCAAAGCTGGGGCGTAGAAGCGCTCGTAAAAACGCTCCATCACCTGAATCAGATGCTCGGCCAGGCGGAGCAGGCGGGCCATCAAAAACCCTTTGCCGACATGGGCCGAGCGCGTGGCCGGGAGCTTGCAATCCGCCTCCATGCGGCGGAGCAACCTGTCCAGCGCCAGGCTGGGATCCCTCAAGTAGGAGTAGCGGAGGCCCACCGGCAAGATCAGCACCTCCTCCGGGCGCCCCGCCTTGTGCAGATCCTCCACCGCCCAGAAACTCATTTGGGCCACCCCCGGCTCCAGCGGGTTGAGCAGCCCACTCATGCCGTTGATTGTCCCTTCGGGAGCCACCGCCAGGGGGTACGGGCCTGACACAAACTGCTCGCGAGAGCTCTTCAGCCCTGCCCGATCCAGACGGCCCCGCAAAATCGGGATCCCGCCCAGCCGGGGAAGCCCCCAGCGGCCAATGAAGCCCAGCCATAGGGGCAGGCCGCGGTCGTAGACAAACAAAACATGGGGACGCTGCCGCAGGCGGATCCCCTGTTGTCGAGCTACCTGAGGCAGAAGATGGGAAAACAGGTACATCAAGCAGGGGGGATCGTCGAGGGTGGGGTGGCGAAAGGCTACCAACAGGCGAATCTTGCCTGCCTCAAATTGCTGATAAAGCTGGGCCAAACGCTCGCCCCCCTCCACCTCAACGCGCGGGATCCCCTTGGCCCAGCGCAACCACAAGGGCAAACCCGCTTGCGCCAAACGAACTACCCAAGGCGTCAATCGCGGCGGCAGAAACTTGAGAGGAGGTTGAACAGTCTGGTACATAGGGATCTTCAGATCTAGGGTTGGCGAAGTCAATAAACCCAAGCTTCGGATCCCATCTTAAGGAGGGTTTGGAAGAGAGAAAGCCCTGCAGTGACAGTTTCTCAACTGGATTTCCTTGCCCAACTCCAGAAGAGGTTCAAGCTCCTGTTGTTTTTTTCCTGCGGCTCCGCGTCTTTTTGGGGGCAGCTTCTTCGTTCGAGGTTGAGTCCTCCATCACCTGACCGTTGAGCACTTGCTTGAGGTGAATGTGCTTATAGCCCAACTGAATCTCAAACTCATCGCCGGGCTTGAGATTCATTTTTTCGGTGTAAGCGGACCCGATGATGATCTGACCATTCTTGTGAACGCTCACGCGAAAGGTTGGCTCGCGACCGCGCCTGTCACGCTTGGCAGTTGGACTGAGGCTCAGACCTTTTGCCGCCAGCACCGCATCATAAAACTCATTTAAGTTGACGCGGAGCTTGTTGGTCTTGGTCATGGTTACGTAGCCACAGCGCTTTGCCGTCTCGCGGCGCGGAAGATGGCTCAACGCTTCTACCTTCTGCAGGAGAGCCTTTCCGGTTAAAGGTTGTGGTGGTATGTCCAACATTTTCTAATGCCCTACAGTCCTCTCCAGGATCATAACCTCCTGGCGTACTTCTGCAACCAAAAGTTGGGGACTCTTTTCGAGGCCACATTTTTCTCCTACTACTTGAAGTGGTTCTCTAAAGGAGAAAGGCTCTCCTCAATAGGCGTTCAATCGGTGTTCTTGCCGTGGTAAAAGGTGAGGGGGGAGCAGGGACTCAAGCGCGGAGGGGGCTGCAGCTTTTGTTTTGATGGCGCCAAAGGCTAGAGAATCGGTATGGCTCTTCGGCGCGCTGGGTGCTTCGGCAGAGAGGCCAGAGGGATCCGCAGAATCGGGGGAAGAGAAGTGGGCCAGGCCAGGATTGGCGATGATAAAGTCGCGCCAACCAGACTAGATCTGTTCCTCCGATTCCCACCCCTCTGCCGCCCTAAACCCCCAAGACAGCTTCTCCGAACTTCAGCAAAAGGGGCTGGAGTTGTTTTGCACAACGGGTCGGAAAGATAGCCAAAGCAAGCCTGCGGCCCAATGCCATCACCTACAGGGCCGGTAAGGGATTTCGGGCTTCTCGGCGGGAGCCGGCGACGCCACGGGCGTTTTTTTTTCGCCGTTCGACGGGCGCGGGCGACGCAGGCCGCTAGCAGCCATTTCAAGACTGGCCGATGGCAGTAAGGGCTGGAGCGAAATGGGAGGGACAACTCAGCCGGATCCCAAGCGCTTGGCCACCTGGGAAGGAAGCTGGGCCAGCGGGATCCCCTCTAGGATCTCTGCCGCAAAGGCGTAGGTGAGGAGTTGCCTGGCCTGGGCTTGGGGAATGCCGCGGCTTTGCAGATAGAAGATCTCTTCCGCCTCCAGTTGGCTGACGGTGGCTCCGTGGGCGCATTTGACGTTGTCGGCAAAGATCTCCAGTTGGGGCCGGGTATCCACCCGCGCCTTGGGGCTCAACAGCAGGTTGCGGTTGGTCTGGGCGGCGTCTGTCAGTTGGGCTGCTTGGCTCACCAGGATCCGCCCGCTGAAGACCGCGCGGGCCGCCTCGTCCACGATGCACTTGTGCAGTTGGCGGCTGCTGCCGTGGGGCGCTTGATGGAGCAAGCGGGAGTGGGTGTCGCTGTGCTGGGATCCCTTCAGCAGCGTTAGCCCCTGCAGTTGGGTGTGGGCCTGGGCTCCGGCTTGGGTGATCTCCAGGTTGTGGCGGGAAAACTGGGATCCCCACTGAATCGCCTGGAGGCGGTAGTGGCTGTCGCAGCTTTGGCGCACGGCGGTCTTGTTGATGTGGAAGGCTGGGGATCCCTGCCTTTGCAGGATCACATGGTGCAAACGGGATCCCTCTGCCAGGGCGATCTCCGTAACTGCGTTGCTGAAGGGGATCCCGGATCCCAGGGATACATGATCTTCGATCAGCGTGAGGGAGCTGTGGGCTTGCAAAGACAGCAGGCAGCGGGGCTGGGCCAAAACGGCCTCTCCCTCAGGAGCCACCGTTATGAACAGCAGGTGCAGCGGTGACGGAACTTCCTGGCCGGGCTGTAGGCCAATCTGGATCCCATCGCCCAGATGGGCGGTGTTGAGGGCCGTAAACACATCCGTCTTGGCCAGCGTTTGCAGCAACTCCCCTGGGGCTTGGGCCAAAGGGATCACCTGCAAAGCGGTGGGCAGGCCGCTCAAATCAGAAAGCTGGGGGGCAAAGTAGCCGTTGACGAACACGGCGCGGCTATAGCTGGCTTCCGGCCAAAGCCAGGGCTCTAGGGTTGCTGCATCCAGAGACGGATCCCCCGCGGCAGCCAGGCGAAACTTGTGGGCCAGCAGTGGCGAGAGATCGCTGTATTTCCAATCCTCTTCCCGTGGGGTCGGGATCCCCAGTTCGGCCAATTGGGCGCGGGCCTGCTGCCTAAGGGTGGTGTAGGGATCCTGCCTTTCCGGGATTTGGCCGAGGATGTGCTCCAGGAATAGGCGGCTCTCTGGGGCAAAAGGTTTGGGCAAGGTGGCGCTCATCCCTCTTTCTCCTGCCGAGATGTCGCAGCTGCCGGTTCTTGACCCGACTGAGTTTTGATCCAGTCGTAGCCCCGTTCCTCCAGCTCCAGCGCCAAGGTCTTGTCCCCACTGATGACGATACGACCCCCCTCCATCACGTGCACGTAGTCGGGGGTTACATAGTCCAGCAAGCGTTGGTAGTGGGTGATCAAGAGCATGGCATTCTCAGGGCCGGCCAGTCGGTTGATGCCGTGGGCCACAATGCGCAGCGCGTCGATATCCAGACCGGAATCCGTCTCGTCCAAAATGGCCAGCGTGGGCTCCAACACCGCCATTTGCAGGATCTCGTTGCGCTTTTTCTCACCGCCGGAAAAGCCCTCATTCACAGAGCGCTCCAAAAAAACGGGATCCATTTTGACAATATCCAACTTTTCCCGTACCAGGTCGTCAAAATCCAGAGCATCCAGTTCCGGCTGATCCCGATATTTCTGGCGAGCGTTGTAGGCGGCGCGCAGGAAATCCAAGTTGCTCACCCCTGGGATTTCGATGGGGTATTGAAATGCCAAAAAGATCCCTGCCCAAGCCCTCTCTTCTGGCTCCATCTCCAAGAGATTTTTTCCCAGGTAGAGGATCTCGCCCCCCGTCACCCTGTAGTCAGGGTGGCCGGCTAAGATCTTGGAAAAAGTGCTTTTTCCAGAGCCATTGGGGCCCATGATGGCGTGGATTTCTCCGGCGCGAATTTCCAGGCTCAACCCCTTGAGAATGGGGGTGCCATCGATCTCGGCGCTGAGATCTCGAACGGATAAGATGACAGGGCTGTTTTCACGGATCATGGCTAGACTCTAGGGTTGACACCGAAGGGCAGGAGCTGAAAAGTTAAGGGATCCCTAAACCAGGTATGGATTTTGGGCCTAAGGATCCCCTATAGCTCTATTGGGAGTGGCGATTGAGGATATCCCGGATCTCTGTCAGCAAAACCACTTCTGGTGGGGGCAATGTGGGAGGAGATTCTTCCTCCTTTCGCTGTAGGGTGTTGATCGCCTTCACCAGTAAGAAGATGGCAAAAGCGATAATCACAAAATCAAACACAGCTTGCAGAAAGCTGCCGTAGTTAATCGTAACTGGGTCTTCAGGACTTCCACCGATTTTCCAGACCAAGTTCTGGAAGCTCACTCCACCAATCATCAAGCCTAAAACTGGAGTAAACAGATCTGCTACAAAAGAAGTCACGATCTTCCCAAAAGCACCTCCAATAACAACGCCAACAGCCAAATCTAAGGCATTGCCCCGGCTGATGAACTTTTTGAACTCCTCCAGAAATGCCCTCATGGGGAACTTCTCCTGCCTAGCCTTACGGTTCAAAACTCCTTGATTATCCCCTCTCCCCCCCTGCATCCATGCGCTGTTTGCAACGTCGCCAAGCCCTTGGGCCGCCTCTGGCTTCAGGGGATCACAGACCTCTGCCTTGGGAGTTACCTAACCCCTTACCCTTCTCCTGAAAATGGCAGCGCCTGCTCCCACAGCGTGTCAGCGGCCTCGCCCACTTGCTCAGCTTCGCATTGGGAGCAATCCCCTAGCCGACGGATCCCTCTAACTTTAGGCTCAGCAATCGATCGGCTTCTACAGCAAACTCCATCGGCAGTTGGTTGAACACTTCTCGGCAGAAGCCGCTGATGATCATGGACACGGCATCTTCCATGCCGATCCCGCGCGACTGGAAATAGAACAATTGCTCCTCTCCAATCTTGGAGGTGGAAGCTTCGTGCTCCACTTTGGCGGTGTTGTTTTGCACCTCAATATAGGGGAAGGTGTTGGCGCTGCACTGATCCCCAATCAACATGGAATCGCACTGGGAAAAGTTGCGGGCACCTTCCGCTTTCGGCCCGATTTTGACCAGGCCGCGGTAGCTGTTTTTGGAGTGCCCAGCCGAGATCCCTTTGGAGATAATTTTGCTGCGGGTGTTGCGGCCCACGTGAATCATCTTGGTGCCGGTATCGGCCTGCTGGTAGTTGTTGGTGAGGGCAACCGAGTAAAACTCGCCCACCGAGTTTTCCCCCACCAACACGCAGCTAGGATATTTCCAAGTGATGGCCGAGCCGGTCTCCACTTGCGTCCAAGAGATTTTGGAGTTGGCCCCCTGACACAGGCCGCGCTTGGTTACAAAGTTGTAAATGCCCCCTTTGCCGTTTTCATCGCCGGCATACCAGTTCTGTACCGTCGAGTACTTGATCTCGGCATTGTCTAGGGCGATCAGCTCCACCACCGCCGCATGCAGTTGGTTGGTGTCGAACATGGGGGCAGTACACCCTTCCAAGTAGCTGACGTAGGATCCCTCGTCGGCAATGATCAGGGTGCGCTCAAACTGGCCCGATTCGCCGTTGTTGATGCGGAAATAGGTGGAGAGCTCCATCGGGCAGCGCACCCCTTTGGGCACATAGACAAAGGAGCCATCGCTAAACACCGCCGAGTTCAGCGCAGCGTAGTAGTTATCAGCAATGGGAACCACACTGCCCAAGTACTTGCGCACCAGCTCCGGATACTCCCGCAGCGCCTCTGACATGGAGCAGAAAATCACGCCTTCCTTGGCCAGCTTTTCCCGGAAGGTGGTGGCCACCGAAACGCTGTCGAAGATGGCATCCACCGCCACATTGGCCAGCCGCTTCTGTTCAGACAAGGGGATCCCCAATTTCTCGAAGGTCTCCAACAGCACCGGATCCACTTCGTCCAGGCTCTTTTTCTTGGGCTGCACCTTGGGGGCCGAGTAGTAGACAATGTTTTGGTAGTCAATGGGCGGGTAGCTGACGTTGGGCCAGGTGGGCTCGCTCATCTTCAGCCACTGGCGGTAGGCCCGCAGCCGGAACTCTAGCATAAAGTCCGGCTCCCCTTTCTTGGCCCAGATCTGCCGAATCACCTCTTCGTTCAAGCCTTTGCCAATCGACTCAGAGGGGATGTCGGTTACAAAGCCGTACTTGTAGGGCTGGTTGACCAGGGCGCGGACGCTCGTAGACATGGATGGCTCTCGGGTAGTGACAGGGTAGAAACGCGACTAAGACAGATGGCCAAATAAAACAACAGAGTTGTTGTTTAACTGATCCTCAGGTTACTTTAGCAATGATCCCGTTGTCAAAATAGCAGAGAGCTGTGCTGGCAGCGGCAGCCGATGGATCCCGGTCTAACCAGGAGGGCGAGGGTGGACAGCACGCGCAAGATCTCCGGGCAGGTCGCTCAACCCGCTTCGAGTAAGCAGGCCATCTTGGTCTATCTGCGCAAGGCGGGGCAGGCCAACGCCCAAACTCTGGCAGAGCACCTGCGCATTTCTCCCCAGGCCATCCGCCGCCACCTCAAGGATCTGGAGGCAGAGGGGTTGATCCAACATATCGCTCAACCCAATGGTCTAGGGCGACCCCAGCATCTCTATCAGCTCAGCCCCTTGGGAGAAGAGCAGTTCCCCGCCAGCTACGATGAGTTTGCCCTTGGCCTGCTCAATACGCTGGCCGAAACCCTGGGATCCGAACAGATGGGATCCCTGCTCCAGCAGCAGTGGCAGCGCAAAGCCCAAGAGTACCAAGCCCAGATGGGATGCGGATCCCTGGCCAAGCGGCTGGAGCGCTTGGTGCAGTTGCGCCAGGCAGAAGGCTACATGGCGGAGTACTACCCCTACCCCAACCACCTGGCTGCGGCCAGGGCAACAGAAGGCGCTGAGCAGTATGCCGAGCAATACGTATTGGTGGAGCACCACTGCGCCATTGCCCAAATTGCCCAGCGTTTTCCCAGCGTCTGCGGCCACGAGCTGGAGATGTTTGCCGCCGCCCTGCCCGACTGCCGGGTAGAGCGCCTCACCTGGCAGGTGAACGGAGAACACCAGTGCGGCTACTGGATTGCCAGGATGGGATCCCCTCCTAGACCCAGCCACGAGTAGCAGTAGGTGGCGGCTTCGGAAGACAGGCAAGAGCAGCTATAGCTCTGGCCGTGCAAGGGCCATGGGTCAGTTGGCTCAAGTCCGCCTTTGAGCAGTATTTCCTAGCCAAGATGCGCTGGGGGTGGGCGGTGCCTTGGTTTGAGCGCCTCAGTTTGCAGGGGGTGGGGCTCTCATAGAGCCCATCTCCAAGCCATTGGGAGATTTGGTCTTTCCTTAGCCTCTTTCTCTCGTCACTCTCAAGTTACGCCTTGGACACTTGCACTATGGAAACTCAAGTCGGCAGGTTGCACCAACAAAGGTTTTCCGGCTGGAGCTGGGGCCACCTGGGCTGGGCGCTGCTGTTCCTCTCGCTAGGGGGGCTGGGCGGCTGGCTGCTGGGATCCCAAAGCCGGCCCGGTCCAGGGGTAGCCGCTTCGGAGCTTCCCGTCAGCGAGACGGAGTCCTTGGAAACCGCCAAGGCCGCCCCGTTGGCCACGATGGAGGTCAAGCCTCGGGAAATCGGCCAAGAGCGGATTCTGGTGGGCAGCCTAGAGGCTGTGGAGCGCACCTCCCTCAGCAGCCGCATTGTGGGCCGAGTTCTGGAGCTGCCGGTTCAGGAGGGGCAGCAGGTGGCGGCCGGATCCCTGATTGCCCGTCTGGATGTCAGCGATGTGCAGGCCGCCCAGCAACAGGCCCAGGCCCAGCGGCAACAGGCTGAGGCGCAACTGCAGCAGGCCCAAGCAGGCCTTCTGGCCGCCCAGGCAGGGGTGAGGGGAGCGGAAGAAGCCTTGCGCCAGGTGCAAGCCCAGAAGCAGCAGGCGGAAGCGGAGCTGCAGGAGGCCCGTTTGCACCAAGAACGCATGCAGAAGCTGCACGCCGAAGGGGCCGTGGCCCAAGCCCAGGTGGATCAGGCCAATACGCGGGTAGCCGTGCTCTTGGGCCGGCTGGCCCAGCTCGAGGCCGGGATCCAGCAGGCCGAACAGGGATTGACCCAAGCGCGGGCCCAGCTTGCCCAGGCCAAAGGCCGGATCCCTGAGGTGCAGGCGGCCATGGCCCAGGCGCAGGCGGGGGTGGCACAAGCCCAAGCCAACCTGGCCTACGGAACCCTGGTTGCCCCCTTTGCCGGCGTCGTCACCCGCAAGTATGTGGAGGTAGGGGCTTTGGCGGGGCCGGGCCAGCCGATAGTGGAGCTAGAAAGCAGCGAGCGGCTGCGGTTTTCCGTGGCTGTGCCCGAATCGCTGGCCGGCCAGATCCGGGTGGGACAAGGGGTGCCCATCAGCATCGACAGCCTCAACCAAACCGTGGAGGGAGCCATTCGCCAAATCATCCCCAGCGCCGATCCCAGCTCGAGAACCGTGGAAGTCAAGGCGGAGATCCCTCCGCTCCCCGGAGCCATGCCGGGCATGCTGGGCCGTCTGAAGTTGGCAGGAGAAACCCGCCAAGCCCTGCTGCTGCCCCAGACAAGCCTGGTAGAACAGTTCGGCCTGACGGGCGTGTATCGGCTGGCGGACGGCAAGCCGCTGTTTACGCCGGTGGCGGTGGGATCCCGCTATGGGGATCTGGTGGAGATCCACGCCGGGCTGCAGCCTGGAGACGAGGTGATCCAGGAAGCGGCTGCCGTTCGGGCCGGATCCTTCTGAAGCCTGTTTTCTGGGACAGAAGCCCAGAGTCCTGCTGACTGTCTTGGTTTCCGCCGGGCTTGCGGGGCTTTCGCCGCTGCGGCCCTGTCAGGCTGAGGCAGCGGCAGGAAGTTCCTAGTTGCCCTGAAGCTTTTCTCCTCGCACCGCTTGCAACAGCGTCGCAGAGCGATGGCTACGGGGCGGGCAAGCCTCTTGAGCTGGGTGGGGGAAAGCCGTCCTCTGGGCTGCGCCCGGGGAACCCTGGGAGCGACCCAGAACCTGAGCCCGTCTTGGCAAATCCAGTTTCTTTTTGGGTATACTTCCGCTATACTCATCTCGTACAGATTCCGAGTTCCTTCCCCTGAAGATGATCTTGCGCGCTCCCTTTTTTGGCTACTTTACCTTTCCCTGGCAGCGACCAGGGCGGAAGGGTGGCGCGTAAACTATAAAGCCTAGGTTTACCTGAGTCAGTCCTGAAGCCCTGAGCCCAGTGCCAGGGCTTTTTTGATGGCTCGACAGCTCAATCCCTCACTTGCCCATCCCTTGGACACAATGAAGGACAGTTCTATGCCCCCCCAAACCGACAACTGCAACATCCAAGAGGTGACTCCCTTGATTGCCCCTGCTGCTGTCAAGGCCAAGCTGCCGCTGACGGAAACGGCAGCCCAAGTGGTGCTCTCCACGCGGCAGGCCATTCGCGACATCATCCACGGACGGGATCTCCATCGCCTGGTGGTGATCGTCGGCCCCTGCTCCATCCACGATCCGGAAGCGGCCTTGGAGTACGCCCACCGCCTCAAGCGGGTGGCCGACCGAACCCGCGAGCACCTGGTGATCGTGATGCGCACCTATTTTGAGAAGCCGCGCACCACCGTGGGCTGGAAGGGGTTGATCAACGATCCCCACCTGGATGGCTCCTGCGACATTGCCACCGGCTTGCAACTGGCCCGCTCCATCCTGCTGCAGATCAACGAGCTGGGCCTGCCCTGTGCCACCGAGATGCTGGATCCGGTGACCCCTCAATACACCGCAGACCTGGTGAGCTGGGCGGCCATCGGCGCCCGAACCATCGAAAGCCAGACCCACCGGGAAATGGCCAGCGGCCTCTCCATGCCCGTGGGCTTCAAAAACGGCACCGACGGGCGGCTGGAAATTGCCCTCAACGCCATCTTGTCTGCCAGCCACCCCCACAGTTTTCTGGGCATTGGCCAAGACGGCATGACGGCCTTGGTGAAAACCACCGGCAACCCGGATCGGCACATCGTGTTGCGCGGCGGCGGCGGCAGAACCAACTACGGCCCGGAAGATGTGGCGCGGGCGGCGTTGCTGATGAAGGATCAAGGGATCCCGCGCTCGGTGATGGTGGACTGCTCCCACGACAACTCACAGAAGGACTACCGCCGGCAGGGATCCGTCTGTCGGGCGGTGCTACAGCAGTACCAAGCGGGGCAGCGGGCCTTGATGGGGCTGATGCTGGAGAGCAACCTCAACCCGGGCAAGCAAACCTGGCAGGAAGGGGCGCCGCTCCAGTACGGCGTTTCCATTACCGACGGCTGCATTGGCTGGGAAGAGACCGAAGACCTGTTGCAGGAGATGGCGGCGGTCGTAGCAGGGAAAACCTTGGCTCTGAGCCATTGAGGCGGGGGCCAGCCTTCTGAAAAATCCCCGAACTCCCCTCTCCCTCTGGGAGAGGGGCCGGGGATAGGGACAACTGCTGCCAGAGCGTCAGACGGGATCCAAGACTTAGAAAGGGGTACGCCGGCAAAGCTAAGATCCGATTAACCCAGTTCCGTTCCCTGCTCCCGCAGCGGGCAGGGTGGGTCAACCTGGAAGCTGTTGATGCCTGAAACCTCTTCTGACCCTGTGCCGACGCTACAACTGGCCTCGCCGACTTCTGCGGCCTGGATCGACCAAGCCATTCGTCACCTCGACCTTATCTTGTTGGATCACGCCAACTGCGAGAAAAAAGCGGCGGGCAACGCCCTTAGTTTGCTGTTTCGCTACCCGGCCAACGGGCGGCTGGTGGAAGCGCTGTCGCCGCTGGCGCGGGAGGAGCTGCAGCACTTTGAGCGGGTGCATCGCCACCTGCAACGGCTGGGGATCCCGATCAGGCCCCTCTCGGCTGCTCCCTACGCCAGCCGTCTCAACCAGCACCTGCGCCGCTCCGAGCCGGAGCACCTTTTGGACGCTTTGCTGGTGGCCGCCATCATCGAGGCCCGCAGCCACGAACGCCTGGGCCTGCTGGGGATCCACGCCCCCGACCCGGAGCTGCGGCAGTTTTACCTCTGGCTGGCGGCGGCTGAAGAGCGGCACTGGCAGTTGTATCTAGACCTGGCGCTGGAGCAGTTCCCCGCTGACGAGGTGCAGGAGCGGCTGGACACCCTGCTGCAGGTGGAAGCGGAGATTTTATCGACCCTTCACCCTGAGCCTCGTGTCCACAGCTAACCCATCCCCTTCCCGCGCAACCCCCATGTTCCAGGCAACGCGGCGGTGGTTGGCCCTCTGGTACACCGTGGTAACAGGGGTGTTTTTGTTGCTGTTTGCCGGCAGCTTCTACTGGTATGTGCAGTCAACCCTGATCGAGCGGGTGGACGACACGCTGGGCCATGTGGTGGAAATTGTCGAGCGCTCCCTGGTGGTGGACGAGAGCCTCTTGGATCCACAGCAGGCCCGCCAGAGCTTAGAGGCCAGCTTTCGGGATGATCCCAGCACCCTGGAGGACGACCACATCGACCTGGAGTGGTTTGATCCCCAGGGATCCCTCATCTGGTCCACGGTGCCCGGCGGCATCCCTGCCCCCCTGCTGACCGAGGGATCCCTGCACACCGCCCGCATCGCGCCTGGGTATTGGCTGCGCCAGTTCACCGAGCCGATCCTGGCCGGTGGGAAGCTGCTGGGGTATTTGCGGGTCAGCCACCCCTGGTTTGAGGTGAGCAAGCCGACACGCCAGCTCATTCGGGATCTCAGCCTCTGGGTAGTGGCCAGTTTGGCCTGTGTGGGGGGAATCGGCTGGCTGCTCTCCGGTTTGGCCATGCAGCCCATCCGCCAGTCTTACCAGCAGCTCAAGCAATTTACCGCCGATGCCTCCCACGAGCTGCGCAGCCCCTTGGCCAGCATTCAAACCACGGTACAGGTGGCTTTGGCCGATCCGCACCTGGACGCCGACACCCGCCAGCGCTGGCAGATGGTGGAGCGGCTGTGTTTGCGGCTGGGCCGCCTGGTGGACGACCTGCTGTTTCTGGCCCGCCACGACAGCGGCATGGTGCCTTTCCAGCCCCGCTGCTGTGCGCTGGATGCTCTGCTGCTGCAGGTGGTAGAGGAGTTGCAAGGGCTGGCCAACCAGAAAGGGATCCACCTCAAGCTGGACATTGTCACCCCCGACGAGGAAGCAGAGGGCTATCCCTTCGCCTTTTGGGGAGATGAAGACCTGTTGGCCCGCCTGTTCACCAACCTGATCGAAAACGCCCTTCTCCACACTCCCTCTGGCGGCGAGGTGCAGGTGCGCCTTAGGCAGCGGCTGCGCTCCGGATCCCCAGAACTGGTGCTTCAGGTGCAAGATAGCGGGCCGGGGATCCCACCCCAGGCGCTGCCCCACCTGTTCGACCGTTTCTACCGGGTGGATCCGGCCCGCAGCGGGGATCCCAATCGGCGGTCGGGATCGGGTTTGGGGCTGGCCATTGTCAAAAGCATCGCCGAGCAGCATCGGGGGCAGGTGCAGGTGGAGAGCGAGGTGGGGCAGGGATCCACCTTTGAGGTGATTTTGCCCCAGCGACAATTGGAAACTTGCACTCCAGAAACCCTCTGAAAGTGCTCCAGAAAACAGACAATTCTTGGACAGTATGTTAAGTTCAAGCTAAAGTTCAATTGTTCTTTACTTAGAGAGCTTTACTTTGGGGCTTTAGGTCTTTTTTGTGGCCTTCTGTGTTTTCTGTTTGCGGATCTGAGAACTTCTTTTTTTTAAAACTCAGGATAGGCCAGACAAGGCGGAACTGGATCGCAGCTTTTGTTTTCTCTTACCAGTTGTCGGCAGGGTAATAAGCCAACTGATCAAGCCTGTCTATCTACCGGCAAATCCAGAATAGGTTCCTCTCCCTCTCCTTCGGAAAATGTATCGCTTTCAAGTTCGCGCCACCACTCAGCCCGGCGATCGAATTGCCCTGGTGGGATCCAGCCCTCAACTGGGCGCCTGGGATCCCTGCCGCTGTGTTTGGCTGCAGACGGATCCCGATCGCTACCCGCTCTGGTGGGTGGAGTTGCCATTAGGCCCGGCAGATGGCACTTCTAGCCCACTGTCCTCTGGGGAGGGACTCGAAGAAACCCCTCGACTGGAGTACCGGTACCTGCGCGTTCAGGCCGATGGCGAAGTTATTTGGGAAGCCGCCGATAGGAATCGCTGGGTGCCGCTTGAGCCGGAACCTTTGCCGGCAGTTTTGATCGTGGAAGATGGCGAGTTTGGCCGGATCCCTTTCTATCCATACGGCTATTTTGCCTTGCCGGTGAGCGAGCCTGAGCCCGAAGATTGTCCGGGACTGAAGATAGTCGTCTTGGGCAGTTCGGTGGCCCTGGGGTGCAGCGCCTGGCTGTTGCGAGGATGGGCCTGGCTGTTGCAGAAAGCTCTACGAGAACGCTATGGCCATCAAGTGCGGAACCTCTCCGAATTGGGGGCAAACGTCAGCCGAACCCTGGCCCGATTTGAGCAGGTGGTGATCCCTGAACATCCCGATGTCGTTATTGTTGCCTTGTCTTTGGGAAATGAAGGCTTGGCCACGGCTCTGCCGGAGCATCGCCGTGCCGTCCAAAGGCGGTTTGAAAACGGCCTGCAGCGGTTAATTCAGCGAATTCAAGACATTGGAGCCTTGCCAGTTTTGGGAGGGGTTTACCCCCATGCAGACTACGGCCTAGAACAGCATCTGCTTTTGCAGGAAACTCAGCAAAGGATGCTCAGTTGGGGATGCCCCGTGTTCAACTGGCTGCCCATCTTAGACGATGGCCAGGGGCGCTGGAAGCCGGATCTGGCTTTTGACGCGGCCCACCCTAATACCAAGGGGCACCAACTCATGTTTGCGGCTATTGACCTCTCGATTTTTGATCCCAACACTGTGAAGTCAGCCCCCCTAAAGCTGGCATCATCCAAAGAAAAGCTGATTTTTGAGGATCCCTCTGGCTTTTGGGCGGCCTTGGAGGGTCAGAATCGATTCCGCCTTGTTAATATTACTCCTTATGATTACACCTTGACACCGACTTGGCAATCTTTACAAGCTGCTTTTCAAGAAGCTCGACTACAGCCAGGCTTATATATTGGTAAAAGCGGTGAGAAAGGGCAAGATCAACCTTTGTACTCCCTCTCCATTCATGAGAATGGCTTGATTCAAACAACCCTTTCCATTCCCCCAGATGCCGACCTTGTCTTTTCTCCGGCAGCCGATTTTTTCTCTCCGGAATCCTCAGAAATAGTCTTTAGTGACGGGACTCTAACACTCCTCAAACTTAGCTACCCATCCGCCGGCTTGGATCCCAAGCCCCGCCTGTGTGTGATTAACCAAAGCAGCTATGAGTACAACATCCACCCTATGTGGAAAGAAGTGCGGGCTGCCCTCAAAGCTCTGCCAACAGGCGTTTATGAGGATCCCCTCTATCGCGATGCTCCCTTTCGCACGTTGATGATTGGAGAGGGGGGGTTGGAAAGCCGGGTCAAGGCTGCTCCCAACTCGGTCATGCTATTGGAATACACATGCGCCTTATCTGATATTCATCGCGTTGCTGTTGTTCCCCTGGGGGATCGCTGTGCGGTGCGGATGCTGCTCTACAAGTTGGAATACGACGGGCCTGCCTTTCCGTTTGATCTAACCCGCACCAGCAACCTAGCGGATGTAGCCGATATGATCCACCACGAGTTTCAGGGCATGTGGGATCCGCAATATTTGCACTACAGCCCTGAAGACAGGCGAATTTATCACAGCAAGTGGACAGGTCTTTCTTTCGGCCATGAGGTGGAAGAGGGGGAAGACCCCCTGCAGAATATGAATCCAATCCATGAGCGGATGCGGACTCGTTATACAGCTCGCGCCAAGCGCTTTCTATATGTCTTGGAAAAGGCGGACAAGACCTTGTTCGTGCGCACAGGCGGCTGTCAGCGGGGCGCGGTGATCGACTTGATGGATAAATTGTCCGCTAAGCGAAAGGGCAAGCCCTTCCTACTCCTTATCATTTCCCCTCAGCCTTCAGAGGAGTTTGCCGGGATCCCCAATGTCATCCACTACGATATGGAGTTCAACCCCGACCGCATGTGTGCGGATCCCGAGCATTGGCGGTACTGCACAGAGATCATGAGAGAGATCCTCCATTCTCTGGGAGTTTCCAGCCGCAATCTTTTCTGGTGTCCTCCCCAGCCGGCTTAATTGCCTGAGATCCTACCTAGAATGCGATGCCGGTAGGATCCTGCTCTGCCCTACCTCAGCGGTGTTTGCTTGGCACAGAAAGAGCATCAGCCCAGAGGATCAGCCTTGCTTGTAGGTTTAGCCAAATCCCATCGTTCATTCGCAATAAAAATACGATATACAAGCCCAATATAAACAAAATGCACAAGTTCCCTAACCATTTGTAGGTCTGGATAATTTGGTCGGCACTCCAGCCAAAATCATCAACCAAGCGGTTCATATCCCCACCAGCATCCCCCTGGCCACACAGCAGAGTTCCCCACGGGATCGGAGCTAGCCCTTTTTGGATTCTGTGCCATTGCCAAAAGCTTCTCCAGAGGCTGCTGGCTGCAACTCCCAGAACGACGAATCGCCAAAAGTCCCACCGCCAGCGATCTGGCAAGCGAAGATAAAAGCAGGCCATCAAGAAGGTGCTGATGTAAAACTCGCCGCCCACGCCGCCAAAGGTAATTAGCATTTCTTTGGTGCGATTGGGCATTAGCCAGGTCATATAAAACTGCAGCAGCGCAAGAACAACAACCAATGCCTGTAGCCATCGAATCCGCTCCTTGCGGGTCGACCAGAATAGCAAGCTCAGCAAAAAGAGGATCCCAAAGTACACAAAGGGATCCTTTTCCGGACTGATGCTGGTCCAGCCAAAAGGTAAGGGCAAAGCTCGATGCCCGCTCCACCAGGCAATGCTGGCATGGCCCAGCTCGTGAATCCAAATGTGCCAAGGCAAATGTAACAACTCCAATAGGGCAATGCTGTTTACCAGCAGGGCTACCACAAATGCAACTGGGTAAGCCCAGATATTTATCGCCCAGCTATCAAAAGAAAACCGATCCCATCGCTTTTGGGATCTCAAACGCAGGCTGCGCTGCCAAAGCAACTGAGAGCCACAGAAAGCGCGGATTTCCAATTGCTCTAGGCGTGGAATCCGCAGTTGCTTCACCATCAAAAACAGCCGGGCCACAACAACCGGCGGAGAGGGGCTTTGGGACGGGGATCCCAGCAGGTCGATGCGCAAGGTGTTGTCGGCAAGATACACTTGCGCGGGCCAGCGCCACTTCAGGAGCTCTGCCCGAACCACCCGCAGGATCGCTTGGCTGTCCCCAGCGCGGGCCAGGGGGAGGGGATCAGGTAGGGGGGACATCCACACTCCAGAGGCAGGACGAGGATCCCTACCCATTGTGGCCTGGGCCGACTGGCAACGGCGAAATTGCGCTCCCTCTCAGGCCGCTCTGGGGGGAGCTTGGTATAGTTGAGGGCAGCAGGTGTGCCGGAGTGGGTGCAATTCATGCCTGGATTGGAACGGGAGCCCAAACTGTCTAGGCAGAGCTCTCTGTGGGGGGCAACGCTGCTGCTGGGCTTGGCCGGAGCAGGTTTATTTTCCCCCTTGCCCGCTCAAGCAGAGCTGACCGCCGTTCCTGGCTTGTCTCGCATCGAGAGTTGGCACTACGACCCGCAGCGGGGATGGCTAGAGGTCAACACCCAGGGAGAGGTGCGTCCTTTTCTGTTTGTGCTGCAAAACCCTCCTAGGGTAGTGCTGGATTTTCCCAACACTCTCTTTGGGCGGGAGCCCCAAACCCAGACCTTTCCGGGGCGGGTTACCTCGTTGGAGATCAAACAGTTCACCCCAACGATCACTCGCTTTGTGCTGCACCTGCAGCCGGATCAGCCTCTCAGCCTCGACCAACTGCAACTGCTCACGGCTGGTCCCTCCCGCTGGGCTGTCCAGTTCCTCCAACCCGAGCAGCCCTTGCCCGCAGCAGCACCGCTATTTCCCTCGGCAGCCGGCCCCAGGGATCCCATCTCACCGTCCCCGCCGCTGCCCCGCCGCCCCGAAGCCAGCCCACTCTCTCCTCCTGCAACCTCCCCTTCCAGCCATCGGATCTTGGCCATTTCTCCGCAAGCGGAGGGCTTTTTCATCCGCACTCAGGGTAGCCCTTCCACCACGGTGCGGCGCATCCTCGATCCGGATCGAGTGGTGGTGGATTTTCTCAACACCACCCTCAGCCCCGCCCTCACCCAGCGGGTCTATACCGTCAACCGCCTGGGGGTTTCGCGGCTGCGGGTGGGGCAATTCGAGCCCACCATCGCCCGCGTGGTCTTGGATGTGGATCCTTCCAGTGGCGACTGGGAGGCCCGCTACGACCCGCAGCAGGGAGGAATCTGGATCCAGCCCGCCGGGGGTGCTGCCCAGGCCAGCCTTCTGCCCGATCTCAGCTCTGCCGACTCCCAAGGGCCCCTGGCTACCTTGCGCTCTGTGGAGCTGCGGGGGAATCAGCTCATCATCAGCGCCGATGGGTTCATGTTCTACCGGGCCGGCTGGGATCCGGAAAGCGGCGGCTACCGCATCAACGTGGCACCGGCCCGCCTACCCGAGTCCTTGCCGGATCCCGGCTTGCCAATTGGAGGGCCGGTGCAGCGGATCCGCTTTGTGCAGGAAGATGCCCGCACGGTCAGCATTCTGGTGCAACCTGCCGAAGAGTTCAACGTCTTTGAGCCCAATCCCGGCCAGGGATCCCGCCGCATCACCCTGGAGCTGCGCCCCCTCCACGCTCCGCCGTCCGCACCCCAGCCGCAACCGCCTGCCCAAGCTTCCCTTCCTTCCCGCCGGGGCCGGACGGTCATCGCCATCGATCCAGGCCACGGCGGACGGGATCCCGGTGCCATTGGGGTGGGTGGGATCCAGGAAAAGGACATCGTGCTCTCCGTTTCCCACCAGGTACGACACCTGTTGCAAGAGCGGGGGTATGAGGTGGTGATGACCCGCACCGACGACCGGGAAGTGCTGCTGCAGCCGCGGGTGGATATGGCCGTGCAGGCCAACGCCACTCTGCTGGTGAGCATCCACGCCAATGCTCTAGAGCGCTCCAGCATCCACGGCATTGAGACCTACTACCTGCGGCCCGACAGCGCCGAGGTGGCTGTGGTCTTGCACCGCAGCTTGGTGAGGGCCAGCGGCGCCGCCGACCGGGGGGTGCGACGGGCCCGCTTCTTCATGGTGCGGGAAACGCCGGTGGGCATGCCTTCGGTGCTGCTGGAGCTGGGGTATGTAACCAACCCAACCGAAGGGCGAAAGTTGGCTACCCCCGAATACCAGGCCATTTTGGCGCGGGCCATTGCCGAGGGCATCGAGGCCTTTCTGCGTAGCCGCCAAAGATAGGGACTCGGTCGGATCTTTGGTTTGAGCCGTTCGCCCCTACGGCCCACTCCGTGAAGGGACGAAGTCCCAGGGTAGGGAAGCTGTCGCCGAGACTCTCGGAAGCAGGGTAGGATACAGCAGCTTCAGCCAAGGTGTTGAGGAGAACGGAGCATGCGTTGGGAGTGGGGATCAGATCCGGATCCCAGTTGGCCAATTGGGGTGTTTGACAGTGGCTTGGGCGGGCTCACCGTCTGGCGGGCCCTGCGCCGTCGCTTGCCCCAGGAGCGCCTTGTCTACTTTGCCGACACGGCGCGGCTGCCCTATGGGGATCGCTCCGCCGAGGAGATCTTGACTTTTGTGCGGCAGATCCTCCGCTGGATGCAGGCGCAGCCGGTGAAGGTGGTGGTGATGGCCTGCAACACCAGCTCGGCGCTGGCCCTGGAGCAGGTGCAGCAGGAGTTTGCCCTGCCCATTCTGGGGCTGATCCTGCTCGGCGCCCAGGCGGCCCTGGCCCAGGGATCCCGCATTGGGGTCATTGCCACGGCAGCCACGGTCAAAAGCCGCGCCTACTCCAAGGCCATTCAAGAGTACAGCGCCCTGGATCCCCGGCGCTTTCCCCAACCTGTCCAGTGCTGGGAGCAGGCCTGCCCGGAGTTCGTCCCCCTCATCGAAGCCGGCCAGTTGGACGGCCCCGAGCTGCGCCAAGCGGCTGAACGCTATTTGCAGCCGCTCCTGCAACAGGGGATCGACACCCTCGTCTACGGCTGCACCCACTACCCGCTGCTGGATCCTCTCCTGAAGTCCTTGCTGCCCTCTTCGGTCAGACGGGTGGATCCCGGCGTGGCGCTGGTGGGATCCCTGGCCCGGGAACTCAGCCTCTGGGGCCTGCGCCGACCCTCAACTGCTAGCCAGGCAGAACCTCACCGCTTCTATGTGAGTGGGGATCCGGAGCGGTTTGCCCAGTTGGCCACTCCTTGGCTGGGCTTTCGACCCCAGGTGGAACGGGTGGAATGGCCGGCCTTGGACGTCAACAACTCCCGCCGGCCCTAGGCGAGAGCAGCAGGCCAGCCCAGGCAAATTGGCCCTACTTGCCCCCCTGTTGCTGCAGCGATCCCACAGGTTCCCTGCCTGCAGCCAGGTCGACACGGAGCAAGGGACAGGGAAAGGCCCTTTGGGTGGCTTTGGAATTGGAAGAGTGCAAGGTTGCCCAGGGCCTGGCCGATTCTCCTTAACTTGATAACCCCGAGTTAGCTCTGGTAGGCTTTAGGCGAGATTCGGCTGGGGGGAGGGGATCTATGGCGGCACGGGTGGGTATCAACGGTTTTGGCCGCATTGGGCGTTTGGTGCTGCGGGCGGCTTGGGGTTGGCCGGAGCTGGAGTTTGCCCACATCAACGAGATCAAAGGTGGGCCTGCTACTGCGGCTCACCTGCTCAAGTTCGACTCAGTGCAGGGCCGCTGGAACACCGACATCGAGGCATCTGAGCAACGGCTGCGCATCCAAGACAAAACCCTTACCTTCAGCGAGTTCAAATCTCCCGGCGAAGTCCCTTGGGCGGATCTGGGGATCGACCTGGTGCTGGAGTGCTCGGGCAAATTCGTCAAGGCGGCAGAGCTGGATGCCTACTTCAAAGCAGGGGTGCGCAAAGTCATTGTGGCTGCCCCCGTCCAGGATGAAGAGGCCCTCAACATCGTCATGGGCGTCAACGACCACCTCTACGACCCCGCTCGCCACCATTTGCTCACAGCCGCCTCCTGCACCACCAACTGCCTGGCCCCCTTGGTAAAGGTCATCCACGAGGGGATCGGCATCCTGCACGGGGTGATCACCACCGTCCACGACGTCACCAATACCCAAAGTATGGTGGATGCCCCCCACAAAGACCTGCGGCGGGCCCGCTCGGCTCTGCTGTCTTTGGTGCCCACCACCACCGGCTCGGCCAAGGCCATCGGCCTCATCTACCCTGAGCTGAAGGGAAAGCTCAACGGCCTTGCCGTGCGCGTGCCCCTGCTCAATGCCTCTTTGACCGACGCGGTGTTCGAGGTAAAGCGGCCCACCACGGTGGAAGAGGTGAATCATCTCTTAAAAACGGCAGCCGAGGGGGAACTCAAGGGCATCCTTGGCTATGAGGAGCTGCCGCTGGTCTCGGTGGATTTCAAGGGGGATCCCCGCTCCAGCATTGTGGATGCCCCTTCCACCATGGTGGTAGATGGCACGCAGGTGAAGATCCTGGCCTGGTACGACAACGAATGGGGCTACGCCAACCGCATGGCGGAATTGGCCCGCAAGGTGGCCCTCAGTTTTTTATAGAAGCGTTTTTTGAAGCATCCCCCTTGGAGGCCTGCCCATGACTGCTGTCTCGAGCGCCCAAGCTGCCGCCGTGCGCAACTATGCCCTGGTAACGGCTGCCTACTGGGGCTTTACCCTCACCGACGGCGCCATCCGCATGTTGGTGCTGCTCCACTTCCACAAGTTGGGCTTCACCCCGATTCAGATTGCCATGCTGTTTCTCTTCTACGAGATCTTTGGGGTGATCACCAACTTTCTGGGCGGCTGGATTGGATCCCTGTTTGGCCTGCGGCTGACGCTGTACGGGGGCATCGCCATCCAGATCTTCGGCTTGGTGATGCTGGGGGTGATCAACCTGCAATGGCCGGTCTGGGGCCAGGTGGCCTATGTGATGACGGCCCAAGCCCTGGCCGGGATCGCCAAAGATCTCACCAAGATGAGCTCCAAAAGCGCCATCCGCCTGGTGGTGCCCAAGGAGGCCGAGTCCCGCCTCTTCCGCTGGGTGGCCATGCTGACGGGATCCAAAAACGCCCTCAAGGGGGTAGGGTTTTTCGTCGGGGCGGCCCTGCTGCAGATCTTCACTGAGATCTACGGGGATCCCATGGGCTTCCGCATGGCCAATTTCGTCCAGGCGGGGGCGCTGGCTTTGATCTTCTGTTCCGGGATCCTGCTGCCGGCGGACATGGGCAAGGTCAAGGCCAAGATCCCCTTCAAGCGGCTGTTTTCCAAAAGCCGCGAGATCAACCTCCTCTCAGCCGCCCGCTTTTTCCTCTTTGGGTCGCGCGATGTGTGGTTTGTGGTGGCCCTGCCGGTGTTCCTCTACGACAGCCTAGGCTGGAGCTTTATGCAGGTGGGCAGCTACATGGCCCTCTGGGTCATTGGCTATGGGATCATCCAGTTCCTAGCGCCCCAGCTCCTGGGAGGAGGTCGCCCGGGTCGCGCCCCCAAGGCCCGCACCATCCAGATCTGGACGTTCACCTTGACGGCGGTGCCGGCACTCATTGCTACCGCTTTTATGGCCGGCCTGCCGCCGCAATGGGTGGTTACCGGCGGCCTCATCCTCTTCGGGATCGTCTTTGCCTTCAACTCGGCGGTGCACTCCTATCTGGTACTGGCCTACACAGAGGATGACGATGTCGCCCTCAACGTGGGCTTTTACTACATGGCCAACTCCGGTGGGCGCCTGCTGGGGACGGTGACTTCGGGGATCCTCTTCCAGCTTTACGGTCTGGAGGGCTGCCTCTGGTTTTCCACCCTGTTGATTTTGATGGCAGGGCTGTTTTCGCTGAAATTGCCCGATCCCAGCAAAACCCCCGTGGAGTGGGTGGTTAAGCCGGGGGATTGAGGTGTTAGTCAAGCAGGGCCAGGTTATCCCGGTGAACCGCTGTATCGACTCCCTCGTAGCCCAAGATGTAGGGGATCTCGGCGGTTTTCTTGCCTTTGATCCGCCGCAGTTCCTCGGCGCTGTAGTTGACCAGGCCCCGCCCTACCTCCCGTCCGCCGGGATCGCACAGGCGCACGGCTGCCCCTGCCTCAAAGTCGCCAGAAACGTCGGTGATCCCTGCCGGCAGCAGCGAGCGCCCCTGCTCACAGACTGCCCTTACAGCTCCCTCATCCAGAGTCAGGGATCCCTCGGGGATGAGGCCGTAGGCAATCCACCGCTTGCGAGCACTAACGGGCTGGGGAGCTGGCTCAAAGCGGGTGCCGATGGGCTCTCCGGCCAAGATGGCCGGGATCTGATCGGGCCGTTTGCCGTTGGTGATCACCACCGTCACGCCGGCAGCGGTGGCGATTTGAGCCGCCGTGAGCTTGGTTGCCATGCCGCCGGTGCCCCATCCACTGTTGCCGTGGGCTTCCGCCTTCACCCGCAAAGGCATGCCGTGCTCCACCCGCTCGATGGGCTCGGCGGAGGGATCGCGGTGGGGATCAGCGGAGTAGAGCCTGTCCACATCGGTGAGGAGGATCAGCCACTTGGCCTGCACCATGCTCGCCACCAGGGCAGAGAGGGAGTCGTTGTCGCCAAACTTCAGCTCCTCCACCGCCACCGTGTCGTTTTCGTTGACGATGGGGATAACCCCCATCTGCAGCAGTTGGGTGAAGGTGCGATTGGCATTGACGTAGCGGCTGCGCTCCACAAAGTCGCCGCGGGTAAGCAGCACCTGAGCAATGGGTTGGTTGAGAGCAGAGAAGAGATCATCGTATAGGCGAATTAGCCGTCCCTGCCCCACTGCTGCCACCGCCTGTTTTTCTGCAATTGCCGTGGGTCGTTGGCGCAGGCCCAGGCGGGCACAGCCTACCCCTACCGCTCCGGAGGAGACAAGGATTACCGCATAGCCCTGGCTGCGCAGCCGAGTCAGCACCTCCACCAGCGGCCCCAGCACGGAAAGGCGCAGCGAGCCCGTCTGCATGTCTGTCAAGCTGGAGGTGCCGATCTTCACCACCACTGTTCCCTCTGTTGCTGCCATCTTCTCATTCAATCCACTTGTTCGATCCAGCCAGGGTTCCCCATCCGTATCCCACCATAGCGGAACCGGGGCCCTTGCTTGCCCTCAGAGTCGCTGCAGGGGACAATAGAGGAAAGCAATAAATCTGCCTCAAGGTCTCTCTTTCTCTGCCTGTGAACCCTGTTCGTACCCTCTCCGCCACCAAAGCGGCCTTTTTCAGCGCCTACCCTCGTCCGATCAACGCCGCCTACCGGCGAGTGGTGGAGGAGTTGCTGGTGGAGCTGCACCTGACCACCGTCAACAGCGCCTTCGTCTACGATCCTTTTTTTGCCCTGGGTCTGGTTACTCTCTACGACAGCCTGATGGAAGCCTACCATCCCCCAGAGCAGCGCGAGGCCATCTTCAACGCCCTCTGCAAGGCGCTGCACCTGAAGCCGGAGGTGTTGCGCAAGAACGCCCGCGACCTGCTGGAGCTGATGCGCAGCGGGGATCCCGTCCAGCGATACAACCTGCTCTGTCTCAAGCCGGAGGCAGAAGATGTGGGCGGGCTGAAGGCGATTTTGCAGCGCATGACCCAGCCCCCCTACGCCTACAGCCGAGTTTTGGCGGTTGGCCTCTACACGGCCTACGAAGCGGTGGCCACCTCGCTCTACAAGGAGCCGGAAGAGCGCACCCGCCACTTTCTGGAGGACGTGATCGGCAACCTACCCTTTTCGCCGGAGCGAGTCAAAAAAGATCTGGAGCTTTACCGCAGCAACTTGGATCGCCTGAAGCAGGCGCGGGCCATCGTCGAGGAGATGGTGAAAGCGGCCCGGCGCCAACAGGAGCGCCGCCAATCCACCGCCTCGCTGCCCGAGACTCCCGCCGCCGATCGCAGGGAGTCCAGCGGCTAAAACCCCCTAGACCAAATAGGGGGCCCACCTGTCCACCACCTCAGGCGAGCCGTACCAGCGCCGCCCGCCTCGACCAGAATGGTGACAGTCGGGAAGGGTGAGGTTGATGGCCCCTGGCAGATGGGCGGCCTCAATGGGGGTGATGCCATCTCCCCACAGCTCCCCTTGGCCGGCGGTAAGCCGGTAGCTGTTGTAGGCCAGCCAAGCCAGATAATGCTCCTGCCGCCATAGCGATCCCAGGCCCACGCGCCGCCCTTGGATGGCCTTGCCCGCCACACAGACGTATTTGACCTGTGGCCAGAAGGCTCCCGGGTAGTGGGTGTTAACGAAGTCCAGGTTGCGCCTTGTCCAGCGCTCCCGGCTGGTGTGCGGGGATCCCAGGCTAATTAGGGTGGAAACGTGCTCCCGCCCCTGCCAGACCTGCCCCCCGTAGGGCACGGATCCCAGGTAGATGCGGGCAATCCAGCCGCCCGCGGAGTGGGCCACCAGGTTAACCCGGTCCACTTCAAACTCGGCTTGGGTACGCCGAATCGTGGCCTGCAGCGCCTGCAAGATGGGCGTGACGGGCCTTCCTCCCAGGGTAGGCAGCCAACTGCGCACCTGCAGCGGCACCACCCGAGCCGGGTAACCGCGGGCCTCCAGCTCCCGACGCAAAGGCTCATACTCAGAGGCGCCCGCCAGATAACCGGGCAAGATCACCGTGGGCAGAGCAGCCATGGGCTAGCGGGGGTACCAGAACATGCCCTTGATCCCCTCCGGGTCGGGCGTAAAGCCCAGCCGCTCGTAGAAGCTAACCACATCGCGGTCGGCAAAGAGGGTGATGTTGCTGATGTCTTGGGCGCGCAGCTCGTGGATCACCTTTTCCATCAGCCGCCTGCCCAGCCCCCGGCCCTGAAACTCAGGATGCACCACCACATCCCAGATGGTGGCATTGAAGGCGTGGTCAGAGGTGGCGCGGGCAAAGCCGATGAGGCGACGGTAGCTGCCCCGCTGCTGCCACATCGACACCACCAGAAAACTGTGTTGCAGGGCTTTCCTAACCTTGTGGATGGGGCGACGCGACCACCCTACTGCATCGCAAAGTTCCTCCAGCTCATACAGATCCAAGTTGGGATCCAGGCTAAAGACAATAGTCTCCCCCCCCACCGCCAACGTTTCCTGGCGACGGTCGGCTTTGGCTGTTTGCGCCGGCTCTTTGGTTGTAGCGGCCCCTGCTGCCCCAAACAGGCCTTTCCAAAAGCTCATCTGAATTTTTGCCGAGTAAAAGCCCACCTCTAGCCTGGGCGGGCGTGTCCTCAGTATAGCCAGGATCGGCAGCAGAAATGGTGCATCTGCCCAGGTGTTTCCGCGCAGGCTTGGGACGAACCTTATATCCGAGACTGAGAAATAATCGAGAAAGCTTAGCTCTGGGCACGTTGTATGGCTCCTCCCGGCACCGGCACCCTTGTCAATGCCCTCGCGATCCTAGTGGGCAGCGGCCTCGGTTGGGCGGCGGGCCGTCGCCTGCCCGAACGCATAAGCCAAACCCTGTTGCAAGCCCTGGGATCCCTGGTGTTGGTCTTGGGGATCCAGATGGCTCTCACCCTCAGCAGCGCTGCCCAGGCGGTAACGGTTTTGCTGGCCCTGATCGGGGGGGCTTTGCTGGGGGAAGGGATCGACCTCGAGGCCGCCTTTGAGCGGCTGGGACAGGGCCTGGAAAAGCGGGTGAGCCCCTGGCTGGGCCCCAGCCCTATCGCCCGCGCCTTCGTGACCACCACCATCCTGTTTGTGGTCGGCCCCATGACTCTGCTGGGAGCTATCCAGGATGGCCTGGGGGATCCCTCGCTGCTCTTGGTCAAGGCCGCCTTGGATGGCATTGCCACCCTTGCCTTTACGGCCAGCCTCGGCTGGGGCACGCTGTTTTCCGCCC
Organism: Synechococcus sp. 65AY6A5; assembly: GCF_002760415.1. NCBI lineage: Bacteria > Bacillati > Cyanobacteriota > Cyanophyceae > Synechococcales > Synechococcaceae > Synechococcus > Synechococcus sp. 65AY6A5. The sequence goes on from NZ_AXUW01000001.1 coordinate 171,353, forward strand.
TGCCGGTGCTCTTGGTTCAGGGAGGCGTGGCCCTGCTGGCGCGGCAACTGCAGCCGCTGTTGCGCCCAGACCTGCTCGCCGCCTTGGAAGCCACTGGCGGGATCCTCATCCTGGGTATTGGCATTAACCTGCTCGGCCTGGCCCGCCTGCGGGTGGCCAACCTGCTGCCCGCTTTGGTGATTGTGGAGCTGCTGGTGGGATTTTTCCCCCTCTGGGATCTCGATTTCTAGGGAACTGGAGGGGGCTCTCGCCCTGGGGGAGAAGGGAACCCAGCACAAGAGCGTCTGGAACCTCCCTCTCTATCCTCTAAGCCCTACCCTGACCGCCGTCCTAGCTGCTGGGGGCCAGCAGCAGTAAGGGTCGCGTCTTGAAAAAGCCTGATCCGGAAACTGACCCGGTGCGCGGCAAGCCCCGTCGTGCCGCTGCGCAGAAGTCGGCAGCCTGCCTCGTGGCACCCACCTACAGTTCAACTTTTGCCAAAGCTTCTTCCGGCCCCACCAGGGCAATGGCCGGGTTGACCAGGTAGGTTGTTGCGGCCTGATGGAGATGGGCAGGGGTGAGCTGCCTTACTCGCTGCAAATACTGCTGGTCGAACTCCAGGCCCAGGCCCAAAATCTCGTACCAACCGGCCAGTTGGGCCACTTGGGCGTTGGTTTGTTTGCTGAGGGCATATTGGCCCAAGAGCTTGCGCTGGGCCATCTCCACTTCCTCGCCGCTCAGGAGGGTGTCGTGGAGGCGACGGATCTCCGCTTGCAGGCGCTCCAGGGCCACCAAAGTGTTCTCCGGTGCCGTGCCCAGGTAGGCCCCAAAAGGGGCGGGATCCCGGCGGGTGGCAAAAAAGGCCGAGACCTCATAGGCCAGGCCGCTGCGCTCGCGCAGCTCCACAAACAGGCGGCTGGACAGGCCGCTGCCCAGGTAGGTGGCCAATAGCTTCAGGGCCGGATAGTCGGCGGAAGCGGCAGGGGAGCCGCGGAAGCCCATCAAGATCGTCGTCTGCTGGGTGGGCTGGGGCAGCTTCAGCAGTTGCGGCCTCTCCAAGGGAGACAGCGGCAGGGCTGGGTCGGGGGCGGGCGGGCCGGCGCTCACCCAATCTCCCAGAGCCGCTTCCACTTGGGCCGCCACTGTCTCGGGCGGCTCTGGGCCGATCACCGCCATCACCATGCCCTCTGGGCGGCAGTAGGTGGCGTGGTAGGCCAGCAAATCCTCGCGGGTCAGGGATCCCACTGTTTCCACTCCTCCCAGCTCTGGCAGGGCGTAGGGGTGATCCCCATAGAGGGCCCGCCGCACCTGATCAAAAGCCAAGCTGAAAGGCCGTTCCTGTCGGGCGCGAATGGCTTGCAGCATCAAGTCCCGCTCCCGCGCCACCTCTGCCTCGGGAAAGCTGGGATCGCGGAGGATCTCCGCCAGCAACTGCAACAGCTCCGGAAAATCCTCCGCTACACAGCGCAGGGCGACCTCGAAATGATCGGCGGCGCTGTCTACCGAAAGGGAAGCTCCCAACGATTCCACCCAAGCGGCAATAGCCTGGGAGTCGCGCTGCCGGGTGCCCTTGGTGAGGACAGCGGCCAGCAACTGGCTCAAGCCCGCCTGCTGCGGTTGCTCTACCCGGCTGCCGCCGCGAAAAAAACAGTGGGCAGCCAGGATCTCCACCGCCGCGTTCTGGCCCACCAGCAGCGTGATGCCGTTGGTCAAGCAGAGGCGCTGCAGATGGCCGCGTTGGGTGGTGGACAGGGTGGGGTGCATTGGGCAAGGGATCCAAGACTGAAAGGCCATCAACGGCAGGCCAGTTGCAGCTCCGAAGCCGCGGCAGCGTCAGAGGCAGCCGGCTTGAGCAGAGCGACCACGTAAGCCTGAGGGGAGAGATACTGCTGCGCCAGCTCGCGGATTTGCGCCGGAGTAAACGCTTGCAACAGCTCCAGGTACTCCTGCAGGCGCTGTACCCCAACCAGGGTCTCGTAGTAGCCGTAGAGGCTGGCCAGTTGACTGGGGGACTCGGCGGAGAAGAGCAGCTCGTGGGTGAGCATGCGCCGGGCGCGATCCAGCTCCGCTTGGCCAATGCCGTCCTGCTGTAACTTCTCGATCTCGTGCAGGATGGTTGACTCCACCTGTGCCAAATCCTCTACCTCCAGTTGAGCGCTGATGCAAAAGAGCCCCCCCTCCTTCAGCACCAGCGAAGAGCAGCCGATAGCCCTCACCCAGCCCCGCTGCTCGCGCAACAGATGCACCAGCCGCGAACTACGGCCCTCCCCCAGCACTACGGCCAACAGCTCTAGGCCGCACACCTGCTCCCAGGCGTCGAGGCTGACAGTGGGCCAGGCTAATTTCAGGCGGGCCTCTTCTGCGCGGGCGTGGGCGCTTTCGCGGCGCAGAACCCCCTGCGGGCGGGGCTGAGGAGAGATCGGAGGGGCAATCCAACCAGGGCCACCGGCGGAGCCGCCAAACTCCTTTTCCACCAAGGCCAGAGCTCGCTCAGGATCAATGCCTCCCGTCACCACCACCGTCATGAATTCGGGTCGGTACCAGCCGCGGTGGTAGGCGCGTAGTAGCTCTGGGGTCAACCCCATCAGGCTTGCCGGCGTGCCCAGCACAGGTCGCCCATAGGGGTGCTCCACCCCAAAGGCAGTTTCCATGAGGAGCTGATAGGCGGTGTAGCCCAGGTTGTCAGCAGCGCGGCGAATCTCCTCCAAAATCACCTGCTGCTCTTGCTCAAACTCCTGATCGGGGATCCCGGCCCGCAACACTGCCTCCGCCAGATAGGGCAAAGTCTCCGGCAGATCGGCGGCAGCTACTGTCATGTAGTAGTGGGTGTAATCCTGGCCAGTAGCAGCGTTGGCAATTCCCCCCCGGCCCTCGATGGCCCGATCCAGCTCGCCGGGGGCCAGTCGCTCGCTGCCCTTGAAGACCATGTGCTCCAGAAAATGGGAGATGCCTAGCCACTCTGGTGGCTCGTTGCGCCCGCCTGTCCGAACCCAGACATCGACAGTTGCAGAATCGGCAATTGGGATAGGGTGAAGAATGACGCCCAGCCCGTTGCTCAGGCAATAGGTATGGGCAGGCAAAAGACGGTGTGTGCGATTCAAAATTCTTAATCGATAGAGATCATCCTTAATCTTATTAAATCTTAACGACGAAAGCCGCTCAAGACAGTATGTGAGGTCACCTTTCATCAAAAACCTGCCACAGCCCCTCTCTCGTCACGCTTGCTGCTGTGGATTAGGGGATCCCTCGCCGGCGAGGTTTTCTTCTACCTGGAAGCCAGGGGGCCATTCTTCGCTGTCGCGCAGCCTCTGCACCACCTCCTGGGGCAGTACCACCCCCAACTCCCGCGCCGCCACCGCTACCACATCGCCGCGGTCGATCAAGCCGGCAATGGCGCCGCTGGGGGTGAAGACCAGAATGCGGCGCGGCTCTGCCTGGCGCATCATCTGAATCACCTGGGGGATGGGGGTTTCCTCTTGCACCCCCTGCAGTTGCTCCATCGGCTTGAGAATGGCTTTGAGGGTGAGGTGATCCCACTGGCTACGCTCGATGTCGTTGAGCAGTTCCGGCCTGACCAGGCCGCGGTAGCGGCCATCTTCTTCGGCAAAATAAACGTCCGCTGGCTGAGCTGGGGCTTCCGGCCTGAGGGAAGAAGGCACCAGGTAGCGATCGACAAACTCCCGCAGGCTCATGCCCGCATCCACCACCCGAAACCGGCGGGTCATCACATCCGCAGCTTTTAGGCGGGCCAGCACCTGCTGCAGTTGCGCATACTGCTCATAGCGGCGGGCGCTGTTGACGATAAATAGGCCAATCAGGCCTATCCACAGGCCGTTGAGGCTCCCTAAGAACACCACCCACAACCCCAGGGCCACCAACCCCCAGCCTACCCCTTGCCCAGCGCGAGCCGCCCACAGCATGCCCTTTTGCCGATCCCCTGTCCAACCCCAGATCGCCGCTTTGAGCATCTGCCCCCCATCCAGGGGCAGTCCCGGCAGCAGATTAAACAGGGCAATCATTAGGTTGATGGCAGCCAGGCTGGCGAGGGTTGAGGTCAGGGGCGACCCCGGCCCAGCCCAAGCTCCGGCCACGCTAAAGAGGACAAACAAGCCCAAACTGAGAAGGGGCCCTGCCAGGGCCACCCAAAAAGCGCCCAGGGGACGGGGGACTTCCCGCTCAATGGCCGCCATGCCGCCAAAGATGAACAGGGTGATGGAACTCACCCGTACCCCATAGGCGCGGGCCACCAGGCTGTGGGCCAGCTCGTGAGCCAGCAAAGAGAGAAACAGCCCCAGGGCCGTCACCACGCCATAGGAGAGCACCAGCAACAGGGCCGCCGGAAACCAGGTGTAGTCAAGGAAGAGGGGGATCCCCCACAGGCTACCGATGCGCAGGCGACTGGTCATGGCGATGCAACTCCTTACAAAGCTCTTACTTGGGAGAAGGCCCAGGAAGGTGCCATTGCAGACTTGACGTGGGATCCCTCTTTTCCACTGTAGCCCTTTTGCCTGGTCTTCCTTCCCCACCCGCCGCCGCCAGCCCAGGGGAACAGCGGGGGGAGGTAACCGAGCTTGCCCTATCCCTAGGGGATCCTGAGGAGTTGCCTAGAGAACACCACCACCTACAACACCAGGCTTCTGAAGATTGTGATAACGTGGTTGGGCATTGGCTCGGCAGGGTTGTAAACCGGCGCTCAAAGGAGCTTTCCCAAAGGCAGCTTTGCAGAAGGGGTGTAACTATGGTTCAGAGCAAGGAAGCACATTCTCCGGCAATCCAGGGACTTGGTATGGGCTCCCTGGGCGAATTTCCAGCCACGGCCCCGGCGGCTGCCCCCGTGTTCTACCGTACCTACAGTCGGCGTCGCCCAGATAGCAGCCGCGAGACCTGGAGCGACGTCTGCGATCGGACCCTGGCCGATATTGCCCGCCTAGGGCGCCTTACTCCCCAAGAGCGGGAGCTGGTGGAACGTCTGCAGCGGCAGTTGAAGGCCTTGATCTCCGGTCGGGCCCTGTGGGTGATGGGCACCGACTGGATCCAGAAGCCGGAAAACTACTCCGGTGCCTACAACTGCACCAGCCTCACCGTGGTGGACTGGCGCTCTTTTGGCCTGATGATGGATTTGGCCATGATGGGCTGCGGCACGGGGGCGGTGCTGGAGCCCCAGTTCATCAACCGCTTGCCCCCCATCCTCAACCGCCTGCAGGTGCAGGTGGTGGGATCCATCGGCGCCACGCCGCGGCATTCTCGGCAGGAGCACACCCCCATCCAGCGGCAGGGATCCCGGGTGCACATCCAGGTGGGCGATAGCCGCCGCGGCTGGGTGGAGTCTTACCAAGCTCTCTTGGAGCTGGCGGCGGATCCCAGTTTTGGGGGTCAGGTGGAGGTGACGGTGGATCTCAGCCATGTGCGCCCCGCTGGGGAGCGGCTAAAAGGGTTTGGGGGCGTGGCCAACCCCATCAAGCTGCCCGGCTTGTACCAGCGCTGTGCCGCCATCCTCAACAAAGCCGTGGGCAGGCAACTGAACTCGGTGGAGTGCTGCCTGCTCATTGATGAGGCGGCCGCAACGGTGGTGGCGGGGAATATCCGCCGTAGTGCAGGTATGCGCCAGTTTGCCGCCGACGACGAGCTGGGATCTAGCGCCAAAGACAATCTCTGGCAGCAGGACGAGCAGGGCAACTGGAGAATTGACCCTGAGCGAGATGCCCTGCGCATGGCCAACCACACCCGGGTATTTCACCGCAAGCCAACGCGGGAAGAGTGCATTGCTGCCGTGCGCAAGCAGTTTTACTCCGGCGAGGGGGCTATCCAGTGGGCTGGGGAAGCCGTAGCGCGGGCCAACGCCGACCTAATCAACACCCCCGAGCTGAAGCGGGAGTTCCTCAACGTCTATGCCTCGGAGGGACCCGAGGGAGCTAGGCGCTGGATAGAGGAGCGGCAGGCAGCTAGTAGCTCTCCGTCTGTCCAACCGCCAACGTGGCATAGGGTGCAACGGTATGGGCTGAACCCCTGCGTTACCGCAGACACTTGGATCCACACGGGCGACGGCCCGCGCCAGGTGAAAGACCTTATTGGCAAGCAGCACAGCACCTACGTCAACGGCGAGCTATTCAGCACGACCCCAGAGGGGTTTTTCTACTCCGGCACCAAGCCCGTGCTCAAGCTGGTGACCCAGGAGGGATTTTCTCTTCGGCTGACGGGCAACCATCGTGTTCTCAAAGTCATTGCCCAGACTTCAAAGGCGCAATACACGGAATGGGTGCCGGCAGAAGGGCTCCGCCCGGGCGACCGCATTCTGCTGCACAACCATCGCGACCTAACCCCCTGGGATGGTGAGGGGACCTGGGAGGAAGGCTGGCTCTTGGGGAATTTGCTGGGCGACGGCAGCCTTGCCACAACCCAGTGGAATGACACGGCTGTACTGCGCTATTGGCAGGATACGCAGCAGGAGATGAGCCTCCATGCGGCTCAGTTGTTGCAGGCTGCGGTAGGGTACGAACCTCGCCGGCCAGAGACCTATTATCACCCCAAGCTGAAGTGCCGGGTTATCCATTCCACCGGCTTGGCGAAACTGGCGGCTAAGTTCGGCATGGCTCCAGGACAGAAGCAAATGACTGCGGCACTGGAAGCCACAAGCTTTGATTTCCACCGCGGCTTTTTGTGCGGCCTGTTTGACGCAGACGGCAGTGTGCAGGGCGGTCAAGAGAAGGGAGTTAGTGTGCGGCTTTCCCAAAGCAACCTGGACACCCTCAAAGCTGTGCAGCGCATGCTGGCGCGTCTAGGGATTGTCTCGGCCATCTACGAGAATCGCCGTCCCGCTGGGTATCGTCTGCTGCCTGATAGCAAGCGCCAGCCAGCCCCCTACGCCTGCCAGGTGCAGCACGAGCTGGTCATTAGCGGGGACAACCTGCACCAGTTTCAGGCAGTGGTGGGCTTTCGAGAACCGCGCAAAGCTCAGAAGCTAGGTGAACTGCTCGGCAGCTACCAGCGCCGGCTCAACCGGGAGTGGTTTACGGTTACAGTTGCAGCCCTGGAGCCTGACGGCGTGGAACCGGTCTATGACTGCACCGTGCCCGGCCCAAGCTGCTTTGATGCCAATGGGTTGGTTGTCCACAACTGCGGTGAGATCATCGGATGCGACTTCCACTGCAATCTGGCCGAGATCCACCTCAACCGGCTAGATCCCCACAACCGCCAGGAGCAAGAGGAGGCCTTTACGGCAGGGGCCCTGTCGGCTGCGGCGCTATTGCACCACCGCTTTGTTGAGCCCCGCTTCCAGCGCTCAAGGGAATGGGATCCCATTGTCGGCGTCTCGTTTACCGGTCTGTTTGACTTTTGCGTCAAAGCCTTTGGGGTGGACTGGCTGCGCTGGTGGCAAGCAGGAAGGCCCGATACGCCCCTGGGGCAGGAGTTCAAGCAGCAGGAGCGGGAATACCTCAGCTTTTGGAAGGAGGTCGTCCACCGCGTGGTCTGGGACTACTGCGACCGCCACGGGTTGCGCCGTCCCAACCGCTGCACCACTGTTCAGCCCGCCGGCACCAAGTCCCTGCTCACCAACGCCTCCCCCGGCTGGCACCCGCCCAAGGCCCAGCGCTACATCCGCCGCATCACCTTTGCCAAAAACGACCCCGTGGCCCTCGCCTGTCTGGACTACGGCTACTCGGTGGTGCCCGCCCAGTCGGACAAGGATGAGCACGGCAACCTGCTCAACGACCCCTTTGATCCCCGCTGCACCGAGTGGCTGGTGGAGCTGCCGGTGGAGGTGGAGTGGGCCAACTTGCCCGGCGCTGAGGAGATTGAGATTGAGCGCTTTTCTGCCCTGGCCCAGTTCGACTTCTACATGCAGGTGCAAAAGTACTACACCACCCACAACACCTCGGCCACCCTCGAGCTGCGGGAGGACGAGATCGAGGCGCTGGGATCCCGCATTTACGAGGCCATCCGCGACGACGAGGGCTACATCAGCGCAGCACTGCTGGCCCGCTTCGACGCTCCCTTCCCCCGCTTGCCCTTCGAGAAAATCGACAAGGCCACCTACGAGCGGCTGATGGCCGAGGTCAAGCAAAGACGAAAGACCGACAACTTTTACGAGGCGCTGGCGCGCTATGACCGCAACCTCGCCCTAACCGCGGAGGGTCCAGCAGGGTGTGATGCCCTCGGCTGTCTGATGCCGGAGGCTAGCCCGCAGGGCGAGAACCCGTCCCGTTAGCAGAAGGGGGGATCCCGCCTCGGGCTCTGGCTACACTGTTCTTGGCCGGGAATCCGAGCACTGCGCGCCTTGGCAGCCCCCTCGGCAAGCTAGGGGCAGGGGGGGTTGGCATAGGCCGGTTTTCCCTGCTCGAGCGTTTGGTGGCTGGAGGATCTGATGCAGACAGGAGCGCAGCTCCCGAGGAAAGCCTGGACGGTGGAAATCTGGCGCAGGCTAAGGGGGCTGGTGCTGGCGCTGGTGGTGCTGCTGGGGATCGCCTGTTCTAGCCTCAAGGGCTCTGGGACCTCCCCTCCTGGATTGATCCCTCCTCCGCCTGAGCCGGGCAGCCGGTCGATTCCTCTAGCGGTGCGCACTCTGGGCACCAGCCGCTTTAAGTTGCTGGGCTTGACAGTGGGTGTGGCTGGAAGCGAGGCTGAAGTGCTTCTGGATACCGGCTCAGCGGGGCTGCGTATTCTGTCGTCGGTGGCAGGGCGCTTTGGCTTAGAGCGGACGGGGATCCCTTCCACGGTAACCTTCGCTGATGGCACGCGATTTATTGGCGTGCTGGCTCGCGCTCCCTTCAGCTTGGGTGGGATCCAGAGCCGAGAGCCGGTCACGATTCAGTTGATTGACCAAATCACCTGTGTGGAGCCGCTGGTGGCCAGCTGTTCCGACAGGCTGTTTGGACCAGGGCGGCCCTTTGCTGGGATCCTGGGCACCTCTTTGGACGAACGCAGCCCTGACCGCGACCTGTTTAGCCCTCTCACTCGCCTGCCGGGCAATTTTCGCTCGGGGTACATCATCCAAACCGGCGGCTTTGAGTCTGCTCAGGGCCTTTTCACCGTCGGCCTGACCGAGGCCAACACCGCTGGCTTCAGTTTTCGGCCACTGCCCCAGGTGGGTAGCTTTCCCGATGGCACGCCCATCTGGCGGGATGAAGCTCTGCAAGTGGCCTACCGCATCAGCAATACTTCTATCCAAAATGTCCTCAGCCCCACCGTATTTGACAGCGGCGCTTCCGACATCTTCCTCAACGTTCGACTGTTGGGATCCGCTCCTTTTCCCACCGCCACCCTACCCCCAGGCTCGGAGTGGCGAGCTGTGCTGGGAGGAGCCTTTGACTACCGCATCCGGGTTGGCTTTCCGGTAACGCCCAGCCGGGATCGGATCTTTGTCAACGGCAACCAGAGCGTGCAACTGTTGGGCATGCCCCTGTTTTTCAACGCCGACGTTGCTTTCGATAGTGAACGTGGTCGGATTGGCTTTCGCCTGCGTTGAGACGAAGTTGTTTTCAACATCCAAAAGCATTGGGATCACTTGCGGAGAAGAACTTGCCATGTTCGGCCGAGCCTTGAAAACCGGGAACAGCACGCTGCACAGATGGCCTTGGGTTTGGGGGCTACTGCTGCTCTGTTGGCTAGGGCTGAGCGGGCCGGCTTGGTCGATCAGCTTAGGGGATCCCTTGCCCGAATGGGCACAGCCCATGCCGGTGGGGCGACAGCGCTTGCGCGGGGTGGAGCAATACCGCGGCCAGGAACAAATCCGCGCCTATGGCAACGAAGCAGGACGGGTGTTTTGGATTCAAATCAACAGCAGCGCTGACTTGCCCCCGGATTACCGAGACTATTTGGGCGAATACCAACAATTTCTGGTAGAAGCTGTAGAAGTGGTGCCGTTGCGAGCCCGACGGCTGCGCTTCCGCCAGGGAAATCGCAGCGCCGAGTGGCAGGTGGTGGGCATGAGCGGTCGGTTTCAGGCGGAGGCGATCAGCAGAGATTTGGCTCCGCCAGGGTTGTTTGGAGATCCCTCGTGAAGAGCAGGAGAATTAGAGCTTATCCTAGAGATCCTAGAGAGAAACTTGAAACTAGAGTCTGCCAATGAATTTACTCCAGAAGAAAGTTGAGGTTACTCTTAATCGCTTCTTCGTTAAGAGGCTAACTCAGGAGGATCTCACCTTCTACGGATACCATTGCAAGCCAAACCCTCTCCCCGCTCCGGGGGAAGAGCACAAAGCCCTCGCAAGGGTTTGTAATCAGCTAGGTGTAGTGGCTGTTCCTCTAGAGGGCTGCATTATAGCCCGGGAAAAGGTTGACCCCGATAAACTTAAGACAAAGGACGGGGAACTAGAGGAAATTGGACAGAGAGTTCTAAACTGCACCAATGTCCAAGAAAAAGATGCCCTCGAAAGCTTTGAGCGTAGGAGGCTACGGCTGTGTCTCAAATCTTTGTACTCTGGGAAAACCGAAGTTGAAACATCAGGAGGCAGCTTACTTTGGTGGAAGAAGGAAGAAGTTGATTGTGGAGAGGGTTGGAAAATCCACGAAGGAAGAAGAATAGATGTTGTTGTCAACCAGGACAGTGAGCTGTACATAGAGATAGATGTTCAGTACCATTTCTACACGCCATGGACCTTGCATGAGTGGCTTGAGAACTATCCAGATGTCCCGATCCAGTGGGTCCAGAATACATACGATAAACGCCAGACTTGGGAATATCTGGGTATCCTTTCCAAACAGTCGCCGTGGGAGATTCAATTGCCAGAGCTGAACATGAGTCTAGCGGAGTATCATTTGCAGAAGCACAGTGCACCTAGAGAGGAAGTGGAAAGCTCCTGGGTAGTCAAAGTATCTTCAGGTCGAGGGTGTTTTCCCCATCTGTCTCGAAGGCTATCGCCTGTCTTAACTTTGGAGATGCTGGCCAGCATAGAAGATGCTAGAAATCCTGGTAAAAAAGTCAGTGCTTCGGTCATCGAGCATTTTAGAAAAAGTTTAGAATATAGACTTCAAGAGTCTAAAAAAGTTGCAGAGACTATCATAAGAAGAATCTACAAATCTCCCATTGCTCAAGAGAGAATTCAGCCTCTGAAAATAGAGGGCTATATCCTGCCAAGGCCAAGACTACTGGGTCGCAACAATCAAGCAATCGAGAACCCAGCCAGAGTTAGGTACAAAGGATGTGCAAGGGTTGGCGAGACAAAGTTTGGACTTCTAAATCTTGACGATAATAAACATGAGTATCCTACTGAGGTTCGCAAGTGCCTACTTGAAGTAGCTAAAAAGAGCGGAGCAAGAGTTGAAATAGACTTTTACGCAACCCGTCAAGATTTACCTGAAGGCGACCTTGCTCAACAGAGGTTTTGGCAAAGCTGGGCCGACAAAGGGATCAAAACTGTTCTGGTTGTCATGCCCTTGTCGCCTGATGAGCACAAGCAAAAGATCCGCTTGCAAGCACTTCGAGCAGGAATAGCAACTCAGTTTATGATTCCTGGAGCTGACCCCTACAAAGCTCTAAATGTCGTACTAGGACTTCTGTGTAAAGCTGCGTGGCAACCCGTGTTGCTTGAACCCCTCGATCATCCTGAGTGCTCCGAGCTTACCATTGGTTTTGATGTGGGGACGAATCGAGAGCTTTACTACGGAACCTCTGCCTTCGCGGTACTGGCCAATGGTCAAAGCTTAGGCTGGGAGTTGCCCGATATACAAAGAGGAGAAACTTTTTCCGGCGAGGCAATTTATCAAACCGTGTCCAAGCTCGTCAATAGATTCTACAACAAATTTCATCGATACCCTAGAAAGGTTCTTTTGATGAGGGATGGCTTAGTTCAAAGAGGCGAATTTGATAAAACAATTGAGGAACTAAGAAAAGAAAAGATTGCTGTGGATATTGTTGGAGTGCGCAAAAGTGGCGCGGGAAGAATGGGGATTCAAGAAGAAGGCAGATATAAAGATGCTGCAATGGGCACTGTCATTTTTGACCATGAACGAAGGTCATTTATGCTCGTAACAAGCCAGCCTATTAAGAAGTCCTCGGTGCCAATTGGCAGCGCAAGACCGCTGCGAGTTGTCCATGAACACGGCAACACTCCTTTGGAAGTTCTGGCTATACAAACTTACCATCTCTCCCAGCTTCATCCTGCTAGTGGGTTTCAGCCTTGCAGGCTCCCTTGGGTGTTGCACTTTGCCGACAAAAGCAGTAAAGAGTTCCAGCGCATTGGCAACAGCATTTTTAGTGTGCTGCAGAACATAAACCGAGAGAAGTTGATTGCCGTCTAGCCAAGGGAGGGGATCCCCACCTGCCGGCCTTGCTAGGATTGGGGGGGTGGTTGGTGTTGCGGCTATGGAGATGAATGAGGTCTGGAAGACCTTTCTGAGCAACCCTGTTGTCTTCTGCGGGGGCTTTCTCAGCGGCCTGCTGCGTTTGGATGTAAGGCAGGATCCGCTGCGCAGTTGGCTAGAGTCGCAGGGCTTGAGGGTGGAGGATCCGCCGGCCTCCACGCAAGGCCCCCAGTCTATTGCCATTGAGTAGGCATGGAGACAGGAGAGAGCCTCCCCATTCAGCAAAGTAGGCCAAGGTGAGCTGATGCCCCCCGGACAATCTGTAAGAAGGTGGCGACGGCAGGGATCCCTCTATGGCTATCTGGGCGGGGTTGTGCTTTTGCTTGCGGGGCTAGTTGGCTTACCCTCAGCAGATTTGGCTTTGGCCCAAGCGGAGCTCATTTCCTCGAGAGGCTCTGACCAGGATCCCCAGCTTTGGCTGGAGCGCTACAACGCTGCTTTGAAGCAACTGCCCCCTTTGCCCAACTTGCAGTACCGCCAGCAGGTGCGGGTGGAGGGATCCCAAACCTTTACAGCCACCTTGGATGTGCTCTATTGCCGCGACGGCAGTTGGCAGGCTTGGGTAGCCGAGGGGGATCGTGTTCGCCTGTTGGATTCGCGGCAACTGGAAGCGGTGAACCAATCGGACTTGCTCAAGCTGTATTCCGTGTACGTGAGCCGGCCCGAAGCGCTCCTGCCCTCGGTGAGCTTTCATCTAGAGGCTGATCCCAGCCGCTACCGCGTCCTCTCCTCAGAACGGGTAACTCTGGCGGGATTCCCTGTCCAGCATCTGCGTTTAGAGCCTCTCCAAGAGGGCCAGGTGCGGGAGCTGTGGCTGGATCCGGAGTCGGGGCTGCCGCGGCAGGTGCTCTTGTTTTTGTCGGGGGTGTGGGGACAGGCCTATGCCCTGATAGGGTTTGCGGCAGTGCCGGATCCCCAGGCAGGGGTTAGCTACTGGCTGCCGGAGAGCACCCGCATCAATTTGGCCTACGGGTTTTGGACGCTGGAGGGCCTGACCCGCCGCCTGTTCAGGGGATCCCTTTCCATCCGGCACGACTACCAGGACTACCGCATCCTGCCGGAGGGGGTGCAGCTGCGCTTTTTGCCCTCGCAGCCGCCGGTGGATGCGCCGCCGGTGGTGGCCGGCCTGCCGGAGAGCACGCCCCCAGTGGAGCTAGGAGATGTGCAGGTTTTGGGGGTGGATGAGCAGGGAAACCAGCAATTTAGCATTGGCCTAGGCCGACGCAGCGAGGCCAAGACCCCCTTGGAAGACCGCATCGCCGCCTTTAACCTCACCCGACCGGCCAGCCGCAACGCCCTTACCCAGATCGATACCCTAGCCTTCTTGCCTTTGGGGAGCAGCCAGTTGCCTATCTACCTCTTTCAATTCGACACGGGTCGCCCTCTCTATCCCCTGCAAGGGGTGGAGCGCCCGCGGGTGGATCCCAACGGGGTTTTCGATCCCAGGCCGCCCGCCATCAAACTCTTTGGAGACTAGCTCCCCATGCTGACCGATGCCGCCTACGGCGTAATCCCGATCCTGCCCCTCCCGCCCGCCCAGGGATCCCATCTCTACCTGCTCATCCAGCATCAGAAGGGGCACTGGGCCTTTCCCAAAGGCCACAAAGATGAGGGGGAAAGCGACTTGGCGGCAGCCCAGCGGGAGTTGCGGGAAGAAACCGGCCTAACCGACTACCAGCTCCTGACCCTGCCCGGCCAGTCTGACCCTTTGACGCTGCAGGAAGCCTACACCTTTACGGATCCAGAGGGGAACCGAGTGGCCAAAACCGTTACCTACTACGTGGCCTTGTTGCCGCCCCAATTTCCTCCTCCGGCCCTGCAGGTGCAACCGGAGGAGGTGGCCGCCTACCGCTGGTGCTCCTACCCCGAGGCGTTGGAGCAGATCAGCTTTGAAGAAAGTCGCCAGCTCCTGCGCCGCTGCCAAGCCCACCTGGAGCAGCTTTGGAAATTGGAGAAGACCTAAATTCCGTATTTTTACGGAAGAGGTTTATCGGGGTTACCTTTATCTTGTCTTGCAGGCTTTCCGTGGGAAGTTCCCGAGTAAGAAAGCCAGCAGACAATCTGAGGGCTAGCCTTCACCTTTAGAGATTGGCTGATGAGCAATAGTCATCGATCTCCCCAGGAGGAGAGTTTTTCTGAATACGAATTGAACGCTGAAACTGCCTTTGAGTTCGTGCAGCCTTGGCCGTCTTGTTGGGCTTGGCTCATCTAAAGATCTCGTCTGGGTCAGGGCTGGGCTTGAACTGTATTCTGGAAAGCATTTTTTCACCGGCTTGTGGGGTAGCTAAGACTTCAGTCGTGTCATCAACCTCAGCGCAGGAAATTGTCCGAGCACGTCCTCTCGACCCATGAACCGTCCCCCCGTCTGTACAGAAGTCTCGGCCCATCTGCTGAACGCAGAGGTCAGCTTCACAGGAGTTGTTCGGTATTTCAGTGCCTTGGACAAAGGGGAGGGGCTGGGCACTTGGTCATTGGTGTTTCACCAAGGTCGCCTGGGGTTTGCTCACCACAGCTTGGAGCCCTTGGAGCGCTTGGATCGCCACCTGCGTCGGCTCAGCCATCAAGTCTTTTCTCTGACTCGCCAAAATTGCCTACGCATCCATCGGCAGGTGGAGGCGCTATTGGCTCAGGAGACTGGGCCTCTACCTGCAGACCTTCTGGGGCTGAGTTGGATGGTAACGGAGCAACTGCTGCCTTGGGAAGCTGCGCGCAGGTTGAATGCTTGGATCGGCGAGGAGGTGCTGCAAAATCTGTTGCTGGTTCCAGGGGGCTTTCAGCAGGAGATCATCCCACTGGACAACGTGCCCACCCTGGGCCAGTGGGATGGGGGATCCCTGCTCGACCTGATCCAAAAGCGGCTACGGGCATGGCAATCTTTGGGGCCTGAGATCACCTCCCCCTACCAACGGCCCTACTTTGCCAGCCGGGCCCAGGCAGAACGCCTTCCCGCCGAGCAACAGGAACGGCTAGGCCGGTTACTGAAGGGGTTTAGCTTCCGCCAGTTGAGCGCCCTTCTCGATCAAGACGACCTCCAGATCGCTCGCCGCCTACATCCTCTGGTCAAAGCCGGTATCCTTGTCCTGCGGGATCCCCAGCCCCCCTTTGATCGGCTGCCCAAAACCTACTCGGCCAAGCTTGAGACAGAATCACAGCCCTCAGAAACTCCCACCGTCCCTCTTCACCTGGCCAACGGGCTTGCAGATCTAGGCCCATCTCCCCAAGCCTCGAAAACCTGGATTGTGGCCTGTATTGACGACAGCGAAGCCATGCTCAGCGAGTTGCAGCGGTTGTTGGAAGGGCACAACCTGGTCATTCACACCATCAGCGACTCTTTGAAAGCCCTGATGAAGCTGACCACCCTCAAGCCAGATTTGATCCTGCTGGACGTGGGTATGCCCAACGTGGATGGCTACCAATTGTGCAGCCTCATCCGCAAATCCTCCGTGTTAAAGGATGTGCCGGTGGTGATGGTCACAGGCCACAAAGGTCTGATCGATCGGGTGAAGGCGCGCCTGGCCGGTGCCACCGATTACCTGACCAAGCCCTTTCGGCAGGAAGAATTGCTGCAGATGGTGTTTCGCTATCTCAGCTAGGGATCCCTCTAAAGGTTCGTCGAAAAAGAGATAAGGAGATGTCGATCATGGTGAAAGTTCTTGTGGTGGAAGATGTGGCCTCGGAGCGACAGCTCATCAGCGATTACCTCCGCTCAGAAGGCTATCAGGTGGTAGCGGTGGCCAACGCCCAAGAGGCATTGCAGCAGATCCGCAACGACAAACCCGATGTGGTGCTGACGGACTTGGTCATGGAAGGCATGAGCGGGCTGGAATTGTGCCGCCAAATCAAGAAAAACCCGGAAACCCAAAAGTTGCCCGTTGTGGCCTGTACTTCTAAAAATCAAGAGCTGGACAAACTCTGGGGCATGAAGCAAGGGATCGATCTTTATCTGACCAAGCCTTTTACCCGCGAAGACATTTTGCGGGCCGTGAAATCAGTAGTGCTCAGCCCGAGCTCATGATTTTTGCCACTCCTGTCCTTGCTGAGCTGCGCCTCCAGTTAGGATCCCTGTGATTATCACGAATTGTTCTTAGGAGATGTCTTAGAATTGGCAGAGCGAGAACGGCAATGGCGGTAGCTTTCTCCCCACACAGCCCTACTTCTACCCGTACCGGCGAGCTGTACTTACATCTACAGTTGGGGGTAGACTGTCGGGCCCTTTTGCCCATGGCATTTGCCCAGGAAGCTCTAATTGTTGGCCCGCACCACTTTACCCTTCTCCCCAACCAGCCCGCATGGGTGCTGGGCTTGTTCAACTATCGCAATCGCATTCTCTGGGGACTGGATCTGCCGCAATTTCTCGGCCTAGAGCCCTTGGACTTTGGGCAGCCCGAACACCACTTGGTGGTGATGCGCCCAGAATTTGGGGGCTCTGCATCGCCAGTGCGAACAGGCTTGGGCCTGGCAACCCAACACGTGAAAGGAGTAGCTCGAGTGCCCGCCGAGGAGATCCAACCCTTAACAAAAGCCCAGGCAGCACAAAACAACTTTCGACTGGAGAACTTCTACGACTCTTGCAAAGGGCTGGTGTTGGAAGGGGATGAGCCTCTCTGGGTGCTCGACCCTCTTGCCATTGTCCAAAAGCTCAACTCAGTTGATTCCTCGGCAAACCCTTGATCTTGGCGACCTTTTCCCCGACTTACCCTCACTTAAAGGCAAAATTCTATGGTTTCCTTCCGTCCCCTCTTTCTCAGGCCTGCTCCATCTTCCCGGCCCCAACGCAAAGTCGCGGGATCCCGCCTGGCCCTGGCAATCAGTTTTCCTCTGGGCATCAGCTCCCTGCTGTTTGCCGTCTCTGCCGGCAGCGTAGCCCGCACCTATTTCGAGTTCGAGCCGGCGATCTCGCGGCAGTTCACCCTGCAAAACCTGAGCGATCAGGTGATCTATTTGGATGAAGTCTTGACCATGTCTGCCCGCATGGCCGCTGCCAGCGGGGATCTGTCCTGGGAAGAGCGCTACAACATCCATGTCCCTCAGTTGGATGAGGTGCTGGCGGAGATTCAGCAATTGGATCCCGCCTCTTACGAAGCCTATGCAGCCAAAACCACAGCAGCCAACATCAAGCTGGTGGAGTGGGAAGTGCAGGCTTTTGATCTGATTCGGGCCGGCGAGCAGGAACGGGCTTTCAACTTGCTGCACAGCCCTGAGTACGAAGAGCAAAAGCGCATCTACGCCGAAGGGATCAACCAAACCCTGGAGGCCATTCGCAGCAACATTCAGGCCAGCGTCCAGCTTTACGAGCAAGAGCTGCTGCAGGCTTTGATCTTTTCCGGCATCAGCTTCCCGATTCTGCTGCTGAGCTGGGGGATCATTTTGATCCTGGTGCGCAACTTTGTGCGGGAACGCAACGCCACCTACGAGCGACAAGTTTCCGACACCCGACTGGCCCAGCGGTTTGCCGATATTGCCCGGATTCGCCAAGAGCAAGAGCTGATCGATCCCCTAACTGACTTGTTGGGCGAGATGCGCCAGCGCTTCGGTGCCGAACGAGTGGCCTTCTATCGCTTGACCGCTCCCGAAGAGGCGCAGGTTATCGCTGAATCTCACGACAGCCGCCTGCCCGACACCTTGGGCACCCTCCTCCGCAGGATCCCGGCTCCGATCCAGCAGGCTCTCCACGGCGGGCAAGTTTACGCTTTTGGCCCGGTGCCTAGGCCAGATCTGGGCGCCGACTACCTGCAGAGGCTGGCCACAGCCCAACTGAAAGCCGAGATGATAGCGCCGGTGGTGCGTGGCGATGAGCTTTACGGTTTTTTGGCAATAGGCCGCGCCCAAAGCCAGAGCTGGTCTGACGAAGAACAGAAAACCTTGGCAGAGCTGGCCAACCGCCTGGGTCAAGCTTTGGGTAACCTGGGGGCGCTGGAGCAAAAAGCCGTGGCCGCCCAGGAACGGGAGCGGTCGGAAGCGCTGCAAAGAGAGCTGCTGCAGCTTATCAGCGAGGTCAAAGAAGCCTCGCGGGGGGATCTCACGGTGCGGGCGCAGCTAACAGCCGGACAAGTTGGCATCATGGCGGACTTTTTCAACGTCATTATCGAGAGCTTGCGCGACATCGTGATTCAAGTGCAGCAGGCCGCCGGTCAAGTCAACCAATCCATTGGTCGTGACGAGGCAGCCATTCGCGAGTTGGCCGAAGCCGCTCTCCGACAGGCCACCCAAATCGAAGAGACCTTGCGCTCTGTCGAGCAAATGACGCTCTCAATCGAGGAGGTAGCCGATAAAGCCCAACAGGCCGCCACCGTTGCCGAATCTGCCGCCGCCACGGCCATCAACAGCAGCTTGACTATGGATCGCACAGTGCAAAACATCCTGCAACTGCGGGAAACGGTGGCCGAAACGGCCAAGAAGGTGAAGCGGCTGGGGGAATCTTCCCAGCAGATTTCCAAGGTGGTGTCCTTGATCAACCAGATTGCGCTGAAAACCAACCTCTTGGCGGTGAACGCCAGTATCGAGGCAGCCCGTGCCGGCGAAGAAGGGCGAGGTTTTGCGGTGGTCGCCGAGGAAGTCGGGGCACTGGCGGCCCAGTCGGCAGAAGCCACCCGCGAGATCGAGCGCATTGTGGAAGGGATCCAACGGGAAACCGGCGAGGTGGTACAGGCGATGGAAACCAGCACCGGCCAGGTGGTGGAGGGAACCCGCTTGGTGGAAGCAGCCAAGCAGAGCCTGGGACAAATTGTGGAAGTCTCGCGGCAGGTGAACCAGCTCTTTCAGGCCATTGCCCGCTCCACCGATGCCCAGGCAGATGCATCTCAAACGGTGCGCCAGTTGATGCAGCAAATCGCCAACATTGCCGCCCAGACGGCGGCAGCCTCGCAGCAGGTGGCCAACTCTCTCCAGGCTACGGTGGCGGTTGCCCGTCAGTTGCAGACTTCTGTGTCCACCTTCAAGGTGGGGGAGGCGGTTTAGCATAGGGCCGAATCCCACTTCCCTCGACCCACGCGAGTGGCAGGTTAGGCTGCAGTTTTTGGACGAAGCCCAGGCTTACCTCGACACCCTGGAGGCAGGGGTGTTGGGCCTGGGATCCCAGAGTTTGGATCGCCCCCGTTTGGATCGCTTGCTGCGGGCTGCTCATTCCATCAAGGGCGGGGCGGCCATGATGGGCTTTCCGGTGCTTAGCGACTTGGCCCATCGCCTGGAAGATGGTTTCAAGATCTTGCAGGTGGATCCCCAAAAAGCCGACCCCGCAGTGGAGCGCAACCTCTTGGCGGCGTTGGATTGCATGCGCCAAATAGCCCAGCAGCACCGCCAGCAGCGGCTTTTGGACGAATCTTGGCTGGCAGAGCGGGTGCAGCCTCTTTTCGATCAATTGCGAGAGCAGTTGGGAGAGTTGCAGCCTGAGGACAACGTCCAAGTCCTGGCAGCAGAGGCCGGGGGCGATATGCGGGTGCTGCTGTTTGCAACCGAGGTGGAGGCCTGTCTGCAGCGGTTGGAAGGTGTGCTGGCCCACCCCGAGCAGCCCTGTTTGCGGGAGGAGTTTCTCATTGCTGCCCAAGAGCTGGGGGCGCTGGGGGAAATGTTGGATCTGCCTGCCTTTGCCACCCTGTGCGGCTCAGTAGTCCAAGCTCTGGAGACGCTGCCGCCAAATGCCAAGGAGCAGGTGTTGCCCGTTGCTCAGGCGGCTTTACAAGCTTGGCGACGCTCGCAGGCCCTGGTGCTAGTCGGTCAGGTCGCTCTTCTCCCCAGCTCCTGGGATCCGGCAGAGCCTCCAGTTTCCCCCCCGCCAGAAGCCCCTCCCCCTGCAATGGCAGGAGCCACCGAGCTGCCGGATTCGATTCCAGCCGGGGCCAAAAGCGCTGCCGAGATGCTACGGGTGCCGGCTCGCCCTCTGGAACAGTTGGGGGAGCTGTTGGGAGAGCTCATAGGGGAGCGCAACCGCTTAAACAGTCGCCTGCAACGGCTGCGGGAGCTGGTCAGCTTGTTCAAACGGCGGGTTCGCACTCTAGAAGAAACCAACAGCCGCCTGCGCAGCAGCTACGACCGCGTCGCTGCCACCGTGCCTGCTTCTGTGCTCTTGAAAAAAGAAGGGGATCCCGGCCTGACCTTGGCCGATACCTTTGACCTCTTGGAGATGGATCGCTATGGAGAGATGCACCTGCTGACCCAAGAGGTGATGGAAACCGTTGTGCAAATTGATGAGGTAACCCACGATATCGACACCACCCTGCAGGAGACCGAAGGCAGCGCCCGCCAGCTCAGCCGCCTCTCCAGGCAAATGCAAACCCGTCTCGACCAGGTGCGCATGCAGCCTCTATCGGATTTGACGGATCGCTTCCCCAGAGCGCTGCGGGAGCTGAGCTTAGCCCATGGCAAGCCCGTGGAGCTGCGGGTCTTGGGGGGATCCACCCTAATCGAGCGCTCGATTTTGGAGGCCTTGGCGGATCCCTTGTTGCACTTGGTGCGCAACGCCTTTGACCACGGCATCGAGGCTCCAGACACCCGCCTGGCCCAGGGCAAGCCGGCCAAGGGCCTCATCGAAATTGCCGCCAGCCAACGGGGCAACCGCACTCTGATCACGGTGCGAGACGATGGGGCAGGGATCTGTCTGGATAAAATCCGGGCCCGCGCCTTGCAGATAGGGTTTTCCGCTGCCGACCTGGCTGAGGCCAGCTCCCAGGAGCTGCTGGAGTTGATCTTCCAGCCGGGCTTCAGCACCGCCGAGCGAGTCAGCGAGCTATCTGGACGGGGAGTGGGTCTAGACGTGGTACGCACCAACCTGCAACGAATTGGCGGCCAGGTGCAGGTGGAATCTTGGCCGGGACGGGGCACGCTGTTTACCCTCACTCTGCCCGTTTCTTTGAGCGTCACCCGCGTGCTGCTGACAGAATGCCAGGGGTTGATGTTGGCTTTTCCGGCCAACGCAGTGGAAGAATTGCTTATCCCCCCGCAGTTGCCTGCCGATTCCTTTCTCTGGGAAGGGGAGCAGATCCCTTTAATTCCTGTGGGCCACTGGTTTCGCTTCGCGCGCTGGCAGCCTCGCCGGGAAATTGACGAGACCCCCCTTCTCGACCGACCTGTGGTGCTGCTGGTGGTAGAAGACAACCGGCCCTATGGCCTGTTGGTGGATCGCTTTTGGCGGGAGCAAGAGGTAACTCTGCGCCCGGTGGAGGGAGGTCTGCCTCTGCCGTCGGGATTCTCCGGCTGTACGGTTTTGGCCGATGGGCGAATCGCTCTTTTCGTGGATCCGCCTGCCCTCTTGAGCTGGCTGCTCGCCCAGCGGGATCAGCCCTGTCAGTCGGCAAGGGATCCCCTTCCCCAGCCCAGGTTTGCCGCCCAGCCCACCCTGCTGGTGGTGGAAGATTCGGTCAACGTGCGCCGCTTCTTGGCCATGACCCTAGAAAGAGCAGGGTTCCGGGTTGAACAGGCTCGCGACGGACAAGAGGCCCTCGAGCACTTGCAGAGAGGAATTCCCATCCGAGCGGTGATTACCGACATTGAAATGCCGCGGCTGGATGGCTTTGGCTTGCTGGCCCAGATTCGTGCCCACCCCCTGTATGACCAGCTTCCCGTGGTCATGCTCACCTCCCGCAGTGGCGAGAAACACCGCCAACTGGCCCAGCGGCTGGGAGCCAGCGCCTACCTCTCCAAGCCCTTCCAGGAACAGGAGCTGATCCAAAAGCTGCGGCAACTGCTGCAACCAGCCTCTTCGGCACCTTCCACCGGCGTTTTGATGGCGAGGTAGTCCATGCCCCTGCTTTCCCCTCTGCGCCTGCGTCGTCTGGCTCGGCAAGAACAACTGAGAAACCGGCAGACCTTGATTACTTTCCAACTGGGCTCCTACTGCTTCGGCCTCCCTGTTGATCGGGCGCGGCGAGTTTTTAGCTGGGCAGAGTTTCAGCTTGCTCAGGAGGGCGGCCCCCAGCTTTTGGATACCGGTCGTTTGTTGCTGGGCCGAGGGATCCCTTTTCAACCGGAAGGGGTTATTCTGTTGCAGCCAGGCAGTTCTGAGGACGGATTGTCCGACCAGATCGACAACCCAGAAACAGGGGCTCTGCCCATTCCCACTCAGCCCCTCCTGCGCCGCCTGACATCCTCCCAGTTGCAGCCTCTCCCCAGCCGCTATGCAGCTCAGGCCCGCCAACGGGGTATTGTGCAGTGGATCCCGCCAGCCGAAGGCCAGCTCCCCCTGTTGGTGTTCGACCCTCATCTCTGGCCTGTCTGTTCTTGAGCGGGGAGAGGGGGCAGTTGCAGTTCTGGATTCTCCACGCGGGTTAGCTCCCAGCGAAAGGGCTCCCCACCCCGTCGCTGCCAATTCAATCGGAAGGGTTGCTCCAAGGCGTTCACCTGATCCCGCGTCAGGTTGGCTAAGGGGCCGCCGGATCCCTCGATCACAAACCAGAGAGTGGCCTGTCCTTGGCGACTGGGATCCCCTGGGCCGAGCTGCACCTGCAGCGCTTGGGGTTGGAAGCGCAAGCGAAAAAATTGCCCGAAGATCTCGCGGCTGTAGGCCAGCGCCCGCTGCTTGTTCAGGCCCCAACCATCGCTATAGGCCTCAGAGACCAGCATCTCCACCTGATCCCAGTTGCGCTGCTCCACCGCCCGCAGCAATTTCTCCGTGTGGACGCGGATTTGTCGCTCAGGCCGCCCGTATTGCCAAAAGGCTCCCACCCCGATAGCCAAGACGACGGATCCCACCACCCCCCAGCGCAGCCAGGGGGGAAGGGGTGAAGGGGGAGAAGAGACAGAAGCAGACAAGGGATCCCTCTTGGGCAGTAGGGGGATTGCTCCCTCTAGCCTACGGGATCTACATGTGAGAAGATCAAAGCCTGACCCCGAAATCTGTGCAGCCTCTGCCGGTCACAGCACGCTCCCGAAATTTAGCCAACCGGTCATGACCAAGTCCAACGACCGCCTACTGCTGGAGTTTGAGCAGCCTGTTGCCGCCCTCGAACAGCGCATCCAGGAAATTCGCGCCTTGGCCGAAGAAAACGACATCGACGCCTCTGAGCAGATTCGCCAACTAGAGGCCAAAGCCGAAGAGCTGCGCCGCGAGATCTTCAGCCAGCTCACCCCCGTAGAACGGCTGCAGGTGGCCCGCCATCCCCGCCGCCCCACCACCTTGGACTACGTCCAGACCATCTGCGACGACTGGTTTGAGCTGCACGGGGATCGCCACGGCCAAGACGATCCGGCCATCGTCGGCGGCCTGGCCAAACTGGGGGATCAGCCGGTGATGATCCTCGGCCACCAAAAAGGCCGCGACACCAAAGACAACATCCACCGCAACTTCGGCATGCCCAACCCCGCCGGCTACCGCAAAGCCCTGCGGCTGATGGAACATGCCCACCGCTTCGGCCTGCCCCTATTGACCTTTATCGACACGCCGGGGGCCTACCCAGGGGTTAAGGCAGAAGCCGAGGGCCAGGGGGAAGCGATCGCCACCAACCTGCAGACCCTGTTTCGGCTGGAGATCCCCATCATCTGCACCGTCATCGGCGAAGGGGGATCCGGGGGGGCTTTGGCCATTGGCATTGGGGATCGCATCTTGATGTTTGAGCACGCCGTCTATTCGGTGATCTCGCCGGAAGGCTGTGCGGCCATCCTTTGGAAAGATGCCAAGAAAGCGCCGCAAGCAGCGGCAGCCCTGCGCATTACCGCCCAAGACCTGCTGCAGCTAGAGGTCATTGACGAGATCTTGCCGGAGCCGGTTGGCGGCGCCCACCGCGCCCCCCTGGAAGCTGCCCAGACGCTGAAAGAAGCTCTCCTGCGGCATCTCAAGGAGCTATCTGCTCTGAGCGGGCGGGAGCTGCGGGAGGAGCGCTACCAGAAGTTTCGCCGCATGGGGGCCTTTCTGGAGCTGGCTCAAGAGAGCTAGACCGGATCCCTACCAGGTGACCCGATCCCGCAGTTGCTCAATCCGGGCCGGCCCGATGCCCTTGACCCGCTGT
The DNA here is from genome assembly GCF_002760415.1 of Synechococcus sp. 65AY6A5. Classification (NCBI taxonomy): domain Bacteria; kingdom Bacillati; phylum Cyanobacteriota; class Cyanophyceae; order Synechococcales; family Synechococcaceae; genus Synechococcus; species Synechococcus sp. 65AY6A5. The sequence goes on from NZ_AXUW01000001.1 coordinate 195,568, forward strand.
AGATCTTCCAAGGAGGAAAAGGGACGGGCCTCGATGATGCGCTGCGCCAGGGCCGGGCCAATGCCGGGCAACTGCTGCAGCTCTGCTGCGGTGGCGGTGTTTAAGTTCACGCGGGAAGCTTGCGGGGTAGCCGGCTGGGAAGGGGATCCCCTGTCAGGAACGGAGATCACCTCGACTTCCAGCAGCTCCGGCTCTGCTTCAGATGAGGAGAGGGCGACGGGGACAGGGCTGGGGCAGAGGCGGGCTCTCTCTTCCGCCTGTTGCTGCAGGCGGCGGCTGGGGCCAAAGCGGGCCTCGGCAATGAGCCGCTCGAACTCGCGCACAAAGTGATCCACCACCCGCTCATTACGGATGATCAAAAGGTTTTCGTCGTTGATGTGGTTGGCCGCCATTGACCAGTTGTGGGATCCGGTGATCACCGTGGCCTGAGGAGTGCCGGGATCGACGATGGCGAACTTGTGGTGCAGCTTGTCTCCCGGGGCGAGGTTGGGCACGCCCACGGATGAAGCGGGCACTGTCCAAGGCAGGCGGGCCGCGTCCACCCGGCAGTTTTCGTCCGGGAGCAGCAGCCCCCACATCTCCAGGGTGCGGCTGTAGTCGCGAAAGGCAAAGCCGGGATCGAACACGCCGCGGATCAGCACGTTGCGCTCCTGGCGCAGTTGCCTGAGCTGGTTGGCAATGCCTGAGTCCGTAAAGACCAACAGGGCCAGATCCACCTGCTGCTGCGCTTGGGCCAGGGTGGCCGCGATGATGCCGTTGGAAGTGGCCTCGTAGGGCAGGGAGCGGCTGCTGGGAGAAAAATGTACCCCCACGATGGCATCGCCAAGGTAAACCGTCTCCAGGGGACGCTTGAGCTTTTGCACCCCGAAGCGGCTGTCGGGCAACCCTCCCGGCCCATCTCCCCACATGAGGTTGAACTCCTCGGTGTAGAGGCGAGCCAGCTCGGGGCTATCCAGCAGCAGCAGGTGGTTGGCGTTGCCCACACTGCCGGGGGCATCGAAATCCCCGTGGATATCGGAGAGGGTAAAATTGGCCGATCCGGTCAGCACCCGCTGCCCGTCGATAATCACAAACTTGTGGTGCATCAGGCCGCTGCCCTTGGAGCCGTCGGCGGTGTCGTCCAGCCAGGGCACCTGCCCCCCATCGAGCAGGGCATAGACATCCCGCGTGGCGATCTCTTCTGGGGAGAGGCGCCCATCCCGGTTCACATCCACCAAGTTGCGGTACTCCTCGTACTTGCGGCGGCTGCGCTCGTCCAACGCCCGCACTTGGTCAGGGGTGAGCTGGTGCCAGGCCCGCACATAGGTATTTTCGGTAATCACCCGCACCGGGATCCCGGCCTGGCGCCGCTCGGCCAGGGCCTGGGCAATCAGGGGCAGGTTCAACTCTTGCACCGCCACATCCAGCGACTGCTGGGCGGAGCGGATCTGGGAGAGGATCAGCTCCTCCAGGTTGTAGCCGTAGCGATAGACCTGGCGATAGGGATCCCGATAGGTGCTCTCGCGGCTTTGGTTGAACGCCACCCGGATGCGGGGGTGCTGCGGCAGAGGGGCCAGGGTGGGCAGCTCTGGCTCTTGGGGATAAGGCCGAGGTCGGGGGCCCACCCAGTAGCCAATGGCCACCAGGAGCAGCAGCAGGGCAGCCCAGGGCAGCCAACGACGCAGTTGCCGCCGCCAAGATGGGATCCCGATCCCGTTCATCCCCTTTCTCCCCTCCAGCAACCACACCCAGAATACCGAACTTTACCGTAGCCACTTCTACGCAAAAGTGACCCCTGCTCTGCTCTAGGGCCACCCGTGCGAGAACGGCTTTTGACCCTAAGATGGAGACGAATGTTTTGAGTTATTAACTTTTGTTATGAATCGCAAAACCCTCACCCTTGGACTGACGGCGGCCACCTGCTTGGCCTTGGTCGGTTGTGACAGTTCCAGCAACGATACAGCCATTGCCCTGCCGACGCCCACTCCGACTCTCTCTCCCAGCCCTACGCCGCTGCCCAATATCGTCGCCGTTGCCGCTGCTAACCCTAACTTCAGTACCTTGGTGACGGCCCTGCAGGCAGCGGGCTTGGTGGGGGCTTTGCAGCAAGAAGGCCCCTTCACGGTCTTTGCTCCCACCAATGCTGCCTTTGCCGCTTTGCCCCCTGGCACGGTGGAAGCCTTGCTGCGGCCTGAGAACCGGGCAGAGCTGGTGCGCATTCTCACCTACCACGTGGTTCCCGGCTTGGCCCCCTCCAGCGCCCTCAGATCCGGCCAGCAGGTGACGACTTTGCAGGGATCCCCTGTCACTGTCACCCTTCTTGAGGGCGGACGGATTCGCATCAACAACGCCAACGTGATCACCGCGGATATTCAAGCTGCCAACGGCATCATCCACGTCATCGACACCGTCTTGATCCCACCTCGCTAAGGCTTCAGGCATTATTAAGAAAGAAGATCAAGTCCGGCAGTGATTGGGAGGCCCAGCGTGGAACGGCCCAAGTGGGTAGCCATTATGACGGGAGCTTTGGCCATTGCCCTGGGGGTGGGCTATTTGTTGTTGGTGCAGCTATTGGACTACCGGGGGGGCGAGTTTTTGCCAGCGCCGCTGGAGCCGCCGGCGGTTTTGCCAGGGATCCCTGTCCTTTTTGGCCACTTGGGCTGAGGGCGATCTCGATTGGCGTTTTCTGTCTTCAGCTTCTGGTTTTGCCGGTGGGTAGCTGTTCCTAAACAAAGCTTCTTGCAAAAACTGTATGCCCAGCTACAGCTAGCCCTATGCTAGAGAAGCGGCTGCGGAGCCCGCTTGCGCCGGGGTTGCCAGCGGAGAGGGTTCAGCCGTCCTAAATTCGCGAACGCTTCTCTCGCCTTTGCAGATCTCTATAGATCTTCAGGGTTTGCCTGGGGATCAGGATCTGTTCCCGATTGGGCATTTGGGCAAGCTGTGGGTTGGCATGGTGTTGTCGCGCTCCACTTGGCTGTGGTTGTTGACGGGGCTGGGCTTGGCGGCTCTCAGCCAATACCTGCAATGGGTTGAGGGCATCTACAGCTTTGTGGCTCCCTATTCGGTGCCGCTGGCGGATCTAGCGGTGGCCGGCATCCTGGGCGGAACAGTGGCGGCAGGGCTGGTGGCACGCCATTGGTGGCAACAGGTTCGCCGACCGCAACAGGATCCCACCCCAGCGGCTAAGCCGCGGCGGCGGGTTAAGTTGACGCGGGATCAGGTGCAAGCAGATCTGCAGGATGTCGATCGCCTTATCCAGAAGCTGCAGGACGACATTAGCCGTCGCGCCTTGCAGGCCAAGGCGCGGGAGATCGATCGACGGCTGGCCCAGGAAGAATTGCACCTGGTGGTGTTCGGCACCGCTTCTGCCGGCAAAACCTCTCTCATCAACGCTCTGCTGGGGCAGCCTGTGGGGGAAACCGCTCCCACCCTGGGCACCACCCAGCAGGGATCCATTCACACCTATCAACTGGAGGGCTGGAGTGGCCCCATCTCCCTCACCGATACCCCTGGCCTGCTGACCATCGGCGGCGCCGGCGAGGCGGAGGCCCGCGCCCTGGCCCAGAAGGCGGATCTGTTGATTTTGGTGGTGGCCGGGGATCTGCTGGCCTCAGAATATGCCGAGCTGCTCGAGCTGGCCCGGCTGGGGAAATCCACCATCCTGGCCCTTAACAAGACGGATCAGATGTTGCCGGAGGAGGTGGAGATCATCTTGGCCCACCTGCGCCAGCGCACCGCCGGCGTCATTCCCCCTGAGCAGGTGGTGGCCATTGCCGCCGACCCGGAGCCCTTGAAGGTTCGCTACTGCTTCCCCGATGGCTCCAGACAAGAAACCTGGGAGCCGCAGCCCCCCGATACAGGCGCCCTGGTCCAGCAGATGGCCCGCCTGCTGCAGCAAAAGGGATCCCATCTGCGCCTGGCCAACGCCCTGTTGCAAACCCAAACCTTGAGCGAGGCCGTCCAACAGGCCCTGCGGGAAGAGCGCTACCACCAGGGTCGCCAGATCGTGGAGCGGATGCAGTGGGCCACCGCTGCTGCCCTGGCCGTGACTCCCCTTCCGGCTTTGGATATGCTGGCGGGGGTGGTCATCCAGGCGCGCATGATCGGGGAGCTGCATCAGGTGTTCGATCGCCGCATCACCCTGCAGCAGGCTCAACAAATGGCCCACAGCCTGGCGCAAATGATCGTGCAGCTTGGGGGACTGGAGCTGGCCACCCAGGCCCTGGGCTCTGCCCTCAAAGCCAGTCCCTGGATGCTCATGGGGATCCCGCTGCAGGCGGCCAGCGGAGCCTATCTGACGCGGGTGGCGGGGCTGAGCTACCTGGAGTGGCTGCAATCGGGGGATCCCTGGCAAGAGGAGCTCCTGCAAGAGCGGCTCAAGCAGCAGCTTCACAGCCGTTATCCGCTGGCCTTTCTCAAGCAATTGGCTCGCCAAGCCCACTCCAGCAGCTAGCCGAACAGCCCAAGCTCAGCTAGGGCCATTTCAAAAGCAAAAAACCCGTCGCTAGCCCAAAGCAACCCCCTCGGCGGCATGGCCATTCGCCGGCAACTGGTTGAGATCCAACTGCCAAAGCTGAAATTGCTGCGGCTTCCCGGCCTTGGGCACTTGCAGCCAGACCAGTCCCCTTTGCCCCACCTGCAACACCTCGGATCCGACGGGCACGGCCACCTGGGCCAAGGGATACCCCCCCTCGCTATACAGCCAGAGGGAAGAGAACTCCTCCCCCTCGCGACACAGGAGCAGCACGCCCCAAGGGGCCTTGGCCATTTGCAGGGGCCACCCCTTCAAAAACCAGCGGCGCAGCCGCAGCGGGTTGACCTGCACCGAGCAAAGGTGGGGGCAGCATCCCTGGCCTCCTCCATCCCCGCCGGCAAAAAGCAGCCGCTCCCCCAAGCTGAGCACTCTCCCCCTGGGATCCAGGGGTAGGCGATAGCGCAGCGGCTGGGAGCCCGTCTGCGGAGGCCAGGCCGCCGGATAGGGCAACACAGTCATTTCCACCCACTGCCGCCCCAATCCCGCCAACAGCACCAGATGCTCCGAGAGAGCCAGCAAGCGGAGCAGGGATCCCGTTGGCACCTGCCAAGGCCAGCGAAAGTAGCAGTGGAACTCCGGAAAAGGTTGAGCTACGGTTGGCCCAGCCGGCAGCCATTGCACTGCCCCAATTTCTTTGGCAGTGGCCCAGACCAACTCCTGCCGCTCCGCCAGCCAGGTGGCTCGCCAATCCTCCGCAAAACTCAGCAAGGTACGGACGCGCGCGGGACTCAGGTGCAAAAGGTTGCTTTTGGAAAAAGCCAAAGCCTCCGGGAAGCTCGGCAAGGGCAGCACTTGCTGCAACGGTTCGGCCAAGGAGAAACAGGCCAGAGGCGGCGCTCCTGAGGCAAGGGTCTGCAGATCCAGCCACTCCAGCCGCTGAGGGGTTACCCGCAGCAGCAGCGGGGATCGGGAGCCGCTCGGATCTTCACAGATGCAGAACTTTTGCTCAGGCAGGGACTCCCTCCCGCCCTCGCCAACAAAACCCGGATCCGGCAGATCCCAGACCTGCAGGCCGGGAGGTGACCGCCTGGACAGGCGAGGGCCGACCCAACAACCGGCTGGCTCCTGCCACTCCCGGGCAAAGGTTGCCAGGGCCGAACGCATCTGGGCCGCGGTGCGAAACCGCCGCAGGGGCAACTTGCGCAACGTGATCTCCAGCAGTTCCTGCAGCGGGGCCGGGATCCCTTCCGGACAGACAAACGGCTGGTTGAGGTGGGCGTGCATCAACTGGCTGGGGGAGCCGGAAAAGGGTCGCCGGCCCGTCAACAGCTCCAGGAGGATGATCCCCACCGCGTAGAGGTCAGAAGCGGGGCTGAACTGGCCGTAGAACCGCTCTGGCGCCATGTAGGCGGGGGAGCCGGTGGCAGAGATCTCGCCGGGAGCAGGCTGGGGGTGACGAGCGATGCCAAAGTCCGTCAGCTTCAGTTGCCAACCCTGGGGCGTGGGCTTGAGCAAGATATTCTCTGGCTTGACATCGCAGTGGATTACCCCCTGTCGATGGGCATGATCCAAGCCGGCCAAGATCTGATCCACAAAGCCCAAAACCTGCTTGACCGGCAGCCACAGCCCCCGCTCCACCTGGTCGATCAGCTCCCGCAGCGTGCCCCCTTCGCAGTACTCCAACACCAAATAGCGCCCCTCACGGGCATGTTCGAGGGCGTAGCAGCGGGTGATGTTGGGGTGGTTCAATGTCAGCAGGTAGCGCAGCTCCCGCAGCAGGTTGGGGGTGGGAAAGCGCTCTGCCGGCAGCTCCTTGAGGGCCACCAGATCCCCCCCGTGGCGGGGCCGGGCACAGAACACGCGCCCATACTGCCCTTGGCCGGCCAAACCCAAAATTTGGTAGCTGTCGTGAATCGACTTGGTGGTACGGGTGCGTCGGGACACGGCCCCAGGGGAATCCATACCGGCACCTTGTATCGTTATATCCCCTGCCCGCTCTCTTCTTGTCCTAATCTCGGCACGGGAACGCTGGACACCTAGGCACCTTTGCCGACAGGGCTGCTCCCCCTGCACCCCCCAACAGAGAGCTTAGGAGCCGGTTAACTGCTTGAGCAGCTCCGCCGCGTGAGCCTCCACCTTGACCTTGGTGATGATGGCCTCGATCTTCCCCTCCGGATCGATGACAAAGGTGGTGCGGTGAATGCCGTTATAGACTTTGCCCATGAACTTTTTCGGGCCATAGACGCCGTAGGCGCTGGCCACCTTGGCCCCCTCGTCCACCAGCAGCGGAAAGGGAAGCTGCAGTTTTTGGGCAAACTTTTGGTGGGAACGGGCGTCGTCGGCGCTCACCCCCAAGACGTGGATCCCGTGCGCCTGATACTCGGCGTAGGCATCGCGAAAGCCACAGGCTTCTCGGGTGCAGCCGGGAGTGTTGTCCCGCGGGTAGAAGTAGAGCACCACCCGCCGGCCCCGCAGCTGGCTCAGGCTGACCAAATTGCCCTCGGCATCGGGCAGGGTAAACTCCGGCGCCGGATCCCCAACAGCAAGAGCCATAGACGGGATCCCTCCTCAGGTGGATTTTTTGGGGGAGAGGATCATCGTGATGTTTCGCCCTTCCTTTTGGGGGGGCTGCTGCATTTCCGCCACGCCTTCTAGGTCTTTGAACAAGCGCTGCAGCAACTCTTCCCCCAACTCGGCGTGCTGGGCCTCGCGACCGCGAAACATCACCGTGGCTTTTACCTTGTCTCCATCCCCCAAAAACTGCTGAGCGCTGCGCAGGCGGACGTGGTAGTCGTGCTCGCCGATGTTGTAGCGAAACTTCACTTCCTTGATCTCGGCGGTGTGTTGTTTTTTGCGGGCCTCCCGTTCTTTTTTCTCCTTCTCAAACTTGAACTTGCCGTAGTCCATGATGCGGCAGACGGGAGGATCCGCCTTGTCGCTGACCAAGACCAAGTCCAGATCTTTTTCTTCGGCCAGGCGCAGGGCTTCGCGCGGGCTCATGATCCCCAACTGGGTGCCATCGGTGTCGATGAGGCGAATTTTGGGGAAGCGGATGCGCTCGTTGATGGCCGGCAGCTCTGCGCGCTGCTTGCGGGGCAAGCGGTCAAGTGGACGTTCTACGGACAAGTTTTCCTCTCTGTGAACAACAACCTAGATGGTAGTACTCAGAGAATAGCAGCCTCTTTTGCGCCCTTGCTGGCCGACGGACTTGCACCCCCAAGTGGTCTATCGGCCAGGAGGGCAAGGCATGCTGCACCTATACTAGCCGGCATTTTTTGTTTTCTTCTAGGGGTTCGCCGACCCACTGGAAGGAAGAAGGATGCTGGATTGGGGCAGCAACCGCGGTAGGATAACCAAAGTGGCGCTCCTGCCGGTGAGAGGGCAGGGGGGGGCTTGTTTTCCGGTTAGCAGGGAGGGCAAAAGTGGTGCAGCTCGGTTTAACGGAACGGGAACTGAAAGAGTTGGCCCAAAAGTCGGTGCAACTGATCCTGAGCCCGCGAGAAGGAGATAGCGAGGCGCTGGCTCAGTACAAAGCCTCGGCCGAATTCCGGGCAGGAGTTCATCTGGCCTGCGCGGCCATGGTGCTCGTCTTGGCGGAAAACAACGAGCGGATTAGCCAGCAGTTGGCTGCTCTCCAGGAAAAGGGATCCCTACCTCTACAGGAACCTTCCCAAAAACCTGCCAGCTAGAGCTGTGCCATGGTTCCAGAGACAGACCCACTGCAAGTGCGCAGCGAGCGGGACGCGATGGGGGAGCGGCAACTGCCGCAGTCGGTGTACTACGGCATCCAAACCGCCCGCGCCCTGGAGAATTTTCCCATCAGCGGCCTCAAGCCGCTGCCGGAGTACGTGGAGGCCTGCGTGCTCATCAAAAAAGCGGCGGCGGAGGTCAACGGCGAGCTGGGCTGCATTCCCCCCGACGTGGCCAAGGCCATTGTCCAAGCGGCAGACGAGATCCTCCAGGGATCCCTGCGGGATCAGTTTGTGGTGGATGTGTACCAGGCCGGGGCGGGCACCTCCCACCACATGAACGTCAATGAGGTGTTGGCCAACCGCGCCCTGGAGATCCTGGGAGAGCCCAAGGGGCGCTACGAGCGGGTCAGCCCCAACGACCATGTCAACTACGGCCAATCCACCAACGACGTCATCCCCACCGCCATTCGCCTGGCGGCCCTGCTGCGGGTGCGGCGGGATCTTTTGGGCACGCTGGACAACCTGGTGGCGGCGCTGGAGCAGAAAGCACAGGAGTTCCACGGCATTCTCAAGGCGGGCCGCACCCATTTGCAGGATGCTGTCCCCATAAGGCTGGGAGATAGCTTCGGCGCCTATGCGGCCATCTTTGCCCAGCACCGCCGCTGGATCGAGGAGGCCAGCCAGGCTCTGGGCAGCTTGGGGCTGGGGGGCAGCGCCGTCGGCACCGGCCTCAATACCCATCCCCAGTACCGGCAAAAGGTGGTGCAACGGCTGGCAGAGTACACCCAGTTGCCCCTTACCCCGGCCCCCCATCCCATGGCGGCGATGCAGAGCATGGCCCCCTTTGTGCACCTGTCGGGATCCCTGCGCAACCTGGCCCAAGATGCCATCAAAATGGCCAACGACCTACGCCTGATGGATTCCGGCCCCAAGACTGGCCTCAAAGAGATCCAACTGCCGCCGGTACAGCCCGGCTCCTCCATCATGCCCGGCAAGTACAACCCGGTGATGGCCGAGATGCTGAACATGGTCTGCTTTCAGGTGATCGGCCTGGACACCGCCATTCTCCTCGCCGCCCAGGCAGGCCAATTTGAGCTCAACGCGATGATGCCGCTGATTGCCTATAACCTCCTGCATAGCTTGCAGATCCTCAACAACAGCCTGCGCGTCTTTACCGAGCGCTGCGTCCGCGGCATCACCGCCCAGGCGGATCGCTGCCGCAGCTATGCTGAGGGGACGCTGGCTTTGGTGACTGCCCTCAATCCCTACATTGGCTACCTGCAGGCGGCAGAGGTGGCTAAGATCTCCCTGGAAACCGGCAAGCCCATCCGCCAGATCGTGTTGGAGCGCAACTTGATGAGCCCGGAACAGGTGGCCAAGGCGTTGAATCTGGAGGCGATGAGCCAGATGCGCTCTTAGCCCCTCCGCGAAAAGGGCAATTAGCCCTCTCGCCTGCCCCTTCCCCCTAGACTAAGTAAGACTCTCCTTTGCCAAGGCAGGCCATGACCGGAGAACGACTGAGCTTGCGGACGAAGCTGGCCTATGGGGTGGGGGATCTGGGCACGGGCATGACGGCCAATATCCTCATCTTTTTCCTGCTGCCCTTTCTCACCAATACCGTCGGCATGGCGGCAGGCTTGGCCGGCAGCATCTACGCCATCACCCGCTTTTGGGATGCCGTCAACGATCCCATCATCGGCATCCTCAGCGACCGCACCCGCAGCCGTTGGGGCCGTCGCCGCCCCTGGCTGCTGTTTTCGGCCATCCCCTTTGGCCTGACTTTTGCAGCTCAGTGGTGGATCCCTTTTCCCGGTCAGATGGGCCCCCTTTTCGCCTACTACCTGGCGGTGTCCCTGCTGTTCAACACCTTTTATTCTGCCGCCAACATCCCCTACGCCTCCCTGACGGCGGAGCTAACCCAGGATTACGACGAGCGCACCCGGCTCAACCAATTTCGCTTTGCCTTCTCGGTGGGGGGCAGCATGGTTGCCGTGGTTACCTTTCCGCTGCTGTTTAACCTGCTGCCGGATCGGGCTGCCGGCCATCTGCTGGCGGGGGCTTGTTTTGGGGCCATCTCGGCTGTGCCCCTGCTGCTCTGCTTTTGGGGAGTACGAGAACGTTTTCAATCCCAACGGGATCCGCTGCCTCTGCTGCAGCAACTGCGGGTGGCCTTCAGCAATCGCCCCTACCTGTTTGTCAGCGGCATCTACCTGTGTTCTTGGCTGGCCTTTCAGTTCACAGCCACGATCATCCCCTATTTCATCGTCTTCTGGATGGGCCTGCCCGAGGTGTGGATTTCTCTGGTGGTGTTGGCGGTTCAGAGTGTTGCCGTGCTGACCCTGTTTGCCTGGACATGCCTGAGCGCTCGGCTGGGCAAGCGCGCCATGTACCTGATCGGGGCGGGGTTTTGGCTCATCTCGCAGGCGGGCCTATTTTTCCTGCAGGCCGGCCAGGAGCGGCTCATGATTGCACTAGCCCTGTTGGCAGGGATCGGGGTTTCCGCCACAGTGTATCTTGGCCCTTGGTCAATGCTGCCGGATGTCATCGACCTGGACGAGCTGCACACTGGGGAGCGGCGGGAAGGGATCTTCTATGCCTTCATGGTGTTCTTGCAAAAGGTGGGCCTGGCGCTAGGGCTGTTTTTCGTGGGACAAGCTCTGGATTGGGCCGGCTTTATCCCTTCGGTGGCCGGAGAGGCCCCACCCCTCCAGCCAGAATTGGCCTTGCTGGCCATCCGCCTCGCCATCGGCCCCCTGCCGGCAGTGGCTTTAATCGGTGGGATCCTGCTGGTGTGGCTGTACCCCATCACCCGGCAGCGCCACCGGCAGATCCTAAGGGAATTGGAGGCAAGACGAGCGGGAGCATGACTCTAGTCAATGATACGCTGGACTATACTGAAAATAATGTACAGTATGTTCAGTATGGCTGCTTGGTATGGCTAGATATGTAAAACCGAGAGAAGCGGCGGATTATTTTGGGGTGTGTCTCCACAC
>NZ_AXUW01000001.1:207295-250552 GCF_002760415.1 Synechococcus sp. 65AY6A5
AAGTGCAACCATAGGCTACCACGAGATTGGCAAGGCGCTCTGGGTGTTATGCTCAGGGCTTTGCGGGATACCGCCTTTCTGTTTGGACTCCGTCCGAGTAGCGCGGTCGCGTCAGCGTCGCGTAGTGACAACGGAAACGGACAGAATGCTATCGCTTCACCGCTGAGCAGTAATGCTCAGCAGTGTTCAGCGTAAATGTATCAGCTGCTCCTGAGGGATCCCCTTAGACAGGGGGCCGCTTCCCGTCTGTCAGTTGAGGATGATGCGCAAGCCACTGCCGGAGGGCTGCACCGGCTCGGAGTTGGGCAGAATCCGCAGGCCGCTGCCGGAAGGCTGGATCACAGGGTTGTCAGTATTGACGAAGAAGGTGTTGGAGCGGCCATCCCGCTCGTAGACCACCACGTCGTTGGGGTTGAACTGGGAGCGGCAGATGATGGGAGAGTTGTCGGCAGCGGTGGCGGCGCTGCAGCGGTAGCCAGGGGCAGAGACCACTTGGCCCTCTGCATCGAGGGAAAAAGGAACTCCCCCAGGCGGGATCGGAGCCAAGAGCGGCTGGTCGGGGTTGAGGATGACCGAGCCACCGGTGCTGGGTTCGACCAGGATCCCGCGCCCGTCGATGACGATCCGCTGGGCTTGTGCAGGGACGACCGCCCCCAAGAGCAGAGCCAGGCTCAGGCTGAGTTGGAGGGGAATAGACAGCTTCATCGGATATCTCCTTTGGCCCAGGGCCATCCCACTTTTTGGGATCCATCGGCCATCCCCGATGGGATCCTGACTTGATCTTGGCCCAGGCAGAGGGAGCACCCCAGGGCGGAAGCCGTCACCTCGGTTGCCAGGATGGGCACTTTGGCCTCGGCTCGACTACCCCAGCCCCAAGCGGCCCAGCGCCAGCCCCACCACCAGCATGCCCAACACCAGAAAAGGCTGAGCGCTGGCCTGGTATTTGACGTCGTTGTTGAGGGGATCCCGCAGCAGGTACATGTCTTGGAAGGTGATCTGCGGGATAATCAGCAGCACCAAAATTGCGGCGTAGAGCTTTAGGCCAGCTCCCAGCAAAAACGAGGCCATGCCGAACTGAAACAGGTCGATCATCAGCGCCGCGATCCAGGCCGCCCCCATCGCCCCAAACATCACCGGCAAGGAGGCGAGGCCAAATTGTCTATCCCCCTCCATGCTTTTGAAATCGTTGACCACGGCGATCCCCAGGCCGGCCAAGCTGTAGATCAGGGTCAGAATGCAGATTGTCCAGTTCAGCTCGCCAAAGAGGGCATGTCCCGTCCACCAGGGCAGGGCGATGTAGCTGGCCCCCAGGGCGTAGTTCCCCAGCCAGCCGTTGCGCTTTAGTTTCAGGGGCGGCGCCGAGTAGATGTAGGCAATTAGGGCTCCCGCCAGGGCAATGCAGGTGATCACCGGAAAGTCGTGGCCGGTGTACCAATCCAGGGCATAGGCCAACGCCAGCCCCAGGATCAGCAGCACCCAGATTTGGATGACCACCCGCCGCAGGGAGATGGCCCCGGAAGGGATGGGGCGATAGGGCTCGTTGATGGCGTCGATGTCGCGGTCGTAGTATTCGTTCAGGGTCTGGGTGTAGCCCGTCATCAAGGGGCCGGCCAGGATCATGCCCACCAAGATGAGGGCCACGTTTTCCCAAGTCCAGGTGAAGTGGCCGGAGGAGGCCGCTCCCGGAATCAGGCCCCACACCAGCGGGATCCAGGTCACGGGCTTCATCAGTTGCAGGTGGACTTGCCAAACGGAGCGAGACTCCACCTCTGCCCCTTTCATGCCCAAGAGTTGGCGGACACGCCGGGCGGCGGATCCCTTGTCGGCTTCAGGAGCCGGGGCGGTTTCTGCGCCAGGACCCACAGCAGGGGCCATTTCGTCTGCCGTCGGCGCCCAAGATGGCTCTTGAGAGGTGCTTTCGCTCATGGTGGGGTGCGCAATCAAACTTCAACAACGGGGATACCCACCCCCATTCTGAGGCATCTTCCCACATTCCTCAAAACTTTCCTCTACACAATCTGCGCTGCCACGAATAGGGAGTGGTGCTGGGCCGGGATCCGCTCTTTCTCGGCTGCCGGGATCACCAGGGGGGGCTGTCGGGTATAGTTGACGGGATCCCGGAACCAAGGTCGGCTGTAAGTGTTGTAGAGGAGGGGCCGGGGAGCAGCAGAACGATTGGCCCGGCCCAGGTGAATCAAGCGGTAGTCGAACAGCAGGCAGGATCCCTTGGCCAGCGGCGGATCGACAAAGGGCATCTGCCGGGCCAGCTCGGTGTAGTGGGCCTCGAAAACAGCGTGGCTGCCAGGCCAGAGGCGGGTCATGCCGTTCTCTTCGTTGACCTCCACCAGCGGGATAAGCAAATTCAGGGCATAGCAGGGGACGATGGCATCTAGAATTGCGTCGCCGAAGAGGTGGGAGAGATCCCGGTGAACCTGTTGGTCGGCGGATCCCGGCAGAGAAACTACCACCCCCAGCCCGCTCAGGATCAGGCTTGATCCCAAGATTCGCTGCAAGATAGGCAGGATTAAGGGATGGGCATAGAGCAGGGGATCGTTAAAGGGCCCCTCCAGGCGCACCGTCACCATCACTCGTCGATTGCCCACCAACAGGGCGTCGGGGTGGTTTTCGTGGGTGCAGTAGCGGCTGTAGGTGGTCAGAAAGCTACTGTGTAGCTTGTCGATGAGCGCCGTGGGGAAGATCTCCGGCAGCACCAGGTAGCCCTCGGTGGAAAACAGGTGAAACGCCTGCTCTACGGTCTCTGGATCCGGCTGCCGGCGCTCCCGCTCGGCATGGCTAAAGTGCACCTGGGCTAACACGAGCCTTTACTCCTTCTGCAAGCTGGCCACTGCCATGAGCATGCCCCGCGCTTTGTTCAGGCATTCTTGGTACTCCCGCTCCGGATCCGAGTCGGCCACGATGCCCGCCCCGGCTTGGATGCTCACCCGGTCCCCCTGAACCAGCAGGGTGCGGATGGTGATGGCGGTGTTCAGTTGGCCGGCAAAGTCGTAGTAGCCATAGGCGCCGGCGTAGGGGCCGCGGCGACACCCTTCCAGCTCGTGGATAATCTGCATGGCGCGGATCTTGGGAGCGCCAGTAACCGTGCCGGCAGGAAAGGTGGCCCGCAGCAGATCCCAGGCGCTGTAGCGGGGATCCAACTGCCCCACCACATTGCTGACGATGTGCATCACGTGGCTGTAGCGCTCGATCTGCATCAGGTCGTCCACCTGCACGGATCCCAGGCGGCAGACCCGCCCCAGGTCGTTGCGGGCCAAGTCCACCAGCATCACATGCTCTGCCCGCTCCTTGGGATCCGCCAACAGCTCCTGCTCCAACTGGCGGTCTTGGGCGGGGGTGGCGCCGCGGGGGCGGGTGCCGGCGATGGGACGCACGGTGGCGATGCGCTCTTCCCCTATCCGAGTGAGCTTGACCATCACTTCTGGGCTGGAGCCGACAAGGCAGAGATCGCCAAACTGGAAAAACGCCATGTAGGGGGAGGGGTTAATCAGCCGCAGGGAGCGGTAGAGCCGGAAAGGATCTCCAGCAAAAGGGGTGGTGAAGCGCTGCGAGAGCACCACCTGAAAGATCTCGCCAGCCCGGATGTAGGCTTTGGCCTGCTCCACCGCCTGGCAGTAGGCGGCGCGGCTGAGGGTGCTGGGGGGAATGGCATCGGGCAGTTGCGGCTTCCAGTCGAGGCTGAGGTGGGCAAGAGAAAGGGGGGCGCTGAGCTGTTGCACCAACTGTTCCACCCGCCGGCAGGCTTGGGCGTAGGCCTGCTCCGCCGGCTGCTGGCGTGTGTCGGCAAAGGCCACCACCCAGATCTTGCGCTTGACCTGGTCGAAGATCAGGATGCTGTCCACCTGCATGAGGATAGCGTCGGGGGGATCCCCCGGCTGCAGGGGGTGAATGGGCACCTTGGGCTCGATCCAGCGAATCAGCTCATAGCCCCAGTAGCCAAAGAGCCCGCCGATGCTGCTGGGCAACTCCGGCAGGTGCACCGGCTCATAGGGCTGCAGGCAGCGGGCCAAAACGGCAAAGGGATCCCCTTGGTGCTGCTCTCGATGCCCATCGCGGTGGATCTGCAAGGCCTGATCCCCGCGCACCTGCAAAACCCACAAAGGGTCGCAGCCGAGGAAGCTGTAGCGGGCCACCTGTTCCCCTCCCTCCACCGATTCCAGCAGAAAGTTGTAGGGCCGCCCGGCACAGACCCGGTACCAGGCAGAGACAGGCGTTTCCAAGTCCGCCACCCATTCTTGGTAGACCGGGATGAAATTGCCCTGTTGGCTGAGGGCGAGGAACTCCTTCAGAGAAGGGGAGATCATGGCCTGCACCTTCGCTTGCCCCTCTGACTTTACCTTAAGGGGGGAGCTCCAACAGCACCGCCACCGATTAAGCTGAGGGGGGCCTTTCTCTGAGCAACCTTGCCATGCACACCCCATCGCAGATCCTTCGCGAGCGCCTGCGCTTTCAAGGCCACAAGTACACCTTTGTCAGCCAGCGCTTGCGCTTTCCCAACGGCACCGAAGGGGAGCGGGAGTACCTCCTCCACCCCGGCGGCGTGGTGGCCGTGCCGGTCACTGCCGAAGGCAAGTTCGTCTGCATTCGCCAATATCGCTTTGCCGTCGCCGCCTACCTCTACGAGTTTCCCGCCGGTACCGTCGAGCCAGGGGAACATCCTGATGAAACCATTCGCCGCGAGCTGGAAGAAGAAACCGGCCTGCGCGCCCACCGCTGGGATCCCCTCGGCCAATTTTATCTGTGCCCCGGCTATTCCAGCGAGATCATGTACGCCTACCTGGCGCGGGATCTGGAAGTGCTGGATGCTCCACCGGCCAAGGATGAAGATGAAGACATTGCGGTGGTGGAGCTTTCGCCTGCCGAACTGACAGAAATGGCCCGTTTTGGCCTGGATTTCGACAGCAAATCCATCACCTGCTTTTGGCGGGCCCAGTTGTTTTTGGCAGCGGAAAATGCGGCCTTTGCGAGCAGGAACAAGCCCTAGGCATGGCCATCCTGCGCCTTGCCCAGCCCCCCTCTCCCCCTGGGAGAAGGGAGCGGGGGATCCCTGCCGCCAACAGGCTTAACCTCTACAGCAAAGTGGCGGCATAGTGGGCAGCCCCTATCAAGCCCACCTGGGCGTTCACCACCACCTGCACTGACAGTTGCTCCAGCAGAGTGCGCATCCGTCCCTTATCCAAAAAGGAGGGCAAAAACTCTCCCTCCCGCAACAGGCGCAGGAGCTTGGGCGCGATCCCGCCGGCGATGAACAGGCCCCCACGGGGCAGCAGGTGCAGGGCAAAATTGCCGACAGCGGCCCCATACAAGCTGGTAAACAGCCGCAAACACTCCACCGCCAAGGGATCCCGTCCCTCCAGGGCGGCATTGGCAATTTGGGCGGCTGGGTCGACGGGGCTGGCTCCCCTTTCCCAGGCGGCAATTTGGGCCAGCAACTGCTCCTCTCCCTGGCCCCAGCGGCTATCCCGCAGAAATTGATAGATGGCCACGATCCCCTGCCCCGAGACCACCCGCTCGGTGGAGACGCGCCCATGTCGTTGTTGCAGATACCGCAGCAGCTCCCATTCCAAAGGGGTCCGTGGAGAAAAATCCACATGCCCCCCCTCGCTGGCATGAACCTGGTAGCCGCCTTCTCCCCAGGTGAGGTAGGCCTGCCCCAGCCCTGTGCCCGCCCCGATGACGCCGATGGGCGCCTGGGGCTGCCGCTCTCCTGTCTGCAGCGTTTCCAGATCCTGATCTCGCAGGGCCAGCACCCCATAGCCTACGGCGCTGAAGTCGTTGATCAACGCTAGGCGGGGGATCCCCAGCTCCGCCGCCAACTGGCTTGAGTGCAGGCTCCAGGGCAGGTTGGTGATTTTGGCCCTCTGTCCCCCGGCTCCTGGACTGCTTTTTTCTTCCACTACGGGGCCGGCCACAGCAAAGCAGGCGGCAACCGGTTGGGGATCTCGCCCCAGCTCCTGCCGTGCCTGGGCCAGAAACTCCAGCACCACCGGGGTGAGGTTGGGATAGCTCTGGCTGGCGTAGCGGCAGTGGTAGAGGCTGTGATCGGGATCTTGGGCATTGAAGAGGCTGAGGCTGGTCTTGGTGCCCCCGATATCTCCCGCCAACAGCAACTCCATAGTGTTTTCCGGGCAGCGCGTTATTCTCACCCTGACATTTTCGGCAGTACCCTGGCAACGCCGGCCCCTCTCGGCCGGGGCGGGAAAGGGCAGGGAAGATGCTATGTTAACTGATGTAAAAGTTTCTAAGATTGCGTTTTGTTTCCTACCTCTTGTTCGCCGCCTCTCCAAGAAGAGCCTTCCCTGGCCTCCCAGGGCCCAGTCGGACGGGAGATTCCCCGTTCTTCTCTGCGAAGGCGGTTTCCCTCTCACCACGCCATCGGGGGAGCGGCGGCTGTGCTGGTGTGCCTACCCGTTTTTGTGGCAGCGCCCCTGGTGCGCTATAGCCCTTGGCTGAGCTTGGCGATGACTCTAGGCTGGCTGGGCCTTAGCTGGCGGCTCTACTCGCGGCCCCGCACCCGCATCTGGGGGGATCTGCTCTACGGCTTCACGCTGACTTGGCTGGCAGGATCCTTCTACTGGGGCTGGCTGCGCTGGGAGCCCCTCTGGCACATGCCGGTGGAAGCTCTGGGGATCCCGATGGTCTGGTGGGGGGCACGGCAACGCTTTGCCCGCATCGGCACCTGGTTCTATCTCGGCTCCTTGTGGGGCACAGCGGTTACAGATCTTTACATTTACTCGGTGGGGCTGTTGCCGGAGTGGCGGCAGGCGATGCGGTTTGACCGGCTGGATCAGGCAACCGTCCCGTTTATGGCTGCGCTCGACAAAATGGCCGCCCCTTGGGGGGTAGCTTGGGGCATCGGCTTAAGCCTTCTGCTCCTTGGGGTTGGCCTGTGGGTCATTCAGGGATCCCGTCGCTTGCACCACTGGGCCTTTGCCGGAGCAGTGCTGAATACCCTGTTGGTGGATGGGCTCTTTCTGTGGGGGGCGGCCTTGCTTCGCTGAGCCAACCACCTCTGCGGTGCTGACCCAGAAAATGGCGGCGCAAGGGACAACATTGAGGCCTGCAGAGGAGCCTGCCTACCGTTGTTTGGAGTTTCTACGTAGCGCTTTGTTGTGGCCAGGTAGCCGCGAAGGATCTCTTCCTCCCCAGGGAAGGTAGCTGACTTCTCCGGTGGGAGCAGTCCTCCAGCCTAGGAAAGAGTTCTCTGGCTTACCCCTGGGCGAAAGCCAGCTATAGGGGCGGGGAGAGCGTCAAGGTCAGTCGGGTGTCGGTACGCCTGTTCGGCAGGAGGCAGCTCCGGCAGCGGTGCCGGCTGGGGGAAAAAGTCGATGACCTCCCAGCTCTTGGCATCGGGAGAGGAATGGGCCAGTAGCCACCGTTCGGGCAGGGTTTTGGGCTGCGCTCCCCCAGGGGAAGGGGAACTTTGCGCCTTCTGGTGGGCCAGGGTGAGCTGGAAGGGATCCCCCTTGCGGCGGTAGGGGCGGCGGGATCCCGGTGGCTTGACAATTACGGTATAGGTGCCGCTGAGGTGGTGGCCTTCCAGTTTCTCTCCTGAGGCCAACAGCAGGGGTTCACGGCGATCCTGACGAATTTGGACATCCTGCACTTCCAAACGGCCTGCTAAGCGGTCGCTGCCCACCAGCGAGGCAACCGGCTCAGCCGGGTGGGAGATCTGGTAGGCCAGAGCCTGCTGCACAACCGACTTGGGAGGTCGGGGGCCACAGCCCCCCAGTAACCCCAACAGCCCAATGGCCAGGAGGCTCATCAGGCAACGCAGGCTATTGCGCAGGGCCTGCCCCCTATGGCGCCGGCTTCTCTCCGGTTTTGCCATGGCCTCCTCCCTAAGCAATCTCTGTTGGCATCGTGGCCAAGCCCCTCAGACGACTGCCACGGTGGGGTGCTGCTTCAAGTACTCGGTATTGACTCCCGACTCGCGGGTGAGAGCTACCAGGCCGGTGCGGGCAATCTCCCGAATGCCGAAGCTGGTTAACATCTTGATGATGGCCACCATTTTGCCCGGATCCCCTGTCACTTCCAAAGTTAAAGACTCTTCCGCCACATCCACAATCCGGGCACGGAACATCTGCGCCACGTCCATGATGGCCGAGCGAGTTTCGATGCTGGCGTTGACCTTGACGAGCATCAGCTCCCGTTCTACACAGGGGACATGGGTAATGTCGGTTACTTTCAGCACGTCGATCAGCTTGTAGAGCTGCTTGGTCATCTGCTCCACATCGTGCTCATCCCCCTGCACCACCATGGTGATGCGGGAGATGCCAGGCCGCTCGGTGGGGCCAACGGTGAGGCTGTCGATGTTGAAGCCCCGGCGGGCAAACATGCCGGCGATGCGGGTTAAGACCCCGGGCTGATCCTGCACAAGAGCGCTGAGGGTGTGTTTCACGGCAGCCACAGAAGGAGGTGGGAAAAATCCAACTGCAGATCAGGGGAATTGAGATGGCGATAAGCAAATTTTACGCCAGTTTCGCGGCAATGTTCTGAGGGGATCCCTTCGACCTCGCTAGCCAAAGGCTCCGGGATCTCCGTCCAAATCCTGGAGCTGCCGCAAAGATCGATGCGCCTGTTCCTGCAAAACTAGGTTGTGGTGTTGGCGGCTGACCTGCAAAGCGGCTTGCCAACTGGAAATAGCCGTTGCCCTATCTCCCATATTTCCGTAAGCCAGCCCCCGACCGTACAAGCCGTACTCGTCGGTGGGATCCCCGAGGTTGCCGTCGGCTTCCAAGCGAAAGGCCTGGTCGTAATCGTCGAGGGCAGCTTTGATCTCCCCCAGCTCGTAGAGAAGATTGCCCCTGATGTAGAGAACGTGGGGTTGGCAGGGTTCTGCCTCGAGGCTGCGGCTGAGGTCGGCAATGGCCTCGTCATAGCAATCGGCCCAAGCATAGGCAACGCCCCGCCCATAGTGGTGGGCCGGACAGGGATCCCAGCGGATGGCCTGGGACCAATCGGCCACAGCCGCCTCCCATTCTCCCAGGTAGCCGTACACCGTAGCGCGGCAGGCATAGGCAGGCGCCGAGGTGGGATCCCGACAAATGGCCTCGTCCAGGTGAGCTAGAGCTGAAGGCAGGGATCCCTGTTGCCTGAGCAGGTTGGCCAAGCGGAGGTGGTGGGGGGCGCTGGGATGCCGGCGTACTACCTCGGCAAGCTCGGCTATTGCCCCCTGCAAATCCCCCTGCAACTGAAGAAGGAGGCCGCGGTAGAGATAGGACTCTGGCCGGCGCGGGGCCAACCGGGTGGCTTGGTCGAAGTCCGCCAGCGCCTGGGGAAGTTGGCCGAGTTCGAGGTAAACCTGGCCGCGCAGAAGGTGGGCGTTGGTCAGACAGGGATCCTGCTGCAGCGCCAGGTTGAGCTGCTCGACAGCCCCTATCAGATCCCGGTTCAGCCACCGTTCGCGACCCCGGTTGTAAGCCAAGATGGCGGGGCGGGTGAAGGCTGAAATGGCTGCCGCACTGGCCAGACCCATCACTGCCGAGAGGCGATCCTGCCGCCAACTGGCCAAGCCCCCCAACAGCAGGGCAGCCGCGAGCAACAGGCGCAAACCGGCCGAGTCGTGGGCTTTGAGCATGGCATCAACCCGGAGCTGGTTTCTCTGATTCTGCCTGATTGGGCAGCGAGAAACACCCATCCGCACGAATTTGGGGAGTCTCTCTTGTTCAGGCTGGATCCGCATAGGAAGGGGATCCCTGCTGTTCCCCTTCCTTCTCCCTTTTGGGTGGAACGGACATTCTAGGCCCAGAGCATCAGCCGCAGCTCATAGGGATCGTGCATGTCAGGATGAAAGGGCAGCAGGCGGATGGCCAGCCCCTGCAAGCCGCTGGCCTCGTAGCGAATCTGGCCGGAGAAGATGGCCCGATCCTCCACCGTCTCCACGTAGCGCAGGGGGGTTGCTTGGCCGTTCCGGATCTGGCCGTTGTCGTCCACCGGCCCCTGGTAGGCCTGGACGATGACATCCTGGGGTTGCAGGGATCCCAGCCGCACCTCAACGGTCACCGTGAGGGGATCGCGGGCCATCACCACTTGGTCGTTTTGCGCCGAGGGGAGGCCGGCGGCGGAAGCTTTCTTGGGGGGTTCGACCTGGACATTGACAACCCGAATGTTGTACCAGTTCTCCTGCAGATGGCTGCGCCAGCGGGTAAACTGGCGAGCCGACTCGAAGTTATCGCGGCGCATGCGGTCGAAGTAGTTGCTGAGGGGAATGTAGGCCCGCTCGGCATACTCCAGTACCATGCGCTGGGTGCTAAAGCGGGGGCAGTTGAGCTGAATGGCCTGCTTCATGCGCCGAATCCAGGCGTGGGGCAGGCCATCGCTACCGCGCTGGTAAAACAGAGGGGCAACCTCCTGTTCCAGCAGGTCGTAGAGGGCGTTGGACTCCACCTCGTCTTGGTAGGCGCGATCCTCGTATTCCTCGCCGCGGCCAATGGGCCAGCCAGTCTGGTAGTAATCTGCCTCATCCCACCAGCCGTCCAAGATGCTCAGGTGCAGTCCGCCGTTAGCCGCTGCCTTCATGCCGCTAGTACCGCTGGCCTCGCGGGGGCGCAGGGGGGTGTTCAGCCACACGTCCACCCCGGCCACCATTAAGCTAGCGATGTACATGTCATAGTCTTCGATAAACACCAGCCGCTGGCGAAACTCCGGCTGGCGCGACACTTGCACAATTTGCCGGATCAGCTCCTTGCCGGGGTTGTCGCGGGGGTGGGCTTTGCCGGCAAAGATAAACTGCATCGGGTAGCGGGGATGGTTGAGCAAGGCTTTGAGCCGTTCCAGGTTGTGAAACAAGAGGGTGGCCCGCTTGTAGGTGGCAAAGCGGCGGGCAAAGCCAATGGTGAGCACTTCCGGGTTGAGGGCTTCAGAGGCCCACTGAATTTCCACCGCTGAGGCCGCCCGCTTTTGCAGTTGCTCCACCAGGCGCTCGCGAACGAAGTTGATCAGGCGCGAGCGGCTGCGCTCGTGGGCCCGCCACAGCTCCCCATCCGGGATCCGATCCACTTTCTGCCACAGGGGATCCGAGGGGGGAGCCTCCGCCCAATCCGGCCCCAGGTAGCGGTCGTAGAGAGCTTGGTTTTCCTCCCCCACCCAGGTGCGGACATGCACGCCATTGGTGATGGAGGTAATCGGCACCTCCTCTTGCGGGATCCCAGGCCAGAGGGGGCCAAACATCTTGCGGGCGACCGCCCCATGGAGCTTGCTGACGCCGTTAACAAACGAGGCCATGTTGATGGCCAGCACCGCCATGCTGAAAGGGGACTGGAAGTCGCCTGGATTTTCTCGACCCAGGGCCAAAAAGTGCTCCCGACTTAGGCCCATCTGGCGGTAGTAGGAGCCCAGGTAGTAGTCGATTTTGTCTGGCGGGAACAGGTCGATCCCGGCAGGTACCGGCGTGTGGGTGGTAAACATCTGGCTGGACTTGGCCACCTGCCAGGCTTCTTCAAAGCTCAACCCCTGCTCCACCATCAACAGGCGGATGCGCTCCACCGCCAAAAAAGCCGAGTGCCCCTCGTTCATGTGGTAGACGGTGGGATGGATGCCGAGGGCGCGCAAAGCCCGCACGCCGCCGATCCCCAACATGATCTCCTGGTGGATGCGCACATCCTGGTCGCCGCCGTACAGCTCATCGGTGATGTCCTGGTCGTACTGGCTGTTGGGCTCGATGTTGGTGTCCAGCAGGTAGAGGGGCACCCGCCCCACCATCGCCTTCCAAATGCGGGCAAACACCTTGCGTTTGGGGTAGTCCACCTCGATGCGAATCTCGCGGCCCTCCGCATCTCTTTGCAGCTCCAGGGGCATATTGAAAAAATCGTTAACGGGATAGCGCTCCTGCTGCCAGCCGTCGGGGTTGAGGTACTGGCGAAAATACCCCTTCTGGTAGAGCAGGCCCACCCCCACCAGCGGCAGGCCCAGGTCGCTGGCCGCCTTGAGGTGATCCCCGGCCAAGACCCCCAGGCCTCCTGAGTAGAGGGGCAAACAATCTGCCAGACCAAACTCGGCTGAAAAATAGGCGTAGCACTCCCCTTCCACCGCTTGGGCCGAGCGATACTTGCGATACCAGGTGTCTTCCTGCAGGTAGCTCTGGAGCTGTTGGCTGGCCCGCTCCAGGTGGGCCAAAAAACCAGGATCCTCCGCCAGCTCGTCCAGCCGCTCCTGCCGAATCTGCCCCAACAAAGCCACCGGATTGTGGCCACAGGCATCCCACAGATCTGGATCCATGCGCCGAAACAGGCTGCGGGTTTCCACGTTCCAACTAAAATGCAGGTTATAGGCCAACAAGCGCAGACTTTCCAGAGCAGCCGGCAGGTAGGGAGTGACCTTGAACGTGCGTAACGGCTTCATAAGTATCCGGGACGAGCGTGAGTTGCCACTGTCAGGCTACCCCGGCCTTCACCGGGTCGCACGGCTTTTTATAGCTTTTTCCGACTTCGGGGAGGCGCGCCAATAGGCGCAAGAGACCTCTGCAGGGGATCGGGGAAAGCCGATGGGGAATCCAACAGTTGCGACAATTCAAGCCGGGCTTTGTCGAGGATGGATCTGACTGCGCCCCTGGCCGATACCATTGCTGCCATTGCCACGGCAGTGGTGCCCGAACAGGGCAGCATTGGCATTGTACGCCTCTCCGGTTCGCGGGCTTTGGCCATTGCCCAGGCTATCTTTACTCCCGCCCGCCGCAACGCAGTCTGGGAAAGCCATCGCCTCCTCTACGGCTGGATCCACGACGAGAAGGGCCGGCGGTTGGACGAGGCCCTGGCCGTCTGGATGCAGGCTCCCCGCTCCTACACCCGCGAGGACGTAGTGGAGCTGCACTGCCACGGCGGCATCATGGTGGTTCAGGCCACGCTGCAGCAGTGCCTGCGCCAGGGGGCACGGCTGGCGCAGCCGGGGGAGTTCAGCCTGCGCGCTTTCTTGAACGGCCGCATCGACCTCACCCAGGCCGAAAGCGTGGCCGATCTGGTGGCGGCCCGCTCCCCGCAGGCGGCCCAAATGGCCCTGGCGGGGCTGCAGGGCAAGTTGGGGCAGTCCATCCGCGCCCTGCGCCAGGAGCTGCTGGGTTTATTGGCCGAGATCGAAGCCCGCCTCGACTTTGAAGAGGATCTGCCCCCCCTGGACGTCCCCGCTTGGCAGGCCCGGCTGCAAGACATTCAGGCTCAGATGCAGGCCCTGCTGGCCACCGCCGAGCGGGGGCAATTGCTGCGCACCGGGGTCAAGGTGGCCATCGTCGGGCGGCCCAATGTGGGCAAGTCCAGCCTGCTCAACGCCTGGTCAGGCCAGGATCGCGCCATCGTCACCGACCTGCCCGGCACCACCCGCGACGTGGTGGAATCCCAGTTGGTGGTCAGAGGGATGCCTGTCCAGCTTTTGGATACCGCCGGCATTCGCGCCACCGACGATCCGGTGGAACGGCTAGGGGTGGAGCGCTCCCAACGGCTGGCCCAGACCGCCGATGTGCTGGTGCTGGTCATCGACGCCCAGGCCGGCTGGACGGAGGCTGATGCGGCTATCTATGCCTCCATCCGCCACCGCCCCCTCATCCTGGTGATCAACAAAACCGACCTCGCCCCCGCCGACAAGATCCGCCTCCCGCCCGAGATCGCCTACCGCGTCCCCGCCGTCGCCGCCCAAGGCCAAGGGATCCCGGAGCTGGAAGAGGCCTTGGAGCAGCTTGTGACTCAGGGGCGGCCCCAGCCCAACCTGGAGGTGAGCCTCAACCAACGCCAGGCCGCCGCCCTCCGCCAGGCCCAAGCCAGCCTGGAACAAGTCGTTCAGGCTATGCAGGCGCAGCTCCCCCTCGATTTTTGGACCATCGACCTGCGCGGCGCCCTGCACGCCCTTGGCCAAATCACCGGCGAGGAGATCTCCGAAGCGGTGCTGGATCAGATCTTCAGCCGCTTCTGCATCGGCAAGTAAGCGCTTGCTAACTCATACTCATTCCGAGTTTGTGTTAGTATGGACTCAGTCGGGAATCAGCAGGCCCCAGAGCCGAGGCGGATCCCAGATAATGGAAACACAACTTAGGAGGTTGGCTATGGTTACCGCCGCAAAAACCCGTCTCTACCCCACCCAGATCGACTTGCCGGCGGAGGCCCGCGCGCAACTGGTGGAGCTGCTCAACCAGTCCTTGGCGGACACGCTGGATTTGAAAACTCAGGTGAAGCAGGCCCACTGGAACGTCAAAGGCATGAACTTCATCGCCCTGCACGAGATGTTCGACACCTTTGCCGGCACTCTGGAGAACTACGTGGACATGCTGGCGGAGCGGGTTACAGCTTTGGGGGGCATTGCCCGCGGCACGGCCCGCATCGTCGCCCAAACCTCAGCCTTGCCGGAGTACGACCTGACGGCTGAAGACGGCCGGGCTCACCTGCAGGCTTTGGCGGCCCGCTACGGCCAGTATGCCGCTTCGGTGCGCCGCAACATCGACCGCAGTACCGAACTGGGGGACGCCGATACCGCCGACCTGTTTACCGAGATCTCGCGCCAGATCGACAAAGATCTTTGGTTGATCGAGGCTCACCTGCAGGCGTAACGCTGGCAAGGCAAATCTGAAGAGGCAAGCGGGATAGGCAAAATGGGCGTCAACGCTCCCCTCCTGTACCTGGTGGCTTTGGCCGGTATCCTCAGCGTGGTGGGCTACTTCGTCCTGCGCGAGGTGCTGCGGATACGGGCCCAGGAAAGAGTCATCCGGCAGCTCCAGCCCCGCCTGAGCAAAGGCAAGGGATCCCCGCAGGAGCACTACGAGTTGGGCAGCGTCTATCTGCAAAAGCGCCTCTACGACCAGGCCATCGTCCAGCTTAAAAAAGCTCTAGAGGTGGCTGGGGAGAACATTCCCCCCGTCTGCAACGCCCTCGGCTTTGCCTACTTCAGCCAGGGGCAATACGACTTGGCCATCCGCTACTACAAAGACGCGGTGGCAGCGGATCCCGGCTATGTAACCGCTTGGAACAATCTGGCCCATGCCTACGAGAAGAAAAATCTCTACGGCCCTGGCCTCGAGGCCTACGAGACGGTGCTGCAACTGGATCCGAAGAATGCCATTGCCAAGCGCCGCGCCGAGTCCCTGCGCAAACGTTTGCGGCCCAGCCCCCGCGGCTGACCGTGTTTTATCTGGGTAGATGTCTGCGCAGATATGTATAAATACTTATGGCAGCTCGCCTATCGATTGGCGGTAGCTGCTCAATCCCGACTATTGGAGTTGCTTCTTTTCCCCTCACAAGAAAGGTGAAATCTTGAGAGGGAATGGAGGATTCGGTATCGTATTGCCTGGGCTGGTATTATGTCTTAAAAAACGAGAGGCCATTTCATGGATGCACAATCGGTGGCACCTGTGGTTCTGGTAATCCTGGATGGCTGGGGTTATCGCGAAGCCCCTGAGGGCAATGCGGTGCTGGCCGCCCGAACCCCTGTCGTGGACAGCCTATGGGCTACCTACCCCCATACCCTGCTGCAAGCTTCGGGGCGAGCCGTGGGCCTGCCGTCAGGGCAAATGGGCAACTCAGAAGTGGGCCACCTGACCCTGGGGGCGGGGCGGGTGGTGCCGCAGGAGTTGGTGCGTATCAGCGACGCCATCGAGACGGGATCCCTTTTTCACGAGCCCCTCTTGGTGGAGGTTTGTCATCGGCTCAAGGAGCAGGGGGGCCGTTTTCATTTCATTGGCCTCTGCTCTGAGGGGGGGGTTCACTCCCACATCGACCATCTCTACGGCTTGCTGAAGCTGGCAGCCCAGGCGGGGATCCCTGCCTATGTCCACGCCATCACCGATGGCCGCGATACCTTGCCCCGCGATGGAGCCAGGGTTCTGGCCGCTCTGGAAAAAGAGCTGCAATGGCTGGGCAGCGGCGTCATCGCCACCCTGAGCGGCCGCTACTACGCCATGGATCGGGATCGCCGTTGGGAGCGCACCCAGAAGGCCTACGAGATCCTGACGGAAGACGGCCCTGGCTGTGGCCGCAGCGCCGCCGAGGTGATGGAAGACTTTTACGCCCAGGATATTACCGACGAGTTTATTCCCCCCACTCGCTTGGCTCCGGGGGCGGTGCAGTCGGGAGATGCGGTCATCTTCTTCAATTTCCGCCCGGATCGCGCCCGCCAGCTTACCCAAGCTTTTGTCTGTCCCGACTTTTCCGGTTTTCAGCGCCGTCTGATTCCGGATCTCACCTTCATCACCATGACCCAGTACGATCCGACCTTGCCGGTGCAGGTGCTTTTTAAGCCGCAGAACCTGGATCACCTGCTGGGCCAAGTGGTGAGCGAGGCCGGCCTCAAGCAATTGCGCATTGCCGAGACGGAAAAGTACGCCCACGTCACCTACTTTTTTAACGGCGGCATTGAGCAGCCCTTTCCCGGCGAAGATCGCATCTTGGTGCAAAGCCCGCTGGTGGCCACCTACGACCAAATGCCGGAGATGTCAGCGGTGGAGGTGACCGACAAAGCCATCGAAGCTATCGCCCGCCGCGAATACAGCCTGGTGGTGCTCAACTACGCCAACCCCGACATGGTGGGCCACACCGGCAACTTCAAGGCCACGGTGCGGGCGCTGGAGACGGTGGATCGCTGCCTGGGCCGTCTGCTGGCGGCGGTGGTGGACGTGGGGGGAACCACCTTAATCGTGGCGGATCACGGCAATGCGGAGCTGATGTGGGACGAGCAGGGCAACCCTTGGACGGCCCACACCAACAACCCCGTGCCCTGCATCCTGGTGGAGGGGGAAAGGCGCAAGATCCCTGGTCGCGGTGGCGATGTCAAGCTGCGCTCTGGCGGCACCCTGGCCGATGTCGGCCCCACCCTGCTCGAGATCCTAGGCCTGCCTCAGCCCCCCGAGATGACAGGGCAATCTCTTCTGCAGCCGGCAGAATACACCATCCTGCAGCGCCAGCCCAGTCCAGTGGGGCGCTGAGACCGGGAATTGCTCACTCGGCCACGGGGATCCCTTCTTGGATCAGCCAAGCCCTCAACTCCTCCCAGGTTCGGTAGAGGGCCAAAACCTGCGAGCGCTCAGGGTGATAAGGAGCGCTCAGGCGCTCCAGTTGCAAAAAGCGAGCCTGGGGAGGGATCACCGCCACTTCTGGATCGGGGGGCGTAGCCCGCTGCAGGGAGCAGCTATAGCCACGGTAGATCAGCACCAAATCAGCTTCCCCCTCGCTTTCCACCTCCACCCGCAGCACCTCCTGGGGGTGGGCCTGGCTGTAGCGCTCTAGAGCCAGCGGCCAGGGCAGAGCACTCATGCCAGCTCCCCCCTGTCTGCGCCAGGCCGCAGCCGCCAGACAAAGTAGACGCTGTAGAGCAGGTAGGCCACCAAGCCCCAGGCCCCCACGCTCCCCAGCAGCTCCGGCGGCACATTGGGATGGAAAATTTCTCGAAACCCCAGCGGCGGCTCAAACCAAGCTCGACACTCTGCCGATAGGGAAGCCCGGAAGGCACAGGGCACAAAGGCCCCCGAAAAGAGGATCCCAATCCCCATGTAGCCAGTCAAGATCCAGCGCCAGAGCAAAAAAGCTCGCGCCGCCCCGCTTCTCGACTGCTCAAGGGCAGTGCTCCAATCCTGCCAGAACCACAGACCCATTGGGATCAACAGCCGCGCCATCGCCCCGCTCAAGAAACTGATGGGCAGACCGCCGATCATCAAATACACCGTCACCGCCAATAGGCTGGATACCCGCCAGTAGACGATCAAGAGCTGAATCAGAGGACGCAACCCCACCGCAAAGGCCCAAATTAGGAGAGCCAACGGCAGCACCACCGTCAGCGCTACAGCCAAGCTGTAGTCCACCCAGATCGCCTTGACCAGCCAACTCACTGGGATCATCCTCGCCCTTTCTTCTCACTGCCCCATAGTATATAGAGCAACAGAATCGGCGGGATCCACCTCAAAACAACAGGAGGTAACAGAAGATTGCAGCTTCTCAGCCACCCCAGGCAAAACTTTACATCCGCGGTCTTTCAGAAAGTTTTCCATTTTTGCCGTTGCCGATCCACGAAGGTGGTAAATTCTTAGAGGAACATCTCCATCTGTCGAAGGGCTAGTCGTCTTTCGAGGCGATAGTTGCAAGGTTCCATCCCGCCCTGGCCTCGCCCAACTCGTTAAGTATTGTTACTTAGTCGTGTTATTTTGGGTTAAGGCCAGATCCTCAGAGGTGGTGACCTCATTCCCATGGCACGTTCTTCCCGACTCCTCTCCCACAGTCCTGCCCGTTGGAAGGCGACCCCGTGGAAGCCTAAGCCTTTGCCGCCCCTGGAGGAGGCGGCGCCTCCGCCACAGCAGGAGGCGGGTCTGGGCTGCCAGAGTGCGTTGCAGCCGTCGCTTGCCCCGGGCAAAGCGGATTTGCGGGAGAAGGCGACAACGGCTGGCAGGAGCTATGAAGCACTGCAGCTATGGTTGGTGCTGGTCACCTTGGGGGTGAGCCTGGCCATTGCGGTGGGGGTGGCTTTGGTTTACTCGCCGGCGGTGGCTGCCAATTATTTGCTGGGGGCAATCGTCGGCGTAGTCTATCTGCGCATGCTGGGCCGCGGCGTCGCGGAACTGGGCAAAAGTCGCAGCCGACTGGGGGTAACGCGTTTGGCTTTGTTTGTCGGGCTAATCGTCCTGGCCACCCAGGTGAAGTCTTTGCAGATTTTGCCCATTTTCTTGGGGTTCATGACCTACAAGGTCACCCTGCTGATTTATCTTGTTCAGACCTTGACCCGTTTATCTTCTTCTGCGTGATGCTCATGAACCTGTTCTTCTCCGCTCCTCCTCTGGTAGCAGAACTTGAGGTTGGTCATCACCTTTACTGGCACCTGGGCAAATTTACGGTTCACGGGCAAGTTTTGATTGCCAGTTGGATTGCCATCGCCCTGATCTTGACCGTGGTGCTGTTGGGGACTCGTCAACTGCAGCGGGAGCCCGCTGGTCTGCAAAACTTTATCGAGTACACCCTGGAGTTTGTCCAAAGCATTGCCCGTGCCCAGATTGGTGAGAAAAACTTCCGGCCCTGGGTGCCCTACGTTGGCACCTTGTTCCTGTTTATTTTTGTCTCCAACTGGATGGGCAATCTCTTCCCCTGGAAGTTGATTCCCCTGCCGGAAGGAGAGCTGGCCTCTCCCACCAACGACATCAACACCACCGCCGGCTTGGCGCTGCTCACCAGCGTCATGTATTTCGTGGCCGGTATCAGCAAGCGAGGGCTGTCTTACTTTAAGAAGTACATCGAGCCCACGCCAGTTCTGTTGCCCATCAACGTCCTGGAAGACTTCACCAAGCCCCTCTCCCTGAGTTTCCGTCTGTTCGGCAACATCTTGGCAGAAGAGCTGGTGATTGCGGTGTTGGTGTTGCTGGTGCCGTTGTTGATCCCGGTGCCGGTGATGATCCTATTTCTGTTTACGGGGGCCATTCAGGCTTTGATCTTCTCCACCCTCTCGGCCGCTTACATTGGAGAGGCGCTGGAAGGTCATGGGGGTGGGGATCACCACGATTGACCTGCGGAGGGAAGGTGGGGACTTCTACCCAGTTCAACGCCCCCTCTCCTTCAAAGGTCGTCGCAAGGGATCCCTTCTCTGGTAAGGTTTGTTGGGGCCGAGGGCTTGAGCCTGGAGGCCGCCGACAAAGAGGCGATCGGCTCGACTACTCCGGTCAGATCACCTCAAGCTCAAGACGCTGTTGCGTTCGTGTCAACATCTGTTTTGTAACGACAAGGAGCATCTTGCTATGGATCCGTTAACCTCTGCTGCTTCTGTGTTGTCTGCCGCTCTGGCAATTGGCCTGGGATCCCTGGGCCCGGGTCTGGGCCAGGGGAATGCTGCTGCCGCTGCCATGGAGGGGCTGGCCCGTCAGCCGGAAGCAGAAGACAAAATCCGCGGCAACCTGTTGGTTAGCCTGGCCTTCATGGAAGCCCTGACCATCTATGGCCTGGTGGTGGCGCTGGTGCTCTTGTTCGCCAACCCCTTCGCCTGATGTCTCTGGGGGCGGCCCGGATCAATAGCTCTGTTGCGCCGGTTCGCCCCCTGCCTTGTTCGATGTTGGATCCCGTTTCTGTTGGTGCGGCCCCATGATCTGTCCAACCCTGTTGGCTGTTGAAGCTGCCGAGAAAAATGGCCTCTTCGATCTCGACGCCACCTTGCCCATCATTGCCGTCCAATTTCTGTTGCTGGTGGCCGTGCTCAACTCCCTCTTCTACGAGCCGGTTACTCGGGTTATCGACAGCCGCAACGACTACATCCGCACCACCCAGGCGGAGGCCCAGGAGCGGCTGGACAAGGCGATGGCCCTGACCCGCCAGTACGAGGCTGAGATCGGCCAGGCCCGCCTCCAGGCGCAGCAGGTGATCGCCGAGGCGGAAGCGGCTGCGGCCCGTATCCGTTCGGAGAAGCTGGCGGCGGCCCAGGCGGAGATCCAAGCTAAGCTGGAGGCGGCGCGGCGGCAAATCGAGCAGGAAAAGCAGACGGCGCTCGAACAACTGCAGCAGCAAGTGGATGCCATTGCCGCCCAGATCACCGAGAAGCTGTTGGGCAGCGCCCGTTAAGTGGCCAGTTGAACATTCCTTTGGAGTAGCGCGTGATGCTGGTGTGGAGCCTTGTGCCCGCTTGGCTTTTGGCCGTTGCCGAGCCGGTGACGGAAGCCACTGAGGGTTCTGCAGAAAAGGGGATCCTGGATGCGATTCTGGAAAGCAACTTAATCAACATCGCCATCATCCTCAGCCTGCTGTACATTTTGGGCCGCCGGGTGGTGGGGGAAGCTCTGGCCAAACGGCGAGAAGGCATCCTCGAGGAGCTGCGCCAGGCGGAGCAGCGCAAGCAGGAGGCGATCGAGAGGCTGGCGGAGGAGCAGCAAAAGCTGGCGCAGGCTCAGCAGGAGGCGGAGCGCATTCGCAAACAGGCGGAGGCCAATGCGGAAGCCCGCCGGCAGGAGCTGTTGCAGCAGGCGGAGCGGGAGATCGAGCGGCTGCGCGCCAACGCCGAAAGGGATCTCTCTGCCGAACAAGAGCAAATTCTCCAGGAGCTGCGCCGCCAGATCGTGCGCCAAGCCCTGAGCAAGGTGGAGCAGGAGCTGCCGCAACACCTCAACGAGCAGGTGCACCAGCGCCTGATTGAACGGGGGATCCAGATGATTGCCCGCTAGGAGGAAAGGGGAAGTTATGATCAGCAGCACCATGGCCGCCAGAGTGGTGGATCCCTACGCCGAAGCCCTTGTTTCGCTGGCCTCTGCGCAGGGATTATTGGATACCTTTGAGGCCGACATCCGTTTCATTGCCGCGGTTGTGCAGGCCACGCCGGAGCTGGGCCAATTCCTCGCCAGTCCCCTGGTCAAGGCGGAAGCCAAGAAAAACCTGTTGCAGCAGGTGTTTGCCGACCAGATCCACCCGCTGCTGCTGAACGCGCTCAAGCTGTTGAGCGACCGTCGCCGTATTATGTTCCTCGGGGCCGTCTGCCAGCGGTTCTTGGAGCTGCAGCGGAAGCTCAAAAATATCGTCCTGGCCGAGGTGACCACAGCGGTACCTTTGACCGAGGCGCAACAGCAGTCGATCCGCGAGCGGGTGAGGGACTTCACACAAGCCAGCGGCGTGGAGCTCCAGACCAGCCAAGATCCCACGTTGCTGGGTGGAGTGATCATTAAGATTGGATCCCAGGTGATCGACCTTAGCCTGCGCGGCCAGTTGCGCCGGCTGGCGCTGCAGTTAGCCTAGATTGGCCGAGCGTTTTTCCTTAATTTTGGATCCCTTCCCATTCCCTCGAGAGGACTGCCATGCCTACAATTCGCCCAGACGAGATCAGCACCATCATCAAGCAACAGATCGAACAGTACAACCAGGAGATGCAGATCTCCAATGTCGGCACCGTCCTGCAGGTGGGGGACGGCATTGCCCGCATCTACGGCTTGGAGAAGGTGATGGCCAGCGAGCTACTGGAGTTCGAGGATGGCACGGTGGGCATTGCCCTCAACCTGGAGGAAGACAACGTCGGCGCGGTGCTGATCGGCTCCGGGCGCAACATCCAAGAAGGATCTATCGTCAAAGCCACGGGCAGAATTGCCAGCATCCCGGTGGGAGAAGCCCTGCTGGGCCGCGTGGTGGATCCCCTCTGCAATCCCATCGATGGCAAAGGGCCGATTCACTGCACCGAGACGCGCCTCATTGAGTCGCCGGCCCCTGGCATCGTCGATCGCCGCTCCGTCTACGAGCCCCTGCAGACTGGCATCACCGCCATCGATGCCCTGATCCCCATCGGGCGGGGCCAGCGGGAGCTGATCATCGGCGACCGCCAAACCGGCAAGACCACCCTTGCTGTCGACACCATCCTCAACCAAAAAGGACAGGATGTCATTTGCATCTATGTGGCCATCGGCCAGAAGCAGAGCAATATCGCCCAGGTGGTGAACATCCTGAGCGAGCGAGGGGCGATGGACTACAGCATTGTGGTGGCTGCCGGCGCCGACAGCCCGGCCCCGCTGCAGTGGCTGGCCCCCTATTGCGGCGCCACCATCGCCGAGTACTTCATGTACCAGGGCAAGCATACCCTGGTGGTCTACGACGATCTGTCCAAGCAGGCGGTGGCCTACCGGCAGATGTCGCTGCTGTTGCGGCGCCCACCTGGACGGGAAGCCTACCCAGGAGATGTGTTCTATCTGCACTCGCGCCTGCTGGAGCGGGCCGCCAAGCTGAACAGCCGGCTGGGCGAGGGATCCATGACGGCGCTGCCGATTGTGGAAACCCAGGCCAACGACGTGTCGGCCTATATTCCCACCAACGTTATCTCCATTACCGATGGGCAGATCTTCCTGGAGTCGGATCTGTTCAACGCCGGCATTCGCCCGGCCATCAACGTCGGCATCTCTGTCAGCCGCGTCGGCTCGGCAGCCCAGACCAAGGCGATGAAGAAAGTGGCCGGCTCGATCAAGGTGGAACTGGCGCAATATCGCGACCTGGAAGCCTTTGCCCAATTTGCCTCCGACCTGGACGAAGCTACCCAGAAGCAACTGGCCCGCGGCCAACGGCTGCAGGAGATCCTCAAGCAGCCGCAGTACTCGCCCCTGTCTTTGGATCAGCAGGTGGCCATCATCTACGCCGGGACGCGGGGGTATTTGGACGACATTCCGGTGGAGAAAGTCTCCAGCTTTAAGCAGGGCCTGCTGTCCTACTTGGGCACCGCCCATCCCAAGTATGGCGAGATCGTCCTCTCCACCAAGCAGCTTACCGACGAGGCGGAAGAGATCTTGAAAACCGCCATCGCGGAGTTCAAGCAAAGCTTCCTGGCCAAGGCGGCCTAGTTGCCGGGGATCCCCATCCAGTGACCACAGCAGAGAGGATCGGTTATGGCAAACCTAAAGCGGATTCGCGACCGCATCAAGGCGGTGAAGAACACCCGCAAGATTACAGAGGCCATGCGCCTGGTGGCCGCGGCGCGGGTGCGACGGGCTCAGGAGCAGGTGATGGCCACCCGTCCCTTTGCCGATCGCCTGGCCCAGGTTTTCTACCGCCTGCAGACGCGGTTGCGGCTGGAGGATGTCGACCTGCCCCTGCTGAAGCAGCGGCCCATTGAGACCGTGGGCCTATTGGTGGTGGCCGGGGATCGGGGCCTGTGCGGCGCTTACAATGCCAACGTTATCAAGCGCACCGAGGAGCGGGTGCGCGAGCTGCAGGAGACGGGGCAGCAGGTGCGGCTTTACCTGGTGGGCCGCAAGGCGGTGCAGTATTTTCAGCGCCGCTCTGCCCCCATCGCCAAGACCTACGTGAATCTGTCCCAGATCCCCACTGCCGCTGAAGCTGCTCAAATTGGGGATGAGCTGCTCTCCGCTTTCCTCTCCGAGAAGGTGGATAAGGTGGAGCTCATCTACACTCGCTTTGTCTCGCTGATTAGCTCGCGGCCAGTGGTGCAGTCGCTGCTTCCTCTGGATCCCACGCGCCTGGCTGCCCGCGACGACGAGATTTTTAACCTTCTGGTGCGCGGGGGAGAGTTCACCGTCGAGCGCAGCAAGATCGTGGCTGCTGTTTCCGCTCCGCCGCCGGACATGATCTTCGAGCAGGATCCGGTGCAGATTTTGGACGCGCTGCTGCCGCTGTACTTGAATAACCAGTTGTTGCGGGCTTTGCAGGAAGCAGCGGCCAGCGAGTTGGCGGCCCGCATGACGGCCATGAGCAACGCCAGCGACAACGCCACCGAGCTTATCCGCACACTGGGCCTTGCCTACAACAAAGCTCGGCAGGCGGCCATCACTCAGGAGATCCTGGAGGTAGTTGCCGGGGCTGAGGCCCTGTAAACTTCCCTCCAGTGACCCACTCCTGCACTCAAGCTGACGCATAGAGGGCAGCCTTCTCTAGCCCAGAAAAGCCAAGCGCCTCGCGCCGCGACCCTCACCCCCAACCCCTCTCCCTCTAGGAGAGGGGAGTAGGGAGACGTTTCATTTCATTTGAGGAGCCTAGATTGCGTCGCTGGGCTATCTGGGCGTTGAGCAGGATCACCGGCAAAATCCCCACCAGGACAATCGCCAAGGCAGGAGCGCCGGCCTCGGCCAGCCGTTCGTCGGCAGCCATGCGGTAGGTGTGGACGGCCAAGGTATCGAAGTTGAAGGGGCGTAGCACCATCGTTGCCGGCAGCTCCTTCATTACATCCACAAACACCAGCAGCATCGCCGCCAGGATCCCGCCTCCCATCAGGGGCAGGTGCACCCGTAGCAAGGTGCCCAGGGATCCCTGCCCCAAGCTGCGGGCTGCTTCATCCAGGCTGGGAGGAATGCGCGCTAGCGTCGCCTCGACCGTGGCCAGGGCAACGGCCAAAAAGCGCACCAGGTAGCCAAACACCAACGCCACAATGGTGCCGCTGATCACCAAGCCGGGCGGCTGTTGCAGTACCACCTGCCGCAAGTCGCTCAGCAGTTGATCCAGCCGCCCTAGGGGAATCAGAACCCCCACCGCGATCACCACCCCGGGCAGCGCGTAGCCCAGAGAAGACAGCCGCACCGCCAGCCGCAGGCCCCGGACAGATCTCGCCTGCTCGAACCCTTGCAGCCGCAAACCGTACAGCACCACCACCGCCACCAAGACGGCAATCACCGCCGTGATCGTCGAGAGGAGAAAACTGTTCTGGGCGTAGCTCCAAAAGCGGCGGCCCAACTCTCCCTGGCGCAGAGTCATGTTGAGCAGGATCAGGGCCGGCACGACAAAGCCCAGCCCAATCGGGATCCCACAGGCCAGCCACGCCCCCACCGCCCGCATCCCCTGCAGACGGTAGCGGGTGAGGGACGGCTTGAACCCTTGGCGATAGTAGCGCGCCCGCCGGCGGGAAAATTGCTCCAGGGCCATCAGCAGCAGCACCAACAGCAGCAGCAGCGCCGAGAGCTGGGCGGCAGCCACCGGATTGCCCAAGGCCGTCCAGGTGCGGTAGATGCCGGTGGTAAAGGTATCGACCCCAAAGTAGCTGACCGTCCCAAAGTCGTTCAAGGTCTCCATCAAAGCCAGCAGACAGCCGGCCACGATCCCCGGCCGCGCCAGCGGCAAGGCCACTCGGAAAAAGCTGGCCCACGGCCCATAGCCCAAGGAGCGGCTCACCTCCAAACAGGCCACCGACTGTTCCTGGAAGGCCAGCCGCGCCGAGAGATACACATAGGGGTAAAGAGTGAGGACGAGCAGCAGGATCGCCCCCCACAAGGAGCGAATGTTAGGGAACCAGTAGTCGCCGATGCCCCAGCCGGTGACCCGCCGCAGCCAGATCTGGAAGCCGCCGGTTACTTGCAAAAAGTCCGTGTAGGCGTAGGCCAACACATAAGTAGGAGCTGCCAGGGGCAACACCAGCATCCACTCCAGCCAGGCCCGCCCCCAAAACTCGCACATCGTCACCAGCCAGGCGGTGCCGCTGCCGACCAGGATAACGCCCACTGCCACACCCACCATCATCACCAGGGTATTGCGCACATATAGCCCCAAGACCGTGTCGGCCAGGTGCTGCCAAACCTGCCGCTCATCGGCAAAGAGGCTGAGCAGCACCGTCAGGACGGGAAGGAGGATGAGGCCGCTGAGGGTTAAAGTCAGGAGTGCCCATCCGCTGAGAGGGGGGAAGCCAACTTTTTGCAGAGATTTGCTCAACAACTTTAGCCCAGTTCCTGTGTGCATCTCAATTTTTCAGGGACACCTGCTCCGGCAAGCTCTGAGAAAAAAGGGAAATCCGTAGGGAATTTCCCCCTTTTGACAGCTAGGTTCTCTTTCAAAACAAACCCTTTGGCAACTTAACAAAATAGACAATGTTCTCGTCTAGCTTGTTGTCTAGGTAGGGCATCTTTTTCTCCTGAACCACGCCTTTTTCCGAGACAATGCCGAAGTCGTCATCGTTCACTATCGCCAGAGTATTTGCGTCGAGAATGACCAATCCCTCTGGCTTATCGTGGAGATAATTGGGGATCGACGTGATGTCAAAGACTTCTTCTTTGGCAACAGGCTTGATCCCTGCTGCGGCCTTTTCCTCTTGGGTCAACTGCTCCAGCGTTTTGCCGTCGACCAACCGGCCGTTTGGGCCAGGATCAAAGACATCGGTAGCGCCAGAGATGTCAATTTTGTAGATTTTCTTGGTTACGTCTTTGTCGGCTCCCGGAGTTTTGCCGTCCCGCTCGAGGACTAGGAAAGTCGTGTCTGTGATGGCGGCAATTTCGCTAACGGCCGTGCCTGTTCCCTCCAGAGGGTAGAGGTATTCCCTAAACTTGCCCGTGGTCAGGTCATAGAAGAGTATTCTGCAAACGGTCGCAGTCTTTTGAACGTCTTTGTTTGGGTTCAAAAGCGGCGACTGCATGATGCCAACCAGATAGTTCTGATTGGGCGTCAGCGTCAGCCCCTCCATGCCGCGATTGGGGCGCCGATGTTTGTAGACTTCTGGCAGCTTTTTGCCACCGACTCCGCTCCCAAAAGGATTTAGCCACTCGATGGCCTTGCCGTTGGCGTCGAAGTGGATCAAGTGAGGTCCATATTCGTCGGCAACCCAAAAACTGCCATCTTTGGCCACCGCAATGCCTTCTGGATCGATGCCCTTGAGATCCGGCGCTATCTGTTTGCCACTGAGATCGTAAGCTTTTTCTCCTGTTCCCCCCAAATCAGATGGATTGGGGATCCCCGTGAGATTTTTGCCGGTTTCGTCTTGCAGCAGGATGACTTTGTCTAACTTGAAGCCCTCGCCCTCCAGGGATAATCTGGCAACTTGAGGGGTAAAGTCGGGCTTAGGAAAGATCTTGTCGTTGGATTCAGCTCCGTCGATATTGGGGCCGCGATCGGTGAGAGCATAGAAGTACTGGCCATCAAAGGCAAGGCCAGAGCCAAACCCGCCATTATAGATTTTGACGCCGTTTTCCGTGGTTAAAAGCAGATCCCGCTTGGGAACGGGAGCCTTTTCGGGGAGGCTTTCAATGGCCTCTGCCGGGCTACTGCTGTAGGAAGAAGTTAAAAAAGGGAGGAGCAAAAACAAGACTGCAGTGCGCAGTTGCTTCATTGGCTGAGCCTCCAGAAACCTTGAAAAAGTATAGACAAAAGGCCCGAGCGGCCTCGAACGGAGGCAACGCCGTCCTAGAGTATCAACGTTTGGCCAAAAACTGTCAAGCTGCTTAACGTTTGCGGCTCTACCAACGGGAGGCTGCGCTCAGGGCCTGTCCTGGAGGCATGATCTACTTCCAACCGGCCCGATCCATAACCATCAGGGCATCGGGGGTCACGCGACCGATGCTGGCGGCGTTGATCGTGTCTCCCTTGAAGGTGCCAAAGCTGGCCACCACCGAGTCGATCTCAGCCCCCGGCAGCACCGGGTACTCGTTGTTGCTTTGGGCAAAGATAGCCTGCGCTTCTGGGCCGGAGAGGAACTCCAGAAACTGGATGGCCGCCTCTTTGTTGGGAGCAGTTTTCAAAATTCCGGCGCCGCTGATGTTGACGTGCGTGCCGCGATCTTCTTGGTTGGGGAAGAAGACGCCCACCTTTTCCGCTACGGCCCGATCTTCAGGATTGTCGGATTTGATCAAGCGCGCCAGGTAGTAGGTGTTGGCTAAGGCTACATCCCCCACGCCAGCAGCTACGGCTTTGATCTGATCGATGTCTCCCCCTTCCGGCGGGCGGGCAAAGTTGGCCACTAGGCCGCGGGCCCACTTTTCGGTTTCCGGGATCCCATGCGCCAAGATGATCGAGGCCGTCAGAGATTGGCTGTACACATTGCTGGAGGAGCGGGTGAGCACCTTGCCCCGCCATTTGGGGTTTGCCAAGTCCTCATAGGTGGACAACTCCTTGGGATCCACCTTGTCTTTGTTGTACATGATCACCCGCGCCCGCTTGGTGAGGCCAAACCAGTACCCCTCTGGATCCCGCAGAGACTCGGGAATATTTTTGGAGAGCGTCTCCGACTGGATGGGTTGAAACAAGCCCTCGTTCTGAGCGCGCCACAACCGGGCAACATCCACCGTCATGAAGATGTCGGCGGGGCTGTTGGAGCCCTCGCTGCGGATGCGCTGGACGATCTCATCGGCGTTGCCCTGCACCCAGTTCACCGTAATGCCCGTTTTCTGCTTGAAGAGGTCGTACAATTTTTCGTCTGTGCCGTAGTGCCGAGAGGTGTAGAGGTTCACCTCCCGGTTGGCGCCGCGGGCCGGACGCCCCAACGAGCCTGCCGCCAAGGCTACAGAGCCCAGAGCGGCCCAGCTGACAAATTGCCGTCGCGATAAGCGCATACCCAACTCCTAAACTCAAAAACATTTCAAGAAAGGCTGCTGCATTGACCCAGTCAGCAATGCCTTTACCCGAGAAAGCACTTGAAAGTCCCTCCCCTGAAAGCAGGGGAGTTTTCCCAAATGCCGGCCTTTTGATCTTTGTCTAGGCCAAGCTTATTGAGATTTTTATTCAAGAACTTTGCTCTGGGGCAATGATAGGGGATCCTAAGTACCGAGTCAAGCTGTTGGGAGTTGTTCTCATCTTTGAACCGTTTGGCCTCAGATCCGCCAACTCTCGCTGGAAACAAGAGCCAAGGTCGCTCCTCATGCGGCTGGCCGGGCAAGGGGATCCCTTACTGGAATAGAATATTTTGGGTAGGTCGGGGTTTTAGAGCTGCCTTGGGTATAAAGGGAGCAGGGTGGATGGTGGAGTATGGTGGGCTCCCCTTCTCAAGGGCCGGATGAGCAACTGCAAGACAATGGCCGGGATCCAGGTGCTTTCCTCCTAGTCTGTGGCTACAACGACTTGGCAGCGTTGACGCTGCAGATTCTGGAAGACTTTGGACAGCGCGCGGTGGTGGTGGCTCCTGGCCCGCGGCCTTCTTTGTTAAAGGAACCGTGGCAATACGTAGAGGGGGATCCCCATCAGCCGGAGGTGCTGCGCCGGGCTGGGATCGAGCGGATCAAGGTGGCGCTGCTGCTGGAGGACAACGACCAGGCCAACTTCGAGCTGGCCCTCTTGATTCGAGATCTCAACCCGCAGGCGCGCATTGTCTCTCGTCTGTTTAACACCGGCCTTGCCCGCTACCTGGACTCGATTTTGCCGCAGCATTTTTCCCTATCGGTTGCCGGCTTAGCGGCTCCGGCCTTTGCCCTCAAGGCTGTCTCGGACGAATTTGTCGGCTACTTCGAGCTGCCCCAGTTGGAGGCTCAGCCGGCCACGCTGCCGCCGGAGCTGGCCGATCCGCTTTATTTGGGCGCCCCCCAAGAGACCACCCTCTGGAACGTGGTGGAGCTGACCATCGGCTACAACTCCCGTCTGCTGCACATGCCCCTCGCGGAACTGGAGGAAACCTTTGGGGCGCGGGTGCTGTTCCACTACCCGGTGGACGGGCTGTCCGACTTTTCCGAGTCTCGGGTTTTCGACGATTTCGACCACGAGGCAGAGCTGCTGGAGGGGGATCGCATTTTGGTGATCTGCGACCCCAGATCCTATCTGCAACTGTTGGAGCGCAACGGGCGGCGCGGCTCTTCGCGGGCCCAACGCTGGGCCAGCGGACAGGCGCAAGACAGGCGACAACAACGGCGAGGCAAGTCGTTCGGGCGGGGCCTCCTATCTTGGCTGCGCAGAAGCCTGCAGGGACTGCTGCAGGTCAAGCCCATCGTGCATACCCTCACCTTCACCTTGGGGGCGATGTTGGTGCTGGGGGTCATTAATTTCAGAATTATCGGCAAATCTGTGGTTGACGGGCTGCTGCTGACCATCGTGGTGTTGACAGGGGGGTATGGCGACATCGAGGCTTTTCAGCAGGCGGAGACGCCGCTGGGGGTGAAGGTGGTGGCGGTGGTCATGACCTTGGTGGGAGCTGCCCTGGTGGGGTTGATCTACGGGTTGGTGACCGACAAGTTGGTGAGCAGCCGCTTTGGCTTGGGCCGAGCCGCCCGTATGCCCAAAGCGGATCATGTGGTGATTGCCGGTTTGGGGCGGCTAAGCTACTTGGTGCTGCAGTTGTTGCGGCAGATGGGCTATGAGGTGGTGGTGGTGGAGCCCGACAGCGACAACCCTCTGGTGGAAGCGGCGGAACGGGAGGGGGCGGTGGTGATTCGGGGCAACTACGCTCTGGCCAGCACGCTGCAACAGGCTCGCATCCAAAGCAGCCGCTGCCTGATCTGCACGACGCCTGACGATCTCACCAACCTCGAGACCGCCCTGACCGCCCACAGCCTGCAACCGGGGATCCGCACCATCTTGCGGGTTACCGATCCCCAGGTGGCGGCGCGGATGCAGCGGCATCTGCAGACGCTGGGAACCAGCTACAGCACCACCGCCCTGGGGGCGCGCGCTTTTGCCACGGCAGCGCTGGTGGGATCCGTTTACGGCACCTTAACTTGGGAGGGGGAAACGCTGCTGGTGACGCTGCTGGAGGTCTCGCCTTCCAGCCCTTACCTGGGGCTGTCCCTGCGGCAACTGGCCCAGGATTACGACCTGGCAATTTTGCTGCATCACTCCCGACCGGGCCGGCCCTGTGTTTTCCCCAAGATCTGGCAGAAAGAGGGCGAGACGGTGTTGAAGCGGGGGGATCGCCTGTATGTGATGGGGACGGTGGGATCCCTGATTCGCCTGGCCCAGGGACGCCCTCTGCCGCCGGAGCTGTATCAAGTGCGCCTTTTGGAATGTCGCAACCCCTACTTTGAAGACGAGATCCTCTCCACCTTGGCGTTTTATGCGCGGCTGCCCAA
The DNA here is from genome assembly GCF_002760415.1 of Synechococcus sp. 65AY6A5. Taxonomy (NCBI): domain Bacteria; kingdom Bacillati; phylum Cyanobacteriota; class Cyanophyceae; order Synechococcales; family Synechococcaceae; genus Synechococcus; species Synechococcus sp. 65AY6A5. The sequence continues at coordinate 238,407 of NZ_AXUW01000001.1, forward strand.
GACGGCCCTGAAGCCGCTGTTGCGCTGTCTGCCGGCGGTGGTGAGCCCCCCTCTCCCCCGCGACAAGGCGATTAAGTTGGCCCGCCAACTGCGCAAAATGAGCACCGAGGTGCAGGTGTTTGCCCAGGTGCAGTCCGGCGAGCGGCGGATCCTTGAAGTCCTCTAGGGCTTTTCGGCCACAAGACGCACAAAGCGATTTTGCCCGTAGAGCTCCTGGGCCACGACTCTTAAACCAACCTTCTCCAACAGCCAGGCCAAGTCCTCGGCGCTGAAGCGGTTGTGCTCGTAGAAGTGGGTAAATTGATCCACCAAGGTATCTAGGGGGGTGTCCGGCTGAAACAGTTGGGCCTCGGTGGCGGCATCGAAGTAGAGGCTGAGGGGGGCGCGCACCCAGTCCACTAGCAAAAATCGTCCCCCTGGCTTGAGTAGACGCCGCACCGCTTGCAACAGGCGCACCGGCTGCACCATCTCGTGGATCACCACCACCGCCTGGGCCGCGTCAACGCTGCTATCGGGCAGGGGCAAATGGGGATCGTGGAGGTCCGCTTGCAGCAGTTGGATGCCGGGGATGTCTTTGAGGTCGGCTTTAGCCCGCTCCAACATGTAGGGCATCAGATCTACGCCGATCAACTGTCCGCCGGGGTAGCGCTGGGCCCACTGCCGGAGGACATACCCCGGCCCCGTTCCCAGATCCAGCAGGCAGGGCGCAGCAGGCAAGCAAGGCTCAACGTGCTGCTGCCAAAACCGCCAAAAGGCCTCGTTGAAGCGCCCAGGAGCCGTGGCCAGCATGCGCTCGCAAAAGCTGGGGCCACGGTGGTGCTGGTAAAGAAGCTGAAAGGTATCGAGGCCGGTTTGGGGCATGGCTGAGCATTCTCAACGAATCCTGGGAACCAGGTCAGCAGCGCAGGAAGGGCATCGAAGCAAATCAAAAAGGAATGTCGGCCTAGCGAGCGGAAGAAGCGGTGGAGAAGTTGGCGATGCCCGTCTCTAGGTCGTCAAAACAGGTCAAGACCTTTTCCATGGAGGTGAGGCTGAGGACAAGGGAGACACTTTCGGGAACGCAACAGAGGCTGAGGTTGCCGCCGGCAGCCCGGCACTTGCGCAAGGCCGAGATCAGCACTCCCAGGCCGGAGCTATCCATAAAGGTAACCGCCGACATGTCGATCAACAGGTTGTGGTAGCCAAAATCCAAAACCTGCTGCAGCAACTGCCGGACTTCAGAAGCGGCTTTGGCGTCAAAGCGACCCTCTAAGGGCACGATTGCCAGCTTTTGCCCCTGGGGGGTTTCGGCAGTACGGATGCGCAGCTTAAAATCCATCGTTTCCAGTCAAGACCTCATGCCCCACCTTAGCACCATCGGTTGCTGCTATTACCCCCTCGGCAGGAAATCCCTCTTATGCAGAAAGAGAGGGTATCCCTCTTTGCCATGGCAATTTCCAACTGGTTGAGATTGTCTGCGGGGCCCAGCGTTGAGGCAGCTACCCTCACTTCCTCTTCAGACGGGGAGCAATCCCTCACCCCCTACCCCTCTCCCTTTGGGAGAGGGGAGCTAGCCGCTCCGCCTGCAGGCAGAGGGATCCAACCTTGGCTCCCCATCTCAGATCCTGGCCGGATCGAGCGCATAAGTCGGCTCGAGGGCGGGAAGGGACATACGCAGGCGAGGACGGTGCATGGCCAGCAACTGGGCCAGGCGCCTGCGCAGCTCGGTTCGCGGCACAATTGCGTCGATGAGCCCGTGGGCCAGCAGATATTCGGCCGTCTGGAAGCCCTCCGGCAGCTTGCCCTTGCCGATGGTTTGCTCAATAACATTGGGCCCGGCAAACCCCACCTGGGCGCCGGGTTCGGCCAGGATCAAATCCCCCAACATGGCAAAGCTGGCAGTCACCCCCCCATAGGTGGGATGGGTGAGCACAGAGATGAACAATTGCCCGGCCTCGCGGTGCCTTTGCAGAGCGGCTGCCGTTTTGGCCATTTGCATCAAGCTGAGGATCCCTTCCTGCATGCGGGCTCCCCCCGAGGCGGAGAAGATGACTAGGGGCAGGTGATCGCGGGTAGCTCGTTCGGTAAGACGGGTGATCTTCTCGCCCACCACCGAGCCCATGCTGCCGCCCATAAAGCGGAAGTCCATCACGCCCATCGCCACTGGGATCCCTTCCAAGCTGCCCAGCCCGGTCAAGACGGCATCTTTAAGTTGGGTGCGCTCCTGATAAGAGGCCAGTCGCTCGGCGTAGGGCTTTTGGTCGAAAAAGTGCAGCGGATCGGTGGGGGCCAGGTGCTCGTCAAGGGGCTGCCAGGAGCCGGGATCCAAAAGCTGCTGCAGCCGCTGCGGGGCCGTGATGCGATGGTGATAGCCGCAGCTCGGGCAAACCTGCCAGTTCTGCTGCAGATCCTTGGTGTAGGTGAGGGCGTCGCAAGCCGGACACTTCTGCCACAGGCCGTCGGCGATCTCCCGCACTTGCCGCTCTTTGTCGAAGGGGCTGCTGCCGGTCAAGTTAAGGGAAGTCTGCTTGCGCCGCTCGGCAAACCAATCCAGTAAAGACATAGCCGCTGAGGTACCCCCCTAGCTAGGGATGGCCAGAGCTGAATCTGTAAGCCCTGCCGGTGAGCTGCGAAACTCATCTTAACGTTCTCAAGCTATCAAAGAATCGCCAAGCTGGAAATAGAGACTTGCAATAGCCCATGACCGCAGAAACCCAGTGGCAGGTGTTGACCACAGGGGATGGATCCCTGACCTTTTTCTCCCAAGAGTTCGGGCAGGCTTTCCATAACACCAGCGGCGCTGCCCAGGAAGCGCTGGAGAAGTTTGTCCGCCCTTGCCGGCTGGATCGCCTGCCGTTGGAGCGGGATCCGGACGATCCCATTCGCCTCTTGGATATTTGCTTTGGCCTCGGCTACAACTCCGGCCTGGCCTTGGAGACGATTTGGCAGGTGCGGCCCGATTGCCCTGTGGAAGTCATTGGCCTGGAGCGATCCCCAGAGGTGCCCCGCCAGGCCTGGCAGGTGGGGGTGGGATCCACCTGGAGCTTTGGCCAGGAGTGGCAACACTTGATCGAGCAGGGATCCTGGCAATCGCCGCGCTGGCGGGGAACCCTGCTGTGGGGAGATGCCCGGCAAACCCTGCTCCAGGTGCCGCCGGGATGGGCGGATGCGGTGTTTTTGGATCCCTTCTCCCCTTCGGTTTGCCCGGAGCTGTGGACGGTGGACTTCTTGCGGGCAGTGGCCGAGCGAATGCGCCCCAGCGGGATCCTGGCCACCTATTCCTGTGCGGCGGCGGTGCGGGCGGCCTTGCTGGAGGCGGGGCTATTCATTGGCTCGACGCCGCCGGTGGGCCGCCCCTGGCCGGGCACGGTGGCCTCGCCCCAACCGCATCACCTGCCGCCCCTCTCGCCCATGGAGTGGGAGCACCTGCGAACCCGCGCCGCGGTGCCCTACCGGGATCCTACCTTGCAAGGGGATAGAGCCCAGATTCGGCTGCAACGCCAGCGAGAACAGCAAACTTCACCCCTTGAGCCCACTTCCGCCTGGAAACGCCGCTGGCCTGTGCAAGCCTAGCGACCGGAGTGCAGATCTGGGCAGCTTTTGCCGGAATTGCTGTCTGAGTGTATCCAAGACACCTGCACCAGTCCCGTACCCTTACGCAAGCTGCCGTGTCTTGACAAAGTTAAGCTAAAGTGAAGCCCTCTCTCCGGTGAGCTGCTATGTCTCCTTCGGCCTCTGCCGGTACACTGGTTGTCCTTTGTGCTGAACAGCACCGTGTTACCCTGCAGTTCTTGGCTCGCCTCTCTCGAGCTCCGGAGTTAGATCTGGAGCAGCGGCGTCTCTGTGTGCAAAGGTTGCGGCAGCGCCTCTCCCGCCACATTCAACTGGAGCGCCATGTCCTTTACCCGCTGCTCAGGACGGCTCTGGCGGCGGATCCCCACCGCAGCGCCCAAATTGACCGGCTGGAGCAGCAGTTGCGGGATCAGATCCCGGAGCTGACGCGCTTTTTGCACCAGGCGGAGCGCGACCCGCAGCAGTTGGATCCCACTTCTGCTCTTCACTTCTATCGGCAGTTGCGGGCCCAGTTCGAGCAGGAAGAGAAGCTCTTGCATCCCCTCTTTGCCCAGCATGTTTCCCCCGCTGCAGAGCAGCAGCAGTTGCGCCTGTTCCGCAAGCGCCTGCAGGCCAGCGCCTCCAGTTCTGCTGCCGGTCGTCGCCCCAGCTTGGAGGAATGGGAGCGGCAGGCAGTGACTCGCCCTGTCTTTCCCCACGAACGCCTTTGGCCTCCGCAAGGTAGCACGGCGTCGATGGCCACCCCTTAGCCAAGGACGGTCTTGTCTTTGGATTTTGCCTTGGGTAACTTTCTGCTGGTTTTGGCAAGCTGGCTTGTGGTACTTTTTCCCCAGCCGACCCCTTGCATCGATGCAACCTTGGGATCCCGAAACCTACATCGATCAGAGGGCCCAACTCCTGCATCCCGACCATCGAGCGGAGGTGATCGAAAACTTCGCCCGCTTCTTGCCCCTTGCTCAACAGCTGCTGGAGTTTCCGTTGCTGCCGACGGTTGAGAAGATGAGCCTCTAACCCAGCCCCTCTCCTTTGTCGGCCTGCCAACATCCCTGCCCTTTGGCGTACAACTGGTGGCTGCCCCCTACCAAGAGGCCAACCTGTTGCGGGCCGCCGCCCATCTGGAAGCGCTGGGGATCCCGGATGCGCGGCCTGCCTGAGCCAGGAGATGCTCCCTCTAGGCGCGTTTGAACCATATCTAGTGTTTTAATTTTGAATCCTTTGCTCCAGACGCTAAATTTATAATCTCCTCGATAGGGGTAAAAATGTGCCACTCTTGAGGGCCGCTTTTGCCCCTTTGTTTTTGCCAGAGAGTTTGAATCTTGTCGGGGCAGGACGTGAGCTGTTTGCCCAGAGAGAGGAAAATCTTAAAGTAAAATTAATCCCACGGTTGTTGTAGCGAATAACCTCTTTTCCGGCTTGGGTCGATAGAATGAGCGGCATAAAATGGACATGGCACCCCCACCTGGACTCTGCATTATGGATCACCCTACTTTTCTGGCCCAGCGCTACACGAAACTGTGCGAGGCTTATCTCTCGCTCAACGAAGCCTTCGCCAAATTAGATCACTCCCACAGCCGCCTGCAGAAGAGCTTCAGGAGGCTTCTGGTCACGGCCCGGAAAGCTTTGGATGAACTGCCTATCCTGCGGCAGGACGTCGAACAGTTACAACAGGGCGTCGAACAAAGGGATCGCTTGGTCCGTTCCCTGCGAGAAGAACTTCGGGAGAGAGAAGCTCGGCTGGGCGAGCTGATTGCCAACTATGACCAAGTCTGTCACGAGCTGGAGTCCACCAAAGCAGATCTGTTGAGCGGTCAGGCGTTGATTGAAAAACTGGAAGCAGAGAATGCCCAACTTTTGCAACAGTTGAGTCGCCTCACCAGTTTGGAGGAGGAATTGGCAAGCTTGACAGAACGGCTGAACCAAGCAGAGGCAGCCCGCCAAGCGTTGGAGGCCCGCAACCGTGAGCTGGAAGCAGCCCTGGGAGAGCGAGATCGGCAAGTGGATAGCCTGCAAGCCCGGCTGGCGCAATTGGAGCGAGAGAACGCCTCGCTGAAGGCGCAACTGTCGCAGGTGGCTGACCTGCTTACCGAGGACTCGATCAATCTCCTGCAAGAAACCGAGAATGCCGTCAAGGCCGATGAGGAGGTGCTGCCCCTGGTGCTGGCCTCGCTGCCAGAGACTGAGCGCCTTATGCAAGAGGCCGAGCAACTCCTCTCCTCTTGCTCAGAGCTGGTCCAAGTGAAACCACAAGCGGCTTGATCTGAGGGTTAGCCTTCCAGCCAGGGCTGACAACTGCACACCAGGTGACGATCCCCGTAGGCGTTGTCAATGCGGCTGACGCTGGGCCAGAACTTGCGCTCCTTGACCCACGGGAGGGGATAGGCGGCTAGGGAGCGAGGGTAGGGGCGATCCCAGTGGTCGGCGGCCACTACCTCGGCGGTGTGGGGGGCAAGTTTAAGGGGATTGCGCACGGGATCCATCTCGCCCCGCTCGATGGCAGCAATCTCCTGGCGAATGGCGATCATTGCCTCACAGAAGCGATCCAGCTCTTCTAGGGATTCGCTCTCGGTGGGCTCCACCATCATTGTCCCCGGCACCGGCCAGGAGATGGTGGGGGCGTGGAAGCCGTAGTCCATTAGCCGCTTGGCTACATCCTCCACCTCAATGCCGGCGCTTTTCTTGAGGGGGCGCAGGTCCAGGATGCACTCGTGGGCCACCCATCCCCCCGGCCCTTTGTAGAGCACCGGGTAGTAGGGATCCAGCCGCTTGGCGATGTAATTGGCATTGAGGAGGGCCACTTGGGTAGCTAGGGTAAGGCCGGCGGATCCCATGAGGCGGATGTAGGCCCAGGCAATGGGCAGGATGCTGGCACTGCCCCAGGGGGCGGCGCTGACCGGGCCGTTGCAGCCGGGCAAAAAGGGGTGGCCGGGCAAATGCGGCAGCAGATGACGGGCAACGGCAATGGGCCCCACCCCCGGCCCGCCGCCGCCGTGGGGGATGCAGAAGGTCTTGTGCAGGTTGAGGTGGCAGACATCGGCCCCCAGCTCCGCAGGACGGCAGAGGCCCACCTGGGCGTTGAGGTTGGCCCCATCCATGTACACCTGCCCCCCGGCCTCGTGGATCATCTGGCAAATCTCGCGGATCCCCTCCTCAAATACCCCATGAGTGGAGGGGTAAGTGATCATCAAAGCCGCCAGGCGTTCCCGGTGCTGCTCCACCTTGGCCCGCAGGTCTTCGAGGTCGATGTTGCCGGCCCTGTCGCAGGCCACGCTCACCACCTGCATCCCAGCCATGACAGCGCTGGCGGGGTTGGTGCCATGGGCAGAGGTGGGGATCAGGCACACCTGCCGCTGGCTTTCCCCTCGCGCCTGGTGGTAGCGGCGAATGGCCAGCAAGCCGGCGTATTCCCCCTGAGATCCGGCGTTGGGCTGCAGGGAGACGCCGGCAAAGCCCGTGATCTCCGCCAGCATCTGCTCCAACTGGGCAAAGAGGGTTTGATAGCCGCGAGCTTGTTCCAGGGGCACAAAAGGATGGAGCTGGGCAAACTCCGGCCAGGTCATTGGCAGCATCTCGGCTGTGGCGTTCAGCTTCATGGTGCAGGAGCCCAAGGGGATCATGGAGTGGACAAGGGAGAGATCCCGGCTCTGCAGGCGGTGGATGTAGCGCAGCAGCTCCGTTTCCGAGTGGTGGCGGTTGAACACCGGATGGGTGAGGTAGGGAGTGGTGCGCAAGAGCTGGGGGGGCAGGCTTTGGTTGGCATCCAAACCCAGGCCCTCGACATCCCAGGCTGGCTCTTCAGAGCCGGCAAAGATCTGCCAGAGATCGCGCAGATCCTGAGCGGTGGTGGCCTCGTCCAAGCTAATCCCCAGGGTCATCTCGTCGATCCGGCGCAGGTTGATGCGCCGCTGGGCGGCCCGCTCTTGGATCTGCCCAACCTGGGCGGGGGACTCTGCCCTTACCCAAAACGTGTCGAAGAAATACTCTGGCCCCACCCTGTAGCCCAGCTGGCGAATCGCGGCCGCTAGGTGATGGGCCTGGCGGTGGATGCGTTCGGCGATTTGCCGCAGGCCTCGGGGGCCGTGATAGACGGCATACATGGAGGCCACCACGGCCAAGAGCACCTGGGCGGTGCAGATGTTGCTGGTGGCCTTGTCGCGGCGGATGTGCTGCTCCCGGGTTTGCAGAGCCAGGCGCAGGGCCGGCCTGCCCTGAGCATCCTGAGAGATCCCCACCAGGCGCCCCGGCAGCAGCCGTTTGTGGGCCTCGCGAGTGGCAAAGTAGGCGGCATGGGGGCCGCCGTAGCCCAGGGGCACCCCAAAGCGCTGGGTGGATCCCACCACGATGTCCGCCCCCCATTCTCCCGGCGGCTGCAGGAGAGTCAGGCTGAGCAAGTCGGCAGCTACGGCCACCACCATCCCCCTTTGGTGGGCCCGCTCCACCAGCTCGCGGTAATCCCGGATCTCTCCATAGGTGTTGGGATACTGCAAGAGCAATCCAAAGCCGTTCTCCAGCTCCAACTGCGAAGGATCGGCCACACGCACCTGGATCCCCAAGGGCTCTGCCCGCGTCTGCACGACGGCAATGGTCTGGGGATGGCAGCCGCGATCCACCCAAAAAACTGGGGATTGCTTGCCCGCTAAGGTGTAGGCCAGGCTCATCGCTTCGGCGGCGGCAGTGGCTTCGTCCAGCAGGGAGGCATTGGCGATCTCCATGCCTGTTAGATCGATCACCATCGTCTGGAAATTGAGCAGGGCCTCTAGCCGCCCCTGGGCGATCTCCGCCTGGTAGGGGGTGTACTGGGTGTACCAGCCGGGGTTCTCCAGAATGTTGCGCTGAATCACCGGCGGCGTCAGGCAGTTGGAATAGCCCATACCCAAAAAGGAGCGCCACACCTGGTTCTGGGCCGCCATCGCCCTCAGCTCCGCCAATACTTGTTGCTCGCTGCAGGGGGATCCCAGGCCCAGGGGTCGGCTGCTGCGGATGGCCGCCGGTACCGCCTTATCCACTAATTCCCGTAGAGAGCTCAGCCCTAAGGCGTGCAACATCTGACGGATTTGCTGGGCGTCCGGCCCGATGTGCCGCCAGAGGAAGAGTTCTCGCTGCTCTAGCAGCTCCAGCTCGGCATCGACGGCAGAGAGGGGTTGAGGCGTCTCCCGTCCAGAGGGGCTGAGGGGATGGAGGATGGTGGAGTCGGACATGGGGCAAAACAAAAGCGATGGAAAGTCGGTCAGCCGCCAAAAGGCTATTCCCCGATCATAGTTGTTAAAAATTGTTTCTGTCGGGATCCAAATTTGAATCTGGGTCTCGATTCGGGGGAGCGGGGATGAGACACTAAATGGTCGGAGAATGTTAGCGACCTATCCCCTGAGCGTTGTCATGACTGCTTTCAACTCTGTCTGGAGAGGTGGTGCTATGCGTCGGCTCCTGTCCGCCTTGGTGTCTATCCTGTTGCTGCTCTGTCTGTGCTTGGTCCCCTTGGGGATCCCGGCGGTGGCGGCGGAGCTGCCGCCGGTGAAACATCTTGACACTCCCATCGACGTGAACAACACCATCCTGCGCAACTACCGCCAGTTGCCCGGCTTCTATCCCACCCTGGCCCGCATCCTAGTAAAAAATGCTCCCTACAACAGCCTGGAGGACATGCTGCAGATCCCAGAATTGACGGAGCAACAGAAGGCCTTGATCAAGGCGAACGCGGAGAACTTCGTGTTTGGGGAGTACCAAGAGGGAGCCAACCAACTGGAAAACCGGATCAACCAGGGATACTACGGCTGATCCTGGCAGGGTCTGCAGGGGAGAAAGCTTTCTGCTTCTCTGCAGCTTTTATGAAGCCTGCGTCGACATACCCCCCATCCCTAAAGGGCGGGGATTCTTGTTCTTGGTTCCACGACAGCACTTACTAACTAGTGGCTAGTGGTTAGTAATTAGTGACGGGCCACTAACTTCTTCACCTACTTGTCACTACGCCAGATCTCCCCAAGCGTTCCCGAACCCCCCTCTGTCCCCTCGTACACGGGGGGATGAAAGGGGGGCCCAGTAGTTCCCCAATGGCCTTGGGAATTCCCCCGCTAGTTGTGAGACCCAAGGGGAGCTGCCCTCCTCAGTCTCTATCCCCCGTCGCCAGAGTACCCCGAAGGTTTTGATGGGCTTAAAATAGCCCATGGTGCTCATCGAGCCAAGTGGATGGAGCCAACTTCGAGAACATTTCCAACTGCTGTCTCGTCAGCCCAGGGAGATCCCCGCATCGCCGAGATCACGCAGCGGGGAGTGGCCGAGGTCTTCCCAGGGGGAGCGGCAGCCTTGGCGGAGCGCCTGGCCACCACCGATCGCCCCTTGCGGGTGAAGCTGGGCATCGATCCCACGCGGCCAGATCTGCACCTGGGCCATGCAGTGGTCTTGCGCAAGTTGCGCCAATTCCAGGATGCTGGCCATGTGGCCATCCTCCTCATCGGGGATTTTACAGCCCTGGTCGGGGATCCCACTGGCCAATCGGAGGCGCGTCCCCGTCTGACGCCGGCAGAAGTGGAGGAAAATGCCCGCACCTATCTGGAGCAGGCTGCCAAGATTTTGGACTTTGCCACCCCTGGCCGGCTGGAGGTGCGCCGCAACAGCGAGTGGCTGGCCCGCCTTACCTTGAGCGAGCTAATCGAGCTGCAGGCTCAGATGACGGTGGGGCAGATGTTGGCCAAGGAAGACTTTGCCCAGCGCTACCGCTCGGGGACGCCAATTTATCTCCACGAATTTCTCTACCCCCTCCTGCAGGGCTATGATTCGGTGGCCCTGGCAGCCGACGTGGAACTAGGGGGGACTGACCAGCGCTTTAACCTCCTGGTTGGCCGGGAGCTGCAACTGTGGAAGGGCCAAACCCCTCAATTTTGCCTGACGGTGCCCCTGTTGGAGGGCTTAGATGGCTACCAGAAAATGTCCAAGTCCAAAAACAACTACGTGGGCCTGACCGAGGATCCCCTCACCATGTACTCCAAGCTAGAGAAGGTGCCGGATCAGCTGGTGGAGCGCTACTTTGAGCTGCTCACCTCGGTGCCCCCCTCGGAGCTGCCGGCGGATCCCCGCCAGCGCCAGATCCTCTTGGCCAAGACCCTCGTGGCCCAATTTCACTCTTCTGAAGCCGCAGAAGAGGCGCAGCGCACCGCCCAAGCGCTGGTGTTACAAGGCAATCTCGTTGAAACGGGATCCATCCCCACTTTTGCCATCCAGTGCTTGTCTTACCCGGTAAAACTGAGCTACATCCTGCGCGAATCCGGCCTCTGCAAGAGCGCTGCCGAGGCCCGTCGGCAAATCCAAGGGGGCGCCGTGCGGCTGGACGGGCAAAAGGTGGAGGATCCCGACCTGGAGTTTGCCCAAGCCTCTGAGCTGGACGGGCGGGTTTTGCAGGTGGGCAAGAAGGCCTTCTGCCGCTTGGTGGTCGGCACAAACTAGTCAGCTTTGGTTTTCTCCCCTCACCCCCAACCCCTCTATGAGGGGAGCTCGATGGTTCCACAACTATTCAACAGGTGGGGATGGGCTTAAAGCCGAGCCCGGCTTTCTTCTGCTTGGTCTTGGCTGAGGGGTTAAACAGCGGCGAAGCTAACACGGGCTCTGGCCGGGGCCGGATCGATCTTGCCTCCGCCACAGCTTCGGCGAGCTTTTGCCGCACCAGCTCTTGGGTCTCCAAAATATTGGGATCCGCCGCCCATTCCGGGGCTTCTTTGACCGGATCGTCTTCGGAAGTGAATTCCAAATCGTAAACCTCGTTGCGGTAAGTGGGGCTGAAGCACTCCCAGGCGCGCAGGCTGTAGAAGTAGGGGAATAGCCGCACCATGCGCTCGATATCCAAGTGTTCGGCAAAGCGCCGAAAGGCTTCTTCTTCGGAAACCGGAAAAGGCGCATAATGCTCGGAAACAAACCACTGCAAAAACTTTCGCGCCTCCGGAACGATCTGCTCTGGGGCCATGGATCCCAGCGCTGCCGCGTTGAAGCAGTTGACCAAAAGGTGCTCCAGCAGCACAGCGTTGTACTCGGCAAAGCAGGTTTGCTCGCGGCTTTCTACCGGCTGCCAAGGCATCTTGCCGTTGGCGGCAATGAACAAGTGAACCAGGTCATGCGAGGGATTGGTTTGGATGGAGCCGTGCCCCTCCAGCTTGGCCCCGTCACAGCTAAAGATCTGGTACTGAGGGCTCCAGTAGAACTTCAGTTGCTTGGCCGCCATGTTTGACCGTCCTGATACATTTACGCTGAACACTGCTGAGCATTACTGCTCAGCGGTGAAGCGATAGCATTCTGTCCGTTTCCGTTGTCACTACGCGACGCTGACGCGACCGCGCTACTCGGACGGAGTCCAAACAGAAAGGCGGTATCCCGCAAAGCCCTGAGCATAACACCCAGAGCGCCTTGCCAATCTCGTGGTAGCCTATGGTTGCACTTTGGGCATCTAAACACCTTTGCGCCACCCAACTTGGTGTGGATGTGCCCGCACTTGGTACAGGTTTTGCTGGTGTACGCTTCCGATACTTCCACGACAACCACGTTTTTCTTCTTGGCTTGAAACTTCAGGAACTGCTTGAACCGATAGTGCGCCCAGGTGAGCATCGCCCTTGCTG
>NZ_AXUW01000001.1:250977-255257 GCF_002760415.1 Synechococcus sp. 65AY6A5
TTTTACATACCTAGCCATACCAAGCAGCCATACTGAACATACTGGGCATTATTTTCAGTATAGTCCAGCATATCATTGACTAGAGTCATGCTCCTCACCCAGAGGGATCCCTATTAGAGCTTACACCTGTGGACGGGTTCCCATGCACCTCAGGCGGCGTCTGCCCGCCTTCGGGAGAGGAGATGGGGGCAAAACTGGACTGCCAAGCTTTTTCTAGGCTGGCCGGCAAGCCTCTTGAAGCTCCCCAACCCCACGGGCCATGCTTCTAAAGCCAAAGTTAAACAAGGACGCTTATTTTAAAAAAACTGTCACCTCTGAAAGCCATCGCCTGAGGATCGACAAGTTTTTAGTATCTTTTTTTTACTTGCAAGTGTTTCTTTCTACAATACTCTTTCGGCTCTCCCTATGGTAGCGTTACATCGCGATTTTGCCTTTTCTCTCGACCTTGTCTGTGCTTCCAGTCAATTCCCGCCAGGTCTTGACAATGCGACTTAACAGACCAGAAAACCGAGAAACTAGCTGGGTGATTGCCCTGATCCTGCTAGGGATCTCTATAGCCGGCTGTGGCTCTTCCAGTAGCACGGGGATCGACCCTGCTTCTTTGGGATCCCAAGCTCGCCTGACATTCAATGGGGCTCTGACCCGCTCCTTTTCTGGCACACAAGGGGAAATGGAGTTCAACATCGCCCTCCTGCAAGGCGGGGATCCGCCCCAACCAATAACCCAGCTCTCTGCCAGTCAGGTCAGCCTGCAGGTAAACCAGGTAACCGACTTGCTAGGGATCCCGCAGCCGGTAGCCTTGACCCTGACACCCACCCGGATCGAGAACCCCCCGTCGGATCTGCCTCAGCGGCCTTTGCTCATGGCAGTGCTGATGGATGGCTCAGGCAGCCTGTTGGTCTTGGATCCCCAATCTCGGCGCTTCCTGGCTGTTTTTCGGCCCCTGGATCAATTTCGCCCTGCACCCCTGGATCTGGGCGCCATTCTGCGCTTTGACAACCGGGGAGCAGGCTTTGGCGTTACAGCCCTGGGGCAGCCCCTGCGCACAGCTCAGCTATTGCAGGACTTCACCGGCGACAGAGAGCTGCTGAGACGAGGCGTTTTGCGTGCTGTTCCCGGAGGGAACACCGCCCTTTACGATGCCACGGTAGAAGCCGGGCGTTTCTTGAGCGACTTTCGGCTCACCGAGCGTTTCAACCGCCGCTTGGTGGTATTCACCGATGGGATTGACAACGAAAGCACCCGCTCCATCAACCAAGCTACTCAGGAGCTGACAACTTTGGCCAGAGAGCGAGGACAAAAACTCACCGTGTATGTGGTTGGGTTGGGGGTCGATTTGAATCTTCTGGAGTTACAGCGTCTGGCTGCAGCTACTGAGGGGACTTTTGTGCTGGCACGGTTTTCTGAAGGGCTGGAAGCTCCCTTTGCCAACTTATTCCCTGCTGCCATTGGGGAGCACCGCCTGCAAATGAGGGTGCAAAGCAATGTTCCGCTATCTGCTGGTTCTTATCTTCTCAGTGGCGAGCTGAGAGTTGAGAGAGAAGGCAGCCGTTTTGTGGCGCCCTTCAGCGACGCTGTTCTCACGGTGGGATCCCGCTAGAGTCATTCCGCAGGCTGACAACATCCCTAATCGAGAGCGAGGCGATAAGCAAATGTTTCGACGACTCGGTATACCCAGAAGATTTTGGCAACCGGCTGCGCTTGTCCTGGCGGCAGTGCTTACAGGTTCCCTAACGGTTTTCCTGAAAGGTTGCGGTGGTGGTACCTCCAGCAGCCCCTCGACCGTGGGGTCGCCGCCAAGGGATCCCAGCTCCGCCTTTGCCTCTGCCATTTTGGGGTTGGTGGTGGATCCCTTTGCTCAGCTTTGCCCTTCAGGCTCAACAGCCGCCCTTTGTTCGGGAGGGCCGCTCTTTTCAAGAGGCAATAAGGTTGAGTTGTTCAACCTAAGCTCAAGAGGGGACATTTTGTTGCCTGCCTTGTCAACCACTGCCTTGGAGGGCAACTTGCGGTTCACCATCCCCTTTTCCGGATCGATTATTCAACCGCCGGGGAAATTGGTATCGGTTCAGTCCAATCTCCTGGGCCAAGGGCGTCAGTCCGGCCAGCCTACACCCCTGCGGGGATTTATTTTCAGCGCAGCTGTGGATGTTTCCCCTTGGAGTGAAGCCCTTTATCGCATCTTGCTGCGGGAGCGGGATAGAGTACCTTTCTCCAACTTAGCTCCCCCCGAAGTTAGGGATCTGGAGAATATTCTGTTTGTCAGCGTACCTCTTTCCAGAACAGCCCGAGACCTGGAGGAAATCATTACGGACATTATTCGACAAGCGGATCAACTTAGTTTTAATCAGCTTCGCTTTGTGGAAGATCTCATTCGCGTTTGCTATGCCCCAGAAGGTAATCAATCGGATCAGCCCTGCCGCCTCCGCATTCCCGTACCCCTACCGCCGGCACCTACGCCGACTCCATTTGTGCCTGCTCCTGAAACTCCCGCTCTTCCCACCATCATTACCAACAGGGCTGTGGTTCGTTCAGCATCGGGCTCGTTGCTCTTTAGCAACACGGTTTCGGTGAGGGTAGATAACTGATGGCTGCCTCGTTTTAGTCAAGTTTGATGTGAGCTGATTTTGTGTTTCAAGAGAACGCGCTGAGAGAGCCGAGAAGTGTTGAATGCTGACCTCAAAACCGTCTTGATTTCGTCCTGGTCAACTGGAAAGATTGCTTTGCTTTTTTAGTCGCAGCTTGGGCACTGTTTCCACAGCCCTGCTAATGGTTCTCTTGGGGGTAGAGCAAGCTAGCTTCCTCCGACACCCACACCCACTCCGACACCCACACCGACTCCAACACCCACACCCACCCCGACACCGACGCCCACACTCACTCCGACGCCCACACCCAGCCCAGCACCTCCCCCAGGCGAAGGGATCCGACTGGTCAAGCGGATTACCGCTCTCAACGGAACTCCTATCCCCGAATTCTTCGACGAGCCCACCGACCCCAACGACAACCCAGGGATCCCTTGGCCAGGCGGAGCCACCACCTTCCTGCAGGGGGCCATCAACCTGCCGGTGCGCCCAGGAGCGCGGGTGCAGTATGCCATCTACTTCCTGCTGGACTCGCCCGCTTCCACCTTTGTGGTGTGCGATCCCCTGGCGCCTGGCTTGCAGTATGTGCCGGGCAGCCTGTCGGTGAGCACAGGGATAGGGGATCCTTCATTCCGCCGGGTGGGGCCGTGCCGCCTGCTTGTGGGGGCATCAGCAACCCCAACGGTGTGGTGGTGGTGAACGTGGGGGGAGGCAGTTCTGGCTCAGCCGGTGTCGTCCGCTTCGAGGTCGCCGTTCCTAGGTGAAGCCCATTCCACACCTTGCCCCTCAACCGGGAGCAGCCTCTCATCCCGAGGTGAGGCCATGCCTTATCGGCTGGCGAAAGGGAAGTGGGAGTGGAATGGGAAATCCACTGCAGCCAGCGGTAGATTTAAGGAGAGGAGGTCTTCGAGGTTAGCCGATTGCCAAGCCCCTCTCCCTGTCTATGGCTTGTTGCCGCAGGTGAGCAGGTGTGGATCCTCTTACTAGGCCATCTTGATTGACAGAGAGGCAAGGTGTGGGCAAATACAGTTCTAGGTTCGTATTGCCCCTGGTGGCTTGTGCGGCAGCGGCAGGTTTGCAGTTGCCTTCGCCGGCACAGACTACGATCATCGTCACCACCCCAAGGGATGCCATAGACAACAAAGACGGGGAGTGCTCTCTGCGGGAGGCCGTGATAGCCGCAAACACCGATTCAGCAGTGAATGAATGTCTTGCGGGCCCAGGTGCGGACACGATTGTGCTGTCGGCAGGGAGGACCTATACCTTGTCGATAGACGACGATGGGTCGGGACACCAAACCGACTCTGGAGCGGACAACGACGATTTGGACATTACCAGCACCATCACCATTCAAGGCAACGGGGCGACGATCCAGCGGGATACTTCGATAGCATGCGATCTAGACGGTAGGGCAGCCAAAGGCGAGTTTCGCATTTTCCATGTCAGCAGAGGAGGCAAGCTCAATCTACAAGGTGTAGAGATCAAAAGTGGCTGTGCGGATGGAGACGATCCAAATACTGCCGGTGGCGGTGTTTTTGTGGGGGTCGGCGGTCAGCTTGCAGTCTCCAAGGTTCAGATCTCCAGTAATGGGGCTTTTTCTTTCGGGGGCGGCATCTACAACCTGGGCACAGTAACCATTGACGCAGCGGGCATTTCCGACAACCGTGCCGACCAGGAGGGAGGCGGCATCTACAACGG
>NZ_AXUW01000001.1:257677-264439 GCF_002760415.1 Synechococcus sp. 65AY6A5
AGGAGGGAGGCGGCATCTACAACGGCAGCGGCGGCAAGGTAACAATTACCAACACTGGCATTTCCAACAATAGCGTTGGTGACAAAGGGGGCGGCATCTACAACTTGGGCACAGTAACCATTGACGCAGCGGGCATTTCCGACAATGGTGCCGGCCAGGAGGGAGGCGGCATCTACAACGGCAGCGGCGGCACGGTAACGGTTACCAACGCCGGCATTGTCAACAATGGTGCTGGCAAAGAAGGGGGCGGCATCTACAACTTGGGCACAGTAACCATTGACGCAGCGGGCATTTCCGGCAATGGTGCCGACCAGGAGGGAGGCGGCATCTACAACGGCAGCGGCGGCAAGGTAACAATTACCAACACTGGCATTTCCAACAATGGCGTTGGTGACAAAGGGGGCGGCATCTACAACTTGGGCCCAGTAACCATTGACGCAGCGGGCATTTCCGACAATGGTGCCGGCCAGGAGGGAGGCGGCATCTACAACGGCAGCGGCGGCACGATAACGGTTACCAACGCCGGCATTGTCAACAATGGTGCTGGCAAGGAAGGGGGCGGCATCTACAATTTAGGCACGACAAACATCAGCAAAACAGGGATCTCCGGCAATAACGTTAGTGAAAAAGGGGGTGGCATTTACAACGGCAACGGCGGCAAGGTAACCCTCAACGCCAGCGAGATCTCCTTCAACAACGCCAGCAAGATCCCCTTCAACAATGTCAACCAGGAAGGGGGAGGGATCTATGTTTCCCGCAGCAGTACAGTAAACATTACCAACAGCACCCTATCAGGAAATAGTGCTGGCACAAAAGGCGGTGGCATTTACAATCTCGGCACCAGCAGTCTAAGCTTTGTAACAATTGCATCGAACTCAGCTTCAGAAGGTGGAGGTATTTTCAACGGCGCCACAGCCAACCTCAGAAACTCAATCGTAGCAAACAGTACAAGCGGAGGTAATTGTTCCAACGCTGGCACTCTCACCCCCAGCGGGGCGAATCTCGACACCGATGGAAGCTGCCCAGGACTTACGGCTGTGACCTCAGCAGCTTTGAACCTTGGGCCACTGGCCAACAATGGTGGGCCGACCCAGACCCATGCCCTTCTGGCAGGCAGTGTAGCCATCGACGCTGTGCCAGCCGGGCAGTGTACCGACCTGAACAGTAGCCCTGTCAACCAGGATCAGCGGGGTTTTTCCCGACCTGCTGGAGTTCGGTGTGATGTAGGAGCATATGAGGAGCAAGCTCCGCCCACCCCCACCCCAACACCGACGCCAACACCCACTCCAACACCGACGCCCACCCCGACACCGACACCCACACTCACTCCGACGCCCACACCCAGCCCAGCACCTCCCCCAGGCGAAGGGATCCGACTGGTCAAGCGGATCAGCGCCCTCAATGGCCTCTCCATTCCCGAATTCTTCGACGAGCCCACCGACCCCAACGACAACCCAGGGATCCCTTGGCCAGGCGGAGCCAGCACCTTCCTGCAGGGGGCCATCAACCTGCCGGTGCGCCCAGGAGCGCGGGTGCAGTATGCCATCTACTTCCTGCTGGACTCGCCCGCTTCCAACTTTGTGGTGTGCGATCCCCTGGCGCCTGGCTTGCAGTATGTGCCGGGCAGCCTGTCGGTGAGCACAGGGGGATCCCCTGTGGCCCTTAGCGACGCCCAAGATGGGGATAGGGGGGCCTTCATTCCGCCGGGTGGGGCCGTGCCGCCTGCTTGTGGGGGCATCAGCAACCCCAACGGTGTGGTGGTGGTGAATGTGGGGGGAGGCAGTTCTGGATCAGCCGGTGTCGTCCGCTTCGAGGTCACCGTTCCTAGGTAGGAGAGCCGTGTAGTCATGCCCTCTGAGAACTCCGTCTTTGCTATCGCGGTTGCAAAAGCGTTGCGTAGCGATAACGGCTTTCCCCCAGGTGGAGTGAGCCAGTCGTGGAGATATCTATCGAGGTTTGACAGCGCTTGCCGCCTGTGACGGTGGGGTGTCAGGCTGAGACAGGAGTGGTTTTGCAGTCGGTAGGAACCATGACGCAGCGTGCCCAAGGATTTTGGCAATGGGGATCCCTTTGCCGGCTTGGCCTCTACGTAGCTGCTCTGCTCTGCGGGGTGGCGCTCTGGGGGATCCCGGCGCTGGCGCTGCCGCAAGGGGATGCCATTACGGATCCGCGAACCCTCTTGCGGCGGGCGCTGCCCATCCAAGACAGTCGGATCTGGGAAATTGACGAGGCCATCACCAAAATCGAGGCCGACCTGAAGTACAACCGCTGGTCGGCGGTGCGGGGGGATGTGCGCCAGGTGGAGCGGCTCCTGGATCGCTATGCGGATCCCCTGCTGGCGGAGTTGCCCCCCGAGCAGGCTGCCGCCGCCTCTGAAGCAATAGCCGCCCTACGCCAGGAGTTGCAGCTCATCAGCCAGGCCACGGAGCGCAAATCCAAGGGCAAGGAGGAAGCCCGCGCCGCCTACGACCGCCTCATAGACGACTTGGGATCCCTGGAGAACAACTGGGTGGGGGCCTTCCCCTACGAGGTACCTGATGAGTACGCCGACAAGCCGCAGCTCCTGGGCCGGGCAGAAGTGGAGCTGAACACCACCGCCGGGCGCATGGTGATCACCCTGGATGGCTATAGTGCTCCAATAACTGCTGGCAACTTCGCTGACCTAGTGCAGCGGGGCTTCTACGATGGCCTGACCTTTGACCGAGTGGAGAAATTCTTCCTAGTGCAAGCTGGAGATCCCCCTGGCCCTGCCGACGGCTATGTGGATCCGGCCACCGGCAGAGTCCGCACCATCCCCATGGAGATCCGGGTCAAGGGTGAGGTAATGCCCCGCTACGGCCAAACCTTCGATCAACTGGGCCTGTGGGATGTGGAGCCGGCCCTGCCCTTTGCTGCCGAAGGGACGGTGGCCATGGCCCGCTATCCCGAGGATCCCAACAGCGCCTCTTCTCAGTTCTTTATCTTTATGGCCGAGCCGGATCTCACTCCCGCCGGCCTCAACCTCATGGATGGCCGCTACGCCGTGTTCGGCTATGTTACCGAGGGCACCGAGGTGCTGCGCAAGATCAAGCTGGGGGATCAGATCCTGAGCGCCCGGCTGATCTCAGGCCAAGAAAATCTGAGGAATGGGGCGTAGGGATTTTGCATCACTATCTCCTACCTTTGCCCTTTTGAGTGGCTAGAAGGCGCGGCTGAGGGCAGTTCCCGGGCCCTGAAACGCCAGCCAAGAGATCAGAAAGTTGGTAACAAACACCCCCAGCAACGCCGTCACCACAGCATCGGTGGTGGAGCGCCCCACCCCCTTGGCGCCCCCGCTGGTGGAAAGGCCCCAGTTGGAGCCGACAATGGCGATCAGAGACCCAAACACCATCGCCTTCAAACAACAGACGATCAAGTCCCAAGGGGCCAGGAGATTCTGAGCCGAGGTGAGAAACACCGTGGAAGGAATGTTGTAAACCGACGCGCAGATGATCATCCCCCCCACCAACCCCGTCAACAGGGAGAGGATGGTGAGCACCGGCAGCATCAGCCCCGCGGCCACTACCCGTGGGATCACCAGATAGTCCACCGGATCGGTGCGCAACAGGTAAAGGGCGTCGATCTGCTCCGTGACTTTCATGGTGCCCAGCTCGGCGGCAAAGGCGGATCCCACCCGTCCAGCCAGGATCACCGCCGTCACCACCGGCGTCAGCTCGCGGGCCAGGGCAATGGCCAAAACCCCGCCGATGAGGGAAGAAGCTCCAAAGTTGATGAACTCGCGCGCCAACTGAATCGTGAAAACGCCGCTGATCACCACCGCTGTGATCAAAACAATCAGCAGCGACTCCAGCCCCACCGCTGCCAGTTGCTCCAGCGTGTTGCGACGGTGAATGCGGCCCCGCAGCAGGTGCAAGGTCACCTGCCCGGCCAGGAGAAAACTGCTGCCCACCCGTTGGAACCAGTTCATGATCTCTCAAGAGGCCGATACGGCTGACGGCTCCGCCTCAGGTTCTGCCGGAAGCTGGAAGCTGGGGACAAACGAGGCCCGCGTCAAGGGTTGGTCGATCATCAGCCCTTCCCCCCCCAATACCTCGAGGGCACGCCCCTCGACGGAGATCCACACCCGCGCGCCGGGGTTCTGGCTGGTGGCCGTGTAGAGCACCTGCGCGATCCGGCTCATCATCGCCGTGGATCCCCCCCCTTGCGTGAATTCAGAAGAGAAATTGAGGAAAATATCGTTGCCTTCCACCCGCACATCCAGCAGCCGTGTCTGGGGAGGGATGGCGGTGGTGAGGTGGGGATCCCGGGGCCCGGCGATCAGCTCTTCCAAAGCCACACGGATGGCCTCTTGGGCGTCGAAGGCGCGCACGGAGCGCTCCTGCTGCACGTAGTAGATCGAGTTGTTAGCCGTGGTCAGCCAGTACAAAGAAAGGGTTTGCCGCGGCCCAATGCTGTACCACCAGGCTCCCCCCATCACCCCCACCCCCAGCAAAAAGCCCAGGATCCCCAGGGGCAGGGCCTGGTCGCGCCGTGGGCGGGAACGTCGCCCCCCCAATTTGCCAGAGCCAAGCTGTGCGGTACGCCCTCCGTAGTGATCCATCGCTGCCATTCCCCTGTCTTGCTTAGCTCTAGGGTAGCGAAGAAAGGCCCACCCTGCCGGGGATCCCCAAACCGGCACAGGCGCAAGCCAGCTTGAACTGGCTTCACGCTGGCCACAGCCATTCGCGACAACCAAGAGGCGGCGCGGCTGCTCTCCCGCCTGGACGAGGCCCGCATCGAGAAGCTCCTGGCAGAAGACGACCCTATCGACGAGAAGATTTAGCCCCAATGGGCGGGGATCCCTGCTAGGGAAGGGCGGCTCGCCGGGATCCCATCAGGGTCTCCAAGCTCTCGACCCGCACAAAGCCGATCACCTGCACCTGATCAGACCCTATCTCCAGGCTGAGCACCCGCACCAGGAGCCCCAGATCTTCTAGCTCTTGCAGATCAAACACCTCGTTAAGGCCGCCCAAAAACGCTGCCGAGATCTCATCGGGAACCCGCACAGAGCCGATGACAAACTCCGGATCCTGAAGCTGCAAGCGGCGCCCCTCCTCCACCTGGATCCCGGCGTTGAACACTACATCAACTGCTCGCGTCAGCGGGACGGAGTCTTTTTGCTCGCTGCCGCCTTCCTGCTCCACCAAGAGGGCAGAAAGTCGAAGGCGGTCAGGAGCCAAAAACTCGACCCGGGGTTTGCGCAGATCGAAGCGGCGGGGTTCGTCCCTAAGCCCGCCAAAGGGCAGATCTGCTCGGATATCCTGAAACTGTCTCAGCACCTCTGGCGAGTTGAGGGCAGCATTCAAGTCTTCTTCCCGCACCACCACCCGCACCGCCGCCTGCAGAGGACGCTCCAGCCGCAGAGGAGCCCCGCGGAAAAAAGAGGGGTCAATGGCCACCGGATCTGTTTCCAGCTCCAGCAGCTCTATGCGCGGAAACGGAGCCCTGTACAGCCCCCGCCCGGCAACCAACAACCGATCCGCCTGGCCGCTCAAAAAACGATAGTTAGGGCGGCTTTGGATGCGCACCTCCAAAACCTCTACCCCATCGAGCTGAGCGAGCAAAAGCTGCCGAGCCGCCTGATCTGCCAGGTAGCCTGCCCCTCCTCCCAAGCCCGCCAGCAACCCCACCAAAGCCGCCAGGATCTCCATATTTGCCGCTGTCACGTCTCCCCCACTCAGGTTAGCAGGGGGATCCCTGGCCCTCGTCAGGGATGCCGGCTAACGCAACACCTTAAGGGGACTAGCCTCAATAGGGCGATTTCCCAGGAAAGTTTTGGCAATTTTCAGGCCGTCCGCCATCACCGGCCGGTTGAGGGTTGGGTCATGGACAAATTTGACGCCGGAAGCCACCGTTGGGCGCCCCTCGCCCCAGGTATCCACAACTTTCAGAGTGGCAGCAGCAACCGGACGGCCATCGGCAAAGTAATCCACTACCTTCAGGGTGGAAGCTCCCACCGGGCGGTTGTCGATCTCGATCTTGCTGAACTTGACAGGGCTAGGAAACACCGGCGGGCCGGACCTCTCTCCTGACCCTAGAGCAGCCGGCAGGATCGGGTCGGCAGGCCGAGGAGCCAAGTTCAGACCGTTTCCTTGTCCCGTAGAGGTTTCTTGCTCCGGCAGCGGGCTGGAAAGACCACTAGGAACGGCCATAGCAATCTCCTAAGTTACAGAGGGAGCTGAAGGGAAAGGGGAGAAGAAACGACGGAATAAAACCGCCGAGCTGGGCGTCTTTAGGATCCCCGCAACCTCAGACCAGATTCTAAAAATATTCTAAACCATCGTTGGGCCTACGATCGGCTGCTCACACTCTGGCTTTATCCGTCAACTGCCGCTGAGGCACTCAGCGACGCTACACCTTCCCCGGTGCCATTGAGTCCGTATACACATTTGTAAACACTGTGTTACCCTTTGAAAGGACTTATCGGCAACTGAGGAGTGTTCGAGTAGCTGTGGTGAGTCAGCCAACTGTGGCTACGGATGACGCAGGCCAAGGGTGGAAAAAGCTTTTGGCGCGCTGGCGCGGCGACCTTATGGGCGGCTTGACCACAGCAGTGGTGGCTTTGCCGCTAGCGCTTGCCTTTGCCATTGCCAGCGGCGTTGATCCTAAAGCGGGGCTTTACACAGCAATTGTAGCTGGATTTAACACTCCCACCGCCTGAAGGCGGGGGATTCTTACGCAGTCCACAAAAGAACCCGTAACGGCGTTGTCAAAGCGCCTCTAGACAGTTCCTTCACGCAAAGC
>NZ_AXUW01000001.1:265179-320834 GCF_002760415.1 Synechococcus sp. 65AY6A5
AAGAGTGAAAAGTATACGGTTATTGGAGCTATTTCCTTGAGAGGTGTAGTTGGCTGTCGTGTCATCAAGGGTGGGATGAAGAAAGGAGATTTTTTGGAGTTTTTGAGAAGCGAGCTATGTCCGAAGCTAGATGCGAGGAAGGATTTAAATATCCACAAGAGTCGGGAAGTTGAGGAATTGATTAGGGGGACAGGAGCACGAATCCTATACCTACCTGTGTATGCGCCGGAGTTGAATCCCATTGAGATGATGTGGTCGGTGTTGAAGCATTTTATTCGGCAGCTTTGCAGAATTGGGAAATATAGCATGGGGCAGATAGTGAAGACTTCTTTACTACTGATCAATCCATCCTCCTTCCAAAGTTGGTTTGCTAAGTGCTGCTATTGTACCCCTTGAGTCCTTAACAGGCTGTAAGCTCAACCACTTTACGGTCATTTCGGCTGATGGAGTTTCTCTTTCCTGACAGAAGCCAAAACCAGTGGTACACTACCGCTACGGTGAGTTGGTCAGATTGATGGCAGGGATCCCTCATTTCTATTGGCGTTGGGCTAGGTGGGCTACACCGGCTCTGTGGGCGTTGCTGCTGTCGCCTGCTCCTATGGCTTGGGCTTCTGCTCTGGAGGTGCCTCAATTTGATCTGAGTGTTGTCCGCTCTCGTTCTTTGCCGTGGCGGCACCCGCTCCCTTGGCCAGAGATAGGGGATCCCAACCCATCTGAAGCTGAGGTCGAGGCGGCGGAGCATCTTTTCTTGGAGTTCACCCTCGAAGAGAGCAACGCCGCCATTGCCCTGTTCGGGTGTGATTGCCCAGCCCATATCAACCAACTGCGACGACTGCGCGGCCTGCCCTTGCTGTGAACGGGGGAGAGCTGACGGCCCCTCTGAACAGCACAGTTTGTATATTGCTAAGGCTGAGGTTCTCCCCCTGCTCAGTAGCCTGCTTCCGCGCTTCAGTTCGCGGATGGTCTACATAGCCCTGAGCCGGTGGAGTTTTGTCAGGCAGGGAGGCAAGCTGTCCCTGGGCATAAATCCAGTCAGGGCGTTGTGGGGATTGGCACAAGACAAGGGCTAAGCGGAGGGATCCGGTAGGGGCCTACGGTCTACCGGTTGCGGCTCCTCTTGAGGGGTGAGGGTTTTCAGTTCTGGCAGCGCCGTTCCTGCCGGCGCGTCAGCAGCAGGGCTCTCGGCAAAGTTGCCCGGCAACGGTGTCGGCGAGCTGGAGCCGGCGCGGTTCAGCTCCTGCAGAGCAGCTTGGGCCGGCTGAAACTGGGGATCCAGTTCCAGGCAGCGCTGCAAACTGGCCTGGGCCGCCTCCCGCTGGCCGGCCTGTAGTTGGATTAGCGCCAAGGTATGCCAGAAGGCGGGCCGCTGCGGCTCCAGTTCTGTGGCCCGTTGGGCGTCGGCTAGAGCCAGCTCCAATTTCCCCAGCTTCAGGGCCTCCCAGGCGCGGTTGTTGAGGGCCACCGCGTCTTCTGGGGTGAGCTGCAAAACCCGCGAGTAGGCCTCCACCGCTTTTTCTGCCTCTTTCAGGTCGCCATACACTAGCCCTAAGGCAAACCAGCCCCAGGGATCCCGTTCGTTGAGGCGGGTCATCTGTTGGGCGGCAGCAAGGGCTTCTTCCAACCGGCCCAAGCGCCGCAGGCTGGTGATCTGGCCAAACCAGCAGGCAAAGCTGCCGGGACGCTGTTGCACCAGGCGCCGGAACTGCTCCAGGCTGGCTTCGTATTGCCCCAGCTCCTGCTGGGCCACCGCCAGGGCGTAGCGAGCCGGGAAGTCCTCTGGCCGGATTTTCAGGGCTTCCTCGAAGTGAATGCAAGCCTCCCTCAGGTAGCCCAATTTCTGGAAGGCCACGCCGCGGGCATACCAGCTTTTGGGGTTGTCGGCGTCGTAGCGCAGAGCACGTTCCAGGGCCTTGCTGGCCAGCCGATACTGCCCCAGGCGCAGCAGAGCCACCCCTAGGTTGTGGAGCGTAATGGGATCCCGGCGGCGCAGCCGCAGCGAGCGCTTGTAACACTCGATGGCCGAGCGCAGCCGCTGGCAGTGGAACAGGGCATTGCCTTGGTAGCGCCAGACCCGGCCACTTCTGGGGTTGAGCTTCAGGACGCGGGCAAAGCTGGCCGCCGCCGAGCTGGGCCGCCGCAGCCGCCGCAGCACGATCCCACGCGCCAGCCAGGTGCGGGGCTGTTGGGGGTTGTAGCGCAGCGCCTTGTTCAGGCTGTTGAGGGCCAGCTTGGGCCGCTTCAGTTGCATGAGGCGAATGCCGCGATTGTGCCAGGCCAAGGCATCTTCGGGGTTGCTCTCCAGCACCTTGTCGTAGTTGACCACCGCCGCTTTGTACTGGCCCAGGCGCCCCAAAATCAGGGCCAGGCGCAGCCGCGTCTCCTCGTCGTAGGGGTTGATGCTCAGGGATCCGTTGTAGCTGTCCACCGCCTCGCGGTAGCGGGCCAACTGCACCAGCACATCGCCGCGCCGGCTCCAGGCCAGGGCAAAGTTGGGATCCATGTTCAAGGCACGGTCGTAGGCGGCCAGCGCCTCGCTCAGGTTGCCCCGCTTGCGCCACTCCTCGGCCCGCTCAAATTGAATGTCGGCGCTGTTCCACTGAAACAGCCGCTGAATAAATTGCAAAATGGCAATCTTGCGTGCTCCTTCCTCCGGCGTGGCAGAGGGCATTTCGCCGGTGGCAATGCGCAGGATGGCCATTTGAATGGCCCGCAAAAAGGCCTGGAACCCCCGCACCTCCTCATCTTCAGGGAGTTCCTCGCGGCGACGGTATTGCAGCCGAAATCGCTGCAGATCCCCGGGGGCGGGAAAGCTGGGATCCAAAAAGTGCATCAGCTCCCGGGCCCGGTACTCGAACAGCACCGGATCCTCATCGGAGCCGCTAAAGTCCAGCAGCGGCGCTTCTGCCAGGGGGCGGGGCAGCTCGGCGGGCGTGTGCAGCAGCGTCAGCAGGCGCTGGTTCTGCCGGGGCGGGGCGTGGGAGAAGCCGCTGTAGAGCTCATCTCTGGGCCAGGGATTGGCGACAAACTCCGGCGAGGCCACCACCCCGACCCAGCGGCACTGTTCGATGGCCAGTTGCAGCTCCAGCCGGCGGTCGTCTCCTGGCTGTAGCATCCAGCGGTCAAACCAGACCTTGAAGCCCTCCCGATCCAACCGCTCCGCCAACTGCCGCGCCCAACGGGCCTGGGCCCGGTGGTAACGCAAGAAGAGGTCGAACTTGTAATGCTCGGAAGACATGAACGCCCGCTCGCTGCTCTTTTCCAGCTTATCTTTGCCACCGCCTCGGCGGCTTGGGGCATTGCCCTTCCCCGGCTGGGGGATAAGGCACCAAGTTTCTGTCAACCCTTTTGCCGTTTGCGCCAGCGGGACGGAGTCCTTCGATGGCCAGACCAAGATCGGCGATAGTTGAGGAAGGGTTGGTCAGGAGGGGGAGATGGTAAGCGGAGCGCTGGCGATTGGGGCTGCAATTGGCTTGGTGGTTTTGCTGTTGGAAGCGATTCGCTATCGCCGCTGGGGATCCCTTCGCCGTTGGCAGCCGGCAGTGGGGCTGGGCTTGGCAGCCTTGGCGGCGCTGGGGGCAGGGCTGGGACAGTTGTCGGAGCCGATCCCGCTAGCGGTGTTGCTGGGGGGACTGGTGGGGTTGGGTCTGCTGGGCTTGAGCGGCTGCGGGCGGGCCGGGCAGGGGCTGGCGGTGCTGCTGCTCAGCTTGGCCAGCGTGTGGGGCCTAGCCCGCGGTGCTTTCGAGGAATCTGAGGCGGGAGCTGCTTTTTCTCTGCTGCTGTGGGGCTGCGGCCTGGGGATGGGCTTGGTGGGGATCCCGTTGCTGGGCTGCTTGGCCGAGGCGGAGATGCTGTCTGTGCTGATGGGTCTGGGCCAGGGCTGGAGCGGCATCGCCGCCTTGACCTGGGGATCCCGCCTGCTGGAGATGGGCTCCCCCCAAGATCTCCCTTGGTCGGTGCTGCTGCCGGTGGGGCTGGCTGCCCTCAGCCTGGTGGCGGGCACGCTGCCCCTGCTGATCCTCCCCGTTCCCGCCAGCGGGACGGAGTCCTCGCGCGACAGCGAGGTGGGCTCCAACCGGCTGCTGTCGGCCCTGGGGCACGGTGTGGGATGGCTGGTGGCGACGGCGCTGGCTTTGGCCCTGGTGCGCAACGGGCTGTACCAGGATCCCTTTTGGGCGCTGCTGTACGGGGCGGGGGTGCTGCTCTCGTGGGCTCTGCTGGCTTTGGAGGGCGGGATCCCGGCACCCGAGGGAAAAGAGGCCTTGCTCTGGCGGGCCTGTGTGAGCCTGACGCTGGTAGGCGGTGGGGCGCTGCTGGCGCTGCGGCTGGGGGGATCCTACGGGGCGGCGCTGCTGGGGCTGGGGTGTCTGGCTTTTCCCAGCCGCTGGGGGGCAATGGCCGCCCTGTTTTTGTCGGCCCAACCCCTGCTGCAAAACCTGCTGCACCAGTTCAACCTGCAGGTGGCCGGGATCGACCTCACCCAGCCCTATGTGGCGGCGGCGCTGTACCTGGGCATGGCGAGCATGGGGCTGGCAGCGCTTGTCCACTGGGTGTACGGGCAAGACAGGCCGCTGCCGACGGGGATCGGCCTGACGCTGGCCAGCCTGCTCCTGCCGCTGGGGGTGGGCTATTTCGTCCACGCCCAGCCGCAGGCGGCCTTCTTGCTGGCAGCCTTGATCACCGCCTTGATCTTGGCAGCGCTGCAGCCCATAGCCCTAAACCAAGAAAGGGGAAGGGCACCTTGGACAGGGACCCAAGCTTTGGGCCTGGCTATGCTTGCCATTTTGGGCTCCAACCTCAGCCGCAACTGGACGGTGACGGGGTTCTATGCCACCCGCCTGGAGCGGGCCCTGGTGCTGGTGGTTCTCGTCGGGATCCTGGTTCTCTGCCTCTTGCTTGGGCAGGGCTGGCGCCTGTGGCAGTCCAGGACTGCATCCCGCTAAATGCCCACCCTCGCCTGTTGGGGCTCCCAGACCGTGAAACCTGTTCCTCTCGGCACCCGCGGCACCTGGCAAGGGATCCCCGGCCCCGAGCAAACGGCAGAGGCCCTGGGCAACCCCGGCGTGAGGGTGATCGGATCCCCGGCGCTGTTGGCGCTGATCGAGCGGTGCGGCCACAACACCTTGCAGCCCTTCTACGAGGGGGAAGAAGCCGTCGTCGGGATCCGCTTTGCCCTGGAACACTGCTCGGCAGCCGTGGTCGGGGATCCTCTACACGTTCAGGTTGAGGTTGTGCAAGCGGTGGGAAGGCGCATTGAATTTCAGGTGAAGATCACGCAGCAGGGGCGCTTGGTCATGCAGGGATCCTATACCTGTCAGGTGGTCGATTTGCCCCGTTTTCTGGCTCGCTATGGGCTGGCCTGAGGTCATCCAGCGCCTGGCAGGGCTGTTGCTGGTCACGGGGTTGGGGCTGTTTTTGTTCTGGCCACAACAGCTCCTGCTGCGCTACCGCAAGCCTTGGCAGGGCCCCCTCGCCTGGGTTGGGGAATGGCGCGGGTGGAGGGGCTTGGCTCTGCGGGGCAGCCGTCGGGGTTGGGAATGGCGCTGCGGGTCCCTATACGTTCGCGGGCATTGGCCAGCCTGGGTGGGCTGCCGTCTCTCCTTTGCCGACTGGCCTCGCTTCTGGCCCCTTCTGAGGCGGTTGGCCGAGGGGATCCAGATCCAGTCCTGGCGAGGCGGCCTGGAAATCGGCTTTGCCGACCCGGCCTTGACGGGGCAGTGCCTAGGGCTTTTGGCAACCCTCCCCCCCTCGCTGGCTTGCCACCTGCGCTTGACCTTCGCCCACACCGGCTGGCACGGACAGGGATCCCTGCTGCTTTGCTTTCGCGCCTGGCGAGTGCTGGGGCCGGCCTTGGAATTGGCATGGCTCATCCTGCGCAGCAGCCGCTCGAGGATCCGATAGAACTCGTCAGCCCTCTCTTGGGCTCTTGCAGCAGCCCAACTACCAGTCATCATCGATGTCTAGAATTTTCCCGGCTCTGCCATCGATTTTGACCTCAATGTCGTTGGCAAACCCCACCTTCCAAACCCAGCGCCCATTCTCCCGCTCCAGTTCGACTTCTTCAACGGAAGCAGCGGGAACAACTAAGCGAGCAATCCAATAGTTTCTTCATCGATTGCTGAGACAGAAGACTGGGCAAAAACCAGCTCTGGGCCGGTCTTGAGGCCAGCCAGCGGGTTGCCGACCAGCATCGCAATCATCAAACCTAGATAGATAACAGCAGGTTTTAGAGAAGTAGGGGAGCTCGAGGGGCAATAATCCCCTCAATAAATATTGAGGGGAGGATGCCATCAATTTCAGGTTCAACCCTCTGAGAACCGGATGGTCTCACGTCGGCCTGGGCAGGTTTTGCAGCGCAGGATCCCCAGGGCAGCGGATCCCTTCTCATCTAGAGCCACCTCTGCTGGGGATGCGACAGCTCAGCCTTAAAGGGCTCTCCAAGGCAAAAGCAGGGTGAAGGAAAAAACCGGTTGCCACCCCCCAGGCAAATCTCAACCCTGCGGAGCAAACCCCTGCTAGACTGTTGAATTAAATACACAACCTAAAAAGCCGGCCAATAGCTGGCTGGTCTTCTAGCTCAAACCCTTCAGGTTGAGCGCTCGGTCGTCTTCAGTGGGGAGAAGATATCGTGGCAACAGGGGCCTATGCACTGGTGGATAGCCTGCATCGACATGGGGTGCAGCACATTTTCGGCTATCCAGGAGGAGCGATCTTGCCCATCTACGACGAGCTGTACAAGGCCGAATCCCAAGGGCTACTCAAACATTTCCTAGTCCGCCACGAACAGGCCGCTGCCCATGCTGCCGATGGCTACGCCCGCGCTACCGGCAAGGTGGGGGTGTGCTTTGCCACCTCGGGGCCAGGAGCAACCAACCTGGTGACGGGCATTGCCAATGCCATGATGGACTCTGTGCCCATGGTGGTGATCACCGGCCAGGTGCCCCGCCATTTGATCGGCACCGACGGCTTTCAGGAGACCGACATCTTTGGCATCACCCTGCCCATCGTCAAGCACTCCTACGTGGTGCGGGATCCGCGCCAAATGGCTCGGATCGTGGCCGAGGCTTTTCACATTGCTGGCACCGGGCGACCGGGGCCGGTGCTGATCGACATTCCCAAAGATGTGGGGCTGGAAGAGTTCGACTACCAGCCGGTTAGCGAAGTCAACATCCCCGGCTACCGGCCCACGGTGCGGGGGAACCCGCGCCAGATCCACGCGGCGGCCAAGCTGATCCTGCAGGCCAAGCGGCCCCTGCTCTACGTGGGGGGCGGGGCCATCATCTCGGGTGCCCATGCCGAGATTGCCGAGCTGGCCCACACCTATCAGATCCCGGTGACCACCACCCTCATGGGCAAAGGGGCCTTCGATGAGAACGATCCCCTCTCGGTGGGGATGCTGGGCATGCACGGCACCGCCTACGCCAACTTCGCCGTTACCGAGTGCGACCTGCTGATTGCCGTGGGGGCCCGCTTTGACGACCGCGTAACCGGCAAGCTGGACGAATTTGCCAAGCACGCCAAGGTTATCCACATTGATATCGACCCGGCAGAAGTGGGCAAAAACCGCACTCCGGACGTGCCGATTGTGGGAGATGTGCGCACCGTCCTGGTGGAGCTGTTGGCGCAGCTAAGCAAAATGCCCTACACCCCTGGCCAAACGCAAGCTTGGCTGGCGCGGATCGAGCGCTGGAAACGGGACTACCCCCTGCAGGTGCCCCGCTATGAGGGCGTGATCGCCCCGCAGCAGGTGATCGATGCCTTTCGTCGCCATGCTCCCCACGCCTACTACACCACCGATGTCGGTCAGCACCAAATGTGGGCGGCGCAGTTTCTGCGTAACGGGCCGCGCCAGTGGATCTCCAGTTCTGGCCTGGGCACCATGGGCTACGGTTTCCCGGCGGCCATGGGGGTCAAAGTGGCCCTGCCCCACGCCGAGGTGATCTGCATCAGCGGCGACGCCAGCTTCCAGATGAACATGCAGGAGCTGGGCACGGTGGCCCAGTACGGCATTGCCACCAAGGTGGCCATCATCAACAACGGCTGGCAGGGCATGGTGCGGCAGTGGCAACAGGCTTTCCACGGCGAGCGCTATTCTCACTCCGATATGGCGGCGGGCATGCCAGATTTTGTCAAGCTGGCCGAAGCCTTTGGTATCAAGGGCATGCGCGTCGATCACCCCGATCAAGTGGACGACGCCATCCAAGAGATGCTGCGCCACGAGGGGCCGGTGGTGGTCGATTTTGTGGTCAAGCGGGACGAGAACTGCTACCCGATGGTGCCCGCCGGCAAAGCCAACTACCAGATGATCGGCCTGCCGGAAAAGCGGCAACTGGAGCAAGCCGCCGAGCTGATTTACTGCCCCAATTGCGGCACCAAAAACCCCAGCCTGCACAAGTTCTGCGCCGAGTGCGGCACCAAGCTCTAGAACCGGCAGGGCTGGCCATCAGGGCAGGGAAGTTGGGATCCCTTCGCAACAAGGCCCGCCCTCGGCAGCGGAAAGTCCGCAGGGATGCCGATGATGGCTATTTCAAACTGCAGTCGTTTCAAACCCGATTGAAGAAAACACTTCCCGAGCGCCCCTCTGCTGCGACCAACCCCAGCCCATCGTCCAAGAGGAAGGGGGGGAGTGAGGCTCAAGTAGTCGGAAATTCTTTTTTCCACGCGGTGCGGGTGGAAGTTGCCAAAAGGTTCCGGCCTTACCCAATGGTCAGAGGGGCCGGTAGACACGGTAGTTGAGGTTGGGGAAGATGTTGTCCATGTATTCCACCTTGGCCAGCCACTGCTCGTCTTCAGGGGTGGCTTTTTCTCGCCGAAACTGGCCGGCTTGGATCTTCTCGTAGAGGTGATTGAAGCGCAGCAGGTGGGATTTGGTGCGGCGTACCGCATAGGGAACCATCGTCCCCGTGCGCATGATGAAGGCCCAGTCGGAAGATTGGGCCAGGAGCAATTCCCGCGCCGCCTGGTTCAGGGCCCGCCACTCCAGGTCATCGGCAGGCTCGCGGCGGCTCAGCTCGATCATCCGCTCGGTAGCCTTGTGCAGGTGGGGGTAGATCCAGGCGTTGGTGGGGTTGAGCCAGTACTCGTGGAAGCCGCGCGCCCCCCAACTGGACTGGGCAGGTTTGCACACCTGGTGGGTGGGGTTCTCCCGCAAGTACTCCGCCAGGTGAGTCATGCGATAGGTATTTTGGTCGAAGTAGCTCTTGCGAATGAGGAAATCCAAAAACCAGGGGCCCTCATACCACCAATGGCCGAACAGCTCGGCATCATAAGGGGCCACCACCAGCGGCGGACGCCCCATGACGCTGTACAAATACTCGATCTGCCGCTGGCGGTTGAACATGAAGTTGCCCGCATGTTCTGCCGCCTTCTCCCTGGCCCAGTAGGGATCGTAAAGTTGCTTCTGTCCCAGATCGAGGTTGCGCCCCGTGATGCGGTGGTACTTGATGCCGGTGTTTTTCCGCTGGCCGTTGGGCATGATGTAGGGCTTGATGTACTCGTAGTCGGCCTCGTACCCCAGGTCTTTGTAGAACTCGCGATAGACGGGATCCCCAGGGTAGCCCACCTCCGCTGACCACACCTGCTGCGAAGACTCGTGATCCCGACCGAAGACGGCAACGCCAGTCTCGGTGAAGATGGGGGCGTACATGCCGTAGCGGGGCCGCGGCTTGGCATAGAGCAAACCGTGGGCGTCGGTGATCATGTAGCGCAGGCCGGCATCGGCGATCATCCGCTCCAGCCCCTGGTAGTAGGCGCACTCCGGCAGCCAGATCCCTCTTGGCCATTGGCCAAAGTGTTCGTTGTAGTGCTCGCAGGCCACGATAAGTTGGGCCCATACCGCCTGCGGGTACATCTGCATCAAGGGCAGGTAGCCGTGGGTAGCCGCGCAGGTAATGATCTCCAGGTTGCCGCTGTCTTGAAACTGTTTGAAGGCCCGCACCAGATCCCGGTCGTAGCGCTCCCAGAGATCGCGCACCATGGCAAATTGCTTGATGTAGTGCTCGGCCAGGTAGCGAATGTGGCCGTTGGTGGCGTTCTTGTCGTATTCCAGTTGGGCCAGCTCTTCCAACTTGGTTAGGTAGTGGTCGTAGCGCTCCTGCAGCAAGGGATCCCGCAGCATCGACACCAAGGGCGGCGTTAGGGACATGGTGAAGCGAAAGTCGATGCCATCTCGCCGCAGCCCCTCGAACATGTGCAGCAGCGGGACATAGGTCTCGGTGATGGCTTCGTAGAGCCATTCTTCTTCCAGCACGAAGTCCTGCTCAGGGTGGCGCACAAAGGGCAGGTGTGCGTGGAGTACCAAGGCGAGATAGCCCATCATAGCGGCCAGGGATCCTCAGGTAGGAGAAGATAACCGAGCAAGCTCCCCTTCCCCGGCAATAAATCTGTAGGGAAGGTTAAGAGCGGCATTGCTACCTATCGTCCAGCATTTCCCCCTTGTGGTCAAGGGCTGGGATCGCTGGGGATCGCTCAGCGGTGGCGAATGAACTCGTAGATCTCCAGGTATTCTTTGCCGGGGTAGTTCCAGGAGTAGTCGTAGCTCATGCCCTGGACTTGCAGTTGGCGAAACTGGTCGGGAGCGGTGTACCACAGGTCGATGGCCCGATCCAGCGCCGACTCCAGAGCCGCGCGATCCGTGTGGTAGAACACGTAGCCATTGCGCTGCTCCGGCAATTTGCGAGTGTCGTAATCGCGGTCGAAAACGGTATCCACCAGGCCGCCCACGCCCCTCACCACCGGAACCGTGCCGTACTTGAGGCCGATCATCTGGGTAAGGCCGCAGGGCTCGTAGTGGCTGGGCACCACAAGGATGTCTGCCCCCGCATAGATGAGGTGGGAAAGTTCTTCGTTGAAGCCCAGCTCGATGTGAACATCGGGGTTGTCGTTGAGGTAGCGTTTCTCATGGGCAAACCAGGCGCCGATCCCCGGCTCCGTGGCGGATCCCAGCAGCACGAATTGGGCATTTTTAAACAGGGAGCGGTAGATGGCATGATGCACCAGATGCACGCCTTTTTGCTCGTCCAGCCGCCCAATATAGGCCACAATGGGCTTATCAACATCTTGTAGCCATAGCTGATCCCGCAGTGCTTTTTTGTTTTTGGCCTTGTTTTCCAAAGTTTGCGCCGTGTAGTGAAAAGGAATAAAGCGATCGATCTCAGGGTTCCAAATATCGTAGTCGATGCCATTCAAGACGCCGCGAAACTTGTGCTGGTGCAAGTAAAGAGTGTGTCCCAGTCCATAGTTGTAATTACCAAATCGCGCTTCCAGGGCATGGGTGGGGGAAACGGTGGTCACGAAGTTGGAAAAGACGATCCCGCCCTTCATAAAGTTGAGGGCAAAGGGGTTAAAGTTATCTCGCAGGCGGTCGTAATGAAAGTAATAGGGCTCCCGGTTGAGGCCGGTGGCCCAGAGGATTTCCGGGCCGCCAAAGCCTTGGTGTTTAAAGTTGTGGATGGTGTAGCATACCCGCTGGTTTTCCATGCCGTGGTACTTGTAAATCTCAAAGAGCAGCACCGGCACCAATCCTGTCTGCCAATCGTGACAATGAATGATATCGGGGCGCTTATTGCTTTTGAGAAGAAACTCCAGAGCCGCCTTGCTGAAAAAAGCAAAGCGCATGTTGTCGTCCGGGCAGCCGTAGTAGCAGCCACGATTAAAAAAGTTGTCGCCGGAGTGGGGCTCAATAAAAAAGCAAAGGCGGCCATGTACCCAGCCGCAGTACACCGAGCAGTGAATAGCTCCCCCATACCAGGGCACCCAGAGGTCGCGGTAGGCATCGTGCAAGCCCCAGATCTGGTCGTAGCGCATGGTGTCGTACTTGGGCAAAACCAGCTCGACACAGTGCCCCCGCACTTCCAGCTCTCGGCTGAGGCCGTACACCACATCCCCCAGCCCCCCCGCCTTGATGACCGGGGCACATTCCGACGCAATCTGCACGATGTACATTTCGCGCTCTCCCGTAGCACCGCCTTACTTTTCTTCACAAAAGATAATCTCTTTTGGCTTCTACAGCCCATCCCCCGCCTCAGCGAAAAGGGATCCCTGTCCGGGGATCCCTTCCTTGCCTAACAGGTGGCTAGCTCAATCTCTGGCTGCGCTGCCTACGGGTTTGGCTGGCGGCTCAGGCATCTGCCTGGGATCGCTCAATACCACTGCTGGGCATAGAGGCGCTGCACCAGATAGAACACGAACAGGGGCACATCGACGCGACGCTCGTCGATCATAAAAGACTCAATGGTGCTGGCCGGGGATCCTTCAATAGCGCAGCGGAAGAACTTGGGCCCATTGAGGGATCCCTCGGCAAAGAGGACGCTAAACTGCTTTTTGCCGCCGGCAAACGAGCCAATCAGCGTCTTGCCCTCCAGCCGCAGTTGCAGATCGGTGACGCCGCGTTTCTGAAAAGCGGCGATGGTTGCCGGGATCACATCTTCTGCAATGAGTTGCTCGAAAGGCTTCTCTTCCTTGGCTGGTTTTTTTGCTGCGGCTTTGGGCGAGGCTTGGGCAGTGTCAGTCTCCTTGGGAGCAGGGTTGGCGGCCTCAACCCGGGCCGGCTTTTCGACAGCGGTTTCCTGGGCGGGGGTAGGTTCTCCAGACATGGGCTGATACTCCGATAACAGGTCAACGATTGGCGTGCGGGCTGGCAGGCCCAGAGTCAGGGATGGAAGAGAGGCTAACCTTTGGGGATGTACTGGCCGACAATTTCTTCAGCAGGGATCTGGGGGAAGCCCATGCTGTAGTTGGGGGTACGCCCCTGCAGGTTGTAGGCAATTTCCCCTTGCTTGAGGAGAGAGCGAATGAAGTGTTCCAGGTCAGAGCCGATGCGCCGCAGGTTGTACTCAGTCAGATCCCGGCCCCTGTACTCTTCTACCAATTCCTCAAAACGAGCATAGACCTTCTGCAAGGCGGCATCGTTCCAGACCAGCTCGTTGTCGGGATCCACATCGAGGGTGAGCAGATCGTCGCGAGGCACAAAGTGGTTATCGGCGGTCACCTCGCCAGCAAAGATGTGAACGTGGCGGGTGGTGCATTTCAGCATGGCTGTCGCTCCGGTCGAGATCCTACGCCTTTGTTCAAGGTATCATTCCTGGCGCCGAGGTGGGATCCCTTGTCGTCCAGATCCCAGAAAGTTGCCCAGGCCAATCTCCCCACCCAACAATTCTGGGGAGAAGCGGGATCCCTCTGGCACAGAAGAAGCCTAAAAGTACGGCTGTCGGCTGCGTAGCCGGTGTTACTGGAAAAATTTAAAAAGCCGGACTACCTTCCCCAGGGAAACCTAAGCTTGTTTATGAGATAACCCATGGTTGTTCTAGGCAGACTGGATCAAATCAGCGATATTCTGCTTCATCCTACTGCAAATCACATCAAGGGGCAGGTCGTTCGGATCCCGTCCAAAGGGGTTCTCAATTTCAATGCCGATCTCCTCGACGCCAAACAGCATAAAGGCCAGCAGCCCGACAATGGGGCCGGTCATCCAGCCCAATCCCTCCACCATCTGAAAAGGCAAAGACAAACAATACAGCAGCAACAACTGCTTCAAATGTAAGGCGTAGGCCATTGGCGTTGGGGTCATGAGAATGCGCTCGCAGGCGCCCAGGACATCGACCATGTTATTGAGCCGCTCCACCATGATCGTTAGCTGATAGACTTCAACGCGGCCTTTTTGGTATTGGCGCTGTAGGTAGTCTCCAATCCAAAAGGCAATTTGCAAGGAGGGATGGTTGAGGTTTTTAAGACGTTGCAACTGCTCTGGGCTGAGGAGGGTCTGAAGCTCATCTGGCAAAAATTCTTGGCGCAGATGTTGCTTCATGGCGATGGCAAAAGCAGGCAGGAGATAGAGGATTTTGATTTTTTCTTCCCGATCGTCTGGCTGCTTCTCTTCAATGGCTACCCAAATCAAGCGGGCTAAGTTGCGCACGTTGCTCACCACGCATCCCCAAGCTTTTCGCCCCTCCCAAAACCGCTCGTAGGCAGTGTTTGTCCGAAACACCAGCATCAAGCCAAAAACGATGTTGGGCACGAACGCCACCAACGAGGACAGCGCTATGGGCAACCCCAGCTTGTAGAGAACGGAAACCAGCACTCCCAGGAGACCACAGATGAGGGTGCGAGGCAGCACTGCCGGCACAACCGATCCGTGCAACTGCAGGGCCAAGCGAAACCAACGCAACCCATTTCCCGATAGATACTGGCGAATCCTGGTGTGGCGTCGGCAAGCCTGCCCCCTGATCCTACTACCGTCATGGCAACGGTTGTTGACCGAAACCTTGGCGGCGCAGGCCCCCCTCTTCCCCGCCGTATACGGGGGGATGAATCCCTTGACCTGACGGGGCAACTTCCAGGGTCTCAGGAGTCATTTCAAGCTAGTTTAAGAGGTTCTCTTTGCTCTCCTCAGGTTGAGAGGCAGGGATCCAGAAGTTGCTCTGCAGCAGAGGGGCGCCAGTGGGGGATTCGCTCCCGCCTGCCGGTTCGAGGGTAATCCAAAGGCGGGTCGGCTGCTGTGAATGGGTGGGCTGGCTGAGCCATTGCAGGGATCCCTCGGCGTTGACGGTGAAGGTGCCGGCGCTTTCCAGGCGCTGCCCAGCCGACTCCAGCCACAGTTGGTAGGTGGTTCCCGGGGGGGCAGGGGGCATTTCTGAAGCCAAGAGCAACACCTGCTTGGCGCGGGGCGACCAGAGAGCTTGTACCAACAGGGGGTTGCGGAAGCTGGGGTCGCGCAGAAGGGTTCGCCGTACCTGCGGTTGTCGTTGCCACTCCTGATAGAGCCGTTGAATGGCTACCGACTCCCCCTGCCAGCGCAGCCGCCAGTAGGCCGCTGTTATGGCCACTGCGTAGATCCCTAACCCTACTAAGCTGCCCCAGAGGAGGCGCCGCGGCCACCAAGGAGGTGCGACCCGGATGGAGGCAGGGGCGGGCAACCAGCTCCAGCGCCGCAAGCGTTCTTGGGCTTGAAAGGCCGTCAACTCGTAAAGCCACAGGGCCACCGAGCGATCCCGCTGCAGGTCAAAGGCCTCCGCATGTTTCCAGCAGAACTCAAACACCTGGCGCACCACCTCTTCGGCCTGGTGAGGCTGCTTGAGAGTGGACAGCGCGATCTCCAGCAGGCGCTTTTGGTAGCGATCCTTAAGTAAAAAGTGGCTGCGGCGATCCCGCAGTTGGATCTGGCGCATCAGCTCGAAATCGGTCGGCTCCGCCATAGCCCCCCATCTGCTGCGCCTGTCCAGCCCGGCTTTGGGTCAAGCGGTAGCGCCAGGCCGGTAGCTTTTTCAAAAATATACATCAGCCCTGGATCCAGCTCACCGGCAAGCCGACTTCATTTTGTTGCGGCTGGTGCAGATGCCGGCCGTGCAACTTGCGGTATCCGCTTTTACTCGCACCTATCTCCTACAAAACGAGGAGCCGACCCAAGACACCATTTTTTCAGTGCAGATGCCCTCAGGCGGCATCTTTCTCGACCACCTTCTCCGCTTCTACCTTCAGGGACTCCGTCCCGCTGACGCGATCGGCACCGGCGGTGGGCTCGTCATCGCTGCTGGGGTTGTTCATCTCTTGCTTGAAGCTGCGCAACGCTTTGCCGAAGGCGCTGCCCAACTCCGGCAGCTTCTTGGGGCCGAACACGACCACTGCAATTATCCCAATCACGGCCAGCTCTGGCAGGCCCATGCCGAAGATGCTCACGGCCAGGATAGGTTCGCTCGACAGCAGGATAGCCATAAGTCCCCAAAACCCCAAAAATAGAACAAGCCAACCAACCTCGCTGGCAAGGAGGGGAATTATCCCCTCCCAACTCTAGCAGGTTTTCCCGGGGGCAGAAAGGTTTGGCTGCTACTGCCATGGCTCTGGAATCCATGAGCTGCCAAAAGCGGCAGCCGACGACCGCTAGACTGAGATTGTTGCTTTGTTGAAGCTTGCCGATGGGCTTTCTCCTGTCTGCCGAACAAGTGCTTCAGTTCGTCACCAACCAGTGGCAGGATCCCTATGCTGTTTTGGGGCCGCAGCAGATAGAGCAGGGGGAGACGTCCTTCTGGCTGGTGCGGGCCCTGGTGCCCAATGCCAAACAGGTTTGGTTGGTAGAACGCGCCACTGGGCAGGCCTACCCCATGCAGCCGCTGCATCCAGAAACGTTGTTTGAGCTGTGCTTTGCGCCTGGCACGCCGGTTCCAGACTACTTTCTGCGGGCGCAGCGGGTCTGGGATCCGGAGGGCCAGCACTTGGAAGAGTGGGAGGATCCCTATCGCTTTCCCCTGGAGAAGGTCAACCACATCGGTGAGCTGGATCGCTACCTCTTCAACGAGGGCAACCACCACCGCATCTACGAGAAGTTGGGCGCTCATCCCATCAGCGTAGATGGGGTTCAGGGAGTCCACTTTGCCGTCTGGGCTCCCAACGCCCGCAATGTCAGTGTCATTGGCGACTTCAACCACTGGGATGGCCGCCAACACCAGATGAAGCGGCTGGGCGAAAGCGGCATCTGGGCGGTGTTCATCCCTGGTGTTGGGCCAGGAGCCGTCTACAAGTACGAGGTGAAAACTGCCTGGGGGGATATCTACGAAAAGTCAGATCCCTATGGCTTTCAGCAGGAGGTGCGACCCAAAACCGGCTCAATTGTAGCCGACCTCCACACCTATACCTGGCACGACCAGGAGTGGCTGGAAAAGCGGGCTGCCACCGACCCCCTGCGCTCGCCCATCTCGGTGTACGAGGTGCATTTGGGATCCTGGATGCACGCTTCCACGGAAGACCCCCCCGCTGATGGGCACCTGGTGCCGGTGGAGCAAAAGCCCAACACCCGCTTTCTTACCTACCGGGAGCTGGCGGACAAATTGATCCCCTATGTCAAGGAGCTGGGCTTTACCCACATCGAGCTCTTACCCGTGGCCGAGCACCCCTTCGACGGCTCCTGGGGCTACCAGGTTATTGGCTACTACGCGGTAACCTCCCGCTACGGCTCGCCCCAAGACTTCATGTACTTTGTCGATCGCGCCCACCAGGAAGGGATCGGCGTCATTGTCGATTGGGTGCCGGGGCATTTCCCCAAAGATGGGCATGGGCTGGCCTTTTTTGACGGTACCCACCTCTACGAATATGCCGACCCCCGCAAGGGCGAGCACAAGGGCTGGGGCACTTTGGTTTTCAACTACGGCCGCAACGAGGTGCGCAACTATCTAATAGCCAATGCCCTCTTTTGGTTTGACAAATACCACATCGACGGCCTTCGGGTGGATGCGGTGGCCTCAATGCTCTATCTGGACTACGACCGCAAAGAATGGATCCCCAACTGCTACGGCGGGCGAGAACACCTGGAGGCCATCGACTTTTTTCGCCAGCTCAACACCCTTATTTTCAAGTACTACCCTGGCGTTCTTTCCATTGCCGAGGAATCCACTGCCTGGCCAATGGTAACCTGGCCAACCCATGTGGGTGGTCTGGGCTTTAACCTCAAGTGGAACATGGGCTGGATGCACGACATGCTGAATTATTTTCGCATGGATCCCTGGTTCCGCCAGTTCCATCACAACCTAGTGACTTTCAGCCTCATGTATGCCTTCAGTGAAAATTACATGCTGGCTTTTTCCCACGATGAGGTAGTGCACGGCAAAAGCCACATGTTGGGCAAAATGCCAGGGGATATGTGGCACAAGTTTGCCAGTTTGCGGGCCCTCTACGGCTACATGTTCACCCACCCCGGCAAGAAAACTTTGTTCATGAGCATGGAGTTTGGCCAGTGGAACGAGTGGAATGTTTGGGCAGATCTAGACTGGGAGCTGCTGCAGTATGAGCCCCACGCCAAGCTGCGCCACTACGTAGCCACCCTCAACCATCTATTGCGCTCGCAGCCAGCTCTCTACACTCAAGACACCAAGCCAGAAGGGTTCCGCTGGATTGACTGCAGCGACCATCGGGGCATTATCTCCTTTATCCGATATGGGGAGGATCCCAGGGAGTGGCTAGTGGTAGTCTGTAACTTTACGCCGGTGGTTTGGCCGAATTACCGCATTGGCGTGCCGCAGCAAGGGTTTTACCGGGAACTGCTCAACAGCGACGCGGTAGAGTTCTGGGGCAGCGGGGTTGGCAACCTAGGGGG
Source organism: Synechococcus sp. 65AY6A5 (assembly GCF_002760415.1). Classification (NCBI taxonomy): domain Bacteria; kingdom Bacillati; phylum Cyanobacteriota; class Cyanophyceae; order Synechococcales; family Synechococcaceae; genus Synechococcus; species Synechococcus sp. 65AY6A5. The sequence continues at coordinate 283,256 of NZ_AXUW01000001.1, forward strand.
CAAGTGGACGGATGACTGGCCCTACCACAACCTGCCCTACTCGCTTGAGCTCTGCCTGCCCCCCCTTTCAACCTTGGTGCTGAAGTGGCAGCCGCCCCAGCTGGCGGAGGATTCAGGCGAAAACAAAGCTATGCTGGAGTGAGTACGGCCTTCCCGCCTCATTGCCATGCGAGATCTGCTGCGCGACATCCTTCGAGACTATTCTGGCTTTGTGGAACTGCGCTACCACAGCAAAGTCTTTCGCAGTGTCACGGCGGAAAAGGGGCGCATTGAGCGCACGGCAGTTCGGCGGCGCTCAGGTGTGGGGGTGCGGGTGCTAGAAGCCGGCACCTGGGGCTTTGCCGCCACCGGGGATCCCTCGCCAGCAGCCATTCGCAAGGCCATTGCCGAAGCTCAGCAAGCGGCCCGCGCCAGCGCCGACTGCCGCAGGCAGAAGCTGAAGGCTTTGCCCAGCGTATCCCTGGCCCAGGGGGAGTTCTGCGAGCCCGGCGTGGAGGAGGTGGTCAACAAACCCCTGGAGGCCAAGATCCAGTTGGCTCTGGAAACAGAAGCCCAGGCGCGCAAGTCTTCCGCCCGCATCACCTCCGCCAGTTGCACTTACAACGAGATCTACGAGGAAAAAGCCATTGTTACTACGGATGGGGCGGATGTGGCCTTCCGGCTGGTGCGCCCTGAGCTGCGGATCCAGGCGGTGGCCGAGGCGGATGGCCAACTAAGCAGCGGTACTGAGTCCATTGGCGTGACGGGGGGGTGGGATTGCCTTTTTCGGGCGGATCCCTTGCAGATGGCGGAGAAGGCGGCTGCCACAGCCGTCGATCTCCTCTCTGCAGGCTATGCTGAGGGGGGATGGGCCACGGTCATCTTGTCCCCTTCCATCGTGGGGCTGCTGGTGCACGAGGCCATTGGCCACACGGTCGAGGCGGATTTTGTCTTGGCCGGCTCGGTGGCAGCCGGCAAGCTGGGGCAGCGGGTGGCCAGCGAGCTGGTTACTCTCAAGGACTCTGGCCGTTCTGAATTGATGCCGGGGGCAGGGGGAACGCTGCCTGTGGACGATGAGGGCGTCCCCACCCAAACCACCACCATCATCCAGAACGGCATCCTGGTGAGCTACCTGCACAACCGCGAAACGGCTGCCCACTTCGGCGTCGAGCCCACCGGCAATGCCCGCGCCTGGGAGTACGCCGACGAGCCGCTCATCCGCATGCGCAACACCTACCTTGAGCCGGGATCCCAGACGCTAGAAGAGATCCTCGCCAGCACTCCCGACGGCTACTTCCTGGATGGGGCCAGAAACGGGCAAGCCGACTCCACCGGTGAGTTCATGTTTGGCGTGGAGCGGGCCTACCGCATTCGCAACGGCAAGCTGGCGGAGCTGCTGAGGGGAGTTACCATCACGGGCAATGCCTTTGAGGTGTTGCAGTCGGTGGATGCCGTGTCGCGGGATTTCCGGTGGGACTTGGGATCCGGCCACTGCGGCAAGGGTCAGCCGGCCAAGGTAGACGCCGGAGGGCCCTACATTCGCTGCCGCGCCATTGTGGGTGGCCGCCAGCCTGCTTAGCCCTCACCCCCAGCCTCTCTCCCAAAGGGAGAGGGGAGTTAGGGAGCAACTCTTAGAACCAGGCGGTCGGCTTCCCACTGCTGGAAGAGGCGGAGGACGTGGCCGGCTCTCTCGCGATGGTCGGCCAAGATCTCGGCGCCGGAACGAGCTTGCTTGGCCAATGGCAGCAGCAGCTCCACCACCTGGTAGCGGCTAGAAGCGATCATCTTGCCCGGGATGCGGGCGATGGGCCAGAAGATGTCCATCTTTTGGGTCACGATCTGGGCCGGATCCACTTTGCCCAGCAGATCCGAAAAGGGGATCTTTTGATCCCAGTAGCGCACCTTGCCGTACTGGAGAAAGAGGGGGTTGAGCTGCCAACGGGAGCTTTGGAAAAACTCGGGAGTAAAGGGATCCCAATGGGCCAACTTTTTGCCCTGGTGGCAGCACCAAAAGAGATTTTGCGTGTGGTAGAGGGGCTCCAGGTACTCGATGACCCGCAGTTGGTCAATGCGGGCAAGGGCCTCGTAGCGGCGGTGGAACTCCGGGTGGGTGGCGGCAATCAAGGGCCTGGCGTTCCAATAGTCCAAGTAGGGGGCGACATCGATAAACTCCAGTCCCGCCTGGGCCACCAGGTCGGGAATCTCGCCGATGTCAAAAGGGATGTCGTTGGCGTGGAAAAAGTTATCGACGATATTTTCATCGTGGAGGTAGTAGTCCTGGTGGGCCTTGGCATGCTGGGCCAGCATGGAAGTAGGATGAGCTGCCTTTAATAATTGCCGCACAAATTCGATCTTTTCCGGCGTGGCCGGTGGGGTAATCCCCAGCAGCTCCAGAGCGCGGCGAATGCGGTAGAGGTGCCAACGACCAGAACGGTTGTAGAGCATCAGGGCCATTACCCCGTCAGGGGCCAGGCGCGAGGCCAGGTTCTGCAAAGCCTTGACCGGATCGGCGGTGTGGTGAATTACCCCATAGGAGCTGATCATGTCGAAGCTCCCCTCCGGCCAGGTGGAGGGATCCATGAGATCGCCGTAGTGCACCGAGCAGTTGCGCAGGCCGTGGTACTTGATCCGCTTCTGGGCAATCTCTAGGGCCGGGCGACTGAGGTCGATCCCGACCACGGCGCCATAGCCGGGGTTGCTGGCGGCAATGCCGTGCACCTCCCAGCCGGTGCCACACCCGGCCACCAAAAACCTGGCGCCCGTCGGCTCTTGTAAGGTGCGGGTGCGGGCATATTGGGCCAACGTATAGCTGCCCAGGCTGGAGAAGCCCTCAAAGGGTTGGTCGTAAGGCACAGGCGGGTAGGGAAACGCCTCGTACTGGGCCTGCACTGCCTGGGTGATCTCCGCTTCGCTTGCCAAAGGCACGTCCTCCCACCTCTTCCCCCCTATCCTAAGAGTCTTTGTAGATTCTTAGACCGGTTTTGGCCGTCAAGTCGGCCCGTGTCGGTCGGCAGCAGGGCAGGGCTAGGCCGCCGTCAAACTGTGGGCAGCTCGCCGGTAGGCCTCCTCCAGCGTCTCTGCCAAGGTGGGGTGAACATGCACCAGGCGGGCCAGCTCTTGCACCGTGGCGCGGCGAGCAATGGCCTGAGCTGCCTCGTGGATGAGATCGGCGGCATGCGGCCCAAAAATGTGGGATCCCAGCAAGAGGCCCGTCTCTTTATCAAAGACCAGCTTCACCATGCCCTCAGTCTCGCCAGCAGCAATGGCCTTGGAGTTGCCGCCAAAGTAGGTGCGCACCGTGCCTACGCTATAGCCCTCGGCTTTGGCCTGCGGCTCGGTTAGCCCCACAAAGCCCATCTCCGGATGGGTGAACACCGCCGCCGGGATGCTCAGGTAATCCATGTAGGCAGGGCGGCCACAGATGTTTTCCACCGCCACCCGCCCCTGCGCTGCCGCCGCGTGGGCCAGCATCATCTTGCCCGTCACATCCCCAATGGCCCACAGGTGGGGCAATTCGGTGGCCATGCGGCTATCCACCGGCACAAAGCCGCGCTTGTCCGTAACAACCCCCAGCTCCGCCAGGCCCAGCCCTTCTGAGACCGGGATCCGCCCAGCGGCCACCAGGCAGCCATCCACCTGCAGCGTCTCCCCGTTGGAGAGGTGGATCGTCACCGGCTGGCCGGGGATCACCTGCTTGGCCAGCACGCCCACATAGGTCTGGATCTGGCGGGGTTTAATCAGCACCCGCTGGGCCAGGCGGGCAATGTCGGGGTCAAAGGCCGGCATCAGGGTCTCCAGCGCCTCGATGAGAATAACTTGGGATCCCAGCGCCGTGTAGACGTCGGCAAATTCCTGGCCGATGTAGCCGCTGCCGATGATGGCCAGCCGCTCCGGGATCCACTCCAACCGCACCGCCTCGTCGCTGGTAAACACGGTGCGGCCATCCACCTGGATCCCCGGCGGCACAAAGGGTCGAGAACCCGTGGCCAGGATCACATCCCGCGCCGTGTAGGTCTGGGATCCCTTCTCTTCCTGGACTTCGACCGTTTGTGGCCCCGCCAGCCTGCCCCGCCCCCGCAGGATTGTTACCCCCAGCTTCTCTAGGGAGCGGGTCATGTCGGCGCGGATCTTCTCCACCACTTGGGCAGCATGATTGGCAATAGCCTCTCGGTTCACCTGAAGGGATCCCACTTGGATGCCCAGCTCAGAGCTGTGTTGCAGTTCCCGCAGACGTCCGGAGGCGGCCAGGAGAGCTTTGGAGGGGATGCAGCCGCGGTTGATACAGGTGCCGCCCATTTCCGCACCTTCGACGATGGCGGTTTTGAGGCCGGATTCGACGGCATGCAGCGCCGCGCCATGGCCGCCGACGCCAGCACCGATGATGATCAAGTCAAAATCAAAGCTCATGGCGAGACTTGGATAACCGGTGCCTCATTTTCTCATCTTGTTGGCCTTCCCAGGAACCTGGCTGAGAGCATCCAAACCATGAGGTAGCATAGGGTCGCTTGCCCAGTTGACAAGAGGCTGGCGGGGTGGGAACGGGGGATGCGCATGGAACTGCAGGCGTTCATTTTTGATGTGGATGGCACGCTGGCGGATACGGAGCGGGATGGGCACCGCGTGGCTTTCAACGCCGCCTTTGCCGAGGCAGGGTTGGACTGGCACTGGTCGGTGGAGCTCTACGGCCAGCTCCTGGCCATCACCGGCGGCAAAGAGCGCATTCGCCACTTCGTCCAGACCTGCCAGCCGCCGCTACCCCCTGGTGAAGATTTAAATGCCCTCATTGCCCGGCTGCACCAGGCCAAAACCCGCCACTACACTGCCCTATTGGCCCAAGGGGGGATCCCACTCCGCCCAGGGGTGAAGCGCCTCCTGCAGGAGGCCAGAGCTGCTGGGATCCGCTTGGCCATTGCCACCACCACCACGCCGGAAAATGTAACAGCCCTTTTGGAGCACGCGCTGCCGGAGAGCCTGAGCTGGTTTGAAGTGATTGCTGCCGGCGATATTGTCCCCGCCAAAAAGCCCGCCCCCGACATCTACTTCTACACCCTGGAACAGATGGGGCTGCCCCCCCAGGCCTGCCTGGCCTTTGAAGACTCGGAGAATGGGCTGCGCTCGGCCCAGCAGGCCGGTATTCCCACTGTGGTGACGGTAAACGACTATACCCGGGATCAGGATTTTTCCGGAGCGGCTCTGGTGCTGGATCACCTGGGGGAGCCTGAGGATCCGTTTCGGGTGTTGGCGGGAACGGTGGGATCCCACCGCTACTTCACCCTGGAGTTGGCCCGACAGATCCATGCTCAAGTTGCCCGGTCTGGAGTGGGAAGCTCATGATGGCGTCAGATCTCCAAGACCTGCGGCAGCGCCTAGAGGCTCATCTGCAGCAAGTGGCCCAGCCGCGGGATCCCGACTGGTCGCCCCTGGGCCATAGCCAAGTGGAGCGCTACATCCAAGAGCAGCTTTCTAAGTGGGGATCCCTGGAGTCCTTCCCCTTTGAGGCCAATGGCTGCCAGCACCGCAACTGGATCTTGAAATTGCCGGGATCCCGTTCTGGCCGCCAACCCATCCTCATCGGAGCCCACTTTGACGCTGCCCCGGCAACCCCTGGAGCAGACGACAACGCCAGCGGCATAGCGGTGTTGCTGGAATTGGCCCGCCATTTTGCCGCCGAGCCCGCCCCTTCCCCCCTGTGGCTGGTGGCTTTTGACCTGGAGGAGCGGGGAATGGTGGGCAGCACAGCCTACGCCCGCTTTCTTAAACAGCAGCGCCAGCCCCTGCGGCTGATGCTCTCTCTGGAGATGCTGGGCTACCGGGAGCCCACGCCCGGATCCCAGCGCTACCCCGCCGGCCTGGAGCGGCTCTACCCCGACCGGGGAGATTACATCGGTCTCATTGGCAACTGGCCCGCCCTGGGGGATCTGCTTAGGCTGCAGCGCGGTTTTCAGCAGGTGGGGATCCCGTGTTGCTGGCTGCCAGCCGGCCAGCGGGGTTTGTTCCTGCCGGTTACCCGCCTCAGCGACCACTCCCCCTTTTGGGATGCGGGCTACCCTGCGGCTATGGTGACCGACACCGCCTTTTTGCGCAACCCCCACTACCACAAGCTGAGCGACACCCTCGAGACCCAAGATCTTGCCTTTTTGAGTGGGGTCTGCCGCGGCTTGAGGCAGGGTCTTGGATCCCTCTAGGCCGTGAGATCCCTCGATTCCCAACTCCCCTCTCCCTCTGGGAGAGGGGCTGGGGGTGAGGGTGCCTCTGGGAGAGGGGCTGGGGGTGAAGGCCAGCGGCGCGGGGCGCTTGGGCAGGCCTCCTCAGTACGGAGATCGCTCCAGGAGTTTCGCGATCCCTCGACTCCCGCTTGGGCGACAGAGGGAGATAATAGGCGGCATAGGCAAAGAGGGGAAAAGTTTGCCAAAAAACCTCCCTTAGCCTTTTGGGTCAAAACTTTCACAGGAGCCTTTTTCATGAATACCTTCGCCCAAGCCCCCAAAAAGTGCGTCTCTGCCGTTTTCAAAGAAGAAGCCAAAGTCCAAGAGTGCATCCAGCGCCTGCTCAACCGCGGTATCCCCAACGACCGCATCTCCATCATTGGCCGCAACTTTCAAACGGAAGCCAAAATTAGTGGCTTTATCACTCGCAAAGATGTGGTTCTCGATAGCTTGACCAGCGGCGCCATCTACGGATCCCTGTTTGGATCGCTGCTGGGGCTCCTCACGGGGGTAGGGGTGCTGTTTATTCCCTTTTTGGGGGCGGTGGTGGCCGCCGGGCCACTAGGAGCGGCGCTGCTGGGGGCAACCGGTGGCGCTCTCTACGGGGCGCTGGGAGCGGGGCTGGGATCCGCCCTCATTGCCCTGGGCATGCCACAGGAGAAGGCCGCCATCTACCAGACGCGGGTGCAGGCGGGCGAATTCCTGTTGGTGGTGCAGGTGCCGGAGGAAAAAGCGGGCGAAATCTACTTGCTGCTGCAAAGTGCCGGCGGCGAAGAGGTGGCCACTGCCGACTTGAACTTGCCCAGCGAGCCAGAGGGATCCCTGACTCCCGAAACCATCTCCCCCGAGATCCGCGCCGATCTCTCAGAAGAAGCCCAGCAAACCTTTGTGGAAGCCTATAACCAGGCCAAGGCAGAGGGCAGCCCGGTCACCCAGGCGCTGCTCAAGGCTTGGGAAAAGGTCAAACAAGTTTTCACAAGAGACGACAAGGGGATTTTCTCCAGGCGCAAACCCTAGGGGAGTGCTCTCAGGGGCAAGGACAGAGCTAAGTGTTTCTCCCTCGCTCTGGGTTTTCCGATTGCACCTCTAGCCTGAAGGTATCCTAAAAGCCTTAACCTGATTTCGTAGGGGTGAGCTTATGGCTGCGAGCGATTTCAAGGACTACTACCAGATCCTGGGCGTCAGCCGAGATGCCTCTTTAGAGGAGATCAAGCGCGCCTATCGCAAGCTGGCTCGCCAGTATCACCCCGACGTCAACCCCGGCAACAAGGCGGCCGAGGAGCGCTTCAAGCAGATCAACGAAGCCTACGAGGTGCTCTCGGATCCCGACAAGCGGCGGCGCTACGACCAGTTTGGCCAGTACTGGCAACGGGTGGGCAGCGGCGCGGCGGCGGGGCCGGGCATGGAGGGATTTGCCCAGTACGCCAGCTTCGAGGACTTCATCAACGAGCTGCTGGGCCGCATGGGATCCCGCCGCGGCGGCTTCCAGGGCTTCACCACGGGGTTTGGGCCGTTTGTCTCGGTGGATCTGCCAGGGCAAGACGTAGAAGCCACGCTGGGCCTCACCTGGGCAGAGGCCTTCCACGGCACCCAAAAGCGGCTGAGCGTGGATGGCGAAACCCTCACCATCCGCATTCCTCCCGGCGCCAAACCGGGCAGCCGCATCCGCGTCAAGGGTAAAGGCCAATATAGCCCCTTTGGCGGGCCGAGGGGGGATCTCTACCTCACCCTGGAGCTGCCCCCGCACCCCTTCTTCCGCTTCGACGGCGACAACCTGCTCTGCGAGCTGCCCATCACCCCTGACGAGGCGGTTTTGGGCGGCACAGCGGAAGTCCCCACCCCCACCGGTCGGGTGCAACTGAAGATCCCCGCCGGCGTCGATAGCGGCCAGACCCTGCGGCTGCGCGGCCAGGGCTGGCGGGATCCCCAAGGGCAGCGGGGCGACCTGCTGGTGCGGCTGAAGGTTGTCACGCCCAAATCCCTCTCCCCCACTGAGCGGGATCTCTACGAGAAGCTGCGGCAAAATCGGAGCTGGGATCCCCGCGCCTACTTGCAGGAGGTGAGGCTATGAGCTTGGCCATTGTGCGGGTAGAAGAACGGCTCTACACCTTTGAGCAGGCCAGTGAAGTAGCCGGGATCCCGACCCACCTGCTGGAGTGGCTGCTGTTGCAGGGGCTGGTGGAAGCGCAAAGCAGCTACCTCACCCCCCAACAACTGCGGCGCCTGCTGCAGATGATCCGCCTGCATCGGGACTTGGGCCTCAACTGGGTTGGGGCGGCCATGGTTTTGGATATGGCCCAGGAAATTGCCCGCCTCAGGGCGCAGCTACACTACTACCGCGGAGGCTAAGCAGCCCAAGCCTCCATCTCCCTTAAATCCCGCAAGTCAGGAGAACTTCTCTATGGAACAAGTCGTCCGACGCAGCCAAGTGGTGGGCCTGCTGGCCCTGGATAGCAGCACTGCCACGGCCCTGGGCACTGTCGAAGAAATCTGGGTCGATGGACAAGGGCGGGTCTGCTACTTCACCAGCCAGCAGGGCTACACCCCCCTGGAGCAAATCTCTCTCATCGGGCCGGACGCGCTGCTGATCTACTCCACCGTCTTCGCCACTCCGGCAACGCCGCTTAGCTCCCTCTACCGGCGAACCGTGCGTATTGGGGATCAGCCGGTGGGCTGGATCGAGGATTTTCTCTTCGATTGGGAAACCGGAACGATTGCCGCCTACATCCTGGGGGGCAGCATCGCCGAGCCCTGGGGAGGGCGCGCCGTCCTGTTGCCGGAGGATGTAGAGGCCATCGACGTAGATGCCGTGGTGGTCAAGGAAGATGCGCCGCAGCGCCTCAAATCAGAAACTGAGGGCCTAAAGAACTTTTGGAGCGAAAAGTCTCGCCAAGTCAAGCAGCTCATCCAGCGCATGGGGGATCGCCTCAAATCCCTGGTCGGCCCCCAGGATCCGCCGGAGGTGGTGCGCGTCAAGGTCAAGCAAGTGCGGGACGAGCTGGCCAAAGGGGGCAAGTTCGACCTCTCCCTGCTCGATGAGGCGGCAGAGTTTTTGCAGCAAAAATGGACAACCTGGCAGCAGCGCCTTAGCCGCGCCGCCCAGCGCATGCAAGCTGCCCTCCAGGCCGCCTGGGAAAAGCTGACCGAATGATGCTCCAACTCCCCTCTCCCAAAGGGAGAGGGGATGGGGGTGAGGGAATAGCCCTAGCTGACAGAGGGCAGGTTTTTCCGCTAGGATTAAAAATCGCTGTCAATGCTCGGATCAGGTTGCAAGACCCCTAGGGGCACCTGTACGGCAAGGAAAAGGCATGACCTACGCAATTGTGGAAACCAGTGGCAAGCAGCTTTGGGTAGAGCCAGGGCGCTTTTACGACGTCGATCGCCTGCCCGGCACAGAGGAAAACAGCCCCTTGGCCCTGTCCCAGGTGTTGTTAATCAACCACGAGGGACAGGTGACGCTAGGGCATCCGTATGTTCCCGAGGCAGTGGTCAGGGCACGGGTCTTGCAGCACCGCCGCGGCAACAAAATCATCGTCTACAAGATGAGGCCGAAGAAGGGAACCCGCAAAAAGAGAGGACACCGGCAGCCGCTCACCCGCGTGCTGATCGAGTCCATCGAACTCAACGGCACAACCCTGGCCACGGCCCAGTCTGCTCCGCCATCCACTTCTGAGGCGACCACTGACACCACAGGGATCCCAGCGGCGGAGGAATAGATCCTAAACTCAGGATCCCAACTTATCTTTGGCGACGACACAGTTGCAGAGGAGGCGTTATGGCTCACAAGAAAGGAACCGGCAGTACCCGCAACGGTCGCGACTCCAATGCCAAGCGGCTGGGGGTGAAGTGCTTTGGCGGCGAGCTGGTGCACCCTGGCTACATTTTGGTGAGACAGCGGGGCACCAAGTTTCATCCAGGGGTGAACGTGCGCCGCGGCGGCGACGACACCTTGTTTGCGGTGGCCACCGGCATTGTTACCTTTGAGCGCTACGGCAAGTGGCGGAAAAAGGTGAGCGTCTACCCGGTTGAGGCGGCTGCCCAATAGGCAGTGAGCTTCCCGTTCTGGCTGGGCAACTGGGCAAGACAGCTCAACTGGTTCCATTCCTCAGCCTGCAGCTGGGCAAAGGGGGGATCCTGGCTTGGCCCAATCCCAATCCTGTGTGGAGCGCCTGTGAGATCCAGGGCTGTGCGGGTGTACTTGTTTCGGGGAGTGGGGTTGCTCCACCTTATCGCTGGGGTGGCGTACCTCTACTGGCGCATCAGCGAGGGGCTGACCGGTCTGGGATCCCTTCTGTTTTGGGGGGCAGAGCTGTACGTTTGGCTGGCGGCGGTGGGCTTTATCCTCAGCCGCTATCCCCAGGTGCCGCAGGAGGGGGTGCCCGCGCCCGAGGTGCTGCGGCGGGCGTTTTTTCAACTGCCGCGGGTGGACGTGCTGGTGCTGCGCCAGCGGGATTCCGTGGAAGCGACCCGGCAGACGGTGCTCTCGGCCCTGCGCCTGGATTACCCCTGGGAGCGGCTGTTTGTCCATATTGTGGATCGGGTGGAAGATGCGGAGATGGCTAAAGTGGCGCGGGCCATCCCCTGCGAGTACTGGTCTTGCCCAAGCCCCACGACCGATCCCCTAGCCTACATGCTGGGATCCGGCCAGCTCCAGGGAGAATATCTGCTCCTGCTGCATCCCGGCCATTTTGTCGAGCCGGATTTTTTGTGGCAGACGTTGCCCCTGTTTTACGACTTTCCGGAGCGGGCCCCGATTGCCAATGCCACCGGCTTTGTGCAGGCAACGCTGCGCACCCTGGGCCAGCCCAGGGCGGTTCACCCGCTGCAGCAGCTTTTGGCGGTGGGATCCCAGGGCTACCAGGCGGCGCCGCTGCTGGGATCTGGCTGTCTCATTCGGCGGGCAGCTTTGGAGGGGATCCCGCAAATCGACATTCGCCGCCCTGTGCAGTTGGGGTGTCAGATGCACTGCCGCGGCTGGCAGTCCCACCTAGTGCGCCCAGCCCAGGTCACTGGCATTTTGTTGCCGTTGCGCAACCGCCGCGTCGCTCTGCTGGCGGTGTTTTCTGCCCTGCGGGAAAACCCCTTCTGGAGCAAGCCCACCACGCAGCAGCAGCGCTTTCAGTACCTGTGGCTGGCCCTCTGGGCTGCGGGCGGGGTGGCGGAGCTGGCCTATTTGGCGGTGCCCATCCTCTTTCTCTGCACAGGCTGGATGCCGGTGCCGGCCTTTGATAGAGTCTTCTTTGCCTGGTTTCTTCCCTACGCCCTGCTGGGGCGCCTCACCTGGCTGTTGGCTTTTCCCCCGTCGCTGTGGGGAGCGGCGTGGCAGTCGGAGCGGCAGACGGGCAGCCAGTTTTTCCAGTCCATCCAGGCGCTGGTGCAGGCGGTGCGGGGGGTGCCCCCCTACCCCGAACAGCCGTCCCAGCTTGCCCTCGGCCCGCAGGCGCTGGCTATTGTGCTGACGTTGTTGGCCATGGGGGTGGGATCCCTGCGCTTTGCCGGCAACTGGGATCCAACCTGGCCAGAGCTGCTGTTTGGCCTAGTCTGGGCCTTCTACAACCTGATGGTTCTAACGGTGCGCCCGGACGATCACGATTTTGCCGGCTTTGCCTTGCGTAGCCACAACCCGGCAGCGGAAGAAACAACAGATGCGCTCTCCAACTCCTAGGGCTGCCAAGCCAGGCACACGGCAAAGCCAAATCCCCCTATTATTCCGCTGTTGCATGGAGAGCATAGAGAAAATGGCCGGCTGCCCCGGCGGAAGTGGTCAACAGCTATGCTGGAAGAAGGATAGGATAGCTAGATCGGCAGAGGTTGCCCCTGCCTTTCCGGGAGGTGTACGGAGGGGGAGGGGCGATCCCTGGCCGAGCCGCCCTTGTGGTTTGCAGGATTGAGCGTGGTCTTCTAGCTTAAAAACAACACATCTGTGGAGTCAGAAAGACCCCCCCTTCGACTGTTTCCCCTGGGCACGGATCCCCGCCGGCAGGGCTGTGCCTACTGGCTGGAGATGGGATCCCACCGCTTGCTCCTCGATTGCGGTTTGCCTGCTTCCTCCCTCTTCAAGGCCCTGCCAGGGATCCCGGATGCGGTGATCTGCAGCCATGCTCACTTTGACCACCTGCAGGGGCTGCCCGCCTTTTATCGTCGCTACCCGCAGGTGCCTATCTATGCCACTCCCCTGACCGCCCACTTGGCGGGCGGCCTGTGGGAGCGGGGCGTTTGGCCGGGCTACGACCGGGAAATTCGCTTTCCTCCCTTTCGGGCACTGCCCTTTGGCCAGGCACGAGAGATCCTGCCCCATCTGATGCTCACCTTTTTCACAGCCGGGCACCTGCCGGGAGCAGCGGCAACCCTGCTGCAAAATACCCAGACCACTCCGGCCCAAACCTGCGTCTACACCGGCGACTGTTCCCTGGCCTCAACCCGCTTTGCCCCCGGCTTGGATCTCACCGCTTTGCGCCATTGGCAGCCGGACGTGCTGCTCATCGAAGCCTCGCTGGGATCCACTCGCCATCCGCCCCGTCGCCATCTGGAAAACCGCCTGCTGGAGCGTCTGATCAGCGCCTTGGCAGCAGGGCAGACGGTGCTGTTTCCGCTGCCGGTGTTGGGGCTGGGGCAGGAGCTGCTCTTCCTCCTCAAAGCCCACCACCGCTTTACCCAGGCTTCCCAAGAGCTGACCGTGTGGGTGGCGCCGGGGCTGGCGGCAGGCTGCAACCTCTACGAACGCTTGCTCCCCTACCTGCCGGAGCCGGTGCGCAATTTCGCCACCTATCAGCCCTTGTTCTGGGAAGACCGCCTGCAGCCGCGGGTGCAGCCCCTCACGGAGGCGGATCCCCTGCCCCAGGGCCTGTTGCTGTGCGATGCCGATGCCGGGCCTGAAGCCTGGGATCCCATCTGGTCGCGCTTGCTGGCCCAGCCGCAGCGCTCCTGTCTGCTGGTGCGGCTGCCGGAAGTGGAGCTGGCCACCCCCTTTGACCAATGGCCAGCGCCGCTGCGCTCCCGCATCGGAGTGGAGTGGCTGGCCTGGCACAGCCACAACGACGTTGGGCATCTGACCCAGATCGTCCACACCTTTCGCCCCCAACATGTGGTCTTGGTGCACGCCAGCCCCCAGCAGGCGCAGGATCTGGCGGATCTGCCGGAGCTGTGCAACCGTTACCATGTCCACTGCCCCCAACCCGGCCATTGGTTGGAGCTGCCTGACGGCCGCCTGCAAACCCAAGTCAAGCCGTCAGAATTTCCCAGGGATCCCGCCTTGCGCTACGAGGGGGAGGTGGAAGAGATCTGGCAGGAACAGGGCTCGCCCCGCGCCTTGGCCGGCGTACAGGTACGGCTGCCCCCTCAGATTGCCCAGGATCCCCGCTGGGCCGCCTGGGCTGAGACTGGCTTGGTGGAGGCCCGCTGGCAGGGATCCGAACTGGTGTTGCGCGGCCTTTCGCCGCGGGAGCTGATCCGCCCGGCAGGGGCCGCCCCCGCACCAGCAGGAATCGTGCCGCGTCCAAAACAGCCTTCTGCCTCCACCGATAACGGTGGCAGAAAGTGCCAGAACTGCCGCTTTGCCCGCCAGATCTTAACCTCACAAGCCCAAGCCTTTCGCTGCGACCAAGAGCGCTCCCCCCTCTACCGCCTCCGGGTGGATCCGCAAGGAAGCTGTCCCTACCATCAGCCGCTGGAAATCCGCTCTTCCGGTTAGTCAGCCCCCGAAGCCCCAGCAGCCCAAAGGCTAGAATGGGGCCAGTCGCGGTACCCACCATGCTTGAGCAACAACCCTGGGCAGATCGTCGCCAGGGGCTGGTCGGATCCCTGGAGCGCCCTACCACACCCCACCTGCCCGTGGTGCAAATGGTCGGGGTGAACAAAGTCTACCCACTGCCGGAAGGCAGCTTTCAGGCCCTCTACGATATCGACTTGGCGATCGAGGCAGGGGAGTATTGCGCCATCATGGGGCCCTCTGGCTCCGGCAAGTCCACCCTGATGAACCTCATGGGCTGCCTGGATCGGCCCAGCTCAGGGCGCTACTGGCTGGACGGCGTGGAAGTCTCTACTCTGACGGATCGGGAGCTGGCCCGGATTCGCAACCAAAAGATTGGCTTTGTCTTCCAGCAGTTTCACCTCCTGCCCCTCTTGACGGCTCTGGAGAACGTGATGCTGCCCCTGGCCTACGCCGGGATCCCGGAGCCAGAGCAACGCCGGCGGGCCAAGCAAGCTTTAGAACAAGTGGGCTTGGGGAGCAAGCTGCACCAGCGCCCGGCTCAACTCTCCGGCGGCCAGCAGCAGCGGGTGGCCATCGCCCGTGCCATCGTCAACCGGCCACAACTGTTGTTGGCTGACGAGCCTACAGGAGCCCTGGACAGCCGCACCGGCCAGGAAGTGCTCAACCTCTTTGCCGAGCTGCACCGCCAGGGCATTACCCTTGTCGTGGTTACCCATGACCTGGAAGTGGCCCAGGCCGCCCAGCGCATCATCCGCGTTGCCGATGGGCATTTGCTGGTCTAGGCTGCGATCCAACGGGGGCCTATCGGGAACGAGCCGGCTTGCGCTAGCCTAAACGCAACTGAGCGCTCGGCCAGTGAGGATCGGCCCATGAAATTGATCGAAGATATCATCCGATTTTTGGAGACCCGCCTAGAGGAATTCCTCAAAGCCCACCCAGAGATCGAGTTGCAAGCCCTCGACGAGCAGTTGCGCCAGCAGGAAGAAGAAACTCGACGGCTGCGGCAGGAAAGCTTGGCCCAGAAGCAAGCCCTGAGCGAAGCTCTCGCCAAGCTGGGCGAGGAGATCAAGACCTGGCACTTTCGCATCGAAAAAGCCGAGCGGGCCAACCGCCCCGACCTGGCCGAAGGGGCGCGTCGACGGGAAGCCGAGCTTTTGGAGAAAGGAAGCCGGTTGTTCAACCAA
Organism: Synechococcus sp. 65AY6A5; assembly: GCF_002760415.1. NCBI lineage: Bacteria > Bacillati > Cyanobacteriota > Cyanophyceae > Synechococcales > Synechococcaceae > Synechococcus > Synechococcus sp. 65AY6A5. Next base: position 298,336 of record NZ_AXUW01000001.1, read on the forward strand.
GGGAAGGCTCTGGAGGAGAAAATCCAGCAACTGGAAGCTCTGCTGCCGCAAATTGCCCGGCGCCGCCAAGAGGTGAAAACCAAGCTGCAAGAAGTCAAGGCCGCCCAAGCCAAAACTGCCGCCGAGCCGGCTTGGGGCTTCAGCCCCTGGGGAAAACCGTTTGAGGAAGATAAGTTGGAGGAGGAATTTCGCCGGCTGGAGATGCGGCTAGAGGTAGAGAAGGAATTGCATGACATGAAGAAAAAGGTGGGGGAACAGCAGCGGCGGTAGCAGCCTGGCCTGTGTCTAAAAAAACTCTGTTAACCTCGAATCCAGTTGCAACAGCCGAACCAAAATCAAGCTGGGTGGAACCTACGATTTGCGCTCTCGGTCTCAAGAGCCGGAGCGAAATCGTTTCGGCAACTTTCTCGGCCACCGAACGAGAAGGAAAGCCCCTCTTCTCCACCAAGAGTGGTACGCTATTGGGCATGAATGAGCTCTATCTAAATCACCCTACATTTGGTTTGCTCTACGGCCTGTGTCGGGTTAACGAAGGTGAGGCCATCTTCACCACCCTTTATGCCCAACGGCTGTTTTTTCGGGTTTACTTCAAGCCCCCCGATCACAACGCCGATCCATCTGCTGTGGAAGAATTGGTCTTTGACCCGATTAGCCGCAACGAAGCCCGCCAGGTCATCGAAGAACAAATGCGCCTGTTGCGCCGCGCCAATCGCAAAGACGAGCTGGAGCACCTGCAGTTGGTTTACAAACGCACCTTCTCTTGACCTAAAATTGCGACAAAAAGCGCAGGTCGCTGCTGTAGAACAGGCGGATATCTTGAATGCCATGTAAGAGCATGGCCACCCGCTCAACGCCGATCCCTGCCGCAAAGCCGGTGTAGCGCTCCGGGTCATAGCCGACCGCCTGAAATACATTGGGATCCACCATGCCGCAGCCAAAAATTTCCAGCCACTTGGAGCCAAAACGCACATCCATCTCGGCAGAAGGCTCCGTGAACGGAAAATAGCTGGGCCGGAAGCGGGTTTCTCGCTGGCCCAACAGGCGAGTGACAAACTCCTTGAGGGTGCCCTTCAGGTCGCAAAAGGTGAGGTTCTGGCCCACCGCCAAGATTTCCATTTGGTGAAACACAGCCGAGTGGGTGGCATCGACACTGTCGCGGCGCATCACTCGCCCGGCATGCACAATGCGCAGGGGCGGCTGGTGTTGCTCCATATAACGCACCTGCACCGAAGAGGTTTGGGTGCGCATCAGATAGCCCTTTTCCAAATAGAGGGTATCCTGCATGTCCCGCGCCGGGTGGTCGGCGGGGGTGTTGAGGGCCTCGAAGTTGTAGTACTCTGTCTCGATCTCCGGGCCGTGGACCACCGTGTAGCCCATCCCCACAAAGATATCGAGCATGCGGTCGATGGTGGCCTGCAAAGGGTGAATCCGCCCTAGAGGCCGGCGCGGCCCCGGCATAGTGACGTCCAGCCGCTCCGCCTCCAGGCGAGCCTGGAGCTGAGCTTCGGCCAGGGCCCGTTTGCGCTCATCCAGCCTAGATTGCAGGGCCTCTTTGAAGGTGTTGGCCAAAGCGCCAATGGCAGGCCGTTCTTCCGGGGGCAGCTTCCCCATGCCCCCCAAGATCTTGGAGAGCTTCCCCTTCTTGCCCAGATAGTCGATGCGGATCTGCTCCAAGGCGTCCAGATCGGCGGCCTGCGCCACCTGGGCAAGCGCCTCACCTTGGAGGGTGAGAAGCTGTTGGCGAAGCGTGTCTCGTTCGTCTTGCATGGGGAAAGTTCATTCGCACATTCGCGTCAGCGTTGCCGAGCAGCCGGCAGACAAGGATCCCTATTGGACATGTAGCGGGCCGCAGTTGCTTTCTCCCAAAGTATCATCTTTCACCGACGGCGCCGAGATTGGCAAGGGATTCTCTTCCCACCTACTGCAGCAGCTCCGCCTGCCAATCGACAACCTTGCGAAAGCGAAAAGGGCCGGCCACAGCTCCCCACACCTGGCGGTGGGTAACCGGATCCATGCCGCGATCGTGGCTGCAAAACTCGTTCTCGCTCAGGTGCAAGGTGGTCTGCAAATAGGTGGTTTGACCGTTGCGCACCACGCAACAGCGGCAACCCGGCTCCGTCACGCCGACAAAAAGGGATCCCTGCCTCTTCACCTGCACATCACACCCCGGCAGGTAGGCCAGATCGGCAGCGCTCAGTTGGCTGAGTTGCTCCGCCCTCCCCCGAGCACACCCCCGCCACCGCTGCGGCTGCAGAGGACGGTAGTTGCGGATCACGATCCCGTCCCCCACTTGAGTGAGTTCCACCACTGCCTGACGATAGGGCTCCTCCAAATGGCCGCTGTAAGCCTGCTCCACATAAAAGCCGATTCCCCCCAGCACAGCAGTTGGCAAGGGGCGATAGGCCACCCGGATCGAGGCAAAAAAAGGTGGGTTCTCCCAGGCTTGCTCTTGGTTGCTGAAGTCTCCCGCCAGCCAACGTGCCATCTGCAACAGCTCAGGGGAAGAGGTGGACTCCAACCAGTTCGACATAACCACGCATCCAGAAATACCGTAGGGACTTATACCGAAAATCCCAGGCGGTCGATGAAAACCTGCTCAGATTTTCCCCTAACCTCTGCTCTGCCGAGGAGGTTCCACAAATGTTAAATTATGTATCCTTTATGAGAAGGTTTGCGTGGATACTGAAGCGGGCTTGCCTCTTGGCCGAAAGCCACAATCACGGTTTATATTTTTCTTCATGTCGTAAAGCTGTGTAAAGTAACATTTTTTTCTGTAAAAACTAAGGCCCTGAAGGATGGAGAGAAGAGGGCGGGATTGCTCGTCTGGATGAGGATCCAAGACTTTTTGCGGCAAGTAAAGTCCCTTTACATTTTTTGATTCAATCGCTCCCTGTCCTCGCGATAGAAAAAGACTGGAAACAAGGCGAGCCAGATTTTCCTCATCTGTCCAGTTCAGGTTGTCGGCAGTGGAGGATCTTTAAGAAGCGGGATCCGTTGACATGTGTCGGCAAGCGGCTTCGCCTGCGAGGCCGTTTGACTGGAGGTGGGTCGAGGATTAGCTTGCCCATCTTGTTTCTACGGGCTTTGATCCCGTGGGCAGGTCTGTTGGGACAAGGAGCTGTGCCAACGGTGCCGGTCGGCATCAGGGATCGGGGCATTGCTGCATTCCTGGCTGGCGGGAGCTTCCACTTCCGCGGCAGGGAGTGACGATTCATAACCTCTTTTGCTTTCGCTAGGAGATTTAAAGCCATGAACGATGTATTTGGCAAAGTTGTTGCGCAAGCTGATTCCAAAGGCGCTTTCTTGGGAGAAAACGAGTTTGCGGCTCTGCAGCAGGTGATTGCCGAGGGGAACAAGCGCTTGGACGCCGTGAACCGCCTCACCAGCAACGCTTCTAAAATTGTGACCGATGCCATCCGTCAGTTGTTTGCCGAGGAGCCCAATTTGAACGCTCCCGGCGGCCCTGCTTATCCCAGCCGCAACGTGGCCGCCTGTATGCGGGATATGGATATCATCCTCCGCTACATCACCTATGCGGTGGCAGCCGCTGACCCCAGCGTGCTGGACGAGCGCTGCTTGAACGGCTTGCGGGAAACCTATCAGGCGCTGGGCACCCCTGGCAGCTCTGTGGCCAACGGCATTCAAAAAATGAAAAAAGCTGCGGTGGCGGTGGTGAGCGATCCCAACGGCATCACCCGGGGTGATTGCAGCGCTTTGATCGCCGAAATCGAGTCCTACTTCGATCGCGCCGCTGCTGCCGTGGTCTGATAGGGCCGGAATCTCCATCGCTTTGCCTGGAACAGTCGGATCCTAGGGTGAAGGCCGCCGTGGAGTTCAACTCGGGTTGGCCTGGGATCCCTGAGAAGGCAACCTTTTTTGCAGTCATTTTGCAGTTAAGCCGCTTTTGCAGTGTTGGATTTTTGCGTTGAGCTTAAGTAAAGGAGCGTTTTGAATCATGCAAACCCCTATTGTCGATGCCATTGCTACCGCGGATAGCCAGGGGCGCTATCTGAGCAACAGCGAGTTGCAGGCCATCAACGGCCGTTTTCAGCGGGCTGCCGCCAGCATGGAAGCTGCCCGTGTCCTGAGCAGCCGTGCCGAAGAGCTGGTGCGCGGCGCCACCGAGGCCGTCTATGCCAAGTTCCCCTATACCACTCAGCCTGGGGGACAATGCCACACCCAAGCGGGCAAAGACAAGTGCGCCCGCGACGTGCGCCACTACCTGCGCTACATCACCTACTGCTTGGTAGCCGGTGGCACCGGCCCGTTGGACGAGTATCAGTTGGCCGGGATCCGCGAGATCAACGCCGCTTTTGAACTCTCCCCCAGTTGGTTTATCGAAGCGCTACGCTACATCAAAGCCAACCATGGCCTGACGGGGCAAGCGGCCACCGAAGCCAACACCTACATCGACTACGCCATCAACGCGCTCAGCTAGGTTCTGCAGCTTGGGATCCCCCAAAAAGGTGGCCAGCCCGGCGCTTGAGGGGGATAGCGAAGAAAGGTTGTCGAGGGCAACGGTGGCGAGAAAGGGATCCCTTTGGCCGGTTGGGTCTGAGGATCTCTCCCCCAGAGGGAAAAGCGCCGCTGTTGCTCTCGCTTCAACCCCATATTTGTGCTGCTGAGGGTTGTTGAGTTGAGAGGTGAACCCAAGCAGCCTTTTCAAGCTTTTTTCAAAGTTAATCCAGCCAGTTTCATCATGAGGAATTAACATGAGTGGAATCACAGCGGCAAGCCGAATGGGGATCCGGGGCATTACAGAGACGACTCCCTTAGAATTGCGCCCTAATGCCAGCCAGGATCAGCTCAATGCGATCCTGCGGGCCATCTATCGCCAGGTGCTGGGCAACGATCACCTGTTTGGCGCAGACAGGAAGGAGCTGGCCAGTGCGGAATCGCTGCTACGGCGGGGCAGCCTGACGGTGCGGGAGTTTGTGCGCTTAATCGCCAAGTCCGAAGCCTACAAGAGGCGGTTTTTGTACCCTAACTCCCAGACCCGCGCCATCGAGCTCAACTTCAAGCACCTGCTGGGGCGAGCTCCCACCAGCCCTAAGGATATTGCCCGACACCTGGACATCTACCACGCTGGGGGCCACAGCGCGGAGATCGATTCCTACATCGACAGCCCAGAATACCTGGAAGCCTTTGGCGACAACATCGTCCCCTATCCGCGCGGGTTTGAATATCGCAAGGCCCATACCACCCGCGACTTCACCAACCTTTTTGCCCTCTACGGGGGCTACGCCAACAACGACCGTTCCCAGGGGCGCAGGCCGCGCTTGATGGTACCCCTCGCCACCGGCTTTACCCCGGCCATCCGCCGCATCGGGGTGCGGGGGCTGCTGCCCCCCAGCCCCATTACCAAACACTTGGGGCCGCCAACGGGCCAGTCCGATCGCATGTTCTGCATTGAGGTGACGCGGCTGCTTAACCCGCCCTCGGCCCTGGCCACCTCCAGCCGGGTGCGCAAATCCAACCAGCAGATCTTTGTCTCTGCCGATCAGCTCTCGGCGACGATGCAGCGGCTGCTCAAGTCGGGCGCCAAGATCGTCAGCGTCCGCAGCGCTTGAGGCCTCTGCAGGCGCTCTGGCCTGTTGATGCTATGACCACGGCTGTTCCTTCAGATCTCCCTCCGGCCGCCGACCTCACCCCCGCTGGCCAGATCGCCAAGCTGCGCCATGGGGATCCGGGGGAACGTTACTACGCGGCTTGGTGGCTGGGGCGCATGCGCATCCCCGAAGGGATCCCGGCCCTGATCGAAGCCTTGGCCGATGAGACAGATCGCACCACGCAGGGGGGATATCCGCTGCGGCGCAACGCCGCCCGTGCCCTGGGCAAGGTGGCCTCCCCTGCTGGGATCCCGGCTCTGAAAGAGGCTTTACGCTGCTCCGATGGCCAAGTGGTGGCAGCAGCAGCCCAGGCGCTGGTGGAGATCGCCCTAGCCAATAATCTGGATCGGGATCCCAGGCAAGCCGAAGAGCTGGGAGTGGCGTTGCTCGAAGGGCTGCGCTGGGTGGAGCAGGGTCTGCAGACAGAAGCGCCTGCCGCCTTGGAGGCTTTGATCGAGGCGCTTGGACAGTTGCAGGTGGCTGCCGCCCTGGGGCAGATCCGCCCTTACCTAGAGCACCCCTCAATTCGCCTCCAATGCGCGGCAGCGCGGGCCTGTTACCGGCTGACAGGGGATCCCACTTTTGTCCAACCGCTACTGTCGGTGTTGAGCCACCCCAACATCCATCTGCGGCGGGCTGCCCTGCTGGATCTGGGGGCCAGCGGCTATCTGCCGGCGGCCCAAGCCATGGCAGCGGCAGCGGTGGAGGCCAATATCAAGCTGCTCGCCCTCAAGCAGTTGGTGGAGCTGAACCTCAGACGGGGAAAAGAGGCCGGCACCGACCTGCACCAGGTGCTACGGCTAATCGACGAGCTGCTCTAATTCTCTGGATAGGGAGACGACCTCGACCCAAAGTTGACACCCAACTGCTTATTTTGTTAATTCCGATACAGAATAAAATTGGGTTTTACCCTCTGAGCTGCGCCGAGGAAGCCGAAGCTGTTGTCTAACGGCTCTCAACAAGCTGGCTCAGGGGCGTCGCTTTCTTCCTCAGCTCTTTAAAGATCGCCGCAGTCTATTTGGGGGAGTCTTCCTATGCAACTGACCTACCGGGGCATTGCCCACGACTTTGTCCCTTCTGCCCCCGCAACCTGCCAGCGGCAGGAGGTGCCAACGCGCTACCGGGGCCTGGCGTGGAGCTGGCCAGCCCAATCGGCGGTTGTGTCGCTGCCACAGTTTTCTGCCTTGAGGTATCGAGGCCTTGTCCTCAATCCGGCGGCGAAGGCAGCGAGCAGGGTGCCGGCGGCTATTTCCCCGCGCAAGGACTTTATAACCTTGGTCGAAGAAACCCATCGGCAAAACCTGCTGCGGCGACTACAAGAGCGCATTCGCGCTGCCCAGGCCCGCGGCGACGAGCATCTGTTGCGGCAACTGGAGCAGGAGCGACAACTGCTGGCCTGAGCTCTGCCTTGCCCTCCCTCCAGAGGTCGGGAGAATCCGGGATAATGGTGCTGCCCTATGCCGAAGCGAGGGGGGTAGCGGCTGTGAGCCTGTGGGTGAATCCTGGGAAGATTAGGGCATCCCGACAGTTGCCCATTGCCAAGGCGGCGGTGGGGAGCTAGGGGTATGAAAGAGTCTGCCCCGCGAATCCCATCCGCCGCGTCTTCTCCACCCCGTTCCTTGCTCTCGGTAGCAGGGCTGGTGGCAGGGGCCACGCTGCTCAGCAAGGGCATGGGGTTTATCCGTCAGGCCCTAATCGCGGCAGTCTACGGCTCGGGGACAGAGTACAGCGCCTTTAGCATAGCCTATGTCCTGCCTGGCTTTTTGTTGATCTTGCTGGGCGGGATCAACGGCCCCTTTCACAGCGCCATCGTCAGCGTGCTCAAAAAGCAGCAGCCGGGAAGAGAGGATCCGGCCCGTTGGCTAGAGTCCATTTCTACCTTGGTGGGCTGCCTGCTCTTAGCGGTGACGTTGGGCCTCTGGTGGGGAGCCGACTGGGTGGTGCGCCTGAGCGCACCAGGGGCCAGCCCCGAAGTGCATGCTCTTGCCGCCGAGCAGTTGCGGATCATGGCGCCGCTGGCCTTGCTCTCGGGCTGGATTGGCATTGGCTTTGGGGCGCTGAATGCGGCCGAGCACTACCTCTTGCCCGCCCTTAGCCCGTTGATCTCCAGCTTGTCAGTCATTGGGATCCTGCTCGCGTTGGGATGGACGGGGATCCCGACGTTGCTGGCCTGGGGGGTGCTCATCGGGGCCATCGCCCAGTGGTTGGCGCAGGTGCCGCTGCAGCAGCGGCTGGGGCTGGGGCGGCTGCGGCTGCGCTTTGAGTGGGGATCCCCGCCGGTGCGGGCGGTGGGCCTGCTGCTGTTGCCGGCGGTGATCTCCTCCGGCATGATCCACATCAATGTCTATGTGGATCTCTTTTTTGCCTCCTTCGTGCCCGGGGATCGCACCATCGGCAACTTGGGCTATGCCCAGCTTTTGGTGCAAACCCCCCTGGGGATCCTCTCCAACATGGTGCTGGTGCCCCTGATGCCTCTCTACGCCCAGCTGGCGGGGGATGGATCCCGCTGGCCGGAGCTGCGCCAGCGTATCCGCCAAGGGCTGATGGTGACGGCCATCCTCACCCTGCCCCTGGCGATGGTGCTGGTGGCCCTGGCCGAACCTATCGTTCAAGTAGCCTACCAGCGCGGTCGCTTTACGCCGGAGGTGACCCAGGAGGTGGCGGCCCTGCTGATGGCTTATGGGCTGGGGATGACCTGTTACCTGCTGCGGGATGTGCTGGTGCGTATCTTCTACGCCCTGGAGGATGGGGCTACGCCCCTGCACATCAGCGGCCTGGCCATCGGCCTCAACGCCCTGCTGGACTTCCTGTTTTTGCCAACCTTTGGAGCACCGGGCATTGCCTTGGCCACGGCAGGCGTTAACCTGATGGCTCTGATTGGGCTGGGGATCCGCCTCCACCAGCGCTTGCCGGAGATCCCCTGGCAGGAGATGGGGCAGGCCCTGCTGCCGTTGCTGGGGATCACCGCCTTGGCCGGGGGCCTCAGCCATTGGCTGTGGACGCAACTGCGCTCCCACGAGATTCTCGGCTCTTCTCTAATCACCGCCGCCCTCTGGGCCGGTCTGGCCGCCGGCATCGGTCTCAGCTTGTTTGCGGCAGGGGCCCTGTATCTGCGGATCCCGGAAGTGAACTGGCTGGCAGCCCAGATCCAGACGCGCCTGAGCAAGATTGCCAGCCAGCGATCTCCATCCAGATCCTAGGCAGGCCCGACTAGCTGATGGCTTCGAGGTAGTCTCGCACTCGGTTGCGCCGCTTCGGCTGCCGCAGCTTTTGCAGGGCTTTGGCCTCGATTTGCCGTACCCGCTCCCGCGACAGATCCAAGGCGCGGCCAATTTCCGCCAGCGAGTAGGTGCGCCCATCCCCCAACCCAAAGCGCATGCGGATCACATCCCGCTCGCGGCTGGTGAGATCTGCCAGCAACTGCTGTAGATCGCGATGCAGGGCCTCCCGCATCATCGTCTCTTCGGGGGAGATGTCGTCGGTTTCCAGCAGATCCCCCAGCTCAGTGTCCTTGTCTTTGCCCACCTTGGTTTCCAGAGAAACCGAGCGCGGCACCCGCACCAGCAGCTCCCTGACCTGGGGCACCGTCATCTCCAGCTCGGAAGCAATATCCTCAATGGTGGGGGTACGGCCTTTCTCCTGGGAAAGCTTGCGCTGGGCTTTTTTGATCTTGTTCAGCTTCTCGGTGATGTGAACGGGCAAGCGGATAGTGCGGCTCTGGGTGGCGATGGCGCGGGTGATGCCCTGCCGGATCCACCAGTAGGCGTAGGTGCTGAAGCGATAGCCCTTCTTGGGATCGAACTTCTCCACCGCTCGCTCCAGGCCCAGCGTGCCCTCTTGGATCAAGTCCAGCAGCTCCAGGCCGCGATTTTGATATTTTTTCGCCACCGACACCACCAGGCGCAGGTTAGCTTTGATCATGTGCTCTTTGGCGCGCTTGCCAATTCGCTGGATCTGCTGTAGCTTCTCGGGGGTGAGGTTGGCCCATTCGGGGTACTGGTTGGCCCTAGCTGCCCACTCGGCCAGAGTTGGCTCCCGTCCCAACTCTTTCTGCAGGCGCAGGCGCACATCCAAAAGCTTCATGTAGTCTTGGACTCTTTGGGCCAGAGCCACCTCCTCATCGCGACCCAGGAGGGGAACACGACCGATCTCCTGCAAATAAAGGCGCACCAGATCGGTGGAGCGGCGAGCTGGCTCCTCTTCTGCAAACTCGCTCTCGGCCAGATCTACCTCTGCTTCCTCAGCGGGATCGAGGAGATCGCCATCCAACAAAATGTCGTTGAGCTCAGGTTCGTAGTTAGACATGTAAGGTATTGCTGAAACAGCGACAGAGGCAGGCAAACCAAAAGGGCAGGACTGGGAGGAAATCTCTAAGGCTGGTGTCTCCCTGGAGCGGTTGCTTTGCGCCGTCATCGCTCGAGTGGGGCAGGCACCCTCCTCCTCAACCCTCGCTGCAGAGCTCTGCCCTCTTAAAGGAGGCTACCCTGGAAAGGGAGAGAGACAAGAGTCAGTAAAGCAGAAGCCTCTTATCATAACTTAATTATTATTATAGTTGCACTTCCCAGCCGAGAGGCACGAGATCCGGCGTAGCCTCCCCTCCTCTTGAACTGCCACTGAGGTTGCTGAAAAGCGCACTGCCCTCCGAGGGGTTTTTTGCCCATGCGAGCTACAAAGCGATAGAGGTGGCAACTCGGTTTTTCTTTGGAGGAGGGGGCGGCCAGCTCCTCTGAGAAGTCTAAACTGGTCAGCAGGCGTGTAAACTAGCATTCCATGAACTGCTTTCTTGCCAAGTCTCCTTCTTTCTGGTCAGGAGAGAAAGCCCCGATCGCAGTTGCGCCGCCCATCAACTTTGGCTCTCTATCCGAGGCACGTGCGGCAGTAGCCGCCTCTTCTTCCTTGCAAGGGGAGACAATTTCAACGCTACTGCTTACGGTCTTGCTGGCCATCGGCCTGTTCTTTTTTCTGCGAGCCTCTGGCAAAGACCGCGTCGAAGCTCGTCTCTATTTTAGCAGTCGCAACCTGGAAGAAATGGGATCCCTTCTCCGAAAGCACCTGGAGGGGCGCGCCTATCGCTTGCAATCTGCTGACCCGGAGGGGATCGCCACCTTTGTGGGTCAGGCGCGGGCCAGTGTGGGGTTGGCTGTTTTTTTGACGGGGCTGGCGGGGGCAGGGCTGGCCTGTTTGGCCCTGGTGCTGCAGATGCTGCAGCCGGCTTGGGGAGCCTGGCCTTGGACGCTGCTGCTGGCCTCTCCTTGGGCGGGCTGGTACTACTGGCGGCGCAGCCACCGCCCGCAGCAGATCCGCCTGAAGCTGCAAGAGGCCGCTCCGCCCCCCGGATCCCACCTCTGGGTGGAGGGGCAGCGGGAGGAGCTGGAGGTGCTGGCCGCCACCTTGGGGCTGGAAGAACGGGATCCGGAGCGAGGATAGACCTAGAGCTCCTCGGGGTAGAGGGAGGTCGGGATCAGGGATAGTTGATCCCCAGCCTTGGCATCGCAGTCGGGTATCCCGCGGGAATTGGATTCTTGCTTGAACCGTTTCTTGGGGTTGTTTGAAGAAGGGCGGCTTTTCCCCTGGCTGCGCAGGCCGAGGCCGATGCGGCTGTGTTGTTCCACCAGGGCCAGCACCTGTTTGGCCCGCTCGATCACCGGCTGGGGCAGGCCGGCCATGCGCCCCACCTCGATGCCGTAGGAGCGGTCGGCTCCGCCAGGTTGCACCTGGTGCAAAAAGATGATGCGATCCCGGAGCTCTTTGACCACCACCTGGAAGTTGGCCACGTTGGGCAGCAGGGTTTCCAGTTGGTTGAGCTCGTGGTAGTGGGTGGCAAAGATCGTGCGGGCGCGCACCTGGGTGGCCAGGTACTCGGCTACGGCCCAGGCGATAGAAAGGCCGTCGAAGGTGGCGGTGCCGCGGCCAATCTCGTCCAAAAGCACCAGGGAGCGCTCGCCGGCGTGGTTGAGGATGTTGGCCGTCTCGTTCATCTCCACCATGAAGGTGGACTGTCCCGTGGCCAGGTCATCGACGGCGCCGATGCGGGTAAACACGCGGTCGCACAGGCCCAGCTCCGCCCGCCGCGCCGGGACAAAGCTGCCCATCTGGGCCAGGATCTGGATCAGCCCAATCTGCCGCAAGTAGGTGGACTTGCCGGACATGTTGGGGCCGGTGAGGACGATGAGATCCGGGCCGTGGGGGGATCCCAGGCGCACCGAGTTGGGGACAAATAGGCCCTGGGGCAACGATTTCTCCACCACGGGGTGGCGCCCCTCTTCGATGATCAGGCGGCGATCGGCGGTGATCACGGGACGGGTGTAGCCCTGCTGCACGGCCACCTCGGCCAGGCCAAAGAGAGCATCGACAGCAGCCAGGGTCTGGGCCACCTGGCGGATGGCGGCAGCTTGGGATCCCGCCTCCTGGCGCAGTTGTACAAACAGCTCGTACTCCCGCTGGTTGATCTCGGTTTGGGCGGTGAGGATGCGGGCCTCTTTTTCTTTGAGCTCAGGGGTGATGAAGCGCTCTTCGTTGGTTAGCGTCTGCTTGCGGATGTACTCCTTGGGCACCTGCTGGGCCTTGGCGCGGCTGATGCTGAGGTAATAGCCAAAGGCCTTGTTGAAGCCCACTTTGAGGGTGGGGATGCCGGTGCGCTCGCGCTCGGTTTTCTCCAACTGGGCAATCCAGTGGCGGTCTTGCTCCACCTGCTGCCGCAGCCTGTCCAGCTCGGCATCTACCCCAGGCCGGATCAACCCCCCTTCGGTGAGCACAGGGGGCGGCGAGGGCAGGAGGGTGTGCTCGATGCGGTGGCCCAGGTCAACCAGAGCGGGATCCACCTGTTGTAGGCTCTGCAGGAGGGGGGTTTGGGCTTCGGCCACCAGCTCGGCCAACTGGGGCAGTTTGCCCAAAGAGGATCCCAGGGCCACCAGCTCGCGCGGGTTGGCGGTGCCGGAGGCGACGCGGTTGGCCAGCCGCTCCAGGTCGTAGAGAGAGTCCAGCAGGGATCCCAGGCGGGTGCGCAGGGAGGGGCTTTCCAAGAGCTCCTGGATGGTGTCTTGGCGGAGGCGGATTTGCTCTGGATCTCGCAAAGGCTGCAACAGCCAGCGGCGTAGGGTGCGTCCCCCCATGGCGGTGCGGCTGCGATCCAGCACCCAGAGCAGGGATCCGACAAAGGCCCCCTCGCGGATGGTCTGGGTCAGCTCCAGGTTGCGACGGGTTTGGGTGTCCAATATCAGGTAGTCGGTGAGCTGGTAGGTGCGAGGCGGGCGCAGGAGCGGATGGCCCCCCTGAGGGGAAGGCTGCACCAGGTTTTTTTGAGTTTCTTCCAGGTAGTGGAGCAATCCTCCCGCCGCCCGAATGGCCAGGGGCAGCCCCTCGCAGCCCAAGCCCTCCAAGGAGCGCAGGCCGTAGGTCTGCAGCAGGTTTTCCCGCGCCGTGGCCAGCTCAAAGGGTTCGGCTGGCCGCAGGGTATAGGTGTACTGGCCGGGCAGGCCCAGGGGGGCTTGGGGATCCCCGGGCCGCATCAGGCCCAGGCCCAGCCCCTCTTCGGTGGGCAGCAGGATCTCCGCCGGCTGCAGCCGCGCCAGCTCCTGTTCTAGCTGCTCTTGCCCCTCGCCCTGGCAGACCCAGAACTCGCCGGTGGAAATGTCGGCATAGGCCAGGCCCCAGACCGTTTGCTTGGAGCCTCTCAGGCGGACAATGGCCGCCAGGTAGTTATTTTGCCGCGCCTGCAGCAGCTCCTCTTCGATGACGGTGCCGGGTGTGATCACCCGCGTCACTTCCCGCCGCACCAGGCCTTTGGCTTGATCCGCCGGCTCCATCTGGTCGCAGACGGCCAGGGCGTAGCCTTTGGCCACCAACTGGGCGGCATAGCGGTCGAAGGCGTGGTAAGGGATCCCGCACATGGGCACCCGGCCAATGGCCCCTGCCTCTCGCCCGGTGAGCACCAGCTCCAGCTCCCGCGACACCAGTTGCGCGTCCTGGAAAAACATCTCGTAGAAATCCCCCAGGCGGTAGAGCAGAATGGCGTGCGGGTATTGCCGCTTCAGCTCCACGTAGTGCTGCATCATGGGGGTGAGCAGGGCGGGATCCACCTGCAGGGCATCCCAAGTGGTCTCAGCAGAAGAAGCCATGGCACCAATGCTTGCAAGAGGGGGCCAAATTCAGGGTCCATCCAACCCAAGCTAACCGGCTTGGGCCATTCTATTTGATTTGAGATCTTCCCCCCTCTCCCTCCGGAAGAGAGGAGATTACCAAGCGGCGCCATAAAGCCCCGCCCTTTAGGTCAGGGATATAAGGCGCAGATTGTTTTATCTGATAAGACCCAGAATAAAATAGATTCATGTTAGTCAGGGAAGCCAAACTCCTCAACGGGACGCCAAAGCAGTATCAAGCTTTGGACGAAGCCATCCGCACCGCACAGTTTGTGCGCAACAAATGCCTGCGCCATTGGATGGACAATCGGGGGGTAGGGAAGAAGCATCTGTATGCTTTCTGCAAAGACTTGGCGAAGGAGTTCCCATTTGCGAATAAGCTCAACTCTGCTGCTCGGCAGGCGAGTGCGGAGCGAGCATGGCTATCGATTTCCAACTTCTACAGACGGTGCAAGCAGGGCGAAAAGAAGAAAGGCTATCCCCAGTTCAAGAAGCATTGCCGGTCTGTGGAATACAAGCAATCGGGCTGGAAGTTATCTGATGATGGCCTGTCTATCACCTTCACGGACGGGTTTGGAGCAGGGACCTTTGCGCTGTACTGCAATGGAGAAGCAAGACAGGATATCCTGAGCTCCAAAATCAACCGTGTGCGGGTGATCCGAAGAGCAGATGGGTACTATGCCCAGTTCTGTCTGGATGTAGACCGCAAGGAGCAAGGACAATACACAGGCAATGTTATCGGTATTGATCTTGGGCTCAAGCATTTCTACACCGACCAGAACGGCAATACCGTGAATTGCCCGAAGTTTTTGCGCCGCAGCGAGAAGCGGCTAAAAAGGCATCAACGCAAGTTGAGCAGGATGTTCGCAAAAGGGAGAAAACCGCAATCAAACAACTACCACAAACAGAAGAACCGAGTAGGTAGGATTGACCTCAAAGTCCAGCGCCAGCGTAGAGACTGGGCGATTAAGCTAGCCCGGTGCGTAGTGATGTCTAACGACATCGTGGTGTATGAGGACTTGCCGGTGAAGAACTTGGTCAAAAATCGTCATCTTGCCAAATCGATCCAAGATGCTAGCTGGTCGCTATTCACTCACTGGCTAGACTACTACGGCAAGGTGTGGGGCAAGGCAATCGTAGCAGTGCCGCCTCAATACACCACGCAGGATTGTAGTGGTTGTGGGCATAGAGTGGTTAAGACTCTGTCTACGCGAACTCATATTTGCCCCAAGTGTCTGCTTGTGCTGGATAGGGATCAGAATGCAGCTCTGAATATCCTGAAGAAGGGGCTAAGCCTTTTGGGGCTCAGCATCTTTAAGTTAAGCGTCTTAGGGTTGAAATGGCAAAACGGTACCTTAGGGCATAAGGGAACCGCTGCCCCCCGCCCCCCTGTGTCCCCCCGTATACGGGGGGATGTAGGGGGGCCTGGGGGTCGGGAACGCTTGGGGAGAGATGCACCGCTGCTGTAGAGGGGCAACCCGATACGGTAAGTGCGCCCGTAGAACCAAGAACAAGAATCCCCTGCCTTTAGGTAGGGGAGTATGTCAAGGACTTCCCATTCCACGGCTGCTGGGAATGACCCTACCCGGGGCAGTCGGATCCCTGGCAGGTTAGGCCTGAGTAGGTTGGGTGTTGCCCGATCTCACGCCAAAGGGTTGGCACTCAAGGGGGGGACGCGGGCAGAAGCTTATTAGAACTGACTTGCAATAACCCAGAAAGCCTGTTATTCTGGCAGCTACGTCTTTATTGAATCTAAGTCTCAACAAGCTGGAAAGCTTGGCGGGGTTGGGCTCGCTGCTCTGGCGAGCCGGTCGGAGCTGTCTTGCGGCTCTCCCCCTCTCAAAAGTCCTGAGGTTTGCGATGTTGGCCAATCAAGGGCGTCTGTCATCAGGAGTTGACTCGGAGACACGCTGGGGGCAGGCCAGGCGGATCCTCTCGCCGGTCGGCTTGGCGGTTCTGCTACTGAGTGTCATCCTCTTGCTGCTTTGGATCTCGATTGCCTTGGGATCCGTTCCCATGACTTTTGCGGAGCTGTGGCAGGCCCTGTGGGGGCAAGGGGATCCAGTCCGGCAGACCATTGTCTGGCAGTTGCGGCTGCCGCGGGCACTTTTGGCCCAGTTGCTGGGGGCGGCCTTGGGGATGGCGGGGGCCCTGCTGCAGGGGATGTTGGGCAATGGGCTGGCGGATCCCTACCTGCTGGGCATCTCGGCGGGGGCGGGCCTGGCGGCGGTGGGGCTGCTCACCTGGGGGGAGTGGACGGCTTGGGTGCCCTTGGCGGCTTGGGTGGGCGGGGTGCTGACCACGGTGTTGGTGTATGGCCTGGCGCGCACCCGCTCCGGGCTGGCGGTGGAGCGGCTGATCTTGGCGGGGGTGGCCGTCAGCGCGCTCTTTGGGGCCATTAGCTCCACCTTATTGTTGATGGCCGATGAGCGGGTGCAGGTGGCCCTGACGTGGTTGATCGGCAGCCTGAGCGGGCGGGGCTGGCCGGAGGTGCGGGTGGCCGGGGTGTACATCCTGGTCGGGCTGGGGCTGGGCTGGGCGCAGGCGCGGGCTTTGAACCTGCTGGGCCTGGGAGAAGAGATGGCGGTGAGCTTGGGGATCCCGTTGGCGCGGACGCGGGTGGCCATCGGCCTGGTGGCAGCTTTGTTGGCGGCGGCAGCCGTCAGCGTGGGGGGGTTGATCGGCTTTGTGGGGTTGGTGGTGCCCCACATGGTGCGCCAGGGGGTGGGATCGGATCACCGCTGGCTGTTGCCCCTTTCGGCCCTCGGGGGGGCAGCTCTGTTGAGCGGCGCCGATCTCCTCACCCGGCTGGGGGCTGTGGAGCTGCCGGTGGGGATCGTCACGGCGTTGATGGGGGCGCCGTTTTTCGGCTGGCTGCTGCGGCAGCAGGGGGCAGAGCGATGAGGGAGGGCCGGCCAATTTTGCAGGCCGAGGGGCTGAGCGGGGGCTATGGCTCGCGGCAGGTGATCCATCAGGTGAGCTTCAGCCTGCAGGCGGGGGAATGGCTGAGCATTGTCGGCCCCAATGGCTCCGGCAAATCGACGTTGCTGCGGCTGCTGAGCCGAGTGTTGATCCCGCAGGCGGGGCGTGTGTACCTGAACGGTTGGGATCTGCACACCCAGCTCAGCCCGCAACAGGTGGCCCGGCAGTTGGCCCTTTTGCCCCAGCAGCCGCGGATCCCGGCAGGGCTGACGGTGTGGCAATTGGTGAGCTTGGGGCGTTCTCCTCACCAGCCCTGGTGGGTGTGGCAGTTGCCGCGGGCAGATCGGCAGCGGGTGGAATGGGCGCTGGCGCAGACGGGACTGGGATCCCTGGCCCTGAGGCGGGTGGAGACGCTCTCCGGCGGCGAGCGGCAGCGGGCTTTCCTGGCGCTGGCCCTGGTGCAGGAGCCGCAGGTGCTGCTGTTGGACGAGCCCACCACGTTTTTGGATCTGCGCCACCAACTGGAGCTGCTGGAGCTGTTGCGACGGCTGCAGCAGGAGCAAGGGCTGACGGTGATTACCGTGCTGCACGACCTGAACCTGGCCATTCGCTACAGCCGGCGGGTGGCCCTGCTGGGATCCGGCCAGTTGCAGGCCCTGGGATCCCCGCAGGCGGTCTTGACCCCCAGCAGGGTGCAGGAGGTGTTTGGCCTGGAGGTGGAGTGGATGCCAACGCCGGTGGGGCCGCAGCTTTGCCCCCTGCGCAGCGCAGACCCAGCAAGGCCCCTCTGGCTGGGAGGAAAGGGTGTTGAGGCGAAGGTTTGACTTGGTTTTTTGTGGGTTTTTGGGAGAGTGAAACGTTATGCGAGTAACCGGTTGGGGCTGGAAGGCGGTGAGCTTGGGGCTGGGCCTGGGGCTGAGTTGGGGATCCCTGGCCCAGGCGCAACCCGCGGCTCGGATCCCTGAGACTCCTTTGCTGGCCCAGGCCACCCCTCGGGGAGCCACCACCATCCAGGAGCAGATTCGCGAGCTAGAAGCCCAGATCGAAGCTGCCCGCCGGCGGGGGGATCAGGCGGAGGTGGAGCGGCTGCAAGCGGATCTGCAAGTGCTGCGGCAGGGCACCCCCGTCTTCAACCTGCAGCAGGTTACGGTCACCGGCACCCGCACCGAGCGCACCCTGGCCGACTCCCCGGCCACCATCACCGTCATCGACCGGGAGCGCCTGCGGCAGGAGCTTATCCAGAACATCCAGGATCTGGTGCGCTACGAGCCGGGGGTGAGCGTGCGGCGAAATGTCCGCTATGGCCTGCAGGACTTCAACATCCGCGGCCTCGACGCCAACCGGGTGCTGATCCAGGTGGACGGGATCCGGCAGCCGGAGCGGTTTTCCTTCGGCCCCTTCAACATCGGGCGGGACACCTTTGAGCTGGAGACCCTGAAGACGGTGGAGATCATCCGCGGCCCCGCTTCCACCCTCTACGGCAGCGATGCCTTGGGGGGCGTGGTAACCTACACTACTCTAGACCCGGCGGATCTGCTGGGGGAACGGGACAGCCATGTGGGCCTCTCCAGCCAGTACGACAGCAAAAACCAAGGCTTTGTCAACACCCTCAGCTTGGCGGGCCGGCAGGGGAACTTGGAAGCCCTGCTCATCTACACCCGCCGCGACGCCAGGGAGCCGGATATCAAAGCGGATCCCAGCTTTAAAGATCGACAAACGGTGGATGGGGACAACGTTTTGGCCAAGCTGGTTTACCGCTTCAGCCCCTTGGAAAGCCTCACCCTGACCGGCGAGTACTTCAACAGCCGCACCACCACCACGTTCTCGCGGCGCAACCTGGATCCCGGCATCAGCTTATTTAGGGAAACCATCGACACCGAGCGCAGCCGCCTCAGTTTGGAGTATCGCTACGCCAACCCTGAGAATCCCGCTTTTGAGTTGGCCACCGCCCAGATTTACTACCAGCCCGCCCGCACCCGCGAGCCCAGCGTGGAAGAGCGCACCATCACCGTGCAGGGCCGACCCGTACCTGTGCGGCGAGATACCTTCAACGAGCTGGTCAGCAACATTTTAGGAGCCAGCCTGCAGGCCCAAAGCCGCTTCCAAACCGGGGATCTCTCCCACCGCCTGGTGTATGGCATGGAGATTTCCACCACCCGCAACGAACGACCCCGCAACCGTTTTCAGACCAACCTGCAAACCGGAGCGGTAACCCAAAACATTCCCCCAGACACCTTTCCCACCAAAGATTTTCCCGACTCGGACACCGTCCGTTTTGGGCTGTATGTGCAGGATGAGATCGATTTCGGCGGCGGCAACTTGACGTTGATCCCCGGCATCCGCTACGACACCTACAACCTCACCCCCAGTCCCGATGAAGCTTTCCTCAAAAGTGGGTCAGAAGCGGCCAGCCTCTTTGCCGATGCCGTTTCCCCCAAGCTGGGCCTGGTGTGGAGGATAAACCCCAACCTTACCTTTACGGCCCAGTACAACACCGGCTTTCGGGCCCCCCAATACAACGAGATCAACAGCGGCTTCACCAACTTGGTCAGCCCCTTCTTTCGCTATCGCACCCTCTCCAACCCCGACTTGCGCCCGGAAACCAGCCAGGGTTTTGAAGTGGGTTTGCGAGGGATCTACCCGCAGGCCAGCTTCAGTTTGGCCGCCTACTACAACACCTACAACGACTTTATCGAGGCGTTCCGGCGGGTGGGATCTGAGCCCTCGCCCCCCGGCCCCCCCGGCAGCCCGCCGCCCCCGCCGGTCATCCTCTTCCAGAGCCAAAACGTCAGCCGCGCCCGCATCTACGGCGTGGAAGCGACAGGGCAATATTTCTTCAGCCCCGACCTAACCGGCTGGAGCCTAAACGGCAGCTTTGCCTGGGCGGTGGGGGACAATCTTACAGAAAACAAGCCCCTGCTTTCGATTGAGCCGCTGACGGCGGTGCTGGGGCTGCACTACGACGATCCCAGCCAGGTGTGGGGGGCGAGGCTGGTGGCCACGCTGGTGGCGGATCCGCGGGATCCGCAGCGGGAGGTGGTGCAAACTAACCCCAACGCTCCCCCGCAGATTCCCTTTGTGCCCAGCGGCTATACGGTGGTGGATCTGCTGGGCTACTACAACCTGGACGACAACTGGCAGCTCAATTTCGGGGTGTTCAACCTCTTCGACGAGAAGTATTTTCTCTACTCCGAGACCCGCACCCTCTTTGTCGGCCCTGAGGTGGAGCGGCGGGCCCAGCCGGGGCGCCATGTGGCCCTCAGCTTCTCCAGCCGCTTCTAGGACTCCCCGCCAGCCGTGCCCATCGAGATAGCCCCGAGCCATGCTCGCCGAACCCCCCACTCACACCAACCGGGGATCCGCTTCTTCGGGGAGGGGATCCCACCCTCGGCTTTTGTGGCGCCTGCAGATGGGGTATTGGCAGCAGGCAGGCATGGCCTACGGGGTGGGTCTGGCCTGGCTGGAGCTGGGGCTGTGGGCAATGGGGCGGCGCCAAAGATCTGGAGGACTGCGTTGGATCGGCTGGGGGGAGAAGCTACTTAGGGAGGCGCTGCTGGCGGGCTATTGCTCCCTTGCCCTCTCAGTTGCCTGCGCCTCGCTGGAGGATCTCCCTGAGTTGCCTGGGCAAAGTCGGGAGCCCCGCCCGCTGCGCTGGGAGACTTTGCTCTCGCTGCTTCTGCATCTGCTGGGGCTGCTGGGATGGGTTGGGTGGGGATTTCGACCTCTGCTGGAGCCCGAAGTGCGGATCCCGGTCACGCTGTGGCTGGAGGATCCGCTGCCGCCGCAGCTTGCGGCAGAGGCAGATTCGGCCTTGCCCAAGCCGGCAGGGGAGCCGAGCGACCCGGCCCCGGAATCACCTCCCGCGGATAACCCACCCCCACCGGCTCCTGCGCCTCAGGAGAGAGTAGAGACCACGGCCGTTCCCAAGTCTGAGCTGGCTTTGCAAACGCCGCCCCCCACCCCTACGCCTGTTCCCACAGCAAAGCCGGAGCCGACCCCTCCACCCACGCCGATGGCCGCACCAACCCCTCCTCCGCCCTCCCCAACACCGACGGTCACCCCCTCACCACAGCAGCCCCCTCCAACTCCGGTGGCTACCCCCACGGCTGCACCTGTGGCCGACAGGCCGCCCCCCGTGGCTGCTACGAGCGCTCCCATTCCCCGCTTCACCCCCCTCATCCAAGGGATCCGTTCGGGTGGCGGGGGCACTGCTTCCCCCGGCGGGAGCGAGGGATCTGGATCCAGCGCTCCTGGGACGGGTGGCCTCGGTGGATCCCAAGCGCAGGGTTCTGCGCCGACAGCGGCAGAAGGGGCCGGGGAGGCATCCTCCCCCACCTCCTCGCCCGCAGCAGTGGCTGCCAGGCCGGACATCCTGGCCCGCCCCATCCCGGGGCGCAACCCGCCGCCGCAGTACCCTCCCCAAGCCCGCCGCCTCAACCAGCAGGGGCAAGTGCTGTTGCGGGTCAAGGTGGATGCCCAAGGGCAGGTGCAGCAGGTGGAAATTGTCTCTTCCAGCGGCTTCCCGGCCCTGGACAGGGCCGCACAAGAGGCGGTGCAACGCTGGCAATTTAGCCCCGCCTTGAGGAACAACACCCCGATTGAGTCGTGGGTAACGGTGCCGATTCAGTTCACCCTCAATTGACTGTTTTGGAACTGTTTTGGAGATCGTCCATGCCGTCTTGTCTTTCTCGCCGTCAACTCCTTGTCTTGGGCCTGGCCAGCCTGGGGGTTTGGGGAATGGGTCGCTTGGCCCGCGCCCAAAGCCAGATCCCGCCAGCTCCGGTTCGGCGAGTGGCCAGCCTCACCACCTTGACAGCCGATATTCTCTATCGCCTGGCTCCGGACAAGCTGGTGGGGATCCCGTCCGGGCGCTTGTTGGAGGCGGATCCCCGCTTTCAGGGCATAACTCGGCTGGGGCTGGGCAACCAACCTAACCTGGAGCAAATCGTGGCCCTGCAACCGGACTGGGTGGTGGGGGCCAGTGGCTTTCACACGGCTTTGGCAGAACGATTGCAGGCATTGGGGATCCCCACCTATCTCACGCAGGTGGACAGTTGGGCTGCCCTGGAAGCAACCATCGCCACTCTGGCTGCTGCCTTGGGGGCGGATCCGGATCCCTTGCTGCGGGAGTACGGATCGCTTTTGCCCCAGGAGCTGCCCCCAGTTCGCCCCAAAACCCTGCTTTTGGTGGGCACCCAGCCGATTCTCTCTCCCAACCGGCAAAGCTGGGCCGGGGATCTGCTGGAGCGCTTTGGCGCCGATAACCTGACGGCTGCCCTGCAAAGCCAAGGGCAATTTCGCGGCTATGTCACCCTTGCGGCAGAGCGCATCCTGGAAGCCAACCCCGAGGTTTTGTTGGTGGTCAACCCGGAGGCGGCGGATCCCTTGGCCTTTTTCCGTTCCCGCCCCTTTTGGAATCAACTGCAAGCTGTTCAAACCCAGAGGGTCTATGGATTTGACTACTACGGCTTGGTCAACCCCGGCACCCTGGAGAAGATTAGAGCGGCCTGCGAGCAGTTGGCCCGGATTTTTTCGGAGGGCTGACCCAAGGGAACGCGGGAGATAGCCTTCCTGTTTGAAATATCTTGAAATATCTTTCTAGTCCAAGCTGTAGCGGGTGAGGCGCTGCACCTGGTCGGGGGTGAGGCCCAGCTCTTGGGCAATCTGGGCGGCCACCCGATCCGGATCGATCCGGATCCAGCTCCGGAAATTCAAATTCCAGCTTGCGCAGGTGGGGATTGGTGGTAGTCACCTCCACCTTGGTGTAGCCACGGGAGCGGCGGATCTCCGCCTGAATGGAAAGAATATCCAGAGCCAAGGTGGCTTGTTG
>NZ_AXUW01000001.1:321589-337100 GCF_002760415.1 Synechococcus sp. 65AY6A5
CATCCACACCAAGTTGGGTGGCGCAAAGGTGTTTAGATGCCCAAAGTGCAACCATAGGCTACCACGAGATTGGCAAGGCGCTCTGGGTGTTATGCTCAGGGCTTTGCGGGATACCGCCTTTCTGTTTGGACTCCGTCCGAGTAGCGCGGTCGCGTCAGCGTCGCGTAGTGACAACGGAAACGGACAGAATGCTATCGCTTCACCGCTGAGCAGTAATGCTCAGCAGTGTTCAGCGTAAATGTATCAGTACCTGATGCGCCACCCCCACCAGGTGCTCAGTCGGGGCCAGATCGAGCAGGCGGTGTGGGAGTGAGGCTGTGAGCCGGAAAGCAATGCCGTGGCGGCGCTGGTGCGGCGGTTGCGGTTACGGTTAAAGGAGGTGGAGGCCCAGGATTGGCTGGAGTCGGTGTACGGCCAGGGGTACCGGCTGCGCATCCCCTCCCCGGAAGCAGACCCATAGAAGCAGTTCCCTAGAGGTGGCATGGAGGCCAAAAGAGCCGGGCCAAAGCATTCTCTCCCGCGGCTGGGCTGGGACTGGGTTTCTCTGAGGCCAACTTTTCAGCAGCACCTGAGCCAGAAGGCCGCGACAAAAGAGGCGGAATTGTTTCAGCACAGCCGCCGTCGCTTGGCCCGCAGCTTTGCCGGTGTGATGGGCGGGATCCTGGTGGTGTTTGCTGCTTTCTTCTACCGCCTGCAAGCGGAGAACCAATTGCAGGCTTTTGACGAGGAACTGCAGGTTCAGGCCCGAATCATGGCGGCGGCCATCAAGTACGAGCTGCGCCAGGGGCAGTGGCGGCTGGTCTTGAACGAGGTGCCTTTTCTGGGCAGCAAAACCCAGCCCCTTGAGCATCACCTGGCCTATGTGCGCTGGTTCGATGCCGCCAATCCCGGTGGGGCAGAGCCGCTGGGATCCCTGCGCCAATACACGGGATCCCCTCCCCCTCTGAAGTGGTTTGCCTTAGATAGCCCTCCCCACCACCTGTCTTTGGGGTTTGAGACGGTAGCGGCGGAAGAGGGCAGGCTGCTGCGCCAGCTCACCCTACCGGTGCAACAGGGGGATCAGATCCTGGGCTACTTGCAACTGGCGGTGCCGCTGGAGCCGCTGCAACTGAGCTTGGGCCGTCTGCGCTGGGGGTTGGGGATCGGGATCCCGCTGACGCTGGGGTTGATCGGCGGAGCAGGCTGGGTTTTTGGGGGGGTGGCCATGCAGCCGATTCGCCGCTCCTACGAGCAGTTGCAGCGCTTTACCGCCGATGCTTCCCACGAGTTGCGCGCCCCCCTGGCCGCCCTGATGAGCAATGCCCAGATGGCTCTGCTTGCCCCGGAAGAAGCGCAGCCCCGCCTAGAAAAGGTGGTGAGCAGCGCCCGCCGCCTCAGTGAGTTAATCGATACGCTGCTGCAGTTGGCCCGCCAGCAGGGATCCCTGCCTTTGGAGGATCTGCCCCTGGTGGACTTGCGGAAGCTGGTGCAGGAGCTGGGCGAACAATACCGGCCCCAAGCGGAGTCCCTGGGGCTGCGCTGGCAATGCGACCTGCCGGGGCCTGCCGGGAAATGGCTGGTGCGGGGGGAGGCGGCCCTGCTGCGGCAGGCGGTGGAAAACCTGCTGCGCAATGCCCTGCAGTACACCCCCGCCGGCGGCACGGTGCAGGTGAGCCTGGAAAGCCGGCCTCCCTGGGTTAGCATCCACGTGAAGGATACAGGCATCGGCATCCCTCCTGAGCACCTGCCCCACCTGTGCGAGCGGTTTTACCGGGTGGACACGGCCCGCGCCCGCCATACGGGGGGATTTGGGCTGGGCCTGGCCTTGGCCCACCAGATCGTTACCGCCCATCGGGGATCCCTGCGGGTGGCCAGCCGGGTGGGGGAGGGGTCGGTGTTTACGGTGGAGCTGCCCTTGTCATCTTCACGTCATTTTCTTTCGCCATTCTCAAGATAAGCCGCAAGGGAAAGCCCCCAGAACTCCGCCCAAAGAGCGCGAACGGGCCAACCCCAAACCGGCTTGTCCTGTCGATTGGAGTTTGTAACCATGACGATGCGTGCTTCCTTCACCCGTACCCTCGGCTGTTCCCTACCGATTTTGGTGCTCCTCACTCCCCTGGTGCTGGGATCCCCGGCGCAAGCCCAGCGGGGCCGGCCCTCGGCTCCTGGAACTGCAGCCCCCGTGCCAATGCAGCCGAGTTGGCAGAGCCCGCGGGAGCTGGAGCGAGTCAACCACGACCTGGCCAAAGCGCAGCGGGACCTGGCGGAAGCCAGCTTCTTCGCCCAGCGGGGATCCTCTCCGGCAGCGGCCCGTCTTCTGGAGCTGAGCCGCCAGAGCTTTGCCGAGGCCCAGAAGGCTCTGCAAGGGGGGAATGTCTTTGCCGCCCGCGAGCAGGCCAAGGCGGCGGAAAACCTGGCCAAAGCCGCCAAAGCTCTGTACGAAGCGGAGCTAGGCTTTGGGGGCCCTCCTGGCCGTTCCTTCTTCGAAGCCCCCCTCCGCGCCCAAGAGTCCCTCAGCCGGTTGCAAGCGGAGATGACCTTCGCCAACATCACCTCCGGCCCTGTAGCCGAGCTGCAGCAGCAAGCCCAACAGTTGTTGGGCAGGGTCAATGCCGATCCCGCTAGCTACACCTTCGCCGACTACAGCCGCAGCAAAGCCGCCTTCCACTCGGCCCGCGCCGCCTTGCACCTGTTGGCGGCTGAGCGCCTGAGCGGTCTGGGATCCCTGAGCAGCTTCTGAGTGGGTCTGCTGACCCCGAGGCAGTTGCGTTAGAGTAAAAGCCCCCGCCGCGGGGGCTGTTCTTCTGCCCAGAAATCCAGAGCCAAGAGCGCACGGCTGTCGAGTGTACCTGCGTTTTCTGCACCTGTGGCACTTTCGCAACTACCGGGATCAAAAGATCTCCTTCGAGGCGCCCAAGACCATCCTGGTGGGGGAGAACGCCCAGGGCAAGACCAACCTCTTGGAGGCGGTGGAGCTCTTGGCCACCCTGCGCTCGCGGCGGGCCGGTCGGGATCGGGAGTTGGTGCAGCAGGGGGCAGAGAAGGCCCGGATCGCCGCCACGGTGGAGCGGCTGGGGGTGGCCCACGAGCTGGCGATGGAGCTGCGCAGCCAAGGGGGGCGATCCCTAAGGGTTAACGGCCAGGGGCTACGGCGACAATCGGACTTTTTGGGGCAGGTGAGTGCCGTGGTGTTCTCCAGCCTGGATCTGGAGCTGGTGCGGGGAGCTCCAGAAGCGCGGCGCACCTGGCTGGACGGGGTGTTGCTTCAACTGGAGCCGGCTTACCTGGGCCTGGTGGAGCAGTATCGTCAGATCCTCAAGCAGCGCAATGCCCTCTTGAAGCAGGATCCCTTGGCTGCGGGCGACAAAGTACCTCAGATGGCCTTTTGGGACGCGCAACTGGCCACCCTTGGCAGCCGCATCCTGCGCCGCCGCGCCCGGCTGTTGCAGCGGCTAGAACCCCTGGCCGCCCGCTGGCACCAGGCCATCAGCGGCGGACGGGAGACCCTCAGCCTCACCTACCGCCCGCAGGTGCCCCTGCCGGATCCCCAGGCCGATCCCAAGGTGGTTCAAGCCCAATTTTTGGCCGCGATCCGCGCCAAGGCTGCTGCCGAACAGGCCCTGGGCACCTCTCTGGTTGGCCCCCACCGAGACGAGGTGGAGCTGGGCATCGACGGAGTTGCCGCCCGCGCCTATGGATCCCAGGGGCAGCAGCGCACCTTGGTCTTGGCCCTCAAATTGGCGGAGCTGGAACTGATCGAGCAGGTGAAGGGGGATCCGCCCCTGCTGCTGCTGGACGACGTGCTGGCAGAGCTGGATCTGCACCGCCAAAACCAGCTCTTGGAGGCGATTCAAGAACGGGTGCAGACTTTGGTTACCACCACCCACCTGGGATCCTTCGACGCCGCTTGGCTCCAAGGGGCGCAAATCCTGCAAGTGCACCAGGGGCAGATTGCTCCCTCCCCCGCCTCGCTCCCCTTGGCTTAAAGCAGGCCAATCCCATACCATACTCCCCTCTCCCTCTGGGAGAGGGGCTGGGGGTGAGGGAATCACTCCCTCTGGGAGAGGGGCCGGGGGTGAGGGCTCAGGGCCGCCCGCGATCCAGGCTGCGATACTGGATGGCCTCGGCGAGGTGGGTGGGGGCGATGGCCTCGGCACCCTCCAGGTCGGCGATGGTGCGGGCCACCTTGAGGATGCGGTCGCTCCCCCGCGCAGACAGGCCCAGCTTTTGGATGGCGCTCTCCAAGAGTTTGCGACAGGGCTCGGACAGGGCACACCACTGCCGCAGGTGGCGGGGTTGCATCTGGGCGTTGCAGTGGATCCCTGGCTCGTTTTGGAAGCGCTGCCGTTGGCGCTGCCGCGCCTGTTCCACCCGCTGCCGCACCGCTTGGGAAGATTCGCCGCCCTGGAGGCGGACAATTTCTTCTGGCTTGAGGCGGTTGACCCGCACCTGCAAGTCGATGCGATCCAACAGCGGCCCGGAGAGCTTGGACCAGTAGCGCTCCCGCTGCTGCGGCGTACAGGTGCAGGGCTGAACGGGATCTCCATAGAAACCGCAGGGGCAAGGGTTGGTGGAGGCCACCAGGGTGGTTTGGGCGGGAAACTCCAGAGAAACGCGGGCGCGGGAGATGGTGACCTTGCCATCTTCCAAAGGCTGGCGCAGCACCTCCAACACCTCCCGCCGGAATTCCGTCAGTTCATCCAGGTACAGGACACCGTGGTGAGCAAGGGAGATCTCGCCAGGCTTGGGGTAGGGGCCACCACCCACCAGCGCCACCGCCGAAGCCGAGTGGTGGGGAGCCCGAAAGGGCCGCTGCGTAATCAGGGGAGTCTGGCGCCCCAGGTGGAGATTTTGCCGCAACAGGCCGGCTGCCGAGTAGATGCGGGTAATTTCCAACATCTCTTCCCACTGCAGCCGCGGCAAAATGCCGGGCAGACGACGCGCGAGCATGGTCTTGCCCGCTCCCGGGCTGCCCACCAGCAACAGGTTGTGGCCGCCGGCCGCCGCGATCTCCAGGGCCCGTCGGGCGTGCTCTTGCCCCTTGACATCGGCCAAATCCAGCAGGGGTTCCGTTTCGGTGGGCAGCATCTGCTCCCGCTGGATCCGCACCGGCTCAACTCCCTGGGGGTTTTGCAGCCAGCTCACCACTGCCGCCAAAGAGGGCAGCCCATACACCTGGATCCCTTGCACCAGCGCCCCTTCCGGGCCGTTTTCTCGGGGCACCACCAGGCGGCGGATCCCCATCTCGGCGGCGCTGGCGGCGATGGGCAAAACTCCCGCCACAGGACGCAGGGTGCCATCCAGGGCCAATTCCCCCAGCAGCAGGGTGTTGGCCAGCGCTTCCCGCTCAACTACTCCTGCGGCTGCCAGGATGCCGATGGCAATGGGCAGATCGAAGCTGGGGCCCTCTTTGCGCAGATCGGCGGGGGCCAAGTTGACGATGATCCGCCGCTGGGGCAGGGCAAAGCCGGAGTTCTTGATGGCCGCCCGTACCCGCTCTTTGGCCTCCTGAACGGCTGTATCGGGCAGCCCCACCAGGGTAATCTGGGGCAAGCCACCGCCCACATCCACCTCTACCGTGACCCCCACGGCCTTGAGTCCCACCAGGGCAGCAGCAGTGACCTGAGCAAACACTCCAGTTGCCTCCCCGAGGAAAGTCTTTAGCTTAATCCTGGCAGAAGTTTTGGCCTCTGCCCTGGCCAGGGATCCCTGCGCTCTGGCTGCAGGGGCTTGGGGAGAATGTCACAATCGTTTCAGGCTTTCCCTGCCCCTCAAAAGGGGGCACTCCCCTCAGCCGACAAGGCAATGGAGGGAGGGCCCTCATCGCTAGGAGGCTATCCCAGTGGTCTTTCCTACTTCCGACCCTCCCTTTGACCATTTTTCTGGCCCCGGGGAAGAGCCCATCCCAGCGTGGGATGAGCTGGAAGAGCAGGTACAGCAGTTTGCCCGCTGCTACCGAGGGCAAGTGGCCCAGCTCAGCCCACCAGAGCTGGGAAAGGCGCTGCAAGTCTTGTTGCAGCTAACACAAGCCCTGGCAGCTCACCTTGCAGAGGGCAGGGAAGGGATCCCGGCTACCCCTGTTCAGGCCCCAAGCTGGCGGGATCTGGAACGGGCTATCTCCCTGCAAAGCCACTTGCTCTTTTTCCCCCTGGAGCTGCAGTCCCTGTTGGCTGTCTCTCCCGACGAGCCTGCCGCCGAGTTGCCGCCCGAGCCAGAGGAGCGGCGCTTGGATCTTTTGGCTGCTGCCTGTGCCGATCCAGGGCTGCGCCCCTTTCGCCAGTTTCTGTGTGGCCTCCTCCAGCAGCGAGGTCACCAGCAGGCGGAGCCTCTGGAACGTCTACTCCACCAGCAGCGCCTGGCCGGACGCTTGGCCTGGCGGCAGTTGTGGCAAGTCACCCTTAGCTCCCCCGCTCTCCCCCAACAGCAGTCGACTGAAACCCTTGCCCACCTGCAGAGCCTGCAAACCCACCCCAGCGCTGAGATCCGCTGGGCGGCCTACCAGCGGTTGGGCCAACACCTAGAAGCCCATGCAGAGCTAGGGGGATTTATTCTCAGCGTCCTCATCCGCGACCACCTCTGGGAAGCCCAGTGGCGGGGCTACGATTCTGCCGCCGAGCTTTACCTGGCTCGCCATGGCCTCGGCCAGCCCTTTTGGGAGCAGCTGCTGGACGGGATCCGCGATCGCTTCGACCTGTTCCAGCGCTACTACCGCCTAAAAAGCCGCGCCCTGGGCCGTTCCATCCGTACCTGCGACCTCTATGCGCCCTGGGGGGATCCGGCTCCTCCCCTCACCGCCGCCGAGGCTACCTCCCTGGTCTGGGCGGCCCTGCAAGAGTTCTGCCCCGACTGTGCAGCCCAGGCCAAACCCTGGTTACCGGAAATCCGCTCCAACTTGGAAGCACCCGCCGGCAAGCCAGAGACGCCATCGTTAGGGGGTGAACCCCTCGCCTTGCTGCTGCAAGCCCTTGAAGCCCTCAGCCGGCGGCTCCGGCCTGAGGGGCCTCGGGTTTGGCTGGATCTGGAGGAGCTGCAAGGAACTGTCCAGCCCTCCTGGGAAATTCGGGTGCACACCGCGTTTTTACAGCAGATGCTGCTCGACTACCTGCTGGAGGGGGCGCGGGGCACGCCGGCGCCACCTCGTCTCCGCGATCGGGGAAGCGGGCCGGAGGCCTTGCGCTCCGGCAGCCTTACCTTGGCCCAGGCCCTGTTGATTCACCACCTGGAGGCGCAGTTGCAAGCCGTGTTCTACCAGAGCTTGATTGCGCGGCTGGAGCTGCTCCTCTACCGGTCGGAGATCTCGCAAGGCGACACCGCTCCACTGGCCCCATCCGAGGCTGGCCCTACCTACTGGGTCGGCGAAGAGTGGCTGAAGCTGAGCCAGGAGCTGTGCGGCGATGCGGTGGAGCTGTTGCCGGAAGAGCAGTTCCGCTGGGTGGGGATGCCGGAGCTGTTTCTGCGCCCCTTCAGCGCCCCTCAGGTCAGCCTGGCCAGCCTGGTTGCCCTGGCCTGTTACCGCCAGTATCATCTGTCTCCGCGGACCTTTTTGCCCAGCTACCTGAATTGGCTGGCCAGCCCGCCCGGATCCCTAAGCTGGGCAGAATCGGCCCAGCTGCTCCAGGTGGAGCTAAGCGACCCAGAGGCAGTGTTGCAGGGGTTGGAGGAACTGGAGCATTGGATCGAGGTGCTGGAAGAGCTGCTGGAAGAGGATCAAAACTAGGGGACTGCGGCCAGCTGACCTTTGGCGTAGCGAGAAGGAGACAGCCGCGCCATCAACTGCCACGGCCGCAAGCGCGGCTCCGTCACTGAGGTGCTGGTCTTGTCAAAATAGCTGGCCCTGGCTACTCAATCACCACATTCTTGGGCGCGCCGTTCACCTCGGGGCGCCCCTGGTTGAAATTGGCCAAAAAGGTATCCGGATCCTTGAGGCTGAAGACCAGCTTTTTGCAGGGTACTTGCAGCCCCAGCGGCCCCAGCAGAGGGATGAAGAGGGTCTTTTCCTGCAGCAACGGAATGGCAACCACCCCCTGGGTGCTGGTTACCGCGCCCACCAACCCCTGGAAATCGGTGCGCACACCCAGGCCGTAGAACCAGGGCCAGGAGAAGCGCTCCCCTCGTCCCAACTCGCTTAGAGAAAAGGTTTCGTTGAACAAGTTGCCCACCCGCACCATTAACTTGTCCTGCAGCAGATCGACGTATGCCGACTCGCTGCCCACCCCAAACAGAGCCAGCGGCAAACTTGCCAGGGGATTGGAGTCGATGGCCATGTAGTAGCGCATGAGAAATCTCCGAGTCACAAACAGAAAGACCAGGTAAGCCGCGGCTCCCAGCCCTGCTAATTATAAAAAATCTTCCCCGCTGCCGAACGGACAAAAAGGCATTCCATCTGCCCTTAAGCTAAGTGGGTATGATGGGTTGCGTTCTTTCGGCAAGCCACTGGCCAGCGAGGAAAACAGGATGGATTTGCGCGCCTTCATCCGCTTGGTGCCCGATTTTCCCAAACCCGGGATCCTCTTTCGCGACATAACCCCCCTGCTGCGGGATCCAGCAGGCTTTCGGGCGGCAATTGAACAGTTGGCTGCCGGTACTGCCACTATGGGATCCCTGGACTATGTGGTGGGCATTGAGTCGCGGGGGTTTATTCTGGGGGCTGCTTTGGCTCAGCATTTGGGGTTGGGATTTGTCCCGGTTCGCAAACCCGGCAAGTTGCCACCGCCGGTGCTTAGCCAAAGCTATAGTCTAGAGTACGGCCAAGACCAGCTGCAACTCCATGCCCACGCCCTGCGCCCCGGCGACCGGGTGGTGATCGTGGATGATGTCATCGCCACCGGGGGCACTGCTGCCGCCACCGCTCAGTTGGTGGCCCAGAGCGGCGCTGAGGTGGGAGGGTTTGCCTTTCTAATTGAGCTGGCTTTCTTGTCGGGCCGCAAGCTCCTGCCCCCTGAGATCCCCACCCATGTGGTGATGGTGGACGAATCCAACTAGGGGATCCACACCTCACCGCAGGCGCAGCGGCTGGCGGACGGCCACCTCTGTTGCTTTGGCTTTGGGCAGGGGTTGGGTCAAGTGGCTGAGCTGAGCCTGGGCCTGCAGCTGCTCCTCAATCCAGTCGGCCAGCTCCCGCATGTAGAGGGCCACATGGAGGGCGTGGTCGCGCCGCACTGGCTCCACCCCCTTTTCGGCGAGGCGGGCCAGGATAACCGGATCGCTGAGCTCTTCCAGGGCAGCAAAGTCCTCTGGCCGGTCAAACCCCAGCTCTGCCATCTTCTCAAACACATACCCCAGCCGCAGGCCCGTGGCCTGGCACCGGGCTTGCCAGGGATCCCTCAGGACAAAGGCAGCGGTGCGATAGGCTGTTTGGGCAATGGTGCGCCAAGTGCCGCGGTGGATGTGTAGGCTAAGCTGCTGCTGATTCCAGCCCAGGGCTTCTCGCACCAGCAGGCCGCAATTGCAGCGGGTACTATCCCGCCAGCAGTACTCGCGATCCCAAAAGCCCCAGTGCTGGGCCTGCAAGCGATCGGCGGTGCGGCGCAAAAGGGCCGCCAGCTCCGGTGTAGGACGCATCATCAAGGCGGCAGAGGAGATCCCTTCCAGTCTAGGCAGGCGGGCGGCTGGGAACAACCCAGGCTTAATCCTTTTTTGAATTAACTGAATCTGTTGCTTGAACCTGGGTATCTTCAGCAGCCAAAGACCGTTGCCGCTGACGGTGGCGTTGCCAGGCCCCCCAGCTTACTCCCGCCAACAGCAGCGAGGCCCCGCCCAGATAGGTACCCCCTGCCGGCAGGCCGGCCAGGGCCAAGGCCAGGGATCCCCCCCAGAGGGTCATGGCGTAGATCAAGAGTACTGAATGCCGCTGCGACAGGCCGGCTTTGAGCAGGCGATGGTGCAAGTGGCCCTTGTCGGGATGAAAGGGGGACTTGCCTCTAGCCAGCCGCTTGAGGATCACGGCAGACATATCCAAAATCGGCACGGCCAGGATAAAAAACGGCAGGGCCACCGCCAGCGTGGTTACCCCCTTGGCCACCCCAATGACCCCGATCCCGGCCAGGGTAAAGCCCAGAAAGTAGGCTCCCCCATCTCCCATGAAGATCTGGGCCGGGTTGAAGTTGTAGCGCAAAAAGCCCAGGCAGGCCCCGGCCAAGGCTGCCGCCAGCATGGCCGCCGCCGGCCGATCCAGGAGCAGCGTTACCATCAGCATCACGACTGCTGCGATCCCCGACACGCCTGCCGCCAAGCCATCCAGGCCGTCCATGAAGTTGATGGCGTTGGCCATCCCCACCAGCCACAGCAGGGTAACCAGCAGGCTCAGCCATACCGGAAAGGGCCAGATGCCGATCCCCGGTAGGTTAATGAACTCGATGCGCACCCCCACTCCCCAGGCGGCGGCAGCCACCCCAAACTGCATCGCCAGGCGGGAAAAGGGCGACAACTGGAACAGATCGTCGGCCAGGCCGATCAAAAAAAACAAAACGCCGCCAATGGTTACCCCCCAGATCTCGTACTCCTGCTCGGTGCGCAAGCCGGCGAAGGCTCCGGCTCCCCAGAGCAAGAGTAGTGCCACCAGGTTGCCAAAAAAGATAGAGACCCCCCCTAGGCGCACCATCGGCTGCCGGTGGATCTTGCGCTCATCGGGAAAATCCAACTGGCCGCTGCGGATCCCGACCGCCTTCACCACCGGGGTTGCCCAGAGAACCACACAGGCAGCAGCCAAAAAGGCAACCAAGTAAGGCATGGCAAGCCGTAGCGAGGAGGGGGGTTATCCCAAGTGGGGGTAGAGCGGAAAACGGCGGCAGAGCTCGGCCACTCGCCGGCGACAGGCTTCGAGCACACCCGGATCCCCTGGCTGGAACAGGCAGTCAGCGATAATTTCCCCAATTTCCTCAAATTCTGCCGGCCCCAGGCCGCGGGTGGTCAAGGCCGGGGATCCCAGGCGCAGGCCGCTGGCCACAGAGGGCGGCTGCGGGTCAAAGGGGATGGTGTTTTTGTTGGCAGTAATGTGGATCTCTTCCATCAGGCGATCCGCCCGCTTGCCTGTCATCACTGGATCAGCAGCCCCGTTTTTCTCCAGCACTGCCGAGACCGAGCGCAGATCCAGCAACACCAGGTGGTTGTCGGTGCCCCCTGAAACCAGCCGGATGCCCCGCCGCTGCAGCGTTGCCGCCAGCGCCTGGGCATTGGCAATGACCTGGGCTGAGTACTGGGCAAAGCTGGGCTGCAGGGCTTCTCCAAAGGCCACCGCCTTGCCGGCAATGACATGCTCCAAAGGCCCCCCTTGGCTGCCGGGGAACACCGCCTTGTCCAGCTTTTTGCCCAATTCCGGGTCGCGGGTGAGGATCAGCCCGCCGCGTGGCCCCCGCAGCGTCTTGTGGGTGGTGGTGGTGACCACATCGCAGATAGGTACCGGGTTGGGGTGGTGGCCGGTGGCCACCAGGCCGGCAATGTGGGCGATATCGGCCATTAGATAGGCCCCCACCTCGTCGGCAATGGCGCGGAAAGCGGCAAAGTCAATGATCCGCGGATAGGCCGAGTAGCCGCAGATAATGAGCTTAGGCCGGTGCTGCCGGGCCAGATCCCGCACCTGGTCGAAGTCAATCCGCTCCGTCTGGGGATCCACACCATAGTGCACCACGCGGAACCACTTGCCGGAGACATTGACTGGCGAGCCATGGGTAAGGTGGCCGCCGTGGGCCAGATCCATGCCCATGATCGTGTCTCCCGGCTGCAGCAGGGCCAGGAAAACGGCAAAATTGGCCTGGGCGCCGGAGTGGGGCTGCACGTTGGCGTGGGCCGCTCCAAAGAGTTGCTTGGCGCGGTCGATGGCCAGTTGTTCGATCTCGTCGATAAACTCGCAGCCGCCGTAGTAGCGCTTGCCGGGCAGCCCCTCTGCATACTTGTTGGTCAGCACCGAGCCCTGGGCGGCCAGGACAGCCGGCGAGGTGAAGTTCTCGCTGGCAATCATCTCCAGGTGATCCCGCTGCCGGTTGAGCTCCTGCTGGATGAGGCGGTAGACGACGGGATCCGTTTCCGCCAAAATGGCCAGGTTGTCCCGGGGAGTGGTCAAGCTTTGCGGAGCGGCTACCATGGTGACGCCAAGAGCGAACGTTGCAAAGAAAAAGATCCAGAATTGCCCCGCTGTCGCGACAGCGTTGCGGAGCAACATCGTAACACGATTGGGGCCGGGCTGGGGGATCCCGCAGCGGCCAAACCCAGAGCCAAAGGCCGCTTTGTAAAGAATATTTTTAGGCCCCAGGTCTGGTCACCAGCCGGGGTAAAGTGAGGAGCAGGTTCACAGCACTGGGTTTTAGGGAGTTGGCTATGACCGACGCGCAAGTTTTCACCATCCTGGCCATTGCCCTGGTGCCGGCCGTGATGGCCGCGCTCCTGGGATCCGCCTTGGCCCGCAGCTAGTTTCCATCTGGAATAAGGTTGCTCTGGATCCCTGGGCCTGTCCTACAGAGCAGGCCCTTTTGAGTTGAGGCGCAGAGGCCGCGCCTGGGGCTCTTTGCCATTGGCTAAAGTTGGATTAGAGAGACTACCGGCAGCCGACCCAGAAGCAACTTGAGCCAGGTGGATCTACAGCGGCTTCAGCGCGCCCTTTCTCTAGAGGCGGAGTTGGGATTTACCGACCTGCGGGGGCGAGAGCAGACCTTCTCCCAGTTTTTGCAGAGCGTGTTTGGCCAGGATCCCCCTGCGGGTTGGACGCTGGATGGAGAGGAGCGACGGCGGTGGAAAGAACTGGGATCCCGCTATCGCCTCTACCCCCAGTTGGAGCTGGCGGAGCGGCAGCACCTGGTGGCGGAAACCCGCCGCTGGCTGGATCGGCTGCGTCGTCAGCAAGAGCAAGCCCAATCTGGCCCACCCAGCCCTGCTTTGCCCCCGCCCAAGGGCCTCAGCTTGGAGCAGCCGCTGCAATTTCTCAAGGGCATTGGCCCCAAGTCGGCGGAGAAGCTGGCACAACTGGGCCTGCACACTGTGCGCGATGCCCTCTACTACTTCCCACGGGATCACCTGGACTATTCCCGCCGGGTGCTCATCCGCCAGGCCAAGGTGGGGGAGACCGTTACCCTGGTGGGGACGGTGAAAAGCTGCAGCTGCTTCACCAGCCCCAAGAACCCCTTGCTGACCATCTTGAACCTCAAGATTGCCGACAAAAGCGGCATAGTCACCCTCAGCCGCTTCTACAGCGGGCGGCAATTTGCCCAGCGCAGTTGGCAGGCGGCCCTGGAGCGGCAGTACCCCAAGGGGGCAGTGGTGGCGGCCAGCGGCCTGGTGAAAAAGGGCCGCTTGGGCTTGACGCTGGACAACCCGCAACTGGAGGTGCTGGGGGGAGAGGGCGAGGATCCGGAGAGATTGGGCAAGATTCTACCCGTTTACCCCCTTTCAGAAGGGATCCCCGCCGATCTGGTGCGCAAGGCCGTCCAGCTCGCCCTGCCGGCAGCTGCCTTGGTGGAGGATCCCTTGCCGGAGCCCCTGAAGCGGCAGTTGCAGCTGTTGGACTTGCCCCTTGCCCTGCAGCAGATCCACTTTCCCAAGACGCAAGAGCTGCTGGCCCAGGCCCGGCGGCGGCTGGTGTTCGATGAGTTCTTCTACCTGCAACTTAGCCTCTTGCAGCGGCGGCAGCGCTACCGCGCCCAAGCTCAGGCTGTACCTCGCTACCAGCCGGCCAGAGGAGAGCTCTTGGACCGCTTCTACCAAATCCTGCCCTTCCAGCTGACCGCTGCCCAGCAGCGGGCCATTGACGAGATCCTGGCGGATCTGCGGGATCCCTTGCCCATGAACCGCCTGCTGCAGGGGGATGTGGGATCCGGCAAAACTGTGGTGGCGGTGGCGGCCTTGCTGGCGGCGATTCAATCCGGCTGGCAGGCGGCCCTCATGGCCCCCACCGAGGTCTTGGCCGAGCAGCACTACCGCAAGCTGGTGGAGTGGCTGAGCCAACTGCAAGTGCCCGTTGAACTCTTGACCGGCTCCACCCCCCCCGCCAAGCGGCGCGAGATCCTGCGGCAGTTGCAGACCGGGGAGCTGCCCCTAGTTGTTGGTACCCATGCCCTCATCCAGCCGGCGGTGCAGTTTCGCAACCTGGGCTTGGTGGTTATCGACGAGCAGCACCGCTTTGGCGTCGAACAGCGGGCTGCCCTGCAACAGAAAGGGGATCACCCCGATGTCCTGACCATGACGGCCACCCCCATCCCCCGCACCCTTACCCTGGCCCTGCACGGGGATCTGGATGTTACCCAAATTGACGAGCTGCCCCCGGGGCGCAAGCCGGTGCATACGGTGGTGGCTCGACCCGGGGATCGCCTGCAGGTGGTGCGGCTGATGGAGCGGGAAATTGCCCAGGGACGGCAGGCCTACGTGGTGCTGCCCCTGATTGAGGAGTCGGAGAAGCTGGATCTCAAGTCCGCCATTGAAGAGCACCAGCGCCTGCAGGAGAAGGTCTTCCCCCAGTTCCGGGTGGGCCTGCTGCACGGGCGCCTAACTAGCAGCGAGAAAGAGGCTGTCATCGAAGCCTTTCGCCGGCGGGAGCTGGATATCCTCGTCTCCACCACAGTGGTGGAAGTAGGGGTGGATGTGCCCAACGCCTCGGTGATGCTGGTGGAGCATGCCGAGCGCTTTGGCCTCTCCCAGCTCCACCAACTGCGGGGGCGGGTGGGGCGGGGATCCGACCAGGCCTACTGCATTCTAATGACGGGATCCCAAAGCGAAGAGGCCCTGCGCCGGCTAAAAGTCCTGGAGCAGTCCCACGATGGCTTTTTCATTGCCGAGATGGACCTGCGCTTCCGCGGCCCTGGGGAGGTGATGGGCACCCGCCAGTCGGGGCTGCCCGACTTTGCCCTGGCCAGCCTCATGGACGACCAAGAGGTGCTGCAGTTGGCCCGCCAGGCGGCCGAGCAGCTCATTGCCCAAGACCCGGAGCTGCAGCAGTGGCCCCGCCTGCGCCGCATACTGGAAGAACGCCAGGCCCGCCTGTTGGGGCCGGCTTTGTTGACGTGACATACTCCCGTCCCTCACCCTGAAGCGCTCCGCGCCGCTGACGCGAACGGGTAGAGGGCGGGCTTCTCGGTGACTCCTGCTACCGCATAGGACGTTTTCCGAGCTTTAAGAACAGGATGCCCCACCGCTCTGGATTTGATTACCCTTGCCGAGTTGTGGTCCCGTGACAGCCTTAGCCCACAGTAGGGGCAATCGTGCCACCTTTCGTGGAGTTTTTTGGGAACCACCTGACCACACCCGGAACACTCTTGACTTGTGCCGTTTGGATTCACTGCAATCGTTAACAGCCCAGCTCTTTCAGCCTTGACCTTAAGGATTTGCAGGAATTGTCCCCACCCGGCATCATAAATAGACTTGGCTAGTCTGGTTCTAGCCAGACCCCCAATAGTAAGCGCCTCATGAGCAATGTGCTTCCCCCTACTTAACAACTCCTTTGCCGTCTTGTAGTGAAAATCTTTGCGCTGGTTGGCTACCTTCTGGTGCGCTTTGGACAACCTCTTTACCGCTTTCTTGTAGCGGTTTGACCCTTTCTTTTTCCGGGATA
>NZ_AXUW01000001.1:338055-346191 GCF_002760415.1 Synechococcus sp. 65AY6A5
TAGGCTGCTACAACTCTTTGCCGCAAATCCAAAGAATGAGTCGGCATTCCTTTCTCTCCTTCCTCTTGAATACCTGTACCCTATTTTAAATTAAAAGGCTGTACTTTTCGTCGGGGAAAGAGAATCGGCTCATCAGGGCACTGTCAATCGGCAGCGAGCTTGCTATTATACATTGACCTCACTGAATCCATTTTTTGTGCTCTTGGATACAGAGATCCCATCTGTCCCGGTAACGGGAGGGATCGCCTGGCGGAGCTGCGCTCGGCAAACCTGGCTTACTGCCTCTTGGCTTAGTTGCCGGCCAGATCTTTGCGGAAGCTCTGTAAGAGTGTTAAGAATGATTACACTAGTCTGTCATCCTCTCAGTTTTCCCACTTGTCCTTCTCAGCGCTGTGAAACGACTATGCTAGATCCCATTCCCCCTCCTGTCCTTGAAGAATACCTGTTGGAAGCGGGCATCATTGACCGCTCGCAGCTGAGCTTGGCCAAAAAGCTGCAGCATCGCCAGCAGGGGCCGCTGCTGATGATCCTTTTGGAGCTGAGTTTCATCGATCTCGAGCAGCTCAGGCGCCTTCTGGATTTGGGCCGCACCTACGACCATGCTCCAAACGCTGGATAGCCTTGAGCCCGATTGGCAACAGCATCTGGCCCGCTGGTCTGCGGCTGGGCAGGGATCCCTGCTGCTGAAAAGTTGCGGGAAGAAGGATCCGGCGGAGCTGCGTCGTTTTTTACAGCAGGTCTGCGCCCCTGTCCAAGCGTTGACCTTGCTCACAGAAGACTTGCAGATAGTGGGCGGCCCCCTGACGCTGCAAAGCTGGGATCCGCAGGCCACAGGCTCTTTTGCCCATCTTTATCTGGAGCGCTCTGCGTCTGCACAGCACCTCAGCCGCTTGGCGGCAATTGTGGCTCAGTTGCGCGCCCCCGACGGCTGTCCTTGGGATCGCGCCCAAACGCCTGAGTCGCTCACTCCCTATATCCTCGAAGAAGCCTACGAGACGGTGGCGGCCATTCGGGCCGGGGATCCGGCAGCGATTGCCGAAGAGCTGGGGGATCTGTTGCTGCAGGTGGTGTTGCAATCCCAGATCTTTGCCGAGCGAAACCACTTCGACCTGGAAACTGTAGCCGCGCGGATTGCCGATAAGCTGATCCGCCGTCACCCCCATGTATTTGGGGAGGCTCCGCAGTCAGATAGTTCCAGCCTTTCTGAGTTGCACCGCTCCTGGGAAGACATCAAGCAGAAGGAACAGCCGCAGCAAACCCTCGGCCAGAAACTGCTCCACTACGCCGAAAGTTTGCCCCCCCTGATGGCCGCCCTGAAGATCTCCCAAAAGGTGGTGGGAGCAGGATTTGAGTGGCCGACGGTGGAGGGGATCTGGGCCAAGGTGCGCGAGGAAGAGGCCGAACTGCGCCGAGAGCTGGAACGGGATCCCCCTGACCCGGCGCGACAAGAAGCCGAGTTGGGGGATCTGCTGTTTGCTCTGGTCAATTTGGGCCGTTGGTATGGGCTGGATGCCGCACAGGCCTTGACCCAAACCAACCTGCGCTTTGCCCGCCGCTTTTTGCGCCTGGAAGAGCTGGCGCGGCAACCAGCAGAAGCGGCATTGCCTAGCAGCGGCCAAGCCTCCCCTCTCCAAAGACTCACCCTCGCGGAGTTAGAGGCCCTCTGGCAACAGGCAAAGCAGGAGCACCCCTAATCCCTTCATCTAGAAACCGCAGGAGACCCGCCCTGTACCCCCCTATATCCCCTCCGTATACGGGGGGAGTGGGGGGCCGGGGGCCGGGCCGGTCAGGGCTGGGAGGAATGCGTTCCCATAAGGTACAGTAACAGTATGACCCAAACCCTGACTATCTCCTGCAAGCTCAAGGTGTCTGAGGCGCAGGCCGCCAAGTTGGATGCGACTCTGGACGCCTTTGCGCAGGCACTGAACTGGGTCAACCAAAGCACACCAGAGAAAGTCGTTAACGCAGTCAAACTCCATTCCCTTTGCTATTACGAGATACGCGCTCGCTTTGGGTTATCCAGTAATCTGGCGGGGCAGGTATGCAGGCGGGTGGCGGGGTCGCGCAAGGTTGCCAAGCAAAAGAACCGTCCAGTCAAGGCGTTCAAGGCGGGCTTCGTCACCTACGATGCCCGCATCTTCTCGTTCCGTGAAAAAGACTGGACGGTATCGCTAACTACGGTTGAGGGGCAGGAACGGTTTGAGCTGGCCATGGGTAACTACCAACGGGGCATGCTGGCCGGCACCCACCCAAAAGCGGCCACCCTGGTCAAACGGCAGGACGGTTCCTACTACATCCAGATTTGCGTCGAGCATGACCTGCCGGAGCCCCAGAACACCCCCAAGGCGATTGGAGTGGACTTGGGCAGAACAGATATTGCACACACCTCAGAGGGGGATAACTGGAGTGGACAGCAGTTGAGCCGGGTCAGAGACCACTACTCCCGGTTGAGAGCGGTTCTCCAACGCAAGGCCAGTAAGGGCACAAGGTCTAGTCGGCGGCGGTGCCGGCAGCTCTTGCAACGGTTGTCTGGCCGGGAGAGACGCTTCCAAACCTGGGTTAATCACTGCATCTCCAAAGCGATTGTGTCGAGGGTGCAGGCAACCCACAGCTTTATTGCCTTGGAAGACCTGACCGGGATCCGGGAGCGTGTCAACCAACAGCCGCGTAGCAAGACGGAGCGCCGGCGGTCGAATAGTTGGGCGTTCTACCAGTTGCGGCAGTTTGTGCAGTACAAGGCAGCAAGAGCAGGGATCCGGGTTGTGTTGGTGCCGCCTGCCTGCAGCTCACAGACCTGCCACCAGTGCCTGTGGATTGGGCAACGGGAAAGGAAGCGCTTCCGTTGTGTCAACCCGGCTTGTGGTTGGGAAGGGGACGCAGACTACAACGGGGCAAATGTAATTGCGCTTTTGGGGGCTGCTGTAAACCAGCCCCCCTCAATCCCCCCGCCCCCCTGCCCCCCGTATACGGGGGGAGTGGGGGGCAGGGGGCTGGAAGGGGGGCGGTCGGAGCCGGGTAGTTTACTTATGTCTGAACCGGGAGACCTGCCCGCGGGATCCCTCAGCGATTGTTAGGCAAATTCTGGATGGGAACGACCAGCTCTTGCACAGGCAGAGCCAGCGGTTGGGCGGTGTCGCCGATCAAGGAGCTGGATGGCACAGGAGGAGAAGAGGCTGGAACCTCGCCGACGGGGCGCAGTTGCCAGCGGATGATCTGCTCGCCGCGGTAAAAGGTCACCAGCAACTGATCCCCTTGCGGTTGGATCTGCCAGGTGCCGTCGCCGCTGGTAACCGAAATCTGCCCGCCGGAAAAGGGCGCATCCAACGCCGGCCCCGACTGCGTCCAAATGCGTCCGCCACCGGTTTCCAGAACCAGTTGCACCGTGGCCCCTTGCCCCTGACCGCTCAAGATCTGGCCAGTGCCACTCCAAACTTGGGTCTCTGTCTGAGCCACGGCGGGCTGCCCAAGCTGTAGAGCCATGAGCAACAGCCCTGCCCAGCTCCCCTGAGCTCGTAGTGCCCTCCTCCAACCAGGAGAGAGGAAAGAATAGCGAGAGAAAAAGGCCATTGCACTCACGTCAGTACCACACGCCGCGATAGAACTGAAACACAGCAGAGCGGGAGGAAGCTCGAGGAAGCAATTTTTTACACTGTCCCTCTCACAGTCTATCGAAACCGTCGGGATCCCTTCGCGTTCTCTTGGGCTTGGGTTGAGCTGGCTGCCGGGATCCTCAGTTGTCCTGATCCCAATTTAGGCAATCCCCGCCCCCCCAGACAGGCTGCAACCTGAGCCTCTGGCTGCGGGGATCCCTAGCAACCGCTTCGCCAATGCGCAGAGCCAAGTCCGAAACCATAACTCAAAGATGGCAATGTTGTTATTTCGATTTAGACTGAGGCACTGCGCCCGCCCCGTTTCCTCTTTTGAGGGAGTCGTGGGGGCTTTTCCTTTCTAGGATCGATGTCTCCTCTCAATTGAGATGAGATTAAGAATTGCTGCGATCCAGAGTTGCAGGGGAGTCTGCTGACAGCTCTTCAACGCAGAGAAAGGAAGCGCTCCAGGGCTGCCACCATCGCCGGTGGCCAACGACGGACGGTTTTCACCCACTCCAGGTCGGCATAGCGGGGATCCAGCCCTTGCACAGCCACCCATTGGCTTTCTGCTTCTCCCTGCCGGCCTTGCACCCAAAGAACAGCGCTGAGGGCAGCCCGCATATCCGGGAACTTCGGGTACTTGCGCACCAAAGCCCGCATCAGGCGCAAGGCAGCTTCCGTTTCTCCCACCTGATAAAGGCAGAGGGCGTAGTTGGCCTGGGCAAAGGCGTAGTCAGGAGCCAGCTCCGTGGCGCGACGGTAATCGGCCAGGGCCTGCTGCCACTCTCCCAGCGCTGCCTCGGCATTGCCCCGGTTGTTGTAGGCTGCCGCATCGTTGGGATCCAACTGCAACACCCGCTCGTAATCGGCAATGGCCTCCTGCCAGCGCCCTAGCCCCTCCAAAGCCGTCCCCCGATTTAGATAGGGATCTGGTGCGTTGGGAGCCAGGCGAATGGCCTCAGCATAGTCCTCCAAAGCCTCCTGCAAGCGGTTCTGGCTGACGCGGGCGTTGCCTCGGTTGCTCCACAGGGCCGGGTTGTCGGGCTGGCGCTGCAACAATTGGCTCCAAAAGGCCTCTGCCCGGGCAAAATCTCCCCGGTTGGTGGCAGCAAAGGCTTCCTCAAACAGCCGGTCAATCTCAGGATCGATCTTGGCACTCGCCGCCGCTGCCCCATTCGCTGACTCAGATCCAAGGGGGATCCCAAGCCAAAGCAGCACCAACAGCAGGGCAGCTAAAAGAGGGGATACTCTTGCCTTCATCGCCATTGCCAGTTGGCTCACTAGGTAGATGCTCCCCCATCTTAAGCCGCCGCCCCAGGCTTAGTTGTTCATCTCCCGTTCCAGCTTGGCCAGCGCGATCTGGCTTTCCAGGCGAGAAATGCCTTCGCGGAGGGTTGCCGCCTGCGCTTCAACTTCATCCAAAGATTTGCGAACCGCCTCTGCAGCACTCATGTGTTGGTTCCGCTGCACCAAAGCCTGGCGCGCCAGCTCGTCCTGGTCATGTTGGCTGGCCTTTTGGGCTCTGACAAACCAATCCTCGGCCTTTTGCAGCAGTTGATCGTACTGCCGTTCCAGTTGCTTGCGGCTGGCCAGCGTTGTGGCCAGGCTGCGCTGCAGTTGTTTGAGATCCCGCTCCATCTGGCGGATGCTCACCCTCTGCCGGCTGGGCTTTCTCCACAGCAGCTTGCTCAAGCCCACCATCACCACCGCGGTGGCAATGCCCACGCCCGCAGCCGCTGCCAGGTTTTCCCGTAGGAAGGAGCCGTCCAAAACGTTGGATCCCGCAAAGGCTGAGGTTTGCGCGGCTGTCTCCCGAAACTCCCAGGGCATCACCGGATTGCGTTGCTGCCAAAAACCTCGTCGCGCCGCCTGGGCCAATTCTTGAGCTTCCAAGTAGCGCTCCCGGTTGGCCCCGTACAAAAAGCGCTCATAAACCACCGCCTGCCCCTGGCGCAACATCTCCAAATTCACCAAACCCTCGGCGTTGTACACCTGGGCAATGTGCAGCCCTTCTGGCGTGACGTAGAGAGTATCCACCTGCACCAGGGATCCCGGCGGCAGCAGGCTTTGCAAAGCTTCCTGCGAGAGCCGCCCCCAGCGCCCTTGCGTCAGCTCTGGGGCATCCACATAGGCAAGACGAAAACGGGTTGGCCTGCCGTTCAAGTCTGCCCAAAAGGTGTCCCCATCCACCACCGACCGTACTCGCGCTGTCCCAGAAGATTGGGCCGCTGCAGGGAGGACAAACCAACTGCCCGAAAGGACAGCCGCCATCATCAGGAGAGAAGTTCTTGAGGCCATGGGGATCACTCCTATTGTGCAGAACAACAAAAGTTAAGAAATAATAAGAAATGGGGAAGCTGCGGGAACTTACCGAAAGCCTGGAGCGTCTTCACGAACCGGAAGCAAGAACGATAGCCGCCCCTTCTTCGAGGAGAGGCAGCGGGAGCAACACTTCGCTTGCGCCAGAGAGAGCAGATTCTCTGA
The DNA here is from genome assembly GCF_002760415.1 of Synechococcus sp. 65AY6A5. NCBI lineage: Bacteria > Bacillati > Cyanobacteriota > Cyanophyceae > Synechococcales > Synechococcaceae > Synechococcus > Synechococcus sp. 65AY6A5. The sequence continues at coordinate 344,130 of NZ_AXUW01000001.1, forward strand.
CGCAGGGATCGGTCCTGTGAAGAAGACGGCTTCCAGGATGACAATTTGGGTTAGAGTTTAGCTCACCTCTTGGGGCAACGTCACAACCCTAGAGCGCAATCTTTGCCCAGTTAGGGGATTGGAATTACAGGCGCAAGCGGTAGGGCTCTTCCTCGGGAAAATCGGGCAGAGGAGGTGGGAGAATCTCGATCTCGCCGGTGGGCAGCGTCCGCAGCACCGTCCCCAATTGGGTCAGTTGTTCCAGAACAAACTGGCGGGTATCCCGGTCGCTGGTGGCATTGAACACGCTCAGCCAGACATCGAAGCGGGAACGGCGGCTGAGGGGGCTGCGGGCGATGTTGTCCCCCAGTTGGCGAAAGTCGTCGCCGGGCAGGCCCACCTGTTCCCGCCAGGCGGCAGCTTGGTAGTAGTCGCGGCGGCCCGCTTCCGCATCCCCCAAAAACATGAAGTTGATCAAGGCGCGATCCACGTAGAGCCGCCAGGCGTCGGGATTGTTTTGGGGGTTAAACTGCTGCAGGCCGCGATCCAAAATCTCGACAGCTTTTTCCGGCTGGCCGGCCCGATAGGCCAACACCAAGCTAGACAGCCGGTAGCCCAAGAAAAAGTTGGGATCCAGTCGCAGCATGTGGTCGAAGTACTCGTAGGCGAGGCCGTAGCCGGTTTGGGCACGAGCAGGGGCGTCGCCGTAGTACTGGATCAGCTCCAGCCACAGCCAGGAGGCGCCCAGGTTGCGGTAGCCCAGCCAGCCCAGGGTGGTGGCCAGGGCGATGTTGCGGTTTTTGCGGGCCTCGGCATTTTCCAGGGCCTCTAGGTTGATCCGCTCCAGCATCGGCACCTGCAGCCGCACCACCAGGATCCCGCACAGCAGCGCCCCGCCCACGGCGGCCAGGGTGCCTGCCAGGGAGAAACGGGAGCGGCGACGGGGCAAAGCAGCAGCAGTCATAGCCAGTTCTGAGCGGATCCCTCAACGGCTACACTCAATCATAAATTCATCCTGCCTTTGCATCGACTGCTCTCTCGCTCTCTGTTGAGCTTTTCCTCTGCGTATGACCAGATCCGCCCTCTCGGCTGCAGACCGGGCCCTCAGCCTCTACGAGGCTCTGCCCTACCCCAACGTGCCCCTCTCGCAGTCGGCCCGCAATGCCCTGGGGGAGATGTTCAAGATGAGCTATACCACCGCCCAGTACCTACGCACCCACGCCCTCGTCCCGTCCGAGGGCAAGGTGATGCTCAACGCCGGCTGTGGCTCCGGCTGGGAGACGCTGATGATGGCGGAGGCCAATCCGGGCGCCCAGATCGTGGCCTGTGATCTGTCGCCGGCTTCGGTCAAGCTCACCGAGGAACGCCTGCGGCACCACGGCTTCACCGATGTCCAGTGCTACGTCCTCAACGTGCTGGAGCTGGATCGCCTGGGGATCCAGTTCGATTTCATCAGCCTGAACGATGTTTTGTATTTGTTGGCGGATCCCACTGAGGGCTTGCGGGCGATGAAAAAAGTCCTCAAGCCCGAGGGCATCATTCGCGCCAATCTCCACAGCCGCCGCCAACGCCAGGTGTTTCTCCGCCTGCAGGCAGCTTTGCAAAAGGTGGGGCAATTCGACGTCCCGCCGGCGGTGGGGGCGCAACATGTGCGGGAGTTCATGGGATCCCTGCAGGAAGAGGTGGCCAAGGCGGTGCTGTGGAACCCGGCCAGCTATACCGAAGATGCCGCCATCATGAACAACTATCTGCTCTGATACATTTACGCTGAACACTGCTGAGCATTACTGCTCAGCGGTGAAGCGATAGCATTCTGTCCGTTTCCGTTGTCACTACGCGATGCTGACGCGACCGCGCTACTCGGACGGAGTCCAAACAGAAAGGCGGTATCCCGCAAAGCCCTGAGCATAACACCCAGAGCGCCTTGCCAATCTCGTGGTAGCCTATGGTTGCACTTCGGGCATCTAAACACCTTTGCGCCACCCAACTTGGTGTGGATGTGCCCGCACTTGGTACAGGTTTTGCTGGTGTACGCTTCCGATACTTCCACGACAACCACGTTTTTCTTCTTGGCTTGAAACTT
>NZ_AXUW01000001.1:347436-392291 GCF_002760415.1 Synechococcus sp. 65AY6A5
ACAAAACGACTCGTTTGGCTTTCTTTGGCGTTCTGATGTAGCTGTCGAGGTCATACCTTCTTGCCCTACCAGATGGAGTACGTATTGCTTTGATCCAGCCTTTCTGTTCCCATCGCCTCAAGGTGTGGAGACACACCCCAAAATAATCCGCCGCTTCTCTCGGTTTTACATACCTAGCCATACCAAGCAGCCATACTGAACATACTGTACATTATTTTCAGTATAGTCCAGCATATCATTGACTAGAGTCATGCTCCAACGACAAGGGATTCACGATCCCCGAGGTGTTTGGCATGTTGCAGCAGGCGGGGTTGGGCTTTTTAAGCCTGGTGGATATGCCCGACTGGTCGCTGGAGTCTCTCTTTAAGCAAGTGCCGGAGTTTGTGCGGCAACGGCTGGAAACCCTCAGCGTCATGGAGCGGCTGCACCTCTACGAGCTGATCCGGCCTGCCCATCGCCTCATCGACTTTTGGGCCGAGCACGCCGGCTCTTCCCTGGTGCTACCTTGGACGGATGCAGATTGGTTGGCGGGATCCGTGCAATTCAACCCCCTGCTGATGGACAACGCTCGCTTCCACCAGGAGTACAACAAGGCCCTGCAAGAGAACTGCACCTACGAAATGCAGTGGACAGGGGCCACCCACGGGCGGATCCGCATCCCTGCCGAGAAGGTGAAATGGCTGGCCCCGCTGCTGCAGGGGCCAACTCCGGTGGCAAAGCTGATTCAGCGGGTCGTCGAGTTGGGATCCCTGACGGAAGAACAGGCAACTGACGAGGTGCTGACCTTCCTGACGGCGTTGGAAGACTTTCTATTCGTCATGCTGCAGTAGAGCCGTTTTCCCGTTCCCGACCAATCCCAACTCCCCTCTCCCTCTGGGAGAGGGGTTGGGGGTGAGGGCAGTGGCGCGGAGTGCCTGGGAAGTGTCTTAATCTGGTTTGAGAGGTCGAAAACTGTACGACTCGGATGTCTGCCTGGCCGGCACGTCGCTTCTATGCAGCTCTGCAGCGAGGGCTGACCCAGCCCCTGGATCGCTGGGTGGCCGGGATCACCCTCTGCAACTTGGCGGTTGGGGTGATCTTATTTTTGCTGGGCAACCACACGGCCCCCTATGTGCGGGACTTTAACTGGCAACAGCAGCGGGTGGGATCCCAGGAACTGCAGATGGTGCTGACCTTCAACCGCCCTATGGATGCGGACAGCGTTGCGGCCAACCTGGAGATCCAGCCGCCTCTGCCGGGCCGGATGCGCAAGCTGGGCCGCCGCTTTTTTTGGACGCTGACAGAGCCGGCCCCCTACGGCCAGACCTACCGGGTGCGCCTGCAGGCAGCCGTGGATGAGCGGGGCCAGCCCATGGCGCGGCCTTTTGAGGGCGAGTTTCGCACGCCGGATCGGCAGTTGTTGGGGATCGGCACGGAAGCAGACCAACGGGGGCGGCTGTTGCTCTTTAACCTGGAGACGGGATCCACCACTTTGCTGACGCCGGCGGGGCTGAAGGTTACCCAGATGCAGCCCAGCGCCGATGGCCGCTTCGTCTACTACTTTGCCACCGCCAGCACCATCCAGCAGCAGGATCTCTACCGCCTGGATCTGGAGGATCTGTCTTCCCGGTTGCTGCTGGACCACCAGGGCTACCAAAACCTGCGCTTCCAGGTCTCGCCGACGGGGGAGCTGGTGGTAGCGGAGCGGATCCCCCTGCAACGGGATCCCCTGGCTCCCGTCCAGACGGAACTGTGGATCCAGAAAAGGAGCCGGGATCCCTTTGAGCGGCTGGATCTGGATACGGCTTTGGGGGGAGACTTTTTCATCAGCCCTGATGAGAGCAGCCTGCTCATCTCCCAGGGGCAGGGGGTGGGGATTGTGCCCTTGCAGCCGCGGGCGGCAGCGGAGAGCTTTTTGGCCCAGTTCGGCCAAACCTTGGCCATCCGTCCCGATGGGGCTTTCGGGGCTTTGCTGCGCTTCAATCCCGACTACACCCGCAGCCTCTTTATCGTCAGCAATACCGGCACCAGCGAGGAGATTTGGGTTACCGAGGGATCCGTAACCAAAGGAGCTTTTTCGCCGAGGGCACCCGTCTTTTACGGCTTGGTCAGCGAGGCCGAGTTTGTTGGTGAGGGCGCGTTGGCATCTCTGGCCTACACCGAGTCCCCCCGCTTGCTGGCAGTGGTGTTCGGCAGCGGCGGCGCGGCCCCGGCGGGCAAGACCGTAGAGGTGGGGCGGGCCGACTATCCCTTTGAGCTGGACTTCAGCCTTTCCCCTGACGGCCGCCTGTTGGCCTACACGCTTTTGGAGCCCTTGCAAGAGGAGATCCCGGATCCCTGGGCCCCCTTTAGCCGCACTGGGCAAGCGATCCGCAGCGGGCAAGTGTGGCTGGTGGACTTGCAAGATGGGCTGCCGATCCCCAACAGCCGTCGCCGCCTGCCGCTGAGCAGCAGCGCACTGGCCTGGATCCCTTAGTCAGGAGGAGTTCTAGGCAAGCAAGGCCTAAAACCCAGGCCAGATGCAGAGCAACTCCCCTCTCCCCCTAGCGAGCCGAGGTTCTCAGTTTGGTTAGGATAATCACTCCCACCAGCGCCAGGGTTACCGTGTTGGCAAGCAGGATGACCGCATCTTGGCGCAACAGGCCGTACAGATCCCACATCAGGATCCCTGCCCCAAACAGCAGCAGGTAGCTCCAAGAAAAATCGTCCGCCTTTTGGCTATGCCAAGTTTTCCAGGCTTGCGGGAAGAAACTGGCAGTGGTCAGAGCAGCAGCCGATAGGCCCACCCAAAAGGTGAGGTTCATAAGTGTAGCTCCGGCTCGACAAAGCCCTGCAGCGGCTGGGCCGCTTCCGCCTCGCTCAAGCCCTTGGCCTGCAGCAACACCCCAAAGCTCCCCAACCCCAGCGGATCCAGCAGAGCGTGAAGGGCATGTCGCCGTTGCAACACCTGGCCCAGATCCCCCCCCTCGTCGCCAACTTGGCCGAGGGCGGCCAGCCTTTCCGCCAATCCCAGGTTCACCAAAAAGCAGCTCTGCTGGGTGAAGCCCAGGCACTTGAGCCCCAGAGACTCCCCCACCTGCTGCAAGGTGGTAAAGTCCACGTGGGCAGTGAGATCTTGGGATCCCACCCAGACATAGGGATCCGCGTAGGTGCCGTGTTGGCGGTAGGCCAGGAGCGTGCCCTGGAAGCGCTGGGGGCTGTAGTAGCGCTGGGCGGTGTGGCCGTAGTCAAGGGTGAGCACGTAGCCCCGCCGCAGCTTGCGGGCCAGAAGCTGGAGCCACTCTAGGGCCTTGAGGTTGACCTCCGTTTGGTAGCCGGAGGGATAGGTGGCAATCGGGATCCCCAGGCGGGCAAAGTACGCTTCCAGCGCGGGCGTAGAGAGATCCCCTAACACTTCTCGGAAGCCCTCCCCCTCCGCCCAATCCACGTAGATTTCTCGCAAGGCCCCCGCCTGCACCTGCACCCGATGGACTGGGAAGGCGTCCACCAGCTCGTTGGAAAAAAAACAGCCGGTTACCGAACCATCTGGGATCTCGTCCCACTCTAGCCAGCGCACCTTCTCGCCATAGCCGGCCAAGCGCTCCTGCTGTAGCCGCCGCAAAAAAGCAGAGCGCTCGAGGATCCCGTACTCCAGGGCTTGCCAGAAGTCGGGCCAATTGGAGCACACATAGGCCAGCCAATCTTCGGCCAGGCGCCCGCTGCCCGCCCCCATCTCAATCACCGCAAAATGGGGAGGGGATCCCAAAATGTGCCAGAACTGGAAGATCTGCTCAGCCAACAGTTGGGCAAAATCCGCCGCCAAGTGAGGGGAGGTGCGATAGTCCCAGCCGAGGGGGAGATGCTCCCGCTCGTAGTAACCCAGACCTGGCTCGTAGAGGGCCCACTCCATGAACTGGGCAAAGGTCACGGGTCCTCGGGCGCGAATGCGGCTGCCGATCAGCTCTGGCAACCTCCGGTCGGCCTGCGAGGGCGACAAGGGCAAATCCGGATTGCCCAAGCCTAAGTCTTGCCTAGAAGGGCTTACCAATGGGGATAGACTCACTTGTTCAAGGGACGACGCCAATTTTGGCGAAACTGGCGGTTGGTCAAGAGCAGCAGTGGCCAGAGGGCCGACACCGCCCACTTTCCAGAGCCTGAGTAGATGCGATCCGCCTTGCGGGCTGAGTACCAAACTCCCCCTGCGTAGATTGCCAAGAGCAAAAAAGGCCACATTTCTCTCACGTCCTGCGAACGCTGCTCAGCCGGTTAAGGGATCCCCCCTAGTAAGCGTCCTGCAACTCATAGAAGTCAGGCGTGATATAGTCCTTGCGCAGCGGCCACCCAATCCAGTCTTCCGGCATCAAGATCCGCTTCAAGTTGGGGTGTCCCTCAAAGATGATGCCGTACATGTCATAGGTCTCCCGCTCCTGCCAGTCCGCCGACTTCCAGATCCAGTACACCGAGGGCACCCGCGGATCTTGGCGGGGCAGCTTCACCTGAACCCGCACCTCCTGCGGCCGATCTGCCCCGTCCGCCAGTTTGATCAGGTGATAGAGGCTGACCAGGGGTTGCCCTGCCCCCAGGTCGTAGCCGCACTGGCACTCCAGGTAATTGAAGCCGTAGGCATAGAGGGCAGTACACACAGGCAAGAGAAAATCCCGCTCCACCTCCAGCAGCTCCACCCCGGCGGCATCTCTGCCCAGGTACTGATGGTCAAAGCCGTTATCGGCGAGGAACTGGGAAACCGGCCCCCGTTCCAGCGTCGCCAACGGCTCTGTCGGCTCGGCTGTCGAGGACGGCTTTTGCTGGGCTTTGTCCTCTGTCATCTCACATCCCTCCCCGCAAAGCTTTGAGCTGCTGTTCCGCCTGCTTGAAGTCGGCAGTCTGCAAGGCCGGAGGCACCGGCAGGCCAATAGCCGCCGCCAGTTCCGGTGGAGGAGCTTGGCGGGTCTCGCTCTCCAGATACTTGCCGGTGATGATCTCCGGCACCGGCTTGAGGTTGTGCTTGACCGTGTAGTAGCGGTGGGTTTGTTGCAGGCGGCCCCGCTCCCGCATGTCTTCGGCGGCGATCTTCTTGCGCAGCTTGACAATAGCATCCATGATCGCCTCCGGACGCGGCGGGCAGCCGGGAATGTACACGTCCACAGGGATCAGCTTGTCCACCCCTCGCACCGCCGTGTAGGAATCGGAGCTGAACATGCCGCCGCTAATGGTACAGGCCCCCATGGCGATCACGTACTTCGGCTCAGCCATTTGTTGGTAGAGCTTGACCAACGCTGGGGCCATTTTCATAGTGACCGTGCCCGCCGTGATGATCAAATCAGCCGTGCGCGGCGAAGAACGGGGCAACAGGCCAAAGCGGTCGAAATCGAAGCGGGAGCCCAGCATGGCTGCAAACTCGATGAAGCAGCAGGCAGTGCCGTAGAGGAGCGGCCAGAGGCTGGACATCTTCGCCCAGTTGTACAGGTCGTTAACCGTGGTGAGAACGACGTTGTTCGAGAGGTCTGTGGTAACTTGCGGGGCAGACGCCGGAAACAAGACTTCCGGCTCCTGAGAGGTCATGACCATTCCAGCGCTCCTTTTCTCCAAGCGTACACAAGGCCCACCACAAGGATGGCGATGAAAATCAGGGCCTCCACAAAGGCCAGCAGTCCCAAGCGATGAAAGGCCACCGCCCAGGGATAGAGGAACACGGTCTCCACGTCGAAGATCACGAAGACCAGGGCGAACATGTAGTAGCGGATGTTGAACTGGATCCAGGCCTGGCCAAACGGCTCCATCCCCGACTCATAGGTGCTGCGGCGCAGGGATCCCCGCCGCTTTGGGGCCAAGAGCGCAGAAGCTCCCAGAGCCAAGACCGGCAGCAGAGCGCAGACGATCAGAAAGACCAGCAAATACTCGTAGCCGGATAAGACAAACACGACGCCAGACCGCCTCAGGTGCTCAACATTTAGATACGTTTTCAGTATAGAGCCAGTCTGCCGCCTCCCGGCGCTGCCCGATCTTTAGTTCTGCTGATGGTCTCGATTGCGGGAGTGGCGTTTCTCCAGCCAACCCCACACCCCACTCAGCAGGGCTCCAGCCATCAGGATCCCCAGTGCCGGCTGGAACAAAGGCAACCACAGCCGCAGCCAAAGTTTGTAGCCCAGCGGGATCCCGATGAAAGCTCCCGTTACCGAGAAGACAAACCAGACAAACCCGGCAAACACCAGAAAGACCAGGGCAATGAGAAAATGATCCAGCCAGCGTTTCCAGTCTGAGACGGTCATAGGGAGCAAGCCAGAGCAGGTGAAGTCTCTCAGATCCTACTACTGGAAACCCTGCCCTCTTCCCTCCAACCCAGCATAAGCCCCTGCCCCTCACGAGGGTTGACTTGTCAACAGGTAGTGGTAGAAATTTAGTTGTACACAACCCGTAGCGTTAAGCCGATGTCCACCTCCTCTGATTCCTCCTTTGCCGACCGTTTGCGACAGGTGATCGGCGATGAGGCCATTTATGCGTTTGGGCGGCGGGCCGGCATTAGCGATACAGCCTTGCGCAGTTACCTCAAGGGATCCGTGCCCGGCATCGACAAGGCCGTGAAAATTGCCCAGGTGGGGGGGGTGAGTCTCAGTTGGCTGATTACGGGGGAGGGATCCCCGCGGCTGGAGGCTGGCGACGCCAAAACGGAGTATGTATACGTGCCTCTGGTGGATGTGGTCGCCTCGGCAGGGGCGGGGGCGCTGGTGCGGGAAGAGTCCATCGAGTCGGTGCTAGCTTTTGAGCGTAACTGGCTACGGGCCCATCTGAAGGGGAACCCGGATGGGCTCAGTTTGATTCGGGTGCAAGGGGACAGCATGTCTCCCACCTTGGAAGATGGCGACTGGATCTTTGTCGAACGGCAAAAAGAGCTGGGGGGTGAGGGCATCTACGTCTTTCAGAGGGATGGCGAGCTGTGGGTCAAACGGCTGCAACGCCTGTCAGGATCCCGAGTAAAAGTTATCAGCGACAACCCTCGCTTCCCGTCTTTTGTGGTCGATTGTGCGGATCCCGTCAACGGCCTGATCCTCATAGGACGCTATCGGGGCCGTCTCAGCTTCGACTAGGCTTTTGCCGAGGATGGCGGGAAGGGGTAGCCTGAGCAGCCCCTAATCCCCTTGGCAAGCTGCGGTCGCCGGATAGGATCGACTCTAGGCGTTGAGTTGAGCCCGGTTTTCGCTCCTCGCCTGCGCCCATCTAGCCAGAGGTTTGCCTGCGATGCCCCGCCCATCGGAACGTGCAACGGTCTTTCTCAATCTCTCGAGTGGGATCCTCCTGGTCGGCAGCGGCATCTGGGCGGGAATGGTGCTCCCGCAGCCGCTTCAGACCCAACCGCTGCCAGTTCCCCAGCCGCAGGCCAACACGCCGCCGCTCCTGCCCACCCTGTCTCCACCCCAGGCCAGTCTCCCAGCGGTGAGCCCAGATGCAGATTCACCAAAGGGGAATCCAAATCACGGCGGCTCCACGGATCTGGAAAGGGAGATTCGAGAACTCCGCCAGCAGGCCATCCAGCTTTTGATCCGCGTTGAAGAACTGGAGTCGCGGCTGCAACGGCTGTCTTCCCCAGCAGCGGCCCCTGAGCCGAGGCGAGAATCGGCCACCACTGCCGAGATCGCCCCGGAGGGAGCAAGCGTCCCTGCCCCCACCGCAACGCCGACCCCTACCTCTTTTCAGGTGGGAACCCGAACCATTAGCCTGCCGGGCGATCTGCTCTTCGACTTCGACAAGGCCGAGATTCGGCCTGAGGCGGCCTCCCTGTTAGCAGAAGTGGCCAAATCTTTGCGGGAAATGCCCGGCGCCCGCGTTCAAGTCAACGGCCACACCGACAACATCGGTTCCTTGAACTATAACCTCGACCTTTCCCTGCGCCGCGCCAACGCTGTGAAAGACTACTTAGCTAACCTGTTGCCGGAAGACCACCCCATCAGCTGGACAACCTCTGGCTTTGGCCCCACCCTGCCGGTGGCCGACAACGATACGGAGGAAGGGAGACAGCGAAACCGCCGCGTGGATCTCATCATCGCCCCCTAGTGGCCCCCCCCAAAGTTGGGGGTTGGCAGGCTTGAACAGCGCCTTAGTCTAGAATCAACTGGTCCGATCCCTGGTGGGGGCGAGGGCCCAGGCAACAGTCTGAGCTTTGGGGTTCGATTTTGAACGCGGCAGGGATCCCGTCGGGGGAAAAGCAGACCTTTGCGCTGAGAGTAGACACAACCCTGGATGCTCTCAGCCAAGTTTTGACGTGGTTTGAGTCTTTCCGCGACGCCGGCATTCCGGGCCCCATCTGGTTGGAATGCCAGTTGGCCTTGGCGGAGGGCTTTACCAACGCCGTTCGCCATGCCCACCGCACTTTGTCTCCCAGTACACCCATCGATATCGAGCTGGTTCTGATGCCCCAGGAGCTGGAGCTGCGCATCTGGGATCAAGGGCAGGAGTTCAACTTGGAGGAATTCTTCCAGAACCGAGCAGCCAGCAGGCCCCCCGACGCCGAGGTCGAATCCGAGGGGGGACGGGGTATTCGGCTGATGAAGGCTCTCTCCACCCACCTGAGCTATACTCGCCAGGCAGATGGCCGCAACTGCCTGCTGATCAGCAGGCGCTTCGACGATCCCGCCCCCCTCTCCCAGCGGCCGGCCTAGGCCAACAGGCCAGCGCTCAACTGGCGAATGGCCGAGCTGGCCACATCGCTGTAGCGCAGCTCACCGGCCAAGATCTGGCCCATGCGCCGAGTGGCTCCCGGTCGCTTGACGCCTACCCTGTAGCCGACGCCCGGAAAGCGGTAGAACAGCGCCGCGATCCGCTTGGCCCAACGCATCTCTGAGCCCCACTCCTGCTGCACGCGGGCGGAGTAGTTCGCCAGGGCTTCGGTATCTCCCGCCAGGGCTTGGTCGATGGCCTGCGCTGCCAGCATGCCAGTGAGGAGGGAGGGGCGGATCCCTTCGGCGGTAAACGGATCGACGACACAGGCAGCATCTCCCACCAGGAGGGCATTTTGGCTGTGCAGGGGTTGATCCCCCTCCCAAAGACAGATGGGATGGCCAAACTGCCTGACCGATTTCAAGTCCACACCAAAGCTTTGGGCATACTCGGCGGCGATTTCCCGCAAGTTTTGTTTTTCGCCACCCCGAAAGGTGCCTGCCCCGATGGAGTAGCCATCGGCTTTGGGGAAGTTCCAAATGTAGCCGTTGCTCACGGCGCCAAAGTCGAAATGGGCGGCTGCGGTTTTTGGCTCTGAGACGGGCACTTCTGCTTCCAGGGCGGCAGCCAGGCGGCGCTGCCGGTTTTGAAAGCCGAGCCACTTGGCCATCGAGCCTTTGGCCCCATCGGCCCCGATCACATACCGACCCCAGACCGGGCCGGTGGCTGTCATCACTTGCCAGCGGTCGCTCTGCCACTCAATGCCGGAGACGGGACATTCCGTCTGGAGTGCTGCCCCCTGCTTTTGCGCCTGCTGGATCAAGTAATGGTCGAAGACCTCCCGCCGCACCATCCATACCGGCTCTTTCAGATCCAGGTCGGCCACGACCGGATCCCCGCCCCGCCAGGTGTAGCGAATTTGCCGGATCTTCAGCGAAATGGCGGGACTGAAATCGAAGTCAAACCAGGCCGCCACCATGGGAGAAACGCCGCCGCCACAGGGTTTGTAGCGGGGCAAAGGATCCTTCTCCAAGACCAGCACTGAGCGCCCCCGCTTGGCCAGGTGATAGGCGGCCGAGCCGCCGGCAGGGCCAGCGCCGACGATGACACAGTCGTACACTTGGGACATGGCTCTCGATCCCCAACCCCTTCTCCCTGAATTTGGGCTGTCGGCTCCTAGCCTACCGCATCCTTTTTCCCTCAAGAAAACAAGGGGGAGGGGGCCGGCGGATCCCCCCAACGGCGTAGGCTCAAGTGGGCCAATTCTGCAATGGGATCCCCTTTCCATCAGCTTGTTCAGGCTGAGGGGTGGCCGGGATCCCTGCCGGGTTGTTACAGCGATACACCTTGGCCCCAACGCTGCGCAGCTTTTCATCGATAGCTTCGTAGCCGCGGTCGATGTAGTGGAGCCCGTGGATAGTAGAGCAGCCCTCAGCCGCCAGGCCAGCCAACACCAGAGCTGCCCCCGCCCGCAAGTCCGTGGCCACCACCGGCGCTCCCGACAGCGACGGCACCCCCCGGACAATGGCCACCCGGTTCTTGAGACGAATATCCGCCCCCATGCGGTTGAGCTCGGGAATGTGGTGCATGCGGTTTTCAAACACCGTCTCCTCGATGGTGCAACTGCCCTCGCTCAGGGCAGCCAAGGCCATGATCGGCGCCTGCACATCGGTGGGAAAACCTGGATAGGGCAAGGTTTGGATATCGGTTGCCTGGCAAAGCCAGCCCGAACTGAGTTGAGCCGGGGCAATGCGCAGCCGGTTGGGGCCTTCTTCCTCCACCCGCAGCCCCATGTCGCGCAGCTTGGCAATCACCGCTCGCAGGTGATCCGGGATAACAGGGCCAACCGTGAGTTCGGAGCGGGTGATGGCCCCGGCAATGAGGTAGGTGCTGGCCTCGATGCGGTCGGGAATGACCGTGTACTCGGTGCCGTGCAGGCGCGGCACCCCTACCACCACAACCGTATTGGTGCCCACGCCACGGATGCGGGCTCCCATCGCCTGACAAAAACGGGCCAAGTCGGCCACCTCCGGCTCTTGGGCAGCATTTTCAATCACCGTTTCCCCTTCGGCCAGCGTAGCGGCCATCATCAGCGTCTCGGTGGCGCCGACGCTGGGATAGTCAAGGTAGATGCGGGTTCCCACCAGCTTGCGGGCATAGGCATGAACCACGCCGTGCTCGATTTGAACCGTTGCCCCCAACGCTTGCAGGCCCCGCACATGCAGATCCACCGGACGCGAGCCGATGGCACAGCCGCCGGGCAGAGGAACTCTGGCCACTCCCAGCCGCGCCAGCAGCGGCCCGATGATGAAGAAGCTGGCCCGCAACTGGCTGACCAACTCGTAGGGCGCCTGGGAAGTTTTGAGGGAGCTGGCGTCCAGGTCAAGGGTATTGCCCACATGGGACACCTTAACCCCCAGGCTGGTCAGGATCTGCCCCATGCGTTCAATGTCCAGCAGGCGCGGCACGTTGTGAATTCGGCAAGCTGCAGGAGCCAAAAGGGATCCCGCCATGAGCGCCAAAGCTGAGTTTTTCGCGCCGCCGATGGGAATGTGGCCGCTCAAGGTCTGCTTGCCGACAATTTTCAGCACTGGCCCCATCATCTCCGGCGGGGCTGCCACTCTGGTCTGGGCCGGCGACAGGTTAGGCGCTAGGGATTCCGTCCTGCCGACGCGATTGTCAAAAAAATCTCTCAATCTTCCTCCTCACCCACCAAAAATAGAAAGGCTCTTTCCAGAGAATACTCCGGGGATCAAAGCAGCAACTAAACTTGCAGGCCAAAACTTAGGGTGACGAAGGAAGAGAAGCTCCAGTGGCTATGCCTCTATCCTACAGCGGCGGATGGGCAATTAGCTATGTCAGCTCTTTGTGGCGCGAAAACCCCTGGCTGATCGCTGTGGGGAAGCAGGCCCTGGGCGTAGAGAGTATGTCAACAAACGCAGGTTCCTGCCGCGGGCGGCTAGGGGGATAGCCTGGCAGCAAGGGGCAGTATGATGGATGGTCATGAGAAGCGCTTGCCAGTAAGACAGGAGACACTCGATGACCGCGACCCAAGTTTCTGCCGAAGAGTTGTTTCGGGCCGCCTACGAAAATCGCTACACCTGGGATCCCGACTTTCCGGGCTACAGCGCCGAGGTCACCTACTGGGATGGGGAGCGCACTTTTGTGGGCCAGGTGCGAGTGGGGGCAGACCTAAAAGCGACGGTTACGGGCGTGGAGGATGAGGAAGCCCGGAAAGCCATTCACAATCAACTTTGGGAGATTGCCGTTCACCGGGTGCGCCGCAGCTTCGCCGAGACCCACGGGAACAACACTTTTCGCTATGGCCAGATCCTACCCGATGGCACCGTGGAGATCCTGGTGGGCGGCAAAGCCGAAGGGGATCGCTACCACGTGCGCGACAACCAAGTTACCATGGTGCATCGGCATATTCACGGTATGGTGGTTACTATTCACACCTTCAGCAGCCACGACACGGGCGAAGGCTACCTCTCCCACCGCTACGACTCCGTCTATCACGACGCCAAGACTGGCGAGCAGAAGGGTGGGCGCAGCCAATTTGAAGATCTCTACACCAAAGTGGGCAAGTACTATATCCTCTCGGAGCGGCGCATTCAAACAGAGACGGAAACCGGCCCTGTGGAAAAGCGCTTTACCTTCCGCAACCTGGCGTTGCTGGATGCGGGGGCCTGATTGGCCAAAGGCCAACGGAAAGCCCGATAATCTCATTTGTGGCAGCAACGCCCCCCTTAGATAGAAGAAGTGGGGGATCCTGAGCTATGCTTTGAGTATTCTCCCGCCCACACTTTGGCATGGACAACCCTGCGGAAAAGCCCAACCCGGATTCCAAAGCTCCTAAGGAGGCTCCCGAACTGATTCTCCGCCCGGCTCAACTGGGTGATCTGGAGGCGGTGGAGGAGATTTTGGCTCAAGCTTTTGATGAAGAGTACAGCGGCCGCTCGGTGGACATTCGTCGCCAGGTGCGGCGGCTGCGCCAGTGGTATGGCCCCCTGAAAACTTTGAGCCTGTTTCCCAACCGTTTTCAGCACATGTTTACGGTGCATGTGGCGGAGCTGGAGGGCAAAATCCAGGGGGTCATTCAAGTTTCTCCCTTTAATCATTCCCGCAGCACCTGGCGGGTGGATCACATTGCTGTGGTGCCCTCCGCCCGGCGGCAGGGAATCGGCTCTAAGTTGCTCAGACACTGCATGGAGCACTTTCGCGAGGCCCGCACCTGGATCTTGGAGGTGAACATCCACAACAAGGGGGCGATGGCCCTCTACCGCCACAACGGCTTCCAACCGCTGGCCCAGATTACCTACTGGTCGATCCGGCCCGAGATTCTGGCCGCCCTCAGCCAGCACGAGCCCATGCTGCCCAACCTGGTGCCGGTGACCAACCGGGATGCCTACGCCATTTACCAACTGGATACGGGATCCATGCCGGCCACCGTGCGCCAGGTATACGACCGCGACGTGAGCGATTTTCGCACCAGCCCGCTGGATTGGCTCCTAGATCAGGCCAAATGCGTCATCAGCCAAACGGAACGGGTGGAGATGTGTGTCTATGAGCCGGAGCGGAAAACCGCTATCGGCTATTTCAACCTGAAGTTGGACCGTACCGGGCAGCAGCCGCATGTGGCCAAGCTTACGGTTCACCCCGCCTACACCTGGCTCTATCCTGAGCTCATGGCCAAGATGGCCCGGCTCACCCAAGCCTATCCGCCGCAGGCTTTGGCTTTGGCCTCCACCGATTACCAGCCGGAACGGGAGGAATTTTTGCTCAAGCTGGGAGCCCGGGACGTGGAGCGGACGCTGTTGATGTCGCGCTCGGTGTGGCACAAGGTGCGAGAAGCTCGCTCCCCATGGTACAGCGAGTATCTCGCTCTGGTGCTCCAGAAATTGCCGGTGAAACAGCCGGTGCCGGAACGCTTCGAGGGGCTGGCAGAGGGCTGTCTGGAGCATCCCTTTCATTCCCTTCACCCAACTGGTCTGGATTCCCATTCCGTTCGGCCGGAATCCTCACTAGGACAGGCCAGGGATCCGCAATCGGAAGCTCCTCCCCCTCCCGGCTAAAGTCTCGGCTGGCACCTGCGCACCCCTATGAACGAGTTGAAGGATAACCCGGCTGGGGATCCCTCTTGGCGGACGTTGCTGCAGGCGGCCTTGCACCGCAACCGCAGCGACGCGGGTGTGCGCTATTTGCAGTTGGCTACGGTGGATCCTTGGGGGCACCCGCGCAACCGCACGGTGGTCTTCCGGGGATTTTTGGGGGATACCGACCGCATTCAGTTGGCGGTGGACAGCCGCAGCGAGAAGATCTGCCAGATCGCCCACTGCCCACTGGCCCAGATCTGCTGGTACTTCTGTAAAACTCGCGAGCAATTTCGCATTGCCGGCACTCTCGAGGCCATCACCGCCGACCACCCGGATCCTCGGGCGCAGCAGCACCGACAACAGTTGTGGCAACAAATCTCGGAAAAAGGACGGCTGCTCTGGTTCTGGCCGGAACCTAAAGGCCCTCTTGCCCCACCCGAGGCTTTTGTTGAAGAGCTGCCCCCCGAAAAGGCATCTTTGCCACCGCCGACATTTGTCCTACTGCTGTTGGATCCAACGGAGGTGGATCACCTCCAGCTCAAGGGAGATGCGATCTATCCCCAGCGACGGACTCTGTATGAGCGCAGCCCGCAAGGGTGGAAATGCCGAGCGGTCAACCCCTAGAAGGATCCCAGCCGACTGCAGGTGGGAGGGGGGAGCGGTTTTCGCCTTCCGAGAGAAGGTTGAATGAATATTGAAGAACAGACAAGGATAGAGGTGTTAGCGTGGCTGAACAACCGTCCTATTCTGAGCGCGACGCCGCCTGCGGGCTGGATCTGCTCACCAATGGCGAGGTCACGGTCGCTCAGCTTCTTTCTCAATCCGGCATGTAGCACTCCTGGTTGCGGTAATCTGATGTCTGTTTCCATCCGCTCATTTCCTGCCTGTATCACCCAAGCTGTTGCCGCTCTTGTTGCCGGCGGGCCGCCGAAAGGGACCTTGCGGGGCAAGCTGCGCCAGAGATCCCTGGGGTTGGCTGCCGCTTTGGTTTGGGGTCTGGCTCTCGTTCGGGGGTTGGCAGCCCAGCCGATGTTAAAATCCCCACAAGGCTCCTTCGAGGGGAATGCAGCTCCTGTCCTGCCCTCAGAGTCTGCCTTCCCCACCTCCACCCGCACAGGAGCCTTTCGAGTCGGCAATCGCACCCCTCACCCGATTCGGCTGGTGATCTTGATGCGCAGCGGTGGACGGCTGCTCAACCCGGAAACGGCCCACTGGGACTTTGCGCCCGGAGAAGGGGGCAGCGAGGGGCTGGTGCTGAGTTTGGGCGAGGAGCCATTGCAGATCGGCCCCGGCGATATTGTGGTGGCTTTTACCCTGGATGGAACCGCTCGCTACTGGGGGCCGAACGTGGTGGGAGAGTCGCTGGCGCCCTTTTGGAATGAAGAGAGCGGCTTTTGGTCGATGATCCTGCAGCCTTAGAGGGCTCTGCGGGCGGCCTAGAAGCCCTTTTCAACCATTTTTGAAATTGCAGCCATTTGGGTTGGGGACAGGATGCTGTACCCATGGACAAATCTCTGCCCAGGGCAAGCCACAACCCTTAAGTCAGTTTAGACCTCCTCCCAACCCCGAAAGCAGCCCCAAGTCCGGCTTCGGCGCTTGGCCCCTGCCGTGGTACCCCTGGATCCTCTGCCTCTCAAGCGCCGGCCCAGTGCCACCAGGCCCAGCCCAGCCCCACCAATAGCGCCGTTAGCCCATAGAAGCACCCCACCACCTGCACCTCCGACCAGCCCCCCAGCTCCAGATGGTGGTGCAAGGGCGACATGCGCAGCAGCCGTTTGCCTTGTCCGGTTTTGCGTTTGGTGTATTGGAAGTAGCCCACCTGCAGGATCACCGACAGGGCCTCTGCCACCAGCACCGCGCCCATCCAGGCCAGGGCCCAGAGCTGATCCCCCAACAGCGCCAGCCCCGCCAGAGCGCCCCCCAACCCCAGGGATCCGGTATCGCCCATAAACAGGCGGGCCCGGTGGTGGTTGTGCACCAGAAAGCCCAGACAGGTGCCGCTCAAGGCAAAAGCCACGAGCGCCAAAACGGGATCCGCTGCCGTCAGCCCCAGCCCTGCCAGGACAAGGGCCACCATCCCTGCCGCCAGGCCGTCCATGCCGTCGGCGAGGTTGACGGCGTTGTTGGTGCCCACCAGCACAAACAAGGCCAAGGGCCAGAACAGCCAGCCCAGGGGGAGGGCGCCTATTCCCGGCAGGGTGAGAACGGTGGGGATCCCTTGCCAGGCCAGGTAGCCACAGAAAACCAGGCCGATCCCAACTTGGAGTAAAAGCTTCGATTTGGCAGACAACCCCTTGTTGGAGCGCTGCCGGATGACCAGCCAATCGTCCAGCCAGCCAACCACGGTGTAAGCCAGGGTCAGTAGGGCCACCGCCAGCCATTGGGGATCCCAGCCGCTCCCGATGCCGGCCACCAGCAGCCCTACGGGCAAAAAGCTAAGGCCACCCATGGTCGGCGTGCCCGCTTTTTTGTGGTGGGACTGGGGCCCCTCCTCGCGGATGACCTGGCCTGCCTTCCAGCGCCGCAAGACCGGGAGAAGTAGGGATCCCAGCAGGGCCGAGCCCAGCACGCTCAATCCAAAGGGGACGGCCACCTGGGGCCGGATCCCGATGACCAGCGCTGAGAGGGCCAGGCCGAGAACTAAGGAGAGGGCCATCCCTCCCCAGTCCGCCTCTTCCAGCCGGGGAAGGGTATCCGCATCCACCCGTTCTGAACCCCTCACATTCTCAACCTCCAGCACAACCGCCCAGAACGCTCCGGCAGGAGAGCCCAAGAAAACTCTACCCTGCCGGCGGCTAGAGGGCCGGCGGCTAGAGGTGAAAGTTGGGGGAAGGGGGATCCACTAGTAGGGCCACTTCCAGTTGCGCACCTCGGGCAGATCCTCGCCGTACTTGCAGATGTACTGCTTGTGCTCCACCAGCTTGTCCCGAATCAACTGCTGGACGTGATCCCGCCGGTATTTGAAGCGCTCCACCCGCTCCAACACGTCGTTGGCCAGGTTGAAGCGATCCACCTGGTTGAGGACGCACATGTCGAAGGGAGTGGTGGTGGTGCCTTCCTCCTTGTAGCCGCGCACGTGTAGGTTGTGGTGGTTGGGGCGGCGGTAGGTGAGGCGGTGAATGAGCCAAGGATAGCCATGGAAGGCAAACACGATGGGCTTATCGGGGGTGAAGATGCTGACAAACTCCTTGTCGCTGATGCCGTGGGGGTGTTCGCTGGGCGGCTGCAACTTCATCAGGTTCACCACGTTCACCACCCGGATCTTGATGTCCGGCAGGTGCTGCCGCAAGAAGTCCGCCGCCGCCAGGGTTTCCATCGTCGGCACATCGCCGCAGCAGGCCATGACCACATCCGGCTCCGAGCCCTGGTCGTTGCTGGCCCACTCCCAGATCCCCAAGCCCTGGGTGCAGTGCTTGATGGCGGCATCCATGTCCAGGTACTGCAGGGCCGGCTGTTTCCCCGCCACGATGACATTGACGTAGTGGCGGCTGCGCAGGCAGTGATCCGCCACCGAGAGCAGGGTGTTGGCATCCGGGGGCAGGTAGACGCGGATAACATCGGCTTTCTTGTTGACCACGTGATCCAGAAAGCCGGGATCCTGGTGGCTGAAGCCGTTGTGATCCTGCCGCCACACGTGGGAGGTGAGCAGGTAGTTGAGAGAGGGGATGGGCCGCCGCCAGGGGATGTGGCGGGTGGTCTTCAGCCACTTGGCGTGCTGGTTGAACATGGAGTCCACCAGGTGGATGAAGGCTTCGTAGCAGGAGAAAAAGCCGTGGCGGCCTGTCAACAGGTAGCCCTCCAGCCAGCCCTGGCAGACGTGCTCGCTCAGGATCTCCATCACCCGCCCATCGGGGGAGAGGTGCTCGTCGTAGTCGTAGATAGGCGCCACCCAGGTGCGGTCACTGGCCTCAAACACGGCGTCCAGGCGATTGGATGCAGTTTCATCGGGGCCAAAGAGGCGGAAGTTGTGGGGGTTGAGCTTCATCACATCTCGCAAGAATTGCCCCAGCACCTTGGTGGCTTCGGCTTCGAGGGTGCCGGGGTGCGGCACGTCCACGGCGTAGCGGCGGAAATCCGGCATTTTCAGCTCCCGCGTCAGCAGGCCGCCGTTGGCATAGGGGGTGGCGCCCATGCGCTTTTCCCCTTTGGGGGCCAGCTCCTGCAGCTCGGGCCGCAGGCGGCCGTTTTCGTCGAAGAGCTCTTCCGGTCTGTAGCTGCGCATCCACTCTTCCAGGATCTTGAGGTGCTCTGGTTTCTTGGCCAGATCCGCCAGCGGCACCTGGTGGGAGCGCCAGAAATCCTCCACCTTTTTGCCGTCCACCTCTTTGGGGCCCGTCCAGCCTTTGGGGGTGCGCAGGATGATCATCGGCCACTGGGGACGGCTGGGATCCCCCTTGGTACGAGCATGCTGCTGGATTTCTTGGATCTCGTGGATTACCGTGTCCAAAGTGGCGGCCATCAACTGGTGCATCTGGGCCGGATCGGAGCCTTCTACGAAGTAAGGCTTGTAGCCATAGCCCACAAACAGGCTCTGCAGCTCTTCACGGCTGAGGCGGCCCAGGATGGTGGGGTTGGCGATCTTGTAGCCGTTGAGGTGGAGAATCGGCAGCACTGCCCCGTCGTGGATGGGGTTGAGGAACTTGTTGGAGTGCCAGGAAGCAGCCAGAGGGCCGGTTTCCGCCTCTCCATCCCCGACTACACAGGCCACCAACAGATCGGGGTTGTCGAAGGCCGCCCCAAAGGCGTGGGCCAGGGCATAGCCTAGCTCTCCCCCCTCATGGATGGAGCCGGGGGTTTCTGGGGCCACGTGGCTGGGCACGCCGCCGGGGAAGGAGAACTGTTTGAAGAGCTTGCGCATCCCGTCGGCATCTTGGCCGATGTTGGGGTACACCTCGCTGTAGGTGCCCTCCAGGTACGTGTTGGCCACCAGAGCGGGGCCGCCATGGCCGGGGCCGGTGATGTAGAGGACGTTGAGGTTTTCCCGCTTGATGATGCGGTTGAGGTGCACGTAAATAAAGTTCAGCCCTGGAGTAGTGCCCCAGTGCCCCAATAGGCGCGGCTTCACGTGTTCTGGCTTCAAGGGCTCCCGCAGCAGCGGGTTGTCCATCAGGTAAATCTGCCCCACCGACAGGTAGTTGGCGGCCCGCCAGTAGGCGTCCATTTTGCGCAGTTCGTCGTCGGTGAGCGGTTTGGTTGAGAGCTGTTCTGCCAAAACCATAGCCGTACCCCCTAGGTATCTCTACTCTCATGCTGCTCCAGGTTGGGGCGGGGGCTTGGGGATCTTGGGATTCCTTTGGATTTGGCAGCGGTGGTCAGCCTACCACCACCAGGGCTTGAGGGGGGTGCCGTCGGGGAAGATGAGGCCGGCAATCTGGGATCCGCTGTGTTTGAGGCCCTCGATCTGGGCGCCTTCCAGGTTGGCCTGAGTCAGGTTGGCGCGGCTGAGGTCAGCCCGGCGCAGGTTGGCCCCCTGCAACTGGGCCTGCCGCAGCTCGGCGCCGCTGAGATCGGCCCCCTCGAGGTCGGCATTTTGCAAGTTGGCCCCCCGCAGATCCGCCCGCTGCAGGTTGGCCCCCCGCAGGTCTGCTCCCTCCAGGTTGGATCCGCGCAGATCCACGCGCTTGAGGTTGGCCCCCCGCAGCCGGATCTGGCGCAGCCCCAGCCCTCTCAAGTCGGCCTTGCTCAGGTCTTGGCCGGAGAAATCTTGCCCTTGTCCCCCCCAGTTTTGCAACTGCCAGATGTGGCGCAGCCGCTCCTCCAGGCGGGTCTCTTCCGAAAGCCGGGATCCCCGCAGGCTGGTGCCGCTGACTTTCGCCCCCCTCAGATCGGCTCCCCGCAGATCCGCCCCCTGGAGGACGGCGCCACTGAGCTTGGCCCCTTGCAAATTGGCTTGGCGCAGATCCGCTTGGCGCAGGTGGGCGCCGTTAAAGTTGCAAAGGCGCAGGTTAGCCTTTCTCAAATTGGCTTCGTAGAAGTTGGCACCCCCCAGCCGCGCCTCTTGCAGATCCACTCCCTCCAAGTCGGCGTAGGCAAAGTTCCGCTCCCCGCGCCGATAGGCCACGATGACCCCCTGGGCACCCCCCACCGGGCGAAAGGGGCTGTAGGTTCGACAGGCTTCCTCTGCCTCCGGCTGCTCGAGCTGGGAGAGCAGCCGCCAGGCCTCTAGGCGCACCGCCCAGGAGGTGTTGCCAGCAAGTGCTTCGATCAGTTCGGCCAGGCCTGCCGGCCCGTACTGCAGCAGCTGGGGCAAGGTGGCCAGACGCACCGCCTCGTCGCCCTGGGTGAGCCGTCGCCGCGCCCCCTCAAGCCCCCCCAAAACTAAGGCGTGGGCCGGGGCACCGCCGGCTGCGGCTCGTCCTCCCAACACCAGATCCCAAGGGCGGGGCCGGGATCCCTCACCTGTGCCCACCAAGGGTCGGGAGTTGCTGAGCATGAGCGGATGCCAATGGGCCCGGCTACACCCAGCGCCCCACCACTACGCGGATGGTGCCATCCTCTAGATGCTCCTCCGCCTCGATGGCGAAGCCCTGTTGCCGGGCAGAGCGCAGCAAGCTCTTGTGGGCGTAGCGCTGCAAAATCGGCTCCAGAAAGGTCTGGAGATCGATGCCCGCCCCCCACAGATCCACCACAAGCTCATAGTGATCCCCGTTGCGGCGAAAGCCGATGTCGAAGCCGTTCTTTTGCCGGATCACCAGATCGGCGCGGGTGCGGTTCCAGAGGTAGCCGCGCAGGCTGGCGTTCCGCTCCACGCTGTAGCCCAATTCCTTCAGGGTTTCTTCCAGCAGCTCGGCATCTTTAATCTGCACTTGCAGGGTGGTGAAGTGGGACATGGCGCTTCCCATCCCAACACGGAAAGGGGGATCCTCACTATAGGAGCGCTTTTGCAGTTCTAGGACAAATGTTAAGGAGCTTGACGCTTTAAACCTCTCGACCCGATGGGGGGAGCAGCCTGGGATCTGTTCTCTCCGGCTGCCGGGAGGGCGAGCTCCCATCCCTTCCCAGCTCAGACAGGAGCAAGGGGCGGGCTCGCGGGCCTCGCCAGGGATCCAGCACATCTCGAATCAGCACCTCCTGGATCCACACCTGCAGGATGGCCGCCAAGGGCACGGCCAAGAATAGGCCCAGCACCCCGAAGAAAAAGGCCGAGGTGATTTGAGCTATCAGCGTCAAGGCGGGCAAAAGCGACACCTGGCGCGACATGACAAGCGGGGTAAAGACGCTGCTTTCAAGCTGCTGGATGAAGATGTACAGCCCTAGCACTGCTAGGGACTTCCAGGGGGCGTCGGTGAGGGCTACCAGCATTGGGGCAACCACGCTCAGGGTGGGGCCGATGTTGGGGATGAAATTAAACAGTCCCGCCAGCACCGCGTTGGCCAGGCTCAGGGGCACACCTAAAATCCAGAGGCCAATGCCGCTTAGCAGCATCACCAAGCTGCTGGTGAACAGGATCCCCACCAGCCACCCTCGCAGCGCCAGCTCGCAGCGCTTGAGGATGTAGCGGACGCGGGGGCGGTAGAAGGCCGGGAAAACCGAGACAAAGGCGCGGCTATAAGCCTGGGGATCCACCAACAACAGGATGGTGAGGATGATCACAAACAACAGATTGAGCAGGGTGGCGAAAAAGGCGGTGAAGGACTCGGAGAAAAAGTCGCGCACCTGGCGCACCAACTCGGTGGCCTGGGGCACCAAGCTATTGGCCAACTCCCGCAGCGTCGGCAGCTCGATATCCGTCGGCAACGAGAGGATGAGGCTCTCGAACAGCCGCTGCGCCTGCACGATCCCGGCGGGCACCCCATCGGTAAACAGCCGCCGCAACTGATCCGCCAAGGGAGGCACCACGATCAGCCCCACCAGAATCGCCCCCACCAGAACCGTCAAACCGGTGATGAGGAGCGAGGGGCCGCGGCGAAAGCCGTAGCGCTGCGGGATCTGGGCTAAGGTATCCAAAGCTACTGCCAAGACGATGGCCGCAAACACCAACAGCAGGATCTGCCGGATCTGCCAGAGCAGAACCAGCAAACCCAGCAATGCTGCCAGCCCCAGCCACTGGGCGAAGGTCACCGCAGCTCGCCTCCTCTCTCGCCCTGTCGTCGCCTATTCTAGATGGGATCCCGAGCATTTCCATGGGGGAGCCCGTATGCGCGATCTGGATCCGCAAGCAATGGCTCTGGCCTTTGATGGCCTCGACTGCGGGACAGAATCCTTTCTTGCCGAGGAAGTCCCCCTGCTCTCGGTGGGGGGAGTGTCCGGCTACTTGAAATCGCTGCTGGCCGGGGATCCCTACCTGGCCAGGCTGTGGGTGGTGGGAGAAGTCTCCAGTTGCCAGCGCAGCCGCAACGGCCACCTGTTCCTGACCCTGGTGGATCCGGAAAGCGGCGACCTCCTCAAGGGGGTTGTGTGGCAAAGTCAGACTGCCCGGCTCAGCTTCTGGCCAGAAGTGGGGCAACGGGTGCTGGCCCTGGGTCAACTTGGCATCTACAGCGGCGGCAGCTACTACCGCCTGGTTATCTGGCAACTGCTGCCGGCGGGCGAGGGGCTGTTGGCGTGGCGGTTTCAGCAGCTTAAGGCCCGCCTTGCCGCCGAAGGCCTGTTCGACAACCAGCGGCCCCTGCCCACCCACCCTCAGTGTATTGCCGTCGTCAGCTCTCCCGACGCCGCTGGCTGGGGCGATATCCGCCGCACCCTCAACCAGCGCTACCCCGGGCTGCGGGTGCTGTTTGCGCCAGCCCAGGTGCAGGGGGAGGCGGCCCCGGAGTCGATTGTGCGGGCCATTCGCCGGGTGGAGCGGGACGGGCGGGCGGAAGTGCTGATCGTGGCCCGGGGGGGCGGATCCGGCGAGGACTTGGCCTGCTTTAACGACGAGCGGGTGGTGCGGGCCATTGCCGAGTGCTCCATTCCGGTGGTGACCGGGATCGGCCACCAGCGGGATGAGACCTTAGCTGACTACGCTGCTGACTATGCGGCGCACACCCCCACAGCGGCCGCCGAGCGAGTTGTGCCCGATCTGCGGGAACTGCAGCGCCAGGCATTCCAGTTGCGCCAGCAGCTTGTCGAGCGCACCCTGCATGCTCTGGAAAAAGCTGAACAGCGTTGGCACCACGCCCAGCGCCGCCTAGCCCAGGTGCATCCGGAGCGGCTGCTGCAGCAGGCCCAGGAGCGCCTAGCCCAACAGCAGCAGCGCCTGGTCCAGGCCGTGCGCCACCGTCTCCAGCAGCAGCAACAGCGCCACCAAGCTCTCCAGCAGCACCTGCAAGCCCTCGATCCTGCCGCCGTTCTCAGGCGGGGCTATGCCCTGGTGCGCGACGAGCGGGGATCCCTGGTCCGCAGCCACCGCCTGCCGCCCCAGACCCGGCTGAGGATACAACTGGCCTCGGGCAGCCTCTGGGCCCGAGTGGAGGAGAGCCATGAGCCGCCGCAAACGTGAGGATCCCTGGCGCTACGAAGCAGCCATCGCCGAAGTGGAAAGTCTGATTGCCCAGATCGAATCGGGAGAGCTGGATCTGGCGGAGGTGGTGGAGCGCTTCCAACAGGCCGCCCAGACCCTGAAGCGCTGCGCCGAGTTTTTGGAGGAAAAGCGGCAGCAGGTGGAGATCCTCATCGAGGAATTGAACCAAGACGACGAAGACTGGCAAGCATTCTAGGGATCCCGCTCTGCCGTCGCCTCTTTGCTGCGCCGAGGCTTGACGGACAATGCTCGACCCGTAACAATCGTCAAGTTGTCAAGATGTCTTCTGGGGCCCCCATGTCTGCCAAGATCCTGGATGGCAAAGCCTTGGCTGGCCGGCTGCAAGCCGAGATGGCCGCTCAGGTACAAGCTTGGCTGCCGCGGGTGGGGCGTCCGCCGGGATTGGCGGTGCTGCGGGTGGGGGAGGATCCCGCCAGTGCTGCCTATGTGCGCGGCAAAGAGCGGGCCTGTGAGCGAGTGGGCATTGCCTCCTTTGGCCGCCATTTTTCCGCCCAAGACTCCCCCGCCCATCTGCTCGACGCCATCGCCCAACTCAACCAGGACGAGCGCGTCGACGGCATCCTCGTGCAACTGCCTCTGCCCCCCGGCTGGGATCCCATCCCGCCCCTTCTGGCCATCGACCCCGCCAAAGACGTGGACGGTCTCCACCCCCTCAACCTGGGCCGGCTAGTGCGCGGCGAGCCCGGCCTGCGCAGTTGTACGCCTCTAGGTGTGATGCGCCTGTTGCAAGCGGAAGGGATCCCCATTGCCGGACGAAAAGCGGTGGTGGTCGGCCGCAGCCTCCTGGTGGGCAAGCCCCTGAGCCTGATGTTGTTGGCCGCCGACGCAACGGTTACCGTGGCCCACTCCCGTACACCCAACCTGGCCGAAGTAACCCGCAGTGCCGACATTGTGGTCATGGCTGTAGGGCGTCCTCGCTTGCTCACGGCAGACATGGTGAAGCCGGGCGCCGTGGTTGTCGATGTAGGCATTAACCGTATCCAAGACCCTGACGGATCTGAGCAGTTGGTGGGAGATGTGGACTACGAAGCGGTCAAAGAGCGGGCCGCTGCCATCACGCCTGTACCAGGCGGCGTGGGGCCGATGACGGTGACGATGCTGCTGGCCAACACCCTGGAAAGCTACAAGCTTCGCAGCCACCTGTAGCCTGGAAGCTGTCCTCAAAATCCATGAACAACTGCCAATGGCCGGCCACCAGGAGGGAGCCTTGGAGACATCAGTGAGGCTTTTTGTATAGCTTGTTACTCCGAGTGGCAGTGAGATCGGGTCATCTTCGGGCTTGCTCAAGAGTCTTCGCTGGGGGAACGCAAGAAGATTGCTAAGCAATAGTTATTCGCCGTCAAATTTTTGTCCAAGTCCTTTACGTTGACAGTCGCAGATCGGGGATCGCTGTAACGTATGGATATGAACTTAGGTTAACTAGCAGCCCGTCTCCCCAGAACTGAAGCTCCGAGGGCGGGCAAGGAGTAGGGTCTCATGCTGCCGAGTGGCTCCAAAAACGCCTCTATGCCGGCGGCCGAATCAGGGCAAGGGGATCCGGCTCCCTTTTTAGCTGATGCTAGCTCTCCGCCTCCGCGAGCTACAACCACCGCTCCCTACGTGGTGCTGCACGGTCATTTCTACCAGCCGCCGCGGGAGGATCCCTGGCTAAACCGCATTGAGCGCCAGCCCAGCGCTGCCCCCTTCCACGACTGGAACGAGCGCATTCTGGCGGAGTGTTATCGTCCCAACGCCTTTGCCCGCATCCTGGACGAGCAGGGGCGGGTGGTGCGCATTGTCAATAACTACGAATTCTTGAGTTTTAACTTTGGCCCCACTCTCCTCTCCTGGTTGGAGGAGCACGATGTTGAAGTGTACCAACGCATCTTGACTGCCGACCGCCTCAGCGCCGAGCGGCTGGAGGGGCATGGCAATGCCATCGCCCAGGTCTACAACCACGTCATCCTGCCCTTGGCCAACGAGCGGGACAAGTACACCCAGATCCGCTGGGGGATTGCCGATTTCCAGCATCGCTTTGGCCGCTTTCCCGAGGGCATGTGGCTGGCGGAAACCGCTATCGATGCAGCAACGGTTAAAGCCTTAGTCGACTGCGGGATCCGCTTTGTCATCTTGGCACCCAGCCAGGCGCAGCGCATTCGCCCTTTGGGTCAAACGGAATGGATCGATGTCAGCCAGGGTCAGATCGATCCCAGCCGGCCCTACCGCTGCTTTACCCCGGATCGCAGCGGCTACCTGGACATTTTCTTTTTTGATGGCCCTATCTCCCGGGATCTTGGCTTTGGCGATATCGTCTACAGCACCCAGTCGCTGGCGGAGCGGATCCGGCTGGCCATCCGCCCTGACAGAAAAGGGGAACCCTATCTGATCAACTGTGCTACCGATGGCGAGACCTTTGGCCACCACAAGCGCAGCGTGGAGCGCACGCTGGCCTACGCCTTTTGCGAAGAGTTTCCCCGGCGGGGGTGGCAGGTGGGCAACTACGGCCACTTCCTCAGCCACCATCCCCCCACCTGGGAGGTGCAACTGAAGCCGGTCACCGCCTGGAGCTGCGCCCACGGGGTAGGACGGTGGTCGCGCGACTGCGGCTGTGGGGCGGTTCCAGGCTGGCACCAGCGCTGGCGGCAACCGCTGCGGGAGGCCCTCAACTGGCTGCGGGATCAGTTGGCCGAGATCTACGAGACGGAGGCCAAGGCCTACCTGCGGGATCCCTGGCTGGCTCGGGATCGCTACATCGAGGTGATCTTGGATCGGGAGCGCTGCGAGGCGTTTTTGCAGGAGCACCAGAGCCACCGCCTCACTGCCGAAGACCGAGTGCAGGTGCTGCGCCTACTGGAGATGCAGCGCTACGGCCAGTTGATGTTTACCAGTTGCGGCTGGTTCTTCGAGGAGCTCTCGCGTCCTGAGGGAGTGCAGATCCTGCGCTACGCGGCGCGGGCCATCGAGCTGGCGGCAGCAGTGGCGGATGTGGATCTGGAAGAAGAGTTTCTGGGCCGCTTGAGCAAGGCTCCCAGTAACCTCGACCTATACAGAGATGGCAAGGGGGTTTACTGGGCTTTGGTGCGCCCCGCTTTGATCAGCCCACAGCGGCTGGTGGCCCAGCACGCCCTGCTTTCCCTGTGCAACGGCATGCCCCGAGCCCCCGGATATATGCTGGAGCCGGTGGATCAGGAGCGCCTGGCTATAGGGGGATCCACACTGCTCGTCGGGCGGGTGAAGCTCGCCTTTCCCAACACCGGCGAAGAGCACGACCTCATCTACGCTCTCCTCCATCTGGGCGGCTGGGACTTTCAGTGTGGGGTTAAGCCGTTTACAGGGCGGCGCAGCTACGAGCAGTTGAAAGCCACCCTGCTATCTGGATCCCGCAGCCGCATCCAGCTAGTCCTAACCCTGCAAGAGCTGTTTGGCCCGGAAACCTTTGACCTCAACGCCCTGATTGAGGAAGACCGGCAGCAGATGCTGCGCTGGCTTACCCAAGACACGTTAGATCGCCTGGCCCAGCTCTATCGCCAAACCTACCTGGAAAATTACGGGGTTTTGATGGCTTTTCGGGCCGATGGCCTGCCGATCCCGGAAGAGCTGTTGGCTGCCGCGCAGATCACTCTCAACCAGCGCCTGTTGAGCAGCTTGCGGGCGATGGAAGTGGAAGGGGGCAAGCAGGATCACCTGCTGGAGTTGCGAGCAATTGCCCGCGAGGCGGAGCAGTTGGGGTGTCAGTTGCGGCGGGAGGAGGCGGCCCGGGTTTTGGATCGGCTCTTGCAGCGGGGGATGTGGCACCTTGCCCACGATTTTGAGCCGGAGAGCTTTGGCGAACAGCTCCACAACCTGGAGGAGTGGCTAAAACTAGCTGACGATCTGCGCCTGCCCATCAACCTGGATCGCCTCCAGGAGCTCTACCTGCTGGGTCTGGAACGGCAGAGAGAACTTCAACTGCATCTGGCTGAAGGGAGCGCGAGCGGCCCAACCCACCTTCGAGAAGAAGGCCAGGAGATCCCTGGCGAAACCTTGCGCCGCCTCTTCCAGCTTGGGCAGCGGCTCCGCGTTAACGTCAACGCCTGGCTGCGTCACCTACAACCCCACCAGTGATCTGAGTGCCGCAGGCTGCGCTTTTGCCCCTCTGCTGCCCAAGGGGAAGAGGGCCTTAGGCTCGAAGGATGGCCGTTGCCCCGCATTTTCCTGAATCTATCGGGATGACAGGATTCGAACCTGCGACCCCTTCGTCCCGAACGAAGTGCGCTACCAAGCTGCGCTACATCCCGAGGAGCAATCCAAATCCAAGGCTTTGTAAGTATAGCAT
The DNA here is from genome assembly GCF_002760415.1 of Synechococcus sp. 65AY6A5. Taxonomy (NCBI): domain Bacteria; kingdom Bacillati; phylum Cyanobacteriota; class Cyanophyceae; order Synechococcales; family Synechococcaceae; genus Synechococcus; species Synechococcus sp. 65AY6A5. The sequence continues at coordinate 374,903 of NZ_AXUW01000001.1, forward strand.
GCCATGCATGGCATCTTCCCGCGGGCGGGAGTCGTTCTGCGCTAAGCTATGGGGATCCACCGTTGCCCTACTGGAGTATGAGTCAGCCCAAGGGTTTCAGCCAATCCAAGCCAGAGAAGAAACCGGCCAAGGCCAACACGGCCAAGCGCAAGGAAGCCGCCAAACGCTACGACGAGCTGAAAGCCAAGGGGATGCCGGAGTTCGCCATTTTTGCCCGGCGCCGCCAAGCTGAGCCCGGCAAACCCAACCCCTGGCTGCCCGTGGGATCCCTGGCGGTCAGTCGCTCCAGCGCCATCCACCAGGCCATCTTCCAAAACGAGGAAGAGCTCAAAAAAGCAGCCGTCCGCCTCTTTCCCCGTCTTAGCAAAGTCAAAGACGAGCTGGAGTTTGGCTTTCGCCTTAAGGACAAAGAGTTTCAAGACGAGCCCATTCAGGTGGCAGTTCGGCCCCAGCCTTCGCCCCTTCAGAGCTGGATAGACAGGGTGCGCAAGTGGCTGGGCCTGGGCAAAAGAACTACCCAAGCCTCCAAGAAAGGCTAAGCCGTGGCAAAGGCTTTGGGTAGCCAGCTCAAAATCAAGGGGTTGACAATCTCTGGGCGCTCGTCGTGGGGGCAATGGCCCGTATCGGGAAGAGGGAAAAATTGGTAGTCGATCCCCTGCACATGGTTTTGAAAGCCGCGACCCCGCTGAATAGGCGTCCAGGGATCCCGTTCCCCCCAAATCACCAGCAGCGGACAGCGCACCTGGGGCAGCAACGCTTCCGGCGTAGGGCCAGGGGGAGCCGTGAGAACAGCGGCAAACACCTGCTGCGCTCCCGGCTCACAGGAAGGGGCGTAGAGGATCTCCACCAGCTCGTCAGTGATGGCGGCAGGGTTGCAGTACACCTGTTTCAGAGTGGCGCGGATCCGCTGCCGCTGCCGCACCCAATCAAACAGAAGGGGCCCCGTGACCGGCGAGGCCACCAGAGCAGTGAAGGTGGCCATGAAAAGGCGGGCCAGCGGGCTGAGCTCGTGGGAGCGGTGGTTGAGACCGCCGGCACAGTTGAGCAGCACGGCTCCAGCAACAAGCTGGGGATAGCGGGCAGCCATGAGCAAGCTGAGCAAGGCGCCGATAGAGTTGCCGATGAACACCGCCGGCTGCCGCACATGCTGCCGCCAAAAATCCGCCAGCAGCTCGGCCCACAGCTCCAGACTGTAGGCAAGGGCCGGCTTGGCCGAGCCGCCAAACCCCAGCAAATCCAAAGCATAGACCCGGTATCCCGCCGCCGCTAGCACAGGGATGTTGTGCCGCCAGTGGCCAATGGAGGCCCCAAAGCCATGCACCAAAATCAGTGGGGAGCCAGATCCCTGGACGACGTAGCGAATGGCGTGACCCCGCCAGCTCCAGGTTTGGGGAGCAAAAGGGGCAATGGGATCGGCTGCCAAACTCGCAGGAGGAGCAGTGAACACAGACAGAAAAAAGATGTGGAGGCGTTGTGGAAGGGTCCCCACCTCCTCATCCTACCGCCACTCTCGAGCGTCTTTCTCTGCCGGCCATTGCCCCTAATCCCTCCCCCCAGAGAGATCTAGCTTCTCGGCAGAACTCTCAGGTGATCACATCCGGCTGCTGCCGACCGGTGCGGGCGCGGATCTGGGCGAAGTGATCCGCCAGTTGGATCAGCTCGGCCAGGGCCACCTGGGGATCCAGGCCGTGCCGGCTGGGATCCGGCTCAAACCGCTCCAAGTACACCCGCAGGGTGGCCCCGTGGGTGCCGGTGCCGGAAAGGCGGTAGACGATGCGGGAGCCGTCCTCAAAGCCGATGCGGATCCCCTGGTTGCGGCTGGTGCTGCCGTCCACGGGATCGGTGTAGCTGAAGTCATCGGCATAGGCTACTGTTTGGGAGCCAAAGCGCTGCCCCACCCAGCTTGCCACGGAGCGCCGCAAGTGCTCCATCAGCTCCTCGGCCACCTCCACCGGTAGCCCCTCGTAGTCGTGGCGGGAGTAGAAGTTGCGCCCGTAGGTGCGCCAGTGGTCTTCCACAATCTGCCGCACCGACTGGCGCCGCACGGCGAGGATGTTGAGCCAAAAGAGGACAGCCCAGAGGCCGTCTTTTTCCCGGATGTGGTGGGAGCCGGTGCCGAAGCTCTCCTCGCCGCAGAGGGTAACTTTGCCGGCATCCAGGAGGTTGCCAAAAAACTTCCAGCCGGTAGGCGTCTCGTAGCAAGGGATCCCCAGCTTGGCCGCCACCCGGTCTGCTGCCTGGCTGGTGGGCATGGAGCGGGCGATCCCCGCCAGCCCCTCCCGGTAGCCGGGCACCCGGTGGGCGTTGGCGGCCAACACCGCCAGGCTGTCGCTGGGGGTCACGTAGAAGCGGCGGCCCAGGATCATGTTGCGATCCCCATCCCCGTCGGAGGCGGCGCCGAAATCCGGCCCATCTTCTCGAAACAGCAGCTCCACCAGGGCGCGGGCATGCACCAGGTTGGGATCCGGGCGGCCGCCGCCAAAGTCCGGCAGCGGCTGGCCGTTGAGGACGCTGCCCTGGGGCGCCCCTAGAGCTCCCTCCAGGATGGCGTGGGCATAGGGGCCGGTGACGGCGTGCATGGCGTCGAAAGCGATGCGAACCCCGGAGGCCAGGTAGTCGCGGATGGCGTCGAAATCAAACAGGCGCTGCATTAGGCCTAGATAGTCGGCCACCGGGTCGATGACGGAAACCGTCAGGGATCCCAGCCGCTGCTCCCCCAGGCGATCCAGGTCCACATCCGGGGCTTGCAGGATGCGGTACTCCCGGATCTGCTGGGTGCGGGCGTAGATGGCCTCGGTCACCTTCTCCGGGGCAGGGCCGCCGTTGCCGATGTTGTACTTGATACCGAAGTCTCCCTGGGGGCCGCCGGGGTTGTGGCTGGCGGAGAGGATGATGCCGCCGTAGGCCCCGTATTTGCGAATTAAGCAGGAAACCGCTGGCGTGGAGAGGATCCCACCCCGGCCCAGCAGTACTCGCCCGATGCCGTTGGCTGCTGCCATCTTGAGCAGGATCTGGATGGCTTCCCGGTTGTAGTAGCGGCCGTCTCCGCCCACCACCAGGGTTTGGCCGGCGGATCCCTCGAGGACGTCAAAGGTGGATTGGATGAAGTTCTCCAGGTAGTGGGGCTGCTGGAACACCTGCACCGGCTTGCGCAGGCCGGAGGTGCCCGGCTTTTGGTCGGGAAAAGGGATGGTGGCCACGGTGCGCAGGATCATAGGCTGCCCAACTCTGCTCGCCCCTCTACTATCTCATCGTTGGGGCCTCTAGGGAGGATCCCTGGGCAGCTTCAAGCTCAGGGCAGGACTTTGAGCGCCTGGCCAGCGCTGCGGCCATAGCGGCTGGGATCGTACATCTCCTCGACAAGGGCAGGGGCCACCTGGAATTGGCCAGGGATCTCGGGACGGAAGAGGTAGACGAACTCGTGGCGGCCCCGCTTGAGCTCGGTGCTGAAGAAGGCCACCCGGTCGTCCCGGTTCTCTTGATGGGCCCAAAACCAGTCCCACCAGTAGTCGGCGGCAAGCCCTCGCGGATCCCGGGAGGTGATCTCGGCGCCGCTGGGCAAGGGATCCTCGATCACCACGTAGTGGCTATCCCGCTCAGCTTCCACCGTCAGCCGGGCCAGGAGCACCTCGCCCGCCCGCACCGCCTCGCCGGGGCGCAGGAGCTGTTCCCGGTAGCGGATCTCGCCATTGGCTTGGGGCTGGGGCTGTAGGCGGAAGTAGCGGCGGCTCACCGTGAAGCCCTGGCTGTCGGGGGGCGGCAGCTCCGGCAGAAAGGCCTCTCCCCGCAGGCTGTAGTAGAGGGGGCCGGGGCCGGATTTTTCCAGGCGCAGGCGGCGCAGGTTACTCACTTCGGCGTCGTCCCAGTCCAGCACCTGGCGAGGATCCTGAGGACCGGCCTGCCACTGGGCCAGTTGCGCCCCGCTTACCCCATCTTGCACCCGCACCTGGCGGGGGCCAGGCTGTTGCTGTTGCTGGGCTTGGTAGTGGGCCACTAGGCCCAGGAGGGCGTCGGCGGTGGCTTTGGTGGTGCGCCAGCGGTTGTCCTGCCGTTGCTGGAGAAGGGCGGTGGCGATCTCCCCGGCGCGGCCATCCTGGAGGCGCACGGCCAGTTGCAGGAGGGGCCCGGCCACCTCCAGGTCGTCGTAGGTGGGGCGTTCCCCGGCTGGCGGAGCGGAGGCGGCAGGAATAAACCAGCGGCCCTGGGGATCCCTTTGTCGCCGTTGCAGACCTTCCTCCAGAGCCGCCTGGGCGAGATCCCGCTGGCCCCGTTGCAGGGCGGCCAGGCCGCGGTAGGCCAGGCCAAAGGTGGAAAGCTGCGGCGGCGGCGGCAGCTCGGCAGTCACCAGCGCCGGATCCCAGAGGGCCAGGCTGTAGGCCACAAAGGCCCGCAGATCGGGGGAGAGGCGTTGGAACGGCTGCCCAGCCAGATACTCCAAAGCCCGCCGCACCCGCCACTCCTTGAGGGCGTAGCCGGCGGCCTGGGCGAGATGATAGCCCTGCAGGATGTAGGCGGTCAGGTAGGGGTTGCTGGTGTCGTAGGCCCACCAGCCCCAGCCGCCGTCGTAGTTCTGGGATTCCTCCAGCCGCTGCAGGCCGGCCCGAACCACCCGCGGCAGCCGCTCCAGGGTGGGCAAGCGCAAGCTGAGGCCCAACTGCTCGCCGGCCTGGGCCACCGCCAAGGCGGGCAAAAAGCGGCTCAAAGTCTGCTCGGTGCAACCGTAGGGGAACTGCACCAGGTAGTCCAAGGGCCCCAACAGCTCCGCTGCGGGGCTGGCGGCCAGTTCCAGATGCAGGTGTCGGGATCCCGGCACCCAGGTGGCCGGCCAATCCAAAGGCAGCTCAAGGCCATCCTCCTGCAGCCGCCCCGTTTGGAAGAAGCGGTGCACTGCCCCTAAGGGCTGACTGGGGATCCGCAGTTGCAGCGCATCCTGCAGCCCCTCCCCTTGTGCCCAAACCCGCAGGGGGGTCTCGCCGGCCCCCAGCACCCGCAGGGGCCATTCCACCCGCTCCGCTCTCTGGGCCGGCACGGTAAGGCGTTGTCGATCCGGGCCTTGCAACGCCAAGTTGGCGGGCACTTCCAGCCCCACCTCCACCGCCTGGGCTTTTGTGGTGCGATTTTGCACAACAGCGGCCAAGGTGAGTTGATCCCCCACCCGGAAAAAGCGGGGAGCTGCCAAGCGCACCAACAGGTCTTTGCTAACCGAGACTGTGGCAAGAGCGGATCCCACCTGGGTGTCGGCGGTGGCGGCGCGGGCAGTCAAGCGCCAGGTGGTCAGGTTATCCGGCCAGCGCACCTCTACCTGGGCCAGGCCATCGGCGTCGGTAACCAGATCCGGGAACCAGGCAGCCGTGTCGCGAAAGTCTTCCCGCACCTGGCCGGCCAGCTTGTCGGCGCCGCCGGGATATTGTTGCGGGAAAGAGGTGGTGGTGGTGACTTGGTTGTCCTGGCGCCCGTAGAAGAAGCGGCGGATATCGGGGGTAAAGTCGGGCCGGAGCAGGTAGAGGGCATTGTCCACGATCCCCAGCCCCACCTCGGCGCTGACCGGCTGCCCTTGGGCATTGCGGGTGCGGATTTGAATTCGGGCCGTCTCCCCCGGCTGGTAGGTGGGCTTATCCGTCTGCAGCTCCACCTGCAAAAAGCGATCCAGCGGCGAGACCCGCAGCAGCGCCTCGTTCTGGTACAGCCGCCGCTCTGGGCCAACGACAGTGGCGGTGACGTAGAGGTTGGGGCGATACTCCTCCCGGATGGGCAGGCGCAGGGTGGCCGTATGCCCCTGCAGGCGCAGCAGTTGTACCTGGTGCAGCCGGGATCCCTCCAGGCCCACCAGCACCGGCAGATCCGGCAGCGGCGAGGCGATCAGGATCTGGGCCTCTTCCCCCACTTCGTAGATCTGGCGATCCGCCACCACCTCCAGGCTGGGCAGGGATCCCCAGCTTTGCAGGGGGCTGCCCGGCTCCACCACCCAGAGATAGTCCACCTCCTGCACCCGTTCGCGCCAGCGGTGCGGAGCACTTTGACGGCGGGGATCCCATGCCGTCAACCGCACCCGGTAGTCTCCCGGCTCCAGGTCGGCGGGCAGGTGGAGGTCGAGGCTGCCTTCCCCGTTGACAATCTGAAAAGGCTGCCGCAGCAGGGTACCTTGCCGTTGGTAGGTGCTGCTCTTGGGATCCCAGCGCCAGCGCTCCAGGCTCAGCTCTCCGGTGGCGCTGACGGGGCGGCCATCGTAATCGCGGGCTTGCAGCCGGTAGGTGAGGGTATCCCCCGGAGCGGGCAGGTGGCGGTTCACTTCCGCAAACAGAGCAAATTCGCCAGCCGTGACCCAGGCCCGCGCCGATCCTGTTACCGTCCGGCGGCTGATATCGGTCACCTCCACCTCGATGCGCAGTTGCTGCACCTCTTGGGGGCCCCAGTAGCTGTCTTCTTCCCAGTTGAGATCCTGCAGCAGGCGATCCAGGCGAAACTCCGCCCGCCCTTGGGCATCCGTCACCCCTTCCCCTTCCGCCACCAACTGGCCGTAGCCGCCGTAGTAGCCCTGCTCCTCTCCCAGGTCATTGGCAAAATAGTCTTCTGCCGCAGAACGGGGCAACAGCCCGTAGCGCAGGCTCCAGTCGGGGCTGCTGTAAACCCGATAGCGCAACTGGGCCTGGGCCACCGGCGCGCCGAAAAGATACTCGGCCTCCACCTGAGCCTTCAGGGATCCCCCCCGCACCAGCCAAGGCCGGTCGGGCACCACCGTCACCTCAAACTCCGGTTTGCGGTAGGCTGCCACCCCAAAGTCGGTGGACTCGCGGCTGGATCCCTGGAACTGCCACTCTAGGCTGTAGCTGCCCAGGGGGGTTTCTTCCGGCAATTGAAACTGCCCGTGGACGCTGCCGAAAGCGTTGGTGGCCAGGGTCTGCTCCTCCAGCACATCGCCGTTGGGAGCGGCGAGGGTTACTTGCAGCGGCTGGCCTGCCGGGGGCGGGGTGAGGCGGCCTTGCTCCCGCACCAGGGCGCGAAAATAGACCGTCTGGCCGGGGCGGTAGAGGGGGCGGTCTGGGTAGGCGTAGATGCGGTACGGCTGGTTCCAGCCGTAGGTGTAGCTGCGGGACAAAACCTGCAACGTGTTGTCGGCGCTGCGGCCATAGACCACCAACGAGGATCTCTCCCCCGCCGGCAAGCTAAACTGGGCCAGCCCCTCCTCGTCGGTGGTGGCCGTCAAGGGATCCCCCCACTCCCCAAAAACTTGGATCTGGATCCCCGGCAGAGGACGCAATTCCTGCAAATGCACCGCCTGCACCACCAACTGGCTGGCATCCTGTTTCTGGATTAGGCCCAGGTCGCTTACCAAAAGCCACTCCTCAGAACGGGGCAAAGGTGCACTCGGGTTCAGCGGCTCCTGTCCTTCCGCCTCCAGCCAGTAGGCCCCCGGCGGCAGGATCCCCAGATCCAAGGTGCGGGTCACCTCTTCTCCCCCCAGCGGCTGCTGCCAACGGCGCAGCAGCTCTCCTCGCAGGGTGGAATACAAATCCGGATCCAGGGATCCGTAGCCGAGGGCCAAATTCCGCAAGCGAGGGGATCCCTCCAGATCGGCCAGGGAAAAGCGGTAAACGGCAAACTGCACCGCCCTCAAGCCACTGGCCCTCCACTCCAGCCGCGCCGGCTCGGCGGTCGTGAACACCTGGCTGGTGCTGTAGAGGTAGAGGCTGGGGGGCAGAAGCTGCGGGCGCAGGAGAGGAGCAGAAGCTACTGACCCTTCCCGCACCTGCACAGGCCTCTCGCTGAAGACGGTTTCCAGGCCGGATCCCCGCACCGTCACCCGGTATTCCCCAACGGGCAATTGATCCAAGCGATACTCGCCCTCCGCAGACGGGCTGACGCTGCGGCTCACCGGGCCGGCGGCAATCACCTGGACGTTCCCCGGCGCCACCCCTGCCGGCAGCTCCACCCGCCCCGTCAGGGATCCCGTCGGCGGCTCCGACAGCAAAACCGCCAGCCCCACGGCCAAGAACACCCCCAGGGCCACCAACCAGCGCCGCAGCATGGGATCCCTTCCTCCTCCCTATGTGTCCTGGTTGCCCTGGGGACGGGGTCGCTACTTCACCAGCTCGAACACGTTGAACATCGGCAGGTACATGGCCACGATGATGCAGCCCACCATCCCCCCCAAGATCACGATCATCAGCGGCTCCAGCAGGCTGGTGAGGGCGCGCACCGCCTCCTCCACCTCCAGCTCGTAGAAGTCCGCCGTCTTCATCAGCATGGCATCCAGCTCCCCCGTCTCTTCGCCCACGCTGATCATCTGGATGGCCATGATCGGGAAGACCTTGGCCTTATCCAGGGCCGGGGCGATCTGGCCCCCTTCCGAGATGGATTGGCGGGCGGCGTCGATGGCGTTGGCCACCACCTGGTTGCCGGAAGTGTCGCGCACAATTTCCAACGAAGTCAGCACCGGCACCCCAGAGCGGGTCAAGGCCCCAAAGGTGCGGCAAAAACGGGCCACCGCCGACTTCTGGATCAGATCCCCGAAAATGGGCAGCTTGAGGGCCAGCGCGTCGATGGTCTCCTTGCCGGCGGGGGTGCGATAAAAGCGGCGGAAGGCAAAGAAGACCGCCACCAGAAAGCCCACCAGGCCCAAGCTGTACTGGGGCGTGCGCAGGAACTTGCTGATGTTGATGAAAAACTGGGTAAAGGCGGGCAGCTCACCCCCCAAGTCGTTGTAGATGCTCTCAAACGTGGGCAAGATAAACAGCACCATGCCCAAAAAGATTAAGACGGCCAAGATGGTCACCACCACCGGGTAGGTCATGGCCGATTTAATTTGCTTCTGCAGGCGATCCATGTCCTCCAGCAGCTTGGCCAGGCGGTTGAGCACCTCGTCGAGCACGCCGCCCACCTCCCCCGCCTGCACCATGCTGCAGTAGAGGCCGTCAAAGGCATCCGGATAGGGGCGGATGGAATCGGACAGGTTTTTCCCCGCCTCCACTTCCGCCCGAATCGCCCGCAGGTATTTTTTGAGCTTGGGGTTGCCGGTTTGCTCCTCCATAATGGTGAGGGAGCGCACCATCGACACGCCGGCGTTGATCAGGGCAGCAAATTGCCGCGAGAACACCGCCTTGTCCCGAATGTCGATGGATCCCAGCATCGAGAAATCAAAAGAGGTCTCCAGCGAGAAAAAGGGCTTTTCTTCCTGAATGTCCTCTGGCTTGGCAAAAACGCCCTCTCGGCGCAGCCGTGCACGCGCCTCGGTCAAGTTGTTGGCCACCACCGTCAGGCGTACCGGCTGACCGGCCTTTAACCCCCGAACCTTGTAGCGCGGCATAGCTTACCCCCGATTCAAACTCATGATGAGAGGGTTCGAGTTGTGGGATCCAGCCCCCGAACTTTGGGCAACTAACTTTCTCAGCTAGAGCTTAGCCACAAATTGAGGCGGCGGCCAGAGATCGGCAAGAAGACCTCACCCCGGGACGCGGCGCTGTGGCTCAACGACGGACGGCAACCCCCGCTGGACGCTGGTGTTGAGCTGCCGCGGCTGGCGAGGGCCCGGCAACGTTGCCCAACAGCCGCTGCAACTCCTCAGGGCGAGAGGTCTTGGACATGGCCGTCTCGAAGTCGATCTTGCCCTGCAGGTAGAGGTTGGCCAGATCCTGCTCCAGGGTCTTCATGCCCTGCTTGCCGCCCGTCTGGATGGCCGAGTAGATCTGGGCGGTCTTGCCCTCCCGAATCAGGTTGGCAATGGCCGGCGTCACCACCATGATCTCTTGCACCAGCACCCGCCCGGGCTCTCCCGGCTTGGGGTTGAGGCGGCGGGCCAAAGTTTGCGAGAAGACGGCCTTGAGGGAGTTGGAGAGCTGCACGCGGATCTGCTGCTGCTGCTCCGGCGGGAACACGTCCACCAGGCGATCCACCGTCTGGGCGGCAGAGCTGGTGTGGACCGTGGCAAAGCAGAGGTGGCCGGTCTCGGCGGCGGTGATGGCCAACTGGATGGTTTCCAGATCCCGCATCTCCCCGATCAGGATCACATCCGGATCTTCCCGCATCGCCGCCCGCAGGGCATTGGCAAAGCTCTTGGTGTCTTCGCCCAACTGCCGCTGGTGGATGATGCTGCGGATGGGAGTGTAGATGTACTCGATGGGATCCTCGATGGTGAGGATGTGCTCGGCCCGCTCGCGGTTGATGAAGTCGATGATAGCGGCCAAAGTGGTGGACTTGCCGGATCCCGTCGGGCCGGTCACCAACACCAGGCCCCGAGGCAGACGGGCCATCTCCTTACACACATCCGGCAGGCCCAGCTTGTCGATGTTGGGGATCTCAGAGGCCAGCGCCCGCATGGCGCAGGCGTAGGTGCCGCGATCCCGGTAGACGTTGACGCGGAAGCGCCCGATCCCGCGCACGCCGTAGGAGCAGTCCAACTCCCAGTTCTGCTCCAGGTGTTTGCGCTGGGTGTTGTTCAACATGCTGAAAATGAGCCGCTGCACCTCCTCAGGGGTGAGGGGCTCGTGCTCGGTTGGCTGGAGTTCGCCATTGATGCGGAAATAGGGGGGCAAACCGGCTGAGATGTGGATGTCAGAACCGCCCCTGCGGACGATTTCTTCCATCAGGTCTTCGATCATGAGTTGTGGCATAGGGCTGGTGTCTCCAATCGGTAAGCTGAGTCAGGCTGGGTTCGACCTAGGAGTTGTCGATGAAAAACCCTTCTAAAGCCGGGCTAGAGGCAACCCTCCAGGACTCGTATAGGACTGTTATAATCAGCACCTTGGCGGCGTCAAGAGCCAGGCGCCTTGCCTAAAACTTCGGCGTCAGGCAGTAGGGGCAATCCATCCAGTCTACCTGCAGGGCGGCGCCACAGTTGCGGCAGGTGCTAAGGGCCTTGGCACGGGCCTTCAGCTCCGTTTCCAAACCCTTGTCGGTGAGGATAACCCGATCTACCTCCTCCAGCGTGGTCAGGCCCTGCTTTACCAGCATCAAGCTGTAGGCGAGCAGGGTTTTCATGCCGCTTTCGACAGCGGCTTCCTTGATGACCTCCGTGGGAGCCCCCTTGTTGATCAACTCGGCCAGGCGGTCGTTCATGCGCATGAACTCGTACACCCCCACGCGGCCTTTGTAGCCCACGCCCCCACATTTCTCGCAGATGGGCTTGCCGGTGGCTTTGCGCTGCTCGATCTCTTTGGGGGAGAGCTTGTTGGCTTTGTAGAAGGTGAGCTGTTCGCCGTCGCCGCTGAGGCTGAGGCCATAGCGGGCCAACTCCTCGGATGTGGGGTGGTACGGGATCCGACACTCGGTACATACCCGACGCATCAAGCGCTGGGCCAGCACCCCCAACAGCGAGCTGGAGATCATGAACGGCTCGATCCCCATCTCCGTCAGACGGGCGATGGCACCGGGGGCATCGTTGGTGTGCAGGGTGGTCAACACCAGGTGGCCGGTGAGGGAGGCTTCGATGGCGGTTTTGGCCGTCTCGTGGTCGCGGGTTTCCCCCACCAGGATCACATCCGGGTCTTGCCGCAAGAAAGCGCGCAGGATCATGGCAAAGTCCATGCCCTTTTCTCGGATCACCTGCACCTGGGTGATCCCCGGCAGGGAGTATTCGATGGGATCCTCGGCGGTGCTGATGTTGATGCCGGGATCGTTCACTTCTGCCAGCGCCGAGTAGAGGGTGGTGGTTTTCCCGGATCCGGTGGGCCCGGTTACCAAGATCAGGCCAAAGGGTCGCCTGACAACCTCCTTGAAGCTGGCCAGGGTCTCTGGGTCGGTGATCAGCTTGTCCAGGCCGAGCTGGGTGGCGGAGTTGTCCAGAATCCGCAGCACGATCTTCTCCCCGTAGCGGGAGGGCAGGGTGCTGACGCGGAAATCCACCTTGCGCCCCTTGAAGACCCGCCGGATCCGCCCATCCTGGGGCATGCGCCGCTCGGCAATGTTCAGGTTGGACATGATCTTGAAGCGAGCGGTGAGGGCGGGGACGATCTTCTTGGGAAAGTTTTCAAAAGCCTGCCGCAACACCCCATCTTTGCGGAAGCGGATGCGCAGGTATTCTTCTTGTGGCTCGATGTGGATGTCCGACGCCCCGTCCTGCAGGGCCTTGACCAGGATCTGGTTGGACAGTTTAATAATCGGGGCATCATCTGCCGATTTGACCTGCTGCTCCAGGGATCCCTCGCCGGCCTCATCGGCAGCCACATCCTCAATAGCATCCAGATCGATTTCGGCAGTGTTGACCACCACCTCTTCTTCTTCTTCCTGTTGGGCAGCAGCCGCGTCGTTGATCCCCTTGATGGCCAGCAGCTCCGCCTGGGCATCCATGTAGCGGTTGATCAGGGCGTCGAAATCCCGCTGGGTGAAGACCCGCCGCTGCAGCTTCAGCCCCTGGATGCGGAAGCGCCGCTGGATGTCGTCCAGCGCCTGCAGGTTGTCCGGCCTGACCATCGCCACCAGCACTTGGTTGTCTTGGCGGCGGATGGGCAAGAACTTGTAGCGGTTGCAGATGTCGAGAGGCAAGAGCGAGTCGATGAGCCCGATCATCTCCGAGATCTCCACCGGCTCCAAATCGATGTCGAGGGGGGGGATCCCGTAGATGATTTTCAGCTCAAAGAGCTGCTGCCGCTTGTAGGCCCGCTCCAGGTCAGGGGTGATCTCTTTGCCGACAATCTCTTTGACCACCAGGGCTAGGGCCTTGCTGCCCCCTTCGCGATCGGCTTTGAGGGCGTTTTGGATGTCCTGGATTTGCTTATCGTCGGCAAAGCCCAGCTCTTTGAGCTTGCGGCCGAAAGGAGTGATGCTGACGTTGGCAATGGCCAGGGCTTTGCTGGCCGCAACGCTGCGACGGGTTAGAGGAGTAGGAAGGTCATTCATGCTGCCGGGCCACCCAGGATGTATTCACATAATGACTGCAGTTAACCGCAGGGATCAACGGTGGGGACATGCAGGCCTGCGCGTCCCAAAGGGCGCTGCCCATGGCCTTACTATGCCCCAACTTGGTTGAAACTTAAATCCCCCTTCCTAGTTCCGGCAGGGTGGTGACGCCTGTCTGGTCAGGCCGGGATCTTCGCCGGATCCACGGGGCCGGTTGGGGGCCTGCTTCCAGAGAGGGATCAGCTTAAGATGGGGAGCAGGCCGGCGGCTTGCGAGCCTTTCCGACGGGAGAAGCCTGCTAACTTGTCCCCTTTCTCGAGACAGCTTCTGCCAATGGCTGAGATCGGTCGAAAATAGGGCGGGCAACGCCAAGCTGATGGGAAATTCGGGGGACAAGCTAAGCTCAAAGGGACGGAGTCGGCCCAACTTGTTCAGGATTACCTCGCTGCAACTGCCCATGCGGCTCTACGTCGAACCCTTTACCGTTCACAAGCGCTATGCCCTCACCCTCAGCCGCGGCACCTATACCGAGGCCACGCTGGCCTGGGTGCGGATCGAAGAGGAGGGGATCGAGGGCTGGGGGGAGGCCTGTCCTTTCTCGGTGAGCGAGGACTGCCACCAGTCTTTGGAGGATATCTTGGTGGGTTTGGAGGTGGCCAAAGGGATCCTACGCCGCCACTCCCCCTGGGAGCGGCAGGCCATTGAGGCGGAACTGCTGCGGGCCGGGATCCCTTCGGCGGCGCGGGCAGCAGTAGACATGGCCCTGCACGATTGGATGGGCAAACGTCTGGGGATGCCCCTGTGGCAGGTGTGGGGACTGGATCGCTCCCGCATCCCGCCCACCACTTTGACCATTGGCATTTCCACCCCTCAGGCGGCCCGCCAGCGTGCCTTGGCCTGGATGGAACAGACCCAAGCGCGGGCCTTCAAGATCAAGCTGGGCAGCGACTTGGGGCTGATGGCGGATCAGAACATGCTGATTGCCGTGCAGGAGGTGATCCCGCTGGGATCCCTGATTACTGTGGACGCCAATGGTGCCTGGACGGTGGAACAGAGCCTGAGCATGAGCAATTGGCTGGCGGGGCAGGGGGTGAGCTACCTGGAGCAGCCCTTGGAGAGGGGACAGGAGGCGAAGCTGATCACCCTCTGGCACGAGTCGAAGCTGCCCATCTTCGTGGATGAGAGTTGTTTCGACAGCCGCGATATTCCCGCCCTGGTGGATCGGGTGCACGGCATCAACATCAAGCTGATGAAGTGCGGCGGCCTTAGCGAAGCCTGGCGCATGATCCACACCGCCAAAGCCTATGGGCTCCAGGTGATGCTGGGCTGCTACAGCAACACCGCCCTGGGCAACACGGCGGCGGCCCACCTAGCGCCGCTGGTGGACTACGTGGACTTAGACAGCCACCTCAATCTCATCGACGATCCCTTTTCCGGAGCTCTGGTGCAGGAGGGTTGTCTTATCCCCACTGACCGACCTGGCTTGGGGGTGGAGTTGCGGGAGTAGCACCATGGGGCAACGGCGATCCCTCTCCAGACAAACTCGCGTGGCCGTCCTGCTCCACGGCGGCCTGTTGGGGGAGCACGGCAAAACAGGGCTGGGGTTGCTTCGGTATGGGCCCTTCCCGGTGGTGGCGGTTATTGACCGGGAGCAGGCGGGGAGATCCCTGGCCCAACTCACGGGCATTGCCAAAGACATTCCCATCGTAGCCTCGGTGCAAGAGGCGCTGGTTTACGGCCCCGAGGTGTTGGTGATTGGGATCGCTCCTTCCGGCGGCCAGTTGCCCCCTGAGTGGCGGGAGGAGCTCTGCCAAGCCCTGCAAGCCGGCTTGTCTTTAGCAAACGGGCTGCACACCCCCCTAGCGGAAGATGCCCAGTTGCGGCAGTGGCTGCAGCCGGGAGCCTGGATCTGGGACATTCGCCGCGAACCCCCTGGTCTGGGAGTAGGGAGGGGCCTAGCTCGCTCTCTCCCCTGTCGGCGGGTACTGACGGTGGGCACCGATATGGCCGTGGGCAAAATGTCCACCAGCCTGGAACTGCACCGGGCCAGCCTGAAGCGCGGCCTGCGCTCCCGCTTTTTGGCCACCGGACAAACCGGGATCCTCATCAGCGGCGATGGGATACCCCTGGATGCGGTGCGGGTGGACTACGCCAGCGGCGCTGTGGAGCAACTGGTGTTGCGCTATGGATTTGACCACGACATCCTGCACATCGAAGGCCAGGGATCCCTGCTCAACCCCGCCTCTACAGCAACCCTGCCCCTGTTGCGGGGATCCCAGCCCACCCACTTGATCTTGGTCCACCGAGCTGGGCAAACCCACATCAAAGGGATGGACTACGTACCCATCCCTCCCCTGCGTAAGGTCATCGAGCTGTACGAACAGGTGGCCAGAGCTGCCGGCGCCTTTGCCCCCGTGCCGGTGGTGGGGGTGGCCCTCAATACCTTCGGTTGGGAGGAGGAAGCCGCCCTGGCCCAGATCCGCCAGGTGGAAGTGGAGACCGGGCGGCCCTGTACCGACGTGGTGCGCTTTGGGGCGGATCCCCTCTTGGATGCCATTCTCTCGACAGGCTAGCCTCAGGGATCTCCCTTAGGGCGAGTTTCGCTGTCGAGCACTTCCAGGATGGCCTTGGCGGCGCGGGCCAAAACTCCCGGCTCCCCCAGCGCTGCCCGCATAGCAGCATAGTCGGCCTGCAGTTGGGTGCGGCGCTCGGGCCGAGTCAGCAGCTCCAAGGCCAGTTGGGCGACTCGCTCTGGCTGGGCCTCCTCCTGGAGGAGTTCCGGCACAATGGGGCGCATCAGCACCAAGTTGGGGGGAGACATAAAGGGCACCGACACCTTCAGCCAATGGCGGGCCAGCCAAAAGGTAATTGGGTTGAGGCGGTAGATCACCACCTGCGGGATCCCCAAAATGGCCGCCTCCAGGTTGACAGTTCCCGACTTGGCCAGCACCAGGTCGGCGGCCGCCAACAGCAGGTGATGCGCCTTCGGAGGCGAAGGGCGAGGCAAGAGAAGGGTGAGATCCTCCAGCCCATAGCGGCGGGCGGCTCGGGCAATCGGGGCGGCAAAGCGGGGCGAGGCCAGCGGCGCCCAAAACCGCACCTGGGGCAGGCGAGCCCGCAACAGCCGCGCTGCCTGGAGCAAGATGGGCAAAACCGAGCGCAGCTCCTGGCGGCGGGAGGCCGGCAGCAGCGCCACCACCATCGCTTCCTCAGGGATCCCTAACTCAGCCCTGGCCTGAGCGCGACCGGGTACACTCGCCAAAATATCCAGCAGGGGGTGGCCCACATAGCAAACCTGGGCACCTGCTGCGGCGTAGTAGCGGGCTTCTTCAGGGAAAATCGCCACCATCAGTCGCATCTGCTGGGCTAGCCGGTAAGTGAGGCGGCTGTTGGGCGACCACACCCATTCTTGGGGGGCAATGTAGTAAACGGCAGGGATGCGTCGCCGCTGCAACAGGCGGGCGATGCGGCTATTGATGCCGATGTAATCCACCAGGATGGCCAAATCAGGCGGGTCTTGCGCCAGGAAGCGGCGGATCTTCCACTCCGTCCATAGGGCAGGGCCGACGAAGGGGAGAGCCTCCAGAATGCCGATAGAGCTGATCTCCGTGGTGCGGTGCAACAGATTGGCCCCCGCAGCGGCCATCTCCTCTCCCCCAACTGCCGTGATGCGTAGGTGCGGGCGTTGGCGCAGCAACTCGCGGATGAGATGGCCGGCCTGCAGATCCCCGGAGACTTCTCCGGTGCAGATAAACAGATGGCTCACAGGTCGTCCTCTTCTCTGCTGCGGCGCAAGGCCGGCAGAGGGCCGCGCCGTTGGGGTTGGGAAAGGGAATCTTCCAAAAATTGCAGCAGATGGAGCAGGGATCCCGTCTCGTCCACCAGCTCTTTCCCCTCTAGGGAAAGGACGCTCTGCCCGTTCTCGGTTCGCAGGCTCTCCCGCAGCGTTTGCAGCGCTTTTTCCAGGGGCAAACCGGAACGGTAGAGCAGCCGGTAGGCCTGGCGCAAGGCCGGCAGGGATCCCTCCATCCCCTTGGCCCGCCGCAGCCCCACCAAGTTAAGGCCCCGGATGCGGGCCGGGTGCCCCTCCACCAACATGTAAGGCGGCACGTCGCGATCCACCCGGCTCATGGCCCCCACCATAGCCAGGCGCCCCACACGGGTAAACTGGTGGAGCCCGACCATGCCGCCGATGCGCGCCTGCGACTCAATGTGAATGTGGCCAGCCAGGGAGACAGCGTTGGTGATCACCACCTGATTTTCGATGACGCAGTTGTGGGCGACGTGGACGTAGGCCATCAGCAGGTTGTGATCGCCGACCACCGTCGCTTCCCCTTCATTGGTGGCTCGGTTGATGGTGACGAACTCGCGGATGCGGTTGCCCTTGCCGATCACCACCTGAGAGGGCGCGCCGCTGTACTTCAGATCCTGAGGCTCCCTGCCCAGCACCGCCCCCGGAAAAATCTGGTTGTCCTCGCCAATATCTGTCCAACCATCGATCACCACGTGGGCCCCCACCACCGTACGGGCGCCAATGCGCACATGCTCGCCGATAACC
>NZ_AXUW01000001.1:394466-395876 GCF_002760415.1 Synechococcus sp. 65AY6A5
CTGCTGGCCGCTGTTGGCCCATCAATCCACCAGGGAGAACATCAGCTCCCCTTCGGTCACCAACTGTCCCCCCACCTGGGCCCGACAAAACATCTTGCCGATGCGTTTTTGCCGGATGGTGAGCAAATTGGCTGACAGCAGCAACTGATCCCCCGGCAGCACGGGGCGGCGGAAGCGAACGCCATCGATGCCGGCAAAGAGAGCCAACCGCCCAGCCACATCCGGCAACTTGGTCAACACGATCCCTCCCAACTGCGCCATGGCCTCGACGATCAGAACGCCGGGCATGATCGGTCGGTTGGGGAAGTGCCCCTGGAAAAAGGGCTCGTTGAAGGTGACGTTTTTCAGGCCCACCGCCCGTTGCCCTGGTTGATACTCCACCACGCGATCCACCAGCAAAAAAGGGTAGCGATGGGGCAGGATCTCCAGGATTTGATCCGTGGTGAAGACGGGGGGAGCGGTTGCCAACTGGGCAGCTGCTTCAGCCGAGAGAAGAGGTGGAGGAGAGACATCAGAGGACATAGTAACCCACAGAGCCAGAAGACAAACCGTGAAACCGTGACGTACTCCCGCACTCATGCTGACGCATAGAGTGCAGGCTTCATGGCTTACGCCACGCTTCGCCAACAGTGACTCCTGCCCAATGGCAGGACATTTCCTGAGCTTGAAGAACGGGACGCCCCACCGCTCTGGATTTGATAACTCGCGCCGAGTTGTGATCCCGTGACAGCCTTAGCCCGCAGGAGGGGCAATCGTGCCACCGCTCATGCAGCTTTTTGGGCACCTCACGACCACACCCCGAGCACCCTTGACTGCTGCCGCGGGGATCCCCTGCAATCGTCAACAGCCCAGCTCTTTCAGCCTTGGCTGCCAGAATTTGCAGGAACTGCCCCCACCCAGCATCATGCACAGATTTGGCCAGTCGAGTCCTCGCCAGACCTTTGATGTCCAACGCCTCATGGGCTATGTGCTTTCTTGTCTGCAAAAGTTTGCGGGCAGTTTTGTGGTGAAAATCTCGGCGCTGGTTGGCTACTTTCTGATGTGCCTTGCTCAACCTCTTGACCGCTTTCTGGTAGCGGTTTGGCCTCTTCTGCTTGCGCGATACAGACCGTTGCAGCCGCTTGAGGGGCTTTTGCGCCCTACGGTAATGCTGAGGAACCTCAACCGCCTCACCCTCATCGGTGACCAAGAAAGAGCTTAGCCCCAGGTCTATCCCCATCGTGTTTTCCCACGTTGGCGTGTCAGGGCTCCATTCCGGGACAGACGAATCCTGCAAACTCAAGGTGACGTACCACCCATCCACCTTGCGGGTGATGGTGGCCGTTTTGATAACAAACCCCTCAGGCAAAGGACGGTGTTGGACCAGCTTGACCGGCCCAATCTTGGGCAGATGGATAAACTGCCCTCGAA
>NZ_AXUW01000001.1:395886-402965 GCF_002760415.1 Synechococcus sp. 65AY6A5
GGTGGCCGTTTTGATAACAAACCCCTCAGGCAAAGGACGGTGTTGGACCAGCTTGACCGGCCCAATCTTGGGCAGATGGATAAACTGCCCTCGAATGCAGTCCTGCTTCATCTGAGGGAAGGTGAAGGAGCGATACCGCCCAACACCCTTAAACCTGGGCCTGCCTGCCCGCTTGCCGTTACAGTCACCTTTTAGCCATCGGTCAAACGCCCTTTGCACCCGCTCTACACAGTCTTGGAGCACCTGGGAATGAATCGCTTGGTATTCGGGGAAGAGAGCCTTTGTGTTTACCAAGTCTCGTTTCTGGGAGTAGAAATCGGGCTTGTCTTTCAACTCAGGCAGATGGCAGACCGTCAACGAGCAAGCATGGATATCACAGCGATTCTGCTCCCACCAGCGGAACCGCTCCGCCAGGCGATAGTTGTACTGCTTACGCAGCAGCTCCAGCCACTCACCCATCAGGGCGACTTGGCTAGCAGTAGGGCGCAAGCGGTACTGGTAAGCGGTTCTCATGATGAATGCATTGTACCTGTTGAACGCTCCCGCCTCTCATCCCGACTCTGACCGGCCCGCCCCCCCTATATCCCCCCGTATACGGGGGGCTGGGGGACTGGGGGGTACAGAGCGGGGCTTCCAGGACTACGTCCCGCTAGCGCGAACGGCGGATTAGCTAAAGCCCGCATGGGCGGGCATTGAACCCAAAGCAAGGCCGCACAGAGAAATTGCAGCAGGCCAGGAACTTTTCACCCATCCCAGCAGCCGGGATCCCCCTCAAAACGAAGAGCGAGATTCCACCCCACCGAGGCAAAGGGGATCCCTTGCTTGCTCTTGAGCTGGCTCCACCTGCAGGGATCCACTCTTGAGCAACTGCTCAGCCAAACGGTGGTGGAGGGCGTGGCCCGCCTTGTAGGCCACAATGTGCCCCTGCAAGCGGCAGCCCAACAAGCTGAGATCTCCTAGTAAATCTATCAGCTTATGGCGCACCGGCTCATCCGGGAAGCGCAACGGCCCCAACCACTCGGTTTTGCTGCAGACGATAGCATTTTCCAAGCTGCCCCCCTGAATCAGCCCCTGTTGGCGGGCCAGCTCCGCATCCTGTTGGCGGGCGAAGGTGCGGGCCGGGGCAATGGATTGGACAAAGTCCGCCCTGTTCTCCCGCCAGCTCAGCCACTGTTGGCCGATAGGGCAGTCGGCAAAATCGATGCCATAGGTAAAGCGAAACCCGGGGTAGGGCACGGCGCTGACAAAGGCTTCCCCTGCCCAGACCGTGACCGGCTCCTGGATCACCCCCAGCAGGGCCGGCTGCTCCTGGGCCAGGATCCCGGCTTGGGCAACGGCCTCCACAAAGGGCAGGGCGGAGCCATCCAGAATCGGCAGCTCCGGCCCCTCCACCTCGATGCGGCAGTTGTCGATGCCCAGCACGTAAAGAGCGGCCAACAAGTGTTCCACCGTCTGCACCTGGACAGGGGGGGATCCCTGCTGTAGACGGGTGCAGAGAGCGGCAGGGGCCAGGGATCCCAACCGAGCGGGGATGGGAGGGGAGCCCCGCTGATCCACCCGCACAAAGACTCGACCGCTGCTGGCAGGGGCCGGATGCAGGCTACAGCGAACCGGCAGGCCGGTGTGCAGGCCCACCCCCTCTAGGGAAATAGAGCTGGCCAAGGTGTGTTGTTGTTCTCTCATAGGTCTCTATGGCCAACGCTCTTGGCCCCGGTCGAAAACGCGATAGTAGAGTTCCCGATAGCCAACGCGCAGGCTGCTGCTGGCGTCTGCCAATTTGCCTTTGCGACTGCCGTAGGCGCTGAACACCTCGTAAGTATCTCCCTCAAAGAAAAACGAGGAGACATCGGAAACCTCTTCCCCCCCCAACAACTGCCAACGCCCCCCCCGAAATCGCAGCCGGTAGTGGGCCCTGTCCAAGCTACCGGAGGGGCGGTCGATGGCGGCGTCGATGCGGCCCTCGTACTCCGGCGGCTCGGCTCCTGCTATGGGTCGAACCTCGACGGAGATATCGCGGTAACGGCAGTTGGGGCGGCTGCACAGGCGGATCGAGCGCATGGCCTCGGCAATGGCTTCCAGCCGCTGTCGCGCCTCGGCCAGAGAAAAGTGCTCCGCACCGCTATCGCGAACGAGCTGGGGCGACACCTGAGTTGGCTCTGCTGCTGGGGAGAGCGACGAATGGGCAGCCAAGGCTGGGGATCCCCAGCAGCACCCCAGCAGCAATAGGCACATCCAACTCAGCCAACGGCGGTAGGCGGATCCCATCGGCGCAATCTATGACAAGATCTAACTCCTCTACTTTAGGGGATCCCTATCTGCGATTTCTGAGCAATGCCGGCATCGTCCAACTGGGCTCAGGAGCGATTGGCGCAGGTACGCCTTGTGTTAGTGCGGCCGGCAGGGCCGCGCAATCTCGGGGCCATTGCCCGCGTGATGAAAAACATGGGCCTGCGGCAGTGGGTGTTGGTGGATCCCCAATGCGATCCCCTCGACGCAGAAGCAGTCACCATGGCCGTGCATGCGACGGACTTGCTCCGCCAAGCCCGGCAGGTGCCAACCTTAGCCGAGGCCCTTCAGGGATGTGTGCAGGTATTCGGGACAGCAGGCCGCCGCGAGCCCTACCCGCCCGAATGGCAAATTCAGTCTCCCCGCCAGGCTTTCCCGGAGCTGCTGGCTGCCGGCCCTGCCGCTCTGGTGTTTGGCCCTGAAGATCGGGGCTTGAGCAACGAAGAGCTGGCCCTCTGCCATCGCCAGATCCAGATCCCCACCGATCCGGCCTACCCTTCCCTGAACTTGGCCCAGGCAGTGGGCATCTGTTGCTACGAGCTGCGCACCCTCCTCTGCCAGAATCTTCCCCCGCCAGTGACCAGCTCTGGGATCTCAAAGCCGGCTCCCTTCGAGCTGCTGGAGGGTTTTTTCGGCCACCTGGAGGCGCTGTTGCTGCAAATTGGCTACCTGCACCCCCACACCGCTCGCCGCAAGATGCTCAAGCTGCGCGCCCTCTTTCACCGCGCCGGCCTGATCGTGTCCGAGGTGGCCCTGTTACGCGGGATCCTGCGACAACTCCAGTGGAGCCAAAAATCTTCTCCTCGAGAACCCCCAAAAAAAGAGGATCCTCATCCTGCTGAGAGTGGATCCTAGCTGCCGCGGCCTCTGGCCGGCTGCCTCTGAAAACAAACCTCTGGGAACTGAGACAAGGGAATCCAGCTAGGTCTGGATGGTCTCCCTGCGGCAAACTTGATTTGACGGAGAGGGTGGGATTCGAACCCACGGTGGCTTGCGCCACGACAGTTTTCAAGACTGCTTCCTTAAACCACTCGGACACCTCTCCAGAACCTATCTTAGGCTGTGCAGTTGCCGCTTGTGCAGCTCGAGGGGTCCTGCTATCCCTGCTAACGGGTTGTGGGGAGGAATGGGGATCCGCTATAACCCACTGAGGGATCCCTGGCTATGCGATGAGAGGACATTTTTGCCCAGGTCAGGTGCAACTTCTGGCTTGGCTGTCGCTAGCGTTGTTGGCTGCCTGTCGCCCTTGGCCAGACGCATCTCCTTCCGAAGCTGCCCCCCCGGATCCGGTGCTGCGCCACATCGGCGAAGATGGCACCCATTTTGAGGCTTCCGTGGGCGATACCCGCGCTCTCCCTCCCCACTTCCCGCACCAGTTGCGCTTGCCCGACGCCACCGTCATCTCTTCGGGGCAAATTTGGGATCAGGAAGGAGGGCTTGCCTCCCTGATTTTGCAGACCTCTCAACCTCTCTCGGAGATCGCCGCCTACTACCGCCGCACCCTCTGGGGCCGGGGCTGGGATCTCCTCTCCGATCTCGAGCAGGCCGGCGGCATCCGCACGCTGGTGTTCGAGTCTCCCCCTCGCCCCGACAGGCCGCCCCAGCAGGCGGTCATCCAAGTGGGATCCCCCCGCCGCGGGCCGGATCAGGTGGAGTATCGCGATATCCTGATTTTGCTGAGTACCGTCGTCCCTGGCGGCGAAGCGCAGCCTGCCGCTGCAGCCGCTCCCTAGAGCATGCCCGTCTATACTCAAGCGATTGAAATTGCCGCTGGCGTGGCCCAGGTGGAGCGCTGTCTAATCGATCCAGCGCTGATGCGGCGCTGGCTCAACCCCCTGTTGGGCTGTGAGGCGCTGGGATCCCCCACTGGGCAACTGGGCAGCCGCTACCGCTTTTTCCTGCGCCTGCCGCTGGTTTCCCCCAGCCTAGACTGCGTGATCGCCGAGCGGGCCGAGGGCCTGGTGCAGTGGCAGTTTGAGGGTTTTTTTCAGGGCACCGACCGCTGGGAATGTTGCCCCCAGCCGCTGGGAACGCTATTGGTAAACCGCTTTGAGTTTTGCATCCCCAACCCTTGGGTGGCGGCAGGGTTCTATCTGGTGGCAGCGGAGCTGACCCGGCACGACATGCGGGCACAACTGCGACGGCTAAAGGCAGTGGCCGAGGCTTTGGGTTAGGCTGGTGGCAGGTAGTAAAGAAACGTAAAAAATGGCAATGACCAGCAACAGCAGCCTGTTCAACCGTCGCTTTTTCGACAACTTCATCCCCCAGCCGGCCAACAGCCCTCTGCAGATTGGCGAGCTGGCCCCTGACTTTGAGCTGCCCAATGTGCACGGGGATCCCGTGCGCCTGTCGGACTACCGCGGCCAAAAGCCGGTGGTTCTGGCCTTTACCCGCATCTTTACAGAAAAGCTCTTCTGCCCCTTCTGCTACCCCCACATCCAGGAGCTGAAGGCCCGCTACGAGGAGATCCGGGCTCTGGGAGCAGAGCTGCTGATGGTTACCAGCACCGACCCGGTGCAAAGCCAACAGATCCAAGCCGACCTGGAACTGCCCTATCCGCTGCTGGTGGATCCGGAGTGCAAAACCTTTCGGCTCTACGGCGTCGGCCAAGCCCTGGGGGCGCCCCTGCCAGGCCAGTTCATCGTGGATCGCGAAGGGAGGCTGCGCTATAAGCACCTCTTCTCCTTTGCCGAGCCCAACGCCAGCACCGACGAGGTGCTGCGGGTCTTGCGAGAAGGGCTAGCCAGCGGCTGGGATGGAACCCGCCGGGTGGCTCCCGTGCCCTTTTTCTAAGCCTTCCTAGGCAAGCCCGGAAGAGGAGAGGAAAGAGGTGGTCTTTGCGCGGCTGGCCCAGAATAGCGCCCGTCAGGCGGAGATCCTAGAAGTAGTCCTGCGCCACGGCTGGGACTACATGCGGCGCTTGCTCTCTTTGGGCAAGGCGGAAGAGCCGCAACTGCCACCACCCCTGGTGCTGCGCAACATCCTGGTGGATCTGGGGCCGGTCTATGTGAAGCTGGGCCAGTTGCTGAGCACCCGCCCCGACCTGCTGCCGCGGGAGTATATCGAGGCCCTCAGCACCCTGCAGAGCAATGTGCCCCCCGTGCCCTGGAACGCGGTGGAGATCCTGCTGCGCCAGCAGTTGCGAAAGCCGCTGGAACAGGTATTCAGCAGCCTCGACACGGAAGCGGTGGCGGCGGGATCCATTGCCCAGGTCCATCGCGCCCATCTCGTCAGCGGCGAAGCGGTGGCCCTCAAGATCCAGCGGCCCGGCGTGGAGGCAATAGTAGAGCGGGATACAAGGCTCATCCGCAGCATTGCTGAATTGGTGGCGCAAACAGAATTTGGCCGGCTGGCAGACGTGGTGGCCTTGGCGGATGAGTTTTGCCGGGCCATTCAGGCGGAGCTGGACTTTACCCAGGAAGCCCGCCACACGGAGCAGCTGCGGCAACGCCTGCAGGCTGGCCGTTGGTTTGATCCCAACCAACTGGTGGTGCCGCGCGTCTATTGGGCTCTTACCACCCCCAAGGTGCTGACCCTGGAGTGGATCGAAGGAAAGCCACTCCTGGAGGCGGATCGCAGCGACGCCGAGCCGCAGCAGCTTGCCCGCCTGCTCACCCGCGCCTTTTTCCAGCAGATCTGCATCGACGGCTACTTCCACGCCGATCCCCACCCCGGCAACTTGTTCTATTTGGGATCCGGTCGCGTAGCCCTCTTGGACTGCGGCATGATTGGGCGGCTGGATCCGCGCACGCAGCAGATTGTGCTGGAGCTGATTTTGGCCATCGTCAGCCTGGATGCCCAGCGCTGTGCCGAACTCACCCTGGAGCTGGCCCTGCCGGAAAGCCCCAGGGGCCGCTTGCGGGATCCCGCCGTCAGCCTGGCCCAGTTGCAGCGGGAATACGAGCGTCTTTTGCGGCAGTACTACACCCTAACTGTGGCCGAGCTGGATTTTAGCCAGCTTTTCTCCGAGATCCTGCAAGCAGCGCGGCGCAACCAGATCCGCATCCCCGGCAACCTGGGGCTGTGCGCCAAGGCCCTGGCCAATCTGGAAGGGATCGCCCGCCAGCTCACCCCAGACTACAATCTGCCGGAGCAAATTCGCCCCCTGATGGCGGACGTGTTTCGGCAGCAGTTGCTGGGGGAAGCTCCCCTACCCTCGCTGCTGCGCACAGCCTTGGACCTGAAAAACCTCTCGCTGCAGTCGCCGCGGCAATTGGAAGTGCTGCTTAGCCGCATCACCTCGGAAACCCAACGCTGGAACCTCACCATCCAAGAGCTGGAAGACCTCCGCATCAGCCTGGATCAGTCGGCCAACCGCCTCTCCTACAGCATCCTGGTCGGATCCCTGATTATCGGCGCCGCCATCATCTCGGCGCAAACCCAGCGCTTCCAGGTCTTCTGGCTGAGCGAGCTGCTTTTTGGCGCCGCCAGCCTCTTGGGACTGTGGCTCATCCTCAGCATCCTCCGCTCCGGTCGCCTGCGCAATTAGCCCCTAGCTCGGACTTGCCAGGGATCCCGATCCTAGCCATGTTGCCAAAAGCACATAAAAACGGTATCAACGCTTCTGCGAGCGCCTCGCCAAAACCCGCAAAAGCCGATTTTTTCGTTGACCCGCTCGATGCCTTGCGCCACAAGGCTTTCAGGCCTCTCACCCCTCCTCTGCAAGGCCTTTTTTTGCCCTCTTCGACCGACCCCCTCGCAAATAGGCCTTGCATTCCTTGCCCCGCTTGGGTTTAATAAGGGTAGAGTTCCCCCTTCGGGGGGATCCCTAGAAATTGGAAACAAGTGTGTCA
>NZ_AXUW01000001.1:404186-415011 GCF_002760415.1 Synechococcus sp. 65AY6A5
GTTCCCCCTTCGGGGGGATCCCTAGAAATTGGAAACACCCGGCTGGTCCGGGGCTGATCTCAGTCTCGTTCTAGTTCCCCCTTCGGGGGGATCCCTAGAAATTGGAAACTCCCTCAAACTTGGCACAGCGAGAGGAATAGTATGAACTGAGTTCCCCCTTCGGGGGGATCCCTAGAAATTGGAAACCCTAAGGAGGATAGTTATGTCTACTACTGTGTTTGCATAGTTCCCCCTTCGGGGGGATCCCTAGAAATTGGAAACATTGCGGAGAATTTCCTCTTTGGTAAACATAACAAACCTGTTCCCCCTTCGGGGGGATCCCTAGAAATTGGAAACCACGGATGACCCCACCATCCAGTGTGAAGTAGAAGGCGGTTCCCCCTTCGGGGGGATCCCTAGAAATTGGAAACCATGTTCCTCCTTTCCCCAGCAGGGGGCACTGGTCAAGTTCCCCCTTCGGGAGGATCCCTAGAAATTGGAAACAAAAGAAAACCTGCTACCCAGTGAGTAGCGGGTTAGTGGCTCTCCCTTCAGGGAATCTCCAGAAATTAGGAAGGCGGCTAAGGAACTCCGAGTAGATCTCGGTATAGGCCTTGACCCACTCGGGATCGGGCTGGATGAGGCGTTCCACCTGCACCAGCCGATCGGCAGCCTGCTGCACCGAGCAGCACCAATAGGCCGAGGCGGCCAGGACAGCTGCCCCTACGGCGGCCTCGGGGTGCTTGACCACTGCTAAGGGGCGGGCAAGGAGGCTGGCGCGCAGGCGCAGCCACAGAGGGCTTTTGCAGCCGCCGCCGGTGGTCAACAGCGTTCCCTCTATGGGGATCCCGTGGGCGGCCAAGGTCTCCAGCCCCAGCCGCTCCACCATTGCCACCCCTTCCAAGAGAGCTGCATAGAAGCGAGGGGATCCCACTTCCGCCTGGGGCAAGAAGCCGGCAAATTCACTATCCAGGATGGGAAAACGCTCGCCGGGTCGGCAGAGGGGATAGCTGACCAAGCCCGTGGGCAGATGGGCTTCCGCCTGCCGATCCAGGGCAGCAAAGTTGCCGCCGGGGAAGAAGTGGGGCAAGACCCCGCCGCCGCAGAAGGAGGCTGCTCCTGGCCACCAACTGGTTCGGTCGGGGTGCAGATGGGAGTAGAGGCTTTGCGTTTGCACGGGATAGGACTCCGTCCCGCTCACGCGAACAGCACTGTTGGCCTTGAAGATGAGGGTTGTGCCCAGGCTGGTGGCAACCTGCCCCAAGCGAGTAGCCCCTGCGGCCAACTGTCCGGCGCAGCCATCGGTGATCCCGGCAGCAATCAGCACCTCTGGCCCCAGCTCCCACTCCGCCCGCACCGTTCCCAGAACCGTTCCTGGCGCCACCACCTCAGGAAAGCGCTTGGGGTCGAGGCCATGGCGAGACAGCCACTCCCGCGGCCACGTGTAGGTTTCCAGGTCGAAGCCGCTTTTTAGGGCATGGGTGTGATCGGTTACCCGCCGGCGGCCTCCCAGTTGGCTCAGGAGAAAGTCCGCCGGGTGGGCCAGGTAGCTGTCCCGGTATTGATCAGGATGGGCTTCTGCCCACCACAGCCAGCGGCTGAGCCCCCAACTGGCCGGGATCCCCAAGCGCCGGGCCTGGGCCTGTCCCCGCAGGTCGGAATACAGCCAGGCCTGATCCAGCGGCATGCCCCGCCCGTCTACCGGCAAAACCGTGCCAGAGGTGCTACAGGCACTGAGGGCAACGATGGCGTAGCGATCCCCCAGTTGGGTCTTCAGGTGTGCCAGCAGCGTCTTCAGGGTGCGCAGCCAGCGGCCCGGGTTGGTTTCCGGTGGATCCCAGGAGCGCTCGCTTTTGCCCACTATCTCGCCTGCCTCCGAGAGGGCCACCACCCGCATCCCCGAAGTACCCAGGTCGATCCCAAGAAACACAGGGTTCATAAGGACTTGCTAGCAGAGTAAACTACCCGGCTCCGACCGCCCCCCTTCCCCCCAACCCCCCGTATACGGGGGGCAGGGGGGCGGGGGGATTGAGGGGGGTACGGTGCGGGGCTGCTGCGGTTTCTAGCTGAACTAGCGCGAAGAGCTTCCCTCAAATGGCTAAAAATCTCGGCTGCTGCGGGCCAAGGCCTCTTGGATATCCAGATCCAAATTCTTCACCGACTCCAGCACCGAGCGCGTAATCAGCTTGCCCGCTTGCACCAAAACGGCGCCAGTTACTGGGTGCAAAAGGGGCTGCTCCGCCCGCCGCCCAATCAACACCTCGATATCCTTAAAAGCGTTGATGTACATCCCCACCGGCAACTCCACCACCACCCCTTCCCCCAGAACCCGCGCTTGACAAGCTAGGCGGGAATTGGTCTTACGAGTGGTGATCACCTCCAAGGTGCGCTGCTCCCGGGGGGTCATGGCCGAGAGCGATTCCATCCCCTCTTTTACATACACATGACAGGTGGCGCAGAGGCCGCGCCCGCCGCACTCTTTCAAGACATTCAGCTCTTCCCGCAACAGCACCGAGAGCAAGTTGCTGTTGGTGGCCACTTCCGACACCTGAGCAATGGGATCCAACCGCACCCGCTTGACCATTGTCTCTCCTTCTTTGTTACATCCCTTAACGTTAGCTTGTCCTGGCAAGGGATCCTAGTCACACCTATACTGTATTATTTTTTACTCGCCCTGGGATTGGGAAGGAGCGGGCTGGGCAGGCTAAAGTAGATCCTGTCCTTGTTTGCGTAGCCGTCGAGCTTTTCCAAGGTTTTGGCGGCATGAGCTCTCCGCCCATCCAGTGGTATCCCGGCCATGTGGCCAAGGCCATTGGCCAGTTGCGGGAACAATTGCGGCTGGTGGACGTGGCAATTGAAGTGGTGGACGCGCGGATCCCGCTGGCCAGCCGTCACCCTGAGCTGGACAAGTGGCTGGGGGAAAAACCTCGCCTCTTGGCGCTTAACCGAGCCGATTCCATTGCGGCAAGGGATCTCAAAGCGTGGCAGGAGCATTTTTCGCAGCAAGGGATCCCGGTCTATCCCACCAACGGCCAATCGGGAGAAGGGGTGCCCCGCCTCAAGCAAGCCATCTTACAGATGGGGCAAGCGGTAAACGAGCGGCGGCAACGGCGGGGCATGCGGCCGCGGGCTGTCCGGGCCGTGGTGGTGGGCTTTCCCAATGTGGGCAAGTCTGCCTTGTTGAATCGACTTTTGGGACGGCGAGCCGTCGAGAGCGCTGCGCGCCCTGGGGTAACCCGGCAACTGCAGTGGGTACGGCTAGGGGGGGAGTTGGATTTGCTGGACTCGCCGGGCATCCTCCCGCCTTCGCTGCCGGATCAACAGGCAGCCTCCCTGCTGGCCATCTGTGATGACATCGGCGCCGCAGCCTACGATCCTGAGCAGGTGGCCGCCTACTTCGTGGATCAACTGCTGCAGGTGCAGCCCCAGGCCCAAGCCCTGCTGCAACAGCGCTACGGCTGGCCCGACCCGATCCCCCCTGGCAGCGTGGCAGTGCAAGATCTCGCAGAGCGGCGGTATCGAGGGGATGCCGAACGAGCGGCAAGGCAAATTCTCAACGACTATCGCAAGGGATGGCTAGGGCCTCTAGCTTTGCAACTCCCCCTAGCTGCTAGCCCTCCAGCAAGAGGCTAGTCCACTAGATTTTGGTATATCTTGCTCCGGAATGCTGCAAAGTGAGGGATAGGATAGGCGCAGAGCGTTAAGCTTTTCCCTGCACTTAGGGGCAGGTTTATTGCGCAGCTTTTTTCTTCAACCTGCCTGCAGGCGGCTTGAATCAAGGATAAGCTGTAAGGAACTCCAGTGATCGATACTAGAGGTAGCAGTTAAACCATCCTTTTTGCGGACTCCCATGGCTCAGCCTGCTGTTGCCACCAGCTTAGAAGGAGCCTTTGACCTAAATAGCCTGGATTTTGAGGTGCCGGGATGGCTGCGGGCTTTGCTTTCAGGCGCTGAAGATCTCGGCGATGGGCTGCGATCCTACACGGCGGAAGAGGCAGATTTGCTGCGCCGGGCCTTCGAGTTTGCCTACTGTTTGCACAAGGGCCAAAAGCGGAAATCAGGGGATCCCTACATCGCCCATCCGGTGGCCGTGGCCAGCCTGTTGCGGGAGTTGGGGGGTGACGCCGTTACCGTAGCTGCTGGCCTTCTGCACGATGTTGTCGAAGATACGGAAGTTACCCTGGAGGCCCTAGAGGCCGAATTTGGCCCTGAGGTTCGCCTGCTGGTGGAGGGGGTAACCAAGCTTTCTCAGTTTAATTTCTCCAGCAAAACGGAGCAGCAAGCAGAAAACTTCCGCCGCATGTTTGTGGCCATGGCCAAGGATATCCGGGTCATTGTGGTCAAGTTGGCGGATCGCTTGCACAACATGCGCACGCTGCAATATCTGCCCCCCCACAAGCAAAAACAGATTGCAGCCGAAACTATGGAGATCTTCGCCCCCTTGGCCAACCGGCTGGGGATCTGGCATTTCAAGTGGGAACTGGAAGACTTGGCCTTTAAGTACCTGGACTACGAAGCCTATCGCCAGATTCAAGAGCTGGTCAACGCCAAGCGTAGCGAGCGAGAGGCAGAGATCCAAGCGTTTATTGAAGAGCTGCGGAAGCACCTCATTCAAGGGGGGCTAGAGCACTTTGAGATTAGCGGGCGGCCCAAGCACCTGTACGGCATCTACCGCAAGATGCAGCAGCAGCGCAAAGAATTTCACGAGATCTACGATCTCCTGGCCGTGCGGGTTATCGTGCAAACCGTGAGCGAATGCTACCGGGTGCTGGCGGTCGTTCACAACTGTTTTCGCCCCATTCCGGGTCGTTTCAAAGACTACATTGGCTTGCCCAAGGCCAACCGCTACCAATCTTTGCATACGGCTGTGATCGGCCTACAGGGCCGACCGGTGGAGGTGCAGATCCGCACCGAAGAGATGCACCGCGTGGCCGAATACGGCATTGCCGCCCACTGGAAGTACAAAGAAGCCGGCAGCACCCCCGTAAAGCCCGAGGAAGAGCGCTTTACCTGGCTGCGGCAACTGTTGGAGTGGCAAAACGACCTCAAGGACGACAAAGAATACCTGGACACCATTCGCGAGAACCTATTTGAGAGCGAGGTTTACGTCTTTACGCCCAAAGGAGACTTGCTGGCCCTGCCCCAGGGATCCTGCCCGGTGGACTTTGCCTATCGCATTCACTCTGAAATTGGGGATCACTGTGCCGGGGCGCGGGTGAACAACAAGATCGTGCCCTTGAATACCCGCCTGCGCAATGGCGACATTGTCCAAATCATCACCCACAAGAACGCCCACCCCAGCCTGGACTGGATCAATTTTGTAGCCACCAGCTCGGCCCGCAACCGCATTCGCCAATGGTTTAAGCGCTGCAATCGCGAGCAAAACATCGCCCGGGGCCGGGACTTGCTGGAGCGGGAGCTGGGCAAAACGGGGTTCGATGCGCTGCTCAAGTCGGAGCGGATGCAAAAGGTGGCCGAGAAGCTCAACTACACCAGCGTGGACGACCTGCTGGCGGCGCTGGGCTATGGAGAGGTCACCCCCACGCAGGTGCTCCATCGGCTGCAGGAGGTGAGCAAGCCGGCAGTCTCTCCCCCGCCAGAGGAGGGATCCCTTGAGGAAGCCAAGCTGCTGCTGCCGCGGGCCAATGGGAGCCGAGGTTCCAGCCGATCCCAATCTCCCATCCTGGGGGTGGAGGGTCTGAAACACCAGTTGGCCAAATGTTGCAACCCGCTGCCAGGGGATCCCATCCTGGGCGTGGTTACCCGCTTCAAGGGTATCACCATTCATCATCGCGATTGTCCGCGGGTGGCTCAGGTTCCGGGGGAGCGGCTGGTGCCGGTGCGCTGGAACGAGGAGCAATTACGGCAGAGCACCCAGATCTACCCTGTGGAACTGCGCCTGGAGGTCATTGACCGCGTTGGCGTGCTGCGGGACATCCTTTCCCGTCTTTCGGATCAGAGCATTAATGTGCGCAATGCCAGGGTGCAGACCTTTGCCAACCGTACGGCTCTGATCGATCTCTGTATTGATGTGCGGGACAAAAAACAGCTCGACCAAGTTCAGAGTCAATTGCGCCAGCTCTCGGATGTGCTGGTGTTGCGCTCCCGCCACTACCAGAACGGATCCCGCTGAAGAACTTCTAGGGTCTTTTTTTTCACTGGTTCGAGAGGAGGCGCCCATATTAGGATGATTGAGATGGGCAACCAATCTGAGCGGAGGATCCCGGCATGTCAGCAGCACAAGGTGGGCATCTTGCCCGATTCGGACAGCGGCTCTCTGGGGTGTTGTTACTGCTCTGTGTTTGCCTCAGCTTGCTCACCGGTGCCTGCTCCGCAGGCTCTAACTTGCGCGCCTACAGGGATCCTGGCGGAGCCTTTGCCTTTGCCTATCCCAACGGCATGGTGGCAGTGAACTTGGGGCCAGGGAAAGGGCCAGCGGTGCTTCTGCGCGACTTGGTCTACGAGACGGAGAA
The DNA here is from genome assembly GCF_002760415.1 of Synechococcus sp. 65AY6A5. NCBI lineage: Bacteria > Bacillati > Cyanobacteriota > Cyanophyceae > Synechococcales > Synechococcaceae > Synechococcus > Synechococcus sp. 65AY6A5. The sequence continues at coordinate 410,639 of NZ_AXUW01000001.1, forward strand.
CGTCAGCCTGATGATTGCCCCCTTTGATAAGGGAGAGACGATTGCCGATCTGGGTGGCCCGGACGAGGTGGGGCAATTGGTGGCGGAGAAGATCATCGCCCCGGAAGGCTCTGGTCGCTCGACCAAGCTGTTGGCCGCCGAAGCTTTTGAGCGGCAAGGCCGGCCCTACTACCTGTTTGAGTACCAAACCGATATCGGATCCCAGCTCCGCCACGAGGTAGTGACGGTAACCGTGCGCCACCATCGCCTCTATACTCTGACTGCCTCCACCCAAGAATCCCGCTGGCCGCAGGTGCAGGCTGCCTTCAGGAATGTGGGCCATTCTTTGAATGTCTCTTAAGACTTTTCTCCAAGATTTTTTGAGAATCTTAGCTGCTCTAGGAAGCCTCAGCCAAGGCAGGCCTGATTGCAGAAATTGCATCAATGCCCAATCCATATAAAGGTTGTACCAATTGAGATCGATTTGGCTCTTCAGATCCCAGGCGAGACATCTGCTGCTAAAACGGTAATGTTTTAAATCTGCAGAGATGGGCTTCTATCCCCCTTCAGTCTGGTCTATGACCGTATACGTGGTTCAGATCAGCGACCTGCATCTGTTTGCCAAGCCGCACCAGCGGCTGTTGGGGGTGGACACGGAGACCTCTTTCCTGCAGGTGCAAAAGGCCATTGCCGCCTTGGATCCCTTGCCCGATCTGCTGCTGCTCACCGGGGATCTCGCCCAGGATGGCAGCGCCGCCGCCTATGCCCGTTTGCGGGAGCATCTGCGAGCTCTTCCCATCGACACCTATTGGCTGGCGGGAAACCACGATCGCCTTCATAACATGAACTCAGAGCTCTGCGCCGAGCGAGTACACCGGGAGAAAAGCTTCAGCCGAGAGAACTGGAGCTTTATTTTGTTGAACTCTCTGGTGCCGGGCAAAGACAGCGGCTACCTAACGGATGGCGCCTTGCTGTGGCTCCGCCAGGAGCTGCAGCGCAGCCAGGCTGCCCAGAACCATGTTCTCTTGGCCCTGCATCACCCCCCCTTCTCGGTGGATTCCGACTGGCTGGATCAGAGTGCCCTGCAGCAGCCGGAGCGGCTGTTTCAGGTTTTGGACGAGTTCGACCACATTCGCCTGGTGATCTTCGGCCACATCCACCAAGACCTGCACCGCCGCCGGCAGGGGGTCGATTACTTTGCCTGTCCCTCCACCTGTGTGCAATTTCGCCCCAAAAGCTCTCGGTTTAGCCTGGACGTGATCCCCCCGGCCCTGAGGCAGATATGGCTGGAGCAGGATGGCAGCTTCAAAACCCAGGTGCAACGGGTGGAAGCCGCCCTGCAAATGCCCAACCTAGCTCTGAAAGGGTACTGAAAGATCCCCCTCTCAGCCGACGGCAACCCTCCCCCCTCGAGCGCCTTTGGGCTCTCTAAGCTATTGATTGGCGCTGTGGCCCCTCTGGGAGGGAGATCTGCCCAGACCCTTGCCATCTTTTGAAGGCGATGGAAAGAACTCTAGAAGAAATTAACCGGCGCATTGCCAAAGGCCAGGTGCGGGTGTGGACGGCCCTGGAAGCCAAGGCCAAGCTGGCCACCCTCAGCCTTGAGGAGGCCTTTGAGCAGGTGGATGTGGTAACCACGGGCACCTTTGAGCCGATGGAGTCGTCGGGGGCCATCCTCAACCTGGGCCATACGGATCCGCCGATCAAGATTCGCCAGGCTTGGCTAAATGGGGTGCCCGCCTATGCCGGCTTTGGCGCCGTGGATCTTTACCTAGGGGCAGCCCAGCCCAGCGAGCAAGCCGATCACCCCTACGGGGGCGGCCACGTTATCGCCGATCTGGTGGCCGGCAAGCGGGTGCACCTGCGGGCTGTTGGCCAGGTAACCGACTGCTATCCCCGCGCTGACTACGAGACCACCCTGACGCGGGATCAGCTCAACCAGTTCTACCTGTTCAACCCCCGCAACGCCTACCAAAACTTCATTGTCGGCGTCAACGGCGGGGATCGGCCCCTGTACACCTATTTGGGCCTGCTGGAGCCGCACCTGGGCAATGCCGTCTATTCCAATCCAGGTGAGCTCTCCCCCCTCCTCAACGACCCCCTCCTGCGCCGGGTGGGGATCGGCAGCCGCATCTTTCTGGGGGGCGGCATCGGCTACATCGCCTGGGAAGGCACCCAACACTTCCCGCGGCAAAAACGGCTGCCCAACCAAACCCCCATCGGCCCTGCCGCCACCTTGGCCCTCATTGGCGACGCCAAACAGATGCAAGCCGAATGGGTGCGGGGCTGCTACTTCCGCAACTACGGCCCCAGCTTGATGTTGGGGGTTGGGATCCCCATCCCCATCCTTTCCCCCGCCGATCTGGAGCCCATCGCCATCCGGGATGAGGAGCTGGTGGCGCCGGTGATCGACTTTTCCATCCCCCGGCGGGTGCGCCCCACCTTTGGCCTGGTGAGCTATGCCCAGCTCAAATCCGGCCACATCACCCTCAACGGCCGCAAGGTGCGCACCGCTCCCCTGGCCAGCCTGCGCCGCTCGATGCAAGTTGCTGAGATCCTCAAACAATGGATTGTAAGCGGTCAGTTTACGCTCACCCAGCCGGTTGCTCCCCTATCCTTGGATCGGGAGTTTCTCGCCCAGAACCCCCACCCATAGTAGGAATCCCCATCTCCCAAACCGGCCATCGGATCCCTGGCAAGGGGTTGTCTTCCAGGCAGTTGCCGCTACCATTACGCCTTAGGTGTTGCCGACAAACGCTCCCTGGGGGAGGGGAGCCGCTATCCGCAAGGGGGAAAGACATGTTCCGGCGTATTGCTGTTGGCTCTGCGGTGTTGGGATGGCTCTTGGCCCTGCCCGGCCACGGCTTTGGGGAGCGGCGGGTCGTGCCCGATACCCCCTTCTACTTCGACAACCACTACTTTGATCGCTACCCGGATGCAGTGGTGGTGAGCGTGGTCAACGGTGACACGCTGGTGGTGCAGGTCGAAGGGGAACAGAAATTGCGCCTCATCCGCCTGGCCGGGATCCAAGGTCTTAGCCCGGAGGAGGATCCCTTTTACCAGCAAGCAATTGAGCTGATGCGGGAGCGCATCCTGCACCGCACCGTCAAGCTGGAAGGGGATAAGCTGCTGCGCAATGTGGATGCCACCGGCTTGGTGGAGGCCTACGTCTGGCTGGAGGGCCAGCAGATGAACGCTATGCTGGTGCGCAACGGCCTGGCCCGCATCGCTCCCTACAGCCACAACATCAAATACGACAGCTACTTCGGTGGCCTGCAAAAAAGAGCCCGCCAAGAGCGCCTCGGCATCTGGAGCCGCCTCTGACGCCTTGGATAGCTCTAGACTGGGTTTACTGGGCACTCTGAGAGACGTCTGCCTGCTTTGAGGGTTAAATCCACTCCGGCTTCCCGGGATCCCAATCGCTGGCTGAGGCGGCTGCCTTTGGTGACCGGCCTTCTGGGCAGCGTCCTTGTGCTGGCCAATCGCCTGCTGTTTACGCCGGAGTTGCTGGCCAGCCAGTCCCGCTCCGACGCCTTGGGGATCCTCCTCAGCGCTGTTTTGATCTTGACCGGCCTGCTGTGGCAGCAGATCCAGCCGCGTCCTCCCCAGGCTGCCCCCCTGCAGGGAAGTCCAGGTTGCGACTGGCACCCGGATCTGTCCGAGAGGGAAAAACTGGAGCTGGCCTGGGCTTCCCACACCCTGCTCAGCACCACCGCCGCCCGCACCGTGGTGATCTGGGTGGAGGGGCGCACCCTGCTGCAGCGGGGGATCCTGGCCAGCCCCGGCCACTTGCCCTCCCTGCAGCTTCAGGGCACCCTGCAGCAGGTATTGGAGACACGTCAGCCCCTCTACCTGGGGGATCTGAGATTTTTCCCCGCCCGCGCCGAGTTCGACGGCCTGTTGCCCCCCGGATCCCAGGCAGTTCTCTGCCAGCCCATCGGCCAGAGGGGATGCCTCATTTTGGGCAGCGACAGGCCGCGCAGCTTCAGCCGCCAGGAGCGGGCCTGGGTTGCCGCCATCGCCGACAAACTGGAAGCCCTATTTGCCTAGCTGATACATTTACGCTGAACACTGCTGAGCAGTAATGCTCAGCGGTGAAGCGATAGCATTCTGTCCGTTTCCGTTGTCACTACGCGACGCTGACGCGACCGCGCTACTCGGACGGAGTCCAAACAGAAAGGCGGTATCCCGCAAAGCCCTGAGCATAACACCCAGAGCGCCTTGCCAATCTCGTGGTAGCCTATGGTTGCACTTTGGGCATCTAAACACCTTTGCGCCACCCAACTTGGTGTGGATGTGCCCGCACTTGGTACAGGTTTTGCTGGTGTACGCTTCCGATACTTCCACGACGACCACGTTTTTCTTCTTGGCTTGAAACTTCAGGAGCTGCTTGA
>NZ_AXUW01000001.1:416191-464727 GCF_002760415.1 Synechococcus sp. 65AY6A5
GGTTTCTGCCCTCGACTGCTGACTCGGGCGTACAAAACGACTCGTTTGTCCTTCTTGGGCGCTCTGTTCGCGTCAGCGGGCCGGAGGCCAATGTAGCTGTCGAGGTCATACCTTCTCGCCCTACCGGATGGTGTACGTACTGCATGGATCCAGCCCTTCTGTTCCCATCGCCTCAAAGTGTGGAGACACACCCCAAAATAATCCGCCGCTTCTCTCGGTTTTACATATCTAGCCATACCAAGCAGCCATACTGAACATATTGTACATTATTTTCAGTATAGTCCAGCGTATCATTGACTAGAGTCATGCTCTCCCAGGGGGAGAGGGGCTGGGGGTGAGAGCTAAGCGGCGCTCTCCAGGCTCACCTGAAACACCTCGCTAAAGGCCTTCTCGACCTTGTAGCCGGAGTCGATGGTTTCCAGCGGATCCTTGCGCAGGCGGTGGCGCAAACACAAGCTGATGACCCGGCGAATATCGGCAACGGTGACCTCGCTGCGCCCCTCCAGAGCTGCCAACGCCTTGGCTGCCCGGTTGGTGACGATATCGCCCCGCAGCCCATCCACCTCCAGCGCCGCACACACGCCGGAGATCTTCAGGCGCAACTCAGGATCCACCATCACAGTCGGCAAGAGGTGCTGGGCCTTTTCAATGCGCTCCCGCAGGCGCTGCTGGGCCTCGGCGTATTTGGCCAGAAAAGCCTGGGGGTCGGCGTCGAACTGGCTGCGCTCCTCCACGATCTGCACTCGCAGGGCCGGATCCCGCACCGTCTCGATGCGGACAAACATGCCGAAGCGATCCAAGAGTTGGGGCCGCAATTCTCCCTCTTCAGGGTTGCCGGATCCCACCAGGACAAAGCGGGCCGGGTGGCGAATGGAAATCCCTTCCCGCTCCACCGTGTTCCAGCCAGAGGCCGCCGCATCCAGCAAGACATCCACCAGGTGGTCGTCCAGGAGGTTGACCTCGTCCACGTAGAGGATGCCGCGGTTGGCCTTGGCCAAGAGCCCCGGCTCAAAAGCCTTCACCCCCTGAGACAAGGCGCGCTCGATGTCGAGAGTGCCGCAGACCCGGTCTTCCGTGGCTCCCAGGGGCAGATCCACCATCGGCACCTGGATCCAGGTGGTTTCCAGGGTTTCCCCCGCCTGCAGGCGCTCCCACACCTGGTCGCTCATCAGATCCCGCTGCCGCGGGTGGCTGTTGAACGGATCCCCCTTGACAACCTCGATCTGGGGCAGCAGATCGGCCAAGGCGCGGATGGTGGTGGACTTGCCCGTGCCGCGATCCCCCATGATCAGCACCCCGCCGATGCGGGGATCGATGACGTTGAGGAGCAGGGCCAACTTCATCTCCTCCTGGCCGACAATGGCGGTAAACGGGAAAACCGGGCGACGTTCCAAGTTCATAGAGGCAACAACGAGCATCTACCCCCATTATCCCAGAGGCCACTCCCCCTGGGCCGTCGAGATGGGCAGGAAAGAGATGGAAAGGCCGCACCAGGAACCTCAAGGCCGCTTTTCGGTCAAATAAAAAGCAGGCTCTGGGATCCCTGGCCTTTTGCCGGGAAAAACAGATAGCATCAGAGCCTATACCCGGAGTGGGTTGAAGCTGGGTAAAGGCGAGAGCTACACCAAAGTAGGGAGGATCCCAAAAGCGCCAGCAACCCTGTTGAAGACCAGTTATCGGGTGGGGAGATAGCAGCGGTGTCAGGTCAAGCAAGTCGGAGACGGTGGACAGCATTCTCCATGCCCAACTTGGCCCAAAAAGGGCTGGTGGGCCTGATCTGGGCCTGTACTTGGATCCCTGTCTTGGGCATTTCCCTTGCCGTAGCCCAAACCCCGGCCACCTCTCTGGTTTTGACCGATGAACAGGTCGCCAAGTACGCCCGCATCGTCCTGGAGATGGAGCCCCACCGACAACAGGCCCAGCAGCGCTCCCAGGCCACCGCGGATCCGGCCAGCAAAGATCAAATCCGGCGGGAGTTCATTCGCACCGCCACCGAGATCATCACCCGCCACGGCATGACCGTGCCCGAATACAACCGCATTACCTTGTGGATTCGCTCCGAAGAAGGCAAAACCCTCCGACATCGCATCGAAGCCGAAATCCTGCGCCTGCAAAGCGGGGATCCCAGCGTGAGCCCTAGCCCCAAACCCTAACCCCCCTTGGATCCCCTGCAGCGCTTTGGCCTGGATGTGACGGAGGACGGAAGATAGCGGTAGGCTGGAAGCGGAGGTCAGTGCTCGTCCGTAGAGAGCGGGGGGAGAGCGATGAACGAGCCTATGTCGCCGTCAGTACGGGTGGCTGTCGAGCGCATGAAGTCTCGCTTGCGCCTGACGCGCCGCTTCGGGTTCTGGTTTCAGGCGGTTCTGGGGGCAACAGCTCTGCTGCTCTGGCTGGGATTTTTGGTTGGCCAGAATACCCTCTATCGCGACGACTCGACGGGGGCCTTTATCGCCTTCTGGTTTACCCTGTTTACCCTTCTAACCCTGGCAGCCGGTCTCTTCTTTAACTGGCGCTACCTGCTCCAGGCGGAGCGCCGCTCAGTATCCGCCGCTACCCCAAGCCAGTTGGATCTGCCCAAGCAGTTGCAATGGGTTACCTATGTCAGCCTGACCGGCGCTTTCTTGGCCCTCATCGCTATGGAGGCGCAGGTGGGAGAGCTGCTGGTGCGGCTGTTTACCCGCACGCTGAGCACCCAGACGGCAGGAGTGCTGCTGCTGGCTGCCAATATCAACGTTACCTTTGCCCACTTCGTCTGCTTGGCAGGGGTGCTCTGGATTACCGGCGCCCTCGACCGCGAGCCCTGAACCCCAGCCAGCCAGTCTCAGCTTTGCAAGGCAGAGAATCAGGCCTGCGGCGCAGCGGCCTGCCCCAAACCTGCCCCAACTAAAACTACCCCCCCGCCAGAACAAGAGGGGTAAGCAAAAGCAGTCCCAAAGTCCGTAGTTGCCAATCGCAGATTCCGAGGGCTTCACTTAAAGCCCACCGCCGCCTGCCAAACAAAAGCCAGCAGGAAAAACAAAACGGGGATAATCGGCAAAATGTCGATCAGGGGATCGAACAACTCATAGCCTTCTGGCAAAGCCGCCAGGAGCATCATCGCAGGCATGACAACAAACCTCGACAAGAAGGAAGTGGAGCTGGAGAAACTGCTCTTTTTCAGGATTGATAGAGAGTTTAACATTGCCGGGCGGAGATTCCCGCTAAGGTCAAGAAATGTAAACGGAAAATGCCTCAGAGAACCCCCATATTGGAGAGGCCCAAGATCACCCCCACGCCCAGCAGATGGCCGAAGCTGGCGACCCCCAGCACTTCCGGCCAGGTCATCCCCAACACAGGCCCGGTTTCTGAAGCCACACCCGAAGAGGACTTGAAGCTTAGGTAGGCCAGCCCTGTGCAGAGCAGGATAATCACCGCGCTCAGGGGAGACCAAGGGCTGGTTTGGGCAGTCATAGCCAACGGCGCAACAATGGGCAGCATGGTTTTCCTCCTCAGCTCAGGTTAACCGCCCCCTAGATTACCCCCATTCCGCAACTCCCAAAGGGATCCCCACATGAATTGCAACAGAGGCCGCAACAAAACCTCACACTGTGGCTTCTTCTGGCCTCATGGCCGATCTACCCCTCGCCGGGAACGGTCGAGACGGGCTGGAGTTGGCAAGAAAAATCCGGCCTGGGCCAACGAGGGGAGCAGCTCTCTGCCGTATACTAACGAAAGTTAACAAATTGTTCTCTTCCCCCGCTTTTGAGGTGATGACCTGGCTTTGTTGCCTTAATCCATCCTCACCGTCTGCGCTGTGCACACCCAAGGATGGCTGCCGATGACTGCTGCTGCGACTCCGCAACCGGATCCCAAGCCTTTTGCGTTACCCCGTGAGCTGTTGGGGCCGCCGCCAGAATTTTGGAATCCCACCCTGCTGATGTTTTTGGCGGCGGTGGCGCTTTCGGCCTCTTGCTTTGGCGGGTACGCCTTTTGGCATTGGCCCCGCTGGCTGGTGTTTTGGCTGAATTTTGTCGCCCTGTATGTTCTGGGCACAGTGATCCACGATGCCTCGCACGGCTCGGCCCACCGCAACCGCTTTTTAAACGAGGCGCTGGGCCATGGCTCTGCCCTGTTACAGGGCTTTGTCTATCCGGTCTTTAAGCGGGTGCACATGCAACACCATGCCCACGTCAACCATCCCGAAGACGATCCCGATCACTATGTGTCTACGGGCGGGCCGCTGTGGCTAATTGCGCCGCGCTTTTTCTACCATGAGGTGTTTTTCTTCAAGCGGCAGCTCTGGCGCAAAGGTCGCTGGGATCTGCTGCAATGGGGGCTGAGTCGGCTGGTGGTGATCCTAACGTTTGCGCTGGCCATTCACTTTGGCTACACCGACTACATCATGAACTATTGGCTGCCCCCCGCCTTTATTATGGGCTTCTTGTTGGGCCTGTTTTTCGACTATCTGCCCCATCGCCCTTTTCAATCCCAAGAGCGGTGGTACAACGCCAGGGTTTACCCTGGCTGGCTGACCAATATTCTGCTGCTGGGGCAAAACTATCACTTGATCCACCATCTCTGGCCCTCGGTTCCCTGGTACAAGTATCAGGCGGCCTACTGGGCGGCCAAACCTGAGCTGGACGCGCGTAACTGCCAGCAAACGCTGGGGATCTGGGAGAGAGGGGAGTTTTGGAGCTTTTTGTACGACGCGCTGATTGGCCTGCACTGGCACAAGCCCAACGGGCCAACCCGTTCCGCTGCGCCAGCCGATCCAGAATCTGCGGGATCCGCTGCGGATCTGAGGCTTAGTTAACATGGTCTTGCCGACGCTGCGGATCCCTCAGTTGCTGCTGTTTGTGGAGGCGGCCAGCTTGCTGCAGGACACCAGCCAGGTTCTCTTACAGGCCGGTCAGGCGACGGCGGATTTGCCAGAGGTGATTGCGGAAGCGCAAGCGCGGGCGGAAGCCCAATTGCAAACCCTTGGGATCCCGGCAGAGTTGCGGGCGCACGCCCGAGGGATCCTGAGGCTGACTTCGCCGCCGCAGGTGCTGGCCTACCTGCAGGATTTGTTGGACAGGGGATCCGGCCCCGATTTGGAAGCCTTTTTGGAGCAGGCGGGATCCGGCTCTACCCTGTTGCGCTTTCCGCCCCTGTTGGTGGGGGCTGTGGCTTTGCAGGTGTTGCTGGAGCGGCTGGATTTTTCTCCGCAAGAGAAAGCTGTGTTGCAAGCCCAACGGGATCAATGGGAACAGGCCCTGGCAGAATTGGCCGCTCGCCACAAGGTTTCCCCAGAGCCGCTGCGGGCTGCTGCGGAGACAGCGCTGCGGGCTGCCTCAGCAGAAGAGCTGCTGCAACTGGGGCAGGATCTCTTTCAAGATCTCCAGGATCTCGCCGGGGCCGATTCTGAGCCGGAAGCCGAGTCTCAGGTGGAGCTGGCGGGGCCTCTGGTGTTCCTGATGGTGGCCGATCACCTGTTGGCCCAGACAGAGCATCCCCTCACCCCGGAGCAGCGGCTGGACTTACAAATCAACCGCGCCGAGGCAGAAAGCCGCCTTTTGGCCATGCAAAAGCTGGGCCGTCTTGAAAACTTGGCGGAGCAGCGGGCTTACATTCGCTCCTGGATTAACCAAACTTCTGTACCGGATTTGCTGCGGGCCTTGGATCGCTTTTTTGCGGCGTCTGAACCCAACGCGTGAGGCCTGCAGATCACCAGAGGTTCCGTATCCTCTATGCTGGAGGCAAAGGGATCCCGCTTGAGGCGCGAAAGTGGACTGGGGCAGCCTATTTTGGATTTTTTTGATCTTCAGCTCGTTGCAACCCCTGTTGAACCGTCGCGCCCAGGAGTTTCGCCGTTTGTTGGCGATCCGGGAGTTGGAGCAGAAGCGGGGCAGCCGGGTGATTTTGCTCATCCACCGCCAGGAGTCGATTAGTTTTTTGGGGATCCCGGTTTCCCGCTACATCAGCATCGAGGACTCGGAGCAGGTTTTGCGGGCGATCCGCCTCACCCCGCCCAACACCCCCATTGATTTGATTCTGCACACCTCTGGCGGCCTGGTGCTGGCCACCGAGCAAATTGCCCGCGCCCTGATCCGCCATCCGGCCAAAGTGACAGTGTTTGTGCCCCACTACGCCATGTCGGGGGGGACGATGCTGGCCTTGGCCGCCGATGAAATTGTCATGGATGCCAATGCGGTGCTGGGGCCGGTGGATCCCCAGTTGGGCGGCTATGCTGCGGCCAGTATTCTGCAGGTGGTGGCGGAAAAGCCCATTGCCGAGATCGACGACCAGACTCTGATCCTGGCAGATCTGGCCCGCAAGGCGATGCACCAGGTGCAGAACTTTGTGCGGGAGCTGCTCAAGGACGATGTGCCCAAGCGCAAAATTGCCCCCGAACGCATCGAGCCCCTCATCCAGGCCCTGACCAGCGGGCGGGTGACCCACGACTACCCGATTACGGCTGAAGAAGCGCGGGAGCTGGGCCTGCCCATCTCCACCGAGTTGCCGCCCCAGATCTACGCCCTGATGGACTTGTACCCCCAGGCCAGCATGGGCCGTCCTTCCGTGCAGTACATTCCCACCCCCTACGATTCCCGCCCCTCTCCACCCGGCGGCGGGTCTCGCTAGGGCGAACTCTGGGCGTAGGTGTCTATGGCTTCTCGACGCAACCCTTCCGCCCGCCGAAACAGCTCTTGCCCAGTGTGCAGGTGGCGATCGTCAAAGTTCAGCGGGAAATAGCTCAGCTCCTCCAGGGCATCTTCCAAGTGGTTGAGGGCATAGTAGAGGCGAGAAGCCACCCCCCCTAGGCTGCTGGGATTGGGAAGGCGGCGAAAGATCTGCTGAGCTTGGGCCAGTTTCTGCGTACACTCCTCCAGATACAGGCCAAAGGCCTCCAGCAAATCGGGATCAAAAGGATCTGCCGCTAAGGCATTTAACTGCGGCTTGAGAGAAGACAGTAAAGGCCCCAAAACTCGGTTCAGAGGAGTGTAGACCTGCCGAATCCAGGCTTCGCGGGCAATAGCCTCCTGGCTGACCGTCTCCGAGGGGGAGCCCGTCGGCTGAGGGTGGCGCGAGGCCCAGCTAGCGCGCAGTTGTCGGTCGTACTCGCGGCGGGCTTGCGGATCCTTGAGCACCGCGTAGGCGGCGTTGATCTGGCGAATGCGTTCAGCAGCAGCCCCGTCTTTTTTGGCCAGCAGGCTGTCGGGATGGTGGTACTTGACCAAACGGCGATAGGCAGACTTGATCTCCGCTGCCGTCGCCAGCACCGAAACCCCCAACACTTCGTAGTGGGAAACTGCTTCAGACCCGCTCCCCATCATTTCGTTCTCAGGACAAACGCTCATATTGTACCTGGAGCCTACAATAAGGGTGAGTTTTCCGGTGCTGCCCCATGCCGTCCTCCCCCCATCCCCTCAGCGCCCTCTTGGGGGCTGCCTTTGCTGCCAGTTTGGGCTATGGGTTCCTACAATTGCTGCTCTCGATGCTGGCCAAGTTGCCGCCCATCGACCTGGAAAGCGGATCCCTGGCGCGGGGGATCAGCATTCTGGTGCGCTACCTGCTGGTGGGATCCGTTTCCCTGATCGCCTTCATGTTTTTCATGGTGGGCTTGGGGCTGGCGGCCTACTCGGTGCAGTTGCTGGGGGAAAGGCTGACCTCCTCCCGACGCTAGCTCTAGAAGAGCTGTGAGCCTGCTGGCCAACAGATCGCGCCGGAGGCTACCCTCCAGCCTCTCGCTCAGGTTGGACACTAGTTTGACCAAAACCTTGGCGGCGCAGGCCCCGCGCCCTCTTTCATCCCTCCGTATACGGGGGGGAAAGAAGGAGGCGTGCGGTGGCAATCTCACCGGTACGTCTGCGTAGCTCGCGATGAGCAAGAAAGAATTCCCGCCCCTTGGGGCTGGGGAGAACGTCAATCATTTGACAGGTGCGGTTGCAGGCGCTGGCTGACCAAGGTGCGCCCCTCTTGGGTGTAGAGCTGCCAGTAGTTCCAGTAGTTGCCAAAGACAGACTTGACATAGCCACGGGTTTCGGCGAAGGGGATCTGCTCCACAAATTCATCGGGATCCTCAAAGCCGAAGCGGCTCAGCCACCTGGCCACGTTGCCGGGGCCGCCGTTGTAGCTGGCCAGGGCCAGGAGGGTGTTGTCTTGGTAGGTGCGGTGGGTGTAGTCGAAGTACCAGGATCCCAGGTGAAGATTGTCGGCGGGGTTGGTGAGGCTGTACTGGGCTAGGCCGATTTTTTGGGCAATCCAGCGGCCGGTGGCAGGCATCACCTGCATCAGGCCCAGCGCTCCCGAGGCCGAGACGATCTCTGGCTCAAAGCGGGATTCCTGGCGGATCAGGGCCGCCACCATCAAGGGATTGAGGTTAAATTGCCGCGACCAGCGGGCCAGGCCGGGCTGGGCGTAGGGATCCCTTTCCCAGGTGTTTTCTGGGCTGGCGTAGTAGTGCAGCGGGTAGATGGCCTGCCAGAAATCCTGGCGCTGTCTCAGGGTCGGCAGCAGCGGGTCGGGCTCGGCGCTAAAGCGCAGGGCAGCCACCTGGTTGATGCCCCGCAGGTGCTCGCCGGCGTTGTTGCGCAAAATGCCGCTGGCAAAGCGCTCGGCCACGCTCATCTGGCCGGGATCCCGTTGCAGCAGAGCCATTTCCCCCTGCCAGCGCTCCCAGGCCAGTTGGCCAGCGCCAATGAGATGCAGGGTCTGGGTAGCCTCGGAAACGGCGGGCAAAGGTTGGCGAACGGGCTGAAAATCCACCTCAACCCTTTGGCGGCCGCTGGAGAAATCTCCTACTGGCCAGCCCAGTTGCGCCGCCGCCCGCCAGGCGTAGTAGGTGTGGGGAAACTGCCGCAGCACCTGCTGATAGGTTTGCCGCGCCGCAGCCACCTCCCCCAGCCGTTCCCGCCATTTGCCGGCCCAGTAGAGCAGTTGCGCCCCCATTTCCGTATCCCGCTGGGCCAAGCCAATCTGCTGGGCTAGAGCAATGGCTTGGCTGAGATTGCCCGTTTGCGCCTGGCGCCAAGCCACCGTCCAGGCGGCGGTGGCCGCGGCTTCGCTGACTGGGAAGCGCTCCCAAAGGGTCTGCCGCACCGCCTGGGCCGATTGCGGGCTGCCGTTGCGGTCATACAGTTGGCTGAGGCTGAGCAACGCTTCTGGAGCTTCTCTATCCGAGCCGGATCCCACCTGGCGAAGCAAGTCGATCGCCGTCGGCAGGTCGCTCAGTTCCGCCAAACGGCGGCGGGTGAGAGAAGCCTCTGGCCCATCGGGAAACTGTGCCAGCAGCGCTTGGTAAGCCGCTTTGGCCTGGGGAAACTCCCGCGAGATCTGGTGGCTGCGCCCCTGGCGGTAGAGATTGCGAGAGGTGGTGGGGGCACGCCCGTAGGCGCGGGCGGCTTTGCCGTACTCCCGCTGCTCCCAATAGGCATCGGCCAGGATCTGCCAATCGGAGGCCGTGAGGGATCCCTCTTGGGCTTGCCGCCAGCGATCCAGCAGCGGCGTTAACCCAGGGGTTTGCGGGTGGTGCAAGGCCAGATCCCGCAGCAGGTCATACCGGTCAGGATCCAGCTCCAGCAGGTGCTTGAGGGCGCGGGCCGTCAGGGGGTGGGTGGGAAATTGCCGCCGCAACTGATCCACCTGGCCCATTCCCCAGAGGGCGTAGGCGGCCACCGGGCTGTGGGGATACTCGTGCAAGATCTTGGGCCACCAGATCTGGCGGGCTGTTTCTCGATCCCCCAGCTTTTCATAAGCCTGAGCCCTGAGCTTCCAGATCTCGTCGGTGAGAACTGGCAGCTTTTCTTCCAAGCCCTGCAGGTGCTCCAGGGCCGCTTGCGCTTGGCCGGCCTGCAGGGCTTTGTAGGCGCGCAAAAAGGCGGCGCCAGAAGTCGAGCTCAGGGGTGCTGGAGGCGCCGCCGCCATCTCGACAGGTTCTGCCCAGGAGGAGGCGTAAAAGCCCCACAGGACGCCGCCCAGTACTCCGCCTGCTGCTAAGGTCGCGGCAAGCCATCGCCTCCAGAGTTGCCGGTGGCTTGTTCTGCTCTGCATGCCTCCCTTCCCCAGCGTCCTTGACTAGGATACCCAATGGGGAGGCGCTGAGCCAGGACAAGTAACCTCAACGAGGAGGAGGCCAGTTGGCAATGGGAACCGGCTCGATAAGCTCCGCCAAGGGAAACCCTAGGATCTGGGCGTAGAAATAAAGCTCTGCCTCCAGGGCCCGTTTGAGGTTGGCTGCCTGGCGAAAGCCGTGCTGCTCACCGGCAAAAGGGACATAGGCCACCGGGATCCCCTTGGCCTGCAGGGCAGCCACCATCCTCTCTGCTTGGTTGGGAGGGACGATGGCGTCCTCCAGGCCTTGAAAGAAGATAACGGGGCAGTTGAGACCCTCCAGGTGGTGGATGGGAGAGCGCTCCCGGTAGAGATCCCGCCGCTCCGGGTAGGGGCCAATTAAGCTGTCCAAGTAGTGGGACTCAAACTTGTGGGTCTCCTGGGCTAGGGCCTCTAGATCGCTCACCCCGTAGTAGCTGGCGCCGGCCTTGAAGACGGTGTGAAACGTCAGGGCCGCCAGGGTGGTGTAGCCGCCGGCGCTGCCGCCGCGAATGAGCAGCCGCTCCCCGTCCACCTTGCCCTGGGCTGCCAAGAATTGGGCCCCAGCGATGCAATCTTCCACGTCCACAAGGCCCCAGCGGCCCTTGAGGGCCTCCCGGTAGGCCCGCCCATAGCCGCTGCTGCCGCGGTAGTTGACATCCAAAACGGCAATCCCGCGGCTGGTCCAGTATTGGATCCCCAGGTCGAGCACGGCTGCCGTCGCCCCTGTGGGCCCACCGTGGCTTTTCACGAGCAGGGGCGGTTTTTCGCCGGCAGGGGCCACGAAGTCGCGGTTTTTGGGGGGATAGAAGAAACCGTAGGCCACTGCCCCGCCTGAGGTGGGAAAGGCGATGGGTTCGGGGATCGACAAGTACTCCGGCTCTACCGCCACGCTGCTAGAACGGGCCACCACCTCCACTTGGCTGGAGGGTAAGTCTAGGCAGACCAAGGCAGTGGCTTCCGTCGGGGATCCGGCCAGGAAAGCGGCTTTTTCCCCACTTACCTGCAGATTGTGGATCTCGGTGTAGGGCAAAGGGATCTCTTCCTGTTGCCCCGACTGGGGATCCAGGTAGGCCAAATGGCACAGACCCCCCTGTTGGTAGCAGGCCAGAATGCGCCCATCCCCAGCAAAGCCGTAGGTGCTCAGGCCAAACACCCACTGCGGCTCTCCAAACTCCGCTTCCATAGGGCAGAGGGGAATGGGGCCCTGGGGATCCCAGCGATAGAGGTTCCACCAGCCGCTGCAATCGGAAACAAAGTAGAGATCCCCTTGCGGTGACCACTGGGGCTGGAAGATCGACTCGGCAGGGCCACCGGCCAGCTTTTGAGGTTCTCCCAAGCTGCCGTCAGGGTTCACCTCAGACCGCCACAGCTCTGTGCCGTCCCAGGGCATTTGGGGGTGATCCCAGGTCAGCCATACCAAGGTCTGGCCATCGGGGCTGAGGCGAGGGTTGGCATAGAAATTGTGCCCAGAGGCCAAAACGCGCTGGGATCCGCTTTCCAAGTCAATCGAGACAAGGCTGTTTTCCGGCTCTCCCTGGCGGCTGTGATCTTCCCGCACACAGAGGATGCGTCCACGCGCCCGATCCACCACCCCATCTGCATAGCGATAGGGGCCTGCTTCCGTCAGGGGCTGGGGATCTGAACCCGGCAGCAGGCGGTAGAGCCGTTGGTCAGCGAAGTTGCAAAAATACACTACCCCTGCCGACACCCAATAAGCTCCACCCCCATACTCATGCACTCGTGTCCGCACATTGAAAGGTGCCGGTGTCAGCTCCACCAGGATCCCGTCGGCAGAGCGCCGCATCAACACATTGCGCCCTTTTTCTTGCGGGCGACCCTCCGTCCAGTAGAGATCCCCCTGATCCCAAACCATCTGTCCCAAGCGCAGGGATCCCGTCACCACCAGGTCAGCGGTAATCGGGGATCGCCAAGATCCATAGCCGGCCTGCTGCACCATAAGCTGTTAACTCTCAACTAATTCTCGACCCCAGAACCCCTATTATGCCGGCAGCAAGGGATCCCTGCCTTTGCCTACAGCCTGTGGGGAAAGGGCTCGGATTCTGGGAAAAGGTATCCCGCGATACAATTCTCTCCGGGCTGAATGGGTTTGATGGAACACGTTAAGGCAACAGGGATGCACAACGCTTTCTCGACTGCAGGATTAGCCTTTTCCTCTGTTGATGTTGGGAAGGCATTCGGTGAAAGCCTCAGCCGACTGCAGTTGGGCAAATTTAACACATGGGCGAGGTGATGAGCTAAGTGCTTCCCTCTGTTGGCCGGGCTGCTGCAACAACTGGACTTCTTAATACCCTTTGCACTCACTTCGTTTCGGAGATCACCGATGGCTCTATCATTTAATCGTCGTCAAGTGCTGAAAATGGGCGCTCTGGCCGGAGCCGGGGCTGCCCTAGGGCCGCAGATCTGGGTGAAGCGATCCGTGCCCGCCTACGCCCAGGGAGAGACCATCCGCGTTGGCATTTTGCACTCCCTTAGCGGCACCATGGCCATTTCGGAAACCAGCGTGGTGGATGCGGAAAAGCTGGCCATCAAAGAGATCAATGCCGCCGGTGGGGTTTTGGGCAAGCAGATCGAGCCGATTATCGAGGATGGGGCTTCCGATTGGCCAACCTTTGCGGAGAAAGCCACCAAACTGATCGATGTGGACAAGGTGGCAACGGTGTTTGGATGCTGGACTTCGGCCAGTCGCAAAGCCGTGTTGCCGGTGTTTGAATCCAAGCAGCACCTGCTCTGGTATCCCGTGCAGTACGAAGGACAAGAGTGCTCCAAAAACATCTTCTACACCGGCGCTGCCCCCAACCAGCAGATCGAGCCTTCGGTGGAATGGCTGCTCAAGAACAAGGGCAAAGAGTTCTTCCTGGTGGGATCCGACTACGTGTTCCCCCGCACGGCCAACACCATCATCAAGGCCCAGTTGGAAGCCCTGGGGGGCAAGGTGGTGGGTGAAGACTATCTGCCTTTGGGCAACACAGAAGTTACTCCCATCATCAGCAAGATCCGGGCCGCTCTTCCCAATGGCGGTGTGATCTACAACAGCTTGAATGGCGACAGCAACGTGGCCTTTTTCAAACAACTGAAAGGGGCAGGGCTGGGGCCGGATCGTTATCCTTCCATGTCCGTCAGCATTGCCGAAGAAGAGGTGCAGGCCATTGGCCCCGAATTTTTGGAAGGGCACTTTGCCGCCTGGAACTACTTTATGACGGTGGATACGCCTGCCAACAAGAAGTTTGTGGAAGCTTTCAAGGCAGAATACGGCCAAAACCGCGTCACCAACGACCCGATGGAAGCCGCCTACATCATGGTTTACATCTGGAAGCAGGCGGCAGAAAAAGCGGGAACGGTGGAGATCGACGCCGTGCGGCAGGCAGCCTACGGCCAGACCTTCGATGCCCCTGAAGGCTTGGTAACCATGAACACCAATCACCACCTGACCAAGTATGTGCGGATCGGCCAGGTGCGCTCTGACGGTTTGTTTGATGTCATCTTTTCTACGGATGCCGTGGAGCCGCAGCCCTGGAACCAGTTTGTGGCAGAGACCAAGGGCTTTGCCTGCGATTGGTCAGATCCGGCCAAGGGCGGTCGCTACAAAGTCAGCTAGTCCTGGCCAGGGCTGGGATCCCTTGCCGTTTGGATAGGGTTGGGGATCCCGCCTAGATGCTCGGTTAGCCTCCCTAGTTTAGTTGGAAGGAGGATCCCCTGCCGATGACCTTGCTCTTGGATAGCTTGTTTAACGGCCTTAGCATCGGCACCGTCTTGCTGATAGCCGCTCTGGGCTTGGCCATTGTTTTCGGCCTCATGGGGGTCATCAACATGGCCCATGGGGAGCTGATGATGTTGGGGGCCTACACCACTTTTGTGGTTCAAAATGCCTTTCGTCCCCTAGGGGATCCCTGGCGGGATCTGTACATCTTTCCAGCTTTGGTAGCTGCCTTTGCCGTCACGGCTCTGGTGGGACTAGCCCTGGAGCGGGGGGTGATCCGCTTTTTGTATGGCCGACCGCTGGAAACCCTTCTGGCCACTTGGGGTGTGAGCCTGATCCTGCAGCAGTTTGTGCGCAGCGTCAATTGGGTGCTGGCTTTCCGCTTGGGGGCCTTCGCGGTGCTCTTTTTCGGCGGCTGGTGGCTTTTGTCCAGGCGGGCGGATTGGCCGCGTCTCAAGGGGTGGACGCTGGCGCTGCTGTTGGTGCTCTCCACGGCCATTGCATCGGTGGGGGGGCGGGTGCTGGCGCAAACCTATGCTTTGGCGGTTACCCAGCCTTGGTTCGGCGCCCAGAACAAAGACGTGACGGCTCCCCGGTGGCTGGGGGGTGGGATCCCGGTGGGCAACCTGTTTTTGCCCAATACCCGCCTGTTTATCATCGCCCTCACTGTCTTCTGCATCCTGGGGCTGTACTTCTTCTTGCAACGCACCCGCTGGGGGCTGCGCATCCGGGCGGTTACCCAGAATCGGGCCATGAGCGCCTGTGTAGGGATCCCCACGCAAAAGGTGGATGCCCTTACCTTTGCCATCGGTTCGGGTCTGGCGGGAGTAGCCGGCGTGGCGGTCAGCCTGCTGGGATCCGTTGGGCCGAACACCGGCCAGAACTACATCGTGGATACCTTTATGGTGGTCGTCGTGGGGGGTGTTGGTAAGCTCTTAGGCAGTATTGTGGCGGCGCTTGGGATCGGGATTGCCAACTTTGTCATCGGCTCAGGGACGCTGGCTTTGATTTTTCCCAACGTGCCCATCCTGACCGATACCCTCAACTTTTTTGCCACCACGAGCATGGCCAAGGTGATGGTCTTTGCTTTGATCGTGGCCTTTTTGCAGGTGCGACCTCGGGGCCTTTTCCCCGAAAAAGGTCGTATGGTGGATGCCTAGGGAATGATCTCGCTTGGCGAAAACTCTAGGACCAGACTCTCCATCTTCTACTCCCTCACAAAGCCTATGAAACTGGTTCATTCCCCCCGTGCTGATCATGAAGTGGCTGCTCCCGTCGCGGGTGGGGATCCCAATTCTTCTCGCAAGCTTCTGTGGGAGGCCGGGATCCTCATCGTTTTGGTGCTGGCCTTGATCTTTGTGGCCCCAACTGTGCTGTCTGGCTTTCGGCTCAACTTGTTGGGGCGGTTTCTGGCCCTCAGCATTGTAGCTTTGGGGATCGACCTCATCTGGGGCTATACCGGCATGCTCAGTCTGGGACATGGGGTGTTCTTCGCCTTGGGGGGCTACGCTCTGGGGATGCACCTGAAATTGCAATTGCCGGAAGGTCAGATACCGGAGTTTTTCAGCCTCTACGGGGTAACGGAATTGCCCTGGTTTTGGTATCCCTTTTATTCGTTTCCGTTTACGGCTGTTGCTGTGGTCTTGATCCCGGCTTTGGTGGCAGCAGCCCTGGGATATTTGGTGGTGAGAAATCGCATTCGAGGGGTTTATTTCTCCATTCTAACTCAGGCCACCACGATCATTTTCTTTAACTTCTTCAACGGCCAACAGCGCTTAATCAACGGCACCAACGGCCTGACCAACTTCCAGACTTTGTTTGGCCTAGATGTCAACTCGTCCGAAATGCGCTTTGCTGTCTATGTCACTACAGTTCTGGCGGTGGTTTTGGCTTACCTTCTCTGTCGTTGGCTCACCAGCGGCTTATTCGGTCGGATCCTGGTAGCCATTCGAGATGACGAGCCGCGGGTTCGTTTTTCCGGCTACGATCCCACCGGCTTTAAAGTGCTGGTGTTTGCCGTGTCTGCTGCCCTGGCGGGTGTTGCCGGAGCTTTGTTTACCTTGCAAACTGGGATCATCTCTCCCAATGCGATGGCCGTTCCCTTTTCCATTGAGATGGTAATCTGGGTGGCGGTGGGCGGTCGGGCCAGTTTGGTGGGGGCGGTGCTGGGGGCTCTGTTGGTTAACTTTGCCAAGAGCTTGCTGAGCGAAAATTTTCCCGAAATTTGGTTGTTTTTCCAAGGGGGATTGTTCCTGCTGGTGGTGCTGGTGTTGCCGGATGGACTGGTGGGTTGGGTGCGCACCCAAGGCAGGCAGCTTTGGGTCACTGTCCAGCTTTGGCGCAGGCGCTTGGCAAATACTTCTCCAGCCTAAATCTGGCTTTCTCTTGAGGATGTCAGTTATGTGCAAGATATAAGTTTAAGGTAAGAGGATCCCATGGGTGAGCCAGCGATGCCAAGTTTCCTCTCCTATTTGATGGGTTTATTTGATGGGTTGAGAATCCGGTTTGACCTTTGGCCTTTCCGTTCTTGGATGTGATCCCTATGCTCACTGCAGCTCCCACCGCTACCCGACAAATTTTACAAACTCAGGATCTCACCGTCAGCTTTGATGGCTTCAAGGCTTTGGACAGGCTGAACTTCTCTCTGGAGGAAGGGGAGCTGCGGGTGGTCATCGGCCCCAATGGGGCAGGCAAGACTACGTTTCTCGATGTGCTGACGGGCAAGGTTAAGCCTACTCGAGGCCGGGTGCTGTTTAAAGGAAAAGATCTGACCAAGCTCAAGGAACATGAGATCTCGATTTTGGGTGTTGGGCGCAAGTTTCAGACGCCGCGGGTCTATCAAAACTTGAGCGTGCGAGAAAACTTGGAGCTATCCCTCAACCCTGACAAAAGGGTTTTTTCCACCCTACTTGGCAAAAAGCATCTGCGAGAAAAAACGGATGCTCTTTTGGAAACCATTGGCCTCAGCCGTAAGGATCGGGTTCCGGCAGGGCTGCTTTCCCACGGAGAAAAGCAATGGCTGGAGATCGGCATGGTGATTGCTCAAGATCCGGATTTGCTGCTGCTGGATGAATGCGTGGCCGGGATGACGGACAAAGAAACAGAAGCTACAGGAGAGTTAATTCAATCCTTAGCCCAAAGCCACACCATTTTGGTGATCGAACATGACATGGTGTTTGTCCGACAAATTGCCCGCAAGGTTACCGTTTTACACCAAGGCTCGGTGCTGTGCGAAGGTACCTTTGAGGATGTGAAAAACGACCCGCGAGTGATTGAGGTCTATCTCGGATCCCACAAGGGGAAAAACTAAGCAAAGAGGCTATAGTTCTGTATCTAATCGACTCATGCGCAGGCCTATGAATACGGAAAACGCGACCGCAACACAAAACTTATCCCGAGATGGATCCGGGCCTCTCCTGGAGGTCTCCAACTTGAGGGTTTACTATGGTCAGAGTTTAATTGTGAAGGATCTCTCTTTTAAGATCTTTCCCGGCCAAGCGGTCTGCCTTCTGGGTCGCAATGGCATGGGCAAAACCACCACGCTTAAAGCCCTGATGGGGCTTCTGAAAGACTGCACAGGCAAAATTGCTTTTGAGGGCCGTCCTATCAACCATTACCCTCCCAATTGGCGAGCCCGCGCCGGTATTGGCTATGTACCCCAAGGTCGAGAGATATTTCCCCGCCTAACGGTTGAGGAAAACCTGCTGGTGGGGCTAGAAGCGGCACCGGACAGAGAACGGATCATACCTGAGTTTGTCTATGACCTATTCCCAATTCTGCGTTCTTTTCTTAAACGGCTGGGTGGGGATTTGAGCGGTGGGCAGCAGCAGCAACTGGCCATCGCCAGAGCTTTGGTGGCGGAGCCCAAACTTTTGCTCCTGGATGAGCCTACAGAAGGGATCCAACCCTCCATCATCATCGAGATTGAAGAAGCCATCACCCGTATTCAAAAGGAGCGGGGCGTTTCGGTGTTGCTGGTGGAGCAGTATTTTGAGTTTGCCCAAAGTCTGGCCGATTACTTTTATCTTATGGAAAATGGATCCCTTATCATGGAGGGGCAGACCAACCAGATGGATGAAGAAAAAGTTCGGGCTCACCTCTCCATTTGAGGGGAAGCCATGTCATATTCACTGCTGATTACTTACCAAATCACTTAATGCTTAATGTCCGCCCATCTTGTGGCCAACTTCTTTGAGATCCACGCTGCTGATAGGACTTTCATAGACGATCCGACCGCCCGCCATCACCAGCAAACGATCGGAGAGCTTGAGAAGCTCGTCCAGATCTTCGCTGATCAGCAAGACGGCAACTCCTCGGTTACGAGCATCCACAATCTGCGAGTGAATGTAATCTACTGCCGCAAAGTCCAGACCAAAACAAGGATTGGCGGCGATCAAAATTTGTGGATCTCCGGCGAGTTCCCGTGCCAAAATGGCTCGCTGGACATTACCCCCCGACAGGTGGCTGATGGGAGTTTGGGCTGCAGGCGTTTTCACCTTAAATTGCTCGATTAACGCGCGGGCATAGCGCCAAATCTCTTGCCAGATCAACATCCAACCTTTGGCCATAGGATCCCGGTCATAACGACGCAGGGCCAAGTTTTCGCCAACGCTCATGTTGGGGATCGAGGCATTTCTCAGAGGTTCCTCCGGCAAACAGCAAACCCGGTGGCGCACCATTTCTGCGCGGGTGGCCCTGTACAGTTGCCCGTTGATCTTGATCTGCCCGGCTGTAGCCATCCGCTGCCCGGCCAAGACTTCCATCAACTCCCGCTGGCCGTTGCCGGAAACGCCGGCAATTCCCACAATCTCACCTCCATGAACAGTCAGGGTCACCCCCCGCACAGCGGGCAAGCCATTGTCCTTGTCAGCCTGGATCCCTTCAATTTCCAGCAGAGGGGATCCCCCTTTGACCAAGGCTTTCTCCAACTGGATCTGCACCTGTTGCCGGCCCAGCATCATTTCGGCCATTTCTGCTGTGGATAAATCTTTCACTTGTCCATGGCCGGCCACCTTCCCACGTCGCAACACCGTCACCTCATCGGCAAAGGCATTCACCTCGCGAAACTTGTGGGTAATGAGCAATACACTCAGGTCGCCAGCTTCCACCGAACGACGCACAAGGCCCAAGACTTCGTCGGCTTCCTCTGGCGTGAGCACAGAAGTAGGCTCGTCCAAGATCAGGATCTTGGTGTTCAAATAAAGCTGCTTGAGGATCTCGACCTTCTGCTTTTCTCCTGCCGATAGTTCGGAAACAAAAGCCCGCAAGTTGACTTGGAAAGGGGCTGTTTCCATAAAATCTGCCAGCTTTTTTTCCTCTTCTTTCCAGTCAATCACCAAAGGCAAATCTGGGCGGGCCAAGACCAAGTTTTCCGCCACAGTCATGGCGGGTACAGAGGTGAAATGTTGGTACACCATGCCAATGCCGTAGTGATAGGCATCCCGTGGGCTGTGGATGGCACGAGCTCGTTTATCAATGCAAACATCGCCAGAGTCAGCATGATAAAAGCCCATCACGCACTTGACGAGGGTGCTTTTCCCGGCTCCGTTTTCCCCAAGTAAGGCATGAAGGGATCCCGGCTTGAGTTTCATCGAGACGTGGTCTAGGGCCAACAGGGATCCAAATCGCTTGGTGAGGTTGACGACCTCCAGTTCCGGGGGGCTTTCCGTGCTGTTGAGATTTCAGTTTGGGCAGTGGTAGTCATGGTTGGTCAAGATCTCCTGGTTTGGGTGTCTCACGTAAAGAAATCGAGGTCTAGTCGGTTTTGAGTTCCTGAAGTACTGCTATCAAGGCACCTGAATCGGCAACTGCCCCGAAAACCCCGCCTTGCATCTGGATCATCTTCAGAGCAGCGAGATAATTTCCGTAGTCTGTGGCACCTGTGCAATCGGATAGCAACAAACATTCATAGCCCCGGTCGTTGGCTTCTCGCATGGTGGTGTGGACGCATACATCGGTGGTGATGCCCGTCAAGATCAGGTTTTGGATGCCTTTGCGCCTCAGGATTAAGTCCAGATCGGTGGCATAGAAAGCGCCTTTGCCCGGCTTGTCGATGATCACCTCCCCTGGCAGAGGAGCCAGTTCCGGGATAATTTCCCAGCCGGGTTCTCCTCGCACCAGGATGCGCCCACAGGGACCGGGATCCCCAATGCCTGCCCCAATGCGTTGACTGCGCCAGCGCTTGTTTTCCGGCAAATCTGATAGATCGGGGCGATGGCCTTCGCGGGTATGCACGATGAAAAAACCCAGGGCTCGCATTGCCGCCAAAACCCGTCGGATCGGCTCTATGGGGGCACGGGTGAGGGAAATGTCGTAGCCCATTTTGTCTACATAGCCACCTACCCCGCAGAAATCGGTCTGCATATCGATGACGATCAGGGCGGTGTTCTCAGGCCGTAAGTCACCGTTGTAGGGATAGGGGTAAGGTTCTGCCGCAATATAGGATCCCATAGCACCTCTGGCAAATCAATTCAATAAAGAGCAAAGAAAGAGCAAAAGCCCAATCAAGAGGGATATCCAACCCAAGCCTTCGGGTCACCCTGCGCTTGACCTCGGCTCTCCCAAGTTAAAGCTGGGGCGGTGAGCCTTGGCCAGAACCCTGCCAAGATAGAACACAGCTTACCATTTCTATCCGCAGGTTTGTGTCTCCTCCGATTCACTTCACTGCAGAGCCCTGGCTGCACACCTACAGCGAAATTATCGATGTGCGCTCTCCGGCAGAGTTCGCAGAGGATCATTGGCCGGGAGCCATCAACTTGCCTGTACTCTACGATACAGAACGGGCGGAGGTGGGCACGCTCTACAAGCAGGTGGATCCCTTTACAGCCCGCAAACGAGGGGCAAGCTTGGTGGCCCAGAACATCAGTCGCCACTTGCAAACCCATTTTGCCGATAAAGATCGCGATTACCGGCCCCTAATCTACTGCTGGCGGGGAGGGCAGCGCTCTGCCAGCTTGGCGTTGGTGTTGTCCCAGGTGGGCTGGCAGGTTACGGTTTTGCAAGGTGGCTACAAAACCTACCGGGCCTGGGTGCGCCGACAGCTGCAGATCTTGCCCCAGGAATTTACCTACCGAGTGCTCTGCGGACCAACAGGGAGCGGCAAAACCCAGTTGCTTCACCATCTGCGCCAACAGGGATCCCAAGTTCTCGATCTGGAAAAGCTGGCCTGTCACCGGGGATCCCTCCTGGGGGCCGAGTGGGGGGTGCCACAGCCCAGTCAGAAGAGCTTTGAAAGTCAACTGGTGCAGGTTTTTCTCCAGTGGGATCCCGCCAAGCCAGTCTGGGTGGAGGCTGAGAGTGCCAAAGTGGGCCAGCTCCATCTGCCGCCTGCCCTTTGGCAAGCCCTTACCCAAGCCGACTGTGTCGAAGTGCAGTTGCCTCTAGAGGAGCGGGTGAAGGGGTTAATCGCCCACTATCCCCACTGGATTGCTCACCCCCAAGCGCTAAAGGGGAAATTGCTGCCTCTGAAGTCCCGTCTTGGCCAGGCCCGCCTGCAGCGTTGGTTTGAGCTGATCGACGCCCAAGACTGGCCGCAGTTTGTGCAGGAGTTGCTGGAGCAGCACTACGACCCCACCTATCGACACGGGCTGCAGCAAAACTTCAATCGCCTTCGGGCCCGGATTGAGCTGTCTGACCTTTCCGAGACCAGCCTCAGGGAAGCTGCTGCTCGCCTCATCCAGATGCCGCTTGGATCCCCATCGGTCGCGGCTAGGTGAGCACAATAAACTCCAAAGCCCGCAACACCTCAAACCACTCGGAAACTTCCAGCCGAACCGTGGAATCGGCAATCCACCGGCAGCCGGGATAAAAAGACTTGCGGTAGGCCCGAGCGGGATCCTTGTAGTCCACTTCCAATTGAAAGTGATCCGGCAGTGGGCGAGGACGGTAGGCCGACAGCCGCCTCAGGGATCCCTCTACACCTTGGCGGATGGCCCGCAAAACTTGCTGCGGATGTGGCGCAATGACCGACTGGCCCATTCCTTTGTGGGTGACCACCGTCTCGATGTGGGCGTCATAAGCTTTTGCTTCAGCACACACCTCCGCATCTCCGGCTACAAACACAACCGGGACTCCCTCATAGGCAGCCGTGAGGCTGACCAGGTGAAACTCGGCGATGGCCTGGCCGTTCAGTCGGATTTGGCTAACTTCGGTGGTGTAGGTGTGGGCGAGGGGGTTGGCAGCAGAACCGGCGCGGGCATGATAGCCGATCAAGATCAGGGCATTGTAACTGCGATCCAGCTCTTGCACCATACAGTAGGGGTGGCCGCTCCAACCGCGGATGAGTTGCACCGGCTCCGGCAACCGCTCGGGGATGAGGTTTCGCCCTGAGTCATGGGCATCTTTGACCGTGATCTGCGTGGCTCCGGCAGCCAGGGATCCCTCACAAGCCGCGATCACTGCTCGGGTCATCTGCTCTCGGAATGCCTCGTAACCCGGCTGGCCGATGGTGGCCTCATCCCAATGGCTGATGCCGGCGATCCCCTCGATATCGGCGCTGATATAGACCTTCATGCTTGGCTCAGTAGACTCAGCATTGGATTCTGTTGGGCTTCATCCACCCTCGGATGCCGCTCAGCATCGCTCTGGGCAAGGGATCCAAGCGGTTATTTCCCTTGCGAAAGCTGCCCCTGTCTCTGTTACGGATCCCTTCCCTGTTTTCGAGAAGTCGGGATGAAAAACAAGGACTCCATCCCGCTGAGGCGGTCAGAGAGCCACCAAAGAAGCAGATACCCCCTGCTGCAACTCCGACAACAATGAGGCCGGACGCCCCTTATAGGGCCAGGCAAAAGCGTGACGAAAAGCCGCCTCCTGACAGCGCTTGAGCTGGTCGAAATCGATAATGTCGTGCGTGAGCAAGTTTTCGTACTCAAACGGCAGGCGCACGTTGTGCAGGCCGGCGTTGTCGGTGCAGATGGCGATATCTACCCCCGCGTCAAAGCAGCGGTCGAAGACGATTTTGAGGGGCTCCAAGCTGGGCAGCGTCCCCGTCTTCAGGTAAGTGGTGGGACAGACCTCCAGGCATTGGCCGCGCCGCGCCAGCTCTGGCAGCAGCTCTGGGTAGTGGAGAGGGATCTGGATCCCGTGGCCAATCCGCGAGACATAGGGCAGCAGCTCTGGGTAACAGCCATCCAAAGTCTCATAGAGATGGGCAGTGGTTTTGAGGCCACGGGCCAGGGCATATTTGAACAGCTCAATCCACTCGTCCATGCGTTCGCCGTAGGCCTTATCTCCCCCCGCCAGGTCGATGGCAGACACGTATTCGGACTCGGCGGCGGCCTCCACCATGGCGCGGTTGATATGGCTGGGCAGGCGGGAGTGCAAACACACAATCTGGGTGGTGACGATGGGATATTCCCGCTGCTGGCTGGCTTGCCCTACCGTTTCGATAACTTGGCGCATCTGCTTGAGGCGATCCGCCTCGTCCAAGCTGGGATCTGTGCGCAGATAGGGGGTGTAGCGAATCTCTAGATAGGCCAAATCCTCAAAAACATAGGCCCCCCGCAGCAGACGGTAGATGAAATAAGGTAAGCTTTCCAGGGTTTGCACCTGTTCCACTAGCGTGTGCAGCTCCAAGTAATCTTCAAGGGTGTTGCGCGGGCGGGTGTAGAACTCCTCAAACTCGGCGTAGTCAGGAAAGCGTGCTGCCAGAGGGGATCCCTGGCGATGCAGGTAGCGCCACAAAATCCTAGGAACGACCGAACCGCCTAGGTGGCGGTGTAACTCCGCATGCAGTGCCATACTTCAAAGCTTCCCCCAGAGGCTCCCCTCACCGCCCGCCAAGGGCGGACCTGGCTTGGTTGTTAAGTACTATTTCTACTGTTATCCAACAGCGGCAGTCCTGTCCAGGCGCAATTGCGCAGGGTCGGCTAGCCGGGGGCCAGGTGATGAGGTTTCTAATAGCCAGGTTTGATGACCAGGTCAATGCTTGAGTCCTGGTCGAGCCCGGCCAGGGATCCCGGCAAACTAGGTAAAGAGCCTTAAGATAGTTCTGGAGGTTTGCTGAGCAGAGATACTCAGGAGCGATTCTGGTAAAAGGCTGTTGGCTGTAGCCGACGGCAATCCCCCTGGAAGGGTGTGGTATGAACTTAGCGTAACGAGGTTATCTTCATGGCGCTGCCCAGCTTGCACGAGTTTCCCTGGCTGACCACGGTCATCGTCTATCCGGTGGTGGCCGCCCTCTTCATCCCCTTGATCCCGGCGCCCGCTGGGGATCCCACTACCCGCGTCTACGCGCAAAAGTTGGCAGAACGGGTTCGCTGGTTTGCCCTCTTCATCGCGGTTACCGACCTGCTCATTTTGCTGGCTGGCTTCTATGTCGGCTATGACCCCAGCCAGACAAGCTTACAACTGCTGGAGCGCTACACCTGGGTGCCGCAGGTGGGGCTGAGCTGGTCGGTGGGGGCCGATGGCCTTTCCATGCCGCTGATCCTGCTCACGGCTTTTGTGACCACGCTTGCCATCTTGGCCGCCTGGCCGGTCACCCTCAAGCCGCGCCTGTTTTATTTTCTGATGTTGGCCATGTACGGCGGGCAGATCGGGGTGTTCGCCGTGCAGGACATGTTGCTCTTCTTCCTGATGTGGGAGCTGGAGCTGATCCCGGTGTATTTGCTCCTCTCCATTTGGGGGGGGTACAACCGCCTCTATGCGGCCACCAAGTTCATTCTCTACACCGCCCTCAGCTCCCTGTTTATCCTGGTGGCGGGCCTGGCCATGGCCTTCTACGGGGATCCCATCAGCTTTGACATGACGGATCTGGCCCACAAGGCCTATCCGCTGAGCTTCCAATTGCTGCTGTATGGGGCCTTCCTCATCGCCTACGGGGTGAAGCTGCCCGTCTTCCCTTTGCACACCTGGCTGCCCGATGCCCACGGCGAAGCCACGGCGCCGGTTCACATGTTGCTGGCCGGGATCTTGCTTAAGATGGGGGGCTATGCCCTGATGCGCATGAATGTGGGCATGCTGCCGGATGCCCACCTCTACTTTGCGCCGGTGCTGATCGTGCTGGGGGTGGTGAACATCATCTTTGCCGCCCTTACCTCCTTTGCCCAGCGCAACCTCAAGCGCAAGATCGCCTACTCTTCCATCAGCCACATGGGCTTTGTCCTCATCGGGATCGGATCCCTGACCGAAATCGGCATGAGCGGCGCCATGCTGCAGATGATCTCCCACGGGCTGATCGGGGCCAGCCTGTTCTTCTTGGTGGGGGCCACCTACGACCGCACCCACACGCTGGAGCTGGAGGAAATGGGCGGCGTCGGCCTGAAGATGCCCAAGATTTTCTCCATGTTCACCGCTTGCTCGCTGGCCTCTCTGGCTCTGCCGGGGATGAGCGGCTTTGTGGCGGAGCTGATGGTGTTCATCGGCATGGCCACCACCGATGCCTACTCCCTCCCCTTCCGGCTGGTGGTGGTCTTTCTGGCGGCGGTTGGGGTGATCCTGACTCCTATCTACCTGCTGTCGATGTTGCGGCAGATCTTCTTTGGCCCGGAAAACAAAGAGCTGACCGAACACGAGGAACTGGTGGATGCCGAGCCGCGGGAGGTGTTCATCATCGCCTGCCTGCTGATCCCCATCATCGGCATTGGGCTCTATCCCAAGCTGGTCACTAGCCTCTACGACCAGTCCACCAATGCCCTGGTGGCGCTGCTGCGCCAAGAACTCTCCTCTATTGGAGCGACGGTTGCCCAAGCTCCTGCTCTCTACAGCGCCGACTGAAATGGAGGCGAGGGAGGCTGGGGCAGCTTGTCAGCAAGGCGTGCCACTGGTCCAGCCGGTCTCGGCTTTTTTCTCACTGGGCACCGGAAGGGCTGGGGTTAGGTGAGTGCCCCGCCTGTGTATCTCCGCTGTGCTTGCCGCTCTCGTCAGCTCGAACCCGCATCCAACCAAACAACGTTTCGACCGTCAGTTGGATCCCTTGGGCAAACGCGGGAACGGGGATCAGCTCTTGCGGATCCTCATGCACGGTTGGCTGCTGTCCGGCAGGGTAGGCGAAAACGAGCCTTTCTTCGGGAGCTACGATCCACCCCATCTGGCAGCCGTGGGCCAAGCCGATCAAAATTTTCTTGACCAGCTTCATTTGATTTTGATCGGGAGAGAGAATCTCGATCATCCAATCTGGGCAAAAGGGAATGAGATTTTGAATGGTGCCATCTTCATCCACAGGGATCCGATCCCAGGCGATCACAGAAATATCGGGCACAATCGCATAGCCGGCAAAAGTGCAGCGCAACTCTGGAAATGCCCACCCGAGGCGTTTGGGTTTGAGGTTTGCGTTGATAAAAGAAGTTAGCTCCCCCTGGAGTAGGCTGTGCTTTCCCTGTGGCATGGGCTTCTGGATGATCTCTCCCTCGATGAATTCACTGGCGGGTTGAGCTTCTGGCTGCTGCAGAAACTCTTCCAGGGTTAGGGGCTTGGCAGACAGACGAACCATGATTTCCTCCTCTCAAGTTGGTCTCTGACACAAAAAGGATTGAGGTTCAATCAGAACAGGTCCCTGTCGGGCTGTCGCCAAGCGGCTTGGCGGTCATAAGGGCTTTTGCCAGAAAATAACCCCATCAGCGGCCCCAAGATGGCCCCAAACACAAAGCCGCCCGCGTGGGCCCAGTAGGCGATCCCTCCCCCCTGCATGCCGATGTTGGTGGGCGTCTGCAGGCTGGCGATGCCGTAAAACGCCTGCTGTACAAACCAAAAACCCAAAAACACCCAGGCGGGAACGTAGACGGTTGTGATAAAAATGCCCAGGGGTACCAAAGTCAGGATCTCAGCTCGCGGGAAACGCAAGATATAAGCTCCCAACACCCCGGCAATGGCCCCACTTGCCCCCAGCGAAGGAATGGTGGATTCCATATCGAAAAACCACTGGGTTAGGGCGGCCAAGGCTCCACAAGTCAGGTAAAAAATGAGGTAGCGCACATGCCCCAAGCGATCCTCAACATTGTTGCCGAAAACCCACAAAAAGAGCATGTTGCCGCCAAGATGCAAAAAGCCCCCGTGCAAAAATTGCGAGGTAAATAGCGTTACCCATTCGGGGCGCAGCGAAGAGGTGGCCTCCCCCCGAAAGCTGGCCGTCAGTTCCGCTGGCACCACTGCCCACTCTCGGAAGAAAGCCGCCAGCTCTTGCGGTGATAGGGTAAGCTCATACACAAAAACCAGGATGTTGATAAGCACCAAAGCATAGGTAACGTAGGCAGTGCGGGTGGTTGGGTTGCGATCTTGCAGGGGTACCACAGTCGGGATCCGGTTAACATCACCCTCTAGCCTACCCTGCTGCGCCTTCTCAGGCCCAACTTGGGGCTACACTAGGGTAGTTTGTCGGTGGGATCCCTAAACTGCAAAGGGGTTTTGGCCGTCCCCCCGCAGCCGACGCTGGATTTGGAGGAGTGGATCGATGTTTGAGGTCGAGAGCCGAACTGCCCCGCTCAAGTTCTTGATTGTCGAGGATCATCCCGAGGTTGCCCAAAACAATTGCGAATGGCTGCAACGGCTTGCAGCCGATGCTCAGTGCATCACAGTCTCCAACCCGATGGACGCCATCCTGCGCCTGCAGCGGGAACAGCCGGACTTGGTAGTAGCCGACTTGCTCTACGGCCAAACCAGCGGCGAACAGTCTGCCGAGCCGGGCCTAGAGTTCTTGCGCCATATTTTCGAGAACTACCCCACCCTGAACGTGATGGTTTATTCCAGCGAGCCGCTGCTGCTAACTCCCCTGGTGGGCCTAATCAGCAAGCACCAGGGCGGATTTGCCGCCGTCAACAAAATGGAGCGGCGCAGTGTCTTCTTGGAAGGAGCCAAAAGTGCCCTCAATGGGGAATTGCGCATGCCGCGAGAGTTGCGCGGCTTAACAAAGCTGACGGAGCGGGAAATCGAGGTCTTGAACCTGCTCTGCAAAGAGGCCCTCACCGACCAGGCCATCGCCGACCGCATTCACACGAGCAAAAAAACCGTACAAAACTGTATTCAAAGGCTCAAAGAGAAACTGGATATCTTTGGCTCTGAAGATGAGATCAACGCTCGCGTTGCCATGTGTATGGCAGCCGTTCAGAAAAAGCTTATCCAGTGGTAGTTCATTTAACCTCGCGTAAGAGTAGACAGAGAGGGTAGAATATCTTCTCGAAAGGGAACCTCGTTTTGATTTACCCTCTCCAGCTCAGCCAACATGAGAGGGTTGACGCGATTCAGATAGGGGATTAGCACCTGCTTTAGCCTGGGGCGGTAGAAACGGTGGTAGCTATACACAGGAGTGGCTGGAAATCCCCGCCGAATCTTGTGGGATCCTCCAGCTCCGGGATCAAAGTTGCGGATCCCTTCGCGGATGGCTAGGGCAATCGGCTCGTAGTAGCACACATTAAAGTGCAAGAACTTCACCTCTTCTCGGCAGCCCCAGTAGCGCCCAAAGAGGCGATCCCCTTTGCGGACGCAAAAAGACATCCCCACAATTTCTGTATTTCGTTCCCCGGCCACCAGCACCAGCCGCTGCCGGTAGTTGGGATAGAGAGATTCGAAAAAGCGGCGGTTGAGATATTTGCTCCAGTTCCAAAATTGGGCGCAGGTGTTGCTGTAAAAGTCGTACATGAGAGAGAGAAGGCGCGGCGTGATCTCCTCTCCGGTGTAGATCTTGAGTTCTATGCCGCTTTTTTCCATGGCGGCCCGCTCTCGCTTGATGTTGCGCCGCTGGTTGGCGTTGAACTGGCTCAAAAAGTCTTCGTAAGAGCGATAGCCGGGATTGTGCCACTGGTAGTTGTGGGTAATTCGGGGAGTCAATCCATCGGCCTCCAGTTGGGCCCGCCAGTCTAAGTCCACATAGAGCAGGCTGAACAGCGAAATATCATTGTCCTGGCAGAAGCGATCGATAGCAGCCAGCATCGACGGCCACACCTCTGCTTCCGAGTAGTCGGGATGGACGAGAATGCGATAGCCGGTGGCCGGCGTAAAAGGGGCCATGCCGATCAGCTTGGGGTAGTAGCGTTCTCCCAGTTGGTTGGCAACCGCAGCCCACTCTTGGTCGAAGACAAATTCGCCCTGGCTATGGCTTTTCAAATACAAGGGGGCAGCGGCGATGAGTTGCCCATCCGACTCCACCAACAGGTGACAGGGCAACCACCCCGTGTTGCGGCTGGCACAGCCGGAGGCTTCTAGGCTGTGCAGCCACTCGTACTCCAAAAAAGGAGAGGTGCGCTCCGTCTGCAGCGCTTGCCAGGCAGATGCTGGGATCCCGCGAATATCGTGGCACCAGCGCAATTTCAAACCGGTTGACATTTGCCTGTCCGGATAGACCAACTTGCCCTGCCGCGGCTGGGAGGGGATCCCCCCTCTAAGCTCAACCTAGGATGGAATCCCTGCGCCTCAAGGGTCCCATAGACGAAAGCCAGGCAACTGCTCTTTGCCCAGCCCAAAGCTTTCCCAGCGCTAGACCGTGCTTTTGTTAAGTTATTTTATTCGGGATCCCTGGGCTCGTAGTAGCGGTTGGCCAGCTCGAGAGCCATCTGAAACTTCTGCTCACGGGTGAGGTCGGCTCGCCGGGCGATCTGGGCAAAGCGGTTGACGTCTGGGGGCAAGAAGTCGAAAGGACGCTGTTCCCGCACAATATCCACGACCAAATCGCAAAGGGCCTGCTGGTAATCGTTGTAAAAAATTTCTCCCAAAGCCTTGAGGCGGCCATCGGGCACCGGATTGTTAAAGTCAATGGCCTGTAGCTCCCCTTGTTCGTCGATAAACAGCTCCACCGAGTTCATTTCATAGCCCAACGCCCGATTGATGATCCGGCAGGTGTCGATAACTTTTTTGCCCATCTCCGGCGTGAGAAACTCTGGATCGAACAGATATTCGCTGGCATCGAACTTGCGAAAGATGTATTTAATTGGGATGATCTTTCGGCCAATACAGAGAGCGCGAATCTGCCAGGGATAAGGACTTTTAACCTTCTCCTGGAGCATCATCACCTGGGATCCGGAGCGGTCGTAAAAGTAGAGAAGCTGCTCCATGTTGTAGGCGATTTCGACTCCGATGGCCTCCCGTCCCTCTGCCGGCTTGATCACGATTGGCCAGCCGAGATCTTCTGCCATCCCCTGCCAATCGAAGAACTTGTGATACTTAAAATCTTCGGCTTTCAAAGCTGGGGCCTCCTTGGGGGGCAGAATGTAAGTCTTGGGGATGGAGATCCCCAGCTCTTTGACCACCATGTAGGCGGCATCTTTGTTGCGCAGGTAGTAGTAAAAGCTGAAGGGGTTGTTGATGATGTACACCCCCCTGAAGGCAAAGCCCATGAACAGGCCGATGGCCTGGGGGTAAAGGTAGCTGAAGCGGTCTAGGATGAGGCGGTACTTGGTGCGGTAATCCAGGTTCACCTCGTGAATGGTGACATGTTCCGCCCGGATCTTGTAGGCTTGGCCGTTGCGGGCTTGAATGGGGGGAAGGGCGTTGAGACGGGCCAGGGTGTCGTCCCCAAAAGGCTCGCTGAAGTGCAGGCTGCCAACCCAGTAGTCTTCGATCATCCAGGCTCTCTCATCAAAAGCTCTCTGACTCCTCTGCAAGGGATCCTAGGCGAAGGCGCGGATTTGCGCTTGCCAGGTGGGCCAGTCGTGATCCCCTTCCCATACCTCCAGGTGATGGGGGATGTCGTTGCGGCGGAGGACTTCTGCCAGGCGCAGATTGTCGTTGAGGCAGTGGTCGCGGTGGGCGGTGAGCAGTTTTAGCTCGGTGTTGCGCCCGCCCAGCTGATCCCAGAGTTGTCGGCTCATGTTGGACAGGTAGGCCAAGGGGTTGATGAAATACAGCTCCTGTTCCGCCTGTTGGGGATCCCAGCCGGTGACGGAGCCGAGGGCCGCCACATCGTAGGGCCCCCCCAGCGCCAGACAACGGCGCACCAGGCCAGGGTGCCGGCAGGTGAGGTTGACGGCGTGGGTGGCCCCCAGAGAGAAGCCTGCCACCACCAGAAAGTCATTTTGCGCTTCTGCTTTGGCGTAGGGGATCAGCTCTTCTACCCAGTGTTGCTCCAACAACAGCCAGCGATCCCGCCGCTGGGGCACGTCCAGCTCGCAGTTGAACAAGGTCTCCCAATCGAGGGTTTCCACGCAAAAGGCCTGCAAATAGCCCTGCTCCAAGTGATGGCCGAGGCTGGCGATAATGCCGCGATCTTCCAGATCGAAAAAACGCCCATTGCTGGTGGGCAGGCAGATGAGCGGGTAGCCGCGATGCCCAAAGTGGAGCATCTCCATTTCTCGGCCCAGAACCCGGGAGGCAAAGCGCAGATAACGGCGAGGGTAGGACATCGGATCCCTGGACAATCACTGAACCTCAGCCGGCTTTTGCAGCCGCCGTTGAGACGGGTGGCAACGCGAGCGCCAGAACGGCTGACAACTCCCCCGTGGCCTGCGTCTTTCAAGCGATCCCAAGAAATTTTAGGAGATTTCGGAGAACAAATCCTTGAGGGCAGTGCGGGCGGCCAAGTGCTTGCGGGTGGACTCGAGGATCTCGGCTTCCCGCCGCAGGCGATTTTCGGTGCTGACCATTTCCAGCAGCGCTTGCTGCTCCCGGGGAGCCCCGTGAAAGTGGCTGGCAACCCAGTAGGATAACTCTATCGGGGTAGTGGGCAGTCGCTCCGGCAGCTCCGTCTCCCGCTCCATTAGCTTGCCGGAGAGGCGCACCACATCCTGAAGTAGGGTGGAAACCTGCTGCACCAAGCCCTGCAAATCCGCAGTGGTCGGCTCATCCTCAATCCACTCCACCAGCCCCACCCGGAAGGGCTTTTCCCGCACGTAGTTCAACACCCGGAAGCGCTGCTGCCCCAAGGTCAAAATGTCCATGCGGTCATCCGGCAACCGCTGTACCTGCAACACCTCGGCACAACAGCCCACCCGCACCGGGGATCCCGTCTGGGGATCGAACATCAGCACCCCGAAACGGCGATCCGTCTCCAGGATGGTGTTGATCATCATGCGATAGCGGTACTCGAAAATGTGCAGCGGCAGGGGGCGGCCCGGAAACAACACCACCTCTGGCAGGGGAAACAGGGGTAGCTCACGTACGTCCACAGAAGAGGAAGGCATAAGGCTTTGCTTTTTGCGCTACTGAGTCTAGTTTAGCGATCTCGACGGAGCCACACCGACCGATTCCTAAGCAAAGCGGTGGTGCCAAAGGGTGATGGCGATGGCCAGGGCATCGGCAGCATCGTCGGGGCGGGGCAGGCTGGGCAGATTGAGCTCGCGGGCCACGGCGGCTTGCACGGCCTGTTTGTCAGCGCGCCCGTAGCCCGTCAGGCTTTGCTTCACCTGGGCAGGGGTGAACTCCACCGGCACCAGATGATACTGGGCCAGGACGAGTAGGATCACCCCCCGCGCCTGGGCGATGGGGATGGTGTTGCCCATTTTGTAGAAGAAGAGCTTTTCCAACCCCACCTGATGGGGCTGAAACTGGCGCAGCAGCTCCTTTAGATCCTCGTAGAGGGTTTGCAGCCGTTCCGGGATTGATTGCTCCCCAGGGGTGCTGATGACTCCGTAGTCCAGGGGGCGAAGTCCGCCGGCACCTGCCAGGATGCAGCCAAAACCCACCGTCCCCAACCCCGGGTCGAGGCCGAGGATACGCTGCTCAGGGGTGGGGTCTGAGGACTCCGTCCCGCTGACGCGAGAGGACTCCGTCCCGCTGACGCGATCAGGCAGGGGGTCTCTCCTTGCCGGCAGAGGCGTCCGGCGTGGCATGGTCGGTGTACAAATAGGTCAACCCCGAGATCAGAGTGAGGGCCACCGCCACCCAAAAACAGGGGATCCCGATAGGCCAGTTCAGGATCAGCAGGGCGATGGCCAGGATTTGGGCGACCGTCTTGGCTTTGCCCCAGAGATTGGCGCCGCGGATTTGGCTTTGGTTGGCCCGCCAGCCGGCGATGGCCAGCTCTCGCCCCACCAACAAAAACACTCCCCAAGCGGGGATCCGCCCCAGCTCCAGCAGGCTCAGCAGCGGGGCCAGCACCAGCAGCTTGTCCACCAGGGGATCCAGAACCTTGCCCACATCGGTCACCAGCCCATAGCGGCGGGCCAAGTGGCCGTCCAGCCAATCAGTTGCCGCCGCCAGCAAAAACGCCCAGAAAGCCAGCCCTTGCCCCAGCGGGGATCCCAGGCCCAGCCCCAGCAGAATCAAAGGGATCCCTCCAAGGCGCAGCAAGGTGATGGCGGTGGGCAGGTTGAGCCACGCCGGCTTGGGAACTAGGACTGGGCTGGTAGGGTTCACCTCGACCTCCTTGACGACCTCGACTACCGATAGCGGCCTAAGCGCTCGGTGAGCAGGCGGTAAAACTCCTCGGCATCCACCCCAAAAGCTACCTGCACATTGGCGGGGCGGCCACTCAGCCCCCAGCGATCCACCACCGTCCGGCCCAGATTAAGGGGGCTAGCCGTCTCCACCTCCACGTAGCAGGGCTTGAGCTCGAACAACTGCGGCTGCAGCAGGTAGGCGACTACACAGGGATCGTGCAGCGGCCCCCCCGGCAGGCCGTAGCGCCGGATGTCGAACTTGCCGTAGAAGGCGAGCATGTCGGCCACCGTCTGGCCTACCCGCGTGCCGAGGGCGCGGATCCGCTCGATCCGCTCCGGCGTACTGAGGACTTGCTGGGTAACGTTCAGGCCCAGCATCACCACCTCGGGGATCCCGGCGCTGAGCACGATCTGAGCAGCATGGGGATCGGTGAAGATGTTGAACTCGGCGGCCGGGGTGGTGTTTCCCTCAAGGGCAGATCCCCCCATGAACACCAGACGTCGGATGCGCTCCACGATGCGGGGCTGCTGCACCAGGGCTACTGCCAAGTTGGTCATCGGGCCCAGCAGCGCCAGGGTAACCGGCTCCTGCGCCGCCATCAAGGTCTCGATCAGGTACTGCACGGCGTGCAGGGATCCCAGCGGCATCTGGGGCTCCGGCAAGTTGGCCCCGTCGATCCCGCTTTTGCCGTGCACCTCTTCGGCAGTCTGCAGCGGGCGCAACAGCGGGCGGGGACAGCCGGCATAGACTGCCATCTGCGGGCAGCCGGCCAGCTCGCAGATCTGCCGGGCGTTGCGGCTGGTTTTTTCCACAGAGACATTGCCGGCCACCGTGGTAATGCCCAGCACCTCTAGCTCCGGCGAAGCCATCGCCAGGAGCAGGGCCACCGCGTCGTCTTGGCCGGGGTCGCAATCGATGATCAGGGGCACCATAGGGCTCCCAGAGGCCTTTCACCCCTAGTGTAGGCGGCAATGGCACGCTCTCTTTGAGTCTCCCTTGGCTGACTCTGAAGGCCAAGGCAGATTCCGGTCAGGTTTAAGAAGATTTAAGATTTAAGATCGAAGGCGGTTCTTATCGTTTTCTATCCTTATTGAAGCCCGACACCCACCCACTGCACATCAGCCTTTTGCTCGACTGGGAGCCGCCTGCTGGAGAGCCGCTGGCGGCAGAGGCTTTGTTGTCGCCAGAACGCTTTGTGGCTGAGGTCTTCCAGGATCCGGAAGCCTTTCTGGAGGCTCTGCGAGGGGAGGAAAACCATCCGGACTGCCTGGTGCTGCTGGTGGAAGCGACGCGGCTGGACAAGCTGGAGGCGTTGGGCTGTCAGCTTTGCAAGCAGGGACTGTTGCTGCCGACAGTGGTGGCCATTGTGTCGGAAGAGCTCAAACCGGAAGGCGGCGCCAGCCGCTCCGGCGAAGCGTCCTCCCCCCCTGTTCCTCCGGGGGCGAGAGCTCTGCTCAAGCGGGAGCGGTTTTTCTACCACAACGCCACTCTGGTTCGCCTCGTCTCGCCGTCAGAGCTGTTGCCGCCAAAGGGATCCCAGGCCACTCCTTCTGCTTCTCCCTTGGAGCTGCTGATCAACCGAGCCATTGCCCTGTTTCTCCAGATTTCCCCCACCTGCAGCCTGCCTGCAGCAAACCCTCACCCCAAGGATCAGCCCTACCTGCTCTACACGCACCAGCAGCAGCGGCGGCTGGCGGAAAAGCTGCGGGAACGCCTTGGCTACGCCGGCGTGTACTACCATCGGGATCCGGAGCTGTTCTACCGCCACCTGCCCCCCGACGAGCAGCAGGCCCTCATGCGGCGGCTGCGTAACCTCTACCAGGCTATTGTCCTGGAGTATTTTCAATCTCCTGAGACCGTCAATGCCCGCATCGACGAGCTGGTGGCCCTTGCCTTTTTTGCCGACATCGGCGCCGCCCAACTGTTGGAGCTGCACATGAACCTAATGGAGGATTTTGCCAAACAACTAAAACTGGAGGGTCGCAGCGAAGAGATCCTGCTGGATTACCGCCTCACTCTCATCGACGTGATGGCCCACCTGAGCGAAATGTACCGCCGCTCCATTCCCAAATCTGCCCCAAGGG
The DNA here is from genome assembly GCF_002760415.1 of Synechococcus sp. 65AY6A5. Lineage (NCBI taxonomy): Bacteria > Bacillati > Cyanobacteriota > Cyanophyceae > Synechococcales > Synechococcaceae > Synechococcus > Synechococcus sp. 65AY6A5. Next base: position 451,289 of record NZ_AXUW01000001.1, read on the forward strand.
ATCCCTAGGTTATGTCCACTCGCAAAGCCTATGTCCTCAAGCTCTACGTGGCGGGCAATACCCCCAATTCTCTGCGCGCCCTCAGCACCTTGCAAGACATTCTGGAAAAAGAGTTCCGCGGCGTGTACAGCCTGAAAGTCATCGACGTCTTGAAAAATCCGCAACTGGCAGAGGAAGATAAGATCCTGGCAACACCGACCCTGGCCAAAATCCTGCCGCCGCCGGTGCGGAAGATTATCGGCGATCTGTCCAACCGAGAGAAGGTGCTCATCGGCCTAGATCTGCTCTACGAAGAATTGGACGAAGAGGCTTAGGACAGGTTTTAGGGGAGAGAGGGGCATGAACCAACCATTGGAACCTTCTGAGTCAGAAAAGCTGCAAGGTAACGCCGCGGAGGGGATCCCATCGACCTACTTCCTGGGCGGGCCCGAGCCGCGGGGGATCCCGAAAAAACAGACGGGTATCGAGGGTTTTGAAGACATCAGCCACGGCGGGCTGCCCCTGGGCCGCACCACCTTGGTCAGCGGTACCTCCGGCACCGGCAAAACTCTGTTTGCCCTGCAGTTTCTCTACAACGGCATTGTCAAGTACCAGGAGCCAGGGATCTTTGTTACTTTTGAGGAGACCCCTGCCGACATCATTCGCAACGCCGCCAGCTTCGGCTGGGATCTGCAGGCCCTCATCGACAAGGGGCAGCTCTTTATTCTGGATGCTTCGCCGGATCCGGAGGGCTACGAGGTAAGCGGCAATTTCGATTTGTCGGCCCTCATCGAGCGCATCCAATATGCCATTCGCAAATACAAAGCCAAGCGGGTGGCCATCGACTCGGTAACGGCCATCTTTCAGCAGTATGAGCCGGCGGGCGTGGTGCGGCGGGAGCTGTTTCGCCTGACAGCCCGCCTCAAGCAGGCCAACGTCACCACGGTCATGACCACCGAGCGCACTGAGGAGTACGGCCCCATCGCCCGCTATGGGGTGGAGGAGTTCGTCTCCGACAACGTGGTGATCCTGCGCAACATCCTGGAGGGGGAGAAGCGGCGGCGTACCATCGAGATCCTGAAGCTGCGGGGCACCACCCACATGAAGGGGGAATATCCCTTCACCATCACCAACGAGGGGATCAACATCTTCCCGCTGGGAGCGATGCAACTGACGCAGCGCTCTTCCAACGTGCGCGTCTCTTCCGGCATCGAGAAGCTGGACGAGATGTGCGGCGGTGGCTTTTTCAAAGACTCGATTATCTTGGCTACCGGCGCCACCGGCACAGGCAAGACCTCGCTGGTGAGCAAGTTCCTCGAGCGAGGCTGCCTAAATGGGGAGCGCTGCATTCTCTTTGCCTACGAAGAGTCGCGGGCCCAGCTTGCCCGCAATGCCTCTTCCTGGGGCATCGACTTTGAGGAGTTTGAGCGGCAAGGCCTCCTTAAGATCATCTGCGCCTACCCCGAGTCCGCCGGCCTGGAAGACCACCTGCAGAAGATCAAAACCGAGATGATGGCCTTCAAGCCCTCCCGCATGGCCATCGACTCGCTGCCGGCGCTGGCGCGGGGTGTGAGCCAAAATGCTTTTCGACAGTTTGTTATCGGCGTAACCGGCCTGGCCAAGCAGGAGGAGATCACCGGCTTTTTCACCAACACCACCGATCAATTCATGGGATCCCATTCCATTACCGAGTCGCACATCTCCACCATCACCGACACAATCATTCTGCTGCAGTATGTGGAGATTCGCGGCGAGATGGCACGGGCGCTCAACGTCTTTAAAATGCGGGGATCCTGGCATGACAAGGGCATCCGCGAGTACCTCATCTCGGATTCGGGGATTCAAATTCGCGATTCCTTCCGCGGCTACGAGCGGATTATCAGCGGATCCCCGACCCGCATCAATGTGGATGAGAAGAACGAGCTCTCTCGAATTGTGCAAAATGTCCAATCTTTGGACGAGTAGGGGCTTGGGCTTGACCGGCGCCAACTGCCCCTAACATTTTGCAACCATAGGTTTTTGGCTGCGTGCATCCGCCAGGGGCTCCTTTGTTCAGCGATCTTCCCGACTTTTTCCCTCAACCCAAGAGCAGCTCTTCTCCCACGCCCATCTCGGCCATCGGCGAGGCGGGGCTGTTGCAGATCGTGCAGCGCTACTGTCCTGCCCAGGTGGTGGGAGACGACGGGGCGGTGTTGCCCGCTCCTGAGGGGCAGTTGGTGGTGAGCACCGATGTCTTGGTGGAGGGGGTTCACTTTAGCGACGTGACAACCCCGGCCCACGCGGTGGGCTGGCGGGCGGTGGCGGCCAATCTCTCGGATCTGGCAGCGATGGGATCCCGTCCGCGGGCGTTGGTGGTGGGCTTGGGCCTGCCGGGATCCACGCCGGTGGCTTGGGTAGAGGAGCTCTACGAAGGGATGCGGGCCTGCTGTGCCCGTTGGGGAGCAGAATTGGTGGGGGGGGATCTGTGTCGGTCGCCGCAGCGGTTTGTGGCGATCACGGCCCTGGGATCGGTGCAGCCGGGGCGGGCGATTGAGCGCAGACGGGCTCAGCCGGGCGATTGGCTGGTGGTCACAGGGCCCCACGGCGACGCGCGGGCCGGCCTGGAGCTGCTGCTCCATCCCGAACAGGGATCCTCAGCCACGGCAGCACAGCGGCAGCAGTTGATCAGAGCCCACCAATACCCGCGCCCGCGCTTGGATGTTCTGTCCCTTTTGGAAGCGCTCCCCGGTCCTCTGCGCCTGGCCGGCATGGACACCAGCGATGGCTTGGCGGACGCCCTGGTGCAGGTGTGCCAGAGCAGTGGGGTAGCGGCGCGGATCGCGGCGGAGCGGATCCCGATTTCGGTGGCTTTGCGCCAGGCGTTCCCGGCCCAAGCTTTGGAGTGGGCGCTTTATGGGGGCGAAGACTTTGAGCTGCTTCTCAGTGCCGAGGTGTCGGTGGCCAAGCATCTGTTGGAAAAGTTGCCAGGAGCCGCCTGGATTGGGGAAGTAACCGGCTGGGATCCGCAGGGGACGGTGCGGTTGCAGGACGGGCAAATCCTCAGCCGCCAGCAGGCCTTCCAGCACTTTTGAGCCTGTCTGAAAAACTCACTGGCCACCTAGGCCGCTCAAAACTGCCCAAAGTTGAAAACCAAGCTACTCGAGTCGGAAAGGAAACCGGAACTGGGATTGGGTAACCTGGAAGTGTAGAGAAAACCGCAAAAGGACAAACCTCGGCCCGAAAAGGCCGCGGGCACGTGCAGAACTTCGGAGAATTGGAGACTTCTGGATGAAAGCTATCTTAGCAGCAGCCGCGATCGGTTTGGCAGGGATCCCTCTGCTGGCCCCCTTGCCAGGAGAGGCCCAGCCGCTTTTCCAATTGGGTGCCTACCGCCTTGAGCAGGGGACGATTATTCCCGTCGGCAGCCTCAGCAGCGAAGGGCCGCAATACTTTTACCCCGACACCATCTACCCGCTGGAGGTGGCCGTCACGCAAAACATTTTCGACAACCAGGGGCGTTTGGTGATCCCGGCGGGCAGCCGCGTTTTTGGGCAAATGGAACCGGCACCGGGCGGATCCCGCTTTGTTGCCACCTCCATCGTCCTCGGCGGTCGCACCTATAGCCTGCAGGCCTCTTCCGGCATCCTCCACGACGAGAAGGATCCCCGCCAGTATTCGGCTGAGGCCATCGCCCAGGATGCAGCCATCGGGGCAGTCGCAGGCACCCTTTTGGGAGCCATCAGCGGCGGCGTCTCGGCGGGCAATGTTCTAGGCGGGGCAGTGGCTGGCGTGGTGGTGGGCAATGTAACCGCTCCCCAGGTGGTGGTGCTGCGCCCCGGCCAGTCGTTTAATCTGACTTTGGAAGCGCCGCTCACCCTGTAATCCCCGGCTTCTGTTCCAAGGCAGGGGTGGAGATCCGGCAACTTGTGATTCACTGGATCAGCAAGTTGTGGATCCCGTGTCTCTATGCCTGCAGAATCCAAGTCCACTCCTGTCCTGCACACCACGGAGCACACGTTCAACGCCGGGGGAAAGTCCTTCCCCTACAGGGCGGTGGCCGGCTGGCAGACCCTCTTCCGGCGGGAAAAGCCGGTAGCCGAGATCTTCCACGTCGCCTATCTGAGGCAGGAGGTTGACTCCCGACAGCGGCCTCTCACCTTCGTCTTCAACGGCGGGCCGGGGGCGGCCTCTGCCTATTTGCACATGGGATCCCTGGGGCCGAGACGCCTCCGCTTTGGGCCCAACGGCAGCTTGCCGCCCTCGCCAGTGCAACTGGTGGATAACGGCGAAAGTTGGCTGCTGTTTTCTGATTTGGTCTTTGTCGATCCGGTGGGGACGGGGTTCAGCCGCGCCCTGCCCAAGGAGTCTCAAGACGCCAAAAGTTCTCAGGAAAAATCCGATCCGGCGGCCAAGCCCACCCAGGCGGAGGAAAAGGAAGACGAGCCCCCCAAGGAGGCTCCCTTTTGGGACGTGGAGCGGGATTTGCAATCCTTGGGCGAGTTTATCCAGGGCTTCCTCTCGCGCTACAAGCGCTGGCTCTCTCCCATTTTCATTGCCGGCGAGAGCTACGGGGGCTTTCGGGTGGCGCGGCTGGCCAAGGAGCTGCAAGCCAAGTTTGGCGTGGGCCTGTCGGGGGCTATTCTCATCTCGCCGGCCATCGAGTTCGGGCTGCTGGAGACCACCGATTACAACCTCAGCACCTGGGCAATGCTTTTCCCCTCCTATGTCGCCACAGCAGCCTATCATGGGCGGTGTGGCTGGGGGGAGGATTTGCAGATCCTGCTGCCCAAAGCAGAAGGCTTTGCCCGCCAGCGGCTGTTGCCCCTCTTGGCCATGGGAGAGGCGATGCCAGAAGCGGAGCGGCAGGCCATCTACGCGGAGATGGCGGCAGGGATCGGACTCTCGCCGGAGTATGTGGCCCACAAGGGGGGGCGGATCGACCCGGCCAGCTTTGCCCGCGAGCTGTTGCGCTCCCAGCGGCTGGTGCTGGGGCTCTACGACGCCTCTGTAACCACCGTGGATCCCTTTCCGGATCGGCCTACCTTCGAGGGATCCGATCCCACCTTAGATGGGGTAGATCGCCTGTTTACTGCCGCCATCAACAGCCACCTGCGGGAGACCCTGCAGGTGGACACGGAGCTGACCTATCACCTCCTGAACCTAGAGGTGTTCAAGTCCTGGCGCTTCGCCCCCAAGGGGGAGCTCAAGCAAGGGTTCATCGGCGCCATGGACGAGCTGCGCAGCAGCATGGCCCTCAACCCCCACATGCGGGTGAGCATTCACCACGGCTTCTACGACCTGGTCACCCCTTACTTTGCCTCCAACCACCTGGTGGATTTGATGAAGCTGGATCCCCGCCTCAAGGCCAACCTCACCCTGCGCCACTACCGCGGCGGCCACATGTTCTACACCTGGGATCCCTCGCGGGCCGAGTGGTTTGCCGAAATGGCTGAGTTTTACCGAAAGGCCGTTTCCAGCTCGGGGATCCCTGCGTGATGGGCAATCCCAACCCCGCCTGCCTACTGCCGCAGCCAACGGGTGGTGCCGTCTTTTTGGTCGATAAGGGTGATCCCCAGAGCCTTTAACTGCTCCCGAATGCGATCGGCTTCGGCAAAGTTTTTCGCCTTGCGGGCCGCCGTGCGTTGGGCCACCAGCTCTTCAATCCGCGCGTCTTCAAGGGGTGGAAGCTTGGCCAGTTCCCCGTTGGCGGCAGCTTTCTCGGATCCCTGGGCAGGCTGGGGCCAGCAGAAGCCCAGCGTGGCCAAGATCTCCAGCAGGGCGGCGCCCTTCTGCCTCAGCAAGTGCGGCTGCAGGTGGGTGTGGCCCTGGTGGGTCAAGAGGTTGTGCTCGCGGATCAGTTCCTTGGCCAGCTCAAAGGCAAGAGCCAGCGCCCCAGGGGTGCCGAAGTCGTCGTCCATGGCCGTCTGGAAAGCCCTCATCGCCTCGGAATCGGGGGATCCCCCTTGGCCAAACTGCTGGGCGCAGTGGATCCCTTTTTGGAGAGTCTCCCAGCCGTGGCTGGCCGCCTCCATTGCTGCTTCAGTGAGGTCAATCGGGCTGCGGTAATGGGTCTGCAGCAGGAACAGCCGCAGGGCCATGGGGTGATAGAGGGCAAGGGCCTGTCGTAGGGTGGTGAAGTTGCCCAAAGATTTGGACATCTTCTGGCCGTTGACGTTGACAAAGCCGTTGTGCAGCCAGTACTTGGCCAGCGGCTTGCCGGTAATTGGCTCGGATTGGGCCAGCTCGTTCTCGTGGTGGGGAAAAATGAGGTCTGCCCCACCAGCGTGAATGTCGATGTGATCCCCCAGAGTCTCTCGCACCATGGCCGAACACTCGATGTGCCAGCCCGGTCGCCCCCAACCCCAAGGGGACTCAAACCCCGGCTCGGAAGGGGGGGCCGCCTTCCAAAGGGCAAAGTCAAAGGGATCCCGTTTGCCAGCGCCCTCTTCTCCCACCCGGCCGCTGGCCCCTGCCTCCAGCTCCTCCAGCTTGCGACCGGAGAGCTGGCCGTAATCCGGGAACTTACGGACGGCATAGTAGACATCGTAAGCAGGAGTCTCCCCCTGAGGGGCGAGGGGATCCCGTACCCGGTAGGCAAAGCCCTTGAGCTCCAGCGATTGGATCAGCTCGAACATGGCCCGCAGCGATCGGGTTGCCCTGGGGTAGAGATCGGCCCGCTTGATGTTGAGGCGATCCATATCTTGGAAATACTCGGCGATGAAGCGTTCCGCCACCGCCTGCATCGACTCGCCCCGCTCTAAGGCCCGCTTGAGGATCTTGTCGTCCACGTCGGTAAAGTTCTGCACATACTTCACCCGGTAGCCGCGGCACTCCAGGTAACGACGCACCATATCCCACACCACATAGGTGCGCGCGTGGCCGAGATGGCAGAGGTCGTAAACCGTGACGCCGCAGACGTACATCCGCACCAGCGGCTTCTCCCCGCCCGCCGCCTCGTCGGCAGAAATGGACTCAGAGCCACCGAAGGGTTGAAACACTTCCTTACGGCGAGTCAAGGTGTTGTAGACAACCAAAGTCATGGAGAATCCTGGTTTGTAGTTTCAGCTACAGCAAAGCGGGCTTTATCTTCCAGATCGGCACGGTGGCACACTCTGTTCTACATCGGATAAGGCTCGACAAAATCTCAACAGGCCGAAGGCTGAAATCATTGTGGGACAAGCATTTTAGCTGAAGTTACCTGCAAAGACTTGTCTAGATTTATTAACTACGGTACTCTAACCTGAGTGCGAACCAACGTATTCATTATCGAACTGCGCTTGGGCTTCACCGGCCTCGGTGGAGCTTGCAGCAAGGGGCCGCTGGCCTCAATTTTGACATCTTCTCTTTCACTCTAGTGTCAGCCTGTTGGTGTGAGGATGCCCCAAAGATTGACGTTCTCAGATGCCCAGGGGAGGGAGCTGGACATCCATAGCGCTGCCGTGAGCACCCTTTCTCCGCCCAAGGATCCGGCAGGGATCCCGACCGCTCAGGAGCGGGCTGCCGAGGGGGGAGAGCCGGCACTTCTGTCTGCCCCGTCAAGACTCCGGTGGGCTGGCTTAGCCCTTTCTCTCAGCTTAACGGGCCTGGTGTGGCTCCTGAAGCTGGAGGCCGATCCCCACGCCGATGCCCTGGAAGAGTCGGGGCCGGCCCCCTCCGATGAGCCAGCCGAGCTAGAAAATCCAGATCCCTCGACCTTGGCTCCGGCGCGACGGGGCTACCCGAGGTGGGCCACCGGCCTCTTGCTCATGCTGGGCTTGGCGGGGGTGGCCACGCTGCATCAACGCCAGCTTTCTCGTCACCCTTGGGGATCCCGGCTAGCGGAGCCGATTCCGCCCTCGGTGCACACGCTGTCCGGCGCCCTGCAGCAGAACTACGAGCAAAAAAAAGCCCAACTGCGGCAAGCCTTCGAGGCGGGCCAGATCCCGACTGGGGAAGGGCCCCGAGGCATTCTCGAGCATGAGGTGCAGCCGGGGGAAACCCTCTGGCATCTGACCCAGATGTACCAGCTCGATGCCGCCGCCATCACTGTCTCCAACGGCATTCAAGCCAGTACGCCGCTGCGGCCAGGGCAGAAGCTGCTGATCCCCAGCCAGCCGGGATTGATCTACAGCGTCAAGCCGGGAGATACACTGGAAGACATTGCCAACCGCTACCGGGTTCCGCAGCAGCGGATCATCGAGGCAACTCCCCTGGATCGGCCTGAGTATCTGCGCATTGGCCAACGACTGCTCATCCCCGGCGATGTGGGCGAGCTGATCCGGCGCGAGAACGAGATGCTCGCCCGCCGCGAGGCAGAAGAACGCCGCCGCCAGGAAGAGGAAGCCCAGGAACAAGCTCGATTACAGGCCGAGCAGCAACGCCAGGCCCAGCAGATGCAGCAAGAACGACAGGCCCTCTTGGCCGGTGGCTCGCTGGTCCACACGGTGGGAGCTGGCGACACCATCGAGCGGATTGCCGCTCGCTATGGGGTGACGCAGCGGTCGATCATCCAGGCTAACCACTTGCGCAATCCCCACTGGCTACGCATTGGCCAACGCCTGACAATTCCGGCGCCTGGCACGCAGCCCGCCCCGCCGGCCCCCGGGCGACGAGCCCGGAGCCAATCCCAAGCTCGGCCAGCGCCGGCAGCTCCTCCTCCAGCTCTTCCTCCGGCCCGCAGCAGTGGCTTCATCTGGCCGGTTGCGGGGCAAATCACCTCCGGCTTTGGCTACCGTCGCGGTCGCTTCCATGCCGGGGTCGATATTCCCGGCCCGGTGGGATCCCCCATTGTAGCCGTTCAGGAGGGGGAGGTCATTTTTGCCGGCAATGCCGGGGATGGCTACGGCAATCGCGTCGATATTCGCCATCCCAACGGGATCGTTACCCGCTACGCCCACGGTCACCGGATCTATGTGTCCAAGGGCCAGTATGTGCAGCAGGGCCAGGTAATCATGAGCCGGGGCAATACGGGCCGCAGCACAGGGCCACACTTGCACTTTGAAGTCCGCCCCGGCGGGGGCGCGCCTGTGGATCCGCGGCCCTATCTGCCCTAAACACGTTTCAAACAAGAGGCTGCGCAGAACAGCCAGTCCCGGGCATAAATTGCTAGCCTAAAAAAGCAAACTCCAGACCGTAGGAACACGCCGATGCAGTGGGTGAACGCGCTCTCCCAGCTCCCTTCTCTGGAAGCGGCTCTGCGGCAGGTGGTGGAGGAAGCTAAGGCTAAGCTCCAGGTAGCCCAACTGAAGAGCGCCCTGACGCGACAGGTGCAGGCGGTGGGATCCGGCAGCCTGCCGGGGCTGCTCACCGGGTACGTCCCCTCTCAGCCGCTGCGGCCCAACTTGGGGATCCTGTTTGTGTCGGCGGCCTTTGCCAGCGAGTACATTCGCGTGCTGCCCCTGTTGTCGGAGCTGTTGGAGGTGGACGTTTTGATCGGCTGCTCCGGCGGCGGGATCGTGGGTGGGGGGCATGAAATTGAGGAGGGGCCGGCCCTGTCGCTGTCTTTGGCGGTGCTGCCGGATGTGGCCTTGCACCCTTTTTATTTGCGGGGAAACCAATTGCCCGACTTGGATGCACCTCCTTCGGCCTGGATAGACTTGGTTGGAGTTTTGCCGCAGAGCAAGCCCCATTTTCTGCTCTTGGCGGATGGATTTTCCTCTCGAATCTCTGAGCTGTTGCAAGGGCTGGATTTTGCCTATCCGGGGGCGGTCAAGGTGGGGGGATTGGCCAGTGGCGGCCGCGGCCCTCGCGGCAATGCTCTGTTTTTGCTGGATGCGCGTACCCCCACACCCCGGCGGGAGCTGTATCGGGAAGGCACGGTGGGGCTGGCCCTCTCCGGCAACGTGGTGCTAGATGCGGTGGTGGCTCAGGGATGTCGCCCGATTGGGGATCCCTTGCGCGTCACCGAAGCGGAGGGGAATGTGATCCTCAGCTTGGAGGGGCGTCCTCCTTTGGCGGTCTTACAGGATTTGGCCGAACGGCTCAGCCCATCGGATCAACGCTTGGCCCGCCAAGCTCTCTTCATCGGCCTGCTGATGGACGAGTTCAAATCCGAGCCGACGTCGGGAGATTTTCTCATTCGCGTGATCCTGGGCATCGATCCACGGGTGGGGGCGATCGCCATCGGGGATCGGGTGCGCCCCGGCCAGACGGTGCAGTTTCATCTGCGCGATGCCCAGACTTCGGCAGAAGATCTGCGGTGGGCCCTCAGCCGCTATTGTGCCGAGCGCAACCTACAGCAAAGCTACCCCGCAGAACGCTCCTCTCAACCCAAGCCGGATCCCTGTGGGGCGCTGATGTTCTCCTGCCTGGGACGAGGCAAGGGGCTGTACGGTACCCCCAACTTTGACTCGCAACGGTTTCGGGAATTGCTGGGAGAGCTACCCCTGGGGGGCTTTTTTTGCAACGGCGAGATCGGCCCGGTGGGGGGATCCACCTTTTTGCACGGCTACACCTCCTGCTTTGGGATCTTCCGGCCCGCCCGCTAAGGTTTTGGCAATCCTGAGCTGAGTTTGTAGCTGAGACCCAGACTCCCTCAGCGACGCTGCCGAAGTCCTGGAGCTGCCCCAGCGGGGAAAGAAGGGAAGCTGGAGCGGTGGTCTATAATCCTGCCAATCCCTCGATCGCCGCCCTCAGCCATGGCCGATGTCGCTCCGGTTGTCACTTCTGCCCTTCTGACTGTTCAGGGGTTGCGGGTTTTCTTGCCCAGCCGCACTGCCGGCAGCCAGGCAGAATGCTTGGGATCCCCGGTGGTGGATGGGCTGTCCTTTCAACTGGGGGCCGGACAAGTCCTGGGCTTAGTGGGGGAATCCGGATCCGGCAAGACCATAACCGCCCTGACGCTGATGGACTTGCTGCCCAGCTCCGCTCGGGTGGAAGGCACCATTCTCTTTCAGGGCCCCCAGGGAACAGTGGACTGGCTGCGGCTGGATCCCCGGCAACGGCGGCGCTACCGCGGCTCCCAGATCGCCATGATCTTCCAAGAGCCGAGCACCGCCCTCAACCCCCTCTACACCTGTGGCCAGCAGTTGCGGGAAACCCTGAGGGCCCACACCTCCCTCCCCCCAGCGGAGCTCCGCGCCCAAGCCATCCGCCTGTTTGAGGAAGTGCAGCTTTCTCCCCAGATGCTGGAGCGCTATCCCCATCAGCTCTCCGGCGGCCAGATCCAGCGGGCGGCCATCGCCTGTGCCATCGCCTCTAACCCCAAGCTGTTGATTGCTGATGAGCCGACTACCGCCTTGGATGTAACGGTGCAAGCCGAGATCTTGCGCCTGCTCCGGGATCTGCAGCAGCAGCGACAGATGGCGATCCTCTTCATCACCCACGACCTCAATTTGGTGGCGGAATTGGCGGATCAGGTGGTGGTGATGTGCCGGGGCCAAGCCGTGGAACAAGGATCGGTGAAACAGATCTTTTGGGATCCCCAGCACCCCTACACCCGCGGCCTGCTGGCCTGTCGCCCACCGTTGGAGCGGCGGTTGCGGCGGCTGCCCACCGTCCAGGATTTCCAGGAAAAGGGGGGATCCCTCGAGGAGCGGTGGCAGCAACTGGAGATCCCAGCCGCCGAAGAGGAAGAACGGCTGCGCCAGATATGCAGCCAGCCCCCTCTGTTGCAGGTGCGGGAGTTGCGCACCCACTATGCCGTCCGTCGCGGGCCATTGGGCCGCCAGGTGGGCGAGATCCGAGCTGTGGACGGGATCAGCTTCGACCTGTATCCAGGCGAAACCCTGGGGGTGGTGGGCGAGTCCGGCTGCGGCAAAACCACCCTGGGGCGAACCCTGTTGCGTCTAATCCGCGCCAGTTCCGGCCAGGTAATCTACGACGGAGAAGACTGGCTCCGCCTGCCGCCTCGGCGCCTGCGCCGCTTGCGCCGCGAGATCCAGCTTATCTTTCAGGATCCGGCAGCCTCTTTGGATCCGCGCATGAGTGTGGGAGCCAGCGTCATGGAGCCGATGGTGCTGCACGGGATGGGGAGAAACGCCGCCGAGCGGCGAGCACGAGCCCAACGCCTGTTTGAACGAGTCGGGTTGGATCCCGAGGCGCTGGATCGTCTGCCCCACCAGTTTTCCGGCGGGCAGCGGCAGCGGATTTGCATTGCCCGCGCCCTGGCTTCGGAGCCGCGCCTGCTCGTCTGCGACGAGGCAGTGTCTTCCCTGGATGTCTCCGTACAGGCCCAGGTGCTGAACTTGCTCAAGGATCTGCAGGAGGAGCTGGGACTGACCTATCTGTTCATCTCCCACGACCTGAGCGTGGTCAAGTTCATGAGCGACCGCATTCTGGTCATGAACCGAGGCCGCATCGAAGAAATTGGCCCTGCCGCTCAGATCTACCGGAACCCGCAGCAGGACTATACCCGCCGCCTCATCGCCGCCATTCCCAAAGGGGATCCGAAAAAGCGTGCCCGCCAAGCCGGATGAAGGGTCTCCCCTGGAGCCGCGCCCACCCGCCTCCCGGCCAGATTTGCAATGAGGCTAGAATTAAGTAAACTTTGAGTCGTAAAGCTTTGGACTCTTGTTAGCTGATTTAACAAAACGTTTTATCCGCAGTTTGGGCTGCAACCGGCTATGGCTCGCATACTCATCATTGAGGACGACCCTTCAATTCTGGATATTCTGCGTATCAATCTGGAGTTGGCGGGCTATGAGGTCGTGAAGGCCACCGATGGGGTACGCGGACAAGCACTGGCTCTGCAGGTTCTTCCGGATCTCATCATTCTCGACCTGATGCTGCCCCAGGTGGACGGCCTGACGGTTTGCCAGCGCTTGCGGCGGGAGGAGCGCACCAGCGAGATCCCGATCCTGATGCTCACCGCCCTCGGCCAAACCCAAGACAAGATTGAAGGCTTCAACGCTGGCGCCGACGACTACCTGACCAAACCCTTTGAGGTGCAGGAGCTGCTGGTGCGGGTGCGGGCCCTGCTGCGACGTGCCGATCGCATTCCCCAGACGGCCAAACACGGCGAGATCCTCACCTATGGCCCCCTCACCCTGGTGCCAGAGCGCTTCGAGGCGGTGTGGTTTGGCAAAACCATTAAGCTCACCCACCTGGAGTTTGACCTGCTCCACTGCCTGATGCAGCGGCACGGCCAGACAGTCTCCCCCAGCGAAATCCTGCAGGAAGTGTGGGGCTACGAGCCCGACGACGACATCGAGACCATTCGCGTCCACATCCGCCATCTGCGCACCAAGCTGGAGCCGGATCCGCGCCACCCCCAGTACATCAAAACTGTCTACGGGGCGGGCTACTGTCTGGAGCTGCCCAACATTGCCGATCCCCAGCCGCTGCAGCCGGAACTGGCAAAAGACTCCTCTTCCCCGTAAAAACCACCTGCCGTAGGAGCATGACTCTAGTCAATGATATGCTGGACTATACTGAAAATAATGTACAGTATGTTCAGTATGGCTGCTTGGTATGGCTAGGTATGTAAAACCGAGAGAAGCGGCGGATTATTTTGGGGTGTGTCTCCACACCTTGAGGCGATGGGAACAGAAAGGCTGGATCAA
>NZ_AXUW01000001.1:466129-504865 GCF_002760415.1 Synechococcus sp. 65AY6A5
CACACCAAGTTGGGTGGCGCAAAGGTGTTTAGATGCCCAAAGTGCAACCATAGGCTACCACGAGATTGGCAAGGCGCCCTGGGTGTTATGCTCAGGGCTTTGCGGGATACCGCCTTTCTGTTTGGACTCCGTCCGAGTAGCGCGGTCGCGTCAGCATCGCGTAGTGACAACGGAAACGGACAGAATGCTATCGCTTCACCGCTGAGCAGTAATGCTCAGCAGTGTTCAGCGTAAATGTATCAGCTAAAAGTTCCCAGAGGGCTGGCAAGCGCTGCTTAGCTCGCCAATGAAGGTCATTAGCCTACTCACTGATTTTGGTCTTCAGGATCCCTACGTGGGCATTCTGAAGGGGGTGATTTGGGGGATCGCGCCCCAGGTTCAGTTTATCGACCTTAGCCACGAAATCCCGCCTCAGGACGTGGCAGCGGCCCGTTTTGCCTTGATGACGGCCTATCCCCATTTACCTTCTGAAACCATTCACCTAGCGGTGGTAGATCCAGGGGTGGGGAGCAGCCGAAGGGCGGTGGCCATCCAAACCCAAGGAGGCTATTTGGTCGGCCCTGACAATGGCCTCTTCAGCGGCGTTCTGGAGCAATCCCCACCTCTAGCTGCTGTGGAACTCAACCGACCCTGCTATTGGCGCACCCCCTCCCCCAGCCGTACCTTTCACGGGCGGGATATTTTTGCCCCCGTGGCCGCCCACCTGGCCAACGGGATCCCCTTGGCAGAGTTGGGGGATCCCTTGGATGTGGCCGAGCTGGTTCGCTGGGACTGGCCGCCACCTCAGGCAGAACCCGACGGCGGCCGCGGCGTGATCCAGTCCATCGACCGCTTCGGCAACGGCATCACCACTCTCCCTGGCAACTGGGTAGAGGGCCGCAACTGGAGGGCCTGGATCAAGGGGATCACCATCCGCTCCGCCGCCACCTTTGCCGAGGGAAGCGAGGGCGAGCTGCTTGCCCTGGTGGGCAGCTCCGGCTGGGTGGAGATCGCGCAAAACCGGGGCAACGCCAGCCGCACCTTGGATTTCAAAGTAGGGGACGAGGTGCGCGTGCAGTGGGATAGCTAGCCGAACTCCCTCCCCCCTGCCCCCTCTCGCTTGGGGAGAAGGGAGACTAGGCAGGCTGGCTTTCCACCGTTAAAGTTTCCGGCTCAGCTGCGGAAGTTGAGGTTCCTATCTGAACTTTGACCGCCCGCACGGCATCGGCCTTGGGCAGGGTGAGGGTGAGAATGCCATCCCGGTAGATGGCCGAGACTTTTTCCGGCTGAATGCTTTTGGCTAGCTTGAGGGTGCGTTGAAAAGGCTGAGGCTCCACCTCTTGGTAGCGTAATTCAGCACCTTCAGGGCCTTGAAGCTGGATCTCACCGCTGATGGAGAGCTGCTGGGCTGTGGCCTCGATGTGGAAGCGTTCCCGATTGGCCCCCGGCGCCCACAACTGGACGATGTAGGCTTCGCCGCTCTCCCAAACCTGTAATGGCGTGGGGAAGAAAGTGCGAGGGTGCTCTCCAGAGCTCTGCTGCCTCGGGAAGTCAAGGGTGCTTTGCTGCACGCGCACATCGAGGATGGGGGTGAAGTAAACCAATTGCATAGCCGCTCCTTGGGTAGTAGGGTGGACAATTCTTGAAAAACGGGTCAACAGGGGTAACAACCGGATCCCACCGTTCTACAGAACTCCCCCCACGTCGGAAAAAGCTGTATTGAGACGAGATGGGATCCAAACCCCGTTCTGCTTCAATGATCCAAGACCGCTGTTGCCAGCAGGGAGGGCAAACCGATCCAGCTAGGGGAGGATCCCATCACCTTTCTCCAAAGTTCACTTTGGACAACCTCATCTAGAGCCAGCGGGATCCCTGTCGCAACCTTTTCTCTGCCGGTTCGATCGGCTTCTGCTGAGAATGCTGCCGCCAGACAGCTTGACAGAGGCATCGGCGTTAGGGCCGCGCGGTAACAGCCTGGATTCTCTAACAGTTCAGCACAGTTTATCAAAGCTTAAAAGTCTAACTCTAGCTTCAATTGAAGTTGTTTGGTTAGTCTCTCAGTTTGGTAGCAAGTTTTGAGAGAGACCTGACAGACAAGGCAGGCCGCCTCTAAGATGGCCTCCAAACCAGGACAGCTTGAGCAGTGGGATCCCATGTACGTGTATTGCCCAGAAGAAGTTTTGGAGGCAGGAGCGCCATACAACCTTGAGGAGCTGATAGAACGGCTGGAGCAGGGGGATCGCACCCTTTTAAGCCGGTTGTTCGACGTTCGCTACCCCTACTGGAAACGCAACCTCCGGCGCAACGTTCGCTTGGTGGCTGATCTGCGCTATCTGGGAGAGGTGCCGGTTTTGGTCTTGTTTGGCCTTTGGGGGAGAGGCAGCCACGAGTACCGAGAGTTCCTGGAGCGGCGGCAGGATCCCAGCTATCAAGAGCGGGTGAGGAACTGGGTGTCTGACGATCAGCTACAGGCATGGCTGGCACAAAGGCAAGCGGAAAATGAACAAGAAGAAGCGCGGCAAAACCAGCTCCTCCCTCTGCCCAACGAACTGTACGATTGGACACAGTTTTTAAATACTCCCAACCGCCAGGAGCGGCTTGTGTTGGAAAGCGGGGAATGGGTTCGGCAAGTGCAAGCCCTTTCTCTAGAACAGCGGCGCCAAGTGTATCGGGCGGTAGAGCAATTCATTATTGGCGATGAGAAAGGGAATCTCTACTGGAAACTACCACTGTTTTATCCAGAAACTGAGGTTAGGTGCTGGCGGGAAGGCTCGATACATCTGGCTATCAGCCTGGTGCAGGTATGTGAGCAGGAAAAAGTCTTATCTCCATTTTTAATTGGAGTTTACGACCACGCTCCGGAGCAGAGAGAGCGGTTTGACCTGGGGCGCCGAACTTGCCTATTTGGGAGGGGGGCCGATCAGCCGGATATTCTCCAACACCCACAATCTTTAGAGATTTGGAAGCGATATGCCCGCCGCGCCTACCCCAACTACATGGTTGCAGATGAAAACGTCTGGCTGGAAATCCAGGAGACTACAGAGGGGAACTTAGCTTTGTCGATGGAGGAAGAAGAAATTCTCCAAAGCACCTCTATGCCTCTACTAATCAACGGGCGAGCTGGGAGCGGCAAATCTCTGATGTTGTATTACCGTTTTGCTGATTACTGCAGCCATTACCTGAAGGATTCAAGCAAAGGAAGCTTTCAGTACCGTCCTCTCTTTTTAACCTATAGCCCGAGTCTAGTACAGCAAGCCCGCAGCAAGGTAAGTACAATTTTGCGGGTCAACCATCGTTACCGAGAGAGAGGCAGTGACTTCTCAGAAGGGGAAATTGAGCGATGTCAAGCTTTCTTTAGCACCTTCCAGGACTACCTGTTAAGCTGCCTTCCACCAGAGAGACAAGAACGCTATCAACCTGAGCGATATGTCAATTTTTATCGATTCCGGAGCTGGTACCGCGGCCGCAGTGATGTAGAATTAGCTTGGCATACGATTCGTACTCTGATCAAGGGCTATGGAGTAAGCGACTACTTGGATCCAGATTGCTATCGGGAATTGCCTCAAGCCGACCGCACTGTAAATGTAGAAGTCTTTGATCGAATATACGAGCAAGTTTGGCCGGGTTATCAAGAACGAACTACCTACGGAAGCTACTGGGACGATCAAGATTTGGCTAGGGATGTGTTACAGAATGGTTTTCTTAGATCAATTCACCCAGTCATTTTCTGTGATGAGGTTCAAGACTTTACCCAGCTTGAACTGAATATTGTTTTCTGCTTGTCCCCCTGGGGAAAATATAAGTTGGATTGGGCTATCGAGCGTTTACCTTATGCTTTTGCTGGGGATCCTCTGCAAACTATCAATCCTACAGGATTTCGTTGGGGTGCCCTGAGGAGGTATCTCTACGAGCATATCCATGCTTACTTGTTGCCCGGCCATTCTCTCGAGATTCCAAGTCCCCGGGAGTTAAAAAATAATTACCGCTGTAGCCCTCAGATTACTCGTTTTAGCAACCTTATCAACTTGTGGCGGCGAGTTCTTAGCAATGATCGGGGGATTTGCCCACAGCAGCCTTGGCGTTTTCAGGAACCGGGGAGGCCAGCTCAAAAGTTTGTACTGGATGGCCAAGACAAGAACTTAACTCAACATGAGCTGAGGAGTATGCTCAGGAACAGCACGGGTACAGTTTGCATCCTGCCTTGTTCTATAGGAGAGGAGCTGGACTACGTGCGCCAAGATCCCGACCTCCAGAGGGTTTTTGCCGAAGAGCTGGAGCAAAATCTCAAGCCGGCGCTGCTGCAGACTGTTACCGCTGTCAAGGGCATGGAGTTCAAAAAGATCATTCTCTACAAGTTTGGCGACTGCTATCGACAAAACTTTAGCCGAAGGCTTAACCACTACGCTCAAGAAGCTGCAGAGAAGGTATCCCTGCAACTACATTATTTTCTCAACCAGCTATACGTTGGTATTACCCGCCCCATCGAAGCCTTAGCTGTTGTGGATACTGCAGCCGGCTGGCGGGAATTCTGGGATCCTGCCTTGGAGATTGACTTTTGGCTCAATCACTCTCATTTGCAGCCCGATCGATCCCAATGGCAAACGCATCCGCCTGTACTGGCCGGCTTCGCTCAAGGCACTGGCATCCAATACTGGACGGATAAAAACTTACAGGATGTGCTGGACTTGGCTCTTGGGTTTCTTAGGCAAGGGGTAGAGGAGGGAAATCCTGAGCTCTTGGAAGATGCGCGCGCCTTTGCTCGGCAGGCAGGCAACCAGAAATTAGAACAGGAATGCCAAGCTTGGATCCTCAAGCTGCAGAGGGATTACGTTTCTGCAGGCCGTCAGTTTTTAAGCTTGGAAAGATCCGCCCTACCCAATAGAAATCTCATCCGAGAAGCCTGGGAGTGCTTTTGGAAGGCAAAAGCTTGGTCAGAGTTGCAGCAGCATCGTTCTACTCACTTTGCCAGGTGCTCCGAGATCCCTAACTACGGTCCTCTGGTGGATTTGATGGTGGTAACCCAAAGCAGCTCTGCCAAGTCCATGGAGCGCTTTCGACAGATAGTTCGAGTGCGAGATTGGTTGAGCGTTGAGGTCAGCCCGAAGCATTCGGATCTGACTTGGAAGGTTTGTGTGGAGAAGTTTTTGGCGGAGCTGGAGGAAGTTTTCGATAACCTAGGGACTTTTTGTCCTAAGCCGGAGGATCGTGAACTTTTTTGGCAAGAGACTCTTGAGGCTTTGAGGGAGCGTTTGGCCTTTCTTGGCCAGCGGCAGCCGTTCGCAGGGCAATATCACAAGATTCTCGGCATTTGTTATTTCCAGCAACAAAAACTTGAGGAGGCAGTTGCCATTTGGGATCAAGGTGGCCAAACGGAGCATTCCCGCTACTACCGAGCCAAGATCCAATTGGAGAAGCCGCCTGGCCAGGTGAGGTGGCTATCCAAAGACCGGCAGGACGCAGCAGTGGTGAGCAAATGGCAGGAGGCGGGACGTCCCCTCGCGGGCGAGTGGGAGGAGTACATCAACGACGTCATTCTCAGCCTGGAGCGCTTGAAAGAGTGGCCGCTGCTGCTGCGAATCCTGATCCGGCGCCGCGAGTGGTGCAGGCTTTGGGAAGTGGTTCAGGCCCACCCACAGGCGTGGCAGCGCGGACATGACTACGAGTTGGTGGCCAGCATGGCTCGAGACATGGAAACCAACTGGGATGAGCTGAGGTGGAAGCTCCCTGGACTGCGGGATTTTCTGCAGGAAGTGGTAAGCAGTGTGCGCGGGGAGCACGCTTGGTGGCTGCAGCCGCTGGAGGTGGGCCTAGCCTACGAGCGACTGGGCTGCTACCGAGATGCGCTCAGGTTTTATGAGCGCTTTGCTGAAAACAGAATCGGTAGAATCCCAAGATGGCAACGCTCTCAGATTCGGCAGCGCTGGCTTTTGGTTCACAAGAAGTACAGAGATTCTCTGCAGGCGGAGGGACGACCGACCGATCTTTTGGCGGAGGAGTTTAGCCGCGCTCAAGAGCGCTGGCGTGAGCAACTGCCCCAGGCAGAGCCCGAGCTGGAGGAATGGGATCCCTGGCCACATGACTTCGTGGAGCACCCCAGCCCTGTTCAAAGTTGGCTGCTGCAGCGGGAGCAAACTGAAGCTCAGAGACTGCAAGTGGCAATCCGCGAGGAACTGAAGCGGCTCAACGAGAGGCAGCTCCAGCAAGTTCATAGCCTGATTCAGCGATTGCTCGGCCCAGGTTGAGAAGGAGTTGGAAGTAGAGCCAACTACCGCAAGATCTGCCGCAGCCGCTCCAGGGCGCGTTGGTTTTCTTCAGGGGTGCCCACCGTTAGGCGCAGCCCGCCGCCGGTACAGCGCACACAAGTTCCCAGCTCTTGCCAGGCCCGCTGCAGATCCTGGGGATCCCATCCTGCCACCCGGAAGTAGAGAAAATTGGCCTGGCTGGGCCACACCCGCACCCCCGGCAGTTCCTGCAGGGCTTGGTAGAGGGCATCTCGTTCCTGACGGATGAGGGGTAGGTCGGCCAAAAACTCCTCGGCATGTTCCAGGGCGATCTGAACGGCCCACTGGGAGATGGCCGAGAGATTGTAGGGCAGGCGGATGGAGTCCAGCACCTGGATAAGCTGCGGATGGCCGATGGCATAGCCCACCCGGTGAGCTGCCAGGCGAAAGGCTTTGGAGAAGGTGCGCAAGATAACCCAGTTGGGGTGCTCCGCCAGCTTGGGCAGGGCCGTGTGCTGGCTGAACTCAAAATAGGCCTCATCGAGGATCACCAAAATCTCGGCGGGCAACCCTTCAACCCACTCCCACTCAGCGGTGCTCAGGCCATTGCCGGTGGGCGAATTGGGATCTACCAAGCACACCACCCGCACCCGCTGCTCCGCTACGGCCTGTTGACACCGCCCCAGATCCAGAGCAAACGTCTCGGGATGGCGGGGCACCCGCACCACCGGGATCCCCAGGCTCTGGGCTAGGATGGCGTACATGGAAAAGGTGGGCTCTGCAACCAAAACGCTGCCCCGCTCGCCCACACAGGTGGCGATGAGCAGGGAGCGGATTAGCTCGTCGGAACCGTTGCCCAGGCTAATCTGGGCCGGATCTGCCCCGGCATAGGCGGCGATGGCCTGCTTGAGGCCCTGGTGATGAGCATCGGGGTAGCGGTTGCTGGGGATCCCTTTTTCCCAGAGGAGGGAGAGTTTCTGCTTGAAGCCCACCGGCCAATCCCAGGGAAACTCGTTTGCATCCAACTTGTCGGCAGCTTGGGGCGGCACGGCATCATAGGGCTTGAGGTGAAGCAAATCCGGGCGCAGATACCGCAAGGCACACATCTCCCTACCCTAACGGAGCAAGGTACCTATAATAGCAGGGCTGACCCGCTTGCCGATGTAGGCTACAGTGTTCCTAACAGGTACGGGGCTGACGGGGCTCGAACCCGCAACTTCCGCCGTGACAGGGCGGTGCTCTAACCAATTGAACTACAGCCCCAGGAGCTGCGAATACCTATTCTGAACTTAGATGAGGATGGTTGTCAATCATGGTATCTAGTCTGGCGGCCCAGGCAGCAACGCTGGTAGAGGAGGCCCCGCAGAACGGGATCCCGACAGCGGCGATGCAGCAGGTGGCGGAGGTGCTCACCCAGGTGGCCCAACACCTGGATCACCTGCAGTACACCACCTTGCGCTACCCCGATGGTGGCTGGCTGACGGTGCGGGTGGTGGAAAGCTCCGCCGGGGCGGACTCCCCCCCAGAACCCGAGCCCCCCGGCCATCTGTGGATCCCGGCCTTTGGCCACCTGGAAGATGCCCAAGCCACGCTGGCGGAACTTCGGCAGCAAGCGCCGGACTTAGAGGCCACCTCCTTTGGGGTTTTGGAGCTGCTGTTTTTGGCCCTGGGCCTTTCCCGCGCCGAAGGCATCGTCTTTTACGACCAGGCAGGGGATCGGCGGCAAGGGAAAGCCGTGGCCTGCCGACCTCTGGCGGAGCAGGTGAGCCAGGCCCTCCGCAGAGGCCTTCCTCCCATAGCCTAAGGCGGGAACGGATCTGCTCTAGCTCAAGATGGCACCCTGGCGGCGGGCGAACTCCCGCAGCTTCCTATCCATCTGTGCCCCTCGCAGATCCGCTTTGTAAAAGCTGGTGAAGCGCTTGCCCTTTTCTTCGGCTTGGCGTGGCAGGGAAGTTCTGCCGCCTGCAGACCAGAGCACCGACCCGGCTACCACCAAAGCCATCCCAGCCGCCCCCAAGGCATAAACCACATTGCGCGTGGCGAGATGGACGAGCAAAAACGCCAGGCTCCCGGCTCCCAAGAGCCCTCCCAGGCCTGCTAGGATCTCGCCCAAGGTTTTGGCCGAGCCGAGGAGCCGGCTCAAAAAGCGCAGCCAGCGGGGTTGCGGTGTGTTGAAGCGGATCCCGCGCAGATCGGCTCCCTGCAGGTTGGCCCCCGAAAAATCGGCCCCCCGCAGGTCGGCGCAGCGCAAGTCGTAACCGGCTAAGTTCTGGTTGGCAAAAGACTTGCCCCGCAGATCCGCCCCCGCCAAAGACGGGATGCGCGGCGGGGTGGCTGGCTTGATCTGCCCGCCGCCGGTGATGCGGCTGGCTTGGCCCAGTTGGGTAAAACCGGTGGTGCTCCCCCAGCCGGTGGGAACCGATCCCAGGGGCAGCATGTCTCCCGCGCCGGGCCGAGGGAGCGGCGTAGGCGAGAACCCATCTGTTCGGGCAGGGGGGGGAGAGGTTGAACGGCGTCTGGTCCAATGGTCGGAGATCAGCAACGGGCTGGAGCCGGCAGTCAAGGGAGAAGGGGGCAAGATGACCGGCGAGGAAGGCGGGCCCTCCTGCACCGGGATCCCTTGCAGAGCCCGCAACGCCTCGGTAGCCGTGGCAAAGCGCTGGCTGATAACCGGGTGCAGCATGCGGCGCAAAATGGCGTCGAACTCGGGGCTGAGCTGCAGGCGATCCGACCAATCCCATTGGCCCGTGTTGTGGTCGTAAAACTTGGCCGGCGACTCCAGGGTCATCAAGTTGAGGCAGGTGGCGGCCAGCGCGTAGAGATCGCTGGCGGGGCCTACCGCCTGGCCGGCCATCTGCTCCGGCGGAGAAAAGCCCAGGGAGCGAATGGCCGTTCCCTCCTCCGACAACGTGTGGCCTGGCCCAAGCTGCTTCACCGCCCCAAAGTCGATTAGCACCAGGCGGCCATCTTCTTTGCGGCGAATCAGGTTGGCCGGCTTGATGTCGCGGTGGACGGTGTTGTGGCTGTGGACATAGCTGAGGATGAGCAGCACCTCCTGCATCACCTGCCGAGCCTGTTCTTCGGAAAAAGGCCCGTTGCGCCGCATCTCCTGGGCAAGCGTGATCCCCTCAATAAACTCCTGCACCAAGTAGAATTTGCCGCCTTCTTGGAAGTGGGCGTAGAGCTTGGGGATTTGCGAGTGCTCCCCCAGGCGCTCCAACACCTCGGCCTCGCGGTTAAACAGTTCCTCCGCCAGCCTGGCCAGTTGGGGCGAATTTTCAGCCGGGCGCAACTGCTTGATCACCCGCCAGGGCTTGGAGGGCATGTCCTCATCGCGGGCCAAGAAGGTGGCGCCAAATCCCCCCTGCCCCAGACGCTTGAAGGCGCGATAGCGATTGCGCAGCAGCAGCGGCTGCCCGCAGAAGGCACAGGTGGAGGCAGCCGGGGGATTTTCCGGCCGCAGACAGTCCGGATTGAGGCAGTAGCAGTTGGGCATATCATTCAGGCGCTACCGGCTGACGTCTAGGTAACCGAGACGGGGCCGATGGGCGGGCAAGCAAGTTGCCAGAGATACATCTAGCCTAGACCAAGGAGAGAAAAATCTTGCGCATCCGCCTCGAACAGGCTGATCCTAGCGTTTGCCCACTTGGGCTCAATCAGAGAAATCGCTTAGATTGTGTCGCTTTGGGGAGCGACACTGGCCCCATCCGAGAGCGGGAGTTCAACTGCCCCAGAGCCAAAAAACCTAGAATTGATCAATACAGTTACCCTTTGCCTTGGCCATGTCTCCATCCTTCTCCGGTGCCGCCATCCGGCAGGCTTTTCTGGATTTCTACGCCCAGCGGGGCCATCAGGTATTGCCCAGCGCCTCCTTGGTGCCGGAGGATCCGACGGTGCTGCTGACCATCGCCGGCATGCTGCCCTTCAAGCCGATTTTCCTCGGCCATCAGGATCCACAGTACCCACGGGTCACGACTGCCCAGAAATGCGTGCGCACCAACGACATCGAGAACGTGGGACGGACGGCCCGCCACCACACGTTTTTTGAGATGCTGGGCAACTTCAGCTTTGGCGACTACTTCAAAAAAGAAGCCATCACCTGGGCCTGGGAGCTGGTGACAGAGGTGTTTGGCCTGCCGCCGGAGCGCCTGGTGGTGAGCGTCTTTCGAGAAGATGAGGAGGCCTTTGCCCTCTGGCGCGATGCGATCGGGATCCCACCCCACCGCATCCGGCGCATGGGGGAGGAGGACAACTTCTGGGCTGCCGGCCCCACCGGCCCCTGTGGCCCTTGCTCGGAGATCTACTACGACTTCAAGCCGGAGCTGGGGGATGAGCAGATCGACCTAGGGGACGACTCTCGCTTTTTGGAGATCTACAACCTGGTGTTCATGGAGCTGAACCGGGACAGCGAGGGCCGCCTCACTCCCTTGGCCAGGCAAAACATCGACACCGGCCTGGGACTGGAGCGGCTGGCTCAGGTGCTGCAGGGAGTCCCCAACAACTATGAGACCGATTTGATCTTCCCTATTGTGCAGAAGGCGGCCGAGATTGCCCGGGTGGACTACTTCCAGGCCAGCCCCGAGCAGAAAGTCTCCCTCAAGGTAATTGGGGATCACGCGCGGGCGGTGATGCATCTCATTGCCGATGGGGTGATCCCCTCCAACGTGGACCGGGGCTATGTGCTGCGGCGGCTGATCCGGCGGATGGTGCGCCACGGGCGCCTCTTGGGGATCGGCGAGCCCTTTACCCTGCCGGTGGTGGAGACGGCCATCCAGTTGGCGGAGGCCGCCTATCCGGAGGTGCGGGAGCGGGAGGCGGTGATCAAGGCCGAGCTGCAGCGGGAAGAGGAGCAGTTTCTCAAGACCCTGGAGCGGGGGGAACGGCTGCTGTTTGATCTGTTTGCCAACGTCACGGCCAGTGGCGCGCCCAAGCAGATCTCGGGTGCCGACGCCTTCAAGCTCTTCGACACCTACGGCTTCCCGTTGGAGCTGACCCAGGAAATTGCCCAGGAGCGCGGCTTTAGCGTGGATGTGCAGGGCTTCGAGCAAGAGATGGAAAAACAGCGGCAGCGGGCCCGCGCCGCCCACCAAACCCTCGACGTCACGGCCCAGGGATCCCTGGACGAGCTGGCCGAGTTTTTAATCGAGACGGAGTTTTTGGGCTACAGCCAGTCTTCTGCCCGCGGCGTGGTGGAGGCCCTGCTGGTGGAAGGGAAGTCGGTGCCCCAGGTAGAGGCCGGGCAGTCGGTGCAGGTGGTTTTGGATCGCACGCCTTTTTATGCGGAGTCCGGGGGCCAAATCGGGGATCGCGGCTACCTGGCCGGCGACGGAGTGTTGGTGCGGGTGGAGGATGTGCAGAAGCGGGGGGATCTGTTTGTCCACTTTGGCTGGGTAGAACGGGGGATCCTGCGGGTGGGGGATCCGGTGCAGGCCCAGATTGACCTGGCCTGCCGGCGGCGCGCCCAGGCCCACCACACAGCCACCCACCTGCTGCAGGCAGCCCTGAAAAAGGTTGTCGATCCCTCTATTAGCCAGGCGGGATCTCTAGTGGCTTTTGACCGGCTGCGTTTCGACTTTACCCTCTCGCGTCCCCTTACTCCCGAAGAGCTGCAGCAGGTTGAGGATCTGGTCAACACCTGGATTGCCGAGGCCCATCCTGCGCAAGTCTCCATCATGCCCCTGGCAGAGGCCAAGGTCAGGGGGGCAATAGCCATGTTCGGGGAAAAATACGGCGCCGAGGTACGGGTGGTTGACTTTCCGGGGGTGTCAATGGAGCTCTGTGGCGGCACCCACGTCAGCAACACTGCCGAGATCGGCCTGTTCAAGATCATCTCCGAGAGTGGCGTAGCGGCCGGGATCCGCCGCATCGAGGCGGTAGCCGGGCCGGCGGTGCTGGAATACCTAAACGAGCGGGATAGCGTCGTGCGGGAGCTGAGCGCCCAATTCAAGGCCAAGCCCCAGGAGATCCCGGAGCGGGTGGCGGCTTTGCAGGCGGAGCTGAAGGCCGCCCAGAGGGCGCTCGAGGAGGCGCGCAGCCAATTGGCCTTGCTGCAGGCAGAGCGGCTCCTGCCCCAGGCTGTAGCTGTTGGCAATCTGCAGATCTTGGCGGCGGAACTGGGATCCACTCCCCCCGAGGCGCTGAAAACTGCTGCCGAACATCTGCTCCACAAACTGGGAGAAGGGGCAGTGGTGCTGGGATCGGTG
The DNA here is from genome assembly GCF_002760415.1 of Synechococcus sp. 65AY6A5. Lineage (NCBI taxonomy): Bacteria > Bacillati > Cyanobacteriota > Cyanophyceae > Synechococcales > Synechococcaceae > Synechococcus > Synechococcus sp. 65AY6A5. The sequence continues at coordinate 478,533 of NZ_AXUW01000001.1, forward strand.
CCGGAAGCTGGCAAGGTCAGCCTGGTTGCGGCTTTTAGCCCGGCGGTGCAGAAACTTGGTCTCAAAGCGGGCTCCTTTATCGGCGAGATCGCCAAGCTGACAGGCGGCGGTGGCGGTGGGCGGCCCAACCTGGCCCAGGCCGGCGGCAAACAGCCAGAGAAACTGGCCCAAGCCCTGCAGGTGGCCCAGGAGCGGCTACAGGCAGAGCTGTCTTCAGGCTTGGGCAGTTAGGAGCTGCCGCCTTACCCCATAATGAAAGCCGGGGATTTTCCGCGCCAGCCATGACGCCCAACAGCTTGTCCAGTGCCATCGATCTCAGCCAAAAGCGCATCTTGCTTACCGGAGGGAGCGGCTTTTTGGGCAAACACGTCCTGCAGCAGTTGCAACTCCTGGGGGTCAAGCCGGAGCAGGTGCGGATCCCACGCTCCCGCACCCACGACCTGCGCCGCTGGGAGGTCTGCCAAGAGGTGGTGCAGGGACAAGATGTCGTCATCCATTTGGCGGCCCATGTGGGCGGCATCGGCCTCAACCAGGCCAAGCCGGCGGAGCTCTTCTACGACAACCTGATCATGGGATCCCAGCTCATCCACGCCGCCTACCTGGCGGGGGTGGAGAAGTTTGTCTGCGTGGGCACCATCTGCGCCTATCCCAAGTTCACCCCCGTCCCCTTCAAGGAAGAAGATCTCTGGAACGGCTACCCGGAGGAGACCAACGCCCCCTACGGCATCGCCAAGAAAGCCCTGCTGGTGCAACTGCAGGCCTACCGGCAGCAGTACGGCTTCAACGGCATCTACCTCCTGCCGGTAAACCTCTACGGCCCCATGGACAACTTCGATCCGGAAAGCTCCCACGTGATCCCGGCCTTGATCCGCAAGGTGCATGAAGCCCAGCAGCGGGGCCAGAACTACGTCGAGGTGTGGGGAGATGGCAGCCCCACCCGCGAGTTTTTCTACGCCGAAGATGCGGCTCGGGGAATTCTCCTGGCCACCCAGCTCTACAACAGCCCTGAGCCACTCAATTTGGGCACCGGCGAGGAGATCTCCATTCGGGATCTCATCGCCCTCATCTGCGAGCTGATGGAGTTTCGGGGCGAGATCCGCTGGCAAACCGACAGGCCCAACGGCCAGCCGCGCCGCTGCTTGGACGTCTCCAAAGCCCGCGAGAGGATAGGTTTTGTGGCCAAGGTGAGCCTGCGGGAGGGGCTGCAGCGCACCATCGAGTGGTACCGCCGCCACGCCCCGGCAAACTAGGCAACAACCTGGCTCTCCAGGCGGCCATCCTCCATGTGCAACACCCGGTCGGCAATGTCGAGGATGCGGTTGTCGTGGGTCACCATGAGGATGGTGCAGCCCTGCTCTCGCGCCAACTTCTCCATCAGGGTCACCACCTCGCGGCCCGACTTGCTGTCCAGGGCTGCGGTCGGCTCGTCGGCCAGCACCAACTTGGGGTGGCTGACCAGGGCCCGCGCGATGGCTACCCGCTGCTTCTGCCCTCCCGAAAGCTGCTCCGGGTAGTAGTGGACGCGATCCCCCAAACCCACCGCCGCCAGCATCGCTTCTGCCTGCTGCTGCACCTGTTGAGGAGAAAGGCCGTTGTGCAGCTCCAGGGCCATGCGCACATTTTGGGCCGCCGTCAGGGAGCGCAGCAGGTTGTGGGCCTGGAAGATGTACCCCACCTGGCGGCGGATCTGGATGAGGGTGTTGGGCTTAGCGCCCCGCAGCTCCTGCCCCAACACCCGCAGGCTGCCCTCTTGCACCGAGCGCAAAGCTCCCAGGAGCGTGAGCAGCGTGGTCTTGCCGGAGCCAGAGGGGCCGGTCAACAACACGATCTCCCCCGGCTGCAAAACGAAGTTGATGTCAAAAAGCACTTGCTTGCGCAGGGATCCCTCGCCAAAGTAGTGGTTCACCCCTTCGGCTTTGACCACCGGCTCAACGGCATGTTGGGTGGAAGCGAGGGCAGCTTGATCGAGAAGGGAAGGCAGCATAGGGAGCTCAAAATCTCAAACAACTTGGGTTGACAATTCAATTCAGTAACCGCTTGGGCCATCATCGGAACCGCCGCGATTGAACCATCCAGAAGCCTATTGAAGGGATCCCAGAAGTCTTTGGGCAGTTGATCAAGCTATTCAACAATCCATCTGCCTCCTCCATTCTTGCCAAAACTTAGAAAATGTCGGCGGGATCGGCTGCCCGCAGCCGCCGCACGGCAATGGCCCCCGAGATAAAGCACATGCTCACTGCCAGCAGCAGCACCAACACCGCCCGGTTGAAGGTCATGGCGATCGGCAGCAACGTAGCATTGGCCGTCAAATCGTAGAGCAAAACTGCCAGGGCAAAAGCTGGAATATACCCCAAGCCGGCCAGCAAAATAGCTTCTTGAAACACCACCCCCAACAGGTAAGTATCCGTGTAGCCCATGGCCTTGAGGGTGGCATATTCCGCCAGGTGATCGGATACATCGGTGTAGAGGATCTGATAGACAATCACAATGCCGACGATGAAGCCCATGGCCACCCCCAGGCCGAAAATAAAGCCGATGGCCGTGCCCTCCTCCCAGTAGCTTTGCTCCATATCGATAAACTCTGCCCGCGACAGCACCCGCACATCTTCCGGCAGCAAGGCCCGCATCTGCTGCACCAACGGCTGGGGATCCACTCCCGGCTGCAGCTGCACTACGCCGATATCCACCAGGCCGCGCTCCCGCTGGGGAAAGATGCGCAGGAAGTTGAGGTCGCTGGTGAGGATGGTGCCATCGGCGCCAAAGGTGGCCCCCATCTTGAACAGGCCCCCCACCTGGACGCGGCGGTTGCCTACTTCAGTAAAAACTTCTCGACCGGCCTCAAACCACTCCGGGATGGGGCCAAACTCGCTGCGGGAGCGGCGGTCGAAGAGCACCACGTCTGCTTTCTTGATCTCCTCCAACTTGTCGGGGGTCAGCTCCGGCAACTCCAGCAGGTCGGCAGAGGGATCCACCCCCACCACAAAGATGCTGCGGGTGCGGCGGGTCTGGGGGTTTTTCCAGAGGGCAAAGCCCACATAGACGGGCGAGATGGCCCGTACCCCCTCAAAGCCCAACGCCTGGTAGAGCCGCCGCTGGGAAAAGGTGTTCATGGCAATGAGGGCGTTGGACTGGGGGCTGACCAGGAAGATCTCCCCTTTGAGGGCGACGTGGAAGCGGATGGCGCTTTCCAAGAGGCTGTCCTGGAAGCCCAACTGCATGAACATGAGAATGCAGGCAAAGGCAATGCCCGCCAGGGCCACCAGCAGGCGGATCTTCTCCCGCGTCAACTGCAGCCAGGCCAAGGGGATGCGCCGCCCGATAAACGCTACGCTGAACAGGCCGGACATTCCCCCCTCCTACCCCTCGACCTCGATGGCCACATCCACCTGCAGGTTGGTCAGGCCGGCCACGCGGGCGCTGCTTTCCGGATCCAGGCGGATGTACACCTCCACCACGCGGGCATCCACATCGGCGGCGGGGTCGGTGTTGAGCACGTCTTTTTTGCCGATCTGCAGGCCCACCCGCTCCACCCGGCCCTGCAGCGTTTCTGGCAGCGCGCGGTTGCTGATGGTGGCCCGTTGTCCGGGCCGCACCCGCAGGATGTCGGTTTCGTAGACCTCCGCCACCACCATCATCTGGTCGGTGTTGCCCAGCTCGAGGATCCCTGTGTCGGCAGCGATAACTTCCCCAGGCCGCGTGCGGATCTTGAGCACCTGGCCGGCCCGGGGGGCGCGGATGAGGGTGCGCTCCAGACGGGCCTCCGCCAGCTCCAGGTTGCGGGCCAGGGATCCCAGTTGCACTTGCGCTTGCGCCCGCCTCAGCCCCGCTTCAGCAGCTTGCACCTGGGCTTGGGCGTTGCGCAGATCCCGCTCGCGGGCCAGGCGCAGTTGATCCAGAGTGGCCTCGGCAGCCCGCAAGTCCTCCTGCCGTTGCCGCACCAGCAGAGCTTTCTGGTCTAGCTCCTGCTGGGAGATAGCCCCCTCCTGCCACAGGGCCTGGAAGCGAGCCAGGTTGGCCTCGGCATCGGCCAGCTCCGCCCGAAGGCGCTCCACCACCGCTTCCTGGGATCGGATCTGCATCTGTTGCGGTTCGTCTAGGCGGCTGAGGCGGGTGCGCGCCTCTTCCACTTGAGCTTGGCCAAAGCGGGTCTCGGCCTCCAGCCGGGCGCGGGCTTCTTGGAGTTGGGCAGCAGCATACTCCCGCTCGGCCAGGCGCTCTCGATAGCTTTCCAGACGTGCCAACACTTGCCCCGCCCTCACCCGCTCCCCTTCGGCCACTAGCAGCTCTCCCAGTCGCTCTCCCGGAGGGCCGGCCACCCGCACCACCTCTCCTTCCGGCTCCAGGCGACCCAGGGCGCCAACGCGGGGAGGTAGCCGCGTCTCCTCCGTTGCATTCTCTGATACGGATTGGGTGGCCGCCTGCTGGCTCAGGCCCAGCCAGGCCAGCCCAGTTCCGGCCAGCAATCCAGCTCCCGCAATAGACCAGAGTAGCCGCTGATTCATCGTTCCCTACTCGTTGAGTTTTGCGGTTGAGGTCGGTCGTTACAGTTGCCATTCTTTAATAAATGTAAAGTTTATGGGGCAAGGATGTCCAGGTTTTTCTCATGTGTTTATTTTTCGGGTATTCGTTTTTCTCCGGCTTGTCTTCGGTTGTCGACCTTCGTCGGCTACCTAACCCAAGGGATTCCTGATATGATCTGCCGTGTCCGGGGCCTTTCTGCAGGTGCCGATTTCTAGGTGTGGTGCGAGGAGTGAGGTGGAGTTGCGATGGTGGAAACAGTTGGGGGGAAAGATGCCGTTGCGCCGGCGCCAGCTCGTTCTCCATCTCCGCCTGCGAAAAATTTGGATCCGTTGAACCCGCTACTTCCGGCTTATCATTTTGTCGGGATCGGCGGGGTGGGGATGTCGGCTCTGGCTTACATTTTGGCCAAGCAGGGGTTTCGGGTTTCAGGGTCGGATATTGCCGCCAATGGCCGCACCCGTCGCCTGGAAGCCTTGGGGGTGCGCTTTATTCAGGGGCACACTCTGGAGGGTTTGGCCGGGGATCCCCAGGTGGTCTACTCCAGCGCCATTCGCCCCACCAACCCGGAATTAGCGGCGGCGCTGGACAAGGGACTAAAGGTTTGGCATCGAGCCGATTTGCTGGCTGCCCTGTTTAACCATCGTCCCAGCATTGGGGTGGCGGGCACCCACGGCAAGACCACTACTAGCAGCATGATTGGCTACATGTTACTGGCGGCGGGCTGGGATCCCACCTTGATCATCGGCGGGGAGATGGACGCCTGGGATGGCAATGCCCGTCTAGGCCAGGGGGAATACCTGGTAGCCGAGGTGGACGAGTCGGATGGATCCCTGGTGCGGCTCTATCCCCAAATTGGCGTGATCACCAACATTGAGCTAGACCACCCGGATCACTACGCCAATCTGGAGCAGGTGATCCGGGCCTTTCAGCAGTATGGGCAGCAGAGCCAAACCCTGGTGGCCTGTCTGGACTGCCCCAACGTGGCCACCCACCTCAAGGTGGACATCGGCTACAGCCTGGCCGGCCATCCCCAAGCCCAGTACCAGGCCCGTCAGATCCTCTACACTGCCGATTGCACCTCTGCCGAGATCTGGGAAAGGGGATCCCTCCTCGGCCAGCTCCGCCTGCAGGTGCTGGGATCCCACAACCTCAGCAATGCTCTGGCCGCGGTTGCCGTGGGGCGGCAGCTGGGCTTGGAGTTCCCCGTGATTGCCTCTGCTCTGGCCCAGTTTCCGGGAGTGCGGCGCCGCTTTGAGCACAGGGGCGAGGTGGGTGGGGTCACCTTTATCGACGACTATGCCCATCATCCCAGCGAGATTCGGGCTACGCTGCGGGCGGCACGGCTGCAGCAGCGGCGGGTGGTGGCGGTGTTCCAGCCCCATCGCCACAGCCGCTTGGCCAAGTTGTTCCAGGACTTTGCTTGCTGCTTTGCGGATGCGCAGGTGGTGGTGATCGTGCCCACTTATGGGGCGGGAGAAGCAGCGCCTGAGGGCTCCGACAGCTTGCGGCTGGCCGTGTCGGTGGCGGAGCACCATCCCCATGTACGTTATGTGTCTTCTTTGCCGCAATTGCCGCAGGTGTTGCCGTCTATCTTGCAACCTGGAGATCTGGCAATTTTTTTGGGCGCAGGCGATCTCAATCAACAGATAGCCGCTACGATGCGGGCCTATGCGGCTCGGCTGGGGGAGCAGCCTCTGGCAAACTTTGAAGGGAAATTGCCGGGGCAAGCGGAGGATGGGATCAGGGAGATGGGGGCTTCTGAGGTATTGGCATCATGACTACAGCTCCCTGCGTGCCCAATGCCTCAAGCGTTGCCCGACTCTCTGGACGGATTCAAGCGGGGATCCCCTTGGCCCCTCTGACCAGCTTTCGGGTGGGCGGCAAGGCGGAGTGGTATTGCGAGCCGCACAACAATCTGGAGCTGCAGCAATGTTTGGCCTGGGCGCGGGCGCAAGGGATCCCGGTTACACTGTTGGGGGCGGGCAGCAACCTGCTCATCAGCGATGCCGGCCTGCCGGGGCTGGTGATCCACACCCGGCGTTTGCGCGGGATGCAACTGTTGGAGGGGGGGAGGATCTGGGCCGCTGCCGGAGAACCTTTGGTTAACCTGGCGCGGGCAGCCGCCAAGCGGGGCTGGAGTGGCTTGGAGTGGGCCATCGGGATCCCGGGCACGCTGGGGGGAGCGGTGGTGATGAATGCCGGCGCCCACGGGCGCGCCATGTCGGACGTGTTGGTGGAAGTGCAGATTTTGGATGAAGAGCAGGAGCCCTGCCGCTTAGAACCGGTCGATCTGCAATTTGGCTACCGCCGCTCGCGGCTACAGGACTCTCCTTGGACGGTGACGGGGGCAACGCTGCAGTTACTCCCAGGCCGGGATCCGGCTCAGGTGCAGCGACAAACCCAGCGCCACCTCAACCAGCGCCTGAGCTCTCAGCCCTATCATCTGCCCAGTTGTGGCAGCGTCTTTCGCAACCCCGAAACCTATCCTGCCGGCTGGCTAATTGAGCAGGTCGGTCTGAAGGGCTACCGGATTGGCGGGGCCCAGATCTCCGAGCGCCATGCCAACTTCATCCTCAATTGTGGTCAGGCCAGCGCCAACGACATCTACCGTCTGATTTGCTTGGCCCAAGAAAAGGTTTATCAACGATGGTCGATATTCCTAGAGCCAGAAGTGCGCATTCTGGGATCTTTTGACGATCCTTTGATAAGTTAATTTGGCCTACCCCATTTTTTGATGATTGGATGGTTCTGATCTTGAACTGTCCTCACCAGTCCTTGATGGATTCTCGTTGATTATTTTGCGTCAGTTTATGGTTAGGGCACGGCTACTTTACGTCGCTTAATTGCACAACTAATTGCACAACTCAATCAGTCCCCCACAAGCGCGGAAGAACGCCGCTATTTGATTGGCGGGAACGGGAACACCGCCACGAAGATCTGAACTAGGATCCGGCTTCAGAGCGGCACAACGACTGAAACTCGAAGGGACTCCGCCCGCTACGGGATCCCGAGCAGCCATCGCCAAGTTTCGTTTTTGAACAGGATCCACACCCCTAATCTCATCAAAATCCAGGGTACCCAGCGCTCTCCCTGTTCAGCCAAGATCTTGGCCACTTCCGGTTGCACCGTCAGCCTTTGAGCCATGGCAAACCACAGCCCTTTCATCAAAAAGAAAATTATAGAAAAGAGAGCCAACTGGAGAGGGGTGCTGCCGGCAAACAAAGGAACGTACAAGCTGATGTTATCCCCGCCATTGGCAAAGGTGAGGAGCATGGACAGCAGAGCTGGCGAGGGCAAAAAGAGCAGCCCAGTCTTTGCGGGTGGTCGATCTTGCAGTTTTTCCAGCTCTTTCGACAGGGCTTCTTCCGCTTCAGATCGCCACAATTTCCAGCCGCCCACCGCCAGCGGGATCAGTCCCAGCAGGCCAATGGCAGATGGCGGCAGCACCAGGCCCCCCAAGTACCCCAAAAGGCTGATCAAGATCAATCCTGCCAAGCCCAAGTAGCCCCCCAGCTAAACCTGCCAGCCCTTCCAAGTAGGTTGGATCTGCACCTGGGCAAACAACACAACCAGCACAAAAAAGTCGTCAATGTGGGTGGCAATAAAGGCGAGGATCCCTTCCGCCAGCGTTGTCCAGAAAAGAGGGAGGGGCATGAGCTTAAGAAGTGGGGAAGAGGGCGCCGATATCGACAAGGTGAAGCTGCACCAGCCCGAGGATCGCCAAAGTGTAGGCAGTAGAAGAAGCCAAACTAATAACGAGATCGCGCTTTAGGTTGCGGGGTTTATCCCCTTGCTCAACCACATCAGTAGCGCCAAACTGCATCAGGAGAAGGCCAATCAAGTTGGAAAGCCAGTACCCGGCAAGGGTTCCTCCCAAAAGCCACTGGGGCTGCCACAAGCTGCAGAGGTAGCCAAATCCATAGGCAATGGGTAGGTTGAAGAACAAATCGTTCCACCAGGAAAAGGGCGAGAGCATAAACCCCAAAACCAGTAAAATGCCACCTCGGAACTTCCTCCCCATCGGCTCTGTCTTCCGCGTTGCGTCTCCCTAATGTTACTTCACAGTGCTTCATGACAACCCAGAGAGAATGCCTGGCCCTGCACCTGGGAGAATGGCACGGGCTCTTTTCCGAGTATCGACCCACCGCCCACGGCTGGGAGCTGGTGGGCCAAAAGCGCAGCCTCATCACCTTTGAGGCTTTGGATCGGGACGCAATCCGCCAAACCAATGCCTACTACCCCCTAGAGGGATCCCCTACCCCAACAAGCCGCCAGAGCTGGGTCTATCAAGATTTCTCGCCCGGCTTGCGCTTTTTCCCCGATGGCTCCTTTTCCAACGGGCGGCTGCAGCTGGCACCGTTTGGCGATTTTGCCGTCGAGCAGGGCTTTCTTTGGGGAGAGCGCAAGGCGCGGGTGGTGCAGCAGTGGGATCCCCAGGGCCGCCTGGTGCGGGTGACGGTCATCTTGGAGCGGCGCGGCCAGGTGCTGGATCTTGGGGCCGACTTTCCTGCGCTGACCCAAGCGCAACTGGGAGAGGCCTTGCAAGGGCGATGGCGGGGGATCGCCCAGAGCTTTTCTGCTGCCGATAGCTTGCTCAGCGAAACTCATGTAGATCTCTATCTCTCAGAGTGGGCCAGCCCTTGGGATCCCTTGCCGGGGGGGCTGTGGATGGGCGGGCCGGATCCCTTGCCCATCCCCACCCTTCATCGGGATCGCCGCTTTTCCCTCAGCCTGAGCTGGTTTCCGGAAGGGCCGGAGGGCCGCCACCTGCTGCGCCTGGTGCGCGACTACGACGAGGGCGGCGCCTGGCAGCGGGTTACGCTGATGCGGCTGGAGCGGGATCCGGGGTGAGAAAGGCGCAGACCTGGGCAAACACCGTCTCCCGCTCGCAGTCCAAGGTGAGAACGTGGTCGGAGCGCTCCAGCCAATGCAGGGTCTTCTCGGCGGATCCCAGCTCCCGGTAGAGCCACGCCGCCTGGTCGGGATCCACCACTGTATCTTGGCGCGGCTGCAGGATGAGGGTGGGAACTTGGATGCTGGCTACTTCCCCCCTGACCCGCTCGATGAGCTCAAGGGCGCTGCGCACCGCCGTTAGATTGAAGCTGCGCAAATAGGCCACTCTTTCTGCCAACGCGCGGACATCGCCATCCCGAATCGGCAGGCGAAAGCGGGGAACCTCTTCCAAGAGCCAGCCCAGGCTGTTGAGGTACTGCTCCGGGCGAAAGAGATAGTACCAGCGGTGGCGAATGGCAAAAAACGGCGCCAGCAGGACCAATTTGTGGACAGGGTGGGCAAAGGCCAGGTGCAGCGCCAACAGGCAGCCGGTGGAAAACCCCACCAGCGAAAGGCGCGGGTACTCCTGCTGCAGCGCCAGGTAATGTTCCAAAACCCGCCCGTACCACTCCGTCCAGCGGGAAGGGGGCATGCGGGGTGCCGGGCGGTCGTGGCCGGGATAGTTAAACCCCTGCACCGTCAGGCCGGCTGCCAACAGCCGCTCCGCCAGCCACTGCAACTCGTAGACGCCACCCCCCAACCCGTGCAGCAGCAGGCAGGCATGATCCCCTCTTCCCCGCCACAGAAAAGGCTCGTTGCTCAGCATAAAACCTCACCTCAGGACGGGATCCCTTTTTAACCCAGGGCAATATCCAGCAGCAGCATCACCACAAACCCACTGAGAACGCCAAAGGTGCCCTCCCGCTCCAACCCCTGCCGGTGCGACTCGGGGATGATCTCATCCGAGATCACAAACAACATCGCACCAGCGGCAAAGGCCATGCCCCAGGGCAGCAGCGGCTGAGCCAAAGTGACCACCGTCGCTCCCACGATGCCGCCGATGGGCTCTACCAGCCCGGTCAGCAGGGCAATGGCAAAAGCAAACAGCCGCGAATACCCCTGGCTGGCCAGCGACAAGGCCACCACCAGCCCTTCCGGCATGTTCTGCAGGCCGATCCCCAGGGCCAGCGCCAACCCATCGCTGACTTGGCCGGTAGCGAAACCCACCCCCACCGCCAGGCCTTCCGGGAAGTTGTGCAGGGCAATGGCAATGATGAAGAGCCAGATCCGCTTTAGGTGGGCGCGGTTCTCCCCTTCAGCCCCTTTGAAAAAGTGCTCGTGGGGAAAAAGCTGGTGGGCACTCTCCAGAAAGATCGCCCCCAACAACAGGCCCGCCACCATCACCACGGCCGCCCCGAACTGGGAATATCCCAGCGCCAGCGCCGCCTCGGTGCCCGGCACCACCAGTGAAAACGAGGTGGCGGCCAACATCACCCCACCCCCAAACCCCAGCAGGATCCCTTGTACCCTTTCGGAGAGCGAGGGAAGAAAAAGGGCCGGCAAAGCCCCCAGCCCCGTCGCCAAGCCGGCGATCAAGCTGGCCAGGGATCCCATCCCAATTGGATGCACAAGCCAATCTCCACAAAGGCCGAATGCTTTTCAATTCTCCTCCTTTTGCGACATTGTGTGCGGTTTGTGGCCAACCGGAATGGCAGATCCCCTGCTATGGCTAGCCCACCACCGGAGTTAGGGTTGCTTTGAAAGGCTCTCGACAGCGCAGTAGATCTTCCGTTTGAGCCTGAATGGCTGCCAACGCTTCGACCTCTGAGATGCGGGTACTTTGACCGACCTCGGTGATCGGGATCCCGTCTACGAACACTGTGTGAACATTGCTGGCCCAAGCGGCATACGCGAGGTTCTAAAAATTAGCTTCTGTTGCCAGATTTTGTGCTTACAAGCAAGGTACACAAGAGCAAGTCTGAAGGCTCTATTCCCCAGTTGGAGCTTGCCATCTGAGGCAAGGTTTATTCCCAACAGTGGTAGATTGCGTGGGCGCAGAAGCATCCTAAGCAGCAATTTGACCAGGCTATGGCTATACTTTAGTAAGGCGGGTCGACAAAAACTAAAGAAAACTAAAGTCAAGTCTGATGATGAGGAGTGAAAAAGCGATGCAGAAAAAAGCAGTTACAAACCTTTTGGCTTTGAGTCTAGGGGCGGCCTGTCTAGGACTGACCGGCTGCGGTGGAGGCGGAAGCGGTGGGACGACAGTGCCTACACCTACACCGACTCCAACTCCGACACCTACGCCGACTCCAACGCCTACACCGACGCCGACACCCACGCCGGGTGCCCCGACTTTTACCAAGGCATTTAACCCCACCTCGGTAGCTGCCGGCCCTACTGCCAAAACAACTCTGACCTACACGATCACCAACACAGCCGCTCTGCCGCTGACGGGTCTAGCCTTTTCCGATCCCCTGCCTGCCGGCTTGATCGTTGCCACTCCCAACAACCTCAACAACGGCTGTGGTGGGACGCTGGCAGCTGCACCAGGAGCAACTTCCATCTTGCTGGTCAACGGCTCATTGGCAGCCAACGCTAGCTGCACCATCAGCCTGGATCTTCAGGTTACAGCCACGACAGCGGGATCCCTGACCAGCCCCGCGGTAACCCTGAGCAGCAACCAAGCGCCTAATGCCACCGCTGCTGCTATCAACTTAACGGTAACGGTGCCAGCTCCCACCTTTACCATGGCCTTTGCTCCCAACCCGCTTGGCCCAATCGGCCCAGCTCCCGTTACCGGGAATGGAACTCTGACGTTTACAATAACCAACAACGCTGCCATTCCATTGACGGGCTTGGCCTTTAACCACACCTTGCCGGGAGCGCCGCCTTTAACCGTAGGGCCTGGTGCACCTCCTCCCTTACCTGCTTCCTGTGGTGCTGGAGCTACCCTCACAGCGTCGGTGGGTGGGAACACCATTCAATTCACCGGAGGACAAGTGGCTGTCGGCGCAACCTGCACAGTGACCATCCCTGTCCAAACGGGACCTCTGACCTCACCCGGCACCTACACCTACCCCAACTCCCCAGTAACATTGACCAACGCTCAGGCCGCCCCTGCCACAGCAGGACCGGTAACCTGGACGGTTGTGGTGAATTAGTCCTTCAAAAGCAGCTCGGCAATTTGAAGGGCGTTGAGGGCCGCACCTTTGCGGATTTGATCCCCGCACAGCCACAGCTCCAGGGCCTTGGGCTCGGAGATGTCCTGGCGGATACGGCCAACCGCCACTTCATCCCTGCCGGCCACGTCGATGGGCATGGGAAAGCGGTTCTGCTGCCAATCTTCGATGAGCACCACCCCAGGGGCCTGGGCCAGGATTTGCCGGGCTTTTTCCACAGGGAAGGGCTGTTCAAACTCCAGGTTGAGGGCCTCGGCGTGGGTACGTAGCACCGGCACCCGCACACAGGTAGCTGTCAGCCGCAGGTTGGGGGATCCCATAATCTTGCGGGATTCGTTGACCATTTTCATCTCTTCCTGGCAGTAGCCGTTCTCTTGCAGGGGGCTGTTGTGGAGGAAGAGGTTGAAGGCAATGGAGTAAGGGAACACCTGGGGCTGCAACGGCTGCCCCTGGAGGTAGGCGCGGGTTTGCTCCTCTAGCTCCACCATGGCGCGGGCCCCGGCCCCACTGGCCGATTGATAGGTGGCGGCCACCACGCGGCGCAGGGGGATGTGGCGATGCAGGGGGTAGATGGCCACGCACATTAGGATGGTGGTGCAGTTGGGATTGGCAATGATCCCTTGGTGACGGAAGGCTTCCTGGGGGTTGACCTCCGGCACCACCAGCGGAACATTGGGATCCAGGCGAAAGGCGCTGGAGTTGTCAATCAGCACCGCCCCCGCCTCGACGATGGTCTTGGCCCAAGTTTTGGAAACACTTGCCCCGGCAGAGGCCAAGACCAGGTCCAGACCCCGAAAGGACGCTTCTGCAACCGGCTCCACCGGGATCCGTTCTCCCTTGAAGGTCAAGTAGGTGCCCGCCGAGCGGGGCGAGGCCAACAGCTTCAGCTCTGCCACCGGAAAGCGGCGCTCTTCCAGCAGCTTCAGCAGCTCCACTCCTACGGCTCCTGTGGCCCCTAGGATGGCTACCCGTTGTTGCCGTCCCATGCTTTCTTGTCCTCAGCTTTTCCTAATTCTAGGGCTCAAGAGGTTGCCGTCATCGCCGCCAGAGCGGCCTGCACATCCGCCAGCTCGACTTGATCGGTCAGCTCCGCTTGGCCAATCCGGCGGGGCAGAACGAAGCGGATCCGCCCTTGCTTGACTTTTTTGTCCGCCTGCAGCGCCTGCAGCACCGCCTCCCAAGGGATCCCGGCGGGCCAGTGGCTGGGCAGCCCTGCCCTTTCGATAAGGCGTCGCTGCCGCTCGGCCTCAGCCGCGCTCCACCACCCCAGGCGACGGGCGATCTCTCCCGCAGCCACCATGCCAATGGCCACCGCCTCCCCGTGCAGGTAGCGGCGGTAGCCGGTAACGGTTTCCAGGGCATGGCCGAGGGTATGGCCGTAGTTCAAGATGGCCCGCAGGCCCCCTTCCCGCTCGTCCTGTTGCACCACCCAGGCTTTGCACTCGGCACAGCGCCGCAGCAGATAGTGCAGATCCGCAGGGGCAAAATCGGCGTAGCGCCTCAGCCTGGGCCGGTCTTGCAAAAACTCAAATAGGTCGGCAGCCTGGATGACGCCGTATTTGATGACTTCCGCCAGGGCCGAGGTAAATTCCCGCCGGGGCAGGGTCTGCAACAGCGTTGGGTCGATCCACACCAGGCGCGGCTGGTAGAAGGCGCCGATGAGGTTTTTCCCGCCAGGATGGTTGACGCCGGTCTTGCCGCCGATGGCCGCATCCACCATGGCCAAAAGCGAAGTGGGCACCTGGACAAACGGGATCCCGCGCAGCCAAGTGGCGGCGGCAAACCCCACCATATCCCCAATGACCCCCCCTCCCAGGGCCACGAGGGTGGAAGAGCGCTCCAGGCCAAAGCTCAAGGCAGCATCGTAGATCTTGGCCACCGAGCGCAGGGTTTTGTAGCGCTCGCCGGCGGGCAACAGAAAAAGACGGGCAGCAAACCCCGCTTGTTGCAACCCTTGCATCAACTTTTCGCCAAAATGCTTGGCAATGCCGGGGTGGCTCACCACCAGCGCCTTGCCCGAAAGTCCCCTGGCTTGCAGTTGGGATCCCAACTGGATAAGGCTGTGGCCGCCGGAGCCTTCGGGGGACTGGATGAGAATGTCGTAGGAGCCGTGGGGAAGCTTGACGGGGATCAGACAGGGATCCATAGGTGCTGCTGTTGAAGAGATGGGATCCATTGACACTCCCAGCGCCTAAAGGCGGGGGATTCTTACGCAGTCCACAAAAGAACCCGTAACGGCGTTGTCAAAGCGCCTCTAGACAGTTCCTGAAGGCCGCGGCAGGTTTGGTCTTAAACTCATTCCTTCTTGCCAGGAGAGCCTCAGCTTTTTCTTAAAGCTACTGAGTGCCTCAGCTACAGACTTACAGGTCTGTTGTGCGGCGGAAACATACATTGCGATGAAGTGCTTGTTTTGGGTTCTCGCCATCTCAGCACAAAGCTCACCATAGCTTGCCCATCGCTTCGTTTTGAAATAGACTTGTCTCGCATAGTACAAAGCACAGTTGTACACTTTATTAGACTGTTGACACAAGTACTCTAATAGGGGGACTAGCTCTCTGTTCCTGACTCGAACCTGCTGACAGCCGTACTCCATCATTGTTGGCAAGCGGCATGACAACCGCAGTCTAACATGGGCAAGCGATAGTGCGAGAGGAAAGTCAACGGTACAATCACTACAACCATGCTGTGGGGCTAGCGGTTGTTTATCTTATTTTTTGGCCAAAGAGAAGGAAAAAGGTCTTGGTAGGAGAAGTCAGGAAGAGGTTGTTTGAGCTATGAAACTATATCAACGACCCCCATCATGGGTAAGCGACTAAAGTGGCTAGCGAGCTTTTCCGCCCTGCACTCAAGTGCGGGGCTACCAGGCTATCCTTTTGTGTGGCACGTTCTGTTGCTTGATGTTCTTCCCATGCCTCCTGGCTTGCCCAGTCCTACGGCCCACTGCAAGTGAACCGCGCAGCGGGGCAGGTAGGAAACCCTTTCTCAGCTTACAAGGCTACCCTCGCCTACTGCTCGCGCCAGCGGTGCGAAGCGTTCCCCCCAGATGCGAACCTCCACCCTACGGGGAAAACGGATCCCAGCGGCCTACTCAGGGCAAAACCGGCAGCACCGGCAGAATCTCAACTTCGGTGCGCTGGGTTTGGGGGAGAGATTGCGAAGGCCAAGTGGGGCCGCCGGAGCCATAGGCAGCAGGGCTGACCATGCTGTGCTCGGCGATAAGCTGGTTGAGGCGGGCGATGCGCTCCGCGACAGGGGGATGGGTACGCAAGAAGTCCGGCAGGGATGGACGGGATTGCAACTTGGCCAAAAATTGCGACATGCCCCTGGGATCGAAGCCAGCGCGATAGGCGGCCCACAAACCTTTTTCGTCGGCAACAAACTCGTTTTCGCGGCTTTGCGGTCGGCGCACTCCCAGCTCCAGGGCTAGGGCGGCCAAGGTGTTGTCATCGAGTCCCAGCAATTGGGCGCCGAAGCGGGCGGCGGCAGCCTGCTGCAGTTGCTGGAGGCCGTGACGTTCGCTGATATGGGCGATTTCGTGGCCCAAGACAGCAGCAATTTGGTCGTCGTTGTCGGCAGCTTCCAGGGCGCCAGTGGTGATGTAAACAAAACCACCCATCGTGGCAAAGGCGTTGATGTCTGGATCCTCCACCACCTGAAAGGTATAGGGCAAGTTAGGGCGTTCGCTGTGGGCGGCCACCCGCTGGCCGATGCGGTTCACCCGCTCCACCCAATAGAAATTTGAACTGACGCGAATCTGTCCGCGGGCTTTCAGTTGCTGGTCGATCTGGCGGCCCAAGCTCACCTCTTGGGCGTCGTTTAACTGGCTCACCTGCAGCCATTGCAGGCCGTGGATCAGCAGCCGAACCAGGTCTTGGGCCTGGGCAGGGGATCCCATCCCGGCGGCAAGGATGGCCAGCAGAGCAAAGGCAACCGGCTTGGCCACGCGGCAACTCCGCCGCTGGGGGGGGATGGGGCCCACCGACGGGATTGCCTCGACAGCAGAGCGAGGTTTCAATACCCGCATTGGATCCCTCCAAGACAACCTTCTCTCAGGCTAGCGATCTGGCAATGGGATCGTCCTACCAGAAATGGGCAACCCCTCTACTCTTTTGGCTACTTTGGCTGAGATTGCAGCAAGGGGAAGTGTTTCCGCAGCCAGGCTTCTGCCTCAGCGCGAGTGGTAAGCTCGCCGTTGAGGGTGAGGCAGCGCAGGCGCTCCAAGATCTCCTGAAAAAGAGGGCCCGGCTTGTAGCCCAGGCAACGCAAATCGTGCCCGTTGAGGGGTGGCTTCACCCAATGCCACTCCTGCAAGTAGCGCCAGAGCAGCCGCCGCGCTGGCTTGGCGGCCAGCCCTGCCAACAGGATCACCGCCGGGATGCGCAGCCCCTGCAGCAGCCGTACTACCTGAGCCGGAGACAGGGATCCGGTCTCCAGTTGGGCCAAGAGGGCTTGGTAGTGGGAGAAATGGCTGAGGCGTTCGATGCCCGCTTGGGTGAGGTGGAGCTGGCTGGCTACCTGGGGTGCCTGGGGCAGGGGCAAGAGCAAGGCTTCCAGGCGCAGTTGCCAGATCTCCTGGGATCCCAGCTCGGGGTAGCGGCGGCGGAAGTGATAGGCCCAGCGGCCCACCCGCTGCAGCCGCCGGTACAGGGAGGGATCCCAGGTCAAAGCGGGGTGAATGCAGCGCAGGGCTCCCCATGCCGCCAGCCGCTCAAAAGCCAAGGGCCAGTCGCGGGAGCGGAGGATGTAGGCCAGCTCCTGCTTGAGGCGCTCCCCGCCAACGGCATCGTGGAGGCCGCTGGCTACAGCCGTGCGAATCCATTCTTCGGTGGTCGGATCCAGGGCAAAGCCCAGGTGCACGGCAAAGCGGACGGCCCGGTAGATGCGGGTGGGATCCTCGATGAAGCTGTTGGGGTGGAGGGCGCGGATGATCCCCTTTTGCAGATCCGCTTGCCCGCCGAAAAAGTCCAGCAACTGCCCCCGCTGCGGGCCGTTGAGGCGCAAAGCCAGCGCATTGATGGAAAAATCCCGCCGGTAGAGATCCTGATGGATGGATCCCATGGCCACTTCAGGGGGCGAGGCCGGGTAGGGGTAAAACTCGGTGCGGGCGCTGGCAATATCCACACAAAAGCCCCCTGGCCAGATCAGGGCTGCCGTCTGGAACTTGCCGTGGATCTCCAGGCGTGCCTCCGGGAAGTGCTGCTTGAGGGCTTTTCCCAGGATCAACCCCCAGCCCGGCGGATCCGTCCCTTGGGGGGTCGAGGGGTAAGGCCCATCCACCACCAAATCCAAATCCAGCCGTTCCAGGCAAGAGGAGGGCTGCCGTCCCCACCGGTGCAGCAGCAGATCCCGCACCGCCCCCCCCACCAGATACAGCCGCAGACCCTTTTCATCGGCAATTCGGGCAGCTTCCTCTAGCAGCCGGCGGTGCTGCGGCGAGAGAGCGGCAAAGGTGAGATCCAAAGGACAAGAGAGAGCAGGAGAAGCCAACTGGGGTGAGAGGGCCGGCAGCTCGTGCAGGTGCCGCAACACGTCGGTGCGGGTAACGATCCCCACCAACTGGCCATCCTGGAGCACTGGCAGACGGCCAATGTCCCACTGCACCATCAGCCGCTGGATCTCCGCCAGCGGAGTATCGGGGGAGAGGGTCTTGACCTCCGTGGTCATGTAGCCCTTAACGGGGGCATGGCCAAAGCCGTGGTGCAGGGCAATGTCAATGTCCCGCCGCGAGATCACCCCCACCAGGCAGCCCTGGGCATCCACCACCACCAGGCCGGAGTGGCCATAGCGCAGCAGCACCCGCTGGGCCTCGTCGATGGTGATCTCCGGTCGGATGGTGCGCACCGGCGAGGACATCAGATCCTTAGCGGTCACTGGTGGCGGGATCCGCTCTTTAACCGCCTGGCTGAGGTCGCTCAGCACCTGGGCGGGATCGGGCAGGGGCTGGTCTGGAGAAGCTTTTAGGGTAGCGGCTGCCGCACAGTCGTGGCCGCCGCCACCGTAGCGGGCCATCACTCGGCCCAGTTGGGCAAACTCCTGCCGCGCCCGCCCAATGAGGCTGAGCCGCTCCCCCTGTCGTGCCACCAAGAGCAGCACGTCCACCCCCGTCAGCTCCATCAGCCGCATCACCAGGCCGGCCAGGCCAGGCACAAACTCCGGCAGCTCCAGCAGCCACGTTCCCAAGCGGTACTCCCCCACCGCCTCCACCTGCATCTGGGCCAGTCCCTGGCTGAGCAGTTCCTGCATCGGGGGGGTGAGGCCATCGCCCAAAAAGCGCCGCAGCACCACCAGGTTGACTCCCTGACGCATCAGCCAGGTGAGGGCGGCGGCATCGCGGGCGGTGGTCTCCGGGAAGGTCAGGGATCCCGTGTCCATGTGGAGGCCCAAGGCCAGCGCCAGCCGCTCGAAAGGGCTGAGGCGGATCCCGGCCCCCTGCAGCCGCTCCACCAGGAGGGTACAGGTGGAGCCCACCGCCTCAATGTGAGCGCTGACCTGCTGCTGCGGCCACAGCTCTTCCAGCGGGGTGGCCGGCAGGTGGTGGTCGAAAATCTCGATCTTCGCCCCAGGAACGCTCAGCCAGGCCGCAGCCTTACCGAGGCGATCCGGATCGTAACAATCCACCAGGATCCAGCGCTGGACCTGGCGGGGATCCACCGAACGCAGCTCGATGAGGGGAAACTCGTCCCGGTAGAGGGCCAAGAACTCCTGCACTCCCGGCAGGGATCCGCCAGTCAAGGCAATGCGGGCGCTAGGGTAGAGTCGGGCTGCCCCCACTGCCGCCCCTAGGGTGTCGAAATCTGCTGACTGATGACACAAGATGAGGTCCATGCTGGCCTAGGCCGGGATCCCAGCCCCGGGGAGGGAGCTGCTGCTTGGCTGCAGCGGGCCAAAAACAGTTGGCGGGCGTGCTCAAGGACAAAGCCCTAAAGCGTGGTCAGTTCTTTTTCTTTCTCCGCCAGCAGATCGTCGATCTTCTTGATATAGCGGTCGGTCAATTTCTGGATTTCTTCTTGCAAGCTTTTGGACTCGTCTTCGGAGATCTCGCCGTTTTTCTCCCGCTTGCGCACCGAGTCGATGGCGTCGCGGCGGATGTTGCGAATGGAAACCCGGCCCTCTTCGGCCAGCTTGGCCACCTGTTTGCTCAGCTCCTTGCGCCGCTCTTCGGTTAGAGGAGGGATATTGAGGCGCACCACCTTGCCATCGTTGCTGGGGGTTAGGCCCAGGTCGGAGGCGACGATGGCCCGCTCAATTGCTGCCAGGGTCGAGGGATCAAAAGGCTGGATCAAGAGAGTGCTGGCATCTGGAGTGGTGATGCTGGCTAGCGCCTTCAGGGGAGTGGGAACGCCGTAGTACTCCACCTGAACGCGATCCAGCAGGCTGGCGTTAGCCCGCCCGGTGCGCACCGTGTTGAAGGAACGCTGGGTGGCCTGCACCGCTTTGCTCATTAACTCCTCGATCTCAGCTAGCTCCACGACCTTTTCCTCGCTCTCGAAACAGTTTGCAGACGCTCAGACACTAGCGGCAAAAAACCAAGACCTCTAGCACGAGCCTGAGCTTAATTTTATCTTGTCTAGATCCGCGCGCGGCTCTAGAAGCCATTCTCCAGTCCTAGCGGCACTAGAATGGCCATGAACTCCTCTTCTTGGTCCATGCCTGGGATCCCTGCTGCTTTTTCCCCGCTGAGGTTGACGCTTGAGCAGGTCAACCTCTCAGCTTCGGCTCTGGCGCTGTTGGACTACTGCCCCCGCTTGTTTTGCTACGTGTACCTGGAGCGGCTGATTTGGCCGGCAGCGGATGCCTTTGAGCACGAAGCGGAGCAGCAGCGGGGACGCCAGTTTCACCGCCTGGTGGAATCGTACAGCCGCGGGCTCCAGGTGGAGCCGCGCTTGTCGGCCTTGGAGGAGACAGTACGCCAGTGGTGGCAGGTGTTCTTGGCCAGTCCCCATGCCCAGCCGCAGGGGCGGGTGTTGGCGGAACTGCCCCTCTGGCAACGGATTGAGGGGTTTAAGCTGATGGCTCGCCTGGATCGGCTGGTGATTGCGCCGGGATCCCTGCACATTGTCGATTGGAAGACGGAGCGGCAGCGCCCCCCCGACGAACAGTTGGCCCAGGACTGGCAGGTGCGCCTTTACCCGCTGTTGCTCTGCGGGGTGGCCGCTCAACTGCCCCTGGCAGGCCCTTTTGAGCCGGAGCAGGTGCAGCTTACCTTTTGGTATGTGCAGCACCCGCAGCAGCCTTTTCAGTTGCGCTACAGCGCCGCCGCCTACGAGCGGGATCTGGCCCACCTCAAAGCCACCCTAGGCCGCCTGCGGCAACTGGAGGCGCAGGCCTTTCCCGCCCTCCCCTACGGCGAACGCTGTGCCAGTTGCCTGTTTTGCGCCCGTTGCCACGGGCTCATGCCGCCAGGGATCCCTTCCCAGAACCTGACGGACTGGGTTTGGCCGGAAGCGGAGCCACTAGAGGAAACGCCTGAGGCGGAATGGCTATAGCCGCCGGGATCTCGGTGACCCCAATCGCTCTCCAAACCTGCATACTGAGTTAGAGAGTATTGCAGGGTTGCTAACTGTGGTGGCAGGAGTCATTGCCGGCACTTCCAGGGATCCCGACTGGGATGTGGAGCTCAAGGGGCTCCGCAAGCGCTTTGGCGATTTTGTGGCCCTCGACGGCATTGACTTGCAGATTCGGCGGGGCGAGTTTTTTGGCCTGTTGGGGCCTTCCGGCTGCGGCAAGACCACGCTGCTGCGCATCATCGCCGGCCTGGAGATAGCTGACGCTGGCGAGGTGGTGATCCGGGGGCAGCCGGTGGGCCATCTGCCTGCCCACAAGCGCAACGTCAACACCGTGTTCCAGAGCTATGCCCTCTTTCCCTTTATGACCGTGGAAGAGAACGTCGCCTTTGGCCTGCGCATGCGGGGGGTGCGAGGGGAGGCGCTGCGCAAGCGGGTGGCCGCCGCTTTGGAGTTGGTAGAGATTGGGGATCTGGCTAAGCGCAAGCCCCAGGAGCTCTCCGGCGGGCAGCAGCAGCGGGTGGCCCTGGCCCGCGCCTTGGTCAACGAGCCGGAGGTGCTGCTGTTGGATGAGCCGCTCTCGGCTTTGGATGCCAAGTTGCGCAAGCAGCTGCAGGTGCAGTTGTGCGAGTTGCAGCGCCGCCTGGGCATGACGTTCATTTTCGTGACCCACGACCAAGAGGAGGCCTTGGTTACCAGCGACCGGGTGGCGGTGATGCGGGCCGGGCGCATCGAGCAGGTTGGCCTCATCGACGAGGTGTACGAGCGGCCGGCAACAGCCTTTGTGGCGGACTTTTTGGGGGCCAGCAACCTCATCGAAGGGATCGCCTGCGGCACCGACTGCGTCGAGACGCCCCTGGGCAAGCTCAAGGTGCTCGGGATCCAACCCACCCTGGAGCCAGTGCAGCTGGCCATTCGGCCGGAAAAGATTCGGCTTTCTCGGAGCGGCTGGGATCTGCTGCCCAACCAAGTGCCCGTGCGGGTGGAAAACCTCATCTACACGGGGGCAGAAAACCAGTACCTCCTGCGCACAGCTAGCGGCCAGCAGCTCAAGGCCCTCACCCTCAACGCCGACATCGAAGACCAGGATTTTGCCATCGGGGAGGCCCTGGTGGCCCATCTTCCTCCTAAAAACTTGGTGCGCCTGCGGCCGGATCCCCGGCGGGAGGACTCCCCATGCTGAAGCGCTTGGAGAAGCCTGCCCAAGTGCGCGCCGGGGAATTGCTCACGCCCTGGCAGGAGCTGCTGCACAGCCTGATCTTTGCCGGGCCGGGGGTGCTCTGGGTGGTAACGTTTTTGGTGCTGCCGGGGCTGCTGCTCTTGGCCTGTAGCTTTCTCAGCCGCGGCGAGTTTGGCCAGGTGGGCCTGCCCCTGACGCTGGCCAACTACCTGCGCGCTCTTGGCTACGGTCCCCTAGGGTGGACGCCCATCTACTGGCAGATCTTGGGCCGCAGCCTGCTGGTGGCGGCAGTTACCACCTTCTTCTGTGTGCTCCTGGCCTATCCCCTGGCCTTTTTTATCGCCGCCCACCCGCCCCGACAGCGGGATCTGTTGCTGACGCTGGTGGTGGTGCCCTTCTGGACCAACTTGGTGATCCGCACCTACGCCTGGATGGTGGTGTTGGCCCCGGAGGGGTGGCCGGCGCGGCTAGCGGCCTGGCTGGGCTGGATCCCGCCCCAGACGGCTCTCTACCCCAGTTGGCTGGCGGTGTATCTGGGCATGATCTACACGTTCTTGCCCTACATGGTCTTGCCCCTCTACACAGCCGTGGAGCGCATCGACTGGCGCCTGGCCGAGGCGGCACGGGATCTCTACGCCAACGGCTGGCAGGTTTTCCTATGGGTGCTCTTTCCCCAGACGCTGCCGGGGCTGGCAGCGGGGCTGATTTTGGTTGGGATCCCGGCCCTGGGCATGTTCGTGGTGCCCGACTTGCTGGGGGGCAGCAAGACGCTCTTGATTGGCAATGTCATTCAGATGCAGTTTGGCGCGAGCCTGGACTACCCCTTTGGAGCGGCCCTCAGCTTTCTGGTTACTGGCCTGAGCCTGGGGCTAGTCTACGCCTACAGCCGCTACGTCGGCAGCCGCGGCCTAGAAGAGCTGATCTAAGTCGCTGGCAAGGGATCCCCTCACCCCCAGCCCCTCTCCCTTAGGGAGAGGGGAGTTAGGGATCCGGGAGATGGCGGATCGCCGCTTGCTGGCAAGCTCTGGTAGGTTGAGGATACTGGCGTTGTGCGAGAGGGATCCCTTGACCCAAACTCTGCTTCCTCAGGCTTCCGCCCAGCTCAAGTCCTCTCCCCCGGCAACGTGGGATGTCATTGTCATCGGCGCTGGGATTGGTGGCCTGGTGGCAGCTACCCAGTTGGCGGCCAAGGGCTACCGGGTGTTGGTGCTGGAAAAATACCTCATCCCTGGTGGCAGCGCCGGCTACTTTGAGCGCCCGGATCCCAACGGCAAGGGGGTCTACCGCTTTGATGTCGGGGCTTCCATGATCTTTGGCCTGGGCAGGCAGGGCACCACCAACCTGCTTACCCGCGCCTTGGCTGCCGTGGGCCAGTCTTTGGACTCCATCCCCGACCCGGTGCAGATTGCCTACCACCTGCCCCAGGGGCTCAGCCCGCGCGTGCACCGGGACTACGAGCAGTTTTTGCAGGAGCTAGCCAGCTATTTCCCTCAGGAAGCGGGCAGCATCCGCCGTTTTTACGACCGCTTCTGGCCCATCTTCAACAGCCTCAACGCCATGGAGCTGCTCTCTTTGGAGGAGTGGGGCTATCTCTGGCGCTCTTTTGTCGGCAACCCCCGCGCCTGCCTGACTTTGGCCCGCTATTTGCCGGCCAATGTGGGCCAGGTGGCGCGGCGCCACCTCCGCCATCCGGCGCTGCTGCGCTTTGTGGACATGGAGTGCTACTGCTGGTCGGTGGTGCCGGCGGAGCGCACGCCCATGATCAACGCCGGCATGGTGTTTTGCGACCGCCACTACGGCGGCGTCAACTACCCCAAGGGAGGGGTGGGGCAGATTGCCCAGAAGCTGGCCCAGGGGCTAGAGACCTGCGGGGGGCAAATCCGCTACCGAGCGTCGGTGCGGCGGATTTTGGCAGAACGGGGCCGGGCCGTGGGCGTCGAGCTCTCCACGGGGGAAAAGCTCTTTGCGCGCAAGATCATCTCCAATGCCACCCGCTGGGATACCTTTGGCCGCCTCTGGCCAGGACCCTTTCCGGCAGCGGAGCGGCGCTGGCAAAGCCGTTATCAACAGTCCCCCAGTTTCTTGAGCCTGCACTTGGGGGTGCGGGCCGAGGCCCTGGCCGGTGAGCGCTACTGCCACCACATTCTTTTAGAAGACTGGCAAGCCATGGAGGCGGAGCAGGGCACGATCTTCGTCTCCATCCCCACCCTTTTGGATCCGGAGCTGGCCCCACCAGGCCGCCACATTGTCCACGCCTTTACCCCCAGTTGGATGCAGACTTGGCAGGGCTTGAGCCCAGAGCAGTACCGGCAGCAAAAACAAGCGGCAGCCGAGCGTCTCATCCGCCGCCTGGAGGCCCTCTGGCCTGGTCTGGGATCCCACATTGAACTGCAGGAAGTGGGCACCCCCCGCACCCACCGCCGCTTCTTGGGCCGCGTCGACGGCACCTACGGCCCCATCCCTCGCGGCACTCCCTGGGGACTCTTGGGCATGCCCTTCAACCGCACCGCCATCCCCAACCTCTACTGCGTGGGGGATAGCACCTTCCCCGGCCAGGGACTCAACGCTGTCGCTTTCTCTGGGTTTGCCTGCGCCCACCGGGTAGCGGCGGACTTTTCCTAAAGCTGTTTCCAATTTCTAGGAACCCCCCGCAGTCGTCTTGCATTGAACCCCTTCCCACTGCAAGAGCTCTTGCATGAGCGTCGGGGTGAGGCATCGAAGCGGGCAGCCTAGAGCGCTCAACCGACCCTGGGTGCAGCGGAGCGTACCCCCAGGGCCTCGGCAAGGTGACCGTAGGTAGTAGCTTTGCCTGCCAGAATCTGGCAAACCACTTTGTGGACTCGCTCGAAGAAATCCCGATGATTGGCAGACATGTTCCGCGACCGCGATTGCCAGAGCGCATCGTGTGCTTGACGGAGGAGACGGCAGAGACGCTCTACGCCTTGGGGGCTGGGGATCTCGTCGTCGGCATTTCTGGATTTACGGTGCGTCCGCCGGAGGCGCGGAAGAAGCCGAAGGTGTCCACCCTTCTGGATGCCAACATCGAACGGATTTTGGCGCTGCAGCCCGATGTTGTGCTTGCATGGTCGGATCTGCAGGCAAACATTTGCGCTGAGCTCATTCGCCAGGGGGTGGAGGTTGTCTGCTTCAACCAGCGCACGGTTGAGGGGATCCTCTCCATGATCCTGCGCCTTGGGGCACTGGTAGGGCGAGCTGCTCAGGCACGGGCATATGTGCGCTCCTTGCGGGAGGGATTGCACCGAGCTATGCAGCGTGGACAGCAACGGCGCCGCCGTCCACGGGTCTACTTCGAGGAGTGGGACGACCCCTTGATTACAGGCATCGGCTGGATCAGCGAACTCATTCGTTTGTGTGGAGCTGAAGACATCTTTTCCGAATTCAGTGCCTATCCCGATGCACGGCGCCGGATTATAGCTGAACCGGCAGAGGTCGTGCGGCGCGCTCCAGACATCATCCTGGTGTCCTGGTGTGGCAAGAGGTTCAAGCCTGAGCGGCTTCACAGCCGCCCTGGGTGGGAGACTATCCCGGCGGTCTGGAGCGGACACGTCTACGAGCTGCCGTCAGAGGTGATTCTGCAGCCCGGTCCGGCTGCCTTGACCGATGGGGTGCAGTTGCTGCTGCAGATCTTTGACCGCTGGGAGGCCCAATCCTCCGCCTAAGCTTTGATGCTGCTTTCGATATGGTTGTGGGCCTGGACGGCGTCATACTTGAGCCCGAAGTCTTCTAGCGCGTACAGCACTGCCCGATTGTGGCTGCTGCACAGGCGCGTGAAGTTTGGGAGCACCTGGCGGTTGTTTCCAATTTCTAGGGATCCCCACGAAGGGGGAACTTTCATGCTGGGCTTTGCCCAGTGATGTGTTGTTTCGGAGGTCGTTTCCAATTTCTAGGGATCCCCACAAAGGGGGAACCCAGACGTTTTACGTGGTGGAAGTCTCCACCCGAGGCGGGGTTTCCAATTTCTAGGGATCCCCACGAAGGGGGAACAAGCTGAACGATGGCGTAGTGATGTCGGCTCCCAGCCCGTTTCCAATTTCTAGGGATCCCCCCGAAGGGGGAACTTTCCCATTATTACGAGAGTCATGATAGCAGACGAGCAGGAGTGTTTCCAATTTCTAGGGATCCCCCCGAAGGGGGAACCGTGTTCGAGCCGTA
>NZ_AXUW01000001.1:505877-515221 GCF_002760415.1 Synechococcus sp. 65AY6A5
TCGGCAGGGAACACAAAAGTTTCCAATTTCTAGGGATCCCCCCGAAGGGGGAACAAGAACTGCAAGAACCAATCTGCTCAGTGCAATGGGAAGTTTCCAATTTCTAGGGATCCCCCCGAAGGGGGAACACTTTATATTCAGTTGTATATTCAGTTGTATACTCAGTAGTTTCCAATTTCTAGGGATCCCCCCGAAGGGGGAACTGACTATCCGAACGCTCGGCCGATTGCTCAGTCTCCGGACGTTTCCAATTTCTAGGGATCCCCCCGAAGGGGGAACTCCAAAGTGGAAAGGAACGTAGAGGAACTTTGAGTACTGACTAGTTTCCAATTTCTAGGGATCCCCCCGAAGGGGGAACTTGAGGAGCACAACAATGAACGAAAAACTGAATATGGGCAATGTTTCCAATTTCTAGGGATCCCCCCGAAGGGGGAACTGCGCAGCCTGATTCGGTTGCGCATAGAGCGCGGAGGTTTCCAATTTCTAGGGATCCCCCCGAAGGGGGAACTCTACCCCTATTAAACCCAAGCGGGGCAAGGAATGCAAGACCTATTTGCGAGGGGGTCGGTCGAAGAGGGCAAAAAAAGGCCTTGCAGAGGGGGGGTGAGAGGCCTGAAAGCCTTGTGGCGCAAGGCATCGAGCGGGTCAACGAAAAAATCGGCTTTTGCGGGTTTTGGCGAGGCGATCGCAGAAGCGTTGATACCGTTTTTATGTGCTTTTGGCAACATGAGACCTAGGGAGAGGAAGGCGGCGAGGGGGGTTCTAATCGGAGCTGGAGGGCCTATAGTGAGGAAAACTCTCCAGCTTCCCTTGTTTCAATGTCGGATCTCGCCCCCAAGGATAAGCTGCTGGCCGGGATCCAGGCCCAGCAGGCTGGCGACTTGCGAACAGCGGAAGCCATTTACTCGCAAATTCTGGCGGAGTTTCCCGATCAACCCGATGCCCTGCACCTGCTGGGGACGGTGGCCCAGGCCAAGGGGGAGGGGGAATGGGCGGCTGCCTTGATTGCCGAGGCCATTGAGCTCAATCCCCACGTAGCCCTCTATCATCACAACCTGGGCGTTGTCTATGAGTCTTTGGGGCAACTGGAAAAGGCTCTATCTTGCTATCGGCAGAGCCTGAGCCTCAATCCCAAGGCTTACCTTTCTGCCTTTCAAGCGGGCAAGATTCTTGTTAACCTAGGCCGCCACGAAGAGGCAATCTCCTTGCTGGGATCGTTGTTAGAAAATCCAGATCCACTAGCAGGGATCCCTTGGGCTGAGGTGCATTTTTATCTGGGGATAGCCCATCGCGAGCAAGGGGAACACAGCGCGGCTCTGGATCACCTGGAAAAGGCATGGACTTTGGATCCTAACTTGGTGCAAGCCCGCTGGCTTTACCATCTCTATCTGCCGGCTATCTATCAGGATGAACAGGAGCTGCACCGCTTTCGCTTGCGCTTTGTAGAGCACCTGGATCGCCTCATTCAGGAGACGCCTCTAGACACCCCAGAGCAGCGGCGGCTTGCCTTTTTAGGGTCAAGTTGGGGAACGCCTCACCTTCTGCAGTACCAGGGCTACGACGACTTGGAGCTGCAGAAGAAATACGCTCAGTTGGTGCAGCGCATTGTGAAAGCCTGCTACCCCGATTGGGAGTATCTTCCCCGGCAAGCCCGGCCAGGGGATCCCATTCGCGTTGGGTTTGTCTCGGCCTCCATGCGCGCTTGCTCTTACAGCCGCCTTTCCTTGGGGTGGGTGAAGTACTTAAAGGCCCGCTCCAAGCAGCCTTTCCAGGTCTTTGCCTACCACTTGGATCCCAGAGTTGATTTCCTGACGGAGCAATACCGTCAGCATGCCGATGTCTTCCGCCACATTCCCACTGGCTTTGAAGAGGCTGCCCGCCAAATTTTGCAGGATCAGCTGGATGTTTTGGTGTACCTGGAAATTGGCCTTTCTCCCCTTATGTTGCAGCTGGCGTCCCTGCGGCTAGCCCCCGTCCAATGCTCCACCTGGGCTCATCCGGTTACTTCGGGACTGTCGACCATTGACTACTTTCTCTCCAGCGACCTCATGGAGCCTGAAAATGGGCAGGCCCACTACAGCGAAACCTTGGTTCGACTGCCCCGCCTGGGTACCTGTTTTGAAAAGCCCGTTTTGCCTCCCCAGAGACGTTACCGCGAGGACTTTGGTCTGCCTCAAGAGGCCGTTGTCTATCTCACCTGCCAGTATTTGGGCAAGTACCTGCCGCAATACGACTACCTTTTTCCAGCTATTGCTCGGCAAGTGCCCAGGGCCCAATTTGTCTTCCTGGCCTTGCCCAATGCTGCCATTGGTCAGCGCTTCTGGCAGCGGCTTGCCTCCATCTTTTCCAGCTATGGTCTTGCGGTGGAAGACCACTGTCGAATCCTGCCCGCCTTGGACCATCAAGACTACCTAGATCTCAATCGCTGCGCGGACATCATGCTGGACTCCTACGGCTGGTCGGGCGGGATCACCACCCTGGAAGCCATTGCTGCCGGTTTGCCAGTGGTCACCTGCCCTGGCCGGTTTCTGCGGGGCCGCCACACCTACGCCATCCTCAAAAGAATGGGCCTTGAGCTTCTAATTGCCCCAGACCTCCAGCGCTACGAAGAGCTGGCCGTACAACTGGGAACGGATCCCCAATTTCGGCAGCAAATTTCTCAGCAGATCCAAGAGCGGCGCGACCTGCTTCTTGAGGATCGAGACTGCGTGGCGGCCTTAGCCCATTTCCTGCGCCAGGCTGTCTGCCAGAAGCTGGCATGCCATACTCTCCCTATAGAAGCCTCCTAGCCCCCTGCAGCAAAGAGTCTGGTAGAGTAGTACGGCTACTTTAGGGATCGTGGCGGAATGGTAGACGCTACGGACTTAAAATCCGTTGTTCTTCAAGAACGTGAGGGTTCGAGTCCCTCCGATCCCACTCCCAAGGCTGGGAAAGCAGTCAACGCAGCCCTGTTTGCTCGAGCAACTTCAGCAAGTCCGGGATCCGCACCCAGGCATCCTCCCGATCCAACTCTGGGCTGGCCAACAGGGCCACCAGGGCCGGGTCACAGGTTGGAGCCAGCAGGGGAAAGTAGTTCAGCCCCACCACCTGGGCCAGGCTCCAGAAGTAGGGGAGCACGGCATTGGTGGGGAAAATCTCGATAACAACAGTGCCAGGTTGACAAAAGGCAAGATTGGTCAAGCCCGCCCCGTGGATCCCAATGACTGCCTCTGCTCTCTGCATCAGGGCTATCTGTTCGCCCGGAGAAAGGGCTTCCAGTTGCACAGACACAAATCCCCAGGGGCGCAAAGCCTCGAGAACCTCTGCCTCGTTAATGACCCGCCTCCAGCGGGCAGCCCGACGACTAATGTAGATCCGCCGCGGTAGCCCCGCCGCCTGCCCCAGAGGAGCCAGTTGCTGCAGCACCTGCCAGCCCCTGGGGGTTAGACACCCCACCGGCCCCGCCAGCGAGGGCACAATCAGGTTCTGCGCTTGCACATGGGATCCCCCCGCCTGCTCAAAGCTGAGGAGGCGCTCGCTTGGGATCCCCAAGGCAGCTAAGCTTTGCACCTGGAAAGGCTTGCCCTGGTAGCCGTGAACCAAGAGGGGGATGTCCTTTTCGAGGACGCCGGAGCGGCGTAGGAGATCGAGGGCGGGCAGGATGTCCACCATCCAATGGAAGTAGTTGACCGCCCCCAGGGGCAAGAGGGCGACAGGGCCATCCAGCGGAATTGGCGGCGGCAGGTGGGGCAAGTCCAAAACGGGGTGGTGTTCTAGGTGAGCCGGCTTCCAGTCCCAGTCGAGAAACTCCGGCGGCGGCAAGCTGGGGGAGACATCGGCCAGCAACTCACCCCTACGGGTAAGCACGGCGCTGGCAAAGCTGGCGTAGAGGTGGCGGGGATAGTGGCCCACGTGCACGGATCCCTGCGGAATCTGGGCCACAAAGGTCTCGGCCAAGGGGATCCGCTGCGAGCGCAGCTTTTGCCCAATGGCAGGGTCAGCCGTAGGAGGAGCTTGGAGACAGAGAACCCCTTCTGGATCCACCACCTGGTAGCTGCCCTCGCCGGTGGCCTGGTGCCACTGCCGGGTGGTAAGGTAACCCTGGCTGGGCACTGGCAGGGGGTTGCCAGCACTGGGCGGTGGGCTCTGGCAGGCTGGGGAAGGAAGGGTTGCCTGCGCAGGGAGCCAGCGCTGCTGCCAGGCGCGGTACCGCTCCTGCCAAAGGCTGCCAGGGGATCCCTGCAGGGCCTGCTCCAGCTCCAGCCGCAGCCGACTGTCTCTGCCGCTGCCCTCACACCAGGCCTGTAGCCACTCCCGCTCCGCCGCCAGCGCCTGCCGGAACTTCTCCCAAGCCCCCTGCGGGTCATTCCGCCGCACCTGAGCCTCCGCCCAGTAGCTGTAGAGCTCTGCTGTCTGGGTGCCCCGCGCCGCTGCCTCCTGAAAGCAGGCCACCGCCTGCTCCAGCTCCCCCAGATCCAGCCAAGCCAGGCCCATCTGCACCCAGGGATCCCCCCACTCTGGCCTTAGCCGCGCTGCCTCCTGGAGAGGGGAGAGGGCCTCCCGCAACCGGCCCAGCTTGAGCAGGGCCAGGCCCCAGCGCCAAAAGCTCTCCGTGGCCGTTGGATCCCAGCGGCAGGCCTCTTCAAACCACTCTGCTGCTTCTAGCCACAGTCGGCTGCGCTCCTGGACTAGGCCAAGGCGATGGGCCGCCAACGCCGCCTCTGGGGCAGCGCCACTTTCTAGCAACTGCCGATACAAAGCCGCCGCCTGCGGCCACTGCCCCCTTTCCCACAGCCCCTCTGCCAGCTCCAGCAGTCCCTCTGCCCAGCAGCGGGTAGCCTCAGCTTCGGCCCCTAGGAGGGCCAGACCCTCCTGCCAAGTGAGCTGCGCCTCTAGCTCCCGCCCCAGGAGTAGGTAGGCAGATCCCAGCCACCAATACAGCAGGGGCTCTTGGGATCCCTGCTCAAGCTGCCGCTGCAAACTTTGAGCAACAGAGCCGTAGCATCCCTGTTCCCAGTCTGCCCGCAGAGAGTCGGGAAGGTGCAAAGAAGGGTCAGAGGCCATGGTTTTTGACGAGAAGGCAACTGAGAATGAGTGTTACAAACTGCAACAACCTCCCCCCTCTGGTCGCATCCCCCTAGTATTCTAGGCTTGGCTTCCCCCTCAGGGACGCGGCGTCCATTCCTCCCCAACTCTGAGAGGGATGGGGGCCGGTTTAGCTAAGTCCATGGGTCAGCCCCTTTCCCGGGGCATCCTCCCTGAGCCTTGTCGGCAGTTTTTCGATAAACGGAGTTTAAGAGAGCGATGGGTATCAACGCATCTGGCGGCGCAGTCGTCTCCAGCCCCCGTCTTTACCAAACCGTGCCCCTCTCCACCATCTCCCAGGCAGAACAGCAGGATCGCTACCTCTCGCGCACCGAGCTGGATCGCCTTGACGACTTTTTCTCCAGCGGTCTGAAGCGGCTGCAGATTGCCGAGGTCATCGCCGCCAACTCCGAAATCATTGTCAGCCGGGCTGCCAACCGCATCTTCACCGGCGGCTCCCCCATGGCCTACCTGGAGCGGCCAGAAGTCACTCAAGACGAGAAAGAAGCCTTTAAGCTGGGCACCGCCTTCTATGTGGAGTCCACGGGTGGCTTCCTCGAGGCCATCCGCAATCTCTTCAGCGCCAGCGGCGTGGAGATCCCGCCCAACTTCCGCCCCATCAGCATCGCCCGCTACGGGGCTGCCAACATGCGCAAGTCGCTGCGGGATCTAAGCTGGTTCTTGCGCTACGTCACCTACGCCCTTGTGGCCGGGGATCCCAATATCCTTGTGGTTAACACCCGTGGCCTGCGGGAGATCATCGAAAACGCCTGCTCTGCCGAGGCCACCATTGTCGCCATCCAAGAGATGAAGCGGGCCTCAGCCAGCTACTTCCGCAAAGATGGCGAGGCGGTGGCCATCATCAACCAGTATTTCGACGTGCTCTTGAGCGAGTTCATTGCCCCTGCTCCCTCCGACAAGCTGCGGCAGCGCAACGCCAGCACCGCCGATGGCCTGCCCTTGCAAGGGCTACAGCTACCCCAGGTTTACAACTTGGCCGCAGAAAAGGTTCCCGTCTTTGCCATGAAGCCGGGGCTTTCCAATGCTGAGAAAGAAGAGGTCATCAAAGCCGCCTACCGGCAGGTGTTCGAGCGGGATATCCGCCGTGCCTATGGCCTTAAGCTGGCCGACCTGGAGTCGAAGGTCAAAAACGGCGAGATCTCCATGAAGGAGTTTATCCGCCGCCTGGGCAAATCCGAACTCTACCGCAAGCAGTTCTACGAGCCCTACATCAACAGCCGCGTTGTGGAGCTGGCCTTCCGCCACTTCCTGGGACGGGCACCAGAGACCCGTGAAGAGGTGCAGACCTACTTTGCCATCGTCTCCAGCAAGGGCCTGGCCGGCTTGGTGGATGCGCTGGTGGACAGCCGCGAGTACGGCGACTACTTCGGCGAGGAGACGGTGCCCTACCTGCGCAAGCTGGGGGTGGAAGCCCAAACCAGCGCCAACTGGGGACCCAAGTTCGACCTCTACAACTACGCGGCCCCGCGCCGCAAGGTGCCCCAATTCATTACCCTCTTTGCCCGCTACAACCGCCCCCTGCCGGATCAGCACGCCTACGGCGCCGGCAACGACCCGCTGGAGATCCAATTTGGCGCCATCTTCCCCAAAGAAACCCGCTCCCTCAACGCCAGCCCCGCCCCCTTCAACAAGGATGTCAAGCGCATCCTCATCCGGCGCGGCTTTGCCCTCACCAACGACCGCACCAATCCCAAGGCAGTCGGGGATCCCGGCAGCCTTGGCCCCAAAGTCTTCAAGCTCACCCAAACCCCCGGCGATCGCAGCCGGCGGCTAGGGGTGCGGGCCGGGATTGTTGGCAGCGAAGTCTCGACCCAGGCGGTGATCCGCGCCTGCTACCAGCAGGTGTACGGCTACATGCCCTACGAAGGCCAACGGCTAACCCGCTGGGAGATCAAGCTGGAGTCGGGCGAAATTACCGTCAAAGAGTTTATCCGCCAACTGGCCAAGTCAGATCTCTTCCGCAACAAGTACTGGTCTAGTCTCTATGTCTGCAAGGCCATCGAGTTCATCCACCGCAAGCTGCTGGGCCGACCCACCTACGGCCGCCAGGAGATGAACCGCCTATTTGACATCGCCTCCAAGAAAGGCTTCTACGCCGTCGTGGACGCCATCCTCGACAGCGAGGAGTACCAGCAGGTCTTCGGGGAAGACATCGTGCCCTACGAGCGCTACCTCACCCCCGCCGGCCTAGCGCGGCGGCGCATGCGCCCCGGATCCACCGACATGGCCGTGGCAACCAAGCCCATCCGCACCGACGACGACATCCCCCTCTTTGTCAAGCTGGGCCAGCCCCAGGACAAGCCCTCCGGCGAGCTGGAAATCCAGCGGCGAGCCCAGCAGGGGGTGCCCAAGGTGCGCCAGGAGGTACCCATCTTCAAGCTCACCAGCCTGGCCAACAAAGCCGAAGTCAACAACCTCATCCGCGCCGCCTACCGGCAGATCTTCGAGCGCGACATGGACATCTACAACATCAGCGCCGAGCTCAGCTCTGCCGAGTCCAAGCTGCGCAACGGCGAGATCACCGTCAAGGAGTTCGTCGAGGCGCTGGGGTGCTCGGAACTGTACCGCTCCGAGTTCTACGCTCCCTATCCCAATACCAAGGTGATCGAGCTGGGCACCAAGCACTTCCTGGGCCGCGCACCCCTAAACCAGCAGGAGATCCGCAAGTACAACCAGATCTTGGCCACCCAGGGGTTGAAGGCCTTCGTGCGCGCCCTGCTCAACACCCAGGAGTATCGGGATCTCTTCGGCGAGGACACGGTGCCCTATCGCCGCTTCCCCACCTTGCCGGCGGCCAACTTCCCCAACACCCAAGAGCTGTATGGCCGCCTCACCAAGCAAAACAAGGAGCTCGTGGTGCCCAGTTTCAGACCTGTTGGCAGCAACGATCGCAGCTAGCTCAACCCCCCTCTCCCCTGGTGGGAGAGGAAAACCATTAGCTCCACACAGGCAGAGGGGACTGGGCTGTGTAGCCTAAGTGCTGCAGGGCAGCGGGGGTAACCACCCGACCCCTTGGCGTGCGCTGCAGGTAGCCAATCTGCAGCAGGTAGGGCTCGTACACCTCCTCAATTGTCTGGGGATCTTCACCTGTCACTGCGGCCATGGTCTCCAAGCCCACGGGCCCTCCCCCAAACTGCTCCACCAGTACCGTCAGCAGCTTGCGATCCGTCCAGTCCAAACCCATGGGATCCACCTGAAACAGCTCCAGGGCAGCGGCTGCCACCTCACGGCTGATGTGGCCATCCCCCCGCACCTGGGCATAATCGCGCACTCGCTTCAGGAGGCGGTTGGCAATGCGCGGTGTGCCTCGGGATCGGCGGGCAATCTCCTCGGCTCCCGCTCGGTCAATGGAGGTGTTCAAGAGGCGAGCGCTGCGCAACACAATTTCCGCCAGTTCGTGGGGCTCATAGAAGCGCAGCCGCTGCACCTGGCCAAAGCGATCCCGCAGCGGCGAAGTCAGAGCGCCAATGCGGGTAGTGGCCCCGATGAGGGTAAAGCGCTCCAGGGGTATGGAGGTGATGCGGGCCGAGCGTCCCTTGCCAACAGTGATGTCGAGGCGAAAATCCTCCATTGCTGGATAGAGCAGCTCTTCGGTTACCTTGGGCAGGCGGTGGATCTCGTCGATAAACAGCACGTCCCCCTGCTTCAGGCGCACCAAGTAGCCGGCAATGTCACGGGGGCTCTCCAGCGCCGGGGCCGTGGTCATGTAGAAGCGGGATCCCATCTCCGCCGCCAGCACCGCGGCCACCGTGGTTTTGCCCAAGCCAGGCGGGCCGTAGAACAGCAGGTGATCCAAAGGCTCCCCGCGGGCGCGGGCCGCTGCAATAGCGATGGAGAGCACTTCCTTCAGCTCTGTCTGGCCAATGTACTCTGCCAGGGTGCGCGGGCGCAGGGATTCTTCTTGAGCTTCGCTGGGGTGAGCCTGCGGTTGCAGTAGCCCTTCCGCCTTAGCAAAAGCCAATTTCGACTCTCTTCTGCGAGCAGAACTCTTTTGCTGCCGCTGCCCGGGATCCTCAGCCCCCGCAGCCCGAGAAGAAATGATCGCCATATCCTTTACTCGCAGATGCGATAGCCCTACTCTAACTGACTGGGGGAAAGATCCTGGTGAAACCGTTTGCCATTTTGGTCTCCCACCTGGATCGGAGAGGGCGGTAGAAGAAAAAACCCCCCAGCGTCTGCCAGGGGATTCAAGAAGGACTGGTCGACTAGGTCAGGAGTGGATTAGCCGCGGATGGCCGGCGCCACTTCCACCGCCGCCA
>NZ_AXUW01000001.1:516886-586001 GCF_002760415.1 Synechococcus sp. 65AY6A5
GTCTTCCCGGTTGTAGAAAACACGGGGATCCGTCATGTGGTAAGTGGCAAATTGCTGCACCTGCACCCGGAAGAGATCTTGGGGGTAGCGGATGTGCTGCCGCAGCGGCTCCGGCATGGCCTCTAGCGGCTTGAACAGGGTGGGGTAGATGCGGGCGTAGGCTTGGATGAGGGGGATCCTAGGCTGTAGCCGACCATGCTCTGCTCGTAGCCGTAGTAGTACTGCAGGGGCAGCTCCGCTTCCGGCAGTTTCAACACCTTCTCGTAAAACCCTCTGGCCTGCTCCAAGTCCGGCACGATGATGGTGTGGACGCGGGGGGCGCCGCTTAAGAATGTCCACATGGCCCCCCCATAGGCCGATAGCAGCAAAAACATCAGCCCCTTCGTGGAGAGCAAAACCTCCAGGGGGATTAGGGGCAGCATCAGTCCAGGTGGGATGACCATCGGCACTTGTCCCTTCGCGGGTGGCTCTATGTCCAGTATAGGATCCGGGGAGAATCCTAGCCTTGGCCCACGCTCGATGAAGCTTGCTCTGTTTGCCCCCAGCCCGCGCGCCCGCCGGTTGGCCAACTCTCTGATCCCGCTCTTGGGCAAGGAGGTGAGCTGCTGGAGCAAAGCTGACCCGCAGGGGCTGCCCTCCCCCTGGCAAGCCTACGGGGATCCCAAGGATCCCACAGCGCCAGGCTCCCTAGCAGAAGCCGTTGCCCAAACCTGGCCCCAGGTGCAGGGCTGTCTCTTCATCTTGGCCGCAGGGTCGGTGGTGCGGCTCATTGCCCCCCTCTTGCAGGACAAGCAGCGGGATCCAGCGGTGGTGGTGGTGGACGAAGCCGGTCGCTGGGCTATTAGCCTGTGCGGGGGACATGTGGGGGGGGCCGATGCCCTGGCGCGGCAGGTGGCCGCTACCTTGGGAGCCCAGCCGGTTCTCACCTCTGCTTCCGAGGGGCTGGGGATCCCGCCTTTGGATTTGCTGGGGGATCCCTACGGCTGGCGGCGGGGCGCTGGAGATTGGAACGGGGTGGCAGCCGCCTTGACGCGGGGAGAGCCGGTGGCCGTTCACCAGACCTGCGGCACGCGGCTTTGGCGACAAGCTTGGCCGGCAGATCATCCCCTAGTGGCCTCCTCTCCTCCCCATCCCGTTGCCCAGATCTGGATTGGGGAATACCTCTCCCCTGCCACGGGGATCCCAACCGTGCACTGGCATCCGCGGGTGCTGTGGGTGGGGGTGGGCTGCGAGCGGGGCACCACCCGCGCTTGGCTAGAGGGATCCCTGCGCCGCCTGCTGCAGGCCCAGGGGCTGGCGTTCGAGGCCATTGCCGGCCTGGCCACCCTAGAGCTCAAGCAAGACGAGCCGGGTCTTTTGGAGCTGGCCCAAGCCTATGGCTGGCCCATTGAGTTTTTCTCGGCAGAGGCTTTGGCTGGGATCCCAGTGCCCCACCCTTCGGAGGCGGTGCGGCAGGCGGTGGGCACTCCCTCCGTAGCCGAGGCGGCTGCCCTCTTGGCAGCTCAGACTTGTCAGACTTGGGGAAGAGGTGACAAGGTTCCTGAGAGGCCATCCTGTGTTGCGGAGAAGGTAGAGCCCTTTGGGGGAGCAACCCTCCTCTGCCCCAAGCAGGTCTTCACCTCGAAAACCGAAGGGGCCTGTACCCTGGCCATTGCCCGCGCGGCGCAGGAGTATTCCCCTCGCAGCGGCCACCTCTGGCTCATCGGCACTGGTCCTGGGGATCTGGGTCAATTGACTTTGGCTGCCCGTATGGCTTTAACTCAGGCCGATGTGGTTGTTGGCTACCAGCTTTATCTGGATCTGGTGGATCCCCTTTTGCACCCCGGCCAAATCCGGGAGGCCTCTCCCATTACCCAAGAGCTGCAGCGAGCCGAACGGGCGATTGCTTGGGCGCAGCAGGGGCTGAAGGTGGCGGTGATTTCTTCGGGGGATGCCGGCATTTACGGCATGGCGGGCTTGGTGCTGGAGTGCTTGGTCCGCTCTGGCTGGGATGGGATCCGCCCTTCTCTGGAGGTGCTGCCGGGGATCTCTGCCTTCCAGGCGGCTGCTGCCCGGCTGGGGGCTCCGCTGATGCACGACTTCTGCGCCATTTCCCTCTCGGATCTGCTTACCCCTTGGCCGGTGATCGAAAAACGCCTGCAGGCGGCTGCCCAGGCGGACTTTGTGGTGGCCCTCTACAACCCCCGCTCCCGGCAGCGGGTGGATCCCTTCCTCAAGGCTCTGCAGATCTTTTTGCAGGCCCGGCCCGCCCATACCCCTGTGGCTTTGGCCCGCAACCTCTACCGCCCTGGCGAAACTCTCCACCTCACCACCCTAGGGGAGCTGGATCCAGAGGAGGTGGACATGCTCACCCTGGTTCTTATCGGCAACTCTCAGACCTTTCGCCATGGGGAGCGGCTGATTACCCCGCGGGGCTACCGCTTGGGCGAGCCCACCTGACTCCTGGGCTCCAGACTCAAAACACCCTCAGATGCCGGGGATCCAACTGTAGCCACCAGGGGGATCCCCAAGTCTCCACCTCGCGCCAGCGCTCCCGCCACACCTCAGCTTGCAGGTGATAGTCCTGGCGGTGGGCAGGAGGACCGCCCAGCCTAAAGAAGAGAGTCAGTCGGTGGGGGGTCTCGCTCCACTTCACCAGCCAAGCCGGAAACGTGTTGGGCAGCTTCCCGTCGGGCCTGAAGGTGAGGTGGTGGGCGCGGATGGCGATGTATTCTCCCGCTGGGGATCCCTGTACCTGCAGCTCACAGCCCCAATCCAAGGCCAGCACCCGTTGAGGGCCCAGGAGCTTGGCCCGCGAGATGTTTTTGCAACCCGTCAGTTGCGCCACACTAAGGCAGGGGGGAGCCTCAAATAGCTGACGCTTGTCCCCCTGGGCAATGATTCGCCCCTGCTCCATTACAGCCAGATCCCCGCAGAGGCGGAAGGCTTCCTCAATGTTGTGGGTTACCAAAAGCGTGACTCCCTTGTAGCCCGCTAGGATTTCCCCCATCTCCTGCTCCAGTTGGCTGCGCAGGTGGGCATCCAAAGCAGAAAAAGGCTCATCCAGCAGCAAGATCTCCGGCTCAGAAGCCAAGGCTCGCGCCAGGGCCACCCGCTGCTGCTGTCCTCCGGAGAGCTCCGTGGGATAGCGGTTTTCCCAGCCCTTCAGCTTGACCAACCGCAGCTGGGCCTGGATCCGCTCCTGTTTTTCCGCTTCGCTCAAGCCCGCAGGGATCCCAAAAGCGATGTTCTGGGCGACGGTGAGATGGGGAAACAGAGCGTAGTTTTGGAAGATCACCCCCACCCGCCGCTGAGCGGGGGGCAGCCGGATCCCCTGTTCGGCGTCAAACAACGCCCGCTCGTTGAGCAAAATGCGCCCACCATCCGGGGTTTCGATCCCGGCAATGCAGCGCAAAAGTAGGCTTTTGCCGGATCCAGAGGCCCCCAGCAAGCCCAGGGGTCGCCCGTCGCAGCTCAGTTGCGCCTGCAGCTCAAATTGGGGCAGCTTCTTGTCAATGTCTACCCAGAGGCGGGGGGCCGGAGTTGAGAAATCCAGATCCCTTCTGGTGAGAACCTGTAGAGGACGAGAGGGAGGTCGCTGCCAGGGCCGTCGCTGAAACCAAAGGTTAACTGCCGTCATCACCCCCAAGGACAACCCCAAGACCAGGGCCGAGCTGATGGCCGCCCCCCGCATGTCCCCCGCCTGAACGGCAAAGAAGATGGCCATGGACAGGGTTTGCGTGCGGCCTGGGATGTTGCCTGCCAGCATCAAGGTGGCGCCAAACTCCCCCAGAGCGCGAGCAAAACTGAGGGTAACCCCCGCTAGGATCCCTGGTAAGGCCAAAGGGATCAGCACCTGCGTAAAAATCTTGGCCCTACTTGCCCCCAGCGTGCGGGCTGCCGCCACCAGCGTCGGGTCAATCTGCTGGAAAGCTCCCAGGGCCGTGCGGTACATCAGGGGCAAGGCCACCACCGCTGCCGTGATCACCCCGGCATACCAGGTGAAGATGACCGACAAGTTCAGCGAGGCCAAAAGTTGTCCCAGAAGGGTTCGCCGGCCAAACAGCAGCAACAATAGGAACCCCACCATGGTGGGCGGCAACACCAGCGGCGCCAACAAGAGGGCCTCGATGAGAGAGCGCCAGCGACCTCGGTAGTGCAACATCCCATAAGCTGCCAGCGTCCCCACCCCAAAGGTGATGCCCGTGGCCAAGCCGGCAATCCGTAGGGAGATCCAAAGCGGGGATAGGTCGTAGTCGCTCATTTGGAGTAACTCATCCGCGCCATTGCAGAGGGATCCCTCACAGGCGGATAAAGCCGTACTTCACAAACACCTCTGCTGCTTCTTCTGAGGTTAAAAACTCCAAGTAAGACTGTCCGGCGGGAGTATCGCGCACCAATGCCACCGGGTAGATAATTGGCGTAATGGGATCCGCCGTAGCCACCACCCGCACCCGATCCGAAAGCTGAGCATCCGAGGTAAACAGGATCCCGGCGTCGGCATTGCCCTGCTCCACCGCCGTCAAAATTTCCCGCACCGTGCTGGCAAACACCATCTTGGGCCGCAGCGTCTCAAACACCCCCGCCTCGGTGAGAATTTCCTGGGCGTAGCGTCCGGCGGGCATGGCCTGCAGATCCCCAATGGACAGAACCCGGATCTCTTCCGCCACCAAGTCGGCAAAATCCTGAACCTTGGTTCTGGCATTGGCAGGCACAATTAAAGCCATGCGGTTGCTGAGAAGATCTCGCCGGGATCCCTCCACTAGCAGGTTTTGCTTGGCAAGGGCGTCCATAAAAGAGGCGGCTGCGAAAAATACCACGTCCAAAGGAGCCCCCTGCTCCACCTGTTGCTGGAGAGAGCCGGAATTGGCGAAGTTGTACTCAACCTTGATGTCGGGATAGCGGGCGGTGAACAACCGGTCGATTTCCGTTAAAGCCGGTTGCAAGCTCACCGCAGCCCCCACCAAAATGGGCTG
Source organism: Synechococcus sp. 65AY6A5 (assembly GCF_002760415.1). NCBI lineage: Bacteria > Bacillati > Cyanobacteriota > Cyanophyceae > Synechococcales > Synechococcaceae > Synechococcus > Synechococcus sp. 65AY6A5. The sequence goes on from NZ_AXUW01000001.1 coordinate 521,842, forward strand.
AGATTGTGCCAAGCCGGGAGCCGACCCCCACCTCAAAGCCAGGGCGGCCAGGATCCCTAGGAATAACATTGCAGTTCTTCGTTTCATAGCCATTTTTCTTTGACCCGTGACAACTCTCAGAACAGGAAAATCCACCAATCGCTCGGTACTTTGACCATTAGAGGTTGCAGTTTGTATCTTCAGGATACATAATCTAGACTATTGGCAGCCCTTCCTCCCCAGAGGCAACGATAAGCATCTGATAGTATTGAAACCGGTGTTGAATGACCATCCGGCAAGCTCCTCTCTTGTTCAGTTCGGTCAACACCCCTGTTGCTCTGCTTGTTCAACAAAGGAGAAGTCATGCAAATCAGCACTCGCAACTTGTTTAAAGGAACTGTAAAAAGTGTCCAGGTAGGCATGGTCAATGCCGAAATTGTTCTGGAAGTTGCACCAGGCATAGAAATAACAGCCATTATTTCTAAGCACTCTGCCGAACGGTTGGGCATAGCAGTTGGGAAAGAAGCGTATGCTGCCATCAAAGCCTCGGATGTGGTCATCGCCGTGGATTAGTGGTGGATTAGCAAATTGAGTGACTGGCCTAGACTTGCTGTTGCCTGGGATCCAAATACAGGGCTTTGATAAGGCGCTGGCGATCGTTTAGGCTGATCCGAAGCCGCCCATTCTCTACATCCCGCACCCAGCTCTGGCTGCGCCCCAGCCTCTGGGCCAATTCCCGCTGGCTGATTCCCTTTTGCCGGCGTGCCGCCGAGATATCCGCTCCACGCAAAGCTTTGCTTGAGGGGAAGTCTTTTGGGTTTTCGGGAGGGCCAGGGAGATCCGAGTCTGTTGCAACAGGCGCAGACTTTGCCCTACGCTGCCGCCGAGATCCCGATTCTCGGGTTGGGGATCTGGCTTCTTGAACTACTCGACGATGCCAGTCGGAGGGCAGATGAAATCGTTGAATGCGAGCCTGCATCAAGAGTCCCCACTTGCCCCGCGGCCCGGCAGCCGTCAGCAAGCCACCGTTGTTGGCATCTTCAATCCAAAAGTTCAATGCCTCGTCCGCATCCTCGGGCACAGCTTCCAGGCGAGCCCACAGGGGTTGAATGGAAGAAGGATAGGTGAGGGGATCGAACTCCGGCTTGAGGCCGTAGTGGTTGAGAACCTCCAGATCGCTTTCAAAGGTGCGCACCAGCCGTTTGCGTTCTTGGAGATTGAGATAAGCTTCCTGCAGTCGCTCTTCCCCGTAGGCCACTCGCATCAGGGTGGGCACCGTCAGACGCTGTTGCCGCCCCATCCTCACTTTGAACAACAGCCACAGCAGCAGGCGCATGGCTCCTTCATGGTGTTGCCAATGGCTCATCACGGCCTGCAGCAGGGATAGGGGCAGGCTGCTGTACTGATAAAAGGCTTGCCCCTGGCGGCACCCTTGTCGATTGAGAAAGTACCGTGTCCATTCGCCGGGCTGAATCGCCCAAGTCAGGCCCACCAGATGGTTGCAGCCCTGCTCATCTTTTTGAAAGTGGCGATGCATCTTGAGCAGCCTCCACAGAGGGCCAGCCGGTACCGAAAACCCCTTCACCCGCCCCTGATCCGGCCAATCGATGGAGACTTGAATCCGACAGAGCTGCTCTATCCAGGTCATGAACAGGTGGAGACGGGTCATCTTGCTCAGATCTTTACGTTTATCCCAGCCCAAATAGGACTCCAATTGTGAGTCGGTGAAAACAAAGGATTCCTTCCAGGGGCTATCCAACCCGGCGGCATAGGCAGCAAAAATAAGATGCAAACAGGCAGTTCGCACATCGATCGGAGCACTTTGTGGGATCCCGTCCAAACATAGAGTTAGGGTCAGGGATCCCTGGTTGTGGCCAACAGATTTCTGATAGCAAACCTGGTTGTCTCCCTGCTTCTGAAGATTGAGAGATTGAAATTGAGATAGGAAATTGCAGGCTTCCCAAACCACAATCGATGAAGCAAAAGCCTGGCTATGGCCGTTCAAAAATAGAGGTGGACTGCTGCGAATGCGGGCCGTGACCGTGCGGTTGCGCCCCTTCATGGCTTCATAAGGCTGCGGGGCAGAACCGGGACACAGGCTAACGCACTGAGGTTCTGGGAAGAAACCTTCGCAGTCATTGCACAACAGAGGATTAATCCAGTATTCCCCATCCTGGACAACAATAGCTTTTGTAGGACAGCTATCTACGCAAGCGTTGCAACCGATACAATTCCCTGAGATTTGATAAGCCATAGCCCTCGAACTCCATAGCGTTTCCCTGTAGCTCTCCTTTGTTCACGCCTGCTATCGCATCTGCAAAACCCTAAACCCGGCCATGGAGACCTTCCTCGCAAAGCCGTGGCAGCCCGGCGAGAGACCTTAGTTTAAGGTCTGTTTCCTAAGCTCAATTCGTGAACTGGATTGAACGATACCTCAAAAGATCCCCGGCAGGCCAGGGAGATTTGGTCTAGGGTGAACCTTCTGGAAAGCTTTGTTTTCTCTTAACTTCTAATGTTTGCAGTGAACTTTTGAGATGGCTTTGCAGGCTACTCCTCCCCCCTTGAGAGCCTTTTAGGGATCCGAACTGCAACAAGTGTCAGGCAAAACGCTCAATAACCAAGCCGACACAAGGTCGTCCGCCCACCCAATACGTCGATTCATCGGCCAGGTTGTGGCTTGGCTCCAGATGCCAACCCAAGGGATTGGGTTCTAGCTCCAGCGCCCGCACGATTTCCTCTGGGCTTAGTCCTGTGCAGAGTTGGATGTGTTGCAACTTGGGAAATGGCTTTTCCACAAGGCTAAGCTCTTCAGCAGCTTTAAGGATGGAGCCCAGGTGCAACAAACAGGTGTTCATGGCTTTGCTCCCAAATCAAGATAGGTTATGAAGAGATGTGCTTACCTTGAGTGTCTCTCATTGCAAGTTAAAAATTGGGTAAATAGACTACATTTTAGAAGGCTCTTGGCAAATTTAAGATTGTTTTCTTATTCGGTTCTTGGGTAGACATCAAGGCGCAACGGGGATCCATGTAAACCCAGATGGGTTTAGCTAAATGAGCAGGAAGGGAAAGTTGGCCACTGGGTAGGAGTAGGATCCACTCAGGGTGACGTTGGATAACCTGGAGATAGGTACCTGGAGTGAGACCCATTTGCTGCAATTGGGCGCAAGCAGCTTCGGATCCGCGCAGTTGGTAGATGCGACCTTCTTCTCCAACCTTCATGAGTTGGAGAGGAGATATGGTTATTGAGATCTTAGGGACGGTGGGCGGTGCCAACATATAGGGATCCCTAATTCTAGAAAAAAATAGAAAAAAGGCTGCTTAAGCCTATCGGCGAGCAACTGGAGAGCAGCCGTCTATCAAACCAAGTAAGCTTCCTGGTGAGTGCGAATCGTACAATTGGAGCGAGGTTTAGCCACGCAGAGCAGCACAAATCCTTTGGCTATTTGCTCCTCATCCAGAAAGGTTTGCTCCGATTGATCGACTTCTCCTTCTACCACTTTGGCCACGCAAGAGGAACAACTACCGGAGCGGCAGGAAGAGGGCAAATCCACATCTTGATCCTCAGCCGCTTCTAGGATGGTTGAATCTTCATCTACTGAGATATAGGTGTCGAGCCGTCGTTTTGGGTTAACCAAGTGAACTGTGTAGGTAGCCATGATGAGATCTCCAGAGAGTTGACGAGGGGTAAACAAGGGAGCTTAGGCAGGGATCCCAGGGCTGCATTCGCCCCGCTCTCCCGAAGAGCTGCAGCCGGCACAGCCGCCAACGGGATCCGGACAACCATAGTCTTGAAAGACTCGGAAGAGCTTCTCCTGCTGCGGGGTAGAAGTGAGAAAGGTTTGATACGCTTTTTCCAGCGCTTGCCGGGCTTGCTCCAGCCATTCTTCTTCGCTGCCCTGGAAGTGCTCCAGAGGAGCCAGATACTGAGCGAATTTGCGTAGGATATGCAAGCGATTTACATTGACCACCCGCGGATCGTAGGGGAGCTCGAAAAAAGCGAAATAATCTTCGGCATTGACTAGGGCTTGGAAGTCTTTCCAACGGCGGTTGCGGTTCCAACTCATCGGCAGGTCTCCAGGGTTTTCAAGCGTTGTCTGAGGGTGTGCAGCCGGGCAAACAGGGCATAGGTGCGGGCTGCCAAGTCGGGGAGTCGCTCGAACCCGTCGGGTAGCCCCTCGGCCAGATCGTGCAGATCCATTTTCAGTTGGCCTGCTTTGCTGTTTAGGCGCTTGATCTCGCTGCGGAGCTGGTCGGCAGAGAGGTGTTCGAAGGGCTCGAAAGCCAGGTCGTTCACAACATTTTCAACATCCCTCTCATTCAACATGGGCAAGGCACTCCTGATGGCTAAAGAAATTGCTGCACAGACAAAAGGGGAGGCAGGCGGCTACAGCCGGCCCACCTCGGGGTAGGTTCGGGCCAGTTGGATCCCTTTGTCGATAAGGGCAGTAGCTTTTTCAGTGAGCTGTTCGAGAGACTCGAAACCGAAGCGATGGGCGTCTCGCAGGGTGTTGACCACCAACAACAGCCGCCCCGAGAAGACCAGCACCCAACCAAAACCTTCACTGTTGAGATCCAGCACCACCTGAGCCAGGAGGCCCGTCTCCTTTTCGATCAGGGCGGCAATGGCGCGGTAGTAGATGAGGATGCGGCTCCGCACTGCCGGATCCACCTCCCCTTCCAGGGATATTTGGCGCTTCTGGGCTTTGGTGACGACAAAGGGCTTGAGCAGCAACTCATCACTCCAGGCGCGGTAGGTGCCGTAGGGATCCGCCGCCCGCATCTGGCGAACGATCTCTTGCAAGATGGGGCTGGTCGAGGGGGAAAGAGGGGTAACCGTCATGGCTAAACCTCCGCAGGGGAAGTAGAGGGATTTGGGGCTTCGGCTTTGCGGGCGCGCTCGGCCAAGAGCACTTTGCGCAGCCAGGGGGGAGGGTTGTGCAGGGTGGATACCAGGCGCTGCAGCAAGCTCTCGATGGGTTCTTCCTCCGACTGCACTTTGATGGGGGTGATGCGGCGGTTGATCAGGCGGGCGGCGGCACTGCTGCCAATGGCAGCCACGTAGATGAGGGTGACATCGGCCAAAGCCTGCAGCTTGGGCACCAGCTTGTCCTCGTTGCCATCTGCCTCCAAGTTGCCCCCAAAGGTGAGGGTCTTACAAAATCGGTAGCCTTCGGGGGTGACTTCGTAGAGGTCGATCTGGTTGGCCCAGCCAAAGTGGGCATTGACGTGCTTGCCGTCGCGGGTTGTAAAGGCCACTTGCATGAGGGTTCTCCTTAGAAACGTGAACTTGAGGGTTTGGGGGAGCTAGGGGCACTTGGGCTGCCCTTCGAAGCTCTGGATCCCTTAGAATCCCTGCCTAGAAACCTGGGGTGGGCTGGGGTGACGGGCTTCCTCCTGCTCCATCAGCAGGTTGCCGACGGCAAACAGTTGGGATAGGGTGCCGCGATAGCCCACCTGACAGAGGTGGTTGGCCCCCAGCCGGTCGAAGATGGGGATCCCCATCCGATGCACCGGGATCCCCAGCCGCTTGCCCAGGCGCGCCACGTGGGAGTTGCCCACCAGCAGGTCGGCCCCGGGTGCCAGCTCCTCCAGATCCCCCAGATCTCCCACCCGCACTGCCTCAATGGGAAGGGTGGTCAAGTGGGGATCCGGTGTGGGACTGATGGCCGCCTGGATCTGACAGCCCATATCCAGCAGCCAGTCCACCCACCCCCAGAGCAGATCGGCTTCTAGGGCCAAGGCAATCCGCTGGTTGCCGAAGAAAAAGTGGCAATCCAGGAGGGCATCCTGGAGTTGGCTGCGCTGGCGGCGGTAGCGAGAGGGCACCGGCTGCTGGCTGTGATCGGCCAAGGTTGCCAAAAAGGGATCCACAGCCTTGAGACCGGTCAGGTGGGGGAAAACCCGATAGGGGGTGCCAAAGCGGTGGGCCAGGATCTGAGCGGCAGGGCGCATGCTCTCGCCGACAGCTATGGTGAGGCCGGATCGCCCGAGCTGGCGCAATTGCTCAAGGGTGGTGCCGCCGTCTGGGGTCGCCCTAAAGCCGGTGCCCAAGTGTCCGTCCAGGGAACCCGCGGGATCCGGCACCAGGATCGGCTCTAGGCCAAAAGCCTCTGCCATTTCTTTGATCTCCTGGGCGTCGGCAGGGGTGAGGGCAGGCCCGCACAGCACCGTTACCTGGGCAGGGCGGACGGATCCCGACGGCGATTCCGGCAGGGTGCTGACCAAGCTGTTGACGGCGATGGCATAGCCGTCTTGCAGGGATCCCTTAAAGTCAGGCGTGGAGGCCAAGACGATGGGCAGATCCTGCAATTGCGGCTGGCGTCGGCGCAGCTCCCGCAGGATGCGCGGCATATCGTCCCCGCGGGTTTCCGTGAGGCCGGTGGTCAGAAGACCAATCAGCTCCGGCTGGGCCTTCTCCACCAAGGTGAGGATGGCAGCTTCGACATTCTCCTCCCCCCCCAAGATGGTGTCCACTTCGGACATGGCAGTGGTGGACATGGGAATGGCCTCGCGGAAATGACGTACCAGCAGCGCTTTGGCAAAGGCCGTACAGCCTTGGGAACCGTGGAAGAGGGGCAGACAGCCCTTGATCCCCAGAAAGGCCAGGGCCGCTCCCAGCGGAGCGCTGAGTTTGAGGGGGTTGACGCTGAGAGGCTTGCGTTCTTGGATGAGCTGGGCCATCATCCCACCTCCTCTTCGGCTGGAGTCTCCCAGGGGGCAGGCCGTCGCAACTGCTCCCAGATGGGGCTGTGGAGGGCGGCATCGATCTCCCGCGCCAAGTTCACCAGGCCGCGATAGCCGGCATAGGCATGGTGCCGCTCCTGGTTGATGTCCAGAAAGGGGATGCGGGCCTTGAGGGCGGTGTACTGGTTGCGTCCGCCGGCGATGAGCAAGTCCGCTTTCGTGCGCTCCACCACCTTGAGCAGCTCTTGCGGGCTGCCCTTGTCCAAGAGAATGCCATCCTGGCCAAGCAGCTCGCGGATGCGGGCTTTGTCTTCTTCGGTGCTTTTGCGGGTGCTGGTGGCCGTTACCTGCATCCCCAGATCTCGAGCGGCGGAGATGATCGACCAACTTTTCACCCCGCCGGTATAAAGGACAACTCGTTTGCCCGCCAGCCGCTGCCGGTAGGGGGCCAAAGCCGCCTCGGTGGCGCGAGTTTCCCGCTCGATGAGGGCCTCGGTACGCTCCTGCAGTTGCGGATCCTTCAGCCCTTGGGCAATGGCCCGTAGGCAGTGGTTCATCTCCTGCAGCCCGTAAAAGGAAGCCTCAATGTAGGGGATCCCATAGCGCTCCTGCATCTTGCGGCCCACATTGAGCAGGGCTTTGGCGCAGATGAGGACGTTCAGCTTGGCCCGGTGGGCGGTACAGATCTCGCGGTAGCGGCCATCGCCGGTGATCTTGGCCAAGATGCGGATCCCCAGCTCGTCAAACAGAGGCAAGACATCCCACAGCTCGCCGGCAATGTTGTACTCGCCGATGAGGTTAATGTCGCGGGGAGTGGTGTACTCCGGGGAGGCGGTGCCGATCACATAGTCCAGCAGGGCTTCTCCGGCCAGACGGTTGCCTAGGTTTTTGCTGCCCACAAAGCCGGGCGCATTCACCGGAATGACCGGGATCCCAAGCTGGCGGCTGGCCCGCTGACACACGGCCTCCACATCGTCGCCAATGAGGGCAGTTACACAAGTGAGATAGACAAAAATGGCGGCAGGCTGGTATTTGGCCTGCAAGTCAAGGATGGCCTGGAACAGCTTTTCCTCCCCCCCGAAGATGATCTCGTTCTCGCTCAGATCGGTGGTGAAGCCCACCCGATAAAGCTGGGGGCCAGAAGAGAGGCTGCCCCGCGTCCCCCAAGAGTTGCCGCTGCAGGCGATTGGCCCATGTACTAGATGGGCGGCATCGGCGATCGGCACCAGGGCAATCGAAGCCCCGTCAAAGGCACAGCCTCCCTGCGCTCCTCCTGGCTTGGCTTGCTCGGCACAGACTTTGTTTTTGCCTTTGCCGTCTTTCTTGTGGTTGTGCTCGCAGGCGGTCTCGTTGAGCAGCTCCGCCACTTTAGTCCGGCTGATCATGGGCATGATGGGATCTCCTGAGAAGAGGGGGGCTGGGGTTGAGCCGCAGCTTCGGCCAGATAAGCCGCCGCCCGTAGCCGCAGGGCGATGATCTCCTCGTAGAGGGGGTTGATGCGACAGAGGGCCGGAATGTGGACGGTGCGGGATCCCAGTCGGATATCCCGCTCAAAGGGACAGGAAGCCGGGATCAAACGACAAATCCAACGGGCCTGCCGGGATCCCCGAATTTCAATGCTGTTGAGCCAGCGGCGCGGCCACTTCAGGGCGGATCTGAAAATTGAGTTCAAAACCAGGCCGAGCCATCCCAAAGGGTTGCCGACTCTGGGAAAGGGAAGAGAAGGGTAGGGATAAGTCATGGCTTAAACCTCCGAATGGGTAGAATTGGTAACAAGAGGAGGGGGAGCACACCATTCAAAAATCTGCTCCAGTTGCTCCAAGGAAATCAGCCCGTAATGCCAAAGAATCATGGGCAAAGGGCCCTGTTCACACCCATGCCGTTTCAGGGCGAAGGTGAGGGCGGATTCCGGGATCCCAAGCTCAACTTGCAAAAACTGCAGCAGCGGCGCCCGATCGGGGGTAAGCATGGCAGAGTCTCCCAAAACGAGGGGTGGGCGTAGATGGGCAAGCTAGGATGGGGACAAGCCCAAAACCAAGCTGTCGGCAGCCAGAAAGTGGGCCAGGTGAAAGGCCCGTTCTTCCGTCCGCAGCAAAATCTGCTCGTAGAGGTGACGGGTGGCGCGATCCCCAACACTTTCCGCCAGAGCCGCCTGGCGACGCAGCAGATCGATTAGGCTTTGCTCGGCCCGCAAATCCGCTTCCAGCATGGGCCGCACAGCCAATGCATCGTCCCCTTCTGAGCTGAAGCAGCACAGCTCCGCCAGCTTGGCAAAGCTGGAGGCCGGGATCCCACCCAGGCCGTTCAGGCGCTCCCCCACCTCATGGGCGTGGTTCTGAACTTCCTGTAGACTTTCGTTGAAAAATTGGTGAATTGAGTAGAACTCTGCTCCTTCGACAACCAGATGGTGCTTCAGATACTGCAAATACAGCCCCTGAAGACTGGCCCAAACTAGGTTGAGGCCCTCGCAGATGGGAACCGTGATCTCCCGTCCCAGGTGAACGGGGTTGTCTCGGACTTGTTGGAAGGAGCGAGTCGAGGGGGATGGAGTGCTCATTGGCGCTACCAAAACGAGGTGAACAGGAGAAGCAAGGAGGCAAACGGCAGAGGTTCAGGGGTGGTCATCCCCTCCTGCAGATCTCTCAGGGGGATCCCAGGTTTGGAGAGACCAGCAGCGATCCAACCAATTCAGCCAGCCAGAGCGGTCAAGGGCGAAAAGGCGGAGCACACTGTGGACGAGGAGGGCTTCGGTGGGGGTGCGAATCATCACCCACAGTTGGCCGGTCGGGGTACAGCCACAGGTCAAATCCAGCTCCTGCAGACGGTAGAGAATCCGCCAGCGATCGCAACGGGGCACCTGCAGCACTTCAGCCGTTTTCGGTGGGGGAGAAACAAGGGGGGACATAAGCTCACCGGTTGGGAAGCAGGAGGGAGTCTCAGCAGAGGGCAGAACCGTTGGGTTTCTGTTCCCCCGCTTATATCCCCCGCTTATAGCAAGCGGCTGCAGGGGCTCAGGCTTGGCAGCGGGCGATCAGGATTGATTGAGTTATTGCCGATGTACTCAAACCCTGGAAGCTTGGCCCAGAGGGCAAAAAAAGTTTTTCTGAGGGCAGGGGGTTGAGTCTTTTGCCCGCAGGGATCCGGTATTTTTGGGGAAGGGTATGGGTATTTGAGCGAGTACATCCCCCCTGTCACAACAAGAAAGTCCGACGGCCTGCCGCCGCAATAGTCTTCACTTCCTTGGCGAGGACTTTGCCCCAGGGGGATCTTTCCTCAAACTCAAACGGCTATTTTCAATACACTTTTGGGCTGATACGATATTAAATCGTAGCAATTGATGCAAAACGCAGCCGAGGCTGCGGCGCTTGAGTGCATCTGAGCAGATTTTTAGTATTTCCTAAGCATTGCCCCAAGCCCTTGTCGAATCAGGGATTCCGGGGATCCTCCCCACAGCCGGATCCCCCGCCCCTTTGGGTCAAAATACGGCATCCCCGGCCTTGAAAAACCAGACCCTTGACCCCTAAAAAAAGTTGGATTTGGCCTGCCATCAGGCTTTGCAGGTCTTGAGTACAAAGCCAATAAACTCGATCAGTTCTACCGGGCTGAGTGCAACGGAGCGGGCAGAGGGCGGTTGATATAACCGCCAGTAACGTTCTATCCCCTGGTTGACCCCACTATGCCGCCCCTTTCAACTCCGCCCCGCCAGGGATCCCCTTCCCCATCGGCCTGCGCTTGCAGCAGCAGCCCCCGCCAGGCTCTCCCCCCTCATCTGCAGCAACGCATCGCCACCCATCCCTGCTACAGCGAAGCAGCTCACCATCACTACGCCCGCATGCACGTGGCGGTAGCCCCCGCCTGCAACATCCAGTGCAACTACTGCAACCGCAAGTTCGACTGTGCCAACGAGAGCCGGCCCGGTGTGGTCAGCGAGCTGCTGACCCCGGCGGAAGCCGCCCACAAAGTGCTGGTGATTGCCGGCAAGATCCCGCAACTGACGGTGGTGGGCATTGCTGGGCCTGGGGATCCCTTGGCCAACCCCAAGCAAACCTTCGAAACCTTTGCCCGCATCGCCGAGAAAGCTCCGGATCTCAAGCTTTGCCTTTCCACCAACGGCCTGATGTTGCCGGACTACATCGACGAGATCAAACGGCTGAACATCGACCACGTCACCCTGACCATCAACATGGTGGATCCAGAGATCGGAGCCAAGATCTACCCCTGGATCCGCTGGCGGCGCAAGCGCATTCGAGGGGTGGAGGCAGCCCGCATCCTGCACGAACGGCAGATGGAAAGCCTGGATCTGCTGCGGGAGGCAGACATCCTCTGCAAAGTCAACTCCGTTCTCATTCCCGGCATCAACGACACCCACCTCTTGGAAGTGAACCGGGTGATCCAGGAGAAAGGGGCTTTCTTGCACAACATCATGCCCCTGATCTCGGCGCCTGAACACGGCACCTACTTCGGCCTCATCGGCCAGCGGGGCCCCACCCCTCAGGAGTTGAAAGCCCTGCAAGATCGGTGCTCCGGCAACATGCGGATGATGCGCCACTGTCGCCAGTGTCGGGCGGACGCGGTGGGCCTTCTGGGGGAAGACCGCAGCCAAGAGTTTACCAAGGAGCGCTTTATGCAGATGACCCCCGAATACGACCCCGAAAAACGCCGCCAGGTCCAGGCAAGCATTGCCCAACTGCAAGCTCAGCAGCAGTCAACCCCAACCCACTGGACAGCCGACCTGCCTCCCGACAGCCCCTCCATCCTGGTGGCCGTAGCCAGCAAAGGCGGCGGCCTGGTCAATCGCCACTTCGGCCATGCGCGGGAGTTTTTGATCTACGAGGTCAACGCCCGTGGGGCGCAGTTTGTCGGCCACCGCAAGGTTCCGCAGTACTGCCACGGGGGATCCGGCGAGGACAACAACCTAGAGCAAATTCTGGATCTCATCCGGGATTGCCGAGCTGTATTGGTCTCCAAGATCGGCGATTGCCCCATGAAGCGCATCCGCGAGGCCGGCATCGAAGTGGTGGAAGACTACGACCTCATTGAAACGGTGGCCCTCAAGTTTTACCGCACCTGGTTGGTCAACCAGACCTTGGACAGCAAATCTTCCCGATCTTGAGACCTCATCTTTTGGAGACGCGGCCATGGCTACTGTAACTGCTCTCACCAAAGGCGGACTGCCCTGGATCCCACAGTTTATCGAAAGCCTGGATATCAGCCGCTGCCTCGGCTGTAGCCGTTGCCTCAAAGTCTGTGGCCGTGGTGTGTTTGCCCTCAGAGCCCTCAACGAAGACGGCGAGTTTGTCGACAACGAAGAGGAAGAAGAAAGTGAGCGCAAAGTGATGACCATCCTCAATGCCGCCCTCTGCATCGGCTGTCAGGCTTGCGCTCGCATTTGCCCAAAGCAGTGCCATTCCCACGCTCCGCAAGCCGTTTAACGTTGCCCAACCCCTACCTTGTATCGATTCGGAGCCTGTATGAACCCCGTGATCTACCTGGACAACAACGCCACCACCGCCGTGGATCCCCTGGTTCTGGAGGCGATGCTGCCCTATTTGCAGACCTTCTACGGCAACCCCTCCTCGATGCACAGTTTTGGCGGCCAGGTGGGGCGTGCCCTCAACCAAGCCCGCGAACAGGTGGCAGCCCTTCTGGGAGCCGACCCGACGGAGATTGTCTTCACCAGTGGCGGCACCGAAGGCAACACCACGGCCATTTATGCAGCCTTGGCAGCCCAACCCCAGAAGCGCCACATCATCACCACGCAGGTAGAGCACGCCTCGGTGCTCAACGTCTGCAAGCACCTGGAAAAACAAGGCTACCGCGTCACCTACCTCTCGGTGGATGAGCAAGGCTGCCTGGACTTGCTGGAGTTGGAAGCAGCCCTGACCGGCGATACTGCCCTGGTGAGCTGCATGGCCGCCAACAACGAGACGGGCGTGCTTTTCCCCATCGAGGCGGTGGGATCCCTGGCTCGCAGCTATGGGGCTGTTGTCCATGTGGACGCAGTACAGGCGGTGGGCAAGATCCCTCTCGATCTGCAGCGCCTGCCGGTGGATCTCCTCACCCTTTCCGGGCACAAGCTGCATGCCCCCAAGGGGATCGGCGCTCTCTATGTGCGGCGGGGCTTGCGCTTCCGTCCGTTGCTGCTGGGAGGGCATCAGGAGCGAGGCCGCCGCGCCGGGACGGAAAATGTGCCGGGCATCATCGCTCTGGGCAAAGCGGCTGAGCTGGCCCAAGCCCACCTCGGGGATCCCCATGAGCGGCTGCTGCGGGATCGCTTGGAGCAGGGCTTGCTACAGCGGATCCCGGATGTCCAGGTTAACGGCCACCCCACTCAGCGGCTGCCCAACACCACCAACTTGGGCTTCAAGTTCGTGGAAGGGGAAGCGATCCTCTTCTGGCTGAACAAATACGGCATCTGCGCCTCCTCCGGCTCCGCCTGCACTTCCGGATCCCTGGAACCCTCCCATGTGCTGCGGGCCATGCGCCTGCCCTACACCGTTTTGCACGGCTCAATCCGCTTCAGCCTCTCCCGCTTTACCCAGCCGGCAGAGGTGGAGCGGGTGCTGGAGGTTTTGCCGGGGATCATTGAGCATTTGCGGGCCATCTCCCCCTTCAGCCACGAGGCGGAAGACTGGCTGCAACAGCAGGAACGGGAACTGGCTCGCCGCTGACCCCCCTCAAACTCATCTTCCCTCGACCGTTAGCATCCTCAACTCAGGATCCAGCCATGTGGGACTACAGCGAAAAAGTTTTGGAACTCTTCTACCACCCCAAAAACCAAGGGGCGATGGATCCCAGCTCCGAGCCCGGTGTTCGGGTGGTGGTGGGAGAAGTGGGCAGCATCACCTGCGGCGATGCCCTGCGGCTCTACTTAAAGGTGGACGAGGCTAGCGAGCGGATTTTAGCTGCCAGCTTCCAAACCTTCGGCTGCACCAGCGCCATCGCCTCTTCCTCGGCTCTGACGGAGCTGATCACCGGCCTCACTCTGGATGAAGCCCTGCGGATCGACAACCGCCAAATCGCTGACTACCTAGGCGGCCTGCCCCCCGCCAAGATGCACTGCTCGGTGATGGGGCAAGAGGCTCTGGAGGCAGCCATCTACAGCTATCGCGGCCTTCCTCTGCCTGACCACACGGATGATGACAGCGCTTTGGTCTGCTCCTGCTTTGGCGTCAGCGAGCAGAAGATCCGCCGCCTGATCCGGGAAAACCACCTCACCTCCGCTGAGGAAGTAACAGCCTACAGCAAAGCGGGTGGTGGCTGTGGTTCCTGCCTGGCCCAGATTGAAGACCTGATCGCCGCCGTTCTGGCCGAGACTGACGCAACCCCTTCAGAAGATTCAAGAAATTCAAAAGGGAACTCCCAAAACCAGACAGAGCCCTCTCCTGCTGCTCCCCCTCCTGTCTCGGCAACAGCGACACCCCCTCCCCTCACCACCTTGCAAAAGATCGCCCGCATTCAGGCCGTCCTGGAGGAGGAAGTTCGCCCGCTGCTGTTGGCCGATGGCGGCGATGTGGAGCTGTACGACCTGGAAGGGGATCAGGTGTGGGTGCGCCTCAAGGGATCCTGCGCCGCCTGCCCCAGCCAGCAAAACACGCTGCGGTTGCTCATCGAAACCCGCCTGCAAGAACAGGTGTGGCCCACGTTAACCGTGCATGCCCTCTAGTTGCCCATTCTCGATAAGCCTGAGAGCCCTATGATCTGCCCCACTGTTACTCCCCGTCGCTTCCCCCATCTCCTGCCTCGATTCGGGAGAGCCCCACCGCTCGACCGGTTTGCTTTTGGATTCCAAGGGATCCAAGGCTGCCTTCCCGCGAGCTGAAATCCTTTGCAGTAAGGATCCCGTCTCGCTAATGCGACCAGTTGCGCCCATTGGCAAGAGATTTCTAACCCTTAAGTCGCCCTCAAGTTTTTCCTCAAGTCTTCATTAGGAGAACTGAACCATGAGACAAATTGCATTCTACGGCAAAGGCGGTATCGGCAAATCCACCACCTGTCAGAATACCGTTGCCGGTATGGCCGAATTGGGGCAGCGGATCATGATCGTCGGCTGCGACCCGAAGGCCGATTCCACCCGCCTCATGTTGCACTGCAAAGCCCAGACCACCGTCCTTCACCTGGCTGCTGAGCGGGGATCCGTAGAAGACGTGGAGCTGGAAGAAGTGGTGCTCACCGGCTACCGAGGGGTGCGCTGCGTGGAGTCTGGTGGCCCCGAGCCTGGTGTTGGCTGTGCCGGACGAGGCATCATCACCGCCATCAATTTCTTGGAAGAAAACGGTGCCTACGAGGATCTGGACTTTGTCTGCTACGACGTGCTGGGGGACGTGGTCTGCGGCGGTTTTGCCATGCCCATTCGGGAGGGCAAGGCCCAAGAGATCTACATTGTTTGCTCCGGCGAAATGATGGCCATGTATGCGGCCAACAACATCGCCCGCGGCGTGCTGAAATACGCCTACTCTGGCGGCGTGCGCTTGGGTGGCTTGATCTGCAACAGCCGCAAAGTGGATCGCGAGATCGAGCTGATCGAAGCTCTGGCCGAAAAGCTCAACACCAAAATGCTGCATTTCATCCCCCGCGACAATGTGGTTCAGCACGCAGAATTGCGCCGCATGACGGTGATCGAGTACTCCCCCGACTGCAACCAAGCTGACGAGTATCGGGCCTTGGCCAAAAAGATCATCAACAACACGGATCTGAGGATCCCCACCCCCATCTCTATGGATGAGCTGGAGCAGTTGTTGATAGAGTTCGGCGTTTTGGACGACGACCAGAAAATCGCCCACCTCATCGGCAAAACCGAAAAAGAGTTGGCCCCAGTGTGAACTTAAAGATGGGCTGGGGGTGGATCCCTTCCTCCCTCGGCCCTCGGTTCCCCCTAGTTTCTTTCTCAAAAAAATCCAGTAGATGAGGCTCTTCCCATGACTACTCCAAAAAGCGCCCTCAAAGAGGAAAACCGAAAAGTTATTGCAGAAGTTCTGGAAACCTATCCGGAAAAGGCCAAGCAAAAGCGAGCCAAACACCTCAACGTCTACGACAAGGGCAAAACGGATTGCGGAGTAAAGTCCAACATCAAGTCGATCCCCGGCGTCATGACCACTCGCGGCTGTGCCTATGCCGGTTCCAAGGGGGTGGTGTGGGGGCCGGTCAAAGACATGATCCACCTCAGCCATGGCCCCGTGGGCTGCGGCTACTACTCCTGGTCGGGAAGGCGCAATTACTACGTCGGCACAACCGGGGTAGATACCTTCGTTACCATGCAGTTCACCTCCGATTTTCAGGAGCGAGATGTGGTGTTCGGGGGGGACAAAAAACTGGCCAAACTCTTGGTGGAAGCCAGCGAACTCTTCCCCTTGGCCAAAGGCATTACCATCCAGTCCGAATGCCCCGTTGGCCTAATTGGGGATGATATCGAGGCGGTGGCCAAGAGAGTTTCCAAAGAAATTGGCAAGCCGGTGGTACCGGTGCGCTGCGAAGGCTTTCGGGGGGTCTCCCAGTCCCTGGGCCACCACATCGCCAACGATACAGTGCGGGACTGGGTTCTGCCCATTGCCGACAAGAAAGCCAAGGAGGGATCCCTCAACTTTGAGCCCGGCCCTTATGATGTGGCCCTGATTGGGGACTACAACATCGGCGGCGACGCTTGGTCTTCCCGGATTTTGCTGGAGGAGATGGGCCTGCGGGTAGTGACCCAGTTTTCCGGCGATGGCACCTGGAACGAGATGCTGCTTGCCCCTCGGGTGAAGCTGAATCTCATCCACTGCTACCGCTCCATGAACTACATCTGCCGCCACATGGAGGAAGCCTACGGGATCCCCTGGCTGGAGTTCAACTTCTTTGGCCCCACCCAAATTGCCAAGTCGCTGCGGGCCATCGCCCAGCGGTTTGACGAGACCATCCAGGCCAAGGCGGAGCAGGTGATCGCCAAGTACAAGCCCCAGAGCGAGGCCATCATTGCCAAGTACCGTCCCCGCCTCGAGGGCAAACGGGTGATGCTGATGGTGGGCGGACTGCGGCCCCGCCACGTCATCCCGGCCTTCCGGGAGCTGGGCATGGAGGTGATTGCCACCGGCTACGAATTCGGCCACGGCGACGACTACAAGCGCACCACCCAGTACATCGACGACGGCACCCTCATCTACGATGACGTGTCCGGCTACGAGTTTGAAGAATTTGCCAAGAGGTTGAAGCCAGATCTCATCGCCTCCGGCATCAAGGAGAAGTACGTCTTTCAAAAGATGGCTTTGCCCTTCCGCCAGATGCACTCTTGGGACTACTCCGGCCCCTACCACGGCTACGACGGCTTTGCCGTGTTCGCTCGCGATATGGATTTGGCTTTGAATAGCCCCACCTGGGATCTGGTCAAAGCCCCCTGGAAGTCTTAGCTTGCCGCCGGGATCCCAGACGCGAACGGCCCTTCCTTCCCCTGCTCCTCATTAGGAGACCGACCATGCCGCAAGATATCCAAGACATCAAAGATCATGCCCGCCTGTTTCAAGATCCGGAATATCAGGCGCTTCTGCAGTGCAAGCAAACCTTTGAAGATCTCCCTTCCCCGGAAGAAGTGGCCCGGGTGGCCGAATGGACAAAATCTTGGGAATACCGGGAGAAAAACTTTCAGCGGGAAGCTTTGACGATAAACCCTGCCAAAGCCTGCCAACCCTTGGGGGCCATCTTCGCCGCTGTCGGCTTCGAGGGAACTTTGCCCTTCGTCCATGGATCCCAGGGGTGTGTGGCCTATTTTCGCACCCATCTCACCCGCCACTTTAAGGAGCCCTTTTCGGCGGTCTCCACCTCGATGACGGAAGATGCGGCGGTGTTTGGCGGCCTCAAAAACCTAATCGAGGGACTGGAAAATGCCTACGCCCTCTACAAGCCCAAGATGATCGCCGTGTGCACCACCTGCATGGCGGAGGTGATCGGGGATGACCTGGGGGCCTTCATCACCACGGCCAGAAATGAGGGAGTGATTTCCCGCGACTTCCCGGTGCCCTATGCCCACACGCCAAGCTTTGTGGGATCCCACATCACCGGCTATGACAACATGCTCAAGGCCATTCTCAGCACCCTCACCGAGCCGGTGGGCCGCACGGGTAGCAATGGCTACATCAACGTCATCCCTGGCTTCGATACCTACATGGGCAACTTGCGGGAGATCAAGCGCATCTTCGGCTTATTCGGGATCCCGCTGACCCTGCTGGCGGACAACTCCGACTATTTGGATTCGCCCAACGACGGCACTTTCCACATGTATCCCGGAGGAACCCCTTTGGAGGCGGCTGCCCAATGCCTCAACGCCGAGGCTACTTTTTCCTTCCAGCGCTACACCACGCCCAAGACCCTGGAGTTTCTAGCAGAGGCCTCGGGTCGGCCCACCCTGACGGCGCGGCCAGTGGGTATTCGGGGCACGGATGAGTTTTTGATGCAGCTATCCCAGTTAACGGGCAAGCCCATTCCCGCCGAGCTGGAGATCGAACGGGGCCGGGCGGTGGATGCTTTCACGGACTCCCAAGCGTGGATCCACGGCAAGCGGGTAGCCCTGTATGGGGATCCGGATCTGGTGATGGGCTTGCTCAGCCTGTTGCTGGAGCTGGGAGCGGAGCCGATCCATGTGGTGGTGACCAACAGCAACGAGGAGTTCGAAGCCGAGGCGCGGGCACTGCTGGCCTCCAGTCCCTATGGACAGGGAGCAACCGTCTGGGGGGGCAAGGATCTCTGGCATCTGCGCTCTCTGATGTTCACCGAGCCGGTGGATCTGCTGATCGGCAATTCCTACGGCAAATACCTGTGGCGGGATACGGGCACGCCTTTGGTGCGCATCGGCTACCCCATCTTCGACCGCCACCATCTGCATCGCTATCCCACCTATGGCTATGTGGGGGCGCTCAACCTCCTTAACTGGATTGTCAACACCATTCTGGATGAGGCAGATCGGCGCAGCATCATCCCCGGCAAAACCGATTTTTCCTTCGACTTAATTCGTTAGCTTCCGGAGTAGGGGGATCCCAGAGGCTAGATAGATCTTGTCAAGGATCCCCTGCTCCAAAGACTCCACCCCGCTAAGAGGAACAGCCAAGCCTTACAGGAATCTGATGAATTCTGCCAGAACTTCGGTTGAGCTTTCTACCCTGGACATGATTGCCCTGACGCAACCGGGGTCGCGCCAGCGGTGCGGAGCACCATCGACGGTTACCGATTGCCTAGGCGGGCCGTAGGTCTTGGAGGATGGATCCCATGAATTCCTCTATCACCATCAACGACACCACCCTGCGCGATGGGGAGCAAGCGGCAGGGGTAGCCTTCCAAATCCCCGAGAAAATCTCCATTGCTGCCCTCTTGGATGCCATTGGCGTACCCGAAATTGAGGTGGGGATCCCGGCCATGGGCGCCGTGGAAACGGAAGCCATTCGCGCCATGCTCAGCCTGGGGCTGCGGGCCCACCTGCTGGGGTGGAACCGGGCTGTGCCCAGCGATATCCTCGCCTCTATTCGTTGCGGCCTCAAGCGGATCCACATCTCCGTGCCGGTCTCGGATCGGCAAATGGCCGCTAAGTTCCAAGGGGATCGCCCTCGGCTGCTGCGACAGTTGCGCCAATGCGTGGAGATGGCCTTGGAGCAAGGGCTGTGGGTCTCGGTGGGGGCAGAAGATGCCAGCCGCACCCCCCTGGAGCAGGTGATCGAGTTGGCCCAAATGGCCCAAAGCTGGGGCTGTCGGCGCTTCCGCTACTGCGATACGGTGGGCATTTTGGATCCTTTTAGCACCTACAAGCAGATTCGCCGCCTGGTGCGGGCCATCGATATCCCTGTGGAGATGCATACCCACGACGACCTGGGCATGGCCACTGCCAATGCCTT
This sequence comes from Synechococcus sp. 65AY6A5, assembly GCF_002760415.1. NCBI lineage: Bacteria > Bacillati > Cyanobacteriota > Cyanophyceae > Synechococcales > Synechococcaceae > Synechococcus > Synechococcus sp. 65AY6A5. The sequence goes on from NZ_AXUW01000001.1 coordinate 541,356, forward strand.
AGCCGGGATCCGCGCCGGCGCTCAGTCGGTGAACACCACCGTCAACGGCTTGGGGGAACGGGCCGGCAATGCCCCCTTGGAAGAGGTGGTGATGGCTTTGCGCTACACCTTGGGGATCGATGTTGGGGTGGATACCTGCCGTCTGCGGGAGCTGTCTCAACAGGTGGCGCGGGCCAGCGGTGCTCCCCTACCTCCCTGGAAGGCCATCGTCGGTGACAACGCCTTTGCCCACGAGTCGGGCATTCACGCTGCAGGGGTGCTGCGGGATCCCCAGACCTATGAGCCTTTTCCACCAGAAGCCGTGGGCGGCCAGCGGCGGCTGGTGTTGGGCAAACACTCCGGCCGGCATTTGCTGCTCCAGATCCTCAAGGAACACGGGATCCCTGTCGAGCAGATCCCACCTGGCCAACTGGAAAAGCTCCTGGAACAGGTGCGGCAGCACGTCACCCACTGCAAGCATCCGATCCCACCGGCGGAACTGGCCCGTTATTGCCGCGCAACGCTGACGCAATGGGCGCAACACACTCCAGAACCCATCCCAGAGGAGAGCCATCCCGATGTTGTCTAACCGCTTGTCCGGAAAGGAAACTTCCAAATCTCAGGCCATTTTGGCAGCCGTGTCTCGACGGGCGCGCCAAGTAGGCCGCAGCCTAACCCGCCAAGAGCTTTGTCAGGTGCTGGCAGAAATCACAGGAGGTACCCCATGAGCGACGAACTGGAGCTGGATCGCCCTCCCCAATTTGAGCTGGGCGACAAAGTCCGCATCCGTAAGGTCATCCGCAACGATGGCACCTTCTTCGGCCAGCCGGTGGGAAAAATCTTGGCCGTTCCCGGCGACGAAGGTTACGTGATTTCCATTGGCACCTTTCTACAACGGTTTTACGTCTATGCCGTCCACTGCTTGGCCAAAGGCTTGGTGGTGGGGTGCCGTGCCCAAGAGCTGGAACTTGTGGAGAAAGGGCTATGAAAGTCATCCTGCACGAAAGTGCCTACGGGCATTTGATGGTCTACGTTCCCAAAAAAGATCTGGAAGAATCGGTTGTGGCCACCCGTTCAGAGGCCGGGGAAACCATTTTCACCTTGAGCAACGGTTGGGAATTGTCCATCCCGGAGCTGCCGGAGCCTTTGTCTCTGCCCAAGACAGTAGAGGCCAAACGCCTCTAGCCAACGGTTGGCTAAAAATTCTGTTGGCCTATCCCCGAAAGGGCTGAGAGAATGGGTTGAACTCAGCTCCAACAAGCTCTAGATACCCATGAAAAGGGTTGGATTCCCCGTTACTTTGTATGGACAACCGGCCCATATGGGGAGATGGCTTTTCATCCTCCTGGGGCTCCTGGTTCTTCTTTGCTTGGGAACCGTCTATTCCTGGAGCATTTTCCGCAAGCCCCTGGAAACAGAGCTGGGGATTGGGGCCAGTGAGAGCCTGCTGCCCTACACGGTTGCCCTCGTGTTCTACGCTACCCTCATGCCCATCACAGGGTTTGTCATCCCCCGCTGGGGATCCCGCCGAGTACTGGCTCTGGGGGGCAGCTTGGTGGGTTTGGGCTATGGGCTGGCTAGCTTTGCCCCTTCTATTGGGTGGATCACCCTCTGCTATGGGGTGATTGCCGGTAGCGGAGTAGGGGTTGCCTATGGGGTGCCGATGGCCGTGGCAGCCCGTTGGTTTCCCGATTGCAAGGGATTGGCGGTGGGGTCCACCATTGTCGGCTTTGGCCTATCCCCCCTGCTTACCGCTCCTCTAGCCAACCGCTTGATCGAGGCGCTGGGGGTTCGACCTACGCTGCTGATTTTGGGGATCCTCTTCGCGGCAGTGATCCTGGGGATCGCAACCCAACTGAGATTTCCTCCCCCCGATTGGATCCCTTCCTCACCTTTTCCAAGAAAATCCACGAATGGCCCAGATCGCTCTCCGTTGACTTCTCGGCGCTCTCTCCCTCTGCTGAGGAACCCCTCCTTCTATGGCCTGTGGATCTGCTATGCCATCGGCACCCTGGTTGGTTTAAGCGCCATTGGGATTTCTGGTCCTGTGGGGGAAGAGCTGATCGGCCTGGATCCCCCTGCGGCTGCCAACAGCGTGGCTCTCTTCGCCATTTTCAACGGGCTCAGCCGTCCTCTGTTTGGCTGGTTGGCCGATCGATTACATCCCCATCAGGTCACTACGGGCTCCTACGGGCTGATCCTGCTGGCCTGTGGGCTAATGCTCCTGCCTCCTCAGGGATCCCTTCTGGCCTACTGGGTAACTTTTTCCTTGCTTTGGTTTTGCCTGGGGGGGTGGCTGGCCATGGCTCCCGCCCTGACCCTGCGCTTGTTTGATCCCGAACGCTACGCCCAGAACTACGGCATTGTGTTTACCGCCTATGGAGTTGGGGCCTTGGTGGGAACGATGATCGCGGGGCAAATTCGCGATAGGCTGGGCAGCTATAGCTATACCTTTTATGGGATGGCCGCCTTGGCGGTGGTGGGGATCTGGGTGGCCAACGTTTTTTTGAAAGAGAAGTTGTAGGAGCTTCAAGCCAGCGGGCACAGCAGGGATCCCATCAGCAGGGGCAGCAATCCCCTACTTCATACCCTCCACTGCAGGGCTGGGTGAACCAACTTAAAGACTTGCCCCCCCAAGGCAAGCAGTTTGGTAGAGTAGTACGGCTATTGCCGACAGATTGGGATCGTGGCGGAATGGTAGACGCTACGGACTTAAAATCCGTTGTTCCTCAAGAACGTGAGGGTTCGAGTCCCTCCGATCCCATCATCCCTTGATCCCTGTCTGTTCCAGCACCTCCAGCAAGTTCGAGATCCGAACCCAGGCATCTTCTCGATCCAAATCGGGGCTGGAAAGAAGAGCCACCAAAGCCGGATCACAAACAGGTGCTACCAAAGGGAAGTACCTTAACCCTGCCACCTGGGCAATGATCCAAAAATAGGGGAGCACTGCATTGCTGGGCAAGATCTCGATGACGGTGGTGCCGGGTGGACAAAAGGCGAGGTTGGTCAGGCCCGCCCCGTGGATCCCGATCACCGCCTCTGCCCCTTGCATTAGGGCTATTTGCTCTTGAAGAGAAAGGGTTTCCATCGGCACCGGTACAAATCCCCAGGGGCGCAAGCAGGCCAGCACCTCCGCTTCGTTGATCACCCGCCGCCAGCGGGCAGACCGACGGCTGATGTAAATTCGCCGCGGTTGTAAGGGGTCAATGGATAAACTCGGCTGGGCCAGTTGCCGCAGCACCTCCAATCCCCTGGGCGTCAAACACCCCACCGGAGCGCCTGCTGAGGGCACGATCAGGTTTTGGGCTTGCAGATGGGATCCCCCCAACTGCTCAAAGCTGAGGATGCGCTCGGCTGGGATCCCCAAAGCAGCCAAGCTCTGCACCTGAAAGGGCTTTCTTTGATACCCGTGGATCAAGATGGGGATGTCCTTTTCCAGGGCGCCCGACCGCTGCAGGATATCGAGGGCCGGCAGAATATCCACCATCCAGTGAAAGTAATTAACTGCCCCCAAGGGCAAAAGGGCAACGGGGCCATCCAGTGGGATCGGTGGGGGGAGATGGGGCAAGCCCAGCAGGGGGTGGTGTCGCAGGTGATCTGGCCTGTAGTCCCAGTCGAGGAACTCCGGCGGCGGCAAGCTCAGGGATAGATCGGCGAGCAATTCTCCCCGGCGGGTGAGCACCCCGCTGGCAAAGCTGGCGTAGAGGTGGCGGGGGTAGTGGCCCACGTGGACGGATCCTCGGGGGATCTGGGCGACAAAGGTCTCTGCCAAGGGGATGCGCTGCGGGCGCAACTTTTGCAAAATGTCGGGATCAGCGGCAGGGGGCGCTTTTAGACAGAGAACCCCCCCTGGATCCAGCAGTTGGTAGTCCCCTTCGCCCGTGGCCTGATGCCACTGTCGGGTGGTGAGGTAGCCTTGGGTTGGCACTGGCCAGAAGTCAGTTGTAGGGGGAGTGCTCTGGGAAAAGGAGTCTGCTGGAGGGGCAACGCCTTCTGGAGCCCAACGCTGCCGCCAAGCCGAATACAGGAAATCGGGGATCCTCGCAGATCCCTCTCCCCTGCATGCCTGCTCCAGTCCAGATCGCAGAGGGCTTTCTCCGCCGCTGCCCTCGCACCACGCCTGCACCCAATTCCGTTCCGCTGCCACCGCTCGGCAAACCTTCTCCCAAGCGGCCTCAGGGTGAGCCAACCGCACTTCCGCTTCCGCCCAGTAGCTGTAGAGTTGCGCCGTCCCGGTGCCCCGCGCCTCAGCCGCCTGGAAACACCGCACAGCCTGAACTGGATCCCGCAGATCCAGCCACGCCAGGCCCATCTGTACCCAGGGATCCCCCCACTCAGGGCGCAGCCGCGCAGCCTCCTGCAGAGGGGAAATCGCCTCTCGCAAACGGCCCAGCTTCATCAGGGCCAAGCCCCAGCGCCAAAAACTCTCTGCCGCCGTCGGATCCTGCTGGCAAGCCCGCTCAAACCACTCCGCTGCCGCAGCCCACAGCCGGCTCCGCTCTTGGGTCAGGCCAATGCGGTGGGCAGCCAAAGCCTGGCCAGAAGACAGCTCCAGCCCAGAAAGCCCATCCCCCAACTCCAGAAGCTGCCGATACAGAGCTGCTGCCTGCGGCCAATGGCCCTTCTCCCACAGGCTTTCCGCCAAAGCCTGCAAGCTCCTCAGCAGGTGGTAGACGGCCTCGGATTCGGCCACCCCCCCCGCTTGCAGCATCGCCAAGCCCTCTTGCCACACCAGCTGCGCCTCCAGTTCCCGACCCAGCAGGAGATAGGCGGCTCCCAGCTCCCAATACAGCTCTGGAGAGGGGGATCCCTGCTCGAGCTGTTGCTGTAAAACCTGGGTAACGCGTTCGTAATGTCCCTGCTCCCAATCCTCAAGGAGAAAAGCGGAAGACAACAGATGGGAGGGTAGAGCTGGGTTGAGAGCCATGTCTTTGTGGATGAGAAACAGTGTTACAAACTGCAACAACCTCCCCACTCTGGGCCCGTGCCCCTAGTATTCTAGGCTTGGCTTCCCCCTCAGGGATCGGGCATCGATCCTTCTCAGCTCAGAGAGGGATGCTCCTCCAGTCGTGGGTCAGCCTCTTCACCCCCTTCGATGGCACTGTCCTCGGCCTTTGTCGGCAGTTTTTTCGATCAAAACGGAGTTTAAAAGATCGATGGGTATCAACGTATCCGCTGGCGCAGTCGTTTCCAACCCCCGTCTCTACCAAACCGTGCCTGTATCGACCATCTCCCAGGCGGAACAGCAGGATCGCTATCTGGGACGCACCGAGCTGGATCGCCTCGAGGACTTTTTCTCCAGCGGCCTGAAACGGCTAGAGATTGCCGAGGTCATTGCGGCCAATTCGGAAATCATCGTCAGCCGGGCAGCCAACCGCATCTTCACAGGGGGCTCGCCCATGGCCTATCTGGAGCGGCCAGAAGCGACCCAAGACGAGAAAGAAGCCTTCAAGCTGGGTACTGCCTTCTACGTGGAATCCACCGGCGGATTCATTGAGGCCATCCGCAACATCTTCAGCGCCAGCGGTGTGGAGATTCCCCCCAATTTCCGCCCCATCAACATCTCCCGCTACGGAGCTGCCAACATGCGCAAATCGCTGCGGGATCTAAGCTGGTTCCTGCGCTATGTCACCTACGCCCTGGTGGCCGGGGATCCCAGCATCATCGCCGTCAACACCCGCGGCCTGCGGGAGATCATCGAAAACGCCTGCTCCGCCGAGGCCACCATTGTCGCCATTCAAGAGATGAAGCGGGCAGCGGCTGGCTACTTCCGCAAAGATGCCGAAGCAGTTGCCATCATCAACCAATACTTCGATGTTTTGCTGAGCGAGTTCATCGCTCCCGCCCCTTCCGACAAGCTGCGGCAGCGCAACGCCAGCACCGCCGACGGCCTGCCCCTGCAAGGGCTGCAGCTACCCCAGGTTTACAACTTGGCTGCCGAGAAAGTTCCCGTTTTTGCCATGAAGCCGGGGCTGTCCAACGCCGAGAAGGAAGAAGTCATCAAGGCCGCCTACCGGCAGGTGTTTGAGCGGGACATCCGCCGTGCCTATGGCCTTAAGCTGGCCGACCTGGAGTCGAAGGTCAAAAACGGCGAGATCTCCATGAAGGAGTTTATCCGCCGCCTGGGCAAATCCGAACTCTACCGCAAGCAGTTCTACGAGCCCTACATCAACAGCCGCGTTGTGGAGCTGGCCTTCCGCCACTTCCTGGGACGGGCACCAGAGACCCGTGAAGAGGTGCAGACCTACTTTGCCATCGTCTCCAGCAAGGGCCTGGCCGGCCTGGTGGACGCCCTGGTGGACAGCCGCGAGTACGGGGACTACTTCGGCGAGGAGACGGTGCCCTACCTGCGCAAGCTGGGGATAGAAGCCCAAACCAGCGCCAACTGGGGAGCCAAGTTCGACCTCTACACCTACGCTGCCCCGCGCCGCAAGGTGCCCCAGTTCATTACCCTCTTTGCCCGCTACAACCGGCCTCTGCCGGATCAGCATGCCTATGGCTCCGGCAACGACCCGCTGGAGATCCAATTTGGGGCCATCTTCCCCAAGGAAACCCGTTCCCTCAGCGCCCGCCCCGCCCCCTTCAACAAGGATGTCAAGCGCATCCTCATCCGGCGCGGCTTTGCCCTCACCAACGCCCGCACCAATCCCAAGGCAGTGGGGGATCCCGGTAGCCTTGGCCCCAAAGTCTTCAAGCTCACCCAAACTCCCGGCGATCGCAGCCGGCGGCTAGGGGTGCGGGCGGGGATTGTTGGCAGCGAAGTCTCGACGCAAGCGGTGATCCGCGCCTGCTACCAGCAGGTGTACGGTTACATGCCCTACGAAGGCCAACGGCTGACCCGCTGGGAGATCAAGCTGGAGTCGGGGGAAATTCCTGTCAAAGAGTTTATTCGCCAACTGGCCAAGTCGGATCTCTTCCGCAACAAGTACTGGTCCAGCTTGTATGTCTGCAAAGCCATCGAGTTTATCCACCGCAAGCTGCTGGGCCGACCCACCTACGGGCGCCAGGAGATGAACCGCCTATTTGACATCGCCTCCAAGAAAGGGTTCTACGCCGTCGTGGACGCCATCCTCGACAGCGAGGAGTACCAGCAGGTCTTCGGGGAAGATATCGTGCCCTATGAGCGCTACCTCACCCCCGGCGGCCTGGCGCTGCGGCGGATGCGCCCCGGCTCCACCGACATGGCTGTTGCAACCAAGCCCATTCGCACCGACGACGACATCCCTCTCTTTGTCAAGTTGGGTCAGCCTCGGGATATGCCTTCCGGCGAGCTGGAAATCCAGCGGCGGGCCCAGCAGGGGGTGCCCAAGGTACGCCAAGAGATCCCTGTCTTCAAGCTCACCAGCCTGGCCAACAAAGCGGAAGTCAACAACCTCATCCGCGCCGCCTACCGGCAGGTCTTCGAGCGGGATATGGACATCTACAACATCAGCGCCGAGCTCAGCTCTGCCGAGTCCAAGCTGCGCAACGGCGAGATCACCGTCAAGGAGTTCGTCGAGGCGCTGGGGTGCTCGGAACTGTACCGCTCCGAGTTCTACGCTCCCTATCCCAATACCAAGGTGATCGAGCTGGGCACCAAGCACTTCCTGGGCCGCGCACCCCTAAACCAGCAGGAGATCCGCAAGTACAACCAGATCTTGGCCACCCAGGGGGTGAAAGCCTTTGTGCGCGCCCTGCTGAACACCCAGGAGTATCGGGATCTCTTCGGCGAGGACACGGTGCCCTATCGCCGCTTCCCCACCTTGCCGGCGGCCAACTTCCCCAACACGCAGGAGCTGTACGGTCGCCTTACCAAGCAAAACCGCGAGCTGGTGGTGCCCAGCTTCAGCCCTGTGGGCAATGACCGCAGCTAGATATGGAGCTGATACATTCACGCTGAACTCTCCTGAACATGGTTCAGGAAAGAAGCGATCGCATCCTGCCTATCTCTGAGCAGGAAGGCGGTATCCCGCAAAGCCCTGAGGAATACCCCCCGAGCGCTTTCCCCCTTCACTTCCCGGCAACCGTTGCGGTGGACTCAAGGATCAGGGGGAAACTTGGTCTACTATATCCCTCTCAATGACTTTTGCCAAACCGCCTAAAGCTCAGTAAATTCAGCAAAGTTCAGGGTTTTGGGGGTTAGAGGCATGCTCTCAACCCCTTCTCTCCTTTTGTGGGAGAGGGAAAAGACAAATTAGCTCCACAAAGGCAGAGGAGACTGGGCTTCATAGCCCAGATGCCGTAGCGCAGCAGGGGTAACCACTCGACCCCGGGGCGTGCGCTGCAGGTAGCCGATCTGCAGCAGATAAGGCTCATACACTTCTTCAATGGTTTGGGGATCCTCACCCGTCACCGCGGCCATCGTCTCCAAGCCCACTGGCCCTCCACCGAACTGCTCCACCAGCACCGTCAGCAGCTTGCGATCGATCCAATCCAAACCCATGGGATCCACCTGGAACAGCTCCAGAGCGGCTGCTGCCACTTCTTGGCTAATGTGGCCATCCCCTCGCACCTGGGCGTAATCTCGCACCCGCTTGAACAGGCGGTTGGCAATGCGGGGCGTGCCCCGAGAACGGCGGGCGATCTCTGCAGCCCCTTCTGGATCGGTGGAGACATTTAAGAGGCGAGCTGTGCGCAGCACGATCTGCACCAGCTCGTGAGGCTCGTAAAAGCGCAGCCGTTGCACATGGCCAAAGCGATCCCGCAGCGGAGAAGTGAGGGCGCCAATGCGGGTTGTGGCCCCGATGAGGGTAAAGCGTTCCAAGGGCAGAGAGGTGATGCGAGCAGAGCGACCTTTGCCAATGGTGATATCAAGACGAAAATCCTCCATCGCCGGATAGAGCAATTCTTCTGTAACCTTGGGCAGGCGGTGGATCTCGTCAATAAACAACACATCCCCCCGCTTCAAGCGCACCAAATACCCGGCAATGTCGCGGGGGCTCTCCAAAGCCGGCGCGGTGGTCATGTAGAACTGGGATCCCATTTCTGCCGCCAGCACTGCTGCCACCGTGGTTTTGCCTAGACCAGGAGGGCCGTAGAACAGCAGGTGATCCAGAGGCTCTTGGCGAGCGCGGGCCGCCGCAATGGCAATGGAGAGCACTTCTTTAAGTTCCGTCTGGCCAATATATTCCGCTAGGGTGCGCGGGCGCAGAGATTCTTCCTGGGCTTCGCCAGGGTGGGCTTGCGGCTGCAACAGGGCAGAGGGATCCGCTCCCCTTTCCCCAGCAAAGCTCAACTCTCTGCCTTCTTTTCTCCAGGCTGAAGACTTTTGCTGCCGCCGCTTGGGGCCCTCAGCGTTCTGGCCTGTATCCCGAGAAGAAATGATTGCCATATCCCTAAGTCACAGAGGCAATGGCCCCAATTTAACTCTGGAAAAGCTCTGGGAAAGATCACCCCAGCAAAGAGAACAAAAAATCCCCCAGACCAAGCCGGGGGATCCACCAATGCTGTTGAAGCGTCAGGTCAGGCCATCAGCCACGCACCGCAGGCGCTACCTCCACCGCCGCCAGGTCCAGCGGGAAGTTGTGCGCATTCCGCTCGTGCATCACTTCCATCCCCAGGTTGGCACGGTTGAGCACATCCGCCCACGTCCCAACCACGCGACCGTTGCTGTCCACAATCGACTGGTTGAAGTTGAACCCGTTCAGGTTGAACGCCATGATGCTGATCCCCAGCGCCGTAAACCAAATCCCAATCACCGGCCACGCCGCCAGGAAAAAGTGCAGGCTCCGGCTGTTGTTGAACGACGCATATTGGAAAATCAACCGGCCAAAATACCCGTGCGCCGCCACGATGTTGTAGGTCTCTTCCTCTTGCCCAAACTTGTAACCCAAGTTCTGCGACTCCTCCTCCGAAGTCTCACGAATCAGGCTCGAGGTCACCAACGACCCGTGCATCGCACTAAACAGCGCACCCCCAAACACGCCGGCCACGCCCAGCTGGTGGAACGGGTGCATCAAAATGTTGTGCTCCGCTTGGAACACCAACATGAAGTTGAACGTCCCCGAAATCCCCAGCGGCATCCCGTCCGAAAACGAGCCTTGCCCAATCGGGTAAATCAAAAACACGGCCGTCGCCGCCGCCACCGGCGCCGAGTAAGCCACCGCAATCCAGGGACGCATCCCCAAGCGGTAGCTCAGCTCCCACTCCCGGCCCATGTAGCAGAACACCCCAATCAAAAAGTGCAGCACAATCAGCTGGTAGGGGCCGCCGTTGTACAGCCACTCGTCCAAAGAAGCGGCTTCCCAAATCGGGTAAAAGTGCAGGCCAATCGCAGCCGAAGAAGGCACCACCGCGCCGGTGATGATGTTGTTGCCATACAGCAACGAACCCGAAACTGGCTCGCGAATCCCGTCGATGTCCACCGGGGGAGCACCAATGAAGGCAATGATGAAGCAGGTGGTGGCAGTCAGCAGGGTGGGAATCATCAGCACCCCGAACCAACCGATGTAGAGGCGGTTGTCGGTGGAGGTGACCCACTCGCAAAACTGCTCCCACACGTTGCTGGTTGAGCGACGTTGGATAACAGTGGTCATGATGGCAAACTTCCCTGAGGAAGCGCGAAGATTGACAACCTAACCTTAAATCATCCGTTAAGTTCTGTCAACTACCCTTAGAAATCTGAGAAGGGATCCCGGCCTCAGCGGTTGGAGCGGCGGCTGCCGGTGGGGGAGAAGAGGGCTTCCAGAGCCTGGCTGAGGGTGGGCTCCATCACCACCCGGTCTTCGTAGGCAGCGATGACCCGGGTGAGCTGGGGCAGGCGGCCCTGTTCTGCCTCCAGGTAGAGGGGCTGGATGTAGAGAAGCGAGGTCTCGATGGGGATGACCAGCAGGGTGCCCAGGTTCACCCGCGACCCGTGTTCGTTCCAGAGGGCGATTTGCTCGGAAATGGCCGGATCCTGGTTGACCCGCGCCTCTACTTGCTCTGGGCCGTAGATGAGGCGCTGCTTGGAAAACTCGTACACCAGCAGCTTGCCGTAGTTTTCCCCATCGCAGCGGGCCGCCATCCAGGCCACCATGTTTTGTTTGTTGAGGGGGGTGAAGGGAGAAAGCAAGACAAACTCGGGCTGGTTTGGGGATCCCTTTTGGGGATCCTCTGGCAAGGTGAGGATGAGGTACTGGGGCTGCATGGGCAGGCGCCGCCGCTTGCGGAACTGGTTGGGGATCTGCCACTGGTCTTCCCGGTTGTAGAAAACACGGGGATCCGTCATGTGGTAAGTGGCAAATTGCTGCACCTGCACCCGGAAGAGATCTTGGGGGTAGCGGATGTGCTGCCGCAGCGGCTCCGGCATGGCCTCTAGCGGCTTGAACAGGGTGGGGTAGATGCGGGCGTAGGCTTGGATGAGGGGATCCCGAGGGTCGGCAATGTACCAGTCGATGCTGCCGTTGTAGGCGTCCAGCACCGCCTTGACAGAGTTGCGGATGTAGTTGAAGGGGAAGCCGGGCAGATGCTCCGAGTAGGGGTAGCGGCTGCTGGTGGTGTAGGCATCGAAAAACCAGTAGAGCCTGCCCCCTTGAATTACCAGGTAGGGATCCTGGTCGTAGAGCAAAAAGGGCATCACCTGGCGCACCCGTTCCCGGATTTGGCGGCGATAGAGGAAGCGGGTGCTGGGGGAGAGCTCGCGGCTGAGAAGGATGCGCAGATCCCGGAAGTGCCAGGCGTAGAGAAGCCGTTGCCAGAGGTGGGGGATGGGCACGCCGCCCGTGCCGCGGTAGCTGCTGTAGACATAGCGATCGGCAGCGGGATAGTCCAGCTCACGCGCCTCGGCCCCCACGAACACGTCGGTGGTGGTCAGCTCGCTGTAGTAGAGGGCCGGCTGCTCCACCCGCAGCACCTGCGCCACCTCTGGATAGCGGGGGGAAACCCGCGGTGGGATATCCGATAGGAAAAAGTCCGGCAGCCCCTCAGCAGTAACCACGTTGACTGGGCTGAGGGTGAGGCCATAGCCGTGGGTGTAGAAAAAGCGCCGGTTAACCCAAGTTTGGGCAGCCGGTGGTACCTGGGCAAAGTCCAGCTCGCGCGCTGCATGCATCACTTGGCGCAGCTCTCCCCCGATGCGGTAGCGATCCACATCCACATAGGGAAATTGGTAGTAAGGGCGGATCTCCTGCAGTTGGCGATAGGTGGCCAAGAGGGGTTCTGTATCCCAAAGACGCACGTTGCGCAGGGTGGATTGATTTTGCTGCAGGATCTCCCAGGTCAGGGATCCCTCTTCTGGGAAGGGCTTGACCTCCACCTCGGCCAGGCCAAAGCCGGCGCGAGTAAAACGGATGTTGTGCTCGATGTAGGGGCGCTCCAGCTCCAGCTCGTTGGGCGTGACCAAAAGGGTTTGCAGCAGTTGCGGGTAAAGCCGGGTGGTCAGCAGCCCAAACCCCAGGTAGGCCCCCCAGAGCAGGGCCGGCGCCAGCAGGGAACTGGCCCAGGCAGGGCACCAAGACTTGAACAAGGGAAGGTTGAATCGGATCCCCTGGCGGGCCAAAGCCCAGAAGCCAACTGCTGTCAGGAAAGCCACCCCGCTCATCAACGTGGTAGCTGGCAAAGTGGCGTGCACATCGGCAAAGCCGGCGCCAAAGACGACGCCGCGGGTGGAATAGAGCAGCTCGTAGCGCTCCAGCCAATGGCCCCAGGCACGAAGCAAAAACAGAGCTCCCCCCAAGATCAGCAGGTGCCGTTGGGCAAATAAAGACAGAGCCAGCGTCAGCCGCTGCTCCGATAGCCCCAGCTCCACTAGGTAAATAAGCGCCACCGTGATCAAAGTGAGCAGCACTAGGTTGAAGCACCACTGCTGCAGCGTCTCCCAGAAGGGCAGGCCGAAAAGAAAAAAGCCCAGGTCGCGACCGAAGATTGGATCGGACTCGCCGACAGGGACTTGGTGCAACCAGAGCAGCAGCGCGAACCAGTGCTGAGAAAGAGACCAGGCCAAGCCGCCGCTCAACCCCAGGGCAATGGCCCAGGCCCCGGCTGTGCTTGCCCCCCGCCAGCAGGCGCGGATGTTGGATCCCACCACCGCCAGGGCAAAGGCAAAGGCGCCCAGGCCCAGCCCCCAGCGAGCCAGCACCCGCGTCCAGAGCACCGGCAGGGCATTCAGCTCGGCAAACCAGGCCAGATCGACATAGAAAGAGGCCAAAGCTGTGATGGCCAGGATCCCCAGCCCCGCCCAAAGCAAGAGAACCAACCCTCGCTGTAGCCGCTGCATAGCCTCACAGCGTCCCGCTCGAGGTCGCCCTTGATCCTAGCCGCTGCACCGCCTGCAGCAAGCCCGCCGGGCCCCCATCCACCCGCATCACCGGGATCCCCACTTGGGCCTGCAACTCTTGCCAGGTGAGATCGTCCAAAAAGCGCTCCCCATCCTTGAGGGCGATCTGGGGCAAAAGCAGGCCGTCGTAACTTGCCAAGTTTTCAACCGATTTCAAAGCGCCCAGAATGTCTTGCCCCGTCAACAGTCCGGTTACCGTCAGGGTTTGTCCCCAGAATTGGCTGGCAATGGGCAGAAGATGCAACTGCAACCTGGGGATGCTGTTCATCCGCTCCACCACCGGCTGGAAGGCTCGCTCCACTGCGTTGCCCACCACCCAGAGAACTTTGAGAGGAGAAGGGATCCCAGTCGGCAGCCGCACCTGCTCAAACTCGCTCAAGAACAGGCGCAGGGATCCCACTCCATTCCCCAGTTGGGGGTAATCTTCATAGTGCTCTGCCGGCGGCAATTCTCGATTTGCCAGCAAGTACCACTCGTCGGCCAGCCAGGCAAAGGTGGACCCCAATTCTTGCCGAAACTGCGCCTGCAGCGCTTCTACCTGCGCAATCACCTCCGCTGCCTTGGCGGCATCCACCGGGATCAGCTCGTCATTGGGGGGGCGGAAGCGGGTCAGCCCCACCGGTACCACCGCCACCGAGAGGACGGTTGGGATCCCTTCGACAGGTTGGCGAAAAGCGGCCAGATCCAAGAGCGTGCGGGTGAGGTGCTCTCCATCGTTCCAGCCCGGGCAGACCACCACCTGGGCATGCACTTGCAGGCGGTGTTGGCGAAACCAGGCCAACTGCTCCAGGATCAGACCGGCGCGCGGGTTTTTGAGCAGGCGGCTGCGCAGCTCCGGCTCCGTGGCATGAACCGAGACATAGAGGGGGGAAAGGCGCAGGCGGGCGATGCGATCCCATTCGGCAGCGGTCAAGTTGGTAAGGGTGAGGTAGCTGCCGTAGAGAAAGCTGAGGCGGTAGTCGTCGTCTTTAAGGTGCAGCGTTGCCCGCATTTCAGGGGGCTGTTGGTCGATGAAGCAAAAGGGGCAGGCGTTGGTGCATTGGATGAGGCCATCGAACAAAGCCGTCTCAAACTCCAGCCCCAGATCTTCATCGATGTCTTTTTCCAGCTCGACGATGCGCCGGATCCCTTGGCTGTCCAGGATCTCCAGGCAGAGATATTCATCGGCACACAAGAAGCGATAGTCAATGAGATCGCGGGGCTTCTCGCCGTTGATGCTCACCAGGGCCTCCCCTGGCCGAATGCCCACCTTTGCCGCCAGGGATCCGGGCACCACAGCGCTAATGCGGGCGGGCTTGAGGCTAGCACGGGACATGGCGCGCCCAAAGCAGGACTGCGTTGCCAAGAAAACCCCAATCTACTCCAAGCAGCGGCGAATCGCTGCTTCCAGCTCCAACTGGCTGAGGTCGGTAACCACGAAGACCTCTTGCACGCTGCTGCCCTTGCGGGCCACCAACTTGTAGCCCCCTCGAATGGGCACGGAAACCCGCAACTGCAACTGCGGGATCCGCCCGCGACTGCAAGACAGAGCACCTGGCGTTACGGTTTTAATGCCAGGTTGTCGAGTCAGGCGCTCCAGAACAGGGATCAGCCCGGAAATGTGGGTGGAGTGGTTCCAAACCAGACGACCGGCAGGCTCAGACATGGCGGCAACGCAACAGCGAGGAGGGCTAGATCTCTATGCTAGGCTCTTGCCCCTGTAACTGAGAATAAACCTTGGCGAACTCTCCAAGTACAAGTATTTTCAGAAGGTTTTCTCTATGCTAGTTTGACGGCAGCAAACGCAGGGAGCTCCTGACTCATGGTTGCCGAGCAAGTCATCCTCGAGATCCCCGAAGCCATCCTGAAAGGCCTGCAGAATGGAACCTACGAGGCGTAGGCGGCGTGGTGCGAGAAGTGGCCTCTAAGCGGGTGGTGGCCTGGCTGAGAGAAACTGGAGGCTTGACACTCGCAGATAGCATTAGCAATTGCATCCCGGCAGTGGACATAGTCAACGGGATTATTGCCAACATTCAGTTGAGGCAGATCAACCTAAGACTAATTGACACTAGAGGTAAACTAAACACTGTCTTAGGCTTAACCAAATTCAATGCTGCTATTGGTCTAACTAACTTGGGTTTGTCTGCCGTAGACTTTGCAGTCGTTACCTCTAAACTCAATCAAATCGATTCTCGAATCCAAAGTCTTCAAGCATCCGTAGAAAGTCTTCGAGAATCCATAGATAGATCGCTTCTTGCCAAAGCTAAGTCTGCTATCGACGTTGCAGAAATAGCTTTGAAGATGTCTTCTTCGACCAACAGGAAGCGATTGGTAACCGAGGTCATTCAGCCTCTGCTTGAGGCTGAGCACTATTATCTAGCTGCGTGGGATTCCAATTGGAACAAGAACGACGGCATTTTGGCTTGCGAGTACATCTTAATCCTATCTTTAGTCTATGTTACAGAGATTGAATGCTACCTAGAGATGGAGGAGCATGAGATAGCTCTGAAACGCCTGGCGGAGGCAGAGGAGATTCTAAGACCTCGTATTAGAAAGTATGTCGAGCTTTTGTTGACCACGAAACCTTCAGTATATCTTCACAAGGCTTACCAAGAAGGAGTTAGCCTATCAAGCGTCGTGGAGATTCTCAAGTATGTAAAGGGTGAATCGGATGTGGATAAGCTGTTTGACAAATATATACGACCAGATATTTTCAGCGCACAAAGCATTGAATCCTATTTTGATAGTATGCCGACAAGATCTAAGAATGCTATCCTTGCCCTCATTGCCCCACGTTTGATTGATCCAAGCTGGTGGACAGTCTTGGATCGCATAGTTTGGGATCCTCCTCGGAGAGAAGCTATCATCAGTCGAGCAAATCAGGTTATAGCGGCTGCCCAGTCCATGATCGAATTGGACAGGAGACTGGAAGGCTACAGATACGAAATCACTGAAATGACTCGGCTTGGCCTCAGCTACCAAGAGTGGCAAAGTCTGGTTTTGCCGCCAAAAAACTCGTCTGAGGATCCAGACCCCAAAGTTTTACTGCTCCTGCCGGCTTAGGAAGCAGGATCAATGGGGGTAGAATCCGCCGCCCAAACTAAACAAGACGGCTAATATGCCAATACCGACAGCGATCCCAGCTGCTAGTTTCAGATCCTCCTTTAGCTTTTCAGCGTCGGCTCTTTCCTTTATCGCTGTCAACAGGAAGAGTTGATCCTCTCCGCTAAGCCCGCTTATAAACTCAGGGGATAAAGACTCAAGGGGGAGACTCTTAAAGTAGTCGATCCTGCTCCTGCAGTAAAGCGTCAGTTGAGAGAGCTCTGAGCTTTTTTCTTTCTCGCGCAGTTCTATTTCTGACTTTGCCCTTTCTTGGAGACTTTTGGCTTTTTCCACTTGCTCTTTACTATACCCAGATTCGAAAAATGCCGACCAAGCGGATACCAAAGCAATGAGTACGAGTATAGCACCAATCCATCCCCAGCCTCCTAAGAAAGCCAACAAGCCCAAAAACAAAAAGACAAAGCAGCTCTGTATGTTTTCGTCTCTAGTAAGGAAGGTATAGTCAACTCTGGCATCCTCTTCCTTAATGCCGATTAAAATAAGGTTTCTCTTTAGCTCTGACTTCACTTGCTCTATTTTCTGGTTATAGTTGGTTTCAATCCTTCGCCTCCGCAGCTCTATCTCCTCGGCAGCTTTCTGTATCTTGTCAGGGTCAAACGGCCAAGTGCTGCCGTCTTGTGTGCTGTAGCTTGGTTTGGCTTTTAGACCTAGATCACGTTCGTTTCCTTTCGTTTGGGAAAGCCTCTGGGAATCGTAGGCTTTCCGCTTTACGGGATCACTCAGCACTGAATAGGCTTCTTGAAGGGACTTAAATTTTTCTTCGATGTACCGTCGGGCCTTTTCCGGTGTACCGGGAGGAAGCCGATCGGGATGATACTCTTTGGCAAGCCGCCTGTAGCTCTCTTTGATTTCTTCAGAGGTCGCGTCGGGCTTTACCTCCAGCTCGCTATAGAAATCTTTCATGAAGGGATCCCGCCTCTGCTGCCTTGCTAGCAGGATTCTACTGCTGCTCCTGCAAGCTTGAAAAGTGCTGTTTAATACCAGCCTTTTTTTATGCCCTAAGTGTCAAGCGCGCTGGGGAAAGCTCCACTCCCAGTAGCTCTCGGGGGGGGTTAGCTCTCCTTCCTAAGCTGTAGCTGTCTGGGCCCGGTTTGGACTAGTCCAACTCCCGCCGACGTAGCCGTTGCAAGGCCGAGAGAGGCTTCTCCTCTTCTGGCTGCTTTTTCGAGGCGGCTGCCCGTGGAGTGGTTGTCTTGTCCCTTTCGGGCTCGAGCGCAGGCTTGGCTGCTTCTGGCTCAGCGGCTGGAGGGCGAGGCGGGTTGCTGGCCTGCTGGTTGGGCAAGGGCACCGACTCCAGGGGGGCCAGCAGGGACTGGATGTAGCTGTAGGTTTCGGGATTGCTGCGGGCAGCATGGGCCAAGAGGGTAAGCTGCTCCTTGGCCGCTACCAGGTTCCCTAACTTAAGATCCACCAGAGCCAATTGGTAGCGTGCCTTAAAGCTAGTGGGATCCACTTCTACGGCACGTTGGAAGGCAGCTCGCGCCTCTGGGAGGTTGCCCTGGCGGGCGTAGATCAGGCCAAGGTTAAAAGGCACGTCGGGATCCCGCTCGCTGGGGAGAACTTTGGTTTTGTCTTCCAGCTCAAGGGCGGCCCGGTAGGCGTTGATGGCTAGGGTGTGAAAGCCCATCTGCAGGTAGCGGGCTGCATCTTCCTTGAGTTGGGCCACTGTCGGCTCCCCGGTGAGCAGATTCATAGGCGGCTGGGCAGAGGCAGGCAGTCCTAGCGCCAAACTCAGCAGGCATCCCACCACACGCAGGCCCAAGGGAGCAGTCCGTCCACCGGTTTGTTGCTTATTCATCCCCATGATCGGTTTCCTCCAGCCACCTCAACACCACTTCGTTCCACCCCTCAGGACCGGGGAGCCGGGCCAGTTGCCACTGGGTCTGAACCTCTGGCCCGCCGAGGCGAACGGCCTCCTTCCAGAGGCTATCCGCAATTGGGCTGGGAAGCACTACTTTCCGCTCCACCCACCGCAAAAAAGCCAAATCTGGGGGGGAGCAGCCGATGCCCAAGGCCCTGACAGGGCCCAAATGCCGCTGGTAGCAATCCAGGAGCAGCCGCACCGCCTGTTCTCCCGGTAGGGAACTGGGCTCTGAGGTTAAGGTTGTCCGCCTCCAGCCGGTCAAATACCACCGCGAGGGGTCGGAGAAGTGGAGCTGGTGCAGCCGTAACAAGTGCTGGGTGAGGGTGGCCTCTTGTTGGGCAAGGGCTTCTCGCAGCCTTGCTGGATCCCCGGAATAGCTGAAAATCTCGCTATATTCCCGCTTTTGCACCCGTTCTGCTTCCTCCAAAGGGATCCCAGTGGCGGCAGCTAGCTCCGAGGCTGTCCAATCCCCGAACCCGATGAGATCCAAGTGGTAATCTTGGCGCACCTGTTGCAAAATGTGGCGCAAGCAGGGGTAGGGCAATCCCAGGGCACATACGTAGTAGGGAGGGCGGTGTTGCCAGCGCTCGTCCAAAATGCCTGCGGGAAAGTAATGTTCGGGAACGTAAATAGCGGAGCCGTCCTCGCAGATGAAGGGATGCTCCAGGCGCAGTTGTCGACACAGATGTTCCAGTTGGGCGCGGGTACGCAGGCTGTAGAGCACTAAGGGAATGGAGCGGCGCTCCAAAGCCGCCAAAGCTTGTCGGGCAGCGCCATAGCTGTTGGACTGGGGATCTAAGAGGCTGCCATCCAAACTGCTGAGGACAAGTCGCATAAGCCCAGGAAAGGAAAAGGCGCTGGCAGCAGTCAATTAGCCAGATCAAACGGCCTCTAGCCCGAGGAGCGCAAGCCGGATCCCTGAGGCGGGCTTGGGGCTCAAGCGGCCAGCATTCCCATCATCCAACAGCCTTGACAGAAGTGAAGAGGTTTAATTCAACGTGCCCTTCTTGGCCACCTTCTGGAGGAGTGAAGCACCCAGAGCGGCATTGGGGCAATTGATGCCAAATGTTACACTCTGCTGCCGTGCCCAGCCGATACTAGCGGCAGAGCAAGCCTCTTGACTCGCGATTCCTTTGAGGGATCAGGTGCCGAAAGCGCGATCCCCAGCATCCCCCAGCCCGGGCAGGATAAACCCCCGGTCATTTAGCCGCTCGTCGATCATGGCGCAGAAAATTTGCACCATCGGGTAATGGGATCCCAGCCGCTGCAGCCCCGGCAGAGCAGCCAAGACGCTCACAATTCTCACTAAGCTGGGATCCGCTCCCCGTTTTTTCAGCTCGTCCAAGATCCAGAGCAAGGTGCCGCCAGTAGCCAACATCGGCTCAGGGATGAGAATGCGCATCTGCTCCGGGATCCGCTCCGGCAGGCGATTGAGGTAACAACTCACCTGCAGCGTCTTTTCGTCCCGCACCAGGCCCACATGAAAAATCCGTGCCTGGGGCAAGAGGGACTGACAGCCTTCCAGCAGGGCCAGCCCAGCCCGCAAAATAGGCACGATGGCCAGCGGCGTGTTGGGGGCGATAACTTCTGCTGCAGCAGGTTCCAGAGGAGTTTGCACCTGCACCGCCTGAGTTGGGATCCAATCCCGCATCGCCTCGTAGGTCAGCCAGCGGCCCAGCTCCGATAGAGCACTGCGAAACAAGGGCGTGGGGGTTTCCACGTCGCGAGCCACAGCTAACCAGTGCTTAATGAGCGGGTGAGAGGGGACATAGACTCGAAGCTGCTGACTTGCCACAGAAGGATGCCTCAATCTGGGCGGTAGCATAGCGGGTTGCTTTGGCAGAAAGCAAGCACTTCCCTCGAGGTAATGGGTACCCCTTCAGAATTGGTTGACCTGCCCCCTGCCTTAAAGGATAGGGATTCCTAGTTTTGGGTTCTACGAGCGCACTTAGCTAGCCAGTGGCTAGTCCCTAATTCACCATGCCGGCAGTGAGGCATCTCTCCCCAAGCGTAGGCGCTCCGCGCTGCTGAAGCGAACGCCCGATTGGTTCAGGATGCGTTGCCATGCTTTGCCGTTACAGCACAGGGCAAAGCTGGAGCTGGGTCTGCGGATCCGGTAGATCTGGATCACGAGATTTTTTCTGAGGATCGCCCATGTCTGCCGTCCGGTTTCAGCCGTTGCGGGTGGCCTTCACCTGTGCGGATCCCAGCCAAGCGCAAATGCCTGTTGCCGAGTTGCTGGCGGCTCTGCCGGCCTCGCCGCTTCTAGCCTACACCGACCCAGAAGCAGCGGACTTGCGGGTAGAGATGCTGCCAGATGCCATCTACCACTTCTACCGACGGGAGGAAGAGGTGGCGCTGGCAGCCTTTCGGATCCCGGTAAAAAAGCCACAGGCTCTGCCCCGCAAGCTGGTGCGGCTGCTGGAACATGTGGCCGCCTTCGACAACCTCCTCAACCTGCAACCTGCCAGCGATGCTCTGAGCAGTGTTCTGGAAGTAGAGTTTCTGCAACTGGAAACGCCGGCCAGTGGCTCTAGCCCTGCTGAAGTTAGCCCTTTGCCGCGGGATCCCCAAGGCCAGGTGCAAATTCAAGCAGGCCGCAACCTCGCCATCGCCCTGCGCAACAGGGCCCTTACGCCGGTGCACGTCTATGTAACAGTCTTTGACGAACGGCAGTGCAGCGTCGGTTTAGTCTATCCCTACCAGCCGGACTCTCCTGCCCGCCTGCGCCCCAGCGAAAGCGTATTAGTTGGCTCTGGCCCTCGCTATCTGCTCCAGATGCAACTGCCCGAAGACACAGAAACGGCGGTGGATCGCTTCAAAATCTGGGTCACCAGTACCGGCATGCAGCCGGGCATTATGGCAATGCCCCCTCTAGGACAAAGGCTGGAGCCCCCCTCTGACGATCCCTATGGCTCCGGATCCCGTCTGGATAGAGAAGTCAGGCTGGCCATTCTGGGCAAGGCGGGCAGCACGCCCATGCCAGCTTTTGCCGAGGATCCCTGGTGGTGTATGGAGCAGGCTGTCAAGGTGGTAGCTTAGACTGGGCCTACCTCCTCACAATTCTGTACAGCAGAGACTCAACCTCCTCGACACTAATAGCTGAAAGATTATAGGAGGAGCGGATCCTACTTCTCGTCTCTTGATCAACATCTACCAAGACCAGAAAGACTTGATCTGGGCCGAGACCCATTTCGGAGGCGAGCCAAGAGTACTTCTCTATACAGTCTCTATAGCTGCCGGTCTTCGACTCTATCCAGTAGAATCGGTTGTTAATGTGGAAGAAGAGATCGATCTCAAAGTCGCTACCGTCGGGCAAAGTAACTTTCTCATTTGCGATGTAGGAAAAATCGATCTTCTGTCCCTGCTCTCTAGCAAACTTGATCAGTTGCCGTTTGACATATCTCTCCAGCCAATCTCCAGATAGGAACTTGATTGCCTCTGTAGACTTGCTTAGCTTTACCCTCAGGTTTTTGGAGGATTTTGAGTAGTTATATTCCTCCAAGAAATTAACCTTATGTAGAGCGGAAGCAAGTTGGCAGCTATAACTTATCACTTCCGGGGAGTTGCCTTTTAAGCAAAGAGTTAAGGCCTTTTCTTCTCCAATGCCAGATTTAATTTCTTTGTAAAGCTTCTCGATCAGCGAGTACCTCTGACCCATAAGGTTTGATATCCAGTTCAGCTTGTTATCGAGTTCTCCTTCTGCATCGTTACTAGATGGGATCAGGTTCTTCATCATTATGTTCCTAGAACACAGAAATACCCCTATTTTCACCTGTTCAAGGCTAATCGTCCCTGGCGGCAAACTCTTGAGTCGCGCGCCAGCAGTTCGCTCGTTAGTTTCCTTCGTCTTTTGAAGGCTAGAACTTGAGCTTAGATTCTGGGAAATTTTTTCTGTACTTTCTAATAGCCTGCTCAGGATATTCTTCTGGTTACTTATGTTCTTAACTAGCTGACTTCTGTACTCAGCTAAATGCTGAAGGAAGTTTTGGTAACTTTCGGACAGACTTTCTGAGATATGAAGTTTGAAGCCCTCAAGATCAGCTTGTAACTTTCTTAGAATCTCATCCAGTAACTGACTATTAGCTCTTTGAGTGAGCCTACAGGTATAAACGCCCAGGCAGAAACCAATAGCCAATCCAATTAGAAGACCTAAAAGCAGAGTCATCTTCCCTTGATCCTATTTTCTTTAACCTAACTCAGGAGTTGTGAACAGCTAGGAAGATTTTAAAGCATTGCTACCTCCTGCTTACTCTTGAGCCAGAAGGGATCCCAGCCAGCCCTGCTGGAGCGCTTTCTGGGCGGGAGTGAGTTCTGGCAGGGCTTCGAGGGTGTACACATCCGGGCGAGGTGGATCTAAGGGGATCCAGAAGTGCTTCAACTGATCGCCCTGAAAGACGCTCAGGCAGATGGCCTGGTGGGGCTGGTAGGCCGCCAAGCGTTCTGGCAAGTTGGCAGCGCTTACCCGGAAGCCATCCAAGGCCACCAACTCATCGCCAGCCCAGATGCCGGCTTTTTGAGCGGGGGATCCCATCTCGACGGCGCTGATGCGATTGCCTTCGCCGTTGAAGTTGAGGCCCAGGTAGGGGGGAGGGTTGGGTCGGCTGAAGTGAACCTTGAGGGTGAGGCCAAAGGGGTGGAGGTAGGCGTTGTAGTCTAGCTCTTCCGTGCCGTCCACATAGGCGGCGAAAAAGGGGCTGAGATCGGCGCCGGCTGCCCGCTCAAACGCCTCTTGCAAGTCTTGGTTGCTGTAGCCTTTCTCTGTCCGACCAAAGCGCTGCCACAGATCCCGCAGGGCCGTGTCCAGGGATCCCTGCCCCCCTGAGAGGTGGCGAATGTGCAGATCTAGCAGCCAGCAGACCAAAGCGCCCTTTAGGTAATAGGAAACCTGGCTGTTGAGGCTATTTTCGTGGGGACGGTAGAGCTTGATCCAGGCGTCGAAACTGGATTCTCGCAGCGATTGTACGGCTCGACCTGGAGTGCGCTGCAGCCGGCCAATTTGCTCGGCCAGGATCTTTAAAAAATCTTCGGCGCTGAGGATCCCTGCCCGCAGCAAGATGACATTTTCGTAGTAGCTGGTTGCCCCCTCGCAAAACCACAGACAGTCCACGTAGTTTTCTTGGTTGTAGTTAATTTTCTCCAAAGCCAGAGGGCGCAGCCGCTTGACGTTCCAAGCATGGAAAAGCTCATGGGCCAGCAGCGCCAAAAAGCGGCGGTAGGAGTGGGGCTGATGCAGCTCCAGTCCAGAATAATTGAGGGTGGCACTGTACTTGTGCTCCAGGCCGCCAAATCCCCCGGCTGACAAATGCACAATAAACCAGTAGCGGTCGTAGGGCAGCTCGCCAAAAAACGCCGCCGTGGCCCGGACAATTTTCTCGGCATCGGCCACCGCTTGCTCCAAATTTAGGGTGCCCGCTCCCCAGACCACGAAGTAGTGAGGGATCCCTTCCACCGCAAACGACCGCAACTGGTGCAGGCCCACCTCCACCGGGCTATCCACCAGCTCGTCGTAGTCTGCCGCCACAAAAGACTGGCCGGAAGCAGCATCCTCAGAAGAAGACCTCAAAGGTCGCAAACTGGTGGCGACGTGCCAGTCGGGTTTGGGAGGGATTATCGTCAAGGTGTAGGGCTCCCGCTCGCGACCGGGCACGTAGAGAAAGAGCGCCGCCCCGTTGAAGTAGGCGTGGGTGAGATCCAAATGGTTGGTGCGCACCGTCAGCTCGTAGGCGTAGACCCGATAGCGGATCGCGACAGCCGAACAGCGGGGCGGCTCGATCTCCCAAGTGTGCTTATCTACCTTCCGCCAGGCCAAAGGGATCCCTTGCTCCGTTGCTGCCTGAAACTCTTGCACATGGCGGGCATATTCCCGCACCAGGTAGGATCCCGGCGTCCACACCGGCAGCCGCAGTTGCAGAGGTACTTCTGGATCCACCTCTTGGATCTGTAGTTCCACCTCCAAAAGGTGATTGGCCGGCTCCGGCATCCGCACCGTGAAATGCTGACGGCTTAGCTGAGAAGGGGCGGCAACCCCACCCTGCGCGATCCCCATATAACTTTCCTCGCACCTCCCGCCTGCACCGTCCCAAAACAGTGCGCTAGAGGCATATCTTGGACAGGAGACAAGACTTCAAAGATGTAGCTCCTGCTACAAAGATATCCAAGCAGAGTCTTTTAGCTTAGGATAATCTTGCCGCCGAGGTCATTTTTGAGTCAAGGGTGGCTTGGGTCAATAGCGGGCAGCTCAACCCCGGCACTCCTGGCTGATCTTGTTGGGTTGATTCTAAGGGATAAACTGACCTTAAAAGGTTGAAGAATATGGCAGTGGCCATTGCAGAAAAATCTCTGGTTGCAGCCTTCAAACAGTTGGGAGGGCCTCACCATCCTCCGGTTATCGAAACGTTTGAGCGCGGTAAGACCATCTTCTTTCCTGGGGATCCGGCGGAGCGGGTTTACTTTTTGGTGAAAGGAGCTGTCAAGCTCTCGCGGGTCTACGAAATGGGGGAAGAAATTACCGTCGCTCTCCTGCGGGAAAACAGCATCTTTGGGGTGCTCTCCTTCATCACGGGGCAGCGCTCCGACCGCTTCTATCACGCGGTGGCCTTTACCCGCGTCGAGCTGCTCTCTCTGCCCATCGAACAGGTGGAAAAATCCTTGCGGGAGAACGCTGAGCTCTCCATGTTGCTCCTCAAGAGCCTGTCTTCCCGCATCTTGCAGACGGAGATGATGATCGAGACGCTGGCCCACCGCGACATGGGATCCCGTCTGGTCAGCTTTCTACTGATCCTCTGCCGCGACTTCGGGGTGCCCGGCCCCAATGGAGTCACCATCGATCTCAAGCTATCCCACCAGGCCATTGCGGAAGCGATCGGCTCCACTCGCGTCACCATCACTCGTCTGTTGGGGGAGCTGCGCAAGAAGAACTACATTTCCATCCACAAGAAAAAGATCACCGTCCACGACCCAATGCAGCTTGGCCATCGCTTTGTCTAGGGGGAGAAGCTGCCCCTAGGGCCGTTTCCAGGAATTTACCAGTCGGGACAATCCCTCCCTCTGGGAGAGGAGTAGCCGTGCCACCAGGGCAGGGCAGCGACGAGGGAACCTCCCCTCAACCACCAGGGGCTGAGAGCGATCCTTGGGGGGAGGCTTGCTGCTGGGCCAGAGCAGCCAAGATCTTTTCCCCCATTTCCCGACAGCCGACGAGGGTCATCCCCTCAGAGTAGATGTCGGCAGTGCGGTAGCCCTGGGCCAAAACCGCCTCGACGGCCTGTTCGATGCGGTCGGCAGCCTGGGGCTGATCCAAGGAGTAGCGCAGCAGCATTGCCCCGGAGAGCACCTGGGCAATGGGGTTGGCCTTGTCTTGTCCGGCAATATCTGGGGCTGACCCGTGTACGGGTTCGTACACCCCAGGGCCAGAGGATCCCAAAGAGGCAGAGGGCAACATGCCGATGGACCCGGTCAGCATCGCCGCCTCGTCGGAGAGGATATCCCCGAAGAGGTTCTCCGTGAGAATGACGTCAAACTGCTTGGGCCAGCGCACCAACTGCATGGCAGCATTATCGACGTACAGGTGGGACAGCTCCACGTCGGGGTACTCAGCCGCAATGGCGGTAACCCGCTCCCGCCACAGTTGTGACACTTCCAGGACATTGGCTTTATCCACCGAGCAGAGCTTGCGCCGGCGTTTGCGGGCCAGTTCAAAAGCCACACGGGCAATGCGATCCACCTCCGCCTCGCTGTAGGCCATGGTGTTCACACCCCGCCGGGATCCCTTGGCATCTGTGAAGATCCCTTTGGGTTGGCCGAAGTAGATGCCGCCGGTGAGCTCCCGCACCACCACCAGGTCGATCCCGGCAACCACCTCCGGCTTGAGGGAAGAGGCCTGCACCAGTTGCGGAAAGATCTTCACCGGGCGCAAGTTGGCAAACAGCCCCAGGCCCGCCCGCAAGCCCAACAAAGCCCGCTCAGGGCGCTTCTCCCGCGGCAGGGTGTCGTACTTAAAGTCGCCAACTGCCGCCAAGTAAACAGCATCGCTCTCCTGGGCCATTTTCAAGGTCTCTGGCGGCAAGGGATCCCCCGTGGCTTCGTAGGCGGCCCCGCCAATCAAGCCCTCCTGCCACTGGAGGGAAAACCCCACCTGAGCGGCAACCGCATCCAAAACCGCCCGCCCCACCTGCATGATTTCAGGACCGATCCCATCTCCGGCCAGGGCTGTAATCCGATAGGTTCGGATAGCAGAGGAAGGAACGCTCATGGGCGGTCACAGCAAAAGAATGCGTAGCGATATTACCATCCCTTGGCCCCCAGGTTTGCCGAAAAGTCCCCCACGTCCAAAAAAAGTGCAGCCCGGCCACCGGCCTGCTGCACTCAGAGTTATCAAGCCGATATTCTGCCCTCTAGAACAGGCCCAGGGTGACCCACTTATCCAGAGGCAAGGTGGCGCCAATGCCCAAATAGAGGGTGACCAAGGTGCCGATCAAAAACACCGTCGTCGCCACGGGGCGGCGCAGCGGATTCTGAAACTTGTTGACGTTTTCGATGAAAGGCACAAACAGAAGGCCGACCGGAATGGCCGACATCAGGGCAATGCCCAAGAGCTTGTTGGGAGCAATGCGCAAAATGTGAAACGCGGGGTAGAGATACCACTCCGGCAGAATTTCCAGCGGCGTGGCAAAGGGATCCGCCGGCTCGCCGACACCCGCCGGATCCATGACCGCCAGGCCGACAATCACCCCAATAGTGCCCAGGATCACCACCGGGAACATAAAGAGCAAATCGTTGGGCCAAGCGGGCTCCCCGTAGGTCATGTGGCCCATGTTCTTCTTCAGCTTGGCCAAAACTTTGGGATTGTCTAGGTCAACTTTGCGGGTAATCGCCTCGGTTGCTATCACTTGCTTTGAGACCGGCATAGCCATTCTCCTTGTCTAGGGCAAAAGTTCTGAAAAGATGCATCCAGGGTGCCCGGCTCACAAGAACCGGTTTGGGATCACAAAGGCCCGGAGATGCCCTGGCGGCGGATCATCAGAAAGTGCATCGTCATGAAGACCGCCGTCAGCCAAGGCAACACAAAGGTGTGCAGGCTGTAGAAACGGGTGAGGGTGGCTTGGCCAACTGCCTCGCCGCCGCGGATAAGCTGGACCAGGGCATCCCCCACCACCGGAATGGCACTGGGCACCCCGGAGACGATCTTGACTGCCCAATAGCCCACCTGATCCCAAGGCAGGGAGTAACCGGTAACCCCAAAGGAAACCGTCAGTACCGCCAAGATCACGCCGGTTACCCAGGTCAGCTCGCGCGGCTTCTTGAACCCCCCCGTCAGGTAAACCCGGAAGGTGTGTAGAATCATCATCAACACCATCATGGAAGCACTCCAGCGGTGGATGGAGCGCAGCAGCCAGCCGAAGTTGACCTGGGTCATGATGTAGTTGACCGATTCAAAAGCCTCGGCCACCGTTGGACGGTAGTAAAAAGTCATGGCAAAGCCGGTGGCAAACTGAATGAGGAAGCACACCAGCGTGATGCCGCCGAGGCAGTAGAAGATGTTAACGTGGGGCGGAATGAATTTTCCGGTTGCGTCATCGACGAAAGGCGTGATCTCCAGCCGCTCGTCTAGCCAGTCGTAAACTTTGCTCATGATGCCTGCAATTTTTAGAGTTGGATATCCAGGGCGGGGCGGGCCCACTCCCTATAGCACTGTAACACAATTCGTTAACACGATCATGAAGTCGGGCTCAGCTTTGAGACAGGGATCCCTACACCAACAGCCCAAACGCCTGCTGATGTCTCATCTTGTTCACGTTTCTTAGTATTTCTTAGCTTCTTCTTCAGTTTGGGATCCGATGATTGCGCAGAAGCCGAGATCTGGGGAAAGCAGTTGCAGAGGGTTGGGGATCGGATGGGGGTTACGCCAGGCTGTCCGAGTTTTGTTGCTAGGGTGCCTGCTCTGGGCGAGTTTGGGCATTGGCGCCTGTCAGGTGCAGGCCAGCCGCTGGGGGGAAGAGCAGCAACTGCTGGCGCAGGCGTGGGCCTATGTGGATCGGGCCTACGTGGATCCGGGTTTCAACGGACAGAACTGGTGGCAGGTGCGCCAGCGCTTTCTCTCTCGGCCCCTGAAGGATCGGCAAGAGACCTACCGGGCCATCGAGGAGATGCTGGCAACTCTGGGGGATCCCTACACCCGCTTTTTGGACAGGGAGCACTACCTCAGCCTGCAGACTTCCACTGCTGGCGAGTTGAGCGGCGTCGGCCTCCAGATTGCCATCGACGGGCAGGGGGCAGTACGGGTCATCGCCCCAATGGAGGGGACTCCTGCCGAGCGGGCCGGGATCCAACCTCAAGATGAGATCCTGGCGGTGGATCAGGTGCCAGTGGCAGGGCTGAGCTTGGATGAGGTGGCAGAACGCATGCGCGGCCCCAGCGGCACAACCGTTAGCCTACGGCTAAGGCGGCAGGAGCGCATCTGGGAGGTGGAGCTGGTGCGGCAGTCCATCCTGATCAACCCGGTGCGCACCGGTTTTTTCAAGCTGCCCCAGGGGGAGGTAGCCTACATCCGCCTCAGCCAGTTTAACGGCAATGCCGCCGCTCAAGTGCGTCAGGCCATCCAGGCCGCAGAAGCGCGAGGAGTGCGGGGCTACATCCTCGATCTGCGCAACAACCCCGGAGGGTTACTGCAGGCGGCCATTGAGATTGCTCGCTTTTGGATCCCCAAAGGCGACATCGTGCGAGTGACGGATCGCTACGGCATTCAGGACGGCATTCCCGCCACCGGCGAAGTCCTCACGGCAGCCCCCCTGGTCGTCTTAGTGAACCAGGGCAGTGCCAGCGCCAGCGAAGTCTTGGCGGGGGCGTTGCAGGACAGCGGACGGGCACAACTGGTGGGAACGCGCACCTTCGGCAAGGGGCTGATCCAATCCCTGCTGGAGCTGGCGGACGGCTCGGGGCTGGCCGTGACCACTGCCAAATACCTCACCCCCAACGGCCACGACATTCATCGCCAAGGGATCCAGCCCGATGTGGAGGTGGCCGCGGGCCCTGTTCCCCTGACGGCAGAAAGCCTGGGCGGCCCTGAGGATGGGCAGTTGCAGCGGGCTTTGGAAGTGTTGGGGGCGACTTTGTCGGTGGCCCAGGGGATCCCAGCGGCAGCTAACACCTGAGGGGGAGAAGGGGAGTGCCTGTTTGTCTGCGATTCGTTTTAGGATCGGCTTTAGCCGTCCACTTGGCCCTGCTCTCGATCCCTCTGGCATGAATGCCCTGCAAAAATTTCACCACTTCTTCAACTGCTGCATTGGCGCCTGGCACACCGAGCGCACCTACCACTATTTGGATCGAGGGGAGGTGGAGCGTTCGCGCACCGACTTCACCATTCGCACCCTCACCCCTGAGCTCAAGGAGAAGGTACTGGCCGACAACAACTACCCCAACCACGGTGTGGACGGGTTTTTGGGCTTCCACCTGGCGTTTGAGACGGTTTCCGAAAAAGGGGAGGAGGCTGGGCAAGAGCTAAACATGCTCTTCGTGCCCCGGCGAGAAGGGCCCCGTGGGCTGGAGGGCGACTACTTGCGGGATCGGGCCTATGAGGAAGACCGCCCCATAGTGGCCAGCTTCCGCTTCGATCCCGGATCCCTGCAACTGGTGATGACCACCACCTACACCCGCGTCGTTGCTGTGGATACCATCACCTTGCTTAACCCACGCCTGCGCCTGCGCCAGATCCTCACCTACCAACGACCCCCTCACGGTCAGCCCTTGGAGGAGCTGCTGCTGGTGGGGTTTGGGGTAGAACAAAAGCTTACCTAGGGGGGTTTATCGGTGGATCCGGAGTTGATCCCTCCCGAAGACTTGCGCCTGCCCCAGCATCTGGCCCGGATTGAGGCCAGCTTTGAGCGGGGACAATACCGTCGGGTTCTGGAACAGGTGAAACAGGCCCAAAGCCGCTACCCGCAAGCGGGCAAGCTGCGGCTCTGGCAGGCCCTGGCCGAGGAGGCCCTTGGAGAGACCCAGGAGGCGATCCGCTTGGCGCAAACCTTGCTGGGCAACCCGGATCCGGAAGTGGCTCAACAGGCCCGCTACGTGTTGGGCATCTGGCAGGCTCCGCGTCTGCGGCGACCAGCAGAGTGGTTGCTCGAAATCCCAGATCTCAGCCATCTGGAAGAGGCCGAGCCAGGGGAACGCCGTCTGGTCTATGAGCGCCCCCGCCGCCCAGCTTCCCTGCCAAAAGTCGCCGATCCCATCCGCCGCGAGGCTGCTCCCCCCTTGAATACCCAACGGCTGACGTGGGTGTTGATCGGGATCCTTTTCGCCCTGCTAGCGGTGATGGCCTGGCTGCCCTAGCCCAGCCCTGGGTCGGCGCAGAGACAGGCTGCCTGACCCAAAAGCAGCAACAGCCGCCCTCGTCGCCCCCGAGTTGAAGAGAGATACTGGGAATAGGGATGGCTGTAACCCTTGGCTGCAGATGCTGGGCGAGCGTCCCAGTTGGATCCCGGGCAACAGTAGGTAACCAGCGGAGGTTGAGAGTGGCTACACAGACATTGGTCATCGATGCAGTAGAGCAGTTGGGCTTGCGGGTCACTCTGGGAGATATTGCCTCCAGCACAGGCCTGGCCCTAGAGGAGGCCAAACAGGAGTTGCTGAAGTTAGCCCAAAAGGCTGGGGGGCATCTCCAGGTTTCGCGGCAGGGGGAGATTGCCTACGTTTTCCCGCCCGACTTTCGCGACATTCTCAAGCGCAGGGAGCAGCAGGATCGGCTGGCAGCCTTGCGACGCAAGCTGTGGGGCGGCTTTCTCTACGGGCTGCGCATCTCCTTCGGCATCCTGTTGGTGGTGTCGATTATCCTCATCACCCTGGCGTTGATAGCTCTGCAGATGGCCAGCAGTCGTGAAGAGGGCAGCGGCAGTCGCAGTCGCTCGCGCGAGGTGGGGTTCTTCTACTTCCCCAACCTTTGGGTGGGCAACCCCTTCTGGAGTCCCTACCCCTACTACGGGGGCTATTCCGGTCGGGCGCAGCCCCGCCGGGAAAAATCGGAGATGAACTTTTTGGAGGCGGTGTACAGCTTCCTGTTTGGGGACGGGGATCCCAACGCCAACCTGGAAGAGGAGCGCTATGCCTTGATCGGCCAAGTGATCCGCGCCAACGGGGGGGTGATCGCCGCCGAGCAGGTGCTGCCCTACCTGGATGTGGAGCCGGGATCCCCGGCCCTAGAATACGAAGACTATATGCTGCCCATTCTGCTCAAGTTCGACGGCCAGCCGGAGGTAAGCGAGGACGGCGATATCGTCTATCGCTTCCCAGAGCTACAGGTGGCCGCCTCAGAGCGCCGCTCCAAGAAGATCCCGGAGGTGTTGCAAGAAAAACCCTGGGTGTTTAGCCGCGCCACCCCTGAGCAACTGACCCTAGCTGCTGGCTTGGGTGTGCTCAATTTCCTCTTGGCGGCCATTCTCTACGGGGCGCGGGAGGAGGTGGCAGCCGCCGCTGGCAGCAACGCCTTTTTGGCGTTTATCTACCCGCTGATTGGATTCCTCTTTCTCTACGGCACGCTGTTTTTGGCAGTGCCTGCAGTGCGGTGGCTGACGTTGCAGTTCCGCAACCAGGGGGTGGAGCGCCGCAATCGCATCCGGCGGTTCTGGCAAGAGCGGCTGAAGCGTCCCTCCGAGGCGCTGCTGCGCAAGCTCGACTTTGCCCGCCGCTTCCGCCGCCAAGAAGTGGTGCGGGAGTCGGACACCATCTACTCTACGGAGCGGGATCTGATCGAGCAGCGGGACTACCGGCTGGACGAGCCGGCCTTTCGCCAGCTTTTGCAGCAGGAGCAACCCCTGGAAAGCAAGTCGGAAGAGGTGCCCCGGCCTCGTCTCTAGCGAGGGGTTGAGGCCTGCCCAAGGGTCTTATCGAGCCATGGCCAATGCCAGTAGCGCGCAAGGCAAGCAACAGGATGGGAGGCAGGGGGGCCTGGTCCGCCTGGGGATCGACGTGGGAGGCACCTTCACGGATCTGGTGCTCCTCCAGGAAGGCCAGATCCGGACAGCCAAGGTGCTCTCCACCCCCAGCCCAGAAGCGGGGGTCTTTGGCGCCCTGGACAAGCTGGGCCCAGTTGAGGTGGACGTGTTCTGCCACGGCATGACGGTGGCCACCAACGCCCTCTTGGAGCGCAAGGGATCCCCCACCCTGTTTCTGACCACGGCGGGCTTCCGGGATGTGCTGGCCATTGGTCGCCAAAACCGCCCTTCCCTTTACGACCTCACCCAGCCCAAGCCAGAGCCGGTGGTGCCCCGCCACCACTGCCTGGAGGTGAAGGAGCGCTGCAGCGCCGG
Organism: Synechococcus sp. 65AY6A5; assembly: GCF_002760415.1. NCBI lineage: Bacteria > Bacillati > Cyanobacteriota > Cyanophyceae > Synechococcales > Synechococcaceae > Synechococcus > Synechococcus sp. 65AY6A5. Next base: position 573,835 of record NZ_AXUW01000001.1, read on the forward strand.
CGGCGTGGTCGAGCCGCTGACGGAAGAGGAAATCCAGCGCGTCCTCCGGGAAGTGGGCGAGCGGGTAGAGCGGGATGGGATCCGTGCCGTGGGGGTGGGATTCTTGTTTTCTTTCCTCTACCCGGAGCACGAGCAGCGCCTGGGGGCGGCCCTGAGAGAGGCTTTCCCCGACTTGCATGTTTCCCTCTCCTGCGAAGTGGCGCCGGAGTTTCGGGAATACGAGCGCTTTAGCACCACGGCCATTGATGCCTACCTCAGCCCGGTGCTGGCGGGCTACCTGCACCGCTTGGCGCAGGGCTGCCGGCAGCGAGGGATCCCCGAACCCCTGATCATGCAATCCTCCGGCGGCGTCACTTCCATTGCCCAGGCAGCGGCTCATGCCTCGGTGGCGCTGCTTTCGGGGCCAGCGGGCGGCGTTTACGGGGCGGCCTACCTGGGCCGGCTAAGTGGCTACTCCCATCTGCTTAGCCTGGACATGGGAGGGACCAGCACCGATGTGGCCCTCATTCAAGACGGCATCCCCCAGGTTACCCCGTCAGCGGTGGTGTGCGGCCTGCCGGTGCAGCAGCCCCAGATCGACATCCACACGGTCAGTGCCGGCGGCGGATCCCTGGCCTCGCTGTTGCCGGGCGGGGGGCTGCAGGTGGGGCCGGAGAGTGCCGGCTCCAACCCTGGGCCGGCCTGCTATGGGCGGGGAGGAACGGCTCCCACGGTAACCGATGCCAACCTCTGGCTGGGCTACTTGCCGGATGGGGGCTGGCTGGGGGATGCCGTTTGCCTACGGCGGGACTTGGCCGGCCAGGCCATCGGAACGCTGGCGGAGCCCTTGGGTTTGACTTTGGAGGAGACGGCTGTTGGCATTCGCACCCTGGCCAATGTGGCCATGGCGCGGGCTTTGCGGGTCATCAGCGTGGAGCGGGGCTTGGATCCTGCCGATTTTGCCCTGTTGGCCTTTGGCGGAGCCGGGCCCATGCACGCCTGTGCCCTGGCGGAAGAGCTGGGGATCCGCCGCGTCCTCGTCCCAGCCTTTGCCGGTGTCCTCTCGGCTCTGGGTATGGCTTTGGCCGATCTGCGGCGGGACTACCGGCGGGCCATCCTGCAGCCGCTGCAACAGTTGGAGGGGGAAGGGGGAGGATCCCTTTTGGCCCAGTGGGCGGCGCCCCTCATCCGCCAGGCGCAAGCCGACCTGCAGGAGCCGGGGCTCTCCTTCAGCCTCGACCTGCGCTACCGCGGCCAGTCTTTTGAGCTGGAGATCCCGGCCCAGTTGTCGGATCCGGTTTCTCTCTTGGAGCAGCGGTTTCACCAGGCCCACCGCCAGCGCTACGGCTGGCAGGATCCCGACCAAGAGGTGGAGGTGATCCAGCTGCGTCTGCGGGCGGTACAAGCTTTGCCCCCTGTGCCTTTAAAGGCGCCGCCCCCCCTGCCAGGGGATCCCTTCAAGGGGGAGCGCCAGGCCTGGACGGGCGGCCGGATGCGACCGGTCCCAGTCTACGATCGGCGGCGCATGGGGGTGGGGTTTCAACTGGGCGGGCCAGCGATTGTGGAGATGCCGGAGGCTACCGTGGTGATCGAAGCCGGTTGGACGGGCAATATCGACGCCGTGGGAACCCTAATCCTGAGCTGCGGGTGATTCCGTTGCCAGGTGCGGCCCTCGGGAACCCTTCCTCAGCTTGGTTGCCAGCAGTTTTGCAAGGTTTTGAGGTTTTCTCTAAATTGGCAGGGCCCAGGTTATTGCGGCAGGGCGGACGATGGGACTCGAACCCACGAATGGAGGAACCACAATCCTCTGCCTTAACCGCTTGGCTACGCCCGCCAGGATCCTGGGGATCTAGCTTAGCATGGGACAAACAGAACAGAACCGCAAAGATTGAAGCGCCCCAACATGCTGCCCAGAACCGAACTACTGAAAGGAGCGGAGTATCGAGAAACCTTGGCGCGCATTCTGGATCTGGGGGAGCAAGCCCTCAAAACCTGGCAAGTGGTCTGGAGTGACTTTCTCTCCCCGGCAGAAGTAGCCGAGGTACAAAGCCGGTTGCACAACTTGGCCGAACTGCAGGTGATGGCCTGGGGAGGCTATGCCCAGGCAGAGCGGCAACGCCTAGCCCTGGCCCGCCCTGAGGTCAGCCTGGAGGTGGAAGGCGCAGAAGGGATCCCCTTGGCCGCCGTTCAAATCCAAGGAAACTTTCTTTTCGACCCGGCCACCCACCGCGACTTTTTGGGAGCCCTTTTGGCGACGGGAATTGCCCGCGAGAAGGTGGGAGACATCCTCGTGGTGGGCGAATTCGGGGCCCAGGCCATCGTTGTGCCGGAGCTGGTGGACTATCTCAGCCTCAACCTAACCCAGGTGCGCAGCGTGCCCGTCAAGGTCAGCCGGATCCCTCTCAGCCAGTTGAAGGTTCAACCGCCGCGGGTGAAGTCCATCACCAGCGTGGAAGCCTCTTTGCGCCTGGATGCAGTGGCCTCGGCAGGATTTGGCCTGTCTCGCAGCAAGATGGTGGAAGAGATCCAGCGGGGAGAGGTGCGGGTTAATTGGAAGCCGATTACCCAAGCCAGCTACACCGTCGGCCCCCAGGATTGGATTGCCATTCGCGGTCGCGGTCGGCTGCAAATTGAAGAGGTGGCCGAGACGAAAAAGGGCCGCTTTCGCATCCAGATGAAGCGGTATCTCTAGGTTTTTGGAGATCGGCTGCCCGCCTGAGCCGGGGCAAGATCGCGGCTCCTGGCAAATGTTAGGAAAAAGGGAAGAAGGCCCAAGGATAGAGCAAATACTCCAGGTAAAACAACTTCCAGATCAGTTGATAATAGGTGACAATCGCGTCGCGGCAACCCAGATCCAGGCGAACACCATAGCCCAAAAGGATCCCCAACCCCAGCCCATGTCCTAACAGCATCCAGGCGCCCCGGCCCATGAGGAGAAAATAGCTTCCCAAAGCGATAAAGGCTAGGTAACAAGCGGCCAAAATGCCGATGCAAAACTTTGAGATCCGCTCCTGGCCAAAGCGCAACGAAAAGGTGGCAATGGCAAACCGGCGATCCCCCTCCATGTCGGGAATATCCTTGAAAAGGGCGATCACCAGCCCAAAAATAGACATAAACCCTGTCAGAAAAACAATGGGAGCAGAAAGCTCGACTCCCCCCTGCATCAACTGCTGAAAATGGCTGTACAGGCCCAGATTGACGATCAACCCCCGCACACAATAGATACAAGCCGAGGCCGCCAGCGGAAACCGCTTCAACCGCAGGGGGGGCAGGGAGTAGGCCGTGCCGATCCCGTTGCTCAACAGCACCGTCAACAACAGGTACGGGATCCCTGTCAGGGCCAATAGGATGGATGCCACCCCGCAGGCGGCGACGATCCCCACCCCCTGTCGCCAACTCAGGGAGCCGGCGGCCAAGGGCAGATGGGGTTTGTTGATGCGGTCGATCTCGATATCCGTGAGCTGGTTGAGGCCGACAATGTAGACATTGGCCGCCAGACAAGCCACCCAAGCCACGCCCAACTGGGGAAGGACAGCTAGCAGGGCCGTTGGTTCAGCGGCCACGAACCCGGCCAGCAAGTAGAGGCCCAGTAGACTGGCACTGGTGCCGTAGACGGTGTGGGGCCGAGCAAAACGCCAAAGAACCTGCCAATTTGGGGTCATTCTAGCCAGCAGCGATACAGCTCATGGCCCGAAGCCCTCTCGCGGAGAGTGGCTAGGGATGGGGAGAGTCTTTAAGGAGGGCAGCCAGGGCCGACCAGCGGGGATCCACCGGCGGCGGCGCAGCCGCTTCCACCACAATGCCCGGGCAATCGGGGCGACAGGGCAACTGGTGGGGCATCTCCAAATGCAGGTGTTGGTACATCCAGTCTTCGATATCCAGCTCGCCGTTGGGCGGCAGGCTCTCCAGCAGATCCTCTTCGTCCCGCAATTCCAACTCCAGGGGCGGGGGTTCAGGACTGGGCTCCCGAATCAGGATGATCTCCTCAACCTGCAGATGCAGCCGGTGGTTAAACTGCTGCAGGCAGCGGTGACAGGTGAGGGTGACGATGGTGCGGGCCTCGGCGCTCACCTCCAGGAAATGCCCCCGGTGGCTGGCCTGCAGGGATCCCTCCACAGGGGTCAAGCTCTCAAAACCTGGGAAAAACTGCCTAAAGTGAACCTCTTGGGTTTGACCAGGCATCTGCCGCAGGTCGGATAGACGAATTGGCCTCAGCATGACATCCCCCTTCATACGTCTTGGGTAGCAGGGATCCCGGAATCGCCCCTATCGGCAAGAGAGCCGCACAGCCAGCGCCTCCAGGTCAGGGTCGAGAAGAGGCCCGCCGGATCACCAGGCGACGGTCAGGCTCCTTGCCACGGCTGAAAGTTTCCAGATCGGCGTAGGCAGGGTCTTTCAGGAGCGTGTGGATCTGCCGCCGCTCGGCAGCAGAGAGATCGGGAAACTCGTATTCCCGACCACTGGTTCTCACCTTTTCCACCGCGACAGCAACCAAGGCTTTGAGCTCCTGCAAACGGCGCTGACGATAGCCATCCAGATCCAGGATATAGGGCTGCTGTTGGTCTTCTGGCTGGTTGAGGTTGAGAAGGGTGTTGGCCAAATACTGCAACGCATCCAAAACCACCGGGGAGCGCTCTTCCTCGGGGCCGGCTTCTTTGGACGGCGGCAAGGGCGATGCAGGCGCTTTTGAGAGCAACATTTGCTTCTGAGCCGGCGTTAGAGAATCGGCCTCGATTTCGATTATCTCCCCCACCACTCGCACCACCGCCGGGATTCCCATCGCCGCCAGCACCTGCTGCAACCACTGCCTGGCCCGTTCTCGATGTTCGGCAGGAGAAAGCTTGCCCTGGGAAGGCGCAGCGGTTCCCTCAGACTTCTGATGCGATTTTTTGGCGGCGGATCTCTTCACAGATCCCGTAGAGGACTCAGGGCGGCTCATCCTGGGCAGCTTCCAATTCTGAAGAGGTATCAAGCACTCGACCTAAGCCCGCCCCAAGCCAAGCAGCAAGGACTTGCTAGGGCTCAAAGGGCAGGGATTCGCGCCCTCCCCCGGCTGCCTTTGGCTTGGCTGGTCGGTCAACCTCCTTGGCTTCCCCTGTGCTCGCCTGGGCAGCGCGACGGCGCTCCTCTTCCACCAACTGCTGCAAGTTCTCAGGCAACGGCTCCCGCGAGAGCAAGAAGGTTTGCACGGTTTGGAAGATGTTGGAGACAAGAATATAGAGCAAGACCCCAGCCGGCAAGGGGAAGAACAGGAACATCGCCGAGAACAGCACAGGGGTGATGCGGGCCATCGAGCTCTGGCTGGGATCCTCCTGGCCGGCGTTGGTCAGGGATTGGTTCAGGTAAATGGAGACACCGAAAAGGACGATCATGCCGATGATGTCCCAGTGAATGGTGCCATCCGGATCAAAGGCGCCGACGCGGCCTAACTTGTCGATAAACAGAAAGCCCGTGTCAGAGGCCAAGCCCGGGATCGCAACCTCCACCGTCACTTCCCCCGGCTGCAGGGCCAGCAAGGTGCCATCCGGCTGGATCTGGGCCCGCTCTTCTCCTTTGGTGATCTTCCAGGTGGGCCGCAACAGGGTGGGATCCCCGCCCGCCTCTGCCACCAACTGCTCAAAGGGCTTGCCCCCCGGCCCCTGCAGCCTAAACTGCACCTGCTCCCCTACGGCAATCTTGGTGCCCTTGGGCGCCACCAGCACCACCGGCTTGTGTACCGAGTCGGTGACGAAGATGTTCTTGCTGGGGCTGACGTAGGGGGTGGGCACCACCTCTGCCGCCACCTCTGCTGGCAGGATCTGCAGGTTGACATCGTAGGTAACCGCCGCAAAGGGGGATCCCCGCAGCGTGGCAAACAGAGCAAACAGCACCGGCATTTGAATCAAGAGCGGCAGACAACCCCCCAGCGGGTTGACCCCCAGCTCGCTGTACAGTTTGGCCTGGGCCTCGCGCAGCTTTTGCGGGTCATCCCGGTACTTTTCCTGGATCTCTCGCATCCGCCGCTGCATCAGGGGGTTGATCACCTTCATGCGCCGCATGTTGCGGATGGATCCGACGTTGAGGGGGTAGAGGGCAAAGCGGATCACCAACGTCAGGAAGATGATGGCCAGTCCATAGCTGGGCACGATCCCGTAGAAAAAATCCAGGATCGGCAGCATGACGTTGTTGGAGAGAAATCCGACTCCGAAGTCCATGGGGGGTGCTGGCGAACGTCCGTAACCCATTGTAAGGGTTTCCGACCGGCTGACGAGGGCGTTTTCAGAGTTGAAGCGCTCCAATCAGCAAGAGAGACCTGGGCACTTGCCGGCCTCGCCAACCCTCCCCTTCTCCCAGGGGAGACTAGCCAAACGATTTCCCTGCCTTGCCGAGGGAGAGGGGCAGGGCGCGGCGGCATATCAGTGAAAAAGGAGGGGCTGCTTTGCCCCTCCCTCATCGTTCTGGTTAAACTTGGGGCTCTGGCAGCACCCCTTTTCTGGAAGCAAGAGGCGCTCTGGATGAGGATCCCTTTCCCCTGCCGACGGGACTACTTGACCTTGACCGTGGCGCCAGCTTCCTCTAGCTTCTTCTTGATCTCGTTGGCTTCCTCTTTGGGGATCCCTTCCTTGACCGGTTTGGGAGCAGCCTCCACAAGATCTTTGGCATCTTTCAGGCCCAAGCCGGTCAACTCGCGCACCACCTTGAGGACGGCGATCTTCTTATCCGCGGGGACAGCCTCGAGAATGACATCAAAGGCCGTCTGCTCTTCCACCGGTTCAGGCGCCGCTGCCGGCGCCGGCGCCGCTGCTGCTGCCACGGGAGCAGCCATGACCATGCCACCTGCCGGGGCAGCCGCACTGACGCCAAAGGCTTCTTCGATGGCTTTCACCAACTCGGAAGCTTCCAACAAGCTCAACGCTTTCAACTCTTCCAGGATCTTTTGAACACGCTCCGAAGCCATGGTCTTGTCTCCTCAGGGTAACGAAGTGGATAGGGTGGAATCGGGTCGATGAACCCAAGACAGGCCGAGCCCGTCAGGCCGCCTCCTTGTCGGCAATAGCCCGGATGGCCCTTGCCAGGGAGGCCGGGATTTCTTGGATACCGCGGGCCACCTGCGTAGGCACGGCATTGAGCCCAACCGCCAGTCGAGTGGCTACCGACTTGAGGCTGCCCGCCACCTGGGCCATGAGCACCTCCTTGGGCGGCAGCTCGGCGATGGCCTTGGCCTGATCCAAGGTCAGAGATAGCCCCTCGGCAGCGGCGCCGCGGAACTCGGTTTTCTTGGTTTGCTTGGCGAAATCTTGATACGCCTTCAGGGCTGCCGGAATATCGCCCCGGATCATGATAAAGGCCGTCGGCCCTGACAGGAAGGGAAGAATTCCTGCCCAAGCCTTTTGGTCGGCGACAGCCCGCCGCATCAAGGTATTTTTAACAACCATGCAGACAGCATCCGCCTTGCGCAGCTCCGCCCGCAGTTGGTTCATCTCGGAAACGGTCAGCCCCTTGTAGTCGATTACCAGCACCATTTGGCTGGCTTGCAACAGGGAGCGAACTTCATCGACCATCTCCGCTTTTTTCGCTAAAGGTTGCTTGCCCATACGCTCACCTCCTTTGTGGTCACTGGCTCACTGAGAGCCGAACAGGTGTTGCCGTCGGAAGGGGGTATCTGGAGCCGCCAAAGAGAATGCGCCTCAGCCATAGCCGAGACGCATTGAGGCAAGCGTAACCTAGCAGTCCACAACGGGATCCCTTAGCACTCCGCTCAAACCTCGGCAGGACATTAAGCCCCTTGGCCCCTGCTGTCTTCGGCTCGCTATTCGACTGTGGAAAGCTCTTCTCTGCCCAGATCCTCCGGAAAAATGGCCAATTCAAACGGCAAGCAACTGCCTTTGCCCCTTTGCAGCGCCGAAGCAGGCTTAAGCAACCAACTTCAGCTCTCGCAGAGCATTGATGTCAACCTCAATCGAGGGCCCCATTGTAGCACAAACATGTAGAGCTCGCCAATACTTGCCCTTGGCTCCAGGCGGACGGTTGCGATCAATGGACTCCTGCACGGCTTTCAGGTTTTCCAGCAGAGCTTCGACGGGAAACTTGCACTTGCCGAAGATCAAATGCACAATGCCGGTTTTGTCCGCCCGGTACTCCAGCTTGCCGGCTTTGAACTCCTTGATGGCTTGGGCCAAATCCATGGTGACCGTCCCGCCCTTGGGAGAGGGCATGAGGCCGCGCGGCCCCAATAGCCGCCCCAGCTTAGCAACCTGGGGCATCACATCGGGGGTGGCAATCAGCAGGTCGAAGTCGATCACGCCCTTGCCGATCTCCTCGATCAGGTCTTCAAAGCCCACCCGGTCGGCCCCTGCGTTCTGGGCTTCCGTAACCTTCTCGCCGCGGGCAATCACCGCCACGCGAATCTCCTGCCCGGTGCCGCGGGGCAAGACGACGGTGGTGCGCAACTGCTGGTCGGCGTACTTGGGATCGATCCCCAGGCGGATGTGAACCTCCGCCGCCTCGTCAAATTTGGCAGTGGCCGTCTCCTTCATCAGGGCCAGGGCTTCTGCGGGGGGATAGGCAATGGGCTTGACTTTCTCCCGCAAAGCTTGCATACGTTTGGACAGTTTTCGAGCCATAGTTTCTCCTCGGGGTGCTGGCGAGAACTTCTCTCCCCCATAATGGTCTGCCAAAACTTCCAGACAACAAAGACTAGAGATCCTTAAGTCGATCGACAATCAATCAACTATTGTCACCCCCATGCTGCGGGCGGTGCCGGCGATGATCTTCATGGCCGCCTCCACGTCACGGGCATTCAAATCGGGCAGCTTCTGCTCGGCAATCTGGCGCAGTTGCGCCCGCGTCAGGGATCCTACCTTGACTTTGTGGGGCTCACTGGATCCCGACTCAATGCCGAGGGCTTTTTTGATCAACACCGAAGCCGGCGGCGTCTTGAGGACGAAGGTGAAGCTGCGATCCTCGTAAATCGAGATCTCGACCGGCACCACCATCCCGGCTTGATCGGCCGTTTTGGCGTTATATTCCTTGCAGAAGGCCATGATGTTAACCCCGTGCTGGCCCAGAGCCGGGCCGATGGGGGGAGCGGGGGTGGCTTTGCCCGCTTGGATGGCCAGCTTGACCACTGCCACCAGTTTCTTAGCCATGAAACGCGGTTACACCTCTTTGCGCACTTGACCAAACTCTAATTCTACCGGAGTATCGCGCCCGAAAATCGAGATCAAAGCCTTGAGCTTGCCCCGCTCTGGGCTGACATCCACCACCTCGCCGTAAAATCCCTGGAAGGGGCCAGCGAGCACCTCGATGCGATCCCCAGGTGCCATGTCGATCTTGAGGGGCACTTCTTCCACCTCGACGCTGCTGAAGATGCGCTGGACTTCGCTGGGGCTAAGGGGCCGTGGCGTCACATGGCCGCGACCACGACCGTAGGCCCTTCTCTCTTCCGTGCCGACGAAGTTGATCACGTTGGGGGTGGTTTTCACCACCATCCAGGTGTCGTCGTTGAGATCCATGCGCACCAGCACATAGCCGGGAAAAATCTTTTCCTCTTGTTCCTGGCGCTTGCCGGATCGATCGAGCTTGAAGCCCGTCCGCTTCGGGATCACCACCTCGACAATCTGATCTGCCACATCCAGAGCCGCCGCCCGCTGCATCAGGGTGCTTTTGACTTTGTTTTCGCAGCCTGAAGCCACCTGCACGGCGTACCAGCGCAGGTTGCGGCGACCTTGACTTTCGCTTTCTTCCCCCTCCGCCGCCGTGCCCGCAGGCTCTAGGGGCTCGAGGCGGCCCCCCCGGCCTCTCCGCCGCTGCTCTGGCTCTGGGCTCATCACCTCACCTCCTCTCTGTATCTGTCTGTGTGCATGGGCCTCCTCTCCCCAAGTCCTTGGCAGGGGCCATCTGGGGAAAAACCTCACGAGAACAGTTGAGTGGCCAGCCAGCCGAACAGTTGATCGACCAGGTAGATGAACGAGGCGAAGGCCAACACAATCAGTAAAACTCCCACCGATTCGCTAATCAGTTGCTGGCGGCTCGGCCAAACAATTTTGGCCAACTCCGCACGGGTCTCTTGGAGAAAGCCTGGGATCCCTTTAGACTCAGTGGAACTGGAGTGGCCCCGGCTGGCGGGATCCAAACGCTGTTCCGTATCGGCTTTGCTAGAAGAGGTGCTTTTAACCACGGTGGTATCTCCTGATGGATCCCGAAAACGGTGCGCCACCTTTTAGCGCACGCAAGATCGGCTTAGCGATCTTAACAGATCTGTTGAGGGTGGGATCCCTCTCAAGGGTCGGGAGTGGACTCAGGCGTCAGCGCTCTGGGGGAGAGCACCAAAGGGCGGCGGGAGCAGTTGAATTGCTCTACCGCTGCGTCGATCCCGGCTTTGCTGTCCCAACGCGAGGCGGCATTTTGCCGGGAGAGAAACTCGGCGGCCCGCAGGAGGTCGTTCATGTCAATGCTGGTGCCGTCGAACAACTGGACGTTGCGGTCGCGGCGGATGGCCTCGTTGACATCTCCCCTTTGGGCCAGGGCAACTTCGGAGCTGGCCAGGATCCCCAGCAGAAGCAGACCCAGCGCTGCAGGGATCCCAAGCCGGCCAACAGGGGTGAAAGGGGAGCAGAGACGGTTTACAAACATCGATCCTGTTCCTCCACATCGGTGTGCTGCTCGGCCAGTCCCTCTGCCAGCAACTGTTGTTCTTCAGGCGTGAGGGGGCGTTTGGCCAACAGGTCTGGTCGCCTTCGCCAGGTGCGAACCAACTGCTGTTGCAGACGCCAACGGGCGATGGCTCGGTGGTCGCCTGAGAGAAGCACCGGCGGCACCTTGTGCCCTTGGAACTCCGGTGGACGGGTGTACTGAGGATACTCCAGTAGCCCCGTCTCGAAACTTTCGCTCCTCAGCGAATCTATCTTACCAACTGTGCCCGGCAAGAGCCGCACCACGCCGTTGATCAAGGCCAGCGCCGGGATCTCCCCCCCTGTCAGGACAAAATCGCCCAGCGACACCTCGCGGGTGGCCAGGTGTTGGCGGATCCGCTCGTCAAAGCCTTCGTACTGGCCACAGAGCAGGATGAGCTGCGCCTTTTGGGCAAGTTCTTGCAGCAGCGCCTGGTTCAGCGGTTGCCCCTGGGGCGTGAGCAAGATGATCTCGCAGGGATCCAGGCGGGGCAGGGAGGCGACGGCTGCAAAGAAAGGCTCTGGCTTGAGCACCATGCCCACCCCGCCCCCGTAGGGCTCATCATCGACCCGGCGGTGCTTGTCGGTGGCAAAGTCCCGCGGGTTGGTGCAGTGAACCTCGGCAATCCCCTGCTCTAGGGCCTTGCCCACCAGCCCGATGCGCAGCGGCGTTGCAAAAAACTCCGGGAAGAGGGTGATGACGTCGAACCGCACAAGACTTAGGAGGAGGCAGAGGGAGGTTCTGTGCGCAGCCGCTCTAGATCCAGGCGCAAAGACTCGATCTGGTGGATCAGTTCCATCAGCTCGGCCATCTCTTCTTTGGAGATAGGGGCAGAGCCGGCAGGGGAAGCCTTGGTCGGGGGGGTACTCTCAGCAGGAGCGGGCCTCTCGCTGTCTGGAACTGTGGCGGGGGCGTTGGCGGCTGGATCCCTGAGACTTTCAACGTAGCGGACAGCCTCCTGTTCGATCAGCTCCCCCTTTTGCTCCAGTTCTGCTGCCAGTTGTGCCAAGTCCATCGAGAGGCGGTTGAGGTTTTCGGCCCGCTTTTCCGGGTCTTGGAGGATCTCCACCAGGGCAGTGGCCGTGCCGTAAAAGATGTGGCGAGCCCGCGTGAACCAGTCAGAAGAGCGAGAACTCATGGCAGCAGTCAAAGGGGGTGGGGATCTCCATTCTAGGCAATGCCTGGCGGGTATTGCTTGAGGCGCTTGGAATATGAGAACGGGCTCAATCCACGGCGCGAATCTCGCCGCTGTTGAGCCGCTCCACAACCAATTCCAGCAGCTCGTGCTGATACATTTACGCTGAACACTGCTGAGCATTACTGCTCAGCGGTGAAGCGATAGCATTCTGTCCGTTTCCGTTGTCACTACGCGACGCTGACGCGACCGCGCTACTCGGACGGAGTCCAAACAGAAAGGCGGTATCCCGCAAAGCCCTGAGCATAACACCCAGAGCGCCTTGCCAATCTCGTGGTAGCCTATGGTTGCACTTCGGGCATCTAAACACCTTTGCGCCACCCAACTTAGTGTGGATGTG
>NZ_AXUW01000001.1:587306-590490 GCF_002760415.1 Synechococcus sp. 65AY6A5
TTGGGCGCTCTGTTCGCGTCAGCGGGCCGGAGGCCAATGTAGCTGTCGAGGTCATACCTTCTCGCCCTACCGGATGGTGTACGTGTTGCATTGATCCAGCCCTTCTGTTCCCATCGCCTCAAGGTGTGGAGACACACCCCAAAATAATCCGCCGCTTCTCTCGGTTTTACATATCTAGCCATGCCAAGCAGCCATACTGAACATACTGTACATTATTTTCAGTATAGTCCAGCATATCATTGACTAGAGTCATGCTCTTCTGGGGAAACCTCTTGATCGGCTGCGACGGCATTGAGGATCTGCTGTTGTTCAGCGCGGGTTAAGACCTTATCTGCCAAAGCCCGGTCGATCAAAGCTCTGAGCTCAGAAGGTTGAGGGGGTTCCACCGTTTTTCTCCTAGCGCTAGAGGGCAAGGGATCCCATAATGGGTTTTGGATCCAAGCAGGCACACCCGTCAGTATAGCGAGACAGTGGTGGAACCCCAAGTATCCCCAAAAAACCAGAGCTTCCAACCGGTGGGGGTGATCGGCGGTGGGCAGTTGGCGCAGATGTTGGCTTTGGCGGCTCGCCCATTGGGGATCCCGCTGATTGTTCAGGCTGCCGCTCCTACCGATCCGGCGGTGGCCGTGGCCGACGGCGTGGTCTGGGGTGCCGTGACCGACACCCAGGCCACAGCCCAGTTGCTGCAACGCTGCCCGGTGGTAACTTTTGAGAACGAGTTCATCCCGCTGGCGGAGCTGCAAAAACTGGATCCGCAGGGATCCCGCTTTCGTCCTCGCCTGAGCACGCTAGAGCCGCTGCTGGACAAGTTGCACCAACGGCAGTTTCTGGCAGAGCTGGGGATGCCGGTGCCGGCTTTTTGGCCTGCGGAGACGGCAGATCTACCTAGCCTGAGCTTTCCCTTGGTGCTCAAGCGGCGGCGGCAGGGCTACGATGGGCAGGGCACCCGCATCCTGCCCGACCCAGCAACCTTGCAACAGGCTCTGGCTGAGTATGCCGGGATCCCGCTGCTGGTTGAAGAGTGGATCCCGTTTGAGCGGGAGCTGGCGGTGATGGTGGCGCGAGGGCTGACGGGAGAAATCCAGATCTACCCCGTGGTGGAGACGGTTCAAGTTAACCAAGTCTGTCGCCACGTCTTGGTGCCCGCCCGCATCCCTTCCTCTGTTGAGGCCGAGATCCGGGATTTGGCGGTCAAGGTGATGGAAAAATTGGATGCGGTGGGCGTGTTTGCCATCGAGCTGTTCTGGGTGCCGCCGCCCCACCCCAAGGCCGGGATCTGGATCAACGAAATCTCGCCGCGGGTTCACAACTCCGGCCACTACACCCTGGAAGCCTGCCACACCTCGCAATTTGAGCAGCATCTGCGGGCCATCCTCGGTCTCCCCTTGGGGGATCCCTCCCTCAAGTGTGGGGGGGCGGTGATGGTCAACCTCTTGGGCTACGAGCACTCCACCGGCGACTATGCCGAGCAGCGGCAGCGCTTGGCTGCGATCCCCAATGCCACGGTGCACTGGTACCACAAGACCCCCGCCCGCCCGGGGCGCAAGCTGGGCCATGTTACCGTCTGTCTGCCGAGCCCCCCCTCTCCTTCGGAAGCAGCGGCCCTTGTCCGCACCCTCGAATCCTTTTGGCAGCCATGAGCCAAGCGTCGGATCCCTCTTTTTCTCCGGCCATCCAAACCCTGATCCAGGCCATGCAAAGGCGGGATGTGCCCGCGGTAGCTCAGCAGGTCAACGGCCTCTCCCCCCAAGAGCGCTCCGCGGTGTTGACTCCCGCTCTCCAATACCTTGCCGAGGTGGATCCCGACAGCGCCCGCTGGTTTGTTCGCCACCTCATGGCCCCTGCCGTCAAAGCCCAACTGCGAGCAGGGATCCTCAAAGCCGCCCAAGATTACCTGCAAGAGGCCGGCTTCCAAGAAGGGATCGATTACGAGCTCAAGCCCCATCCCCAATCGGGGGGTCAGATCTTAAGCCTTAGCCGCCGAGCCCTGCCCTATGCCGCCCCCGATGACGATCCCTTTGGGCAGTTGTTGCTGGCCGAGTTCTGCGAATTGCGGGACTAGACCACCATGAGCGGTACGAGTTATCGGCTGCAGGTGCTCGACCTCACCGCCCTGCCCCAATTGCTGGAGCTGGATCGCCGCTGCTACGGCGGATACTGGGGAGAACAGGGCTATCGCGCGGAGCTGGAAAGACCCAGCAGCACGGTGATCGGGGTTGTGGCGGAACCGGCTGCCGCTGGCGCTTCCTGTGGCTTGGGCCGAACGGAGTTCCCCCCTCCCTCTCCAGACCTCGCGACGCAAACGACCCAAGCGCTCGTGGGCTTTGGCATCCTCTGGCGCATCGAAGAAGAAGCCCACATCATCTCGTTGGCGGTGGATCCTGCCCATCGGCGGCGTGGTTTGGGTCGAAGGATCCTGGAGGAGCTGTTGAGCCAAGCCAGGGCAGCAGGCTGTCGCTGGGCCACGTTGGAGGTGAGGGCTTCTAACCAGGCCGCCATCCGCCTCTATGAATCGGCAGGGTTTCAATTGCTGGGACGCCGCAAGGGCTATTACAGCGGAGAAGATGCGCTGGTCTATTGGAAAAAGCCAATCTAGAAAAGCAACAACACTGAAAATTTGTGGAAGTTCGCAACCAGATCCCTAGACAAACCGGCAGCCAAGTCTGGCAATCCTACAGAAGATCAATATCGACAGAGCTTTAACTGCCCGGCTGAACTTGTCGTTATTTTGTAGGTTTTGTAGATCATTCAGATTTCCTCTTCTCCTGGACGCAAGCTGCCAGATGTAACTTTTTTAGGCAAAATTTGGCTACAGCCAATTAGGAGCATCTTTTGCGATTTAAGATTGCAATTAGATAAATGGCTGCGGACAATCTGACGATAGGCCAAGACATACTACAACCTACAGCCTGTTAAGGGCTCAAGGGGTACAACAGCAGCACTTAGCAAACCAACTTCGGAAGGAGGATGGATTGATCAGTAGTAAAGAAGTCTTCACTATCTGCTCCATGCTATATTTCCCAATTCTGCAAAGCTGCCGAATAAAATGCTTCAACACCGACCACATCATCTCAATGGGATTCAACTCCGGCGCATACACAGGCAGGTATAGGATTCGTGCTCCTGTCCCCCTAATCAATTCCTCAACTTCCCGACTCTTGTGGATATTTAAATTGTCCATAAT
>NZ_AXUW01000001.1:591980-635372 GCF_002760415.1 Synechococcus sp. 65AY6A5
CGATGCTTACATTGATTCCTAAGCGCTCGCGCAACAGTTCTTGATACTGCCACAGGTAGAAGTCTGGGTGTTCTGTAATAATTGCCATCACTTCCTGCCGATGTTGTTCCAAAATGCCCACTCGCTTGGTGCCTGCTTTCTTAGGGGCTAAATCTTGAGTTTGTTGGTACTGACGCACCCAGCGGTGTACTGTTCTTTTGGTAACCATGAAGCGTTTAGCTACCTGGCGGATGGAGGTGTTACCTGCCTGGTAGGCTGCTACAACTCTTTGCCGCAAATCCAAAGAATGAGTCGGCATTCCTTTCTCTCCTTCCTCTTGAATACCTGTACCCCATTTTAAATTAAAAGGCTGTATCGACTTTATGCCCAATCTCCTGGCGGCGATTGGCATCTTAA
The DNA here is from genome assembly GCF_002760415.1 of Synechococcus sp. 65AY6A5. Classification (NCBI taxonomy): domain Bacteria; kingdom Bacillati; phylum Cyanobacteriota; class Cyanophyceae; order Synechococcales; family Synechococcaceae; genus Synechococcus; species Synechococcus sp. 65AY6A5. The sequence continues at coordinate 592,377 of NZ_AXUW01000001.1, forward strand.
TTCTGGGTTGGATCGTGGCCAGAGCGGTGGCCTTTGGCGTTCGGGGGCTGCTCAAGCGGACGCAGCTCGATAACCGCTTGGCCGCTTGGATTATGGGCCAAAGGCCCGGCGAGAAGCTGCCGCAAACCGAGCGCTGGGTGGCTGCTGCGGTTTACTGGATCATCCTGGCTTTTGTGTTGGTGGCGGTGCTGAATGCCCTACAGCTTCAGGCCGTCTCCGAGCCGCTCAACAGGTTTTTGGGAGAAATTTTCGTCTATCTGCCGCGGCTGGGTGGAACCCTGGTGCTGCTGGGGGTGGGCTGGGCGGTGGCCACGGTTGCCCGGCTGGCGGTTATCCAAGGGCTGCGGCGCTTTAACTTGGACGAGCGGCTGGCTCAGCCCTTGCAACCGGAAGCAGGAGCAGAGGGGGCTCCAGAGGGAACGGCCGCTAAGCCAGAGGGGGGCGCTAACGAGGTCGCTCCTTTTCTCTTGAATGAAGCCTTGGGCGACGCGCTCTACTGGTTGGTTCTCCTGTTCTTCTTGCCGCTCATCCTGGATACGCTCAACCTGCGGGGGCCGCTGCAGCCGGTACAAAACCTGCTGGATCAAATCCTATCGATGGTGCCGCGCATTTTGGGAGCGGTGGTCATCGGTGTGGTGGGCTGGTTTTTGGCCCGCATCGTACGCGGCCTCATCTCCAATTTGCTAGCCGCAACGGGAGCCAACCGCTTGGGGGCACGCTTTGGCATTCCCCAGCTGGCCCAAACGGTGGGCACAGTGGCCTACGTCTTGGTGTTGATCCCGGCAGTGATTGCCGCCCTCAAGGCCCTGGAAATCCGGGCCATCTCCGATCCAGCGGTGGCGATGCTGGAGCAGGTGTTGCGGGCCATTCCCCGAATTGCAGGATCTGCTCTCATCCTGGCCGTGTTCTACTGGCTGGGGCAGTTTTTGGCTGGCTTGGTGACCCAGTTGCTGCAGGCAATCGGTTTCGACCGCTTGGCTGCCGGCCTTGGTTTGCCCTCGGCCCCTGCTCCTGAAGCTCCCGCCGCCGAAGGGGATCCCTCGGCGTTGGCGAAGCGGCGCACCCCCTCTGAGATTGCCGGCTTGGTGGTCTGGGTGGGCGTGGTCTTGTTCGGGGCGGTGCCGGCGGTGGAGTTGCTGCAGTTTGCCGCTTTGACCGACATCGTCCAGGGGCTGTTGCTGATTTCCGGTCGGGTGCTCATCGGCGCCCTGGTGTTCGGGATCGGCCTTTACCTGGCCAATTTGGCCCATTCCATGATCAAGAGCTTGGGCAACCCCTCCTCAGGGGTGCTGGCCCAGGCGGCGCGGGCGGCCATCCTGGTCTTTGTCGGCGCCATGGCCTTGCAGCAGATGGGCGTGGCCACCGATATCGTGGTGCTGGCCTTTGGCTTGGTGCTGGGCGCGATTGCCGTCGCGGTGGCCTTGGCTTTTGGCTTGGGAGGTCGCGATGTGGCTGCCGAGCAAATCCGGCAGTGGCTTAAGCGGGAGTGAAGTCTTGGAGACGGTTAACCCTGTCTAGCTTCCCAGAGCTGCAAGATAAAAGCCTGCCCCGCCTGGCAAAACGTCCGGCGGGGTTTCAATTGGATTGCGCTGAGACCTTTTAAGCTGCTTCCGGAACTTTGGCCTCTTCTGCTGCTGCTTCCTGCACCACAATTTTGCCGCGGAACACCACGTAGTTGTAGATGTTGTAGGACAAGATAACCGGGATCAAAAAGCCAATAAAGGTAAGCATAAACACCAGCGAACTGGGAGAAGCTGCTGCCTCGTAGATGGTGACGCTGGGAGGAATAATGTTGGGGAAAACCATAAACCCCAGGCCAATAAAAGAAAGGGCAAAGATGAGAAAGGTATAAACCAACACGCTAGTTTCTTCTCGCCGGCGCAGGCTGCGCAGCAACAGAGCCACCAACAAAAGCCCCAAAACGGGGATGGCAGCAAAGATATAGAAAAGAGGAGGCGAGAAAAGTTGGGAGCGCGCTTGCTCCGACATGATGGGGGTGCTGATGGTGATAAACACTGCCCCCAGCAACGTTGTCCAGGTGGCGATGGTTGCCGTTTTGTAGTAGGTTTTCTGGAGTTCCCCCGTGGTCTTCACAATTAAGTAGGCCGAGCCAACTAAGACATAGCCCTGAATCAGGGTGAGGGCCACCAACACTGTCCGCCAGGTCAGCCAATCCCAGGGGCTGCCGGCAAAGTGGCCGGCTTCGTCCACCCGGATCCCTTCGAAGACGCTGCCCAAGGCAAACCCCTGGCCCAGCGCCGCCAAAAAGCTACCCACCCCAAAGGCCAGGTTCCAGACCAGCTTGTTGTCGGCGTTTTCCCGAAACTCGAAGGAAACGGCCCGCAAGATCAGGCCCACCACCATGATCACCAGCGGCAGGTAGAGGGCGTTGAGAATGGTGGCGTAGGCGAGGGGGAAGGCCCCGAACAGGGATCCCCCCATCAGCACCAGCCAGGTCTCGTTGGCATCCCAAACATTGCCCAGGCTGGTCATGAGAATGCTGCGGCGCGTTTCGCTGGAGGCCGTCAGGGAGAGGATGCCCACTCCCAAGTCAAATCCATCCAGCAAGACATAAAGGAATAGGAATAGACCGAGGATAAAAAACCAGACTTGCGGCAAAAACTGCTGTAAAGGCTCGAAAGATTCCATCGTCCTTCTCTCCGCTTTGGGTATTTCCAACCAGTTCGAGACATTACCCCCCCTCGCCCTCTGGGAGAGGGGAATTGGAAATCGACGTAACCAACGGCTTGGCTGCTGTTTGGATAAGGAGCCTGCTGTGTCGCCTGGGTTCTGTTGGAGCTGCACCGGCGCTACCGAGCTTCCGCCGGACGGCGATCCGGCTCGTGGCTGGCAGGCTCGATCACGATCACCGGCTGGGTTGCCGGAACGGGGGCAGGCAGCTCCAGATTAGGCCCTTTGCGGATGATGCGGCTGCCAAAGTAAAGAGCGGCCACGAAAAACACCGTGTACAAGGCGCTCAGGCCGACCAAAGAAAACAGCACCTCTCCTGGCGGCAGCGGTGAAGCCGCTTCTGCGGTGCGCAGTTGCCCGTACACAATCCAGGGCTGCCGGCCCACACAGCGGACGATCCAACCGGTCTCCACGGCAATGTAGCCCAGCGGGCCAGCGAAGACCCAGGCCCACATCAGCCACTTCTGCTGGGAGAGGGCCTCCGCCGACAGCTTGCCCCTCAGCCACTGGATTAAGGTAACCCCCATAAGCCCGGCCAGAAAGAGGCCAATGGCCACCATCGTCCTAAAGGAGTAGTAGATCAGGCCAATCAGGTGAGGACGATTTTGCGGCTCCCAAGCCTTCAAACCATAAACCGGTCGATCCAGCCTGGGCTTAAACTCCAGCAGATAGCCCAGGGCACCAGGGATCTTCACCTCCCACTCGTTGCGCTCCTCTCGGTCGTTGGGCAAGGCCAACAGGCTCCAATCCGCCCGCTCGCCGGCGGGGATCGTCTCCCACTGCGCCTCCATGGCCGCCAGCTTGGCCGGTTGATAACGATACACTTGCTCCGCGCTCAAGTGGCCGATAAACACCTGCAAGGGGGCCACCACCAGAGCCATCGCCAGGACCACTTTGAGGGAACGGGAAAAAAACTCGCCATGCCGCCCCTTGAGGATGTACCAGGCACTGATGCCACCAACCACAAACAAAGAAGTCTCCAGGGTGGCAAAGAACATGTGGAGAAAGCTGTTGAGCATAAAGGGATTAAAAATGGCCTGCAGGTAGTCGCGCACCACAAATTTTCCATCGACAAATACCCCACCTGCCGGCGTCTGCAGCCAGGAGTTGGCCGTCAGGATCCAAAAGGTGGAGAGGTTGGCACCGAAGGCCACTAAGATTGTCGAGATCCAGTGAATGATCGGCGGCACGCGCTCCCAGCCAAAAAGCATGATCCCCAGGAAGCTGGCCTCCAGCATAAAGGCCATTGTGCCCTCAAACCCCAGGACGGTTCCAAAAAAGTCTCCCACTGCTTCCGAAAAAGGGGCCCAGTTCATGCCAAATTGAAAGGCCATCGGCAAGCCAGAGGCCACGCCAATGCCAAAGTTCAACACATAGATCTTCGACCAAAAACGGGCGTGGCGATAGTAATCGAGGTTGCGAGTCTTCAGCCAGAGCCCCTCAATAACCACAAGATAAATAGACATTCCTGTGGTTAAAACCGGCCACAGCATGTGAAAAATGGCCGTGAGGGCAAACTGGAGACGAGAAAGTGCAAGGGTATCTAGAAACATGATTGGCACCAAGTTTGGATGGGCGAATTCGACTTTTCCCGACAATCTCTGCTACAGCTTGTGCAGGCACATCCCTATGTAGGGGGGATATCTTCTCAGCTGCAGACATCCCTACCCATTTGAATGAGGCCGGGAAGGCTATCCTCTTTGTTCCTTCTTCTAAGATCGCATCTTGACCAAGACCATCGATGGGCTGCTCGATTCTAAAGGTTAACTTTAGGATCCTGAGAGGAGGGGTTCTCTTCGTGTAAAGCAGACTACAGAATAAACAGGGTTCTAAACTCGGCAGCCTAGGGATCCGCGTCCGGGCTCCCGAAATGGCTGGTGGAGAGGCGGGAGTAACGTCATGCAAACTGGCCGCAGAGCCTGCCAGAATTGGGATCCCGGCTTGAGTTGGCAGTGTGGGAGGAAAATGTCGTTTGTCCCGCTGGTGCACTTTCTCGCCCGATCGGGCTCGATGCAAGAGTTGGCCGCCCGCTTGAGATCGCGGCGGCGGGCTGCCATTCAGGGGGCAGGTCGGATCGCGAAGGGGCTAGTTGCCTCGGCTTTGGCCCAGCAGGAGGGAAGATCCCTGCTGGTGGTGACTGCCACTTTGGAAGAGGCGGGCCGCTGGACGGCCCAACTGGAGGGCATGGGCTGGGAGAGCGTGCAGCTTTATCCCACCTCCGAGGCTTCCCCTTACGAGCCGTTTGACCTGGAGCCGGAGCTGGTGTGGGGACAATTGCAGGTGCTGGCCGACTGTCTCCAGGGCAGAAAGGGCATGGCCATTGTGGCCACGGAGCGGGCCCTGCAACCCCACCTCCCCCCCCCAAAGGTGTTTCAGTCTTTCTGCCTCCGGCTGGAAGCCGGCGCGGAGCTGTCGCCGCAGCAGTTGGGGCAGCAGTTGACCCGGCTGGGCTATCAGCGGGTCAGCCTGGTGGAAAGTGAGGGTCAGTGGAGCCAAAGGGGCGATATTCTCGACGTTTTCCCGGTGGCCTGCGAGTGGCCGGTGCGCCTGGAGTGGTTTGGCAACGAGCTGGAGCGGCTGCGGGAGTTTGACCCGGTGAGCCAGCGCTCTCAAGACGGGATCCCCTCTGTCTGGCTGACCCCCACCGGCTATGGACCCATCCTCTGGCCGGCGCTCCAGGAAAAGATGGAGCAGCTTTCCCCCGCCCTGCGGCAGCAGCTAGCGCAGGGATCCGCCCCCCCTGAAGGCCTGCGCCGTTTTCTCGGCCTGCTCTACGATCCTCCGGCCAACCTGCTGAGCTACTTGGATCCCGATACTTTGATCCTGATCGACGAGCCGGAGCAGTGCCAGGCCCACAGCCGGCAGTGGCTAGACCACGCCCAAGAGCAGTGGCAGTTGGCCCAGGCTGCCGAGCCGGCTCTGCTCCCCTTCCACCGCCCCTTCGATCTCGAGGCCCCTGAATGGGATCCCTTCCCCCGCCTGTTGGCCCGCGCCTTTGCCAGCTCCGACCCCGCCGAATCCGCCGCCATCGACCTGAAAAGCCGGCCCGTTCCTACCATCCCCCACCAGTTTGGATCCCTGGCCAAAACCCTGCGCGAGTACCGCAAGCAGCAGTTGCAGGTGTGGATCCTCTCTGCCCAGCCCTCCCGCACCGTGGCCCTGCTGCAGGAACACGACTGCCCGGCCCAGTATGTGCCCAACCCCAAAGACTTCCCCGCCATCGAGCGCCAGCTCCAGTCCTACACGCCGGTGGCCCTGAAGTACTCCGGCTTGGCTGAGCTGGAGGGGTTCCTGCTGCCCACGCTGGGGTGGGTGGTGCTCACCGACCGGGAGTTTTTCGGCCAGCACAGCCTGGCCACCCCCACCTATGTGCGCAAGCGCCGCCAGGCCAGCTCCCGCCAGGTGGATCCCAACCTGCTCAAGCCGGGGGATTTTGTTGTCCACAAGGCCCATGGCATCGGCCAGTTCTTACGGCTGGAAAGCCTCACCATTGGCGGCGAAACCCGAGAATACCTGGTCATTCAATACAGCGATGGCTTGTTGCGGGTGGCTGCCGACCAGGTCAACTCCCTCTCGCGCTACCGGGCCAGTGGAGATGGGCCCCCTGCACTGCACAAAATGTCCGGCAGCACCTGGGAAAAGACCAAGCAAAAAGTCAAAAAGAGCCTGCGTAAAGTGGCCCTTGACCTGCTGCAGCTCTACGCCAAACGGGCCGAACAGGAGGGCTATGCCTTCCCGCCCGATTCTCCTTGGCAACAGGAGTTTGAGGAGTCTTTTCCCTATCCTCTAACACCGGATCAAATTCGCGCCGTCCAGGAGATCAAGCGGGATATGGAGTCTCCCCGCCCCATGGATCGGCTGCTGTGCGGGGATGTGGGTTTTGGCAAAACGGAAGTGGCCATCCGCGCCATTTTCAAAGCCGTAACCGCCGGCAAACAAGTTGCCCTTTTGGCGCCAACCACCATTCTCACTCAGCAGCACTACCACACCCTCAAAGAGCGCTTTGCCCCCTACCCCATTCAAGTGGGCCTGCTCAACCGCTTCCGCACTCCCGAAGAGAAAAAAGAGATCCTGGCCCGCCTCAAAAGTGGCGAACTCGATGTCATTGTGGGCACCCACCAACTTTTGGGCAAGGATGTGCAGTTTCGCGATTTGGGTCTTCTGGTCATTGACGAAGAACAGCGCTTTGGCGTCAACCAAAAAGAGAAAATTAAACTCCTCAAAACCCAGGTGGATGTGCTCACCCTTACGGCTACCCCCATTCCCCGCACGCTGTACATGGCTTTGTCGGGGTTGAGGGAAATGAGCCTGATCCAGACTCCCCCGCCCTCGCGGCGCCCGATTAAAACTCACCTTTCTCCCTACAATCCTGAGGTCATTCGCACGGCTATCCGCCAAGAGTTGGATCGCGGCGGGCAAGTCTTTTATGTGGTCAACCGCATTGAAGGGATCGAAGAGACCAGCGCCAAATTGCGGGAATGGGTGCCCGGTGCCCGCATTGCCATTGCCCATGGGCAGATGCCGGAAGGGGAGCTGGAAGCGACCATGCTGGCTTTTAACAACGGAGAAATCGATATCTTGGTCTGCACCACCATTATTGAATCCGGTTTAGATATTCCCCGTGTCAACACTATTTTGATCGAAAATGCCCAGGAGTTTGGTCTGGCTCAGCTTTACCAATTGCGAGGACGGGTGGGCCGGGCCGGGATCCAAGCTCATGCTTGGCTGTTCTACCGAGAAGATGGCATCCTCACCGAAGAGGCCCGCAAGCGCCTGCAGGCCATTCAGGAATTTACCCAACTGGGATCCGGCTATCAGTTGGCGCTGCGGGACATGGAAATTCGCGGCATTGGCAACCTCTTGGGAACTCAGCAATCCGGACAACTCAACGCGGTGGGCTTTGATCTCTACTTGGAGATGTTGCAAGAGGCGATTCGAGAAATTCGCGGCCAAGAGATCCCGCAGGTGGAAGACACGCAAATTGACCTCAATATAACGGCCATGATCCCGCAGAGCTATATCCCTGACGAAGATCAAAAGATGCAGGCCTATCGCCAATTGGCGGCTGCCGGCTCTCGGGTCGAACTGTTGCAAATTGCCCAGGAATGGCAGGATCGCTTTGGCCCCTTGCCCAAGCCCACCCAGGAGCTGCTGCGGGTGATGGAGCTGAAGATTTTGGCCCGCACGCTGGGCTTTTCCCGCATTAGGCCGGCCAAGGAGCATGTGCTTTTGGAAACCCCCATGGAGGAGCCGGCCTGGAACCGCCTCAAGGAAGCCCTGCCGGCCCATTTGCAGTCTCGCTTTGTCTATCAGCCGGGCAAGGTGACGGTGCGGGGCCTGGGAATGGTGCCTGCGGCCCAGCAACTGGAGAACCTTTTGCAGTGGCTGGACAAAATGAGCTTGGCCCTGATGGAAGCCCGGATCCCAACAGCCACCTAGTCCTGGCTGCGGGGGGGCTGGGCTCTGCCGTGAGAAACTGGGATGGATGGCCGGCCCTTCTCGGGTGGAACTTTTGCACTCCCTTTTGCCTCGTGTTTGCCCCATGAAGGTTCTAGAAGCCCACCACCTTCAGAAAACCTACCGGCAGGGGGGCAAGGAGGTTCGGGCAGTGGTGGATGTCTCCCTGGCGATTGCGGCAGGGGAGATCCTGGCTTTTCTGGGGCCCAACGGGGCCGGCAAGACCACCACCATCAAGATGATCGCCGGGCTGATCCAGCCCGATGCCGGCAGCGTGCGCATCCTGGGGCGGGATCCCCACGCCGATCCGGGTGCGCTGGCCCAGGTGGGAGCGGTGCTGGAAGGCAATCGCAACCTCTACTGGCGGCTTACCCCCTTGCAAAACCTGGAGTACTTTGGCGTGCTGCGGGGGTTATCCCCCAGAACGGCTCGCCAACGGGGGGCAGAGCTGCTGGAGACCTTTGGCCTGGGGGAGAAGCGGGATGTTGCCGTGCAAACCCTTTCGCGGGGTATGCAGCAGAAGGTGGCCATTGCTGTTGCCCTTCTGCACCAGCCGGCTCTGCTGTTGCTGGATGAGCCTACCTTGGGGTTGGATGTAGAAGCCGCCCAAGCGGTGAAATCCTTGATCCGCCAAATTGCCGCTTCAGGTCGGGCCATTCTCCTCACCACCCACCAACTGGATATAGCCGAGGCGCTCTCAGACCAAGTGGCTGTGATCGAGCGGGGGATAATTATTGCCCAAGCTCCCACGCAGGAGATGATCCGGCAGTTTGCCGGCGCCGCCGGCTCTTACCGGATTGAGTTGGAGCAGAAGCTGGATCCCAGCCGGGCGGAACGCCTGGCCCAGCAAGGGGTGGAGATCCTGGGATCCCATCAGCTGCGCTTCAGCGGCTCCTCGGAGACTTTGTATCAGGTGCTGGAGATCCTCAAGCCCTTGCCCTTGCTCAGGATCAAGCGCGAGGAAGCGGATCTCACCCACATTTTCCTCAAGCTGTTGAAAAGGAGAAGGGAGCAGGGATGAGGCCACTGCTGTACCTATTTTGGGCCGAGCTGAAGCGGGCCTGGATCCAGTACATCCGCTATCCGGCAGAAGCCCTGGGCGGGATCCTGATCACCACTTTTTTCTTCTATGCCCTCTTTGCCGGCGCTCAGTATGTGGCGGGGCCGGCCTCGCAGTTTGGACAACGGCTGGATGCGGTGGTGATTGGCTATGTGCTCTGGACGCTGGTCATTTTTGTGGTCAACGACATTGCCCTCAACCTGCAGGTGGAAGCCCAGACAGGCACCTTGGAGCAGGTGTTGCTCTCGCCCTTTTCGGCGGCCACCCTGTTTTTGGCGCGGGCCTGCGCCAGCTTGGTGCTGCGCTTTTCAACCGTTGTCGTTATCTTGGGGATCATCCTGTTGCTTACCGGCAGCCGGCTGCACTTTCCCCCCACCCTGTTGTTGCCGTTGGCGAGCGTGGTGCTGGGGGCCTATGGCTTCTCGTTTTTGCTGGGATCCGCCGCCTTGATTTGGAAGCGCATCCAACAACTGTTGATCCTCAGCCAATTTGGCCTGCTGTTTCTGTTGGCCACCCCCACAGAAGAGTGGTCGGGATCCCTGAAGTGGCTGGGGCAGATGCTGCCCATGACGGCGGGGGCCGGCTTGCTGCGAGATGTGATGGTGCGGGAGGCGGGTTTGGATCCCTTGCGGCTGCTCATGGCTCTGGCCAGCGGCGTGTTCTACTTCGCCTTGGGGCTGCTGGCCTTTCGCCGGGCGATGCAGCTAGCCAAACAGCGCGGCATCCTGGGATCCCAGTAGGACGTTGTCAGAGGGAGCGTCGGTCGCCAGGGGAGCGCAACAGGTGAGGGAAGTGGTACTCCACGGCGCCGGTGGTTAGGTTGTTCTCGGGGGAGGCGATGCCCCGGCGGCTCAGCTCTCGCAGCGCCTTTTCAATCTCGTCAAAATCAGCAGGCAGTTCGATGGCGATCTCCGAGAGGGTGAGGATCCCCTGCCGCTGCTGCGCCAGCCGCAGGATCTCCCGCATCAAAGCCTGACCCTTCAAAGGCTGAGGCGGCGCCGAGACCCCCTTGGCGGGAGCCGGAGAGGGGCGGATCCCCTGCAAGACGGCCAGCTTGAAGTTGTGGTCGTCCACCATGCCTGGGATCAGAAACAGGTCGATCAACTGGCCAAAGCCCAAGAGCCCAAAGGTCAAAAGCCAGAGAAGGCCCGTCACAGTCTTGCCCAAGTAGAGGCGATGGACACCGCAGATGCCGAATATGCCCAGCGCCCAGAGGAGATAGGCAATACCGACCGATTTGGGCTCGGCGGGGAGCAGCAGGTAGCGAGAGCTCATAGGGACTCGTCCAGAAGAGGTGGGGCAGGTAACCCTAGTCTGCCATCTTTTGCGTTGGACAACCCTCCTTCCCCTGTCCTAAAAAGCAGGCCTGGATGTGGCTTCAAGCAGAAAAGAGCCTGAAAATGGGATCCAACCCTTCCATCTTGCAAAACTTCGTCACACTGAGGAAGCGGGGGTCACGCCTACCGAAGGCCAAGGAAGCTCGATGCTTGAGCCCATCTTGATCGGGTTGAGTGCTGTGCTCTGGGGCCTCCTCTGGGGCTACGCCACGCTGCTGGTCCTGCTGGTGAACTTCAAAGAACAGGGATCCGTTTACGCCTACCCCATGCAGGCCGTGCTGGATCGCTTTGTGGAATCGCTGGGGCTGGGCTGGCTTAAGGATCTACATGCCATGCAACTGCAGCCGCTGCGCCGGATTAGCTACGCCCTCTTTGCCGCCGTTACCCTGGGCGTCGTCTTGATGCTCTGGGTCTTGGGGTAAGAGGCCTCCTCAACAATCCTGGGTCTGCCCCCGAGGGAGATGGAAAATAGACTGCAGCTTTTTCAGGCAAGCCTGGATCTGGGCCATCTCTTCTGGATCCAACTTCTGAAAGCGCTCCTTTAGGTAGGCCACATGGGCCGGGAAAACCTGCTCAAACAGTTTTTCCCCCTCTTCGGTAAGCACGATCTTGAAGCAGCGGCGGTTTTCTGGGGGTACCTCGCGGCGCACCAACCCCTTCTGCTCCAGGCGATCCACGATCCCGGTCAGCGTCCCCTTGGTAACCAGTGTCTTCTGGGCCAGGACATTCATCGTCAGGCCGGGGGTGTTGCCGAGGGTTACCAACACGTCAAATTGGGGGGCAGTCAGCCCCATCTGCCGAATGTGAGCGCCGGCGTAATTTTCAAAGGCTTGGTAAGCCCGTGCCAGATCCCTCAGCAGCCCCAAAAAAGGCTCCCGCGCCGCCACCACCGAGGGCTTGAGGGCCTCGCCTTGGGGAAGCGGAGAGGACAGAGACTCAGCAGAACTGGGCATCACTGCAGATCGTCGAACGAGACTAATCCATCCGACAAGAACAGTTTTGGCTTCATGATAGCCGACTGCAATATAGTCCTAATGCAAATTGACGGCCATTACACCAACTCCATGAAGCTATTCCATCCCAAGGCAGCGTACAAGAGCTCTCTCCATATCCAGAGGGGGCTTAGGGAAGCGGGGCGAAGACCGGAAACGGCCCAGTGTGTTTCCAGCTTATTTTCAGCGACCTCGAGCCTCAGCCCTGGGGATCCCGGCTGCGTCTGGGCGGATCCCTCGGACGAGATGTCGCCATCTGGCTGCTGCGGCTGCGGAAGTTGGATAGTAAACTACCCGACTCCGACCGCCCCCCTTCCCCCCGTATACGGGGGGATGTAGGGCGGCTGGTTTACAGCAGCCCCCAAAAGTGCAATGACATAGGCGCTACGCTTCGCTGATGCTAACGCTCCGTTGTAGTCTGCGTCCCACCACAACCTTCACCCCAGCCCGCAGCGCCTTGTAGTACACAAACTGCCTCAGTTGATAGAACGCCCAACTATTGGACCGCCGACGCTCGGTTTTGTTGCGCGGCTGTGAGTTGACACGCTCTCTGATTCCAGTGAGGTCTGCCCAGGCAATCGTGCTATCGGTCGCCTTTGCCCTGGAAACAATAGCCTTGGAGATGCAGGGATTGACCCAGGTTTGCAAGCGTCTCTCCTGACCAGACAGCCGTTGCAGCAGTTCCCGACATCTCCGCCGTGAACTGCGTCTGCCCTGACTGGCTTTTTGTTGGAGGATCGCTCTCAACCAGAAGTAGTGAAGTAGTGGTCTCTGACCTGGTTCAACGGCTGTCCATGCCAGTTATCCCCCTCTGAGGTGTGTGCAATGTCTTTTCTACCCAAGTCCACCCCCATGACCTTGGCGGTGTTTTGCGGCTCCGGCAGGTCATGCTCCACACAAATCTGGATGGAGTAAGAACCCTCTTTGCGTTTGACCACCGTGGCCGATTGGGGATTGGTGCCGGCCAGCATCCCTCGTTGATAGTTGCCGATGGACAGCTCCAACCGTTCCCGCCCCTCAACGGTGGTGAGCGATACTGTCCAGTCTTTCGCTCGGAAGGAGAAGATGCGGGCAGCGTAGGTCACGAAGCCCGCCTTGAAGGCTTTGACCGGACGGTTTTTTCTGGCTGGCAGTCTTGCGGGCAGATACCACCCATCTGCATACCTGTTGTGCCAGGTTGCTGGATAGGCCAAAGCGGGCACGGATGTCGCGGTAACCCAGAGATTGGAGCTTAAGGGCGTTGAGGATCTTCTCCGGCGTGTTTTGGTTGACCCAGTTCAAGGCCTGCACAAAGGCGTCCAGAGTCGCATCCAGCTTGGCGGCTTGGGAATTAGATACCTTGAGCTTGCAGGAGATGGTCAGGACTTGAGTCATGCTGTGATGGTACATCAACAGACCGCATTTCTCCCGTCACTGACCGGCCCGGCCCCCGGCCCCCCAGTCCCCCCGTATACGGGGGGGATATAGGGGGGTACGGAGCAGGGCTCCTGCGGCTTCTAGCTGAATGGAAAATCACCATCGAGGCTCAAACGGCAAGGTACCCATGGCACACGCTGCAATTATCCTTACGATCCTGCTGGGCTTTTGGGGAGTGGTGGTCAAGCGCAATCTGATCATGAAAATCTTGGCCATGGATGTGATGAGCACCGGGGTCATCGCCTTTTTTGTCATTTGGGCCGCCCGCACCGGCGTGTTCACTCCCATCTACAAGCCCTGGCGCCAGGTGGACTATGCCGACCCGGTTCCGCAAGGAATCATCCTCACGGCCATCGTCATCGGCCTGTCGGTACAAGCCCTGATGTTGGTGGGGGTGATGAAGCTGTCCCGCGATCATCCCACCTTGGAAGTGGAGAGTATTGAGCAGGCGGTAGCTGATGACTGAGCTGACGACCGAACCGACGTTGGTCTGGGTGGCACTGCCCTTTTGGCTGGCCTTTGCCACCTACTTGCTGCCGGCTTTGACCCGTCCCAGCCTGGTCATCATGGCTGGACTGACGATAGCCTACGCAGTGCAGCAGGGAGGCCTGCCAGGGGCAACTGCTGCGCCGTTGGAGCTCCAGTTGCTGGATCACTTCGGGGTGACGTTGCGGATCGATGGCAACGCCGCGGCCATGCTCCTGGCCCATGGCCTGGTCACCCTTGGGGTGGCCCTGTATTTGGATCGGCGCTTTGTGGGCAGCCGCTTTCTGGCCATGCAGTTGCTGATCGTCCACGGCAGCGCCAACGCCGTCGTCATCAGCGCTGACCTGATCAGCGTCTATGTGGCCCTGGAGGTGCTCAGCATCGGCGTGTTTTTGCTGCTCACCTACAGTCGCCGAGCAGAGTCCCAGCCGATCCTGGGGGAAAGCGCCCCGCACCGCTCTTGCGACCGTCAGCTCTGGGTGGGGCTGCGCTACCTGTTCATGAGCAATGTGGCCATGCTCCTCTACCTGGTGGGATCCATGCTGGTCTATGTGCGCACCGGATCCCTGGCGATGAGCGGCTTGGCCCTGGCCGACCCCACGGCTCTTGCCTTGATTGCCGTTGGCCTTCTGGCCAAGGGGGCAGTCTTCGTCGCCGGCCTGTGGCTGCCCCTCACCTACGCCACTGCCGATCCTGTCATTGCGGCGGTGCTCAGCGGTTTTACTACAAAAGCAGGCGCCATGGCCCTTGTGCGCTGCAGCGAGTTCTCGCCCGTCTTGGCGCAGGGGCTGCCCTACTTCAGCGCAGGCGCGGCGGTCTTTGGGATCCTTCTGGCTTTGATGGCCAGCACGCCCCAGCGCCTTTTGGCCTGGAGCTCGGTGTCGCAGATGGGATTTGTCATCGCTGCACCCCAGTGGGCGGGTTTGTACGGCCTGGCCCATGGGCTGGCGAAGCCCTTGTTGTTTGTCGGGGCTGCGATAACCAATCGCTGGCGCTGGTCGCTGCTGATCTTGGGGACGGCCTCGCTGGCGGGGGTGCCCGGCACTTTGGGCTATGCAGCCAAGGCCCTTAGCTTGTCAGCTCTGGATCCCTGGCACGAGTGGCTGCTGGTGGGGGTTACTGTCGGCACCACCTGCATAGCCGTGCGGGTGCTGCGAGCTTTTCCTTCTCAAACAAACGGGGACACTACCCCGGCAGCCGGTTGGCCAGACAAGGTGGCCCTAGTCCTTTGGGGCGGGGGCTTGCTCTGGTTCTGGCTGCCAGCGGCCTATGACGTCGATAATCTCATCAAGGCGTTCCTTAGCTTGGGCCTCGGGATCCCGCTGGGCTGGTTTTGGGAGCGAATTCCTGTGAAGGAATGGCGTCTGGATGAAGGGCTAGAGGCAGTGGTGGGCGGCTTGAGCGTGGTGTTGGTGCTGGCCTGGATTCTGCTAAGTGGAGTGAACCATGTGGCGCTACCCTGAGTTGGGCTTGCTGGAAATTGGCCTGCGGCTTTTGATTTGGTTTTTGCTGACGGGTAATCTGAGTTGGGACAATGTGGCCATCGGGGTGGCGGCGACGCTGCTGCTGCCTCGGCAGGCCTCTGCGCCGGTGCGGTGGCGGGATTGGGGGCGGGTGCTCAGGGAGATCGTTTTCGCCGTTCCGAAAGCTTACTGGGAGGCCTTTGAGATGATCCTCAGACCCCACACCGTAGAGGAGGTTGTATACAAACAAACTCTCCCCAATCGTTCGGCGGGACTAGTGTTTCTCGACATCTTTTTGATTACTTTTACGCCCAAAACCATTGTGCTCAATTGCGATGCCCAAGGCACCTACGAGGTGCATCTGCTCAAGCCGCGGGAGGAGGCGTGAATCTACTGCTGTTTCTGCTGACTTTGACCCTATGCCTGCCGCTGTATGCCGCCTGGCTGAAGGAGGATATTTGGCAGACGATGCTGGCTTTTGCCAGCTTATCGACCAAGACGGCCATCCTGGTTTTGGTGGTATCTGTGGTGCGGGATGACTGGATGATCGGGATTGTGGGGGTCTTGATTTTGTCGGTGGGCAATGCAGCCCTAATGCTGCTGGCCCACGTGCTCAAGCGCTTGGAAATGCTTTAAGGGGAATCAACATGGAAGTTTTGGTGGAGGCTCTCAGCTATCTTCTGTTTGGGATCGGGGTGCTGTTTTGGCTGTGGGGAACAGCGCCGCTCCTTGGGGATCGCTCGATTTTGTTTAAGCTGCACGGCCTTTCGGTGTCGGACACGCTGGGATCCATGAGCATCATGCTGGGGCTGTTGCTGCGGATCCCAAGGGAGTGGCCTCTGCTGGTGTTGGCCCTGATTTCCTTGGCCATTTGGAACACCATCTTGGGCTATGTGCTGGCCTTTTGCTCGCAGCGCAAGTCCCTATAGGAGGACAGGATGGAAGAGACTTTGTTGCTGGTGATCGCCCTGCTGTTGCCCTTGACGGCTGCCTTGGTGGTGACCCAGACCAATCCCTATCATGCCTTGGTGATGCGCGGCATTCTGGGATCCATCGCTGCTCTGATCTATGCCTTGTTTGGGGCGGCGGATGTGGCGCTTACTGAGGCGCTGGTGGGCACCATGCTGTCCATTACGCTCTATGCCATCGCGGTGCGTTCCTCGTTGAGTATGCGCTTGGGCGTTCTCGAAGACAGTCCTCTGTTGGCGGCCAGGACCTCAGCAGCACAGCAGTTGTTACAGCAGATGCGCCAAGGGCTACAGCAGTACCACATGCGTCTGGAGTTGGCCGTCTATGGAAGTGCAGAGGCGTTGTTGGCTGCCCTTCACAGCCGGGAGGTGCACACCATTGCCCTTGAGCCCGATGAGGAGGTGGCAGAGTATCGCTTGGTAACGCGCGTGCCCCGCCTGCAGGCCATCTTGACGCAACAAGCCCTGCTTTCTGAGGTCCTCCTGCCATGAGGTGGTTGTACGGGGTGGCGGCGCTGCTGGCAGCCTTGCAGCTCATGGTTGCCGACGCGGGAGCTGTTTCTCCTGCCTTTGAGCCTGTGGCGGTTCTGGCCGGAGAAAGCGGCGTGCCCAATACGGTGACGGGCTTGATCCTGCGCAACCGCCTTTACGACACCGTCTTTGAAGTCGTCGTGTTTTCTACGGCCATTCTGGGCGCGCAGTACCTGCTGGCGGATGAGCGACCGACGGCCAATGTAGCTCAGTTTACCGATATTCCCTCAATTGTGTTGGCGCGGGTGGGGGCCACCATCTCCGCTCTGATTGGGGTGGAGCTGGCCATTCGGGGTCACCTGACGCCGGGCGGGGGGTTTGCTGCCGGCGTGGCGGGAGGAACGGCGATTGGCTTGGTGGCGATCACCGCCTCTTCGACCTGGATGGAGGCCATCTACAAGCGGTGGCAAGCCGCGATGTGGGAGAAGCTGTCGGTGGTGACGTTTATCGGGGTGGCTGTAATCGCCCTGGCCGGTTGGGAACTACCCAAGGGCGAGCTGGGGGCACTTTTTAGCGGCGGCTGGATCCCAATCCTCAACATTTTGGTGGCCATCAAGGTGGCGCTGGGATCCTGGGCGGCGATTTTAATTTTTATTCGCTACCGCGGCTTGTTATGAAGGCTCGAACGGGTTGATAACGCTCGTGTCAAGCCAATACATCGTGGGCGGTGTTATCTTCTTGCATCCGCTCGAAGTCCGAATCTTCACCAATGTTTGGGATCGATCCGAGCACTTGGCAAAGGACTTTTTTGCAAGTTGGAGTAAGACTTGCTTGAGGATTTTGCGATGTTCGGCTTCTGCACTCCCACCGTGAGGCCTAGCCCTTTCTTTCAGAACTTTGACAATGGCCCCATCAACGTTGCGAACAATTGGAGTGGCCGTAGAGCGTCTCCTCGATCGGCAGATCCATGGATGGCTTTGCCGCAAAGATAGCGTTGACAGCAGGACGTTTCCCTGTCCGTTGAGCAACTTGACCTGCAGGCGACCTCTACAATAGAAGGCTGACCCTGCCACCCCTGGGATCCCTATGCCGCGCCGTACCGACATTCACAAGATCTTGCTCATCGGAGCGGGGCCGATCGTCATTGGCCAAGCCTGCGAGTTCGACTACTCCGGCACCCAAGCCTGCAAAGCCCTGCGAGAAGAGGGCTACGAGGTGATCTTGGTCAACTCCAACCCGGCCACCATCATGACGGATCCCAGTATGGCGGATCGCGTCTACATCGAGCCGGTGACGGCAGACTTTGTGGCCCAGATCATCGAGCGGGAGCGCCCCGATGCCCTGCTGCCCACCATGGGGGGACAGACGGCCCTCAATGTAGCGGTGGAGCTGGCCCGGCGCGGGATCTTGGACCAGTACGGGGTGGAGCTGATCGGGGCCAAGCGGGAGGCCATCGAAAAAGCCGAGGATCGGGAGCTGTTTAAGCAGGCGATGCAGCGGCTTGGCCTGGCGGTGCCGCGCTCGGGGCTGGCCCGCAGCCTGGCCGAAGCCAAGCAGATCGCTCACGAGATCGGCTATCCCCTCATCATCCGCCCCGCCTATACCCTGGGGGGCACAGGGGGAGGAGTGGCCTACAACCAAGAAGAATTTGAAGAGATCTGCGCCGCCGGCCTGGAGGCCAGCCCGGTCTCTCAGATCCTGGTGGAGGAGTCGGTGATCGGCTGGAAGGAGTTTGAGTTGGAGGTGATGCGGGATCTGGCGGACAACGTGGTGATCATCTGCTCGATTGAAAACATCGACCCCATGGGGGTGCACACCGGCGACTCCATCACCGTGGCCCCAGCCCAAACCCTCACCGACAAGGAGTACCAGCGGCTTCGCGACTACGCCATCGCCATCATGCGCGAGATTGGGGTGGAAACGGGGGGATCCAACGTGCAGTTTGCCGTCAACCCCGCCAATGGCGAAGTGCGGGTTATCGAGATGAACCCGCGGGTTTCCCGCTCTTCTGCTTTGGCCAGCAAGGCCACTGGGTTTCCCATTGCCAAGATCGCCGCCAAGCTGGCCGTAGGCTACACGCTGCCGGAGCTTCCCAACGACATCACCCGCAAAACCCCTGCCAGCTTTGAGCCCACCATTGACTATGTCGTCACCAAAATCCCCCGCTTTGCCTTTGAGAAGTTTCCCGGCTCGGAGCCCGTTTTGACAACCCAGATGAAGTCGGTGGGGGAGGCGATGGCCATTGGCCGCACCTTCCAGGAGTCCATCCAGAAGGCCTTGCGATCCCTGGAGATCGACCGCCCCGGCTTTGGCAGCGACCGGCCTGAAGTCTTCCCCACCCCAGAGGAAGTGCGGGCCAACCTGCGCACCCCCAACCCCTTGCGCCTCTTGACCATCCGCACGGCTCTGCTCATGGGCTTTTCCGTTCAGGAAATTGCTCAGCTTACCCACATCGATCCCTGGTTTATCGACAAGCTGCAGGAGCTGGTGGAGGTGGAGCAGGTCCTCAAGGGGCGGGAATTGGGATCCCTGACGGCTGAGGATCTGCGCCACCTTAAGCAAATGGGCTTCAGCGACCGGCAGATCGCCCACCTGACCGGCTCCAGGGAAGCCCAGGTGCGGGCCCGTCGCCAGAGCTTGGGGGTGATCCCCACCTACAAAACCGTGGACACCTGCGCTGCCGAGTTCGAGGCCGCTACCCCCTACCAGTACTCCACCTACGAGAGCGAATCCGAGACCTTCCCCACCGCCAAGCCAAAGGTGATGATCCTGGGGGGCGGTCCCAACCGCATCGGCCAGGGGATCGAGTTCGACTACTGCTGCTGTCATGCCGTCTTTGCCCTCAGACGCCTTGGCTATGAGACCATCATGGTCAACTCCAACCCCGAGACCGTTTCCACCGACTACGACACCGCTGATCGCCTCTACTTTGAGCCCCTGACCCATGAGGAAGTGATGAACCTGGTGGAAGCGGAGCAGCCGCTAGGTCTAATCCTGCAGTTTGGCGGCCAGACCCCCCTGAAGCTGGCCCAGGGGCTAGCCGCAGCCCAAGCGCCTATCTGGGGTGCTGCTCCTGACTCCATCGACATAGCCGAAGATCGCGGCCGGTTTGGGCGCCTGCTCGAGGAATTGGGGATCCGCCAGCCGGCCCACGGCATTGCCCGCAGCGTGGAAGAAAGCCTGGAGATTGCCCGCCGCATCGGCTACCCGGTGGTGGTGCGGCCCAGCTATGTGCTGGGGGGGCGGGCCATGGAGATTGTCTATTCGGATCAAGATCTGCGGCGCTACATGCAGCTAGCCGTGGCGGTGGATCCCGACCGTCCCGTGCTGGTGGATCAGTTCTTGGAGGATGCCGTGGAGGTAGATGTGGACGCCATCGCCGACCACACCGGGGCTGTAACCATTGGCGGCATCCTGGAGCACATTGAGCAGGCCGGGATCCACTCGGGCGACTCCGCCTGTGTCTTGCCCAGCCGCACTCTCAGCCCTGCTGTGCTGCAGGTGATCCGCGACTGGACGGTGAAGTTGGCCCAAGCTCTCAGGGTGGTGGGGCTCATGAACGTGCAGTATGCCGTCCAGAAAGAGCAGGTTTACGTTCTGGAAGCCAACCCGCGCGCTTCCCGCACCGTGCCGTTTGTCAGCAAGGCCATTGGCCACCCCCTGGCCGGCTACGCTGCCCAGGTGATGAGCGGCAAAACCCTGGCGGAGCTGGGCTTTACCCAGGAGGTGATCCCACCCTACGTGGCGGTCAAGGAGGCAGTGCTGCCGTTTCACAAGTTCCCCGGTAGCGACGCCCTGCTGGGGCCAGAGATGCGCTCTACTGGTGAGGTGATGGGGATTGATACGGACTTTGGCCGCGCCTTTGCCAAAGCGCAACTGGCTGCTGGCCAAAACCTGCCCCTAGAGGGCACGGTGTTCATCAGCGTCAGCGACCGCGACAAGCAGGCGGTGATCCCGGTGGCCCAAGAGTTTGTCCAGCTGGGCTTTCGCCTGCTGGCCACTGCCGGCACCCAAAAAGTGCTGGCCGAGCACGGGATCCCGGTCGAGAAGGTGCTCAAGCTGCACGAGGGCCGGCCCCACGTCATCGACGCCATCAAGAACGGCCAGATTCAGCTTATCGTCAACACCCCTTCTGGCGGCGAAGCCCAACAGGATGCGCAGAAGATCCGCCGCACCGCCCTGGCCTACAAGATCCCTTTGGTCACTACTCTGGCTGGAGCCAAGGCTACTGCTGCTGCCATCCGCGCTCTGCAGTCAGGATCCCTGGGGGTGAAGTCCCTGCAGGAGTTTCACGCCGAAATTGGGCGATAGGAGCCTGCCGGGGTTGCTTTTCTGAAGAAATCCTTAAGACCTCCACCTTAAGAAATCCTGAAGTTCTCGACTGCAAAAACTGGCTCTTGAGGCCTGGGAAAAGGGGTGGAATATAAACTGCAATACTAATCTGCATGTTTGTATCGATAAATCAATTTATTTCACATTTTGGCTGCAGACGTTAGGTATCCTTGGCAGTTTTCTTGAGACTGTCTAGCGTGGAAGGAGAAGAATCCTCAGGGCAAGGCTGAGTAACTTCCTGAGGTCACTTTGCTAAGAGCAAGTGGGAGAAAGCTCTCCTCAAATTTTCTAGGAGTTGGCCTATGAGTGTGGTTGTTCGGCGCTCCGCTGCCGCACGGCGGCTCTGGAGCTGGGAAAGTTTTTGCCAATGGATCACTAGCACCGAAAATCGGCTTTACATCGGCTGGTTTGGCGTATTGATGATCCCGACGTTGTTGGCGGCGGTCTTCTGTTTTGTTATCGCTTTTATTGCCGCTCCGCCGGTGGATGTGGACGGGATCCGCGAGCCGGTGATCGGCTCTTTGTTGGGGGGCAATAACCTCATTTCTGCGGCGGTGGTGCCCACCTCAGCCGCCATTGCCCTGCACTTTTACCCCATCTGGGAAGCTGCCTCTTTGGAGGAGTGGCTCTACAACGGCGGCCCCTACCAGCTCATCGTGCTCCACTTTTTAATCGGCATCTGGTGCTATTTGGGCCGGCAGTGGGAGCTGAGCTACCGGCTGGGCATGCGCCCCTGGATTGCGGTGGCTTTCTCCGCCCCAGCGGCGGCTGCGACGGCGGTGCTCTTGGTCTATCCCATCGGCCAGGGCAGCTTTTCGGAGGGGCTGCCGCTGGGCATTGCCGGCACCTTCCACTTCATGCTGGCCTTCCAGGCGGAACACAACATCCTCATGCACCCGCTGCACCAACTGGCAGTGGCGGGGGTGTTCGGCGGCGCCCTACTGGCTTCTCTCCACGGCTCCCTGGTAACCTCTAGCCTGATCCGGGAGACTTCAGAAGAGGAGTCAGTCAATGCCGGCTACCGCTTTGGCCAGCAGGAGGTCACCTACAACTTCCTGGCCGGCCACTACGCCTTCTTGGGGCGGCTGGGGATCCCCAGCCTTGGCTGGCGCAACAGCCGCTCTGTCCACTTCTGGATGGCGGCCCTGCCTACCTTAGGGATCTGGGCGGCGGCAATCGGCATCGGCCTCATGGCCTTTAACCTCAATGGCTTTAACTTTAACCAGTCCCTCCTGGACAGCCAAGGCCGGTTCATCCCTACCTACGCCGATCTCCTCAACCGCGCCAACTTGGGGATCCAGGCCATGCACGCCCCCAACGCCCACCACTTTCCTCTCTTGCTAGCGGCCAAGGTGGACTAGGGTCGATCCAGCCCGAAGGCACGGTGGGCGGCCTGGAGGGCACGCACCCCCTGCTCCCGCCGCACCACGCAGCTCACCTTAATCTCTGAGGTGCCGATCATCTCAATGTTGATCCCGGCGTCGGCCAGAGCCTTGAACAAACGGGCAGCCACGCCGGGATATGTTTCCATCCCGGCACCGACGATGCTGACTTTGGCAATGTCGTGGTCGGTCTCGACCTCCGCCGCCTGCAGCTCCTCGGCCACCTGCCGGCACACGGCCTCAGCCGCCCTGGCCTGATCCTGAGGCACCGTAAAGGCGATGTCGGTGCTGGGGA
Organism: Synechococcus sp. 65AY6A5; assembly: GCF_002760415.1. Classification (NCBI taxonomy): domain Bacteria; kingdom Bacillati; phylum Cyanobacteriota; class Cyanophyceae; order Synechococcales; family Synechococcaceae; genus Synechococcus; species Synechococcus sp. 65AY6A5. Next base: position 614,727 of record NZ_AXUW01000001.1, read on the forward strand.
TCCCGTTGTGGTAGCCCCGCTGGCTTTGGATGATGGTGTCGACGATGATACCGGCAGCGGCCAGGCGTCCAAACAGATGGGCAGCCGTCCCCGGGCGATCCGGCACCTTGCGCAGGCCCAGCCGCGACTGCTTCAAATCCAGGGCAACGCCGCGCACCGGGTGGTCGCTTGGGCGGGGATCCCCGCAAGGGGCTGCCTTGACCCGATGCAAATGGGGGATCACCTGGAACGCTTCCCCCAGCGCCAGGGCGGCCTCCCCGGCCCGCTCGTCAGCCACCACACAGCTCACCTTGATCTCCGACATGGAGATCATTTGGAGATTGATCCCAGCTTCTGCCAGCACCTGGAACATCTGGGCGGCAATGCCCGGGCGGCCCATCATCCCCACCCCGGCAATGCTGACTTTGGCCACCGCCTCATCGACGATGACTTCCCTACACCCCAGCTCCTGGCCCACCTGCCGCGCCACGGCTGCCGCCTGGGCCGCCTGCGCCCGGCTGACGGTAAAAGCAATGTCGTTGATAGGGGATCCCTCGGCTGCACTGAGGTGGAGCGACTGCAGGATTAAATCGACATTGATCCCGGCTGCCGCAATTTCCTGGAACAGTTGCGCGGCAATGCCCGGGCGATCCGGCACTCCCACCAGCACCAACTTGGCCTGATCCCGATCCAGCTCCACCGTATCCACTGCCTGGCCCAGCTCAATGCTGCTGTCGGCGGGGCGAGGACGGGGAGGGGGAGCAAGAATGAGGGTGCCCTCGGATCCCGCCTGCAACGGTTCTAGGCTGGAGCGCACCCGCAGCTTGACGCCGTAGTTGCGGGCAATCTCCACCGAGCGGGGGTGCAGTACCTGCGCCCCTAGGCTGGCTAGCTCCAGCATCTCGTCGGCGGTAATCTCCGGCAACAGCCTGGCCTCGGGTACCTTGCGCGGGTCGGTGGTAAAGATCCCCGGCACATCGGTGTAGATCTCACACAGCTCGGCTCCCAGGGCCACTGCCAAGGCCACCGCTGTGGTGTCCGATCCCCCCCGCCCCAGGGTGGTGATCTCCAGCTCCGCCGGGCTGGTGATGCCCTGAAACCCGGCCACCACCACCACCTCTCCCCGCTCTAGGTGTTGCCAGAGGCGGTCGGTGTGGATGTGCAAAATGCGGGCCCGCCCGTGATCCCGGGTGGTGACGATGCCCACCTGGGCCGCTGTCAAGGAGAGGGCAGGGTAGCCCAAGCGCTGCAGCGCCAACGCCAGCAGGGCAATGCTTACCTGCTCGCCCGTGGAAAGGAGCATGTCCCACTCCCGCCACTGGGCCGGTGTGGTCGGGGATCCCTGCAAGATCTGCTCCCCCAGCTCCACGAGGCGGTCGGTTTCGTCCCCCATGGCCGAGACCACCACCACCACCCGCTGCCCCCGATCCACCGTGTGAGCCACCCGCTGGGCCACGGCTTGGATGCGCTCGATGGAGCCGACGGAGGTGCCGCCGTACTTCTGGACAATTAAACCCGCTTGCATAGCCAGGGCTGAGCTGGTTGACGTGGTTTGGATCCTATCCCGAACTAGGCCAAGGCCAGCCAGCTTTGCAAAAAGGGCGGCACCGGCAGCAGGATCAGCACCAGCAGCGTCAGCATCCCCAGCCCCAGCAGATCCCGCCCCTCGTCCAGCTCCGTGACGTCGTTGAGGGCCGGCTCGTCGGCGCTGGAGATGACAAACAGCAGCAGCGCCCACAAGAGTAGCCAGGGCTGCACCGTCAAAGCCAACAGCAGCACCAGCCAGCGAGCTACCCGGCCCACATTGGCTCCCATCTGCTGCCCGTACACCGCGTGGACAATGTGCCCCCCATCCAGTTGGCCCACCGGCACCAGGTTAAACGCGATCACCACCAGGCCCAGCCAGCCGGCAAAGGCCAGCGGGTGCAGATCGATCACCTGCCCCGGCTGCAACTGATCCCCCAGCACCATACGCGCCAAGATCGCCAGCAGCACCGAGAGGCGTGGGTCGATGCGATGGAAGCTAATTGGGGTGGGCTGCCCCTCCGGCACCGCCGGCGGATCCCCAGGCGCCGAAAAGGACAGCCCCAGCAGCAACATCGCCAAAGCAACCAGGCTGCCCGCCAGCGGCCCGGCAACGGCGATGTCAAACAGTACCTTGCGGTTGGGCACCGGCTCTTTCAGCTCGATGAAAGCCCCGAAGGTTCCCAACACAAAAGGCACCGGGATGAAATAGGGCAGCGAGGTTTTGATGCCGTGGCGGCGGGCCACCCAGTAGCGGATCCCTTCATGGGATCCCAGAATGGCCAGGATCCCAACTGCGTAGGGCAACCCCTTCAGCAGAGACGGGAGATGCAGCAGCCGGTCAGGGCCGACCCCAGCCGCCTGGGCCCCGGCAGTGAGAGTCGTCCAAAAGGTAAACAGCAGCAGCCCCAGCGCCAGCAGAGGCCACTCCTGCTGACGGGTTAGGGAGCGCCGTGCCGCCGGGTTGGGCACCAAGGCAAAAAAAGGCTTGCCGGCAAACCCCTCCTGCAGCACCACCAAGAAGCGTTTGCCAAAAGTGTTTTCTACATTGCGCTGCACCCGCTCATAGGCTTCCGTGGGATCCGCCCGCAAATTGCCGCGGCAGATGATGGCCTGGGGACGGTACTCCACGCTTTGCAAATAAAAAACATTCCAGGGGAAGCAGTGGTTGAGCTTTTCTCGCGGCACCTCCGAGATGGGGGTGTGGACAAGAGCCGCCGAGGCCAGATCTGCAGCACTGTCCTCCTTTTCTTCCTCTGCTTCAAGCAAAGACTCGCGATCCGATCCCGCAACCGGCGAGGTGTTTTCCGCCCCCGGTTGAGAGCCTGCCGTTGGAGGTCGGAGGCGCCCCCGGCGTACCAAAGTCATGCTGGTAAAATAGGAAGCCAGAAACAGCCCCAACATGAGCAGGGGGGGCATTTCGTACTGAAACACCTGACGCCCCAGCACCCAGATCAAAGGGGGCATCATCATCACCAGCCACAGGATCCGCCAGGGCACCTTGGAGAGGCGGGCCACACTTTTTTGCAGCAGCAGGTAGGTTGCAGAACCCACCAGTGCCAACAGGATCCAATCTGCCATGAGTTGCAAAAAACAGAGGAGAACACCTCTACCAAGCTAGCGGCAAACCCAATCTCCCTGCTATGGCCAGCAGGGGGGATCCCTCAAGAGCCAAACTTTTGCTTGGCCTGCTCGTAAACTGCCACTGTGATCTTCTGGATCCCGGCTTCGCGGGCAAACTGTTCAATCTTCTTACGGGCAGCCGGACGCACAAAGAAGGGGATTTCTTTAAGGCGCGCCTCTGCTTCTGGCGTCCACTCTATCGCTTCGTCCATCCCCCCTGCCCTCAACGCAACATCCACGCCGGCAGGAGAGTGTGCCCTGTCATGCCTCGCAGGGTGAAATAGACAAACAGCAGCAACAGCAGGGATCCCAGCACAACCAGGGCTGCCGAGGTCGGACTTTTGCGGTACAGGTTAACAAAAGGCTGTAAGCCAGCCCAGATCCCCCCCAGCAAGACGGTAATGAAGTAGGTAGGGTAGCGGGAGACATTCTCCACAAATTGATCTTCCAGTCGACGAGGAGGCTGCGGCTGTGGCATGGGCAGATCGCAATCCAACAACTTCCCCTCAGTTTGCCACAGAGACCGGTTTCTGTCCCCCCGGCTGAAGAGGGATAGGAACCAGGGGGAAGCCGCCCAGGCTCAGAACCGCGAGAACCTGATATGGTAGGCGTTATCCTGCCTGCTTAGCTCAGCCCAGCCACCCACTCTCTGGCCTGATGCGAGAATTGCCCCCCGATGCCCTCAATCGCGCCGGTGACCTGCTTGGGGAACAGACCCTGGCGCTGATGCGCGTCCAGGAGGCTTTGGATCAACTGGAGGCAGCCATTCTCAGCAGTCCTCGTCTGTTCTGGTCTCGCACCCTTATCGACGAAGAGAAGATCCTGGAGCAGTTGGACTTCATCCGCCTCAACCTGCCCACAGCCTTGGAGGAAGCCGAGGAGGTGCTGCGCCAGCGGGATCAGATTTTGGCCGAGGCCCATCGTTACGCCCAGGAGATCGTGGCCGTGGCCCAGCGCCGCGCCGAGCAGCTCGTCAGCGAATCGACCATCCTACGCCAGGCTCAAGCGCAGGCAGAACAGTTGCTGCGACAAACCTACCAACAGAGCGAGGAGGTGCGGCGACAGACGCTGCAGGAGTCGGAGCGCCTACAACGGGAGGCCCATCATTACGTGGATCAGGTTTTGCAAGACCTAGAGCTGCGGCTGTTGGAGTCTCTGCGGGTGATCCGCAACGGGCGACAAAACCTTCAGACCTAAATTTGTGCTCGACCAGAGAGTGTTCATCGGTTCAGTTTTAGGCCAATATAAAAGGTAGCATCCGGGCTTCTTTACCCTGCGGATCTGTGGTAACCAAACTAACCTCCGCCAGGAAAGACGAAGACAAGTCTCGGATGGGCGGCCAGGAACTCGACGCGCTGTAGATTGCTGCTGCAGGCAAGGAACCTCGAGCTTTTGTGGCAAGCTGGCGCAGTTCTCCCTTCGCTTAACTGAGAGCGTGTGTTCCTCTTCTCAGCGATTGCCCCAACATTGGACTCATCGAGCTACCTTCCGCGGCGGGCTCTGTCCTCAGCCTGCGAGTTCCGGCTTTTACCCCTTTTGGGGAACCACTCAGTCGTCTAGGAGATTCTATGACCATTGAACCGAAAGCCCGTAAGAACCGCGAAAATGCCAACTCCCGTTCCCGCAGCCGTCGCCGTGAATCGGCCAAAGGGATCAAAGGGGCCAATCCAGCCGCCAGCCTCTCCCTGCCGAAGTTGATCCAAGAGAATGCTGTGCTCCAATCTCGCAGCCAGTTGTTGCTGATGTACAGCGACTTCCAAACCGAAATGCCCAACGACGGCAAAACCGGCGTTGGCACCTGGCTGCAGAACCGCCTCAAGGAGTACGGCATGCCCAGCCTGCTGCGTTTTGGCCCGCGCTCCTGCCCCCAGGTTTTCCGCCGCGATGAATTTTCTGAGTGGATGACGCTAGCCCTCAATGCCGTCAGCCCCAAAGACGAGAGCGCCAGCTAGGAGAGGTAGACTCTCGTCGGGGCAGACCTGAACTACGCTGAAGAGACTGCGCCATTGGGTTCAGCCGGGAAAGTTCCTTCTGCCTGCTTCTCTCAACATAAGGATGTCGTTGGGATTTTCCCGGCTTGCTCTTCTTAGTTAGTGGCCGACACTCGCGGGGCAACCCAAAGCTTTTTCCCGGAGGCTGGTCTTGTTGCCCCGCAGAGCAGAAAGGTTCTGGTCTGTTCAGCGCAAGGGGAAGGTCAGGCAGCAGCAGGTTTTGCAGCTTTCATCGGCCCAGGGCTCCCGTTGTGCCCGTTTACGGGCTTTTTCTCATCCTCCGACAACAATAGGTCGCGGATAAGCCGGGCTGCCGAGCGTTGCAACCAGCGGGAGGCCAATTGCCGGCCCAGTTGCTGGGCTTCCGGCTTGGTGGCTATCTTGGCGACGATGGGCAGAAGCTGCAGCGGCTGAAAGGTCGGGTTGCGGCTGAGGAGTTCCCACAGACGTTGCAAATGAGCCAAGCCGTCTGAGGTGCCGTTCCCCGAGCTGGAGAACAGCACATCCACCAGCCGCTCCCGCAAGAAAGCCCCCCGCTCGGAAAAGATAAAATCGACGGCCTTTTCCAGGGATCCCTGCAGGTCAAAGTCTTCGCTGTTGGCGGCGTTGCGCAGCAGGTTCTCCAGGCGGTTCCAGCGGAATTGCCCCTGGTTAAACAGCAGCTCCCGCAGGGCGGCGCGTAGCTCTGGAGCCGGGTCGGTGAGCAGCCGCTGGGCCACATAGGGATAGGCCACGCTCAACACCTTGAAATTGGGATCCAAACTGATGGCGATCCCCTCCAGGGTGAGCAAAGAGCGGATGATCAGGGCGTAGTAGGCAGGCACGCGGAAGGGAAAATCGTACATCACCCCCGAGAGCTTATCCGTGATGCTTTTGAAGTTCAGCTCGGCCACGGAGCTGCCCAGGGCCTCGGCAAAGACAGCTTCCAAAGCGGGAATGATGGGGGTGAGATCCGTATCGGGATCCAGGAACTCCAGATCCACGTAGTCCTGCGCCAAGGCAACAAAATCCCGGTTCACCAAGTGGACGATGGCCTTGATCAGGCCGTAGCGCTGGTGGGGCTGGATGGTGCTCATCATGCCAAAGTCGATGTAGGCCAGCCGCCCGTCGTGCATGGCCAAGAGGTTGCCCGGATGGGGGTCAGCATGGAAAAAGCCATGCTCCAAAAGCTGCTTAAGGGAGCAGTTAACCCCAATCTCGATCAGGTGCCGTCCATCTAGCCCTGCAGCGGCAATTTTGTCGAGTTGGGTCAGCTTGATGCCGTCGATCCACTCCATCGTCAGCACCTTGGTGCGGGTGTACTGCCAATAGATTTTCGGGGCGTAGATGGAGGGGTGGCGGTACAGCTCCAGGAAGCGCTCAGCGTTGTGGCCCTCTTGGGTGTAGTCCATCTCCTCGTAAAGCCGCCCGGCAAACTCATCCACAATGCCCACCAAGTCGCTGCGGATGCGGCGGAAGGTGCGCTTGGCCCAGGCGGCCAGGCTGCGGATGATGTACATGTCCAGGGAGATGCGCCCGATCAAATCGGGCCGCTGCACCTTGACGGCGACTTTCTCCCCTGTGTGCAGATAGGCCTGGTAAACCTGCCCCAGGCTGGCAGCGGCAACCGGTTCCGGGCCGATCTCGCGAAAGATCTGCTCTACCGATTGGCCGATCTCCGACTGGATAAGGGCAAAGGCGGTGGCATTGTCGAAGGGGGGCAGCTCATCCTGAAGCTTGGCCAGTTCTTCTAAAAAAAGAGGCGAGACCAGGTCAGGACGGGTGGAGAGAGCCTGGCCAATTTTGATAGCTGTCGGCCCCAATTCCGTGAGGATCTCCCGCAGCCGCGCCGCGTGCTTGGGCCGATTTTTCAGCTCCACCCCTCGCCAGCGATCCCAAAACACCCAGGCCAACAGACCCAAAAAGGGGGTGATCAACTGGAATAGACGCCCCAGCACCAGATCCCAGCGCCCCCGGTATTGCTCGGCCAATTGCTCCGGATCGTAGCGCAGGGCTGGCTGCGACAGGGTAACCTCAGCCCCCGCCGCTGCCGAAGCCGGTCGAGGCTGGGTTGCCACTGGTTTGGTTACTGCTGCTGTTGACGGTATTGCGCCCATAGAAGTCCCGACGGATCTCGTAACACATCTTAACTTGCTAGCTCGGGTGCGGTAAAAATGGTCTTCTCGACAAACCTGCGGGCGAACTCAGGCGAAAAGTAACACCCAACCGCTCAAGGGAAGTCGCGTAGAAAAAAGCTTTGGGCCTGAGGCAGACCCCTTACGACTGCTTTCCTTGAGGACTTGCAACCCCTGGGGGGCGTCTTTGAGGCAGTCTTCCTCTCCTGGTTCACTTGCAAGCCCAAGACTGTGAGTGGGCCAGCCTCAAAAGGGTCTTTACGGCGCTCTTTGATAAGGATTAGGATAAGGGTGCAAACTGATACAAATTGGTGCGATCCTGGGCAAGGGATCCACCACTATGCATGACAGCTTCCTCCCCCACAGTTTTATTGGTTGACGGCTACAACATCATCGGAGCTTGGCCCACCCTAAAGAAGTTGGCACGTCGCTCCCTGCTGGACTTGGCGCGTCTGCGCTTGGTGGAATCTTTGGCCAGCTACGTGGCTTTCCGCGGCTACCGGGCGACTGTGGTGTACGACGCCTATACCCAGCCCACTCCTGCCCGACAGGAGCGTTCTCCCTCCGGCATCGAGATTTTCTACACTGCTTACGGGGAAACTGCCGACGCCTGCATCGAACGGCTCTGTGCTCAGTTGCAGGCAAAGGCTTATCGGGTACGGGTGGCCACCTCAGATCGCGTCCAGCAGTGGGTGATCGGCGGCTACAACGCAGAATGGCTCTCGGCAGAACAACTGTGGGCAGAAGTGCAGCAGGCTCAAGAGCAGATCCGGCGCATCCAGCCCAAGCGGCTGCCGAGCAGGCGGGGCATTGATTTCTATTTGAACCCGGAGACCTTCTCTCGCCTCAACCGCTGGCGACTCTCCGGTCGGGATCCCGTACATTAACTGGCGAGGTGCTCCGAGGCAAACCTGATACCGGAGCAGGGTCTTTCTCACCCTGGCTGATATGGGTTGCCAAAGCCCTTCTCAGGGTAGGCAAAGGCGGGATCTGGCTTCAGAGATCCAGATCTGCTTTAATGTAGCGAATGTAGTGACGCCCCTGTTCTCTCCTTGGGGGGCTCATTTCAGGGATCCGACTATGGCGGATGGCGAATACAGGCCGGGGCTAGAAGGCGTTCCGGCCACGCGCTCTAACATTAGTTTTGTCGATGGCCAGGCAGGGATCCTGGAGTATCGGGGCATTCCCATCGAGGAACTGACGGCCCAGAGCACCTTTCTGGAGACGGCCTATCTGCTGATCTTCGGCAAGCTGCCGACGCAAGCCGAGCTGGACAACTTCGATCAGGCCGTCCGCAGCCATCGGCGGGTGAAATACCGCATCCGCGACATGATCAAGTCGTTTCCCGAGTCGGGCCACCCCATGGATGCCCTGCAAACCTGTGTTGCCAGTCTGGGGATGTTCTATCCGGTGCGAGAGGCGGATCCCGACTACGTGTTCGGCACGGTTACCCGTCTGCTCGCCAAGCTGCCGACGATGGTGGCGATGTTTCACCAGATGCGCCAGGGCAACGATCCCATCCCCCCCGACGACAGCCTGGATCATGCCGCCAATTTCCTCTACATGCTCTCCGGCAAGAAGCCGGATCCCTGGCTGGCCCGCATCTTCGATACCTGCCTGATCTTGCACGCCGAACACACAGTCAATGCCTCTACTTTTGCCCTGCTGGTGAGCGCCTCTACCCTGGCCAGCCCCTATAGCAGCCTGGCCACGGCGGTGGGTACCCTTTCGGGGCTGTTGCACGGCGGGGCCAACCAACAGGTGATGAGGCTGTTGCGACAAATCGGCTCGGTGGAAAATGTGCGCTCGTTTATCGAAGAGAAGCTGGCCAAAAAAGAGCGCATCATGGGCATGGGCCATCGCGTTTACAAGGTGAAGGATCCGCGGGCCACCATCCTGCAGCGGCTGGCAGAGGAGCTGTTCGAGCGCTACGGCCACGACAAGTACTACGACATTGCCCTGGAGGTGGAGCGGGTGTGTGAGGAGTTGCTGGGGCCGAAGGGGATCTACCCGAATGTGGACTTCTACTCAGGGTTGGTCTACGCCAAGCTGGGGATCCCAGAAGATTTGTTTACACCGGTGTTTGCCATTGCCCGAGCGGCGGGTTGGCTGGCCCATTGGCGGGAGCAGTTGTCCGATAATCGGCTTTTCCGACCCACCCAGGTGTACACAGGCGAACGCCAGCAACGCTACATCCCTATAGAAGAGCGGGGTTGAGAGCCGTTTGACAGGGCGCTGGGCCGGGATCCCAACTCAATAGAGCCCAAATTGGTGTGAGGTGGTGCGTTGAGCCTTTTGGATTCTCCTCTCTGGCGCGATGGGTTCACCCTCTTTTTGAGCATCGTGGTGCAGGCCATGCCCTTTTTGCTCTTGGGGGTGTTCCTTTCGGGGCTGATGGCGGTGTTTGTAGAGGGATCCCAGTTGGCCCGCTTCCTGCCCAAAGGCAAAATCGGCAGCGCGGTGGCTGGCGGTGCTTTGGGGTTCTTTTTTCCGGTGTGCGAGTGCGGCAACCTGCCGGTGGCCCGGCAACTGGTGATCAAGGGGATCCCACCCCATGTGGCGGTGGCTTTTTTGTTGGCAGCGCCGGTGTTTAACCCGGTGGTGATCTTTTCCACGTGGATTGCCTTTCGCAACATGCCGGAGCTGGTGGCCTACCGGGTTCTTTTTTCTTTTGGCATTGCGGTGGCCATCGGCTTGCTCTTCAGCGTGCAAAAAGATCTGGAGCCTTTGTTGCAACCGGCGGTTTGGCGAGAGCTGCAGCGCAACCGCTGCCAAGAGGCAGCTCTGAAAAGCACCTCCCGCTCGCCGTTGTTGCAGGGGGGCACCTTCTGGATTGGCTCGCGAGGCCCTGCTCCCTCTGGCGGATCCCTGGCCACTCTGCAGAGGGCTGAAGAGGTGTATCGGGCGGCGCTGGCCGCTGCCCCTGCTCTCTCTTGGCGGCAAAAGGGATTGCTGCTGCTGCAAACCTGGGCTAGAGAGATTCGCGAGCTGGGATCCGTGCTCATCCTGGGCTCGGCAGTAGCGGCCTTCGTGCAGACGGTGATCCCGCGTTCGTTTGTGCTGGATTATGGCCAAGATGCGCTGGTCTCGATCCTGATCATGATGGCGCTGGCCGGGATCATCTCCATTTGCTCGACGGTGGATGCCTTTTTTGCCCTCTCCTTTGCCGCCACCTTCACGCCGGGATCCCTGTTGGCCTTTATGGTGTTTGGGCCGATGGTGGACCTGAAGGCCATTGGCTTGATGCTGACTTTGTTCAGGCCCCGCGCCATTTTCTACTTGGTGCTCCTGACTTTTCAGTTCACTTTAGTAGGGGCTTTGGCCATCAATTACTACTGTAGTTAAAATCTTGGATAGGTAGTCCCCGCAGCGAACGATAGCTTAACTGCAGGGTCAGCGGCGATTAGGCTGAGATATTCAGAGTGCCAGGATCTCTGAGATTGAGAAGTTGGGCAGGAGGGCATTGTCCCGGCTGGAGCTGAAACGACTACATACAGGCGGCAGGATAGAACCGTGAGCAACCTATACTTTGCAGATTTTAACTTGTGGATTGCCCAAACAACCCAGCTCTTGCGGGAGGGACGTTGGCAAGAAATTGATCTAATCCATTTAATTGAAGAGGTTGAGGATTTGGGTAAGAGCGAACGGCGAGGGATGACCAGCCAATTAACTCGCCTTCTCCTGCATTTGCTCAAGTGGCAATATCAACCTCAGCGCCGCTCAGATAGCTGGTTGGATTCCATCACAGATGCGCGAACCCAAATTGAATTGGCCCTCGAAGATAGCCCCAGCTTAAGAGGATATCTGGCCGAGCAACTGGAAAAGAGCTATCAACGGGCACGCCGCCATGCAGCTCAGCAAACCGGTATGGATATCTCGGCCTTTCCGGAGACTTGTCCCTATGCTTTGGAGCTGGCCTTGGCAGAAGATTGGCTGCCAAGCCCCTCTCCTTTTGGAAGAGGAAACTCAGAGATCGCCTAAGGATAGAGACCTCTCGGCACTGTCAAGCAGAAGCCCGCCCTTGCCAACTGCGCATCTTGCCGGGGTTAAGCAACCCGTAGGGATCCACTTCTTCCTTGAATCGGATCTGGCGCGGATCCATCACCTTGCGACCCCCCTCTTCGATGATGTAGGTGTGAGGGTTGGCGATGAAGACTCCCTGCGCCTCGTGATAGCGCATGATCTCGTTGAGGCGTTCTTCAGTGGTAAAGCGCACAATTTGCAGGCCGACCGGGGCAACCTGGCCGCGTATGCGAATCCATTCCAGGTGCATCAGCACTTCGTCGCCAAAGTGCTCGTACAGGTGCTGCACCAACTTCAGCTCCCGGTCGGGCGGAAAAATCGATTGTAGATAGGTCAAATTGGGATCCACGCTGCGGCAGTGCAGGGTGGTGTGGTTCCAGGAAAATTCCCCCAGCGAGATCCCCTTGGCCGCCTCCTGCGCCGTTTTGTTGTAGACCACCTGGCCGCCATGTTCCCGAATTAGCTCCAGCAACGGCTCCAGGCTGGGCTCGGCCACCATCACCAGGGCCACGGCGGATCCCTGGGGCAAGTAGTCCTGCAGGGGGACGAAGTAACGAGGGATCGGCCAGGCGTGCAGGCTGATGAGTTTCTTGAGGATCCCATCTGCCTCGGCCAGGGCCTGCCCAAAGTGGGCGCAGGGCATAAACCCCACCTCAGGGGGAAAGGCCACCACCAGCTCTGCCCATGGGTAGGCCGGCGCCAGCGGGATCTCTACTTCTGTGATGATCCCGTTGAGGCCCCAGGCATGGCTGACTTTAAACACGTCGTCTCCCCGCAGCTCCAGGGCCCGCGGCTCCTCTTCGACTGTGATCACCCGCAGCCCCAAGATGTTGCCCCGATCCAGCAATTGGCCGTAGGTCACAGAGCCAATGCCGCCGCTGCCCCCGGCAATGAACCCCCCAATAGTGGCCGTACGGTAGGTGGAAGGGGCCATACGGATCTCCCAGCCCAGCTCGCGGGTGTGTTTGTCGATGGCCATCAACTTGGCCCCCGCCTGCACCCGCGCCAAGCCCGGCTTTGCCCAAAGCACCTGGTTGAGCTTGCCCATGTCCAGGATTACACCCCCGGCCAGCGGGATACATTGGCCGTAATTACCGGTACCGGCACCGCGCACCGTAACCGGGATCCGCAGCCTGGCACAGGCCGCTGCCACCCGCATCACCTCGGCCTCATCGGCGGGGCGCACCACCAAATCTCCCCGCTTGTCGCTCAGTTGTCGGCTCAGCACGGGGCTGTAGTGGTAAAAATCCAACGACAACTTGGCCACCTGAGCCGGATCAGTGATGATCTCAATACCCTCTAAGTCAGAACGCAAAGCCTGCAGCTTGTCAGGAGCGGCAACGATCATAGGTATCCGTATTTGGGTGCAACGGTTCTTCAGACTCCATCATCGGCAGAAATTGCCTGCAAAAGGGTTTGCCGAGAACAGTATGGGAAGGATCCCTGTCCGGCCAGGTCGATTAGCCGAAGCGGCCCTCCACATAATCTCTTGTGGCTTGCTTGGTGGGGCTGTTGAAGATGACTTCAGTTCTGTCAAATTCAATCAGCTCGCCCACACGGTTGGATCCCACCAGCTCCACACTGAAGAAAGCCGTCATATCCGAGACGCGGCTGGCCTGCTGCATGTTGTGGGTGACGATGATGATGGTATATTCCTCCTCCAGCTCCTTCATCAGCTCTTCGATACGGCGGGTGGAAATGGGATCCAGTGCCGAACAGGGCTCATCCATCAAAATCACATCCGGCTGTACCGCCAGAGCGCGGGCAATACACAAGCGCTGCTGCTGCCCTCCCGACAGCGACTGACCATTTTCTTTCAACTTGTCTTTGACTTCATCCCAGAGGGCAGCCCGTTTCAGCGAGGTTTCCACCACCTCGTCCAAGTCTACCTTCATCCCCAGCACCCGCGGGCCGTAGGCCACGTTGTCGTAAATGCTTTTGGGGAAGGGATTGGGCTTTTGGAAGACCATGCCGATACGCCGCCGCACCGCCACCGGATCGACCTCTTTGGCGTAGAGATCCTTGCCGTGGTAGGTGAGCTTGCCCTCTACACGAGCACCGGGGATCAAATCGTTGGTGCGGTTAAAACAGCGCAGAATCGTGCTTTTGCCACAGCCGGAAGGGCCGATAAACGCAGTAATCTGTCGGGCTGGGATGTCCAGAGTAACATTTTTTACCGCCAGATTGGAGCCATAGTAGACATTCAGGTTCTCGGTCCTGAAAACGTAAGAGGTCTGGTTAAGAGATTGAGTTTGCATGGCAGCACTCACAAAAAGAGCTAGAGTTCGACGAAGAGTTCGATTCAAGACTTTGTTGAGAATCCTCAGGCTATTTCCTGGTCTTGTACACCAAAAAGCGAGCGGTCAAGCTGGCCGCCAAAACAATGGCTAACAAAACCAAAGCGCCCGCCCAAGCCAGCTGCTGCTGCACCCTGTAGGGAATGATGGAGAAAAAGTAGACCATCACCGGCAAGGTAGCCACCGGGCCAAAGAGATCAGTAGACCAGAAATTGTTGTTGAAGGCGGTAAAGAGCAGAGGTGCAGCCTCGCCTGCCGCTCGGGCCAAAGCCAGGATTAGCCCGGTTACGATGGCCGGTGCCGCTGCCGGCAAAACAACGCGCATTGTGGTCTGAAAGCGATTTGAGCCCAGGCCAAGGGAAGCCAAGCGCATGTCGGGCGAAACCAGCAGCAACGCCTCCTCGGTGGAGCGGAGGACAATCGGCAGCATCAGCACGCCAAAAGCCACCCCTCCCGAGAAAGCCGAAAAGCCGGATCCCCTCACCACCACAGCATAGGCAAACAGGCCGCAGAGAATGGCCGGTACCCCCGTGAGCACATTGCAGGAAAACTTAACCAGATAAGCCAAGCGGGTGCCGCGACCGAATTCAGACAAGTACACTGCCGCCAAGATGCCGAAGGGAAAGCTCAAAGCCGCCCCCGTAGCCAGCACCATTAAACTGCCGACAATTGCGTGACCAAAGCCCCCTTCCGCCAGGCCAGGGGCAGGGTAGCGGGTCTGGGTGAGGACATCCCAATTTATCCGCTGGATGCCTTCCTTGCCCACATCCCACAGCACCCAAGATAGGGAAGCTATGATCACCGCCACAAAGAGGCCACTCAGCAGGGTTAGGACAATGCCTGTGTAATTGCGGACAGGGGCAATGGCGGCACGAGTAATGTCGATGTCAACCTTCTCAGGGGCAAGCTGTGCTGAGTCGGACATGATAACAGTGCTCCTTCATCTTCTTTCTGCTTCCCAAGTTACTGCTCCAAGTTTTGAAACTTGCGGATGATGATCTCGGCAACGATGTTGACCAATAACGTCAGCACCATCAGCACCACGCCGGCATACATGAGAGCCGAAACCTGCAAGCGTCCTGCCTCCCCAAACTGAGAAGCAATCAAGGCGGTAATGGTGGATCCCGGCTGCATTAGGGAGATATTGATGCGGTTGGCGTTGCCAGAAAGCATGGCCGCTACCATGGTCTCTCCCAAAGCCCGTCCCAGCGCCAGCATGATCGAGCTGACGATACCCGACAGGCCGGCAGGGATCATCACCGTTAAGATGGTCTCCCAGCGGGTTGCCCCCAGAGCCAAAGCCCCCTCTTTTAGGCTGCGTGGCAGAGATTCAAGGGTACTGCGGGTAATGGAGATGATGATGGGAGAGATCATGATCCCCAGCACCATAGCCACTATCAACAAGCTGGGCCCCCGCGGAGCCGGGCCACCCAAGAAAGGGATCCAACCCAGCGTCTGGTTAATGGCTCGAAAGATGGGCCGCACTGCTGGAATCAGCACAAAGATCCCCCACAGCCCCAGCACCACACTGGGAGTGGCCACGATCAGCTCAATGGCAAAGCTAATCGGCTCCGTTACCCACTTGGGGGCAAAACCTTCCGTCAGGAAGATGGCAGTGCCAATGCCCAGAGGGATGGCAAAAATCAAAGCCACCAGAGAGGTTACCAAACTGCCATAAATCTGTGGTAGCACCCCGTAGATGTTTTCCACCGGGTTCCAGCGGGCAGTAACCAGGAAGCCCAAGCCAAACTGCTGAATCGCCGGCAGAGCCGCTTCGGTGGTTTGAAGAATCACCCAGATGAGGATAATGCCGGCAAACCCTGCCAAGGCCAGCGTCAGGCGGACAAAGCCCACATCAACAGCCCGAGACAGGCTCGCCTTTTTCTCAATGTCAACATCGATATCCGGGTTTGGTGGTGAACCATAACCCGTAGCCGCTGAAGTCATAGCCTCTCTCCCATGATCATCTTCGGTTCAAAATCTTTCCTAAAAATCCCACCGTGCAAGGTAACCCCAGCAGCCGACCGAGAAAGCCTCACCTGCCTCCTCAGCCGGCCACCAGCTCCACTCTAGTGGAGTTCAGGCTGCAACCCAGTCATCGCACCGCCTTGGGGTTAACGGTGATGGCATCCAGCTCTGCAAAGATCCGCTGGATAGCCGCCTCAGGCATAGGGATGTAGTCCAGCTCCTTGGTGATGGCTTGACCCTCTGGCCCCTGGGTCCACTTCAGAGTCTCCACCAGCTTGGTCAGCTTCTGCTGATCGGGATACTCGCGGTACATCATCACCCAGAACAAGCCCACGATTGGGTAGTCATTTGGCCCTTCCGGGTCGGGCACCAACAGCGCAAAGTCATCAGGAATGGGAGCATCCAGCGCCGAGGTAGCTGCCTCAGTCGAGAACTCAACAATGTTGCCCGCTTTGTTTTCCAAGCGAGCAGTGGCCATCTTTTCCAGCTTGGCATAGGACTGGTTCACGTAGCCAATTGCCCCTGGCTCCTGCTTGATGGTGGCGGCTACGCCCTCATTCCCTTGGGCTCCAATGCCAACAGGCCACTCGACAGAAGTACCAGCACCGGCTGTCCAATTAGGGCAGACAGTTCTGATGTGGTTGGTGAACACAAAGGTAGTCCCAGAACCATCAGAGCGGTGTACCCAGGTGATGTCCAGGGGTGGCAGCTTGTTTGCTATACCTGGGTTCTCGGCCTTGATGCGAATGTCGTCCCAGCGAGTGATCTCGCCGGTCACGATGCCGCAGTAGGTTTTCCGCTTCAGGATGAGCTCTCCGTCTTCAATGCCGGGCAGGTTATAGGCAAACTCGATGGCCCCTCCCGCCAGAGGCAACTGTAGGGGATCATAGCCGTATTTAGCTCGGAAGCTTTCCAGGCGAGCACCGGAGAAAGGCGCCTCGGAAGCGCCGAAGTCCACAGTGCCATTGATCACCTGCTCTAGGCCAGCACCACTACCGACAGACTGATAGCTGACTTGCACAGTGGGGTCTACGGTGCGGTTGTAGGCGTCAAACCAACGTTGCAGCAAAGGAGCCGCAAAGGTCGCGCCCGCCCCGGAGATTTGCACGGTTTGGGCTTGAGCCGAGGTCGCTGTTAGAAATCCTACTGTTAGAGCGGTGAGGGAGAAAGCAGAAAGCAGGGTTCGCATAGGTAATATCTGTGGCAAATCAACATCTTCAACTCTATAACCTCAAAGTTAACGGAAGGATATCTAAAGGTTAACTTTGGGTTAAGTCAAGAGAAAAATCGATATTTTTGAGTGTGCTGGCTCGTTTCCAAACCTCGATTTTCCATCTGGTGGTTTTGGCCAGTTTGGATTTCAGCAAAATCAGGATCCTGGAGCCCAGGATCCGCAAAAAGGCTTATGCTGCTGAACTTCTATCTCGTTTGACAACTCATTTGACAACCAATCCAACAAACATAACTTGAATAAGAGCTGAGCTGGGACGGCTGCAAAAAAACTGGATCCAGATCCAAGATGTGTAAAATTTGATACAAAGATGTTGCTCCCCTCTCGGCAAGCTTGGACATGATTTCAGCAGGGCGGTAAAAGCTCTGGCCAGAGCTTCTTCCGACTTTTGACAGAGAGAATTAGCTAGGAGATGGACTTCAACACTCCAGACGTGAGGCAGCTCTACATGTTCCCCGAGCAGAGAAAGATCTGGGCTCTAAGCTGGGATCCGCCCGCCCCCCATGAGGTACAGCAGGGCCATGCGCACCGCCACGCCGTGGGTGACCTGCTGCTCAATCAGGTTCAAGCCGGGATCCTCCATCACCTCGGAGCTGAGTTCCACACCGCGATTGACCGGGCCGGGGTGCAGAAGCTTGACATCCGGGTGACACAGGCGCAGTCGTTGCCGCGTGAGGCCGAAAAGGTGGTGGTATTCCTGCAGGCTGGGGAGAAGGAACTCGCCCATGCGCTCCTGCTGCAGGCGCAAGGTGATGACAAAACGCGACCCTTCGAGGGCAGGCTCCAGCTGCCAATGGACAGGGAGCGTATGGCCGGGCACAAACTGGGCAAAATCTTTGGGCAACAGGGTGGGAGGGCCGGCTAAGTGAACCTCAGCTCCGGCAGTCACCAAGGCATAGATATCGGAGCGGGCCACCCGCGAGTGGAGAATATCGCCGACAATGGCAATTTTGATCCCTTGCAGCAACTCCAGACGGGGACGCCGGGGATCCAGATGGCTGCAGAGGGTAAACAAATCCAGCAAACCTTGGGTGGGATGTTCGTGCAGTCCATCCCCGGCATTGAGAACGCCCACAGGGGATCCACGGCGGTCGATCTCGGCAGCTAATTGTTGGGGCACTCCTGCCTGGGCATGGCGAACGATTAAGAGATCGGATCCCATGGCCAGAAAGGTGCGGGCCGTATCCAAGAGCGTCTCCCCCTTGCCCAAGGAAGAAGTGCCAGGGGAAAAGTTAAGCACATCGGCCGAAAGGCGCTTGGCCGCCAGCTCAAAACTGGAACGAGTGCGGGTGGAAGGCTCGAAGAACAGCGTCACCACCACCTTCCCCTGCAAGGTGGGCACCTTGGGCAACCGCCGCGTCAACACCTCCTGGAAACTGGCGCTGGTCTGCAAAACCATCTGGTATTCTTCGGGAGTAAAATCCGCCAAGCCCAAGACGTGCTGTCGCTGCCAAACCATAGGGGATCCCTCAAATGCGCAAGCGGGCAAAGATCTCGTCCAAATGGGTTAGGTGGCGCTGGGGATCAAAGCAGTCCTGCAGTTCTGCCTCGCTCAGGTGGGCCATCACTCGGGGATCCGCCAGCAGATTGGCGCGAAAGTCTCCCTGCGGCTGGTTCCAGGCGCGGTGAGCATTTTCCTGCACCAGGCGGTAGGCTTCCTCGCGGCTAAGGCCCTTCTCCACCAAAGCCAGCAGCACCTGCTGGCTGAAGATGACGCCGCCGTAGATGTTGAGGTTGCGCTCCATGTTGCCGGTGTGAACCTGCAGGTGGCGCACCAGGTCGGCCATGTTCACCAGCAGGTAGTGGCAGAGAATGGAGGCATCGGGCAGGATAACCCGCTCCACCGAGCTGTGGGAGATGTCCCGCTCATGCCAAAGGGGAATGTTTTCTAGGGCCGAGACGGCATACCCGCGCAGGAGACGGGCCAGCCCCGTCAGTTGTTCCGCCTTGATGGGGTTGCGCTTGTGGGGCATAGCAGAGGATCCCTTTTGGCCGGGGGCAAAGTACTCCTCAGCCTCCAGTACCTCTGTTCGCTGCAGGTGGCGGATTTCAGTAGCAAAGCGCTCTAGGGAAGAGCCAATCAAAGCCAAGGTTTGCACATACTCGGCGTGGCGATCCCGCGAGATCACCTGGGTTGAGACCGTATCCGGCTTGAGCCCCAAGCGGGCGCAGGCCAACTGCTCCACCTGGGGAGGCACGTTGGCGTAGGTGCCCACTGCCCCCGAGATCTTGCCCACTGCCACCACCTCTTGCAGGCGTTCCAGCCGCTCCTGATGGCGCAGGCACTCGGCCAGCCACCCTGCCAGCTTAAAGCCAAAGGTAATCGGCTCGGCGTGAACACCGTGGGTGCGGCCGATCATGAGGGTGTAGCGGTGCTGCCGAGCTTGGTCGCGGATAGCAGCGATGAGGTCGGCCAGGCGGGCTTGCAAGATCTCCACCGAGGCCACAAGCTGCAGGGCCAGGGCCGTATCCAACACATCCGAGCTGGTCAGGCCCAGGTGGATGTAGCGCCCTGCCTCGCCCACGTGCTCGTTGAGGTTGGTTAGGAAGGCAATAACATCGTGCTTCACTTCCGCCTCAATTTCCAAAACCCGCGCCGGGTCAAAGGCGGCTTTGGCTCTGATCTCCTGCAGGGCTTCTTGCGGGATCCGCCCCAGCTCCGCTTGCGCTTCACAGACAGCCAGCTCCACCTGCAGCCAGGTCTGGAGCTTGTGGGCAGTGGACCAAATCTGGCCCATTTCGGGCAGAGTGTAGCGCTCGATCAAGGTGCCTTTTCCGTCGGTACAGTAGGATGAGCTAGGCTATTTTAGCCTTTGGCGTCCCCCCTCGAGGAAAAGCCGCTGGGGGATCCCTGCGGGCTTGGCTTGCGGTGTCGAAGGAGCAGCAAGGAGTTTGCAGATGACCGTCGGAGCTGTGCCAACTCAGGGAAAAAGAGCTTGGACAGCCGAAGAATTCATGGCGTTGTCCAGGGAGGGACATCGCTACGAGATTGTTGATGGGAAGCCAATTGATATGGGAAGCGCGGGGGCACTCCATGGTTATGTCTGCAGCCTCCTATTGGCAGCTTTGACCCCCTACGTTTTGTCCAACAAGCTGGGGATCGTTTTAGATTCCAGCACTGCTTTTAAGATGAAGAGTGGAAATTGGCGCTCCCCTGACATCTCTTTTTTTGCTAAAGAACGCTTGCAGGGCATGGCTGAACTGCCCACAGGATTTTTGGAAGGCGCTCCAGATCTGGCTGTTGAAGTGCTTTCCCCCCGCAATACGGTTGAAGAAATTCATGACAAGCTGGTGGAGTACTTTGAAAATGGCAGCCGCCTGGTTTGGCTGGTTCACCCCAGCGAGCACTACGTCCTGGTGTATCGCAGCTCTCAAGAGCCTGACCGCCTCCTGAAATCGGTTGATCTTCTAGAAGGTGAAGAGGTTATTCCAGGATTTGCCCTGCCGGTGGCTCATCTATTCCAGAAGCTTTCCTTGTAACATCCCCCCGCCCTCACTCTAGCCAATAGAGCATGACTCTAGTCAATGATACGCTGGACTATACTGAAAATAATGTACAGTACAGCCTTTTAATTTAAAATAGGGTACAGGTATTCAAGAGGAAGGAGAGAAAGGAATGCCGACTCATTCTTTGGATTTGCGGCAAAGAGTTGTAGCAGCCTATCAGGCAGGTAACACCTCCATCCGCCAGGTAGCTAAACGCTTCATGGTGACCAAAAGAACAGTACACCGCTGGGTGCGACAGTACCAACAAACTCAAGATTTAGCCCCTAAGAAAGCAGGCACCAAGCGAGTGGGCATTTTGGAACAACATCGGCAGGAAGTGATGGCAATTATTACAGAACACCCAGACTTCTACCTGTGGCAGTATCAAGAACTGTTGCGCGAGCGCTTAG
>NZ_AXUW01000001.1:635512-703805 GCF_002760415.1 Synechococcus sp. 65AY6A5
CACTATCGGTTCAAGCAGTTCCTGAAGTTTCAAGCCAAGAAGAAAAACGTGGTTGTCGTGGAAGTATCGGAAGCGTACACCAGCAAAACCTGTACCAAGTGCGGGCACATCCACACCAAGTTGGGTGGCGCAAAGGTGTTTAGATGCCCAAAGTGCAACCATAGGCTACCACGAGATTGGCAAGGCGCTCTGGGCGTTATGCTCAGGGCTTTGCGGGATACCGCCATCCTGTTCAGCAGTGGGCAGGATGCTATCGCTGCACCGTTGAGCGATAATACTCAGCAGTGTTCAGCGTAAATGTATCAGCACAATCAAGTGTCGATGGGGAAGGATAGCTCTGATAGGTTTCTTGGCAGCATTCCTCGCTCCTGCCCCTGCCATCTCTTTGCTTGCCTTCCCACCTCCTCCTGAGAAGACCTCGGCCCCAAACACCGCTTCCGAGTTCAACTGGCAGGGATCCCTCAAGTTGCTGCGGGGGGATCCCGTAGCTGCCCTGGCGGATCTGGATCGGGCGGTGCAGTTGGATCCCAGCTATGCTCCGGCCTATGTGAACCGCAGCTACGTCTACAACCAGTTGCGCCAGCCGGAAGAAGCTCTGGCCGATGCGGAGCGGGCCATTCAGTTGGATCCGCGAATTCCAGAAGCCTACTTCAGCCGCGGCGTGGCCCACCTGCAACTGGGGGATCGAGAAGCCGCCATGGCCGACTTTCGCCAGGCCTTGGCTCTCTTTTCCAAGAGTGGCAACTTTGCCAACCAGGCCATCCTGCAGCAACTGCTGCGCCAGTTGGGGGTGGATTAGCCTTGAGTCTTTAGAGACTTGCGTTCTCCCAACCACTCTGATAAGGAAACTTCCTGAGCTTGCAGCCCAAAGACCTGACAAAAGGACTTCACCACCACCGGGGCCACTGCCGCCATCGTTACTCGGGGACAAAACTGAACCAGGGATCCCACCGGGCGATCAGGGATCCCACAGGGCACGATGGCCTCGAAGGCAGCTAGATCCGGGCAGACGTTGAGGGCAAAGCCGTGGTAGGTCACCCAGCGGGAGACCTTGATGCCGATGGCCGCCACCTTGTGGCCTTGCACCCAAACCCCTGTTAGGCCAGGGATCCGCTCCCCCTGCAGGCCGAAGTGGGCCACAGTCTGGATGAGCACCTCTTCTAGGTGGCGCAGGTAGCGATGCAGATCCGGCTGGCCGTGGGAGCCGTAGACAGTCCTATGGCGCTTTAGGTTGAGCAGGGCATAACCCACCCACTGGCCCGGCCCGTGGTAGGTCACTTCGCCGCCCCGCTCCACCCGCAGGATCTCCGGCCCCTCAGTAACAGGGGACTCTGGCTGAGTGTCTGGAGATCCTATCTGTCCAGCCAGGCTTTTGAGAAACTTGGGATCGGCCCCCGCCCCCAGGGTGTAGACCGGCGGGTGGGTGAGCAACAAAAGCCCATCTGGCACCTGGGGATCGCGGATCATCTGGGCCAACCTGACTTGCTGCCAAGCCCACGCCCTGCGGTAGGGCACCTCTCCCGCCTGGTGAACTTGGAGAACCGGCCCCGCCTCAAGCTCCTGCCAAAACGCCCTCAAGGTCTATCTGCCCTTAGCTGACCGGCAGGCCGATCTGCGCCCGCAACCGCTCCACCAGGGCGCGAGGCTGCAACAGCCCCTCGATGCGGTCAACCGGCTTCCCGTCTTTGAACAGGATGAGAGTCGGCACAGCGTAGATCCCCCAGCGGGCAGCAATGTTGGGGTATTTATCTATATCCACCTTCACGAAGGAAATAGCATCCCCCACCTGCGGCTTCACCTGCTCCAACACCTGAGCCATCACCTGACAGGGACCACACCAGGTAGCGTAAAAGTCCACCAGAATGGGAGTTTTGGATCCCTGGATCATGTCGTCAAAGCTCTTGAACTGCTGTTTTTGGGCCATGGGCAACCTCCAAAGGATGCGGCAGAAAACTTAGGGTGCAATCTATTTTTAGTCTAACTGTTTGAGATGAAGGTGTAGATAGGGATCCTGCTACAGGGTGCTGGCGGTTTCCCGGTAGGATGGCTAGGGCTGGGGAGCGTACCTGTAGTCTAGGGTGCAGGCCTGAAGGAAGGGGCAGACTTGAGCAGGGTTTAAGGAGTGGGATCCCAATGGCAACCATTCGGATGGTGAGCCGAGGTGTGGTGGCTGGCGTATTGGCTGGCATGGTCTTGAGCCTCTGGGGGATCGGGCGCTGGCTTTGGGATCCCTCGGCCTGGATCCAGGTGGTGGCCGGGCTGCTCCTAAGTGTGGCGACGTTGCTGTACTGGCTGAAGACCCGCCCCGCCGACTGTCTGCTGGTGGAGCCCCAGAGCTGGCGCCTCAGCCGCCTCAGCCCTCATCGCTGGCTTATCCAGGCCGAGTTTGTGGCCCGCAACCTCAACCCCCTTTTTGAGGTCACCTTGGCCCAGGTGCAGCCGCGGCTGCATCTGCTCAGCGCCGGCTCCCTCGAAGGGATCCAAAGTAGGATCCGCCTGCGCTCCCGCCATCCGGATCTGCCCCCCCGCCCAGACAACTACTGGCAGGCCTACATCATCTCCCCCCAAAGCCAGACCGGCTTAGAAGTCGAGATCGAGCTAGAGGGGGAAGGGCTGGCAGATTTGCGCTCGGCCTGGCTGGAGTTGGACTACATCCAGTACGGGCGGCAACGGCGCACCCTGAAGACCAGCCACCTGATCCTGCCCTTGCAGGAAGTGGAGCCCTTGCCGGAGCTGGCCTGGCAGCAGCAGGGGCTGGTGAGTTGGGCTCCTGTTCCCACCCATCTGCTTACCCCCAGCGACGACCTAGCCGAGGTGCTGCGGCACTACGTAGGCCCCCATATCCAGCCCGGCGATATTGTGGCCATCTCGGAAAGCGCGGCGGCCATCGTCCAGGGCAACTTTCGCCATCCCCTGCAGGTGCAGCCCGGCTGGCTGGCCCGCACCCTCTGCTACTTCTTCCCTTCCAAAACCAGTCTCTCAAGCTGCTATGGGATGCAGACGTTGATCGACTGTTCGGGGGCCTGGCGGGTGTTGGGGGCTTTTGTCGTCGGATCCCTGGCCAAATTGCTGGGGATCCGCGGAGCCTTCTACGCCCTGGCGGGGGAGCAGGCGGCCTTGATCGACGATGTCACCGGCACTTTGCCCCCCTACGACCAGTTCATCGTCTTGGGGCCGCGGGATCCAGCCAAGCTGGTGGCCGAGCTCCATGCCCAGACCGGCTACGAGGTGGCCATTGTCGATGCCAACGATCTAGGCGAAGTAAGCGTTCTGGCAACCAGCCCTGGCGTGGAGGAGGAGCTGGTGGAGCAGGCGCTGCGCAAGAACCCAGCCGGCAATGCGGCAGAGCAAACGCCGATTGTGCTCATCCGGAAGCGGCTGCCGGCATAGAGTTCGTCTGAGACTTGAGAACCTGCATCGCCTGGTGGGTCGACAAGAAGAAGCGCTCGGCGCCCACTTTCTCCACAAACCCAGCCCTTTTGAGGCGATCCATCACCGGCCCCTTCACCTCGGCCAGGGCAAAGCCCACCCCCATTTGCTGCAGACGTTCTACCAACTGGGCCAGGGCCTCCAAAGCGCTGCCGTCGACGAAGTTAATGGCGCTGGCCACCAGCAGCACCTGTTCCACTGCTGGCCGCGCTGCTACCTCCTGCAGGATGGACTCCTGCAGGTAGGCCGCGTTGGCAAAAAACAGGCTTTCATCCACCCGCACCGCCAAGATGCGCGGATCGGTAATCACCTCATGGCGCAGCACGTTGCGGTAGTGCTCGGTGCCCGGCACCTGGCCAACAATGGCGATGTGGGGACGGCTGGCCCGCCAAAGAAAGAGCAGGATGGAAACCAGCACCCCCAGCCCAATCCCCGGCTCCACCCCGATCCCCAGCACGCTGGCAAAGGTGACCAGCCAAACCAAGGCATCGCCGCGGTCGTAGCGCCAGCTCTGCAGCAAGGGGTGAAAATCCACCAGTCCCAGCACTGCCACCAGCACAATAGCTGCTAGGGTCGTCTGGGGCAGGAAGGTAAACAGGGGCATCAGCCAGCTCACTGCCAGGGCTATCAGGGATCCCGTGACCACCGAGGCCAGGCCGCTGTTGGCCCCGGCCTGAGCGTTAACCACCGAGCGGCTGATCCCACCGGTTACCGGGTAGCCACCACTCACGGCTGCCGCCAGGTTGGCCACCCCCAGGGCCACTAGATCCTGGTTGGGATCCACTTTCTGGCGCCGCTGGCTGGCCAGCGACTGCCCCACCGCATAGCTTTCCGTAAAGCCCACCAAGCTGATGGCCAAAGCTGTGGGCAGCAAAGCTCTCCACTCTGCCCAGCTCAGCCAAGGGAAGGTCAGGGGGGGCAAACCCGCCGGAATGGATCCCACCACCGCCACCCCCGCTCTCTCTGAGAGGTTCAACCCCCACACCAGCAGCGTGGTCAGGAAGACGGCTCCCAGCGGCGCGCCCTTGGTGAGAAGTAGGCCCCAGAGGGGTGGGATCCCCCAGCGGCGCAGTTGAGCGGGGAGCTTCTGCTGGGCGTACACCAAGAGGGTGATGGCCAACAGCCCCAGCCCCAGGGTGGCCCAGTTGACTCCCTCCAAGCTCTGCCAGAGCCGTTGCAGCAGCAGCCAGAAGGACTCGGTGTTGGCGATCTTCACCCCCAGCAGATGGCGGAGCTGGCTGAAGGCGATGATCAAGGCTGCCGCGCTGCCGAAGGCCGTTACCACTGAGTGGCTCAAGAAATTGGCCAGAAACCCCAAGCGCAGCAGACCTACCCCTACTTGGATCAAGCCCGCTTCCAGGGCCAAGCCCAGCGCCAGCCGGCCATACTCCGGGCTGCTCGGCTCAGCCAGCGGCTCCAAGCCCGCGGCCACCAGCAGGGAGATGATGGCCACCGGCCCCACCGACAAAGCCCGGCTGGATCCCAGAAAGCCGTAGGCGATCACCGGCAGGATGCTGGCGTAGAGGCCCGCCTGGGGAGGCAGCCCGGCCAGCAGCGCGTAGGCCATGCTCTGGGGCACTAGGAGAAGGGCTGTAACCAGTCCGGCAATGAGATCCCCCGGCAGATCCTCTCGCCGATAGCGAAGCCACCACAAGGAATCCTTGGCAAAGGGCAGGTAGCGCGCCCAGATCCCCTGCTTTGTAGAAGAGGCGGACGGGATCTCGCTGCTCATAGCGTCTGACCTTGGTTCCAGGGCATGCGGGCCAACAGCAGCGCCAGGCCGCAGGTGTTGGTGATCCCGGCAAACACCAGCCCGGCTCCCACAAAGCCGCTCAGCAGCAGCCAGGCCGGATGGACAAAAGCTCCCAGCAGGGTGCCGGCCACCACCAGGGATCCCGCCGCAATTTGAACCTGCCGCATCAGCGAGATGGGGGCGTTGCGGGTGCGGGTGGTGGGCAGCTTGGCGGCCTTCCAGGCTTCGATCCCGCCCTTTAGGCTCATCGCTTCCGGCCAGCCGTACTCCAGCAACTGACAGCCGGCGCGGATGGAGCGGCTGCCCATGCGGCACTGCAACACCACCGGTTTTTCCGGCGTCGAGGCGGGCACCTTGGCCGGATCAAAGCTAGACAGAGGCATGTTGATCGCCCCTGGGATCCGCTCATCGGCATATTCTCCCGGCTCCCGCACGTCGATGAGCTGTACCCGCCCTTGATCCAGCCA
Source organism: Synechococcus sp. 65AY6A5 (assembly GCF_002760415.1). Lineage (NCBI taxonomy): Bacteria > Bacillati > Cyanobacteriota > Cyanophyceae > Synechococcales > Synechococcaceae > Synechococcus > Synechococcus sp. 65AY6A5. The sequence continues at coordinate 641,162 of NZ_AXUW01000001.1, forward strand.
CTGCTTTAAGGTCAGGGCGTCGATCTCCTTGAGACGGGGATCCCGTTCCTGCTGAGCGGAAGGCGTAGGATTTTGTCGGGCTACAGTCATTGGTTTCCTCCTCGGGTAACTAACCTTCTTCCTCAAGCAACCTGCTGGGCTCGCCGGGGTAAAACTGGCTATCCAGGATTTGCTCGGGAGCGTAAGGACACGTCTTGGGAAAAGTCTTTCTGGGCAGCTTGGTCTCTTCCAGGGCTAGCTGCAGCGCCCTCAAGTAAGACTTGGAGATGGCCTCCGGCAAATAGGGCCTCAAGCTGGGGTTTTCTTCCAATAGATCCAGAACTTCCTGTCGCTGCACCTGTAGGGTAAGAAGCCAGCTTACAGATCTAGCCTGCGGCTGATACTCCCATTTCAGAAGGTGCCCCACCAAAACCCCTAGCCGGTTGCGCAGCTCTTGCCGCTGTTGCCTGCCCAACGATTCCATCTCCTCAATCAAATGGGGCAGGTCTAGCTTCTCCCAAGCCCGCTCCCGCAGAAATTGAGCTTGTTGCTGAGTCCAAGCATAGAAATCCTTCTCATAGAGACTTTCTGGATCCACTCTCAACCCTCCCATTTCTGACCCGCCGGCTCAGAGAAGTCTAGCTAGCCCCGCAGGCTTTACAGCCAGGCTCTCCCACCCAAGAGGGTTTGCCCCACTAAACCGCGGCTGCCACTTGGCCGCACTGCTCGTTGGCGGGCACCGCCTCCTGAATCTTCTTGGGCTGAGGTAGGTTGAGGCTGTTCATCAGGGCGATGAAGCTCTCCCGCGAACGCAGCTTGCCCGTCTGTAGATCCACAAAGCGGGGGTTCCAGCGCTTCTCTTCGCCAATAGTGGAGACGGTGTGCCCCCGGTAGTCATGGCCGGGATAGACCAACGTCTCGTCCGGCAGGGTAAACAGGTGCTGGGTAACATGGTCATACATCAGGCCGGGATCCCCACTTTGGAAATCCGTGCGCCCACAGCCGCGAATGAGCAGGGCATCGCCGGTAAGAACGCGATCCCCATTGACGCGATAGGTCATGTGGCTGTCGGTGTGGCCCAGGGTGGCGATGGCCTCGATGACAATGGATCCCACCTGCAGCGTTTCCCCATGGCCGATAAAGCGATCCGCACATTGCGCCTTGGCCTGAACCGGCACCACCCCTTGGCAGCCGGTCAGCTCGCGCAGCTTGCCAGTGCCGGTGATGTGATCGGCGTGGACGTGGGTTTCCAAGCAGTACTTCAAGGTCAGACCCAGCTCTCGAATTAACTTCAAGTCCCGCTCCACCTGCTCCAAAACGGGATCCACCAGAGCTGCCTCGCGGGTGTCTGGGTCTGCGATTAAATAGGTGTAGGTGCTCGTCTCGGTGTCGAACAGTTGGCGAAATAGCATGCTGCCCTCCTGTCTGTTGGCAAAACCCGAACGCGATCCAATTCGGGCCTCTAGATCTACTGTATAACTATTTAGTGTTAAAATCAAGCCAGCGCATCCCTCAAGACAGGCTATGGATTGGGACGAGCTCGTGAAAGGTGGCAAAGACGAGTGCCAGTTGACTCTGACGCCGGAAGTGCTGACCAGCGTAGCGGAGTACTTCAAGGTTTTGGCGGAGCCCAGCCGGCTGCAGATCCTGTGTCAGTTGCGCTCGGGACCCAAGAACGTCACCCAGATCTTAGAGGCCACCGGCATGGGCCAGGCCAACGTTTCCAAACATCTCAAGATCTTGGCGCAGGCAGGGATCGTCAGCCGCGAGCCCAGGGGCGTGAGCGTCTACTACCAAATTGCCGATCCCATCTGCTTTGAGCTGTGCGAGGTGGTGTGCAGGCAGTTGATCGAGCGGCTCAAGCAGCAAGCCCGGCAATTGCAGCCGCTGGCAGCCCTTCACTCCGGCAGGCTGAGCCGGGAAGGCTCCTGAGGGCGGGGGCGGCGCAGCATCAGGGGAAGGCTCAGCAGCCCAAACAGGGCCACCACCGCAGCCATGATCCAGACGAGAAAACGGCTGGGGCGAAAGTTGCCCGCCTCGATTCGCCGCATCACCTGGTTGTAGCGCCAGGTTGAAAGGCCAATTGTCAGGATCCCAAAGATCACCAACAGGAGGCCCAGGTTCTGGGTACTCAAGAGGCCGTGGCTCGGGGAGGGCTGCTCGGGGGAGCTGGAAGCTTCGATCTGCTGCAGAAAGAGGCTGAAGCGGGTGAGGGCAAAACCAAAGGCAATGAGAGCCACAGAGGTGCGCAGCCAAGCCAGAAAGGTGCGCTCGTTGGCCTGGTGTTCCCGTTGGCGATCCGGGGGCAGGTTCATGGGCTGAAGGGATCCCTCAGGGGCTAATTTTAAGGCAGCGGGGATCGGGCAAGCTGGCCTTTTCCGGCTGGCGGGGGAAATAAAAGGCGGTACGCCGGCAGATCTCCACCAACATCAACATCACCGGCACCTCGATCAACACCCCTACGACGGTGGCCAGGGCGGCCCCTGAGTTCAAGCCAAACAGCACCACCGCCGTTGCAATGGCCACCTCAAAGTGGTTGCTGGCGCCGATTAAAGCTGCCGGAGCCGCATCCTCATAGCACAAGCCCAGTTTCTGGGCTGCCACATAGGTGATGCCGAAAATGAGGTTGGTTTGAACGAAAAGAGGCACTGCGATCAACAAAATGTGGAAGGGATTTTCCACAATGAGATCCCCTTTAAAAGCAAAAAGAAGCACCAACGTCACCAGCAAGGCGGCGATGGCAATGGGGTTGAGGTAGCGCAAAAAAGCTTTTTCAAACCATTCCCGGCCCTTGGTTTTGAGAATCCAATAGCGGGAGGCTGCTCCTGCAACTAACGGTAGGCCCACATAGACGGCCACCGACAGCAAAATGGTTTGCCAGGGCACCGTTAAATCGCTCATGGCCAGCAGCCAGCGGCCCAGCGGTGCGTAGAGGAAGAGCATGGTTAAAGAGTTCACCGCCACCATCACCAGGGTGTGGCCCTGGTTGCCATAGCTGAGATAGCCCCACATCAGCACCATGGCTGTACAAGGAGCAATGCCCAACAAAATGGCCCCGGCAATGTAGGAGCTGCTGAGGCTAATCTCTGTGCCGCGGATGATTTCCGTGCCGGTTATCCAAGGGGCAAACAGCCACCCCAAAAAAAACTGGGCGATCACCACCATGGTAAAGGGCTTCACCAGCCAGTTCACGGCCAGGGTCAACAGCACTGGCTTGGGAGATTTCAAAGCATAGGCTGCCTGGCCGAAGTCAATTTTCACCATGATGGGATACATCATGAAAAACAGGCAGACGGCAATGGGAAGGGAGACCTGATAGAGGCTCAAGGCATCCAAAGCCTCGGCCACGCCCGGAAACCATCGCCCCAGGAGGATCCCGGCAACAATACACAGGGCCACCCAAAGGGTGAGATAGCGCTCAAAAAAGCTCAGGGAGCCGCCGCTGGGGAGAGCTTTGGGGTCAGATGCGGTTAGGGCCATGATCAAAAGCCGCGTTCCTGTGTGCTCTGTCAGGATACATCAAAACAACTTGTTTGGTATGCCCCCAACTTACCCAGAGGCGGGATCCCTCCGGAGAAAGGTAGTGGCAGCGGCGTAAAATGGAGCTGGCAAGCGGAGGAGAAGCAAAAAGTGATCAAACCCCACTCTGCCCATCTGTTGACCCCCGACTTCCGCCTCAGCTTGGCAGTGCTGGCTTTGGCGGTGCCGCTGTTGTGGCTCTCGTTTTGGCTAGGGTTGGGAGTGGGGTTGTTTGGCCTGTTTTTGCTGGTACAGACCTGTCTGATCGGGCTGGCCTTTACCCGCACGGCGCTGCAGGTCTACAGCGGCTCCCGGCGCATCCGCGAGTTCCCCTACAGCGAGTGGCAGGACTGGCAGATCTTCTGGCGGCCGGTGCCGATTTTGTTTTTCTTCCGAGAAAGCCGGAGCATTCACTTTTTGCCGATGCTCTTCAACCCGGTCGAGCTGCGCATCTGCCTGGAGGAGCGGCTAGGCCACCTGCACGCCCGACGGCAGGGATCCCCTTTCCACCCATCAGGCCGATGAGCGGTTCCGGGGGCTGGGTTTGGCAAGAGGCAGGGAGATGGCGTTGGCTGCAGTGTCAACTGCTGGCGGGGTGGCCCCATGCTTTTGGCTGTCGTCAAGCTTCCCCCTATCAACCAGCCGATATGGCCGACCAGTTGCAACTCCTCCCAGAACGAGCTGCGTGGGGCCACCAGGTGCATGGCTGTCGCTGGACGTGGGCGGATGCAGTTGTCTTCTCCCAGGGGAGGGCTTCAGGTTCTCACGTCGGGGAAGGGAGTTTCGCCCGTCCCGAAGCAGATGCCGTGATCGCCCGTCGCCCAGGGGACTCGGCCTGGGTTTGCACTGCCGACTGTGTGCCCATTTTGGTGGCCAGCCCCCACTGGGTGGCCGCAGTTCACGCCGGCTGGAGGGGGACGGCTGCCGGTATCCTGACTAAGGTGCTGCAGGCCTTTCTCCAGGGGGGGATCCCTGCCAGCCAAATCCGCATTGCCCTGGGGCCGGCCATCTCCGGGCCAGCCTACCAGGTTTCTCAGGAAGTGGCCGAGCAGGTGCTGCAGTCGCTGCCTTCAGGGGTAGACCCACAACCTGCCCTCTGGCCAGATCCTCTGCCGGGTAAGGTGCGCCTGGATCTGCGCTGGATCAACCGCGCCCAGGCCGAAGCTCAGGGGATCCCGCCGGAGCACATCGCCATCAGTCCTCATTGCACCTTTGGCCAGCCTCAGGATTTCTTTTCCTATCGCCGCGAGGGGGCCTTAGAGGATGACCAGGGCCGTCGTTGCGTGCAGTGGTCGGCGATTGGCCTGCCAAAGGCGGCTTTTGACAAATCCTAGCTGCCAAAAATAGCAGCTATAATTGCCCTCAAAACTCAACCCTATCTCGCGGGGGAGGGATCCCATGCTTTGCCGGCTTGCCCTTCGGGGGTTGGTTTGGGTGGCTTTGTCTTTCCCTTTTGCCTTTGTCGGAGAAGCCCCTGCCCAGACCTCTCTGACGGGCATCAACCGCGACAACGTACTGCAACTGAACATCGGGCCCGGACGCCGCCTGGCTCCAGGGCCCGCAAAGGGTTCCGGCTCCGAGCAAGGCCAGGATCCCACCGTTCCCTCGGCGCTGATGTGGGCAGAGTGGCATATCCGCGCCAATGTTTGTACCGGCAACCTATCTGCCGAAGAATTGGCGGAGCTGTTTCCCTTGGTCAACCAAGAGTTAGTAGATGCCGTTTGTCAAGGGGGAAGTTAGCCGGCTTGCCCAGGCAAGCGGTAAGGTGAAAAGAAAGCTCTCAGGTTGCTGCTGCATGGATTTTGAGAAGCTCTTGGAGGAATGGGTGGCAGCCTTCACCCAGGCGGCGGAAGAAAGCCTCACCGCTTTGGAAGCCGCCCTGACGGAGTTGGCGGAACACCTGGCCGCGCCTCTCCAAGAAACCCTTCGGCAGTGGGAAGCCTTCTGGAGCCTGGAGGAGGAGCCGCAGCCCGGTTCAGAGCTCGATGAGGAAACGTTCAACCCTGCTGGGGGGGAGTCCTTCAGCACCAGCCGTTTCTTCGTCAGCCCACTGGGGTTCGGGGGTGTAGTTGTTTATACTTATGTCGCTTCGCCGCCTGGCTGGATTGGGGATCCCACCTGTCGCTACAATGCCCTTTCCCCGGAGTTGCGCTGTGCCGTCAACCCCTATGGCCCCTGTGAAGGCTGCTCCCACTATGAGCCGCGAGAGCGGAGCCCTTCGCGTTAGCCGGCCTGAGGGCTTTCGCCATGCAGGGTAGCCGCCTCATTGTTGCTCTAGATACCGCTTCTTGGGAGCAGGCCCTGAAGTGGGTGGATCGCCTGCCCCAGGTGCTGTGGTGGAAGGTGGGCCTGGAGCTGTTTACGGCTGTTGGCCCTCAGATTTTGCAGGCCCTTAAGGAACGGGGCAAGCGCATTTTTCTCGATTTAAAGCTGCACGACATTCCCCACACAGTGGGGCGGGCCGCTCAGGTGGCCGTTGGTTATGGGGTGGATCTGCTCACCGTTCATGCCGCTGGCGGCAGTGCCATGTTGCGGGCAGCAGTGGCCGCCACCCAGGGCAGTTCTTGCCGGCTGTTGGCAGTTACTCTTCTCACCAGCCTTGGCCCCGACCAGGTGCGGCAGGAGTTGGGCGTTGAACGAGATCCCGGCGACTATGTGTTGCAGTTGGCGCGGCTAGCTCTGGATCAAGGCGTGAGCGGGCTGGTCTGCTCCCCCCAGGAAGTGGGACGGCTACGGCAGGCTTTGGGGCCGGAGGTGCTGCTGGTAACCCCAGGGATCCGCCTTGGGGATCCAGAAGCGGAGGACGACCAGCGGCGGGTCTGCACCCCCGCGGCAGCGCTGCGGGCGGGGGCCGATTATTTGGTGGTGGGCCGCCCCATCACGGCGGCTGCGGATCCCGTTTCGGCCTGGCAACGCTTTCAAGCTGTAGAGGAAGCGATCGGCTGAGGATTGGGGCAATGCCGTTCCTAGGCTGGTGTAGCCGGCGAAGAAGACAAGCGGGCGGGTATCTTTTCCCCCACCCCGCCCGAGGGGGGTGGCGGATAGGTTTGTCGGCGGCTTTGGGGTTGTGCTGCCTTACTGCCACAGCAGCCAGAGGAGAAGTTTGTGCTGCCGATCCGCAAACCTGGGCTGAAGCCCTGACAGAGCAGTTGCCCTTGTTTCTCAATTTGGCCTTGAGCCGCGCCCGCTCAGACTTTCAGGTGGTGTTGGTGGGCCGGCCAGAGGCCGAACTCCTCTCTGCCGAGGAGCTGGCCCAGCTTCTGCCGGATAGCCCAGCCGCCTCGGCTTCCCAAGGCTTTCGCTTGTATTTCACCACGCTGGAGCGCCGCTTGGTTCTGCCCCAGCAGCCCGAGCGGGAGGATAACCCCCTAGCCGGTCGGCGCAGCGAAACCCTGCAACTGGCTTATGAAGCTTATGTGCTGCGGGCTACACCTGGGGATCCCTGGCAACTGGTGCGCCTGCAGGTTACCGGCGCCGGTGTTCCTGTCCGCGACGTCACCGAAGGACTGACCGCCCAAGCCATTCGTCGCTGGCAGGAGGCTGGGTGTCCCTTGACGGGCGATCTAGAGTTGACTAGGCCTACCCTATGAAGTTTCCCCCCGCCATGCCTCCTCAGGGCAAACGGCTGTCTCGTCCCTCTTTTCCTCAACTGAGCCTGTCCAGGGCGGACAAACGTCGGCACCACCGCCCAGACGGGCTCAGTTGGGTGAGCCACTGGCTGCTGTGGGGAGGGATGGGGTTGCTGCTGGGTCAGCGGCTCCGCTTTGTGGGGCAACCGGCTCAGATGCTGTGGTGGCGCGCTGTGCCCATCAGTGGCCCTGAGGGATCCCTGCCCCCTGTCCAAGCGGAACTGCCTCTCTACCATTCAATTGCAAACGGGCTACTGCCCTGGCTGGCTGAGGGAACCGGGATCCCCCCCGAAGGGATCCTGCGAGCTGTCTCGGCCCTGGCCTGCCTGGTAATCCTGCTGTTGTGCTGGAGCTGGGGCAATTTCTGGAGCGCTGGCCTGTGGGGACTCAGCCCCTGGGTGCTGACCCAGGGTTTGGAGCCGGGCAACGAGATCTTGGCCAGCCTGGTCTTGTTGGTCAGCAGCGGTGTTGGACCGGGATCCCGCCTGCGCTGGGGGGGTTTGGCGCTGGCCTGTGCCTTGAGCTACAAAGTTTGGCTCTTGGCCCTGCTCTGGGGGGCGCTATGGACTAGCCAACACTGGCCGCGGCAGCGGTTGCAAGGGCTACTCTGGCTGCTGCTGGTGATTGGCCTCTCCTGGTTGCTGCGGGTCGAGCTGCCCGCCGATCCCTTCACCGGGACAGAGCGCTTTCCTACGGCGACGGTGTCCTATTCGCTCACCAGCCAAAGCGGCCTGGCTGTTCTGGCCACCTTGATGTTGCCCTTGGGGCTGGCCTTGGTGCGGCTGGGTTGGCCCTGGGCGGAACGCCAACAAACCCTGCTCAGCTTGGCTGGTTTGGGCCATGTCCTGTGGATGGGGGTGCTAGCAGCTTGGCTTTGGGATCCCCAGATGAACCTGTTGCAGCAAAGCGCCCGTTGGGGCCTGGTGGCCCTGCCCTTTTTGTGCCTGAGTGCCGGTGGCGTCTTGGCGGAGATCCCCTGCCGGGGCTGGCGACAGTTTTTGGGATCCCTGCTCTTAGCCAGCTCGTTCTTGTTATCGTGGCAAGCGTTGGCCTGAGTTCTTCTCCTGCCTTGAAGATTCGGATGCGGCCCCTCTTAGAGACCCTGTTCGCCCGGCGGGCCCAGGCGGTGATCCCGCCTCCTGTTGGCGCGGAGATCGCTGGGGCGGTGCCGGTAGTAACCAGTTTTACCTTTGGCCTGGCGGATCCGCGGTTGTTTCCCAAGGCCGACCTGGCGCGGGCGACAGCGGAGGTGTTGGCGGAAGATGGGGATGCTGCCCTCAATTACGGCGGCACCTTTGCCGGGTTGATCGAGGTGGTGCAGCAGTTGATGCGGGCCAGAGGGGTGGAGGCGCAGCCGGAAAACCTCTTGATCGGCTATGGCTCTGGGCAGATCCTTGGCCTCTTGCCCCAGGTCTTTGTGGAGCCGGGGGATGTGGTGATCGTGGAGGGGCCCACCTTCATGGGGGCGGTCAGCCGTTTTGCGGCGGCAGGGGCGCGTCTGATCTCGATCCCGGTGGATGGGGAGGGCATGGTGGTGGATCGCCTGGAAGAGGTGTTGCGCGAGCTAGCCCGCCAAGGGATCCCACCCCGCTTTATCTACACCATTCCCACCTTTCACAACCCTAGGGGCTGCACCCTCTCTTGGCCGCGGCGGCAGAAGCTGCTGCAGTTGGCGGCTGAATACGGCGTGGTGGTGGTGGAGGACGAGGCCTACTACGACCTGCGCTTTGTCGGGGATCCCTTGCCCAGTTTGGCCGCGCTGGATAAAGAGGGCTGGGTTCTGCACGTGGGCACCTTTTCCAAGATTGTGGCGCCGGGGGTGCGGGTGGGCTGGGCCTGTGGCCATCCCGAGATCATCCGCCGCTTGGAGATGTTTCGCAGCGAGGGATCCCTGGGGCCTTTTTTGGGCCGGGTGGTGGCCCGATACTGCGGGGAAGGCCGCCTAGAGAGCCACATTCAGCTTTTGATCCGCCGTTACCGAGAAAAGTGCCACCTGATGTTGGAGGCCATCGCTCAATGTTTTCCCCCTGAAGTCAAGGTGGAGGCCCCTGGGGGTGGATTCTTTATCTGGTGCGAGCTGCCCCCTCCCCTGAGTGCCAACACCTTGCTGTAGGCCACCCGAGCGCTGGGGGTAACTTTCTTGCCGGGTACCCACTGCTTTGCTGATGGCCAAGGGGATCACGCCCTGCGCCTCGCCTTCAGCTACCAACCGGAAGAGCGCATCCTCAGCGGCATCCAGATCCTCGGAGAGCAACTGTACAAACTCATGGGCCAACGATCAATATAGGAAAAAGAATCTGCTAGGGCAGCCACAAAGCGGCTCTTAACCTTCGGGGATTAGTAGGTTGGTCGCTCCAAATTGCGTTGAAACCGTTTGCCTTGATCCCCAGCTCCTTTTGTCCTTCGGGAGAGAAGTTGGGGGTGAGGGGAAAGTAAGAGGAATCGAGACAAGCTATTTCGCTGCTCTTCGGAGCAGCCATATTTGAATGGATGCAGCAGCGCTGCAAGCTCTTTGCTGTGCCGGCAGAGGAACTCTTAAAAACCTGCCACTTGCCGTCTGGGACGTCGCCCCAGCACGTTGAGGATGAAAACTCCCGCCACACCCAAACAGAGGAGCAGCGCCACCGGATTATGCACTATCGATGAGACTAAAATAGTCGTCCCTGTTAAAACCAAGGCTATGAAAAAGGTGACCACTCTCGTCATAGATCGCCCCAGGCCGCTTAGAAAAGGAAAGATGCTGAGCATCGTATGAAGGGGGACGAAGAAAGAGTCGGCCCCGATCCACATCATCAAGAATCCCACAAAGCGCAGGATCCAAGTCAGGGCATTGTGTTCGGCAGCAAGACGCTCAATGGCTGCAAATCGATCGCTGGCAAATAGCCGATAAAATCGAATGCTGCGCGGCCCCAGGTAGCTCTCTAGGCTGTTAGGGGTGGCCAAACGACCAAAGACAGTTACTTGAGTTCCGCTGTACAAGGCAGTGTACGAAGTTCGCATATCGCCAATTTGTGGATTGGCCAGGGTTCCCCGCCCCTTGAAAACATAAGAGCCTTCCACCCTAGCTGGGATCCCCCGGATCAACGTTTGGGGCTCCAGAGGAACAGCGTAGGGAGTTTCGATCTGCAAATCTTGCATTCCAATTCGGTAATTCCCAATTTGAGCCTGGCTGACTCGAAAGAGTTGGCTGGAAAAAGCCATCGGTGGGTTGACGTGCTCACTGCTGCGATAAAACCGGCTTGAATCTTCGGGGTTTTCCGTCCAGACTTTGGTGTAAGTATAGATTGTCTCTCTGACTTCCGATCCGCCAAACTCCTCTTGAGTGCGAGTTTCTTTTTCCTCTTCCCAAGCATACATTTCCGCCTTGCGCCTGACGGCAATATACGGCCCTGGCCGCAGGAAGAGATTATCGCCCAAAAGCTCATTGCTGGTAATTGGGCCTGTGAGCGATACTAAGCTTCCAAGAGGCGCAGAGGGCGAGCCCAATGGACTGATTTCAATGGCCCCAGTTGCCACTTGGGCAAGGTTGACCCGCCCCTCATTCCAAAACAAAAGCCAGAACGATCCCAAAACAATTCAACAAACACTGATACAAAAGAACTGGCCAGCCGCGAGCCAAACCCAACCCGCTCTACCTGTCTATAACGCTCAGCCATAGCCCTGTCCCCAGCGATGGCTTCAGTCTAGCACAGCCCCTTCTATTTATCCATGAAATCTAGCCGTTTTATAGAATTATAGAATTCAGAGCAAGTTTTTAACTTTTCCAAACTTATGTCTATTCCAGAAGTAGATTGCACCTCGTACAGGTTATGAGAACCCTATTTTTCAGCTAAGAATTGATTAAGCAATGTCCCCCCTTACAGCCTTGACCAGGCGCCGGAAAAACTGCCCCACGCCCTTCACCAGATGGGGTGCCGATTCTGGGCGAGGCGGGATCCCTGCCATTAGGGTGTAGTAGTCATCCAAAAGGTCGTGCTCTTCCGGAGAAACGGCGTTGTCGGCCATCATCAGGTTGCCGATTGCCCCCAGAAGTTGTAGGCGCTCGGTTTCGGTGGCCTGGGCGAGATAATCGGCCATCCAGCGCTCCGTTTGCGCCATCGGAATGGGCTCTTGGATCAGCTCTCGCAGCTCGGCATCGTGCTCCAAACCATAGCGGCGCAGCAGGGATCTCAGATAGGCCAACTCCTGCGGCTCTAGGTGCCCATCGGCCCAGGCGGAGCCGGCCACAATTTTGAGGATGAGCCGATGTTGGGTTGTCGGGTTCATGGCGGGATCCCTTGTCGCTAGAGGTGCCGCTGGCGGTCGGGGTTCTGGGGCCCTGAGCGAGCTGGGAAGGGGCTGGCCAGGGGCAGTCTCACTCGGCGAGGCCGCAGGCGCGTTTTAACCAGGCGGCATCTTGTTCTGACAAGGTGGCGTGGTGAATGGCGTAGACCTGGCGGTGATACTCCTCAAGCCAAGCCCGCTGTGCCTCGTCCAAGAGATCCCAATCGATCAGCCGCCTATCGAAAGGGATCCAAGTCAGGGAGCGAAAGCCCATCCAGCCCTCTGGCTCCGGAATTGCAATCACTTCGTAGAGGTTCTCTAGGCGAATTCCACCCCAGCCCGGCTGGTAGTAGCCCGGCTCGATACTGGTGATCATGCCTACCTTGAGGGGGGTGCTGGCGCGGCGGTGGATCCCGTTGGGCCCCTCGTGGACGTTCAAAAAGGCGCCGACACCGTGGCCGGTACCGTGGCCGTAGTCCAGCCCCGCTTGCCAAAGGCTGGAACGGGCAATGCCATCCAAGGAGACGCCGTAGGTATCGGGGGGGAAGATCTGACGGGCGCAGTGAATGTGGGCTTTGAGCACCTCGGTGTAGCGCCGCCGGCACAGGGGATCCGCCGGTTGCGGGCCAATCCAGAGGGTGCGGGTAGCGTCGGTCGTGCCCCCCAGGTAGTGGGATCCGGAATCCAACAGAAACAACTCGCCTGTCTGCAAGAACTTCTGGGGATCGGGGGTGCCGTAGTGGACGATGGAGCTGTTGGCGCCGGCCCCGGCAATGGTGTTGAAGCTCAGGCCCACCCAATCCCCTTCCTCGCGGTAGTGGGCCTCCATAACAGCGGCCACATCGGCTTCGCTGATGGGGATCCCTGCTTGGATTTGCCGGTCAATCCAGGCCAGGGTGCGGATCTTGGCCCGGCTGGCTTTGCGGTTGGCCAGGCGCATCTGCTCCAGCTCGGTGGGGTTTTTGACCGCCTTGAGGAGATCCACGGGGTGATCCAACTCGCGACAGGTTGCCCCCCGCAGCAGCTCTTGCGTGCCCTGGGTAGTCTGCTTGGGATCTACTCCCACTGGCCCGTAGCGCTCGGCCCACTGGGGCAGTTGTTCCCGGTAGGCCTCGTAGGGCCAGAGCTCTACCCCTGCCTCAGCCAGCACTTGCTTTGCGGAGGGAGTGAGGCGCTCCAGATCAGTAAACAGGGCAACCCTCTCCAGGGCAACTAGCGCATAGGCGCGGAAGACCGGGTTGTAGGGAATGTCGGAGCCGCGCAGGTTAAACAGCCAAGCTACCTGATCCAGTTTGGTTAGGGGCAACAGTCCCACCCGCTTGCGGCGCATCTCCTGGCGCACCTGGGCCAGCTTGTCGCTGGGGGGGGCTCCGCAGAGCTGGGCAGGGACAGGGTAGATGGGTTGCTCCAAGAGGGCTTGGCTAGATTCCTTGGCCAGCTTGTCCAGTGGGTTTTCGCTAACCGGCACCAGCAGCACTCCTCCGGCTTGGGCGTGGGCTTGCAACTGGCGGTAGGTGGCCACCGACACCGTAAAAGGATCCACCCCCAGGCGAAAGCCGGATCCCAGCTCTTCCACGATCTCCATCAGGCTGGGCTGATCCGGCAGGCCGCCTTTGATCACCGTAAACAGGTTGGGATCCACCTCCCGCTCCGCCTGCTCGTGGTAGCGGGGATCCACCCACAGCCAGGCGCGGTCTTGGCTGATTAGGGCATCGCCCACCGAGCCGGTAAAGCCCGTGATCCACTGCCGCCGCTTGCGATATTCCAGCAAATACTCATTGAGGTGCTCATCAGCCGAGGGCACCCAAAAGCCATCGAGATTTTGTTCCTGCAAAAGCTGGCGCAACTGCTGCAAACGAGTGGCAATATCCAGGCGGGGCAGGGTTTGGAGCATGGTGGGGATGAGAGGGAGATCTGGGCCGATGACCTTAGAGACCAATATAGTTCTCTTTACCTTGGGAAAGCAGATGGGAAGAGAGGAACCGGCTACCTAGGCCGCTGGTCAACTGCGAAGCAGTAGCCAAGGGCTTCTGCGTTATTGCTAGGCGACGCGGTTGCGAACGCACCGCTCTAACTCCCCTCTCCCTCTGGGAGAGGGGCTGGGGGTGAGGGCTGAGATTCGGGAAAGCCGGCCTCTCGCCAAGCGCGGATCCCGCCGTCCATGGAGATCACGCGGCGGTAGCCCATCTTTTGCAGGTTATCGGCTGCCAGCGCCGAACGAAAGCCGCCGCCACAATAGAGGACAATCTCGGCTTCTTTGTCTGGGATCACCTTCTCGATGTCCCGCTCGATAATGCCTTTGCTGAGGTGAATGGCGCCGACGATGTGGCCGGCCTGCCACTCCGACTCTTCCCGCACGTCGACCAAATAAAAGGGATCCCCTTGCAGTTGTTTCTGCCTGACTTGCTCGACTGTCAGCTCTTGGATGCGGCTTTTGGCCTCGTTGACCAAAGCTAAGAAAGCAGGGGAGTGGTGGGACGCCATGCACACCTCGCCGAGAACCCAGCTCCCAGGATAAACCCAGGCCCACTCCAGTGAGGCAACGCCAAACCTCAAAACCTCGATCCTCAGCAAGCTAAACTAAAGAAAGGCAGATTTGCCGCCGGAGGCCCCCAGTTTGAGCTTCCAATCCACCCTTTCCCAACTGCTTGGGTTCCTTGCTCTGACTTTGAGCTGGGGGATCCCTTTGCCCAGCAAGGCAGCGGCCCAGGCTGCCCCCTTGCCTCTGGAAAGCGGGATCCAAAAACAGGTCTCCGCCCCGGCACCGGCTCCCTTGGTGAAGTGGCTGCAAGAGCAAATAGAGGCCGCCAACCGGCGGGATCTGGAGGAGGTGATGGCCGGCTATAGCCCCGACTTCCGCCACCGCGACGGCCTGGATCGGCAGGGGGTGGAAAGGGCCATTCGCAAGCTGTGGGAGGCCCATCCCCAGCTGACCTACGCAGCGGAAATTCTCTCTTGGCGGCGGCTAGGCCCTGAGATCGTGGCCGAGATCGCCAGCCAAGTGCAGGGATCCCAATCTTCAGCGCGGGGGGAGTTTCAGGTGCAGGCCTCTGCCCTGGTGCGCAACCGCTACCGCCCGAATGCGGCCAAGCCGGAGCAACTGCTGTTGGTGGAGCAGGAAGTGCTGCGGGAGGCCAGCACCCTCACCTCCGGCTCGGCGCCCCCCACCGTCACCTTCAGGTTGCCGGAGGTGGTCAAGCCGGGATCCCCCTACTCGCTGCAGGCCATTGTGGCCGAGCCCCTCGCCCAATCTTTGCTGTTGGGCGCCGTCGAGGAGCAGCCCGTGGCTGCGGCCGGCTACTTAGATCTAACTTCGTTTGCCCTTGAACCTCTGCAGGCGGGCGGGCTCTTCCTGCAGGCAGATGCGCCGCCAGAAGCTGGCGCCCGCTGGCTCTCGGTGATGCTAGTCAACCAGAGTGGCCTTGTTGTCGAAAGCCGGCGCCTCGTCATTCAACCCTGAGGGATCGACAGCCCTTAAGGACTCTTGACCTGGGTAGTTGTTGAGATCTTTTGGGCGAAGCTGAGATTTGAGAGGTCTGGAAGCCCTCGGAAGATTTCTGCTTGACTCCAAGCCCCGGCGGTCGTCGAAAACTTGCAGAAAAACTATCCGCTCTCCCCCACCACCCAGGCAAAACAGGCGGTCCAGGAGAGAGCGGTCTAGCGGGCCTTCAACTGGAACCTGACTGCCGGGAGGAACTCCAAGCGAGCCAGAACGCGAAGACTCCTCAGCAAGCTAAGGATCTGAGTTCAGGCCGTTAGAGAACAGCCCCGGCGCACAGCCGGCTGAACCCAACTTGACGACCCTTACAACAACTACTATCTGGCATCCGCTGGAACCTCCCTTACTCAACGACATCCTGAGGCTAGCACAAATCTTTACCAAGGTGGCGGGCCGGATCCCTTCCCCTCAGGCCAAGGAGACTGAGAACGAGGCAACGGCGTAGGATAGAAGGACGCCCTTTAGCCTGCTCAAGTTGCCGTGGACTACAAAAGTACCCTCAACCTGCCGCAAACCCAGTTTCCCATGCGGGCGGAGGCTGCCAAGAGGGAGCCCGCCATCCAAGCCTTTTGGCAGGAAGAGCAAATCTATCAGCGTCTGTCGGAGAACAATCCTGGGGATCCCTTTGTGCTGCACGATGGGCCGCCCTATGCCAATGGCGACATCCACATGGGCACCACCCTCAACAAGATCCTCAAGGACATCATCAACAAGTACCACCTCCTGCAGGGGCGCAAGGTGCGCTATGTGCCCGGCTGGGATTGCCACGGTCTGCCCATCGAGCTGAAGGTGTTGCAAAGCCTCTCCCCCCAGGAGCGGCAGAGCCTCACCCCCCTACAACTGCGGCAAAAGGCCAGAGAGTACGCCTTGCACTACGTCAACGTGCAGCGGGCCAGTTTTCAGCGGCTGGGGGTATGGGGAGATTGGGATCGGCCCTACCTGACCCTATCGCCGGAGTACGAGGCGGCCCAGATCGAGGTGTTTGGCCAGATGGCCCTTAAAGGCTACATCTACCGCGGCCTCAAGCCCGTCCACTGGAGCCCCAGCTCCCAGACAGCCCTGGCGGAAGCGGAGCTGGAATATCCCGACAACCACATCTCCCCCAGCATCTACGTAGCTTTTCCTCTGCAGAGCCTCAGCCCGGCGGCGCAGCCGATTTTGGAGCCCTTCTTGCCAGGCCTGCGGGCGGCCATCTGGACGACTACCCCGTGGACGATCCCGGCCAACTTGGCTCTCTGTTTCAATCCCAAGCTTACCTATGCGGTGGTGGAGTCTCCCCGCTTCGGCCTACTACTGATTGCCGCCGATTTGCGGCAGCGGCTGGAGAAAGTCCTGGAGACCCCCTTAGAGGTCAAGGCCACCCTGCCGGGATCCGCCCTGGAGTACTGCCAGGGACGCCACCCCCTCTTCGACCGCAGCAGCCTCTGTGTGCTGGGGGACTATGTTACCACCGAGTCCGGCACCGGCATTGTCCACACGGCGCCGGGGCATGGGGAAGAGGACTTCAAGACCGGCCAAAAATACGGCCTGCCCATCCTCAGCCCTGTGGATGAGCAGGGGAGATTCACCGCCGAGGCCGGATCCCAGTTTGTCGGGCTAGATGTGCTCTCCAAAGAACCAGAAACCAGTGGCAACCTAGCTGTCATTAAGGCTTTGCGGGCTGTCGGCGCCCTGCTCAAGGAAGAACCCTACAACCACAAATACCCCTACGACTGGCGCACCAAAGAACCAACCATCTTCCGGGCCACCGAGCAGTGGTTTGCCTCTGTAGCCGGCTTCCGGGAGCTGGCCCTGCAGGCCATCAAAACCGTGAAGTGGATCCCGCCGGAAGGGGAAAACCGCATCACCGCCATGGTCAAGGAGCGCTCCGACTGGTGCATCTCCCGCCAGCGGGCCTGGGGCGTGCCCATCCCCGTCTTTTACGACGAGGAGACCGGCGAGGTGCTGCTCACAGCCGAAACTATCGACCACATCAAGGCCATCTTCGCCCAAGAGGGATCCGACGCCTGGTGGAAGCGCCCGGTGGAAGAGCTGCTGCCGGAGCAGTACCGCCGCCATGGCCGCACCTACCGCAAGGGCACAGACACCATGGATGTCTGGTTTGACTCCGGCTCCTCCTGGGCGGCGGTGGCCCGGGCACGCGGGTTGGGCTACCCCGTGGATCTCTACCTGGAGGGTTCCGACCAGCACCGGGGTTGGTTCCAGTCCAGCTTGCTGACTTCCGTGGCCGTCAACGGCCAGGCCCCTTACAAGGCGGTGCTCACCCACGGCTTTGTGCTGGACGAAAAGGGCCAGAAGATGAGCAAGTCCCTGGGCAACGTCATCGATCCCCTGCTGCTCATCAACGGCGGCAGCAATCCGCAGACGGATCCCGCCTACGGGGCCGATGTGCTGCGGCTGTGGGTCTCCAGCGTCGACTACTCCGGCGATGTGCCGATAGGCAAGACCATTCTGGGGCAGATGGCGGATGTCTACCGCAAGATCCGCAACACGGCCCGCTTTTTGCTGAGCAACCTCTACGACTTCAACCCGGCGCAGGATGCTGTTCCTTTTGAAGCGTTGACGGAGTTGGATCGCTACATCCTGCACCGCCTGCAGGAGGTGGGAGCGGAGATCACCGAATCGTTTGAAAACTACCAGTTCTACCGCTTTTTCCAAGCGGTTCAAAACTTCTGTGTGGTGGATCTCTCCAATTTCTACTTGGATATCGGCAAGGATCGCCTCTACATCAGCCACGCCCGCAGCCTGCGGCGGCGGCAGTGCCAGACGGTGCTGTCGCTGGTGCTGGAGAACTTGGCCAAGGCCATTGCCCCCGTGCTCTCCCACCTAGCCGAAGAGATCTGGAGCTACCTGCCCTACCCCAAGCCCACCCGCTCGGTGTTCGAAGGGGGCTGGATGCGGCTGCCGGAGCAGTGGCGGGATCCCCAGTTGGCCGCCACCTGGGAAAAGCTGCGGGCGGTGCGGCAGGAGGTGAACAAGGCCCTGGAGCAGGCCCGCACCGACAAGGTCATCGGCGCTTCCACCGAGGCCAAACTCATCCTCAAGGTGGCGGATCCCCACCTACATGCCCTGCTGGAGGAGCGGGCAGCCGAGCTGCGCTACCTGTTTATCACTTCCCAAGTCGAGTTGGTCAAGGCCGGCCCTGGAGAGGAGGATCTACAGGTTGCCGTTCAGCCAGCGGAGGGGAAAAAATGCGTGCGCTGCTGGAACTATTCCACCCGGGTGGGCGAGTTTGCCGAACACCCAGAGCTGTGCGAGCGCTGTGTGGCAGCCCTGGCCGGCGAATTTTGAACGTCGGATGGATTGTCGGAATTGTTGGCCTAGGTTGGGTTGGCCTGCAGGATCCCGGCGTCGGCCTCCTCCCGCTCCAGGTTGCGGAAGAGGGGCGTGCTCAGGTAGCGCTCGCCAAAGCTGGGCTGGATCATCACGATCAGCTTGCCGGCGTTTTCCGGTCGCCGCCCCACCTGGATAGCGGCAGCCAGGGCTGCCCCGGTGGAGATGCCGGAGAGGATCCCTTCTTCTTTGGCCAGGCGGCGGCTGTAGACCATGCTCTCCTCGTCATCTACCGCAATTACCTCGTCCAGCAGGTCGCGCCGCAACACCTCCGGCACAAACCCCGCCCCGATGCCCTCGATGCGGTGAAAACCGGGCCGCCCTCCACTTAAAACAGCACTGGCCTTGGGCTCGACGGCCACCAGTCGAATGGAGGGTTTTTGGCTTTTGAGGAAGCCGCCTGCCCCTGTGATGGTGCCGCCGGTACCCACCCCCGCCACCAAGATGTCCACCTGGCCATCGGTATCCTCCCAGATCTCCGGGCCAGTGGTGCGGGCGTGGATTTGAGGGTTGGCCGGATTGGTGAATTGGCCCAGCATATAGGCATTGGGGGTGCGGCGCACGATCTCTTCGGCCTTCCAGATGGCCTCCCCCATGCCGCCGGCGCTGCTGGCCAGGTGCACCTCTGCTCCGTAAGCCTTCAGCAGCCGCCGCCGCTCCAGGCTCATGCTCTCAGGCATAACGATGATCAGCCGGTAACCCTTGGCAGCAGCAGCCATGGCCAGGCCAATGCCGGTATTGCCAGAGGTGGGCTCCACCAAGATGGTCTTGCCGGGGGTGATCAAGCCAGCTCGTTCGGCAGCCTCGATCATGCTCACGGCAATGCGATCTTTCACCGAGGCGGCAGGGTTAAAGCTCTCCAATTTCACGACGATCTCAGCCAGACACCCTTCGGATTGAGGGATCCGGTTTAGCCGCACAAGAGGGGTACGACCGATGAGCTGAGTGATGTTGGCGGCAATTTTCATGGTTCACAAAAAGGCAGAAACCGATCGCGACAGCAGGCCGTCGGCCTCAAGTCCAGAGCAGCCGAGGGCCTTGTGCGATGCTAACCCCTGCATGAGCTCCTTGGTGCTCCCTCTCAGGATCTCACTGCCCTTGGACCAGGGGATCCCGATGTTTTCCGAAGTTCCGCAGGGGATGGCAACAAAACCCGCCCAGAAAATGATTTAGCTGAAGGGGGTTCGGGGGTAGATCAGCCCCGCACTGTACTGTCGAGAGGCAGTCAGTGCCAGATACCCCCGTCGCAGACTCGCAACAATAAAATGGATCTAGTTGTAGAAAACGGCGTTGCCGGAACCTGGTGCAACTACGCGGTAGGGCATTCCATGTCTGCATCCCTAACGGCACGGCAAAGCCGAACGCAGAGGGTTCTTGCAGAAGCTCCCCGACGAAGCGAGAAGCCCGCACTCTATACGTCAGCATGAGTGCGGGAGTATGTCACAGTGAGATTACACCGGAAGGACAAGTCCCCTATGCACCTAAGTGAGATCACTCACCCCAACCAGCTCCGCAACCTCAGCCTCAGCCAGTTGCGCAGCCTAGCCCGCCAGATTCGCGAAAAGCACTTGCAAACGGCTGCCAACTCTCCAGTCGGCTGTCACCTGGGGCCGGGGCTGGGCGTGGTGGAGCTGACCTTGGCGCTCTACAAAACCCTCGACCTGGATCGCGACAAGGTGATTTGGGATGTGGGCCACCAAGCCTATGCCCACAAAATGCTTACTGGCCGCTACCACAACTTCCATACCATTCGCCAGAAAGGAGGGATTTCCGGCTACCTGAAGCGGAGTGAGAGCCGCTTCGACCACTTTGGGGCCGGGCACGCCTCCACCAGCATCTCGGCAGCCCTGGGCATGGCCATCGCTCGGGATCGGCGGGGAGAAAACTTCAAGGTGGTGGCCATCATCGGGGATGGCGCCCTGACTGGGGGCATGGCCTATGAAGCCATCAACCACGCCGGGCACCTGCCCAAGACCAACTTGATGGTGATTCTCAACGACAACGGCATGTCGATTTCCCCCAATGTGGGGGCCATCCCGCGCTATTTAAACCGCCTGCGCCTCAGCCCACCGGTGCAGTTTTTGGCCGACAGCCTGGAGGAGCAGCTAAAGAACCTACCTCTAGTTGGCTCCAGCCTCAGCCCGGAAATCGACCGTCTCAAGGAGACGGTGAAGCTGGTTACTGCCGTGCAGAACAACAAGGCCGGCATCATCTTTGAGGAGCTGGGCTTTACCTACGTAGGGCCGGTGGACGGGCACAACCTGGCGGAATTGTTGGATGCTTTTGAGCTGGCCCACGGCATCTCTGGGCCGGTGCTGGTGCACGTGGCTACGGTCAAGGGCAAGGGCTACCCACCGGCAGAGGCTGAGCAGGTAAGCTATCACGCCCAATCCCGCTTCGACCTAGCCACCGGCAAACCCTATCCTCCTACCAAACCCACTCCCCCTAGCTATAGCAAGGTCTTCGGCCACACTCTTTGTAAACTGGCGGAGCGGGATCCCCGCATCATTGGCATCACGGCGGCTATGGACACCGGCACCGGCCTAGACAAGCTCAAAGAAAAACTGCCGGATCAGTTCGTGGATGTGGGGATTGCCGAGCAGCACGCTGTTACTTTGGCTGCTGGCATGGCCTGCGAGGGGATGCGACCGGTGGTGGCCATCTATTCCACCTTCCTGCAGCGGGCCTACGACCAGATCATCCACGATGTCTGCATTCAAAAGCTGCCGGTCTTTTTCTGCTTGGATCGGGCAGGGGTGGTGGGAGCGGACGGCCCCACCCACCAGGGCATGTACGACATTGCCTATCTGCGCTGCATTCCCGAGATGGTGCTGATGGCCCCCAAAGACGAGGCGGAGCTGCAGCGCATGGTGGTGACCGGGATCCAGTACACAAAGGGCCCCATCGCCATGCGTTACCCGCGCGGAGCTGGCGTGGGGGTGCCTCTGGCCGAAGAGGGGTGGGAGCCCATTCCCATCGGCAAAGCAGAGGTGCTGCGCAGCGGCGGCGAGGTCCTGATCCTAGCCTATGGGTCGATGGTGCATCCCAGTTTGCAGGCAGCGGAGATCCTCAAGGAACACGGCATCTCCACGACGGTAGTCAATGCCCGCTTTGCCAAGCCTCTGGATACCGAGCTGATCCTGCCCCTGGCCCAACAGAGCCGCCTGGTGGTGACGGTGGAAGAAGGCTGCCTCATGGGCGGGTTTGGCTCGGCAGTGGGGGAAGCTCTCCTGGATGCCGATATCCGAGTGCCGCTGTTGCGCCTGGGGGTGCCGGATGTGTGGGTGGAGCACGCCACTCCTGAAGAATCGCTGGCGGAACTGGGCCTGAACAGCGTCGGCATTGCCGAGCGCATCCGGGCCAAGGTCGAGGCCCTTCAGGGACAGAGGGCCTCGCAGGCTCAAGCTATTCTGGGCAGCTCCTGAGCCTACTCTTTCCCAAGGCCCATCTGCTGGTTGAACTGCTCGATGGCGGCTTGCTGCAGAGCCTCTGCAACAGGACGGGTGCGCAGGAGGATTTGCACATCCCGCAGCAGGTTCTCCCGCCACAGGTTCTCCCGCAGCACCTCTAGCCGGGCATAGCTGGGATCCAGGCGCATGGCCTTGGCCCCCAGTTCTTCCGCCCGTTCGGTTTCGCCGCGAACGTAGAGGGCCGTAGCCAGGGCTAGGTAGGGCTCTGCCACCGCGTCGTTCATCTCGATGGTGCGTTCCCAACGCTCGATGGCCGCCTCCAGATCCCCTTGTTCATAGTCCACCAGGCCGATGTTGTTCATGGCCGGCCAATAGGCGGGATCCAACTCCAAGGTTTTCTCATACTCCTGCCGGGCGCGATCCCATTGGTCGAGCATGAGGTAGGCATTGCCCAGTTGAAAGCGGGCGTTGGGGCTATCTGGCTGCAAGGCAACAGCCCGTTCCAGGGTTTCAGCGGCGGCAAAATAGCTGCCCTGCCGCAAGTAAGCAGATCCCAGCGAGTAGAGAATGTCGGCGTCGTCGGGAGCCAGGGCGCGGGCCTTTTGCAGCGCTTGGATGGCTTGGCCATAGTCTCCTAGCTCCAGGTGGACGTTGCCCAAAACGTAGAGCAGCTCGGAAGAGGTGGGCACCATGGCCACCGCCAGTTGCAGGCGGCGCAGCGCCTCTTCCGTCTGGCCAAACTGGGCCAGCCGCAGCGCGTCCGTGGCCAGTTGCAGCCCCTGCGCCCGCATCAACTCCCCATTGGGCAGGGGAACACGCAGCAACACCTGGGCTCGAGCGGGATCCCATTTCCCTCTCCCCAACACCATGGCGAGGCCCAGCGGCAAGGTTAGCAAAAACCGGACAGACAACCGGAATAACAGTGGCGGCATGACACCCACGCAAAAACAGGCCATGCCCATGTTAGCTGCAGCAAGCGGGGATCCTTCCTGCCAGGACTGGTTTCAACCATATTGCTATCCAACGCTGTCGCGAACGTGTCGGCGGCCTCCAACTCCCCCCTCCCTGAGGAAGAGGGGCTGGGGGTAAAGGCAGCGATTGAAACAAACTAGAGGCGTCGCCACCGCCGCCCCGACTGGGCCAGCAGGTCTTCGGCGGCCTTCGGCCCCCAGGTGCCGGCTTCGTAGGTGTACAGCGGCGGCGCAACGCTGCTGCCATTGCCGCCGGGCTGGGCTTCCCAGGCCGATAAAACCGGCGTCACCACCCGCCAGGCGGCTTCCACCTCGTCAGCGCGGGTGAACAGGGTGGGATCCCCCAGCAGGCAGTCCAACAGTAGGCGCTCGTAGGCATCTGGCGTGGTTGACCCAAAGGCTGTCCCGTAGCGAAAATCCATTTCCACCGAGCGGGTGCGGATCTCCGGCCCCGGCATCTTGGCCTCAAAGCGCAAGGAGATGCCCTCGTTGGGCTGTATGCGCAGCACCAGGATGTTGGGGCTCACCTCCCGCGCTGCCGAAGGAAAAAGAGATAGCGGCACCTGCTTAAAGTAGATGGCCACCTCGGAGACCTTCTTGGCTAGGCGCTTGCCGGTGCGCAGGTAAAAGGGCACCCCTTTCCACCGCCAGGTGTCGCATTCCAGCTTCAGGGCGGCATAGGTGGGGGTCTGCGAGTTGGGGTTGACATTGGGCTCTTGGCGATAGCCTGGCACCGGCTTGCCGCCAATCCAACCAGGGCCGTACTGGGCCCGCACTGCTGCCGCAGCTACATTGCGAGTGTCCGCCAGGCGGGTGGCCTGCAGCACCTTAGTCTTTTCGTTGCGCACGCCGTCGCTGCGCAAGGAGACGGGCGGCTCCATGGCAGTCAGGCAATAGATCTGCATCAGGTGGTTTTGCACCATGTCCCGCAGAGCGCCGGCAGCGTCGTAGTAGCCGGCCCGGTCCTCCACCCCCACCGTTTCCGCCACCGTAATCTGCACATGGTCGATGTAGTTGCGGTTCCAGAGAGGCTCAAAGATGGCGTTGGCAAAGCGAAAGACCAGCAGGTTTTGCACCGTCTCTTTGCCCAGGTAGTGGTCGATGCGGTAGACCTGCTCTTCCTGACAGATCCGCTGTACGATGCGGTTCAACTCCTGAGCCGAGGTGAGGTCGTGGCCAAAGGGCTTTTCGATCACCACCCGCGTTTTGGTTGGATCGGCCAACATCCCCGCTGCCCCCAACTGCTGGATGGCCTGGGCGTAGAAGTCCGGCGCCACCGCCAGATAAAACACCCGGTTGCCGCGGGTGCCCCGCTCCTCATCCAGTTGGCCGAGGAGTTGCTTGAGACGCAGGTAGCCCTCGGCCTCTCCGATATCGAGGCGACAATAGAACAGGCGGCTGGCGAAGTCCTGCCAGAGGGCTTCTGGCCCCAGATCTTGGGGGGCAAATTCTTCCAGGGCCGCCCGCATCTTGTCCCGATAGACCTCGTGGCTCCAGTCGCGCCGGGCCACCCCCACCAGGGTAAACTCCGGCGGCAGCCGTCGCTGCACGAATAGCCGGTAGTAGGCCGGGATCAGCTTGCGGGCGGCCAGATCTCCGGAAGCACCAAACTGCACCAAAATACAAGGATCCGGAATGCGCTCTTGGTTGAGGCCAACGCGCAAGGGGTTTTCAGTCAGGGTTGCCATAGGGTCGGCTCAGCTTGGGTGGGCGGGGTTGGGAAGGGTGGCTAGGGGGTCAACGACCCTTCCAGGCAGCGCAACACTTCTTCCACATTCTTGCGGCTGCCGATAATCAAAGGCACTCGTTGGTGCAGGGATTGGGGCACGATGTCCAGGATGGCCTCGGTGCCGGTGGTGGCTACGCCTCCCGCCTGCTCAGCCAAAAACGCCAGCGGGTTGGCCTCGTACATCAGCCGCAGCTTGCCCTCTGGTTTTTGCCGGGTGCCAGGGTAGAGATACACTCCTCCCTGCAACAGGATGCGGTGAAAATCCGCCACCAGAGCGCCGCTGTAGCGGGCGGTGTAGCCATCGCGGCGGTGGACATAGCGGACATAGTTCTGGATCCCTTCGCTCCACTGACAGAAGTAGCCCTCGTTAAGGCTGTAGACGGAGCCGCGTTCGGGAATGCGAAGGTCGCTCTTGGAGAGGATGAACTCGCCCAAGCTGGGATCCAGGGTAAAACTGTGTACTCCCTTGCCGACGGAATAGACCAGTTGCGTGCTGGGGCCGTAGAGGATGTAGCCGGCGGCCAGTTGGCGACGGCCTGGCTGGAGGAGATCTTGGTTGTCTGCTTCCGGACGATCCTCAAGGGGGTGAAGAACGGAGAAGATAGAGCCGACGCTGAGGTTGGCGTCAATGTTGGAGGATCCATCCAAGGGATCGATCAGCAGGGCCAAGCGGCTGAGGGAGCAGTTTTCCGGCAGGCGGGCCGGCGTTTTCAGCTCTTCTGATACCAGCCGGCACACCAGGCCGGTCTGCTCCAAAGCGCGGATGAAGGCCCGGTTGGCGTAGTCGTCCATCCGCTGCTGCTCTTCCCCCTGCACATTGACGCTGCCGGTTACCCCCAGCGTCCCCTCGATCAGCCCTGCCTGGCTGAGGCGGCGGGCGATCATCTTGCCGGCCAGAGCAATGCGGTTCATCAGGGCGCTGAAGTCTTGGGCCTCAGGGGTAAAGCCGCTAAACTGCTGCAGCACATGCCGGGAGAGGGTAAGCACATCCCGCGCCATCTCGCGCTCGGCGCTGCTGGGCACTACGGGCGGAGAAGAACTGACCACCATAATCGCAGGCTTCCTCAGGATTCTTACTAGCTAGGCTGGCCAATCCCGACAGCGAGAGCCGAGAACTTACAGGGTTGCTTTAGATTTGGCCTGCCGGCAGGGTTCTCGTTCGGCTTGCCTGGCGAAAAACCGAGTAGGATAGGTTCTACTTGTTTTTTTTGAATTTTTTTTGAATTGGATCCCAGCGCGGGCTTATTGTCCCGCTCTTTACCTATGATGGCCAACCCTCCTTTTCCGCTGCGCAGCCAAGTGGTCACCCAGGGGGTGCAGCGCTCTCCCAACCGCGCCATGCTCAGGGCCGTGGGCTTCCGTGATGAGGACTTCGGCAAGCCCATCGTCGGCATTGCCAACGCCCACAGCACCATCACTCCCTGCAACATCGGCATCCAAACCCTGGCCGAGCGCGCCGAAGCTGCCCTCAGGGCCGCCGGCTGCATGCCTCAGGTCTTCGGCACCATCACCATCAGCGACGGCATTTCCATGGGTACGGAGGGGATGAAATACTCCTTGGTGTCGCGGGAGGTGATCGCCGATTCTATCGAGACGGTGGTCAACGGCCAGAGCATGGATGGTCTCTTGGCCATCGGCGGCTGCGACAAAAACATGCCGGGGGCGATGATCGCCATGGCCCGTCTCAACGTGCCCGCCATCTTCGTCTACGGCGGCACCATCAAGCCGGGGCATTACAACGGCCGCGACCTCACCATCGTCAGCGCCTTTGAAGCCGTAGGGGAGTACAGCGCTGGCCGCATCTCCGAGGACGAGCTGCTGGCAGTCGAGCGCCATGCTTGTCCCGGTGCTGGATCCTGCGGCGGCATGTACACGGCCAACACCATGTCCAGCGCCTTTGAGGCCATGGGCATGAGCCTGCCCTACTCTTCCACGATGGCGGCAGAGGACGAAGAGAAAGCCGAAAGCGCTGCCCAATCGGCCAAGGTCTTGGCTGAGGCCATCCAAGCCAATATCCGACCCCGGGACATCATCACCCGCCAGAGCATTGAGAACGCCATCTCGGTCATCATGGCGGTAGGGGGATCCACCAACGCCGTGCTCCACTTTTTGGCCATTGCCCACGCAGCAGAAGTGCCCCTGACGCTGGATGACTTCGAGACCATCCGCGCCCGCGTGCCCGTCCTCTGCGACCTCAAGCCTTCAGGCCGGTTTGTTGCCACCGATCTGCACCGGGCCGGCGGGATCCCCCAAGTAATGAAGATCTTGCTCAACCACGGCCTGCTGCACGGCGACTGCCTCACCATCTCCGGCCAGACGATTGCCGAGGTTTTGCGGGACGTGCCCGACGAGCCCAGCCCCGACCAAGAGGTCATCCGCCCCTGGCACAGCCCCCTTTACCCCCAAGGGCACATCGCTATCCTCAAAGGCAACCTCGCGCCCGAAGGGGCGGTGGCCAAGATCAGCGGCGTCAAGACTCCCAAGATCGCGGGGCCGGCGCGAGTCTTCAACTCAGAAGAATCCTGCCTGCAGGCCATCCTCGCCGGCCAAATTCGACCGGGGGACGTAGTGGTGATCCGCTACGAGGGCCCCAAGGGCGGCCCCGGCATGCGGGAGATGCTCTCCCCCACTTCGGCCATCATCGGCGCCGGCCTGGGGGACAGCGTGGGCCTGATTACCGATGGCCGCTTCTCCGGCGGCACCTACGGCATGGTGGTGGGCCATGTGGCCCCTGAGGCCTACGTAGGCGGCCCCATTGCCCTGGTGGAGGAAGGGGATCTCATTACCATCGATGCCCCCGCTCGCCTGTTGCACCTGCATGTTAGTGAGGAAGAGCTGGCCCGCCGCCGCGCCCGCTGGTCTCCTCCTGAGCCTCGCTACAAACGGGGCACCCTAGCCAAGTACGCCAAGCTGGTCTCCAGCAGCAGCCTGGGGGCGGTGACGGATTTGAACTTGTGGGATTAGGCCCTTCACCCCCGGCCCCTCTCCCTCAGGGAGAGGAGAGGTTTGAGTACGACTCTTGCAGGAACAGAGACAAGAAAGCGGCAGGAATCCCTGCCGCTGGGTTTTATTGGCTGACTGCATCAGCGCCAGTTAGGCACCGATGATGCCGCCGTCATTTTTGGTGATCACCACCACCGCCGAGCGGGGGTAGACGTCGTCCTTGTAGTCGGGCCAGCGAGAAATGATCTTGCCGGCGGCAAAGTCCTCGTCACTGGTGGTGGAGCCGGGGTGCTGCACGTTGATGAACATGGTGCGCTGATCAGGAGTGGTAACCACACCGGTAATCTCCTGTCCAATCGGCCCTACCAAGAAGCGGCGAATTTCTCCCGTGTCGGGATCGGCGGCCAGCATCTGGTTGTTGCCGAACTGGGCGAAGTCCCCCTTGTTAAGGCTGCTTTCGCTGATGTCGGTCTGGATCCAGAGGCGACGGCTGGCGTCGAACCACAGCCCATCGGGAGAATTGAAGATGTTGTCTGCGTTGAGAGGCTGCCCTGACAGGGTACGGCTGTCGGCGGAGGGGCCGGCCAAGACAAAGATGTCCCACTCGAAGCGGGTGGACTGGGGACTGCCCATCTCTTTCCAGCGGATGATGTGGCCCCACTGGTTCTTGGGACGGGGGTTGGCGGCGTTCACCTGGTCTGGTTCCCGGCGGCTGTTGTTGGTCAGGGTGAAGTAGACCATGCGGGTTTGCGGATCCACCGCTCCCCATTCGGGACGATCCATCTTGGTGGCGCCGACGAAATCCGCCGCCGTGCGGGTGTTCACCAACACGTCCGCCTGGCTGGTGAAGCCATTCTCGGGCGTGAGGCCGTTTTGCCCAAACACCAGCGGGATCCACTCCCCTGTGCCGTCTTCGTTGAACTTGGCCACGTAGAGGGTGCCTTTATCCAACAGGTGGCCACCTGCCGTCTCCTTGCGGTAGGGCTCGGCAGAGACGTACTTGTAGATGTACTCGAAGCGGGCATCGTCCCCCATGTAGAGCACAATCGGCTGCCCTTCCACCGGCGGCTGGAACACCACGCCCTCGTGGGCAAAGCGGCCCAGAGCCGTGCGCTTCTTGGGCGTGCTGCTGGGATCAAAGGGATCGATCTCCACCACCCAGCCGAAGGTGTTGGGCTCGTTGCGGTAGTCCTGGGTGGGATCGGCGCCCGTGGGGGTGGCGTTGAAGCGGATGAACTCGTCGGCTTTGTTGCTGGCCAGCTCCCAGCCGTAGCGGGAGGTCTCGGTGCTCACGCCGTAGCGCTTGTGCTCGCGGGGCAGGTTGGGCTTTTGATCCGGCCCTTTGCTGGTGTTGGTGAAGTAGCCGGCCCAGTTTTCTTCGCAGGTGAGGTAGGTGTTCCAGGGGGTAACGCCGTGGGCGCAGTTGTTCAAGGTGCCCCGCGTCATCGTGCCATCGGGGCTGAACTTGGTCTTGACGAAGTCAGATCCCCGCACAGGCCCGTGGATCTCCATGAGGGTGAGGCCGGTAATGCGGCGGTTGAGGCGATCCCGCACCACAGTCCAGTTGCCGTCCCCCTGCTGCTTGATGTGGACAATGCTCACCCCGTGGGCGTTCAGCTCTTTGAGTACTTGATCGGGATCGCGGCTGCCGTCGGGATTGACCGGATAGTCCTCGTCGTCAAACTTTTGCCCCTTGGCGGCAGCGTGCATGAAGCGCGGCTCCACATACTCGTGGTTGAACACCAACAAGCCCTCATCAGAGCGGCCCTGCCAGGGATCCTTCCCATCAATGGGGAAGAAGTGCATGCCGTCGTGGTGGCTGCCCACCTGCATCCCTTGCTCGGCGCCGGTGTTTTCCAGCTTGAACTGTGGGTAGGTGCCGGTGATGGGGGTACCCCAGGCCAGCAGCGGTCGAGCCGTGTAGCCTTCGGGCACCACCACTTTGTCTTCTGCACTCACGGGGATCGCCTTGAAGCCCAGCAAGGAGCTGCCGCTGGCCGCTTTGGCAGATTTGGAAGCGCCGTTTAGCGCCGGCAGGCCGAAAAAGGTGGCCACTGCCGCCGCAATGCCGCCCTGCAGCACTTGGCGCCGCTGCAGGCGGGTTTCCAGAATGCTGCTGAAGGTAGGGTTGGGCGAATGATTGCACAGAGGCTCGTCCCCATGACGGAGCCGGGGGCCATGCGGATTGCTATTCACTTTGGTTCTCCTCTTCTCTTGTCTTGTCGGTCTTCTAGAAGCTAGATGTTTTACAAAAAACATCTATTCCCCGCGTGACTGTTTTCACGCATAAGGATAGGCACTACAAAACTAGTGGCTCGAAGTTAAGGAGAGACCAAGCCCAGGTTAAGCCTTGCCGATTTGGAGAATTTCTTTAGATCGACGTAACAATTTTTTTTAACGATTTGTTGCGATGAGGCAGGGCATTGCTGCGGCTGCCTGTCAGGATCTTTCTCGTAGCCTGGAGAACAGATACACCCCATCGCAATGGTAGAGAAGTCGAAATGAGGTTTCGTTTTGTAAAGCGGCAATCAGGGTCTGGGAGAACTCTGGGCTGCTGCGCCACCCCGGATGGCGGCTGTTGAGCAAGACATAATCAAAGGGATCCCATTGGTCGGGAGGGGATCCCTTAAAGCGGCTCTCGTCGGTAAAGTAAATAACCCGCCGATGGGTGAGGTGGGGGCTGATCTCATGGGTGGTGAGAACGCCCCCTGAGGTGGCGATCTGGGCAAGGGCCTCACGAGTGGCCTGCCAAGTGTCGAGAGACTGGAGATAGAGGGAGCCGAAAAAGGTATACTTGGCCAAAGCCAAAAAAGCCAGCAAAGACCAGATCAGGGCTGTTTTGTTTACTTTCGCAGAAGAGGCGGGAGGGTTGGTCGTCTTCCCGTTTTCGATAACAGCTAGAAATAGAAAAGGAACAACAGGCAGCGCGTACTGGTGCACCAGGTCCCGATAAGCAGGATTGCTAGAAAGGATATTCAGCCCCAAAGTTGGCAGGGCAGGGATCCAGGGATCCCAGTGGCGCCAAGAGAGGCCCCAAGCCACAGGGATGACTAACAAAAATCCATAGAATAGGGTGTCGAGAGAGAAGACCTTGCCCAGGACTAATGTTGGCTTGAGAACCAAGTTTTGGATAATTTCAGGAACAGAACTGCCCAAATAGCTATAGTGAGAAACGGCTGCCGGCTCGCTGCCACTGAAGTGAGGAATAATCCAAAAAGTAGCCACGCCAAACCAAGCCGACCCTGCCGCTATGGCAAGCCAGTCGGCCACTTGGCAGCGCCGTTGCCAGCGCTTGTCAATCCGCCGGCTTTCCCAGATCAAAAGCCAAACTCCCAGGGCAGCGACATTGAGAGACAATGCCGCCTTACAGCCGAGGATGCCGCCTAGGCACAGCAAAAACCCCCACAGCTTGCCAGAGCGAACACAGAGTATAGCGGCCAAAAAAAGGGGAACGGCCAACACTTCTGGATGAAAATCAAAAAGGTTGGCGTTGAAGATGGCTGGGTAGAGAAGATAGGCGGCGGCAATTGTTCTCGCCCTGCCAGAATCAATCTCGGCCTGGAGCGCCAGATGGTAAACGGCCAGCGCTCCCAGCGTTAGTGCCAGAGCTTGGATGCCAAACAGCCAATATACAGAGGGAACAATGCGATACAAGAGACTGAGAGGATACAAGATAAAAGCTGCGTGATCCCCAAGAATGTGGATCCCGCGAATAGTAGAAAAAGGAACCTCGCCACGGCTGATTAAATAAACAGCTTGGTCGAAAATACCGAGATCATACCCTCCCGACTGAAACAAGTGGTGCCGCACAACGCTGCAGCCTAAAAGAACAAAGAAGGCTCCAACCAGCGTTGCCAAGAAAGACTTGGACAGAGGATGTTCCTTCATTGCCGCCTACAACTTGTTTAGCGTAGAATCCAAGCTCTGCCAGCTAGCAGTAAGACCGCAAGCCAGCTCAAAGACAGCCCCTTTTTCTCTGGCAAGAGAGGCTCGAATCCGGCTAGCTGGAAAAATTGCAGGAAGGAGGGATCCCTACCCAAGCAAGGCAAGAGGCTGGGGGTGGGCCCCCGCGGGGAGAACGCCCAAAGCCTTGAGAAGGTCTAAAGTTTTGGGATCTTTCCACTTTTCCTTTCTAGGATACGGGCAGACTCTCCAGAGCCACTGGGTGGGGAATTTTGCATGAGTGACGCCATCCGCTACGACCTGCTTTTGGTGGGGGGGAGCTCCTCCAACCTGATCCTGGCCCATCGCCTTTTGGATCTGGCCAAGCTCTCGGGGCTCAAGCTCTCCATCGCCCTTTTGGAAAAAGCCCGGCAATTCGGCGGGCACATCATCAGTGGTGCCATCTGCAATCCCCAGGTAATCGCCAGGCTTTTCCCGGATTTTGAGAGCCAAGGATTTCCCCACGAGGGGCGGGTGGAGGTGAGCCACCTGAGCGTACTGGGATCCCAGGAGCGCTGGGACTTGCCAGAGGCGGCGATCCCAAAGGGGCTGCGCAAACAGGGGCAGTTCATCCTTACCCTCAGCCATGTCATCCGCTGGCTGGCCGAAACCCTGCAGGAAAAAGCCAAAGGGATCCCCAACGTCACCCTGGATGTGTTCCCCGGCTTTGCCGCCCACGAGATCCTCTATGACGGCGAGCGGGTCATTGGGGTGCGGGTAAGCGACTCCGGCCAGGTTTATGAAGATTGCGTCTTTGCCGAGCTCACCTGCTTCGGGGACAAGGGATTTATCTCCAAAGATCTGGTCGAGAAGTTTCACCTGCGCCCCCGCCCGCAACTGTGGTCGGTGGGGGTCAAAGAGCTGTGGCAGATCCCTTGCTCACTGCAGGGGCAGGTGTGGCATACCCTGGGCTACCCGGTTTTGGATGGCAGCTTCAGCGGCGGCTTTGTCTACGGCCTCAAAGATAACCGCCTGGCCCTGGGCTTGATCATCGGCCTCGACAGCAAAAACCCCAACCTCAACCCGCAGCAGCGCCTGCAGGAGTTCAAGGCCCACCCCTGGATCCAGTCCCTCATTGCCGGCGGCAAGTTGCTCAAATATGGGGCTGCCGTCATTCCTGAGGGGGGCTACTACAGCTTGCCCAGCCGCTTTGGCGTCGAAGGGGCTTTGCTTTTGGGCGATGCCCTGGGGGTGCTGGATGTGGGCAGCCTGGCCGGGATCAACAACGCCATGGAGACCGGCTACCTGGCGGCGGGCCTCATTCACGACGGCTTTTTGAAAGGGGATCTGCGCATCCAAGCGGCCTACCAAAAAGCAGTGCTGGAGAGCTCCGTCGGCCAAGATCTCTACCGCAGCCGCTATTTTCGGGAAGCCTTTCTGGAAAACTCCCGCCTGCTGGAAGCATACCTGCCCCAGATCTGCCGCAGCGTCGATGCCGGCCATCCCTGGCTGGGATCTCTGCGCTGGGGCCTGCAGGATCCCGTGCGTCGTGGCGGAGAACTCCTGCGCGCCTACACCTTGCTCAGCGGACGGGTCAGCGCCGGCGAGCCGCCCCCCCAAGGCTATGTCGCCCCCCATGCCGCCATCCAAGCGGACTTTGTGGCTCCCCCAGGTCTGGATCCCGAAACATTGACCACGCGAGCGGGCTATTTCTCGCGATCCGATGCCGTCTTTTTTGCGGATCCCCGCTACCCCGAAGGCAACCGGCACATCCTCGAGTTCAGCGCCGAGATCTGCCGCCAGTGCATTGCCACCTACGACAAGCTCAACCGCCCCACCCCCTGCGTGGCCGATTGCACCGCGGAAGTCCACCACATCCGCGAGCAAAACGGCATCCGCTCCCACGCCATGTCGCTGGAAAACTGCATCCAGTGCCGCACCTGCGAGATCGTCTGCCCCCACTTAAACCTGCGGGTTAACCCCAGCTACGAGGGATCCGGCCCCGACTTTTATGGGCTCTAGCCGAGCTGTGGCCAGCGAAATAGGGGCTCAGCCTTGCTGGCATTATTGACGTTCTCTCCAGGGCCCCCCGTAGACGGGGGGTTGGGGAGGACGCCATAACCCCAACTACTGGGCCAAGCCGAGATACTTGCGTCGGATATTGCTCGAACCAATACCGTGGATCGAAATCCGCAGGCGCTCGTGACATCATCATAAAGTCGAGATAAGGCGGCTTATCCCCAGGGCTAAAGTCCGGGGCTTGCGCCGCCCGACCTTTGGTTACAGCTAGAGTTGCAGGGAGCAAGGCCGTTGAATTCCGCCCCGCTGATCCCACCCGCCCCCAGTCCTGAGTTGAGCCGCGAGCAATCTTGTGAGCTCTTGCGCGGCCAGCTCAGCTTGGCCTTAAAGGAAAACAACTTGGAACAGGCCAAATCTCTCCTGCTGCCGGTGCAGCCGGTGGACATTGCCGAGGTCATTGGGGAGTTGCCGGAGGCGCAGCAGGCTCTGGCCTTTCGCTTGCTGCCCAAGGATCTGGCTATCCGCGTTTACGAACACCTGGACATAGAGCTGCAACAGACGCTGCTGCGCGAGTTCAGAAGCCAAGAGATCCAGGACATCCTGGACAAGATGTCGCCGGACGACCGGGCCCGCCTCTTCGACGAACTGCCGGCCAAGGTGGTTGCCGAACTGCTGCCGCAGCTCAGCCCCGAAGAGCGGGAAGCCACAGCCTTGCTGCTGGGCTATGCCCCCAACACCGCGGGGCGGATCATGACTCCGGAATACATTTCCCTGCGAGAGAACCTGACCGCAGCCGAGGCGCTGGAGCGGGTGCGCCTCTTGGCCCGCGAAACCGAGACCATCTACTACCTCTACGTCACCGACCAAGAGCGACACCTGACGGGAACCCTGTCCTTGCGGGAGTTGGTGATGGCCGACCCGGCCCAGCGGCTGGAGGAGGTGATGAACCGGGAGGTGGTGTTTGTCAGCACCCACACCGACCAAGAAGAAGTGGCGCGGGTCATCCAGCGGTACGACCTGTTGGCGGTGCCGGTGGTGGATGCCGAGCGGCGACTGGTGGGGATCGTTACGGTAGATGATGTACTGGACATCCTGGAGCAAGAGGCCACCGAAGACATCTACTCCTTGGGGGGGTTGCAGTCTGGAGAAGAGGACTATTTCGACCTCAGCTTTTGGCAGGCGGCCCGCAAGCGGGTGGTGTGGCTGCTGATTTTGCTGTTTACCAACACCTTTACCAGCACGATTATTGCCGGTCAGGAAGAAGTCTTAAGCCAGGTGATTGCCCTGGCGGCTTTTATCCCCCTGTTGGTGGATAGCGGCGGCAACGTCGGCTCCCAGTCTTCGACGGTGGTGATTCGCGGCCTGAGCACGGCGACGGTGCGCCTCAAGGACGGGTTTGGGGTGCTGGCCCGGGAAGCGGCGGTGGGAGCCATGCTGGGGATCATGCTCAGCTTGATCACCATCGGCTGGGCCTATGCCCTGCAGCGGGATCTCTTGGTGGCGATCAGCGTCGGGCTGAGCCTATTTGGGATTTCTGTTCTCTCTTCGGTGTCGGGGGCGGGGCTGCCCTTTTTGTTCCGCTCCTTCGGCTTCGATCCCGCTTTGATGGCTACCCCCTTCATCACCACGATTGTGGATGTGCTAGGGGTGTTGATCTACTTCTCCGTTGCCCGCTTAATCCTGGGAATCTAGCCCCGGCTGGCAACCCCTCCAAGCCCTTGCCGAACTTGGGCTAGGTTGGATCTGGTCTTGTTGCGGATCCCTGCCGATGTCTGACCATTCTGTGGAGGTCCAGGCGGCTCTCCCGGAGATCGTGGCTCGCTTGCAAGCAGCCCTGGGATCCCAGGGGCTGGGACATCTGCAGGTGCAGGCGCGTCTTTCCGGACACCGCCTGTTGCTGCGCCTGGAAGGGGATCCCCTCCCGGATGCGGATCGGCTGCTGCAGGGCCTCTTGCCAACCCTAGAGGAAATAGCGTTGAGCTACCGGCAGCGCCAGGTGGAGCTGTTTGGCTTTCCCCCCAACGAAGGGATCCCGGAGTGGCACCGCGAGTGGCGCTACCAGCCGCCGCCCAACCCCAACAGCCCCTTGTATCGCGCCCAACGCGGGGATGGAGAAGCCATCCAGTATGTGCTCGACTACCTGCTGCGCCCGCAGGGGATCCAGGCCCGCGTCCATCTGCACCCCAAGCTGGGCCTCTTACAGGTGAACTTGCAGGCAGCGGAAGTTCCGGATCCGGCTTGGGCCAAGGACTTTGTGCGGCGGGCCTTGACCCGTCTGGAATGGACCTTTGTGCAGCGGCTGCGGCTTTCCGGGCAAAAGCTGGGCTCCTTCTTGCCGGCCTGGAGCCAAGAGTTCGATCTCAAACAGCCCGCCTTTTGGCAGGCTTCCCCGACCAGGCTTTCTCCCTTTCCTTCTCCAGCAGCCGACGCCGCCGAGGGCGAGCCCTCTCCACCTTCCCCGGCCGCTCTAGACTAAAGGGCAGGGCTCAGGGGGTCGGCCATGCGGGTTGTTTTCTTTGGCACGCCGGAGTTTGCTCTGCCCTCACTGCAGATCTTGTTGCAGCCGCAGTCTCCCTTTGAAGTGGTGGGATTGGTCTGCCAGCCGGATCGGCCGCAGGGGCGAGGACAGAAGGTGCTCCCCCCGCCCACCAAGATCCTCGCCCAAGCCCACGGGATCCCGGTGTGGCAGCCTGGCCGGCTGCGGCGGGATCCAGAGGTGCTGGCGGCGCTAGAGGCGCTGGCTGCCGATGTGTTTGTGGTGGTGGCCTACGGCCAGATCTTGCCGCCGGCGGTGCTGCAGATGCCCAAGCTGGGCTGCATCAATGTCCACGCTTCCCTCCTGCCGGCCTATCGCGGCGCCGCCCCCATCCAGTGGGCCATTGCCAACGGCGAGACCGAGACCGGCGTCACCACCATGCTCATGGACGAAGGCATGGATACGGGGGCCATCTTGCTGCAGGCCAAGCTGCCCATCGAGCCGGAGCAGACCGGCTTGGAGCTGGCCTCCCAACTGGCCCAACGGGGGGCAGAGCTGCTGGTGGAAACCCTGGTGAAACTGGAAAAAGGAGAGCTGACCCCCATTCCCCAGGATGACTCGCGGGCAACCTATGCCCCCCTGCTTAAAAAACAGGACTTCCAGCTCGACTGGCAGCGCCCGGCCCAGGCCTTGCACAACCAAATCCGCGCCTTTTCCCCGGACTGTTTTACCGGCTTGCAGGGGCAGCGGATTAAGATTGTCCGCTCCGCCGCTCCCCAGTTGCACCCGCCACCTGCCGAGCTTCCCCCGGGCAGCCCCGGAGAAGTGGTGGGACTGGCCAGGGGAGAAGGGGTGTATGTGGCCACAGGGGAGGGATCCCTCCTCATCCGGCGGGCCCAACTGCCCGGCAGGAAGGAACAGTCGGCCTGTGATCTGGTCAACGGCGGCCAACTCAGGGTGGGCATGCGCTTTGAGGTGCTGCCGGATCCCTAGCCCCGGCCCCCCTCTTGTCCCCCCGCCTGCGGGGGGATGTAGGGGGGCGGGGGTGGTCGCGTTAGCGGCGCGAAGCGCTTGGAACTACTCGGGCTGGGGAAATTCCTCCCACAGGCGGGTGTGTTGGCGCAGGCTGAGGAACTGCCCGCCGCCGAGGATGAGGTGATCCAAAACCGGGATCTGCAGCAGTTGCCCCGCCTGCAAGAGTTGCCGGGTGAGAGCAAGATCTTCCGGGCTGGGATCCAAGCTGCCGGAGGGGTGGTTGTGGGCCACCAGGATGCGGCTGGCCCCTTGCCTAATGGCGCTGCGGAAGGTTTCCCGCGGGTGGGTGAGGGTTTCCGTGGCGGTTCCCCGGGTTACGATCTGCTGGCCGATGAGGCGGTGTTTGATGTCCAGGTGCAGGACGGCAAAATGCTCCTGGGGCTCCCACATCAGGTCGCCGCTTAGGGCCATGGCCGCCTGTTCCGGCGATTCAATCACCGTCCGCTCGGGGGGTCGGGCCAAAAAGATCCGCCGCCCCAGCTCGATGGCGGCCAACACTGTTGCTGCTTTGGCTGGGCCAATGCCCTCAATTTGCAGCAGCTCTCCGGCTTCCACCTGGCGCAGTTGGGCCAGGGGATCCCCTTGGGCTTCCAATGTTTTCAAGAGCAACTGGGCCAGGCCCACAGCCGAGAGCTTGCCCGGCCCCTGGCCGGTATTGAGCAAAATGGCCAGCAGCTCGGCGTGGGAGAGGCTTTTGGCCCCTTGGCTGAGCAGCCGCTCGCGCGGGCGATCCTGAAGGGGAAGGTCGCTGATCCGCAACACGTACTGGCCCATATCTTCCCTAGGTTTTCTTCAACAGCCAAAAGGGGCTGCGGCGCTCCACGGCCTGCCAAGCTGCCGCTGGGATCCCTGGCTCCGTTAGCTCAGCTACAAAGGGATCCCAGGTCACCAGATAGTCGGGCACCTGGCCTTGGGCTTGCCAGGCAGCCAGCTCCTCCAGCTTGGCGGCATAGGGCACCCGCAGCGGACCATAAAAATAGGGTACAAACGAGCGGAGCCCGTAGAGGCCAACCCTTCCCGAAAGAGCCGGTTCTGGGCCGGCAAACTGGCGGAAAAAGTAGACGGATCCCCCCTGGGTATGCTGCAACACCCTTGGGAAGATGCAGCTCCAGGCCAACTGGGCGCTGAGTCCAGTGGCCAAGAGCAAGATGGCCCATCCCCGAACGCTCTGCCGCGCCCTGATCCAGGCCAGTCCCCCCAGCACCAGGAGCAAAGCAGGGCCATAGGTGAAGAAGGGCCATTCCACCTCGGCCTGTAGGTATCCCAGGGCCAAACGGCCGGTTAGGCTGTCGGGGATCCCCAAGGCGGCCCCCACTTGGGCCCGCAAAGCCGGATCCTGGGATCCCAGCCACGGCAATAGCAGCCACAGGGCCAGCCAACCCAGGCCGCTGAGCAGGATCCAGGCAGTTTCCCCAAAGCTGGGCCCCCTTTTCTCGGCAACCAGGCCTTGCAGGCGCAGGGCGGCAAAGTAGGCGCCGATGGGGTAAAGCAGCGAGGTGTAGTGGATCAACTTGGTTTGCACCAGGAGCGAAAACAGGGCCAGCACCACCCCAAAGGCCACCAAGAGCAGGCGTTCTGCCCGCTGAGTTAAATCCGCAGCCGCCGAGTCAATACTCCTGGGGATCCTCTCCAGGATCCCGGCCAGGGCCAAAGCCCCCCAGGGAAAGCACCCCCAGGCAAAGGCCAAAAGATGCAGGTAGACCGGGCCCGGATGGCCGCTGGGGGTACTCACCAGACCCCACTGGTAGTGCCAAAACGCCGCCAGCCACTGCAGCCCCCGCGCTGTCACTTCCAGCACCAGCCAGGCCAGGGGAACAGCCGCCGCCAGGCCCAAAAAGATCACCATCTCCCCCCACCCCATTGGCGGATCCCGCTGCCAGAGCTTGTAGAGGATCCAGATGGCTAGCGGCAACACCAGCCCCACCGGCCCCTTGGCCAACACCGCCAGGCCCAAAGCCAGCGCGCCCAGAGCTCTCCACCCCTGACCGGAGCGCCCGGCCCGACGCGCCTCCTCAGCAGCCCAAAGGGATCCCAGCCCCACGCCCATACCCAAATTCAGCAGCGGGTCGATGAGGCCGGTTTTGTAGAAAAACAGGGGCAGGTAGCCCGTCAGGAGCAGGATCCCCCAGAGGCAGCCAAACCCCGCCCCGCGCAGCCGCCCTCCCCACGCCACCAAAAGGGCTACGGTGATCCCGCCAACCCAGGCATTGGGCAGCCGCGCCGCCCCTTCGTTGACCCCCAGGGCCGCCATCGCCAGGGCCTGCAGCCAAAAAAAGAGGGGGGGCTTTTCGAAAAAAGGCTCGCCGTTAATTTGCAAAGCCAGGGGATCGCCGCTGGCCAGCATCTGCCGCGCCAAGCTGGCGTAAATGAGCTCGTCCCAGTCAAACAGGTAAGGGATCCCCTGGCCCGCCCACAGCCATAGGCCGGCCAAAAGCCCCAGGGATCCCTTGAGGCGGCCCAGAAGCTTAGCCATGGACAGCTTCTAGAGGCACCACCCAGCCCACACTCTCGGGCGAGTGCAATAGCCGCAGCAACTGGGCTGCCAGAGCGGATCCCTCGATCTCTGCAGGAATCTCCACCCCACACCAGCGGCTGGAGCTCTCCCGCAAGGCCGCCACCCAATCGGGAGTTAGGGATCCCCGCGCCACCCCCATCAGTTGCGGCAGCGGATCGCGGCGGTAGAGCCCGATCCAGCGCAGGCCCAGTTGGAAGGGCCCAGGCCGAAAGCGGGGGTTGGGGCTGCCGTCCGCCTCAAACTTGCTCAGCATCAGTTGCAGGGAATAGATCTGGCGGGTATTCAAAGGGGGAGCAGCAACCCGGCGGGCGCGAAAGGTAGGCACCATCTCGGCAAAAGGCACCTGGACGGTCTGCTCTTCCCCTGGGGTGGTGTCGAAGGCATAGCCGTAGGCCGGGCTGTCCCAACCCCCTTGATCCCGCAGCAGAACCTTGTAGCGCTGCCCATCCCCCCGCAGCCGCAGCTCCAGGCCGGCAAACCCCGACACATCCAAGGGAGGCTGCCAGTTGCGGGTGCGCGTGGAAACAAAGCCGCCGAAGTTGGCCGTGGAAACCTGCCCCGTAAACAGCAGCTCGCCCTCGCCCCAGAGCAGTTGGCTTTGGCTCACCCCGCCCATCACCACATCGTCTAGGATGCCCCAGAACTGGTTCACCTGGGGGTCAGGCCGGCGAAAGTCAAAGAGCATCTGTTCCGTCTGGCCGCTGCGGCGCAGCCGCTCCAGGTGGGCCTTAGCTTCCTCCCGGTTCTCCAGACCCAGGATGACCCTGGCTGTCACCTCATCCCCTCTCTCCTGGACTTCCGCCCCCTGCTGTTGCAGCGCCTCCGCCAGCCCCACTGGTAGGCCATCGCCCAAGAAGATCACGGGAAGAGGAGCTGAAGTCGCCAGAGAAGGAGGCATGAAGTCAACCGCTGCTGCTTGGAACCCATTCTGAACCCAGCGCCATAGGTCGGCAAAGGGCAGCGCTTCGTAGTAGGTCAGCGTGTTCCAAAACCGCCCCAGGTCCCAAGGCATTGCCTACCCACTTAGAGAACGCACGCAGGAGAGATGCTTACAGGATAGCCCCAGCCAGGGGATCCCTGGCAATTGAACCGCCTTTGAGGACTCCTCAACCCTATCTGTCCCAACCTCTGCTGTCCTCTCCAGGAGGAAAGAGATCCCTTCTCCGAGTTTGCTTTTGTGTATCGCATTGCCGATCTCGGCAGGGTGGGGGCAATAACCCGACCGTTGAAGGGGCCCTGAATTCGCAATCAAACTTAACACCAAGGTCGAAGAGAACGCCTTGCAAAACGGATCCCGGATCCCATCTGCAAATGATCTCGCAATGGTCTATTCTTGATCCTGTTGTCGGGTTTGTCGCTGGAGCAGAGCTGACCCCTTTTCTAAGATCGAACTACGGAGAACCATGTTTAGCAAATTTTTTTCTCTTCAGAAAGCGTTCGCGGCGGCGCGTCGTCGGTTACTGATCCTGATCTTGGTTTTGGGGATGGCCGGGTATGCCTGGGGGCCGGCCTTGGCGGCCAGGCAGATTCCTCCTGTAGCCTTGTCGCCAACCGAGTCCATCACTTTCACGGAAGCGCAACTGGCCAGAGGAAAGCAGTTATTCAACAGGGCCTGTGCCCAGTGTCATGTGGGTGGACAGACCTATCCCAATCCGGATGTTACCTTGAAGCTCTCGGATCTGGAGGGGGCAACACCTCCCCGCGATAATGTGTTGGCGATCGTGGACTACATCAAGAACCCGGTCACCTATGACGGGGTAGAGTCCCTGGTGGAATATCATCCCAACACCCAGCTTCTAAGTGAGTATCCTCGCCTGCGCAACCTCACCGATGAGGATCTGAAGTTAATTGCCGGCTACATCCTAGTGCAGGCTAAGACCGTGCCCGGCTGGGGCGGCACCAAGAGCGAATCCCACAGTGACCTTTCGGCCTATCTCTGATGCCTGGGCAAACTCAAGGGGCAAAGCGGTGGCGGGTCCCGGGCCGTGGCTGGAGGTGGGCCGGGATCCTGCTTCTGGTATGGCTAGGGCTAGCTAGCCCAGCAGCAGGCCGCATTGATCCTTACGTGAGCCACTATCTGCGAACCACTGAGCCGATAGAGCTGCCCTGGGATGCGGAAGGGCACATGCTCACCTTTACTCCAGAGCAACTTACCGACGGGAAAAATCGCTTTCAGTCCGCCTGTCTGAACTGCCACGTGGGTGGCTCTACCCTACCGGCCCCCAACATTTCCCTGTCGCTCAAGGACTTGCGCGGCGCCACCCCACCCCGCGACACCATTCAAGCCTTGGTGGAGTACCAACGGGATCCCCGCAGCTACGATGGCACCGAGGTTAGCTATGGCTGCCGCCCCGTGCCCCCCTCCTGGATGGATGATGAAGCGCTGCGCAACCTGGCTGCCTTTATCCTCAGGGCGGCTCAAGTGGCTCCGGGCTGGGGATCCAACGCAATCGGAGGTGGCTGAGGAGTCGGGGTTTCCTCCGCCGCTCCTTGCAGGGGTGGTGGTAGCCTGGTGAAGAGGGAAGGTGGCGGCCATGCTCCAGAATATCCGCTCCATACTCCTGGGCCTGTGGATACTGACCCTGCTCGTTTTCCTTGTCCAAAACTGGGGATCTGCGGCAGCCGTAGTCGTAGCCGGGCAAGCTGGCGCTGCGATTCCTTTGTCGCTGACCCTCTTGACGGCCTATGGGGTAGGAGTGGGCTTGGGGTTTCTGTATGTGGGCGCTTGGCGGCTGCACGACCGGGTATTCCAGCGACAGGCAATCCGCAAGTTAAACCAGCTCATCGAGCGAGTGCGCTTTTTGGAAGCGCAGATGATTCCCCCCGACCACTATTTGCCTCAGGATCTGCCGGATCCCCAGGCAGGCCGCTATTCCTACTCCAATATCCCGCCGGAACGCATTCGCGACCCGGCTCCTAAATCTGCCAATCCTGAGGAAGAACTTGAGGAGGAAGACGACGCGGCCACAGCCCCCAACTGGCGGATCGTCCGACGGCCCTATTCTGCCCAGGAGGAAGAGGAATGGGACTCTTGAACTGGTGGCGATCTTCTGCGGCTCCCTCGTCTGAGTCCGACCCTCGACCGGAACCCCAGGGACAGAATAACTATCTGCTGATCGTTCTCGACAGTTGCCGTTTCGACAGCCTGCTGGCCGCCAACCCCAAGCATCTGCTCAAGCTGGGATCCCTGGAAAAGCGCTGGAGCTACGCTTCCTGGACGGCTCCCGCCCACTACAACCTGCTCATGGGCCTGCTGCCCCACACCAGCCCCACCCAGGTTTTCGCGTCTGAACACTACAAGCAGGAATATTTGCGCTACAACGAGCGCCTCGGTACCCGGCAGCCGATCGAGTTCAAGCATCTGCTGCCCCACCTCTATTTGCCGACGCTACTGAAGCACCAACTGGGCTACACCACCCACGCCATGGTCTCCCTGCCGGTGCTCAACCCCAGCACCCTGCTCAACCGCGACTTCGATTCCTACCGCCTCATGCCGCGCCACAACGACATGGCAGCCATGGTGGAGCAGTTGCGCTTTGATCCGGATCGCCCCAGCTTTTACCTGTTGAATGTGGGCGAAACTCACTATCCCTACGCCCTGCCCGATGAGGATCCCAGCCTGTGGCCCCGCATCTCTGGGGTGAATGGCGTGTTAAAGCGCCTGGATGAAGGGGAAGAGGCCGGGATCCCCTTTTTCAGCGCCGCCCAGTTGGAGGAGCTGCGCCAGCGGCAGATCGAGGCGGTGCGCTACCTAGATGGGGTTTTTGAACAATTGTTCGATCTGGTTCCCAAAAACACCTACATCACCGTTACCGCCGACCACGGCGAATTGTTCGGGGAAGGGGGCTATTTTGGCCATGGCCCCATCCACCACGAAAAGGTGCTGGAGGTGCCTTTTATCGAGGGAAAAATTCGCTGAGGCCCTCACCCCCGGCCCCTCTCCCAAAGGGAGAGGGGAGATACGGATTCGGGTTCGGCTCCGCTTGGAACGTCAGCACGCTAAACCTGTTGGGTCTCCGGTTTGGGCAAGGTGGGATCCCGGCGAGTTTCTCTGCGACTTTCGCCCAGAGAGGTCACTCTCGTGGTCGAGTCCAAGCCCTCTTCGGCGGCCAAGTCGGCGGAACGCGCGATCTCGTAGAGGCTTTTCACCACACTGGTTAGGGGAATCGCGACGATGACGCCCAGGATGCCCCCCAGTTGCGCCCCCACCAACAGGGCGATCAAGATCCACACCGGGTTGAGGCCGATCAGTTCCCCCATCAGGCGGGGGGCGATGACCCGATCCTTAACCTGCTGCACAATTAGGGAGACCAGCACCACCTTGAGGCTGAGCCAGATATCCTGAAAGGCCAGCAGCACCGCTGCCGCGCCGATGCCAATAAAGCCCCCCACCAGTGGGATCACCTCCAGCAGGCCGATCAACAGGCCAAACAAAAGCCCGAAGGGCACGCGCAAAAACCCAAAAATTGGCACCAGCATCAGGGCCATGATGAACCCCAACACCAACTGGCTGATGAGAAAGTTCTGGAAACTCAGAGCCAGGGCTTCGCCGATGCGCGGTCCCCAGGGCTTGGGGAAGAGGCTGAGCAACCCCTGCCAGAACTGCCCCCCGTAGAGCAGCATGTAGAGGGCCAGCACCAACACCAACACCAGATCGATCACCTGATTGAAGGTGCCCAGGAGGATGTCCAGGGATTGGCCGGCAATTTTTTCGGCGCTGGCCTGCAGGCGGTTGAGGAGGGTGTTCACCAGCTCTGTCTGGCCGAGGTTGATGTTGCGCTCTGCCGCC
Source organism: Synechococcus sp. 65AY6A5 (assembly GCF_002760415.1). Classification (NCBI taxonomy): domain Bacteria; kingdom Bacillati; phylum Cyanobacteriota; class Cyanophyceae; order Synechococcales; family Synechococcaceae; genus Synechococcus; species Synechococcus sp. 65AY6A5. The sequence goes on from NZ_AXUW01000001.1 coordinate 685,153, forward strand.
CACAGGCTGATTTGATCCAGCCAGCTTTGTAAGGTATCCACCCACTCCGGGATCCGCGCCCCCAACTGCACCACCTGCTTGGCCAGGATGGGCACCACAGCGATCCCCACCAAGGCCAGCAGCACCACCGACAGGGCAAAAACCAGGGTGACTGCCAAACCGCGGCTTACCCGATAGCGCCGCAGCACCTGCACCGGATAGTTGAGCAAAAAAGCCAGCACCGCCGCCGTCAGGATGGTGGTGAGCAGATGGCCAAACAGCCGGCCCACCTGTAGGGCCAGCCAGCCGCTGATGACGATCAAAATCCAGGTGAGCAGCAGCCGCTGCAAAGGCGAGAAGCGATTCATGCCAGGGGGATCCCCAAGAGCCTAAAAACCCAGGATGCTATATCCACTATCCACATAGATCACCTGGCCGGTAATGCCGCTGGCCAGGTCGCTGGCCAGAAAAGCTGCCACATTGCCCACCTCGAGCTGGGTGATATTGCGCCGCAGCGGAGCTTTCTCCTCGACCGCGTGCAGCATGGCATGGAAATCAGCAATGGCCGAAGAAGCCAAGGTGCGAATGGGTCCAGCGGAGATGGCATTCACCCGGATCCCGGCGGGGCCCAGCTCGGCCGCCAGGTAGCGAACGCAGGTTTCCAGGCCCGCTTTGGTGACAGCGGCCATGTTGTAGTTGGGCACCACCCGCACCCCCCCCAAATAGGTGAGGGTGAGGATGCTGCTGCCGGATCTCAAGAGAGGCTTGGCGGCCCGGCAGAGGGCAATCAGGGAGTAGGTGCTCACATCCATGGCCAGGGCAAACCCTTCCCGCGAGATATCGCTAAAGTTGCCGCTCAGCTCTTCTTTTTTGACGAAAGCCAGGCAGTGAACCAAGATATCGACCTGACCCCATTTCTGGGCTATTGCCTGAAACAGCTCGTCAATCTGCTGGTCGCTTTGCACGTCGCAAGGGAGGAGAAAATCCGGCTGCAGGGGCTCGGTGAGCTGCTGGACTTTGGTCTTGAAGCGATCCCGCTCGTCCGGCAGATAGGTAACCCCCAACGTCGCCCCCGCTTTGTGCAGTTGCTGGGCAATGCCCCAGGCGATGGAGCGCTCGTTGGCAATGCCGGTTACCAAGGCTTTTTTTCCGGTCAGGTCTAGCATACGGAAAGGTGGGGTAGGTTCTTCTCTATCCTTCCACAGTCCGGAACAGGGGATCCTGTTCAGCCGGGCTGATAGGTGGAGGCCACGTGCAGTTCTTTGAGCTGCTTGGCCTCGACGCCGGAAGGGGCACCGGTGAGCAAACACCTGGCCTGCTGGGTTTTGGGAAAGGCGATGACATCGCGGATGGAATCTTCCCCCGCCAAGAGCATCACCAGCCGGTCTAGGCCATAGGCGATGCCGCCGTGGGGCGGGGTGCCGTACTCGAAGGCTTCCAGCAAAAAGCCAAACTTGTCCCGCGCCTGCTCAGGGGTAAGGCCAATGGTCTGGAAAACCTGCTCCTGGATCTCGCGCTGGTAGATGCGCAGGGATCCCCCGCCCACTTCCACGCCGTTCCAGACCAGGTCGTAGGCCTGGGCCCGCGCCGTTTTCAGGTCGGCCAAGTCGTCGGGGTGGGGGGCGGTAAAGGGGTGGTGCAGGGCTTCCAGGCGGTTTTCCTCGGCATTGAATTCAAACAGGGGAAAATCCGTGATCCAGAGGAGATTCAAGGCGTTCTCCGGGATCAAGCCCAGCTCCTGGCCCAGGTGCAGCCGCAGGCGGCCCAGCGACTCGTTGACCACGGCAGCCGGCCCTGCTCCAAACAGCAGCAGATCCCCCGGCTTGGCGTTGGTAAGCTGCAGCAACTGCTGTTCCTGCTCGGGGCTGAGGCTTTCTTTGAGGGCGCCGATGGTGTCGAGGCTGCCGGGCCGCACCCGGATGAAGGCCAGGCCACCCGCCCCGTACTGGGTGACCAGCTTGAACAGATCCCCGCCCGGCTTGATGCGGGTGTTGGAGATCTTTTCGTCGCCGCCCGGCACCGGCAGAACTTTGATCACACCGCCCTCTTGCAAGGCCTTGGCGAAGACCTTAAAGCCGGATCCCTGAAACAGCGGCGAAACATCCACCAATTCCAGCCCAAAGCGGGTGTCGGGCTTGTCGGAGCCGTAGCGGGCCATGGCCTCGGCATAGGTCAGCCGCGGGAAAGGGCGGGGCAGGTCGATGCCTTTGACGGTTTTGAAGATATGGCAGAGGAGCCGCTCGTTGAGTTCCAGGATCGCCTCCTGATCCATAAAGCTCATCTCCATGTCCAGCTGGGTAAACTCCGGCTGGCGATCCGCCCGCAGATCCTCATCCCGAAAGCAGCGGGCAATTTGGTAGTAGCGATCCACGCCGGCCACCATCAGCAACTGCTTAAAAAGCTGGGGCGACTGCGGCAGGGCAAACCACTCCCCGGGGTTGACGCGGCTCGGCACCAGGTAATCTCTGGCACCTTCGGGGGTAGAGCGGGTGAGGATGGGGGTCTCCACCTCGATAAAGCCTTCTTCGTCCTCCAGGAAGCGGCGGATGGCCTTGATGACCTGGTGACGCAGCTGCAGGTTGCGGGACAGGCGCTCTCGCCTCAAGTCCAAGTAGCGGTAGCGCAGGCGGATCTCCTCCCGCACCTCTTCCCCTTCCTCCCCCGAGACGTTGAAGGGAAGCTGCTTGCCCACCCGGCTGAGAATTTCCAACTCTTCCGCGTAGACCTCCACCTCGCCGGTGGCCAGGCGGGGATTAAAGGAGTCACTAGGTCTTTGGTGAACCGTTCCCGTTACCCGCACCACATATTCGCTGCGCACCTGCCCCGCCAGCTCGTAGGAGAGGGGGGTTTTCTGGGGATCGGCCACCAGTTGCACGATGCCGGAGCGATCCCGCAGATCCAAGAAGATCACACCGCCGTGGTCGCGGCGGCGGTCGATCCAGCCGTAGAGGGTGACGGTCTGGCCGATGTGGGCCGGGCGCACTTGGCCACAGTAGAGGGAACGAGGCGGGCGACGGATGGCAGCAGGCATGGACGCGGTGAGATAACGAGGGTCTGAGCCCCTATCATACAAAACTCAGCCCCACCGTCTCGATGCTGCCCCTCAAGGACAGTCAGGGGATCCGCCCAAGGCCGCCACGATGGTGCAGGTGTTGAGGCGCATCATGGCGACGTAGGTTTCGGCGCCGCTGCCTGCTTCCCCCAAAGAGTCCGAGTACAGTTCCTGTTCGGCTACCTGCACCCCGGCTTCGGCGGCCACCGTCTGGATGAGAGCGGGGTTAAGGGTGGTCTCGGCAAAGACCGCCGGCACCCCCAGGGCGCGGATCTCCTCCACCAACTGGGCCACCGTCTGGGCGCTGGGCTGTTCCTCGGTGCTGATCCCCAGGAGGGATCCCCCCATCTTCAGGCCGTAGGCTTGGGTGTAGTAGGCAAAGGCATCGTGGGTGGTCACCAGAACCCGGTTGGCGGGGGGAATGGTCTGAATCTGTTCCCCGATCCAGGTGTGGAGCTCCTCCAGCTCCGCCCGATAGGCGGCGGCATTGGCCTGGAAAAAAGCGGCTTCGTTGGGGACTTGCTCCGTCAGCTCCTGGGCAATGTGCTCCACCATGAGGATGACGTTTTCCACATTGCCCCACACGTGGGGATCCGGCGTCGGGATCCCGTCTTCATCGGCGACGATGGGCTCAAGGATCTCGGCCAGGGCAACCCGCCGCGCTCCTTGGGCCGTGGCCTCGATAAGACGAATTAACCCCGGCTCCAGGTTGTAGCCGTTGTAAAACACCAGATCCGCTTGCTCCAGGGCCGCGGCATCGGCCGGCGTCGGCTCATAGACGTGGGGATCCACGCCCGGCTGCAGCAGGCTGCTGAGCTGGATGCGATCCTGCCCCACCTGCCCTACCCAATCGGCAATCAAGGTGGTGGTGACCACGACGCGGGGACGCGCCACAGCCAAGCCAGCCAGGGACAGCCAACCCCCGATCACCAGGCCAAATCCCACCGCCAAGTGGCGCCCAGCAAAAAACAAAGCTTTCATTTTCATAATCGTTTCATGATTCATGTACCCCCCTAGGTTACACTGGTCTTGATGAAAATGAAAGGAAAATGAAAAAACCAGCGGTTTCTCTCCCGCTTCGTCCGGCCTCCCTGGTGGTGCGGGATCTGACGGTGCGCTACGGCAAGTTGCTGGCGTTGGAGAGGATCGGCGCCGAGATCCGGCCGGGGCGCATCACGGGCATCCTGGGGCCCAACGGGGCCGGCAAGAGTACATTGCTCAAGGCGCTGTTGGGGTTGGTGCCCAAAGAGGGGGGCGAGGTGCGCTACGGCGGCCAGGTGCTGCGGGGGGAGCAAGTGGCCTATGTGCCGCAGCGGTCGGCCATCGACTGGAGCTTTCCGGCCACGGTGTGGGATGTGGTGCTGATGGGACAGGTAAGAGCTGCCGGCTGGTTGCGCCGCATCGGGCCAGAAGGTCGGGAGCGGGCCGCGCAAGCCCTGGAGCGGGTGGGGATGGGAGCCTATCGGGATCGGCCCATTGGTCGGCTATCAGGGGGACAGCAGCAGCGGGTGTTTTTGGCGCGGGCTCTAGCGCAGGAAGCGGAGATCTACGCCCTGGACGAGCCGCTGGCCGGGATCGACCAGCCCAGCGAGGCCATTGTGTTTCAGGTGTTGCGGGAGCTGGCCGACGCCGGCCATATCGTGATGGTGGTGCACCACGACCTGGGGCAGGCGCTGGCCTACTTTGACGAGGTGCTGCTCCTCAACCGCGTGCTGATTGCCCAGGGATCCCCGCAGCAGGTGTTGCAGCCGCAGGTGTTGCAGCGGGCCTATGGCCGTATCCTGCCCTTGGACTCGGCTGCCTAGGGGGTGAGAGGTGGTATGGAAGGGCTCTGGCACACCCTGGCGGATCCCTTGCGCTTTGCCTTCATGCAGCGGGCCCTGTTGGTGGCCGTGGCCATCGGCATGCTCTGCGCCGTGGTGGGCAGCTATCTGCTGGTGCAAAGCTTGGCCCTGCTGGGAGATGCCCTCAGCCATTCGCTGCTGCCGGGCCTGGCCATTGCCTACATGCTGGGCCTAAACCTTTTTGTCGGCGCCTTCGTGGCGGGGTTGCTGAGCGCTCTGCTCATCCAGTGGATCCGCTCCGCCACTCCCCTCAAGCCCGATGCGGCCATGGGGATCGTCTTTTCTGCTTTCTTTGCTTTGGGGATCCTGTTGATCACCCTGATCCAACGGCGGGCCCGCATCGATCTCAACCACTTCCTCTTCGGCAACCTGCTGGGGGTAAGTGCTGCCGACGTGTTGACGGTGGTGGGCATCACCGCTCTGGTGCTGGGATTGGTGGCCCTCTTTTTTAAAGAGCTGACTTTTTACAGTTTCGATCCCCTGGGAGCCAAGGCAGCCGGCCTGCCCACCGAGGGACTGGGCTGGGGGCTGATGGCGCTCACCTCCCTAACTTTGGTGGCCAGCATGAAGGCGGTGGGGGTGCTGCTGGTGCTGGCCATGCTCATCACGCCGGCAGCAACAGCCTACCTGTTGGTGCCTCGCCTGCAGCAGGTGATGCTGCTGGGATCCCTGTTTGGCGTCAGCGCTAGCTTGCTGGGGATGTACGCCAGCTACTACCTCAACGTCGCTTCTGGCCCGGCTATTGTCCTGGTGGCCTCCACCTGGTTTGGCTTGGCCTTTCTGGCCAAAGTCATCTTCGGCCAAAGCTAAAGGCCGGGGAGAGGGATCCCCGGCCCAGAGCCTATCGGATTAGAAGCGGGAAGAACGGCTATCCCGCCTGCCGCCGCCTGCGCCGGCCTGACGCGGCATGGCCTTGTTAACCCTCAGATCCCGGCCCATCCAGGTGGCGCCATCCAACTCATCGATGGCTTTTTGCTCGTCGGCCTCGTTTTCCAGTTCCACAAAAGCAAAGCCGCGCTTGCGGCCCGTCTCCCGATCCACCGGCAGCTTGATTTGCTTGACGGTGCCGTACTCGGAAAACACAAGCCGTAGGTCTTCTTCACTGGCCTTGAAGGACAGATTGCCCACAAAAATGGTCATAACGTAGCGAACTCCGAACCTTAACCTTTAGCGCTCAGTTCGGAAGCTCACCTGGTTAGACCATTGGCTCAATCCGAACCTGATGCCATCCACATCTTAGTCTCCCCGACGGCATTTGCAAACTACCTGTCCAAGATCTTTCTCCAGGAATGTGCAGAAGCTTTTTTGAACTAGGAAATTAAGGATCCCAACTTTTAGCGGCGCTTGTCCTGTCCCAGGGGTTGGCGTTTGGGAATGCCGGGAGGACGGGGATAGCAAGCTGGTGTAGGGGCGACTTTCTCCAACAGCAGGCAATGCCGCATCCCGTGGCTGTGGGGGGTAGTGAAGGCTTCGACATGGATCAGCTTCCCCCCCAAAAGAGAAAGGGCCCGCTTCAGGGTTTGGGCTTCTGCCTCGGTCCAATGGCCGCGGTAGAGAATGGCGCGTCCCCCCACCTTGAGCAGGGGCAGGCAATACTCGGCGCAGATCTCCGCCGCTGCCACGGCTCTGGCCAAGGCCAGATCGTAGCTGCCGCGTTCCTGCGGGTCTTGCCCCCAGATCTCTGCCCGTTGGGCCACCGCCCGCGCCTGGGCGAGGGAAAGCTGCTGCAAAACTTCTTGCACAAAGGCGATCTTGCGTTGGCTGCTGTCTAGGAGGGTGAAGTGGGCCTGGGGCAGGGCGATCTGGGCCGGGATCCCTGGAAACCCTGCCCCGGTGCCGATGTCGATCCCGCGCCAGGGCTGAGCTTGGATTTCATCCCAGGATCCCAGCAGGCGCAGGCCCCGCAGCGAGTCCCACAGGTGTTTCTCCCAAAAATCGATGGGATCGGTGATGCGGGTGAGGTTTTGGGTGCGGTTTCCGGCCATCACCAGGGAATAGAGCTGTTGCAGTTGCTGCTGCTGCGGCTCAGAAGGCTGCCAGCCCAGATCCACCAGCCAGCTTGACCACAGGGCCTCCAGTTCTGGGGGCTCAGAAGCAGGCGGGTCAGCCTTCTTCATCCCAGGGATCGCAGCCATGGCAATCCCAGTTTTAAGCCGGCGGGGATGGCTTTGTCGGCCCAGCCCTTGAGCTCTTCGGCCAAGCCCTGCAAAGAGCGATCGGCCCCCAGCAGCTCCTGGTTCAGGCAAACCAACTCCTGCAAATCCAGCTCCTGACAGTGGATCCCCTCTTCCACCAGCAGGTTAATCGGCTGTGGCTGGGCCTGGAAGGATTGACGGGAGGCCAACTCCAGCTCCACATCCAGAAGCACCTGCTCCAGTCGCTCCACCTGCTCTTGCATCTGCGCCAGCAGGGCTGCCAACTGTTGGCAGTAGTGGTGAACCCGCTGGGCATAGACCTTGAGCGGCAAGGTCAGCGGCAACAGCGATTCAGAGAGCACCTGGATCAGGTGCTGGGCTTCCAGCTCTTCCAGTTGTAGGTCTTGCCAAATGGCCTGATAGAGGCGCAGCGAATGGCGGCAGCTTTCCAGGCGCCGGTAGCAGGGCTGTAACACCGAGGCTCGCAGCTCCTGCAGATAATCCCTCCACAGCTGCCCCACCTCCACGATCCAGTGGGAGCGAAGAAAACTCCACCCCTGAGCCAACAGCCAACTCATCACCAGGCCCGCCAATAACTGGTTTTTTTGTCGTAACAGGAAAGGCGAAAGCTGCTCTCCCCAGATGGCCAGACCCAGCCAGAGCAGGGCGGCCAAAGCCAAGTGGGGCAAGCTGATCATCTCGGCCAAAAGCTGGGCAGAGCAGCGCTGGCGCAGCATCCAGACCATCCCAGCGCCCAAGCTGTAGAGTCCTCCCCCCAACAGCGGGATCACCACCAGCCATAGGGGTTGCCCTCTCCCCAAGTGCAGCAACGACCCACCCTCGCTCAGCGCATCCCAACTGACCAAGTACAAGGCCAACAAAGCCAAAACCACACCCCACCCTTGCTGCCGCTTGAGACGGCGAGCCAGCAGACGACGGCGACGACGAAGATACGTTTGAAAGGACTCAGCAACAACGGACATAAAACGATGGCACTGCGGATCTTTGCCAGTATCTCCACCGGTCTGGATGGCTTCTTTTTTCGATCATAAGTCTTGCCTTTACCTGGTCATCTGGGTTCCCCGTTGCGATGGTTGCTGGGAATCATTGCCTAGCCAGTGAGCGGTTTTTTAGCGAAAACTCTCTTCCCACCCGATAGGGACTCTCCAGGACAGGCAACTGCAAGCAAGCGCCTCCATCCCTGTTACGATGGAAGAGCCCTTAATGTTTCTTATCCACAGCCGAGTTAGTCGCTAGGCCCGGCTTTCTCATTCTGCACTTGCGAGGTTTTGTGAACTCTTCTACCTCTCCCCTCCCTCCCGGCCTTTTTCCTTCCTCCCTCAAGGTGCAGCGCCAGATGATTGTTATTCTCGATTTTGGATCCCAGTACTCTGAGCTCATTGCCCGGCGTATTCGCGAAACCCACGTCTATTCGGAAATCCTTTCCTACCGCACCACTGCCGAGCAACTGCGGCAACTGCGGCCCCAGGGCATCATCCTCTCCGGCGGCCCCAACTCGGTCTATGAGCCGGGCGCTCCCGCTTGTGACCTGGAGATCTGGAACTTGGGGATCCCCATCCTGGGCGTGTGCTACGGTATGCAGCTTATGGTGCAGCAGTTGGGGGGCAAGGTGGAGCCGGCCCAGAAGGGGGAATACGGCCGTGCCGCCCTGCACATTTTGGATCCCACCGATCTGCTCACCAACCTGCCAGAAAGCAGCATCATGTGGATGAGCCACGGAGACTCGGTGACCGAGTTGCCCCCGGGCTTTCATTCGCTGGCTTACACTGACAACACCCCCTTTGCCGCCATTGCCGATCCGGCGCGCCGTCTCTACGGGGTGCAATTTCACCCAGAGGTGGCCCACTCGGAGGCCGGTACCTTTCTCATTCGCAATTTTGTCTATCACATCTGCGGCTGCGAGCCCACCTGGACAACGGAAGCTTTTCTGGAGGAGGCCATTCGGGAAGTCCGTGCCCGCGTGGGCGACAAGAGGGTGCTGTTGGCCCTTTCGGGGGGGGTGGACAGCTCTACTTTGGCTTTTCTGCTACACAAGGCCATTGGGGATCAGCTCACCTGCGTGTTCATCGACCAGGGGTTCATGCGCAAAGATGAGCCGCAGCGGCTGCTGCGCCTTTTCCAAGAGCAATTTCACATCCCTGTCCACTACGTGGACGGACAAGAGCGCTTTCTCCGCCAGTTGCAGGGGGTCACCGATCCCGAGGAGAAGCGCAAACGCATCGGGGCAGAGTTTATTCGCGTGTTTGAGGAGGAGTCGCAGCGGCTGGGCCCCTTCGAGTACCTGGCCCAGGGCACCCTTTACCCCGATGTGATCGAGTCGGCCAACACCAATGTGGATCCGGTTACCGGAGAGCGCATTGCCGTCAAGATCAAAAGCCACCACAACGTCGGCGGCTTGCCGGAGAATCTGCGCTTTAAGCTGGTAGAACCTCTGCGCAAGCTCTTCAAAGATGAGGTACGGCAACTGGCCCGTTCGTTGGGCTTGCCGGAAGAAATTGTTGGCCGCCATCCTTTCCCGGGGCCGGGCCTGGCCATCCGCATTGTGGGCGAGGTCACCAAAGAGCGGCTGGAGATCCTGCGCGAGGCCGACATGATTGTCCGCCAGGAGATCAACCGCTCCGGCTACTATCCCAAGCTGTGGCAAGCCTTTGCCGTGTTGCTGCCGGAAGTGCGCTCGGTGGGGGTGATGGGGGATAAGCGCACCTATGCCTGCCCGGTGGTGGTGCGACTGGTCACCAGCGAAGACGGCATGACGGCGGACTGGGCTAGGGTGCCCTACGACCTCTTGGCCACCATCTCCAACCGCATCGTCAACGAGGTGCCGGGCGTCAACCGCGTAGTCTACGACATCACCTCCAAGCCCCCCGGCACCATCGAGTGGGAGTGATGCTGGTCGGGCGGGATCCCTTGCCTCTGGCCTCAAGGCCGGACTGGAGCGATTACCTATGGCCTGCTTCCGGCAGGGAATAGGAAGGGCTTGAGCTGAAAGGCTGAGCGGCTTGCACTTCCATACGGGCCAGGGTTGTGGCCGCGTCGGCCAGTTGTAGGGCTAGGTTGGCACGGCTAATCGGATCCCGGGCATTCCAGAGATCTTGTCCCAGACAAAACACTCGATAGCGAAAAGCTTTGATGGAGTGCGATGGGATCACTTTGACGGTCATGGTTACAACCTTTTTTCCACAGCAATCTGAGCGTTCAGCAGAACCCGCTCCGGCTCGAGGTAAACAAATGTTACCAAAACAACTTCGTTGGCACCCCTAATCGCAACCGGGCAGGTGGCTTTTTGCGGTTCCACCCGTTCATGCCGTACCCCCACAGTGTATTCTCCAATCGGCAGGTCATCAAAGCCGGCGTCGGCGTAGATTAACTCGATGGTTTCTTCGGCAATCAGTTGCCCCTCCCGCTCCAGAAAGGCGACAAAAGGGATCCCGTCGATGGAAGTGAGGGCGTTGTTGGCCTGGTTGCGGATCATCACAAAGATGTCGGACATAGCTGGGATGCCCTCTCTCAAGGCTCCCCTCGCGAGGCTGCCGGAACAGGGCCCGACGATTCTAAGCCGCCACCCAGTTCTTAGCCCTGGACGGGCGCCGGGACAAGACAGGCTTCCAACTTTTGCCGCAGCTTGGCCGTATCGAGGTGCTGGCCGATGAGCACCAACTGGTTTTTGGGCTGGCGAGGCCAGGCGTCGCTGCTGAGGGTGTAGCGCCGACCGCTGAGGTGGAAGATATGTCGCTCTGGGCTTTCCTCAAACCACAGGATCCCTTTGGCCCGAAAGACTGCATCGGGCAACTCGTTGAGAAAGTTCTGGAAAGCGTCTAGAGAGAAGGGGCGATCGCTCTCAAAGGCCAGGGAGTTAAAACCATCGACCTCGATGTGGCTGCGGTGCGAGTGGCCGTGATCATGGCCGTGTTCGTGGTCATGCTCATGGTCATGCTCATGGTCATGCTCAGCGTCGGGAGCCTCCTCCTGGGGCAGAGAGCTGGACTGAAACAGGTCTGTATCCAGGATCAGCTCTAGGGGCACTGCGCTGTTGACCGTGCGCAAAATGCGGGCATCTTCCTTGATCTCGCGAATGCGTTTTTCCAGGCGCTCGATCTCCGCCGGCTCAACCAGGTCGGTTTTGTTGAGGAGAATGACATCCCCATAGGCAATTTGGCTGTAGGCCACGTCACTGTTGAACAGATCAGGAGCGAAGTTGCTGGCATCCACCAGGGTGATGATCGAATCCAGCCGTGTCAGATCCCGCAGTTCTGGCCCCAAAAAGGTGAGGGCAACCGGCAAGGGATCCGCCAGTCCTGTGGTCTCCACCACCAGGTAGTCGATTTTGTCGGAGCGCTCCATCAGGCGCAGCACACTCTCGACAATGTCGTCGCGGATGGTGCAGCAGATGCAGCCGTTGTTGAGCTCTACGAGGTCTTCTTCGCTGGAGACAATCAGCTCGCCGTCGATGCCAATCTCCCCAAATTCGTTGACCAGCACCGCTGTGCGCATCCCTTTCTGGTTGCGGAGGATGTGGTTGAGCAGAGTGGTTTTCCCGCTCCCCAGAAAGCCAGTGATGATGGTGACAGGCAAGCCTCGCTTGGGCACTTCAATGGTAGTGGTCATGGAGGAACCGCAATCTGCTAAAGAGGACCCTTCCACTTTATCCTCATTGTAATGACGCTCTTTGAAGACTCGCTGCCCCAGCGGAGATGTTGAGGCAGCCATCTAGACGCTGTGGTTCCGACCTGAAGAGGGATCCCCGCTGCTTTCGGGGCGTTTGAGGTCGGCCAAATCGTTGAGGCGACGCAGGATCCCCCACCCCTGCAGAGCTTCCAGCAGGGCTTCCCGGACGACAGCCACGGTTTCTTGGTCAAGGGCGAGGCGGAGGTAGTCCACCGCTAGCCGCGTCTGCTCGGCATCCAGGTATGGCATCAAGCTCTGCAGCCGACGCACGCCCAGCAGCCGTCGGTAGGAGTCGGGGGAAGCGATGTCGCTGAGATCTCGCTCCAGTTGGGAACGCTGCCGCTCTTGGCGGCGGCTAAGCCACTCCCAAAACAGCAGCGCCAACAAGGCAAAGGTGGCTAGCCCCTGCAAAATGGCGCCCGTGGCCAGCCAGCGCTGGCTGGATTCTGCCCAGATGGAAACCACGATGTAGGTGCCCAGAGCGGCGCCTGCCCCCCCGACAACAGCAAGCAGCAGGGAGCGATCGGCTTGGCGAAACCAGGCTTGCAACTCCTGCCAGCGGCGGCTGAACTCAGGGCTGCGCGCAGCATACAGCCCCAGCATTGCCCCACTGCCCACAGCTAGAGAAAGAGCTAGCCGCCAGTGCCAAAAAGCCAGCCCCGCCAAGGCCAAGCCCGACAGGGCCAAAACCCGCCATTGCGGCCCCGAGAGTAGCCACAGGGCCACCTGGGATCCCCTCTCCACTGCCCCTTTCTGAACTCGCTGCAGATATTCCCGCCAGGATCCCTGTCCGGAAGAGGGGCGACCCGATCCATCCTTCACCGCTGGCAACTCCCCCAACTTCGTCCCATCTGATCCCTGTCAAGACAGGCCAACGCTCTCTCACTCAATAATTATGCTCTGCCGGCGGAGCTGAGATAGGCTTTCCACCCCTGAGTTTGCAACTGGGCGTTTTTCTCTTGCACCGCTTGCTTGAGGCTTTCCCGGTAGGCCAGCACCCGTTGTTGCAGGGCGGGATCGCCGCTGGCCAAGATCTGCACGGCCAAGAGTCCAGCGTTGTAGCCATTGCCGATGGCTACAGTAGCCACCGGGATCCCCTTGGGCATTTGCACGATCGAATATAGGGAGTCCAGCCCCTGCAGAGATTGGCTGAACACCGGCACCCCGATGACCGGCAGAGGGGTAAGGGAGGCTACCATCCCCGGCAGATGGGCCGCCCCGCCGGCGCCGGCGATAATGACGCGGATCCCTTGGATATGGGCGCGGCGGGCAAAGTCCACCATCGCCTCCGGGGTGCGGTGGGCGCTGAGGATCTGCAGTTGGTAGGGGATCCCAAACTCCTCACACACCTGGGCAGCGGGTGCCAGGGTGGGCAGATCGGAATCGCTGCCCATTAGGATGGCGACGAGAGGGGAGACTTCCATGAGCGGCTGGCCCGTCGTAGCCGATCCATGATCGCATAACCTAGGCCAGTGACAACTGGTGGCGGTTCAGCCAACAGCAAGGTGGCCGCTCCCTCATCCAGGCGGCGCAGGCTGGCAAAGAAGGCGTGGGCCGCCGAGTTGGGATCCGGGCCCAGACATTCTAGGGTAAAGGTGACCTCAGGACAGTGGCGGGAGAGGCTTTCTGCCAGCGCTTCTGGTTTGGCGGCGAAACTGAGAATGCCTAGGTGCGAGTGGCCAGTGGCCAAGCGCCGCAACTGTTGCCAATCCTCAGGCTGAAGCTGGGCAAAGGCAGTGGGCAAAAGCCAGATGGGCTTACCGGGAGCGTAGTGGCTGCTCAGTTGGCCGGGAGCCTCTGGACTCTCCTTGCCGTCTGGGGCAGGGGGAGAGCTTAGGGGCAAATTGAGGTGGGATTCCAAAACTTCCCGCGGGATCCCGCCAGGGCGCAACAGGGTGGGCGTGCCGTCGGGGCTGAGCTTGAGCACTGTCGATTCCAGGCCCACGCTGCACTCTCCCCCGTCCAAAATGTAAGGGATCCGCCCCGCCAACTCGGCATAGACGGCCTGGGCCGAGGTAGGGCTGAGGCGGCCAAAGCGGTTGGCGCTGGGGGCAGCCAAAGGCACCTGAACTGCCCGCAGCAAAGCCTGGGCCACGGGGTGGGCGGGCATCCGCAGCGCCACCGTGGGCAAGCCACTGGTGACGAGATCCGGCACCCGGGATCCCTTGGGCAGCACCAGCGTCAGCGGCCCCGGCCAAAAGGTGTCGACAAGGGATCCCAGGCGAGCGCGAGCGGCGGGAGTAAAAGCCTCCAGATCCACCAGCCAGCCCTGCAGTGTCTCTAGATCCAGCCCAGCCGGCAGATGCAGGATCAGGGGATTGAAACGGGGGCGCTCCTTGGCGGCAAAGATCTCTGCCACCGCCTGTTCGTTGAGGCCGTGGCCCGCCAGGCCGTACACCGTCTCTGTAGGTATGGCCACCAACTGGCCCCGCCGCAGCGCTTCAGCCGCCAAGGCAATGTGCTCAGGGGTGGGGGGGAGGATCTGCGTTTGCATGAGGGGTGGGGGAGCAGTCCCGAATCCATTGTCGGGCCTGGTAGAGGGCAATGTTAATCTGATCCCCAAACAGCAGCGCCAAGGAAGTGAGCCAAACCCACAGCAATAAGACAATAACTGCCCCCACGGCTCCGTAGACTTGGTTGAGCTGGCCGAAGTGCTCCACATAAACCCGCAGCCCCCACGACACCCCAACCCAAAGCAGGCTGGCCACAATCGCTCCTGGCCAAATCGGCATTTGGGGCCGGCGCAAGCTGGGGCCGAATCGGTACAGCACCCAACAGGAGACGACGATCATCCCCAACGAGATAGGCCAGGTGAGCGCTTCCCACAACTTCAGCGCCAGCTCCCGCCAGGGATCCAACTGATCCGGCCCGGCAACCCCCTCCGCTAGGGATTTCGCTTGGGCGGACAAGAAGCGGAAAAAGCTGGCACTGAACAAGAAGATCAAGCTGGCCAAACCGGTTAACCCCAGGGTAGCTAGCATCCAAACCATCGAGATCAGCTTGCGTCTCCAAAAGGGGCGGCGCATCTCCTGGGGGATCTCGTGGCTGAGATCCAAAGCCGTCATCACTGCTCCCAAGGCCCCAGAGGCAGCCCACAGGGTTCCTAAGAAGCTGAAGGAGAGCAAGCCTCGGTTTTCCCCAAAGCGGAGCTCTCGCGCATACCGTTCCAGAAGCACCAGGGCTTCTTGGGGGGCAATCTGCCCCAATTGCTCCATCAGGCGCTGAAAAGCTTGCTCAGAGGAGCCGACAAACAGCCCAATCCCGGTCAAGAGGGTGAGGATAAAGGGAAATAGGGCCAACATCGAGCTGTAGGCCATCTCGGAGGCTAGGCCAAACAGCCGGTAGCGCATCGCGTTTTCCCAGGCCAGCCGTAGTGTACGCCAGGCCAGCTCCCCTTGGCGACTCCACTCTCCCCATGCCCAGCGGATCCCTTGCAACTGCCGGAAGCTCGGCAGCGTCCCCAGCCGCTTCCCTAGCTTCATGGGCCCCTACCCCCTTGAGCCTAGCTCCCAGGATAATTCAAGGCCCTGCGCCTCTTGGCACAGAGAAGGGGTTTTGCCGGTCTCAGGTTCAGGGCTGGCTTCCTTCTTCAACATGGGTGTGCAACACCTTGCCGCGCAGGGTCCTGCCCAGCCAGGGAGTGGCCAGGGATCGCGAGCAAAGGGTGGCTGCCGAGACCGTCCAGGTATGGCCCGGATCGAACAGCACCCAGTCACTTCCGGGAGCTAGGCTGGGCGGCTCCAACCCCAGGCAGCGGGCCGGGTAGAGGCTGAGGGCCGACCAGAGCTGGAGCGCCGTCAGGGATCCCGTCTCTACCAGGTTCTGCCACAGCAGGGGCAGCGCCAGCTCCAGGCCTATGGCCCCAGGAGGGGCTTCGGCAAAGGGCAGGGTTTTCTCCTCGTAGGTGTAGGGGGCGTGGTCGGTGGCAATACCCAGGCTGCCGCTGCGGATGCCGGCGATGAGGGCCTCGCGGTCGCTGCTGCGGGGGAGAGGAGGCAAGAGGCGCAGGTGGGGATCGTAGCCGTGCTCCAAGACGGCTTCCTCCGCCAAGAGCAGGTGCATCCAGGTGGTGCTGGCGCTAACCGGCAGCCCCTCTGCTTGGGCCTGCTGGACAAGCTCCAGGCTGCGGGCTTGGCTGAGGCGCATCACATGCACCGGCGCCGGCGAAGGAACGCTGCGCACTACTTCCAGGAGACGGGCCAAGGCCGCGGTTTCGGCACTGGTTGGGATCCCCTTCAGCCCCAAGCGCAGCGCCCACACCCCCTCGTAGAGGCTGCCCGAGCCAGCCAGGCTGGGATCCCAGGCCCACACCAGCAGCGGCTTATTCCAAGGCCGCAAATACTCCAGCGCCCGCCGCAGTAGGGCCAACGACCGCAGCGGCTCTGATCCTTCAGTCCGGGCCACAAAGCCAATGGCGCCGGCGCGGGCCAGCTCTCCCCAGAGGCTGGGAGCTTCTTCCCGGTCACGCAAGCTCAAAGCAGCCCAGGGCAGCCAGCGGGAATCCCCCGCTCGGCGGCGGTAGCGGCCCACCTGCTCCGGCTCGTCCAGCACCGGGAAAGTTGCCGTTCCGGGCAGGGGGGCAGGGAGAAGACCCACTTGGGTAAACCCCCCTGCCAGAGCTGCTGCCCCCAGAGAGGCGAGGGTTTCGCGGCAGGGGGAGAGCTCTTGATCAGCGATCTCGCCACTGTGGGCGTACAGATCGATCAAGCCCGGCCCCAGCACCCAGCCAGCAGCCTCCAGGCGGGGGATGTCGGCAGGGATCCCCGCCGGCTCGGTGGCCCGGAGGCGGCCCTGCTGCAGCCACACGTCGGTCACCTCATCCCGCTGTTGCCAGGGATCCAACAGGCGCACCCCACGGAGGCAGAGATTGAGCAGGCTCAGGTCGGCAGGGAGGGTGGATCCCATCTTCCACCTCCCTAAAGCGCACCCGCTGTGGTGCAGTCGAAAATCTGGCCGGACAGGTGAGTGGTGAGGTTCAACACCTTGAGAACAGGGGTGCCGTCCTTTCCTTCCGGGTAGTCGATAACGGTAATGCCGCCATTGCCCTGCTTGAAGATCCAAAAGGCGTGGGGGGAAAGGCCGAACAACTGGCAGATGATCGCCTTGTTGATGGCGTCGTGGGCCACCACCACGGCCGTGCCTTCGGGAAATTGGGCGGCGGTGATGGCCAAAATCTCTTCCCAGGCCGAGCGCGTGCGATCCCACACTTGGTACAGATTTTCCCCGTTGGGCATTTGCACCGCGGCCGGATCCCGCTGCCAGCGCTCCAGCTCGCCGGGGTATTCGGCTTCCACCTCGCTCTGGAGCTTGCCCTCCCAGTCGCCGTGGCAGATCTCCTGCAGCTCCGGCATCGGGCGTAGGATCAGGTTGGGGTGGTTGCTGCAGATGGCGTCCGCCGTAGCCCAGGGGCGCTTCAGCGGGCTGGAAAAAGCCAGGTTCAGCGGCTGGTCGGCCAGAAACTCCGCCACCCTAGCTGCCTGCTCCTCGCCAGTGGCGTTGAGAGGAATATCGCGCTGCCCCTGAAAGCGCTGCTCCCGGTTCCATTGCGTCTCGCCGTGCCGCACCAGCAGGATACGCATCCCCTGCTTGCGTTTGGGCAGAGGCTGGCCCAGATGGGCAGTGATATTCAAAGATTCCAGTTGCGGCAGCGCCCCCAGGCCCTGGGGAAAGTTGAGAACGCTGATGGCGCAGTTATCTTGCCCAAGACGGTGGTAGTGAACCGGCCCCAAGCCAATGGCGGTGCTGACCAGGGCGCGGTTAATGCCGCTGTGTCCGACAACGAGAACGGTGAGGGGATGCCTTGGATCGGTTCTCCGATCAGAGGAGGCGGGGGGCACTGACTTCACTTGCTCGGCCAGCAGTTGCCAAAACTCCTGCGCCTGCTGCCAGAGATCCCGCACCGGAAAGCGCCCCTCCAGCTCCAGCTCGTCGGGACGGTGCCGCCATAGGTGGTAATCTTCTGGGTATTTCTCCTTCACCTCGGCAAAGGTCAAGCCCTCCCAAGCTGTCAGGTCGATCTCCCGCAGGTACTCGCTGATAAACAAAGGGATCCCCGCTCGCTCCTTGAGAATGATACGGGCGGTGTCGAGGGCACGGGAGAGAGGGCTGCAGTAGGCATAATCCAAGGGGATCCCGGCCAGAACCTCAGCTACCCGCTGTGCCTGCGCTTCTCCACCGGGGGTGAGGCGAGAGAGATCGGAGCGGCCTTGGATGCGATTTTCGACGTTGAAGGTGCTCTCACCGTGGCGCACGAGCAGGATGCGCAGGGCAGGCTGAGCCATTGTTTGCACGGACTTACTCAAGAACACCTTCTAGAGTATCGCCTAGAGTATCGCTGTTGGGCTGGGCTTGCCCTGCCAGTGGGGTTCTTTCTAGGGGTTGGGTCCCGGATTCTGGCCTCAACAGATCGGGCAGTCAAGTTTTCAATTGGGATGAGCCGCCCAAGCCACTGAGAAAACTCTGCCAGCTCTTCAGGAGCGGGAAGACGCGAACAAAGAGCAAGCCAGCTAGCCCCCCTATATCCCCCCTTGCGGCTGGGGCAGGAACCCTCTGGCTTGGCATAGGCTAGTTCAGGCGGCCACTGCGGCTTTTCCAGTCCAGCTTCTGATCCAGAAGAAACTCCAGATAAGGGAGATAGGCTTCATAGCTGTGCTGATACATTTACGCTGAACACTGCTGAGCATTACTGCTCAGCGGTGAAGCGATAGCATTCTGGCCGTTTCCGTTGTCACTACGCGACGCTGACGCGACCGCGCTACTCGGACGGAGTCCAAACAGAAAGGCGGTATCCCGCAAAGCCCTGAGCATAACACCCAGAGCGCCTTGCCAATCTCGTGGTAGCCTATGGTTGCACTTTGGGCATCTAAACACCTTTGCGCCACCCAACTTGGTGTGGATGTGCCCGCACTTGGTACAGGTTTTGCTGGTGTACGCTTCCGATACTTCCACGACGACCAC
>NZ_AXUW01000001.1:703815-735587 GCF_002760415.1 Synechococcus sp. 65AY6A5
AGCTGTCGAGGTCATACCTTCTCGCCCTACCGGATGGTGTACGTACTGCATGGATCCAGCCCTTCTGTTCCCATCGCCTCAAGGTGTGGAGACACACCCCAAAATAATCCGCCGCTTCTCTCGGTTTTACATACCTAGCCATACCAAGCAGCCATACTGAACATACTGGGCATTATTTTCAGTATAGTCCAGCATATCATTGACTAGAGTCATGCTCTCTCAGCGGCTGGTGCGCTGGATTCAGAACTATCTATCCGAACACTCAGGAAACCTAAGAAACAACTCTTCACCCTGAAAGCCCCCTTTTCGAGGATACTGCCCCACCGTTCCAGTAGACTCAAACTTTGCTCTCCTTTTCGGGGAGATGGGGAATTGTTGGCACAGTGCTTGATCCTGGGTTAGAAATGCTACCGAAAAGCAGTGCACTCCTTGACACTTTCTAAACTTAACTTAATCGACAACCTTCATGAGCGCCTCCTGGGATCTGGTCAACCTGCTTACCTTACTCAACTGGAACACTCTGCCCGGATGGCTTTGGCTGCTCCTTTGGGGATCCTCACTGGCCGTGGTGATGTACTGGCAAAGGCGCTGGCTGCAGCGGGATCAGGTGGGTTTTCCCGATGTCATCATGCTGGCGCGTGCAGATACGACGGTGGTGGAATGTAACGAAGCTTGCCAGAAAATCTTGGGGGATTGGCGGGGCAGGCGCTGGATCGACGTGCTGCTGGCAGAAGAGCAGGAGCAGGCGCAGCAAAAGATAGCCCACCTTACCCCTCAGCAGCCCACCTTTACCCGGATTAGCAGAGTGGCGGATGCAGCGGGGCAGGTGCGGTGGTTTGAGTGGATCAACCAAGGCATTTTTGACCGGCGGGGCCGCTTCCAGTTCATTCGCGGGGTGGGCCGAGACATTACCGAGAAGAAACAGTTGGAAGAAAACCTGCGGCTGCGGGAAGCCCAACTGCGCACCTTGTTGGACGCCCTGCCATTGGCGGTGTGGGCCAGGGATCCCCAGGGAGTGCTAATTTTGCAAAATGCCACTGACCGCGCCTGGTTTGGCGATCTGCTGGGTACTTCTCTGGAGGAGGCAGCTCGAGAATATCCTCACTGGCTGGAGTACACCTCTCAAGTTCTATCCGACGTAGAGCGGCAAGGGTTTTGCCAATTCGAAGGTAAGGAAATGATTCAAGGCCAGGAGCGCTACACCTATCGCTTCGCTGTAAAGCTTCAGGATCAGTCTAAAGGATTAGGGCTTCTCGGCATTGTCCTAGATATCACCGAACAAAAGCGGCTGGAACAGGAGGTGTGGGAACAAGAAGAGCGTTTTCGCGCCTTCCTCAACAACAGCCAAGACATTTTGTGTCGGATCGATGCCCAAGGTCTGCTGCATACCTTAAATCCTCCGGCTGCTGAGAAAATTTTGGGGCGTGCTCCCAATCAGGGAGAGGCCGTACCCTTGGATTGGGTTCACCCCGAGGATCGGCAGAACGTTGCTAATGCTCTTGAGCAACTCAAGGCTCGACCTGGCGAGACACTCAGCTTTATTTACCGGGCCCAACACGCCGATGGCCAGTGGGTGTGGCTGGAGAGCCTCTGCACCAATCTTTTGGAGGATCCCTCTGTGCAAGGGATCGTTTCCAGTACCCGCGATATCACCCAACAAAAGCAGGTGGAACTGGCTTTGCGAGAGAGCGAAGCCCGCTTCCGAGAAATTGCAGAGGCTGTACCGGTGGTTTTCTTTGTGTATTCTGCAGACTTGAGCCAGTCTCTCTACAAAAGCCCCCAAAGCGAGAAGATCTGGGGTTACACAGCAGAAGAGTTTCGCCGCAAGCCAGATCTCTGGAAAGACAGGATCCATCCCGAAGATCTGCCAAGGGTACTGCAGGCGGCCGCCCGAGCCACTCAAGAAGCCCAGCAGATCACCTACCGCCTTTTCCATCGGGATGGCAGGCTGCGCTGGCTGCGTACTTCTTGCCGACCCATCTTGAACGAACAGCAAGAGGTTATCCGTATTGTTGGCATTACCGAAGATATTACGGAGCAGAAAGAAGCAGAGCTGGCTCTACAAGAAAGCGAAGCTC
Organism: Synechococcus sp. 65AY6A5; assembly: GCF_002760415.1. NCBI lineage: Bacteria > Bacillati > Cyanobacteriota > Cyanophyceae > Synechococcales > Synechococcaceae > Synechococcus > Synechococcus sp. 65AY6A5. The sequence goes on from NZ_AXUW01000001.1 coordinate 705,894, forward strand.
GGCTTAGGGCTATTCTGGACGGGATCCCTTTTTCTATCTTTCTCAAAGATCTGGAAGGGCGCTATCTTCATGTAAACAAGACTTATCTACAACAGAGAGGCTGCAAGGCAGAAGAGCTCTTTGGAAAGTTGGATAGTGAGCTGTTCGCATCAGAAGAGGCTCTAGAATTTCGAGATCAGGATCAAAAAGTCCTGCAATCTCCGCATCCTGTCAGCTACGAGCGAACCTTTTTCCGCGATGGCAAGAGATTGACCCAGTGGGTCACCAAGTTTGCCCTGCGGGATCAGCAGGGGTCTCCTTACGCCGTTTGCGGCATCGCTGTGGACATAACGCCCCTCAAACAAGCCCAAGATCTGTTGCTGAAAGAAGCAGAGCGGGAGCGGCTGCTTGGAGCTTTGCTGCGACGCATCCGTCAGGATTTGGATTTGCAATCTATCTTGCAAACCACTGTTGCAGAAGTGCGAGAGGTTTTCCAGGTGGATCGGGTGATGATCTATCAGTTGCAGGAAGGTGTAGGGGGGTTTGTAGCTGCTGAGTCGGTGGCGGATCCCTGGCCCAGCCACCTGGGCCGCTACGTGTGGGATGAGTATTTCCAAAGGGATCCGCGCTATCGCAAGTACCAAGAGGGCTTTGTGCAAGCCATAGCCAACGTGGCGACGGCCAATTTGGATCCTTGCTATCGGGAGCTCTTGGAATCTTTCCAGGCCCAAGCCAACTTGGTGATCCCGATTCGGCAGGGTGAGGCTTTGTGGGGTCTATTGGTAGTTCAGCACTGCCAATCCAGCCGCCCTTGGCAAGAGTGGGAAATCCGGCTTTTACAAGAGCTGAGCGATCAATTAGCCATCGTGTTGCAACAGGCCCAGTTATATGAACAACTGCAAGCCCTCAATCAAACCTTGGAAGAAAAGGTTCGGCAACGCACCTCTGAGTTGCAGCGATCCCTGCAATTTGAGGCCCTGCTGAAACGCATCACTGACCGGGTGCGCGACTCTCTGGATGAAGCTGAAATTCTCAACACCGCTCTGCGCGAGCTGGGAGAAAACCTAAATGCAGATGGCTGCGATATTGGCCTTTACAACGCCGATCTCACCCTTTCCACCATCAGCTACGAGTACTGCCCCCGCTCCAATTCCTCCCTGAACATTTCCATATCCATAAAGGGTGGGCCTTACGACGATGTTCATCAACAATTGCTCGCAGGACAGCCCTGCCTTTTTTGCTTCTACTGTCCAGAAAAGACAGTGGAAAAGCGCCAGGTGGTCATGGCTTGCCCCCTGCCGGATAAAGGCCAAGTGCTAGGGGATCTGTGGATCTTTCGCTCAGCTGAGCGTTCTTTCGACCAGCAGGAGATGCAGCTTATCCAGCAGGTGGCCAATCAATGTGCTATCGGCCTAAGGCAGGCGCGCCTATTCCGAGCTGCCCAAGAGCAGGTGCAAGCCCTGGAGCGCCTTAACCGCCTCAAAGATGACTTTATCAGCACCGTCAGCCACGAGTTGCGCACTCCTCTAGCCAGCATGAAAATGGCGTTGCACATGCTGCAAGTTGCCCCTGCGAGGGAGAAGCAGGCCCAGTACCTATCCATCGCCCAGCGGGAATGCCAACGGGAGATCGAGCTGATCAATGACCTGTTGGATTTGCAGCGGCTAGAGGCAGGAGCCTATGCTTTGAATCTGCAAACGCTGACCTGGGAAGCCTTGTTGGGGGATTTGCTGTTGGCTATTGGCGAACGCGCCCGTACTAAGGGGCAAACCTTTCAAGCCAACGTGCCTCTGGAGAGCAGCATCACCACAGATCCTCTCCTTTTGGGGCGTATCCTGCGGGAGCTCCTGCACAACGCGGTGAAATACACCCCCGGCCAGGGATCCATCCGCCTAGAAGTCAGGGTTGAGGCCAACCGAACTCGCATCCAAGTCAGGAATAGCCAAGAGATCCCGGCTGAGGAACTCACCCGCATTTTCGAGCGCTTTTACCGGATCCCCAGCCATGATCCTTGGAAAGAAGGGGGCACCGGTCTGGGCTTGGCTTTGGTGAAACAAATGGTGGATCAACTGAGGGGATCCCTCGAAGTCAGCAGCTCTGCTGGTTGGACGACTTTCACGCTCCACCTGCCCCCTCTGCCCCAGTTTTAAAGGTTGAGCGGATCCCTGGGGACTCCTGCTTTGCGCTTGCGCTTTTCCAGGTTGGTTTCAAAGTAGCGATGGTTACGCAGATCTGGCAAGATTCCTGCCTCAGAAACTTAGCCCTTAAAGCGGAGCAGCGCCGATTTGATCCCTACCTTAGGGGTTCTCTCCCCCGGTACCTCTGCACAGCCCGTCTTATTGTAAGTTCTGTAGCAACAGATACGGAAATAGTTCCCAACACAGATGCTCATCTCGGCCAGAAGAGATAGAGGCTGAGTATTCTGAGGGTTGCTGTCGTATCCGGGATCTGGATTGGCCGCCAACCCAACCTTCTCAATCTGGTCACGCTGCCGAAGACGCGAGGCAGAGAGGATTTGTTGCAAGTAAGTTTCAATTCACAACTTTTTCTTAATAAGTGATTTCGGTTCTTGAGGATCTGGCTTACTTTGTTACCTGTAGAGTGTTCCTTGCCAAAAACCTATGAGCATTGTTGCCCAAGTCATCGCGCAGTCGGACGCGGCTGATCGCTTCCTCAGCAGTGCCGAGATCGCCAAGCTAGAGGATTTCTTCAGCAAGGGTCAAGTTCGCATCCGAGCCGCCCAAAAGTTAGCAGAGAACGAGCAAAAAATTGTCCAGGAAGGCAGCAAACGGTTTTGGGCCAAATGCCCCAACACCCCCAGCAATAAGGGCAACCCCCAAAAAACTGCCCTCTGTCAACGAGATCAAGGCTGGTATATCCGCTTGGTTAGCTATTGCATCTTGGCAGGCAACGATAAGCCGCTGGAAGATATCGGCTTGAACGGCATGCGAGAAATGTACATCTCTTTGGGCGTGCCGCTACCCAACCTGCGGGTGGCGATGAGCTGCCTAAAAGAGGTAGCTGCCGGCATTCTTTCTTCAGAGGAGATGGCTCTAGCTGCCCCCTACTTTGATCGACTGATTCGCGCTTTTTGAATCGATGAATGGATAGACAAATCGCTGCCCTCTCGCTCAGTTTTAGAGTTGAGGCGCGCTACTCCTGCCTCTGTGAGCTTGAGGTTTCGGCTGGCTTTGCGAGCTTGACCTGCAAGCTGTGAAGTTGTCTTAAGTTGCAATCCATAAGAGTTCTCACAGGCAATGCCTGAGCAAGCGGTGCAAGGACTCCGTCCCGCTAACGCGAACAGCATTTGCCCAATTGCCTCAAGAAATCAGTCCCTACTAGTGCTTAGAGGAGAAAAATCCATGAAAGATACCATCACTTCCCTGATTAACCCCGCCGATGAGAAAGGCTCTTACTTAGATGCCGCAGCTCTGGAACAATTAAATCGCTATTTCCAGAGTGGCAACATGCGCGTCAAGGCGGCCAAAACCATCAGCTCCAGCGCCAGCAGCATTATCAGCAAAACGGTTGCCAAGAGCTTGCTCTACGGGGATATTACCCTACCGGGGGGCAATATGTACCCTACTCGGCGCTACGCGGCTTGCTTGCGGGACCTGACCTATTTTCTACGCTATGCCACCTACGCCATGTTGGCTGCCGATCCCTCAATTTTGGATGAGCGCGTGTTGCAGGGTTTAAAAGAAACTTACATCACCCTCGGCGTTCCCATCGATCGCGTCATTCAGGCCCTCAATGCCATGAAAGAGGTCCTGACCGAAAGTCTCGACACAGAGGCAAGTCAAGAAATGGCCGTTTATCTTGACCATATCATTGCCGGTCTGAGCTAAACGTGCCTGTATTTTTGAGGGCTCACTGAGGAGCTATCTATGAATGCCAAAAAGATGCACCCATCGGGCTACCCCTGGTGGTTAGGTAACGCTCGATTGATGAACCTCTCTAATACTTTTATCGTGGCGCATGTGGCCCATGCGGCCTTGATCATGGCTTGGGCGGGGGGCTTTACCTTGTTTGAGCTGGCCAAGTTCTCGCCAGAGCGGCCCATGTACGAGCAAGGGCTGATTTTGCTGCCCCACTTGGCCACATTGGGGTGGGGGGTTGGCCCCGGTGGCCAGATCGTCAATACCTTTCCCTATGTGGCCATTGCCTCAATTCACCTGGTGGCTGCCGGCGTGTTGGCTGGAGGAGCCTACTTCCACCAAACCCAACTTCCCCCCAGCTTAGATATGGAATTCGGCAGGGCTGCCAAGTTTCACTTCACTTGGGATGATGCCAAAACGTTGGGAGTGATTTTGGGGCACCACCTACTGATTTTGGGCCTGGGATCCCTATTGTTGGTGGCCAAGGCGATGGTGTTCGGGGGGCTGTATGACGCCAACACCGGTCAGGTACGCCTGGTTACGGCTCCAACTTTGGACTTTGCCACCCTTTGGAACTACCGCACCCACCTGTTTGATGTCAATAATTTGGAAGACTTGGTGGGGGGCCATATCTATGTGGGAGCTCTTCTCTTGTTGGGAGGGGTGTGGCATATCCTGGTTCCGCCGTTTGAGTGGGTTAAAGCTCGCTTTCTCTTCTCAGCAGATGGGATCCTCTCCTACTCTCTATTCGGCATCGCCCTAGCCGGTTTTGCGGCTTCTTACTACTGTGGGTTTAACTCGCTGGCCTACCCGGTGGAGTTTTACGGCCCCACCCTGGAGCTGAAATCCGCCTTTACTCCTTACTACTTCGATCCAAATCAAACGGGAGCGTGGAACTACTCCTCAAGGGTTTGGCTGGCGAATGCTCACTTCTACTTAGCCTTCTTTTTTCTACAAGGATCCCTGTGGCATTTTCAGCGAGCGATGGGATTTGATGTCGGCAAGATGCTGCAGCTTTGGCAGCAGAGTCGGCAGGAAATGACCTCTCAGTCGGTGTATCAGGTCCAATTTCAGTGCCGACCTCAGCCTGACTTTGCAACTTTTTACGAGCCGCCCTTTGCAGGTCCAGAGCCTCTATCTGTATCTCCCGAGGATATCTACTGGTATCAGCCGCCAAAGGCTCCCAGCTCCAGATCTCTATCGTTGATAAACGGCGTTCGGCAAACTCTCTATGAAGTGAACTACACCCTTAGGAGGTGGATCTTCTACGAGCCCGCAAGAGAGAAGATAGCTTTCAATCGTTCTGACTTAAAGGCAGATTATGGTTCGCGCAAGTCAAGGGCTGATTTCTCGAAGTTTGCTCGATCTCTGCCCAAAGTCTTCTACGAGCCGAGCAGAGTTCAGGCTTAACCTACCTGGGATTTGAGGGGGTTTGGCCCTCAGGAGAGGTGATTACCCTGCCTGGGGGCTTTTTGCTTTGCTAGGGCTCCGCAGTGTGGGCTAAGGAAGGGAGTACCGATCTAGACTTGGCCTTGGTGAAGCAAATGGTGGATCAACTGAGGGGATCCATCGAGGTCAGCAGCGCCGCCGGCTGGACAACTTTCACGCTACATCTACTCCAATTGCTGCAATTCTAACCCCTACTCCACCACTCGCCCTCGCTTGGGGATTTGGGATACAGTACTGGTAGGGATCCTGAGGAGCTTTGCCTAAACCTATGACAACTCGCCTGGCTCCGCCTCTTACCCTTGAAGACTTCCTCAAGTTGCCTCACATAGAAGATTCTCCGGCATGGGAGTACGTGGATGGAGTTGCCATTCAAAAACCGCTGCCCAAAGTCCGCCATTCCATTTTGCAAAAACGCCTCGTGGCTGAGGTTGACGGCAGCACCACCAGCTATACTGCCCTACCCGAATTGCGATGCACTTTTGCCGGTCGTTCCATTGTTCCCGATATTGCTGTAATTGCGTGGGATCGAACTCGCCTAAGTGAAACAGGCGAGCCAGAGGATAACTTCACCGCAGCACCCGACTGGATTATCGAAATGCTTTCGCCGGGTCAAAGGGTAAGCCGTGTAATCGATAATATCCTGCATTGCCTAAAGCACGGCAGCAAATTAGGGTGGATGGTGGATTTAGACGATTACTCTGTTTTGATATTTGCCCCTCAACAAGAGCCGGAAATTTGCCGAGCAGATCGTCAGCTCAAGGTGATCGACGGGATCCAGTTAGCATTGACTCCACAACAAATCTTTGTTCTCCAATACACTACCCCCGCCGCATGGCCGTAACCCCCGTGGGATCCAGCACTTTGCCGCGCTCTACCTCGGCATGGATGAGGTAGCGATCGCCACACTCCATCCAACTTTTGACACGGCACTCCAGGTAAGCCAGGGCATCCAAAAGGATCGGGCAGCCATTTTCGGCAGTGGCCGTGGCCAGGCCGGCAAAGCGGTCTTCGCCAGGGCGTTGAGGCCGTTGAAAGTGTCGCTGCAGGCTGCTGCTTTTGCCCTCCCGCAGGATGTTGAGCACAAAGGCCGCTTGCGGATGGGTGAGCAGTTCTGCCTCGCTTTCCCTGCTCACGGAGAGGGTGAGGCCGGGGGGATTGAAGCTGGCCTGGGCCACTGACCAGGTGAGAAAGCCGCGCGGGATCCCATCCTGCAAGGCGGTCACCACACAGAGGGATCCCACCACTCGGCTGAGGGCCTGCGCCAGCCGATCCGCCTGAGTTTCAACACCGCCTTGGCGGGGGGCACGAGCTCGCTTGGCCTTGCGCAGGGCTTGGGCAAATTGGGATCCCGCCTCTTGGCAAGCTTCCAAGATCTCGGCGGTGGGCTTAAACTTGGCGCGGATCGTCTCAAACCCCAAGGTAAAGCCGGCATTGAGCAACTTGCTCTCGATGAGATCCACGGCCTCGCCGCTCCAGCCATAGGAGCCGAAGACCCCGGCCAGCTTGCTGGTGGGAACGGAAGAGAGAATCAGGCCCAGGGCTGTTTGGATCTGGACCGGGGGATGGCCGGCCAGGGTTGGCGAGCCGATGATGAACCCCTGGCAGCGCTCCAAGGCCTGGGCGATCTCTTCAGGGGTGGCCCACTCGCAGTTAATCCGCTCCACCGTAACTCCCGCCCGCTCCAAGCCTTGGGCAATGGCTACCGCCATCAAGCCGGTGTTGCCGTAGGCGGAGGTGTACAGGAGGGCCACCCGCTGCTCCAAGGGATCCTCTTCGCACCAGAGCTGGTAGTCCAAGCGCAGCCGCCGCAGGCTGTGGCGCACGAGGGGCCCGTGGGCAGGAGCGTAGATCTGGGCGGGGAATTCCTCCAGCTTGGCCAGGGCTGCCTTGACCTGGGGCGCTTGGTTGCGGTGGAGACAGTCGAAGTAGTAGCGGCGATCCTCGCTCAGTTGCCGCCAATGTTCATCGAATACCTGCTCGTCGCAGACATGGGCGCCAAAGAGCTTGTCGGTAAAGAGGATCCCGGTGGCCGGATCGTAGGTGCAGAGGGCATCGGGGTGGCGGGGCGTGGGCACCGTGCGCAAGTGCAGCTCATGGCCCTCTCCCAGATCCAGGCGATCCCCATCTCGGATGACCCGCAGGCGAAAGGACTGATTGCTGCCGTAGGGAATGCCAAAATCGGCGGCCTCCTCTTCGTCGCGGCCAGGAGGGGGGGACTCCCTGCCTTCAAAAGCTGCCCGCAGGGTAAGGGATCCTGGCTTAGAGCAGAGCACCACTGCGTAGGGGGCCAGCGGCAGAAGCGCCTTGAGGGTGGCGATGCGGTTGAAGTTGACGTGGCTGAGCAGGATAAAGTCCAGCCGCTGCAGGTATTGGTGCTGGGCCAGCTCCTCCAGAAAGATGTCCGTAAACGACTCCCCCGGCGGATCGATGAGCAGGGTTTGGCGGGCCTGGATGAGGTAGCTGTTGGCCGTGGTGCCCCGCTGCCGGGCATATTCCAGCTCAAACTTGAGGCGATCCCAGGTGCGGGAGCGCAAAACCAGAGTGGACGGGCCAATGACGGCCACTTGAACATCGCGAGTGGGAGTTTTGCTCGCCATAGCAGTCTCCAGGGGGCCTCTGTCCCCACCTTGCCACGAAACTAGGGAAATGGGGACCCCTTTTCCTCTATGGAAAGCTTCGAGAGCTAACGTAGAATTTGTCCATTCCCTGGGAGTGTTTGCGATGGCCCAAGCTTCTGGATCCGCCGGTGCTTCTGCTACGGCCTGGCATAGCCTCCCTCTTCCTGCTGTTATCCAGAAGTTGCAGACCGATCCCGAGGCTGGCCTGACTACCCAGCAGGTGATCCAGAGGCAGCGGGAATACGGCCCCAACGAGCTAATCTCCTCTCCTGGACGCAGCGCCTGGCAGCTTTTCCTCGACCAATTCCGCAACGTCATGCTGCTGATGCTGATCGCCGTGGCGGCGATCTCAGCGACTCTGGACTTGCAGGAAGGCGAGTTCCCCAAAGATGCTCTGGCCATTCTGTTGATCGTCGGCCTCAACGGTCTGCTGGGCTACTTACAAGAAAGCCGGGCGGAAAAAGCGCTGGCGGCCCTAAAAAAGCTGGCCTCCCCCAGCGTGCGGGTGCAGCGGGACGGCCTGTGGCAGGAGATCCCCGCCAACCAATTGGTGCCAGGGGATCGCGTGCTCCTGGAAGCCGGGGTGCAGATCCCGGCCGATGGGCGCTTGGCGGAAGCGGTCAACCTGCAGGTGCGGGAGGCGGCCCTGACAGGGGAGGCGGTACCGGTTAGCAAGCAGGCTGACTGTGTCCTCCCCGAAGACACGGAGCTGGGGGAACGGCGCAACATGGCCTTCATGGGCACCGAGGTGTTGCAGGGGCGCGGGATCCTCTTGGTTACCGCCACCGGTATGAACACGGAGCTGGGCAAGGTGGCCGCCCTGCTGCAAACGGTGGAAAACGAGCCCACCCCCCTGCAGCGGCGCATGAGCCAGCTGGGCAACGTGCTGGTGTCGGGATCCCTGGCCTTGGTGGCGCTGGTGGTGATCGTGGGGCTGCTGCAGGCCGGCAGCATGGCGCCTTTCACCTCGCTGCTGGAAATCTCTCTCAGTATGGCCGTAGCCGTGGTGCCGGAGGGGCTGCCGGCCGTGATCACCGTCACCCTGGCCATCGGCACCCAACGCATGGTGCGCCGCAACGCCCTCATCCGCCGCCTGCCGGCTGTAGAGACCCTGGGATCCGTCACCACCATCTGCTCCGACAAAACCGGCACCCTCACCGAGAACAAGATGGTGGTTACCGACATCCTCACGCCGGAGCGCCACTACCAGGTCAGCGGCAGCGGCTACATCCCCAAGGGATCCTTCTACTGCCGCGGCCAGCCCATTGATCCCCAGAGCGCCCCGGATTTGCAGGCCCTTCTCAGGGCGGTGGTCTTCTGCAACGATGCCCTGTTGCAGGCCAGTCTTCCAGCCCAACGGGGCGCTGCCCCCACCTGGTCGATCCTAGGGGATCCCACCGAGGCCGCCCTGCTGGTGGCTGCTGCCAAGGCCAACCTGCAGAAAGCTTCCCTTCAAGAGCAGCACCCGCGCGCGCAGGAGATCCCCTTTAGCTCGGAACGCAAGCGCATGAGCGTGGTGGTGCAGGAGGAGGGCAGCTACCGCGTCTACGTCAAGGGATCCCCGGAGCTGGTGCTGGAGCAGTGCGCCCAGATCCAAAAAGGCGGAACCTGGCAGGAGCTGTCAGAAGCCGAGCGCCAAGCCATTCTGGCTGCCAACAACCGCCTGGCGGCCCAGGGCATCCGGGTTTTGGGGGTGGCCACCCAGCAGTTGCAGCGGATCCCGGAGAACCTGGAGGAGATCGAGCGCAACCTGGTGTGGCTGGGGCTGGTGGGCATGTACGATCCGCCGCGGCCCGAAGCGCGGGAAGCAGTAGCCCGCTGCCGCCAGGCCGGCATCCGCACCCTGATGATTACCGGCGATCACCAATTGACCGCTGTGGCCATTGCCCGCGAGCTGGGCATTCTCGACTCGGAGGGCCAAGCCATTGACGGGCGCACCCTCTCTCGGCTCAGCTTTGAGGAGCTGCTGCAGACGGTGCAAAGGGTCAACGTCTATGCCCGTGTTGCCCCCGAACACAAGCTGCGCATCGTCCAAGCTCTGCAAAAACAAAACCAGTTTGTAGCCATGACCGGGGATGGGGTCAACGACGCCCCTGCCCTGCGCCAGGCAGATATTGGCATTGCCATGGGCATCACCGGCACCGACGTCAGCAAAGAGGCCAGCGACATGGTGCTGCTGGACGACAACTTCGCCACCATCGTGGCGGCCATTGAAGAAGGGCGGGTGGTCTACAGCAACATCCGCCGTTTCGTGAAATACATCCTGGGCAGCAACATCGGCGAGGTGTTGACGGTGGCTGCTGCCCCTATCTTGGGCCTAGAGGACGTGCCACTGACGCCCCTGCAGATCCTGTGGATGAACCTGGTAACCGACGGCCTGCCCGCCCTGGCCTTGGCGATGGAGCCAGCAGAACCAGGGGTGATGCAGCGCCCCCCCTTCAACCCCAAAGAGAGCATCTTTGCCCAAGGGCTCGGTGCCTACATGGTGCGCATCGGTGTGGTCTTTGCCATCTCCACGATCCTGATGATGGCCATCGTGGAAGCCTATATCCCCCACTGGCGCACGATGGTCTTCACCACCCTGTGCATTGCCCAGATGGGCCATGCCCTGGCAGCCCGCTCCAACGACAAGCTGACCCTCGAGATGAACCCCTTTTCCAACCCCTACCTGCTGGGGGCCGTGTTGGCCACTTTGCTGTTGCAGTTGGCCCTGCTCTATGTGCCCTTCCTGCGCAACTTTTTCGGGACAGAAGAGTTGACCCTTCCAGAACTGCTCATTTGCCTGGGCTTTAGCACGGTGGTGATGGTCTGGGTGGATCTGGAAAAACTCTACCGCCGCTGGCGCCAGGGATCCCGCTGAATCTTCACAATTATTTTTCACAATAAAGCATCTTCACAATAAAGAGTCTCTCTCCCTACTGCACCCAGAAACAAAGCTTTGAGCCAAGACTCATTTCCCCAAAAAGCCACTCTTGAGGAATCCTGCCCATTGCATAGAGGCCATTTCCGCAAGTTAGCTGAGCTTCCCCTTTTGACCTCCAAGATAAGCTGGAAAGACTTGCTGGGATACTATGGAAAGGGGGCAGGAATCTCTGGGTTCTATGCACAGAGAGCTATGGGCGGTAGGGAAAACGGTGGGCCTGGTGGATCCCTCTGGCCTTGCCTTTTGGCTGCTGGGATCCCTCTTCTTGGCTCTCCTGCTGCTTGGCGTCAGCCTGGGGGAAAGTCAGCCGCTTTCTGTCTTCAGAGGGATCCTGGGATCCCTTTCTCGAAGATTTCCCTTCCAACCTCCTAGAGGCACCCCCAGCCCAGAGGCTCGTTTTCGGGCAGCCTTGGAAGCCAGCTTGGATGCTATTTACCTGCTGGAGGCGGTGCGGGATCCCGTTACCCGCGAGATCCGCGACTTTGTCTTTGTGGATGTCAACGCCAAGGGGGAAGAGCTCATTTCCCTCCAGCGCCGGCAGATCATCGGCCAGCGGCTGTGCGAGCTGCTGCCCATCAACCGCTGGGGGGGCTTTTTTGAGAAATACAAGCGAGTGGTGGAAACCGGCATTCCTCTGGAAGAGGAGTTCCCCATTTCGGGGCAGCCGGGCTTGAAGGCCAGTTGGATCCATCACCAAGTGGTGCCGGTGGGAGACGGGATCCTCATCACCAGCCGCGACATCAGCGAGCAGGTCCAGATCAAGCAAGCCCTGGAGGCAAGCGAGTTGCGCTACCGGGCCCTCTATGAGGCGATCCCGGATTTGATTTTCGAGATTGACCCTGAGGGGCTGATTCTCAACTGCAAGCCTTCTCCCTACGTCCCCACCCAGCATCCGCCCGAGTTTTGTGTGGGTCGCCGCGCCCAAGACGTGTTTCCCAGCTCTTTCGGAGAGCAGTATCAGCTTTTAGCAGGGCGGGCCCTGTCCACTCAAACGCCACAGTATCTGGAGTACGAAATGGTGCTCCCCGCCGCTGCCGCAAACGAGTCTGAGCCGGCAATCCGCCGCTATCAGAAGGCTTGCGTCGTTGCCTATGGCAGAGATAGAGTCTACGTTTTGGTGCGGGATATCACCAAGCGGAAAGAGGCGGAGTTGGCCCTTAGAGAAATGGAAGCCACCCAGCGGGCCATTCTCCAAGCCATCCCCGACCTCATCCTTCGCCTGAATAGCCAGGGCATCTGCCTGAGCTCTATTCCCGGAGGCGATGTCCATCTTTACTGCCCAGCAGAGCGCCACTTAGGTCGATCCCTCCAGGAGATTCTGCCGCCAGCGCTGGCCGAGCAGCGGCTTTTCTATGTTCAGCAAGCCCTGGCCACCCAAACCCAACAGCGCTACGAGTACAGCATTGAAGTTCAAGGGGAGGTACGCTACGAAGAGGCCCGCATTGTCCCTCTCAACAGCCAGGAAGTCCTGGTGATCGTGCGGGATATTACAGAAGCCAAGCAGGCGGAGCTGGCCTTGAAAGCCGCTGAACAGCTGCAGCGAGCCATTCTAGAAGCCATTCCCGACTTGATCTTTCGCCTTGATAGCCAGGGCATTTGCTTGAGCTTTATCTCGGGGGGCGAGGTTCTTCTCTATGGCTCACCCGACACCTACGTGGGCCGATCCCTGCAGGAGCTTTTGCCACCGGAATTGGCCGAGCGGCGGCTTTTCTTTGTTCAGCAGGCTATAGCTACCCAGACGCGGCAGCGCTACGACCAAAGCATCGAGATTGAAGGGGAGACCCGCCACGAAGAGGTGCGCATTGTGCCCCTCAACCCCCAAGAGGTGGTGGTGATCGTCCGCGATGTAACCGACAGGGTGCGATCCCAGCAGGCCGTCCAGGAAAGCGAGCAGAAGTTCCGGGCTCTGTTTGAGAATGCCGCTGTGGCCATCCTCATCCGTCATGCCGAGACCGGCGAGATCCTGGAGGCCAACTCCCAAGCCATTGCCGCCTACGGGTTTTCCAGCCTGGAGGAGCTGCGGGCCTTCGACGCTTCCGAGCAGTCTCCCTATCGCCAGGCTCTTTGGGGCGGGGAGTTCTCGCTGCAGTCCTACTTGGAGCAAGCCCGCCAACAGGGATCCGCCCGCTTCGAGTGGCACTGGCAAGGTCGAGATGGCCGGGAGGTTTGGGAAGACGTTTTTGTCCAGCCGCTGGTGCTGCGCGGGATCCCTTGCTGGGTGTTTACCGCCGTCGATATCACCGCCCGCAAGCAGGCAGAAGCCGAGCTGGAGCAATTTTTCTCGGTAGCTTTGGATTTGCTCTGCATTGCCGACAAGGAGGGGTATTTTCGCCGCCTCAACCCGGCCTGGGAGGCCGCCCTGGGCCGTTCCCTCGAGGAGCTGCAGCAGCATCCCTTCTGGGAATGGGTGCACCCGGAAGATCTGCCGGCCACGCAGCAAGCAGTGCAAAAGCTGCTGGAAGAAGGGCGTCTGGATGGCTTTGTCAACCGTTACCGCACCCAAGACGGCAGCTACCGCTTTATCGAGTGGCGCGCTTCTTTGGCGGGATCCCTGGCCTACGCCGCCGGGCGGGACATCACCCTGGCCAAGCAGGCCCAAGAGCAGATGAAGGCGGCTATGGAAGCTGCCGAGGCGGCCAACCGCGCCAAGAGCGAGTTCCTGGCCACCATCAGCCACGAGATCCGCACGCCCATCAACGCCATCATGGGCATGGCCGGCCTGTTGCTGGATACCTCTCTCGATGCCCAGCAGCGGGATTGGGTGCAGACCATCCGCTACGGCAGCGAGGTGCTGCTCAGCCTCATCAACGACATCTTGGATTTTTCCAAGATCGAGTCCCAGAAGCTGGAGCTGGAGGAAACGCCCTTCTCCTTGCCCCAGCTCATGGAGGAGCTCTTGGATCTCATGGCCGCCCAGGCCCAGAGCAAAGATCTGGAGCTGGTGGCCTGGGTGGATCCGGCCCTGCCGGCCACCCTGGTCGGGGATCCCAACCGCCTGCGCCAGATCCTGGCCAACCTCCTCAGCAACGCCATCAAGTTCACCCCCCAAGGGGAGGTGGTGGTGACCGTCGAGGCCCAAGAGCAAGATCCCCAGGCCCAGGTGCAGTGGGTGAGCTTCCAGGTGCAGGACACCGGCATCGGCATCCCGCCGGAAAAGCAGGATCGCCTCTTCAAGCCCTTCAGCCAGGTGGACAGCTCCATCAGCCGCCAGTACGGCGGCACCGGCCTGGGGCTGGCCATCAGCCAGCGCCTCTGTCAACTCATGGGCGGAACGATCTGGGTGCAAAGCCAGCCGGGTCAGGGATCCACCTTTGGCTTCCGCATCCCCCTGAAGCTTCCGGATGCGGCCCTCTGGGCAACCCCCACCCCCGACCCAGCTCTGGCCGGCCAGCGGGTTTTGCTGGTGGAAGACAACGCCAGCCAACGGCAACTTCTTGCGCGCCTACTGCAGTCCTGGGGGATGCAGGTAACAGCCTGCAGCACGGTGGCGGAAGCCCAAGCCATAGCCAAGGCCCAGACTTTTGAGCTGGCCCTGGTGGATACCAGCCTGCCCGACGGCGATGGACTGGCCCTGGCCAGGGCTCTGCAGCAGGAGCAGCCCCCCCTGCGGCTTGTGCTGCTGGTGGATCGCAGAGCCGCTTTGGCAAGCGCTGGCTCTCTTCCTGCCTTAGGTAAGCCGGTCAGGGCTTCTCAACTGCGGGCTCTGCTGGGCCAGGAAAAAGTGCCTGCGGCTGCTTCCCACTTGAAACCCCAGCTCCCTCTGGCCAGCCGCTGCCCGTTGCGCATCCTGGTAGCCGAAGACAACCCCGTCAACCAAAAGGTCATCCGCCTGATGCTGGAGCGGCTGGGCTATCAGCCGGACATCGTGGCCAACGGCCTGGAAGCCCTGCAGGCGCTGCAACTGCGCGCCTACGACCTGGTCTTGATGGATCTGCACATGCCGGAGCTGGACGGCCTGGCCGCCACCCGCCGCATCCGCAGCGAACTTCCCCCAGAGCGCCAGCCGCGCATCCTCGCCCTCACCGCCGATGCCTTCCTGGAAAGCCGCGCTGCTGCCGAAGCCGCCGGCGTCGATGGCTACCTGACCAAGCCCCTGCAGCCGGCTGTGCTGGAGCGGGCCCTCCAGGAAGCTGCTCTCGATTTTGTCGGGGATCCAAAGCCAGAGCCGGCCCTGGATGCCGCTGCCCTGGCCAGCCTGCAGAGCATGCTGGGATCCCCGGAAGACTGGCAGGAGATGATCCAAACCTACCGGCAAGACAGCCAGGCCCTGCTGGGATCCCTGCGCCAGGCCCTGGAGAGCCGGGATGTCCAAACCGTGGCCCAACTGGCCCACCGCCTCAAGGGCAGCAGCAGAACCTTGGGGGCCAAGCTCTTAGCTCAACGCTGCCAGGCGCTGGAAAAGCTCGTTCGCAAGCCATCGGCCAACTCTGTAAACTGGGATACCATAGAGCAGGCCTTCCAGCGGTTGGAAGCCGAGTACCAGCGGGTTATCCTCGAATTATCGGCTAGCGCGCCAGGACCGCTTCTTTCTTCTCCAGGGGCCCATGCAGAGGCTTGAGAGCAACCTTTCGGCTGGATCCGTTCCTCAGACCGGAACGAGCTCTGCTGCGGCAGAGAAGCGGCCTCTCCTCCTCATTGCCGACGATGATCCCAGCCAGCGGCTTTTGACTCGCTACGCCCTGGAGCGGGAGGGCTACCAACTCGTGGAAGCGGACAGCGGCTTGGCGTGTCTAGAAGCTGCAAGCCGCTATCAGCCGGACATGGTGCTCCTCGATGCGGTGATGCCGGATCTGGATGGGTTTGAGTGCTGCCGCCGCCTCCACGCCCAAAACCCGGACTTGCCGATTTTAATCGTCACGGCTTTGGAAGACGAAACCTTTGTCAACGAGGCCTTTGCAGCCGGCGCCAGCGACTACATCCCCAAGCCCATCCACTGGTCGGTTTTGAAGCGGCGGCTGCGCCACTTGCTGCAAGCCAACCAGGCCCAGCGCCGTCTGCAGCAGCTTAACCAGGAACTGGAAGCCAAGGTACAGGAGCGCACCGCCCAACTGGCCTGCCAGGTGGCAGATCTGGAGCAGCTCAACCGCCTCAAAGACCACTTTTTGGCCACCGTCTCCCACGAGCTGCGCACCCCCCTGACCAAGATCAAGCTGGCCCTGGAACTCCTGCGCCGCACCCCCCTCAACGAGAAGCAGCGGCAATACCATGACATTGCCCTGCAGGAGTGCGAGGCCGAAATCCAGCTCATCAACCGCCTATTGGATCTGCAGGGCCTGGAAGGGAAAGACCTGGGCTCTGCCGTTGCAGCTATTGACCTGCCCCACCTCTGGCACAGCTTGATCGAGTCGGTGCAGCAATGCACCCAGGCCCGCTCCCTCACGCTGCAGGTGGGGGATCTGCCCCCCTCCCCCTGGCGGTTTTACAGCCATCCGCAGCTCCTGACCCAGATCCTCAAAGAGCTGCTGGACAACGCCTGCAAGTTCACCCAGCCAGGTGGCACGATTCGTCTAGAGGTTCAGCCAATCCCTGAAGGGGTTGAGTTCAGGATCGGCAACACCGCTCAGATCCCGCCCGACCAGTTGCCCCGCCTGTTCAAGCGCTTTTATCGGGTGCCCACTGCGGATCCCTGGGCCCAGCCGGGCAGCGGCCTGGGGCTGGCCTTGGTGAAGCAATGGGTGGAGCGCCTCCAGGGTCACATTCCAGTAACCAGCGAGGCGGGGTGGACATGTTTCCTGCTGCGCCTGCCCAGCCTAAAGCCCTCTGGCAGGACGTGATCAGTGGCCGACGGCAGCGGCGGTTTCGGCAGTGGCAAAGGAAGTGCCGCAGCCGCAGCTAGCCACCGCATTGGGGTTCTTGA
This sequence comes from Synechococcus sp. 65AY6A5, assembly GCF_002760415.1. Lineage (NCBI taxonomy): Bacteria > Bacillati > Cyanobacteriota > Cyanophyceae > Synechococcales > Synechococcaceae > Synechococcus > Synechococcus sp. 65AY6A5. The sequence goes on from NZ_AXUW01000001.1 coordinate 722,598, forward strand.
AGCGGAAGCCGCCCCCCAACAGATCCTCGGAGAAATCGACAGTCAGCCCTTGAATAAAGGTCATGCTCAAGGGATCCACCGCCACCCGAATCTCGCCAAAGTCAAAGGTATGGTCGTCAGGGTTGGCCTGGGGCTCGAAGTTCATGGTGTAGGAGAGGCCGGAGCAGCCGCTGGGCTTTACCCCCAGGCGCAAGATGGGTTGGGATCCCTCTTTCTCATACTTGCTGCGCAGCCGCTTTAGCTCTTGGATGGCGCTCTCGGTCAAGGTGATCATGGCGGGAAAGCTGACACTTATTTTATCCTAACAGGGGTTTTGGGCCGCCTTTTCCCCTCGCGCGGCAGGAACAGTTGATAAGCTAGGGATCCCGTTTCCTCAAGCCTAACGTTCTGCCCTTGTGACGGATCCCAACGCCATTCGTGTTACCTTTCTGGGCACCAGCTCCGGCATGCCCACCCGCCAGCGCAATGTCTCGGGCGTGGCGGTGCAGTTTCCGCAGCGGTCAGAATGGTGGCTGTTTGACTGTGGCGAGGGCACCCAACACCAACTGCTGCGGCTAGACGAGCTGCGCCCCAGCCAGTTGCGCCGCATTTTCATCACCCACATGCACGGGGATCACATCTACGGCCTGCCAGGGCTGTTGGCCTCCTGCGGCCTGGGCAGCACCCCCCAACACATCGACATCTATGGCCCCCCCGGCCTGGAAGAGTACCTGAAGACGGTGCTGCGCTACAGCGAGAGCCGAATTCCCTATTCCTTCCGGGTTCACACCGTCGAAACAGGGCTCATTCTTCAGGATCCCGAGTACTGGGTCTTCTGCGCCCCCCTGGATCACCGGGTGCCCGCCTTCGGCTACCGCGTGGTGGAGCAAGACCGGCCCGGCACCTTCGACGTGGCCAAAGCCCAGGCAGACGGGATCCCGCCCGGCCCTCTCTACGGGCAGCTCAAGGCCGGCCAATCCATCCTCTGGCAAGGCCGCTGGTTCCACGGGCGAGATTACGTAGGGGCTCCGATCCCAGGGCGCAAGTTCTCCTACTGCACCGACACCATCTTCTGCCGCAACGCCGTCGATCTCTCTCGCGCCGCCGATCTGGTCATCCACGAGGCCACCTACGCCGAAGCGGATCGGGAGCTAGCCGAGCGCGCCAAGCACTCCACCGCCGCCATGGCCGCGCGGGTGGCCGCCGAAGCCAAGGCCCAGACCCTCATCCTCACCCACTTCAGCCCCCGCTACACCTCAGAGGGCCCTATCACTTTGGAAGACCTGCTGGCCGAAGCCCGGGCCATTTTTCCCAACACCATCCTGGCCCGGGATCGGATGACCTACGAGATCCCGCGCCGCAGCCCCGCTCCCCTGCCGGTGGGAGTCTAGACCTGCCTTGCTAGCTAGAATGATAGGACCGACAGCCTCAACCTGCGATGACGGATCCCAGACCCTATCCCGAACGGCCCAAAACCGAGCAACTGGAGCAAAACGCCAGCGAGTGGCAGGCCTTCAGCGCCTTGCCCCCCGCCACCTCTCTGCCTCCTGTGCAAGCCGAGCGACCGGCTTCTCAAGCAGCCAGCGTCCCCCAGGCTGAGGAAACCCTGCCCAAACTGGCCCCCTGGGGCAAACGGATCGGAGCCTTTGCCCTGGATTTTGGGCTGGGGCTGGGGGTCTCCTACCTGGCGCAGGGCCTGGCTTCCCTGGTGGGAGCCGATGCGGGCGCCGTGGATATGACCGGCTACATCGCCTTTTTTGCCACCTGGTTGGTGAACCGCGGCTACTTCCAATCCCGCCCCGCCGGCCAAAGCCTCGGCAAATGGCTGCTGAACCTCAAAACCCTGGATCCCGAAACCGAGGCCTCACCCCATCTGGTGCGCTCCCTGGCCCGCGAAGGGGTGCTCTCGCTGTTTATCCTCACGGAAGCCCTGCTGGTGCCTTTGGCTGCCGATGGCCTGTTCGCCCTTTTCGATAAAGAAAAACGCCAGAGCATCCACGACCGCGCCGGACGCACCCTGGTGGTGGAATCGGAGCGAGGCTACCACCTGGATGAAAAAGCCCTGCGGCTGCTGCAGGAAATTCTGGAGGGAGAAGCCGCCGAGGACGTCAAGTCCGCTGCTCGCGACCTGTTGCGCAAAGCTCAGCGCAACGAAACTGTGCGCGATCTTTCCAGACAGATGCAGCGCCTGAGCAGGGACGTGGATCGGAACACCCGCGCCCTCCGCCAACAAACCGGCAGGCAAGTCAAAAACTGGGTTGATTCCGTCAAAGAAAAGTTGGATAATTGGTGATCGCGCTTGCGAGGTAGCCCATCTCCAACCTCGTTGGCTGGGGTTTTGGGGATCTCGAGCCGACTTTCACCTCCATCTTGGGATCCACTATGGCCAAAGCAAAGGGTGCCCGCATCATCATTACCCTGGAATGTACGGAGTGCCGCACCAACGTCAACAAACGTTCTCCGGGGGTAAACCGCTACACCACCACCAAAAATCGCCGTAACACCACGGCCCGCTTGGAGCTGAAGAAATTCTGCCCCAAGTGCAACCGCCACACCGTCCATAAAGAGATCAAATAGTTCAAGACGCTTTACCGTTCTCCTGACCTATGGTTTACGCTCGTCGCCGCCTGTCTCCCATCAAACCGGGAGAGCCGATCAAATACACCGATGTTGAGCTGCTCAAGAAATTTGTAACCGAGCGCGGCAAGATCCTGCCCCGCCGCATCACGGGGCTGACTGCCAAGCAGCAGCGGCAAGTCTCCAAAGCCATCAAACAAGCGCGCATCCTAGGCCTTCTCTACTTTGTCAACAAAGAAGGGTAAGTTGCTGTCTGCTTTCTCCGGATCCCGATGAGCCTGCAGCTTTCGCCGCAATTGCAAGCTCGAATGGCCCAGCCCCTTGAGATTGGGGGGGTAAAGGTTTTTAGTCGTGTCTTTCAGGCACCCCTGTCAGGCGTAACCGACAAAGTGTTTCGGGGGTTGGTACGCCGCTTTGCCCCGCAAAGCCTGGTCTACACCGAGATGGTGAACGCCACCGGGTTGCACTATGCCCGCGAGCTGCCCCGCATTATGGAAGTGGGTGAAGGAGAACAGCCCATCGGCATCCAGTTGTTCGACTGCCGGCCCCACTTTTTGGCCGAAGCGGCTCGCATGGCCGTGGATGAGGGGGCGACCTTGGTGGATATCAACATGGGCTGCCCAGTAAACAAGATTACCAGAAACGGCGGCGGCTCTGCCCTGCTGCGGGAGCCGGACACGGCAGCCCGGATTGTGGAAGCGGTGGCCAAGGCTGTACCTGTACCTGTTACAGTGAAAACTCGCCTGGGCTGGTCAGATCAGGAGATCAACATTCTGGATTTTGCCCATCGGCTGCAGGAGGCTGGAGCGCAACTGCTTACTTTGCATGGCCGCACACGCGCCCAGGGCTTTAGCGGCAAGGCTCGCTGGGATTGGATCCGCCGGGTCAAAGAGCACTTACGCATTCCGGTGATCGCCAACGGCGATATTTTCTCGACTGATGCAGCAGTAAAGTGTCTGGAGGAGACCGGAGCCGACGGGGTGATGTGCTCCCGCGGCACGATGGGCTACCCCTTCCTGGTGGGGCAAATCGATCACTTCCTGAAAACCGGCCAAGAAAGGCCGGCTCCTACCCCCCTGGATCGGATTCAAATGGCTTTAGAACACTTGCGGGGCCTCTGGGAGTATAAGGGAGAACGTGGCATCCGTCAGGCCCGCAAGCACATGACCTGGTACATCAAGGATTTTGCCGGCGCCTCTCAGTTTCGCGCCCTTCTCTGTCGCATCGAAACCTTGCAAGAAGGGGAAGCCCTTCTGCTTCAGGCCATGGAGCGCTGCCAAGAGGCCCCGCTGCAACCGGAAGAAGTAACTGAAGACTCAAACGAAGAGCAATTTGAAGAGACTACCTGAAATTGAGTGGGGGATCCTTTTACCCTGACGGCTGGGCGGTAGCCAATCGGTCTTTGACCGCCGTTTGCAAACGGTCGTTTTCATCTTGAAACAAGGCATCCACGCTTCTGGAGAAGCGACCCTGACTTGCTATGGGCAGTTGAGCATAAGCAAACTGCTCCGGCTGAGGCCGAAATGACAGTAACCATGCCAAACAGAAGCTCGCGGTCAGCAGCTTCAGCCGCACCTGAGCTCGATGCGAGCTTTTGGTCTGGCGGGCCTGGCCAGCCTCCCGCAGGCTGCCACGGTTTTCCCGAGCAGCCTGTGGAAAACCTGTGGAAATCCCCCGAAGGCCGCCCCCAGCCTTCATGGGATCCCCAGACCACATCTAGAGCAACGAACCACTAGATTAGAGCATCCCACACTGGTCGTACGTTAAGTTTTATAAATTTGTCAGGGAATAGCAACATTTTCATCCCCCTCAGCCTGTGGAAAACTTGTGGAAAACTTCAAAAATCTGTGGAAAACTTGTGGAAAAACCTCCCGAGTTATCCACAGAGTATTTATACCTTGTGGAAAGTTGGCCAAGTTATCCACAGTTTTTCCACAGGTGGGGAATACGATCAAAAGCTTGTGGCGCAAGGTTTTTCCGATCAATTTCCACAGTTTCCACAGCCCCTACTACTACTAGATTAAAAAATTAAATTGGGTAGGGATCGTGATTTTTAACTTTATCCTGCGCGCGCGAGGAAAATTTTTTGCAAAACTCGTCTGGGCAGGGAGGGATCCGTGGGAAGCAGGCGGTGTAGGATAGGCGTATTCAGCTCGCAAGTCCCCTGATGGTGCAAGCTCAACGTCCTGCGGATTGGGAAGTCGAAACCGGATCGCCCGCGTCTGCCCCGCGCGACGGCAGGTCTGGGGATCCCTTCCCCGTCAACAGGACAGAGTCCTTCGGCAAGGCTGTCGACCTACCTGCCGGTTGTCTTTGCTTCACCTGTGAGCAAGCTGAGCTCAGCCACCACCTTGCTGCAGTTAGCCGAGCCGTTGCCAGCCGTCCTGCCCTGCCAGTTTTGGCCAACGTGCTGGTAGAGGCAAGTGCAGAGGCACAGCGGGTTGCCCTGACGGCCTTTGACTTGAACTTGGGCATTCGCAGCGAGTTCGAGGCCGAGGTGAAGGGATCCGGTCGCACCACTCTGCCGGCCAAGCTGCTCAGCGACATCGTCAGCCGTTTGCCTAGCGGCCCGATCGGCCTCAGCCAAGTGCCGGAGAGCGCTGCCGTGACCCTTACATCGGCCGCCGGCCAGTACCAGCTACGCGGCATGCCTGCGGAAGAGTATCCCACCTTGCCCGAGATAGCGCCCCGTACTGCCGATGCCGATGCTGAGGAGGAGAGCTTAGCCGCCCAGATCCTTGAGCTGCCCATCGAGAGCCTGCTGCAAGGGATTGGCCAAACCCTCTTTGCCGCTTCCGGTGATGACACCAAGCAAGTGCTTACGGGTGTACATGTCAAGCTCTTGACCGGGGATCCGCCGCGGCTGGAGTTTGCGGCCACCGATGGACATCGCCTGGCGATAGTTCAGGTGGAGGCGGAAGGGATCCCAGTTGATTTGGCGGCTGGGGGGACGAAGCTGGATTTCACCATTCCCGCTCGGACTCTACGAGAGGTGGAGCGCATCCTCGGCGCCCAGACGGCCGCCTCCGCGGTGGAACTGCGGTTTGACCGGTCGCAGGTGCAATTTATTTTGCCCCCTGGCGCCGGCAGCGCTCAGTGCCAGCAGCGGATTACCAGCCGCCTTTTGGAGGGCCAGTACCCCGACTACAACCGCCTGATCCCCCGGCAATTTGAGCGGCATGTAACCCTGGAGCGTCGGCCTTTGATCGAGTCCTTGGAGCGAGTGGGGGTGTTTGCTGCCCAGCGGAACGACATCATCAAGTTCAACCTTTCTGAGGCAACCCAAACCCTACGCATCAGCACCGAGGCGCCCGATGTGGGCAGCGGCGAGGAATCTCTGCCGGTACAGATGTCCGGCCCTGACCTGGAGCTGGCTTTTAATGTGCGCTACCTGCTGGAGGCCCTTAAGGTGTTTCATACACAGCAGGTGAGCCTGGAGCTGAACGGCGCTACCCAGCCGGCCATCTGGAAGCCGATTGGAGCGACGCGCCTCTGCTATTTGGTCATGCCGGTTCAACTGCGGGCTACCTAGCCCACCCCAGCCTGACCCAAATCGAAGATTGGCCTCAGTTGCTCCCCTGACCTGTCCGGAGAGGAGAACAGGTGGCTGCCGATAGCAGCTCGAGCAAACCGGTGGGTAAACTCCTGCACCAAGTCCACCCGCCCTTGGCGCAAAACGGCCGGCTCCAGGCGCTCGGTCGTGTTGCAGGTCATTAACACCACCAACCTCTGCTCGCAGTCGAGATAATCAGGAGCGAGCACGCTTTGGTGAAGGGTGCCATCTAACAGGCTGAGGATGCGTTCGGTTTTGGTGCTCTGCTGGGCTACCTCGCTGGCTCGGTCTTGGGCGAGGTGATCGGCTTCGTTGATGATCAGGCAGACCCCCTCCAGGTAGGGGGGCGCGATGAACTCCTGCACGGCTTCGTGATCCAAGATGAGCACCGCATAGCGCAGGGGCCCCAGCAGCTCGTGGGTCACTGCCTGCGTCCATCCCGTTTTGCCCGTACCCGGGATCCCGTGCACCAAGACCGCCAATCGCTCCTGCTGTAGAAGCTGCAAAGGCCTGAATTTCGGTGGGAAAAGAACTGATTGGATAGGGGCTGTGGATTTGCCCGATCCGGCTTTGGTAGCCGCTCACCATCACTGCCAGATTGTAAGTAACCTTGCGAACAAGGGCCTGAGAGCCACGCCCAGCAGGGTGTAGCGGCGGCAGTTGTGATAGGTGGCCTGAACTTGTAGCCAAATCTGCGGCTCCGGTCAGAAGGCATAGGTGGTGCCCAGGCTGCTGATTTCCTCCCAACTGCTGAACCGCTCGACTGGATGGTAGAAGTAGCGCTCCATATGGAATTGCGCCAACTGCACCAGTCGCCCCAGATGCGCTAAAACTCTGAGAACGGTCATTTCCGGCAGGCGCCTTAAAACGTCATCGATGGGAACTTGATCCCGGCTCACCTGCTGCTGAATCGGCGTCTGCGTGGAGAGCTGATCATGAAATACTGTATGGTCGGGGCTGGGCAGAGGTGGAGTGACGCTATTCCAAAACCCTTCGATCTTGTAACAGGTATTCTCTGAAAGTTGAGAAGCGCGCTGTACTCTCTACGTCCTACCGCATTGGCAATATCGCTGCACACATCTCCAAAAATTTTTCGGCCAACGCCCAGGGATCCCGCACAGGAATACTCGGCATCGAAATGGCGGTACAGGGGTTTCCACCCGGATTGCAGTAGGTTGTGCCGGTAGCTGGGGTAATAGTCTTCGTAATCGTTATCCAGGCAGGGTTAGGGTCTGAGAAGAGGGGAAGCCAATAGGGGGTGCTAGGGCGTGGACGACTGAAAGAGCTGGGCTGTTGACGATTGCAGGGAATCCAAACGGCATGAGTCAAGAGTGTTCTGGGTGTGGTCAGGTGGTTCCCAAAAAACTCCACGAAAGGTGGCACGATTGCCCCTACTGCGGGCTAAGCCTGTCACGGGATCACAACTTGGCGAGGGGAATCAAATCCAGAGCGGTGGGGCATCCCGTTCTTAAAGCTCAGGAAACGCCCGCTGCGATAGCAGGGATCCCTGTTCGCGAAGCGTGGCGTAAGCCATGAAGCCCGCCCTCTACCCGTTCGCGTCAGCGGCGCGGAGCGCTTCAGGGTGAGGAACGGGAGTATGGGCTTCCAAATCGTTGCTGTGGGCTGTGGAGCCCGAATGGCCGCTGAGAGCGGCTTTGGCGTTGCGGCGCAGCCGGTGGGCCTTGAGGCGGCGCAGGGCAGAGGCGGGAAACCTGCGGTCGAACTCCTCGTCGCCAATCCGCGCCAGTTCTTGGAGATCGGGGGCAACATTCCAAGGGTAAGGCTGAAAATCGGGGATCCGGCTGGGCCGGGCAAAGCGCTGGTTCCAAGGGCAGACCTCTTGGCAGATGTCGCAGCCGGCCACCCAGTTGTGTAGGTTCTGGGCGATCTCGGCAGGGATCTGCTCGGCGTGGCTTTCCAAGGTGTGGTAGGCAATGCAGCGGCGGGAATCCACCACCCCTGGGCTGACGATGGCCTGGGTGGGGCAGGCCTCCAGACAGCGGCTACAGGTGCCACAGTGGGCGGTGTGGGGCCGGTCGGGGATCAACGGGAGAGTGGTCAGGATTACCCCCAGAAATACCCAGGAGCCGTATTCGCGGGTAAGCAAGAGGCCGTTTTTTCCGATCCAGCCCAAGCCCGCCTGCATGGCCCAGGGCTTTTCCGCCACTGGGCCGGTATCGACGTAGAATCGACCGCGGTAGTCCGGAAACTGGGCCTGCATCCAGAGGTGGAGCTGCTTCAGCCGCCGTCCCAACACGCGGTGGTAGTCCCGCCCCCACGCGTAGCGGGAGATCTTGCCTTTAGCTGGATCCCGGCTGTGGCAGGTGGGGGTGTAGTAGTTGAGGGCCACACAGACCAGAGATTGTACTCCCGGCAGCACCCGCTCTGGATCCATTCGCCGGGGATCGGCCATCCAGGCCATGTCGGCGGCCATGCCCGCGGCCAGCCAGGCCCGCAAGCTCGTCAAGTCAGGGGGATCCGCCGCGCTGGCAATGCCGACTTTGTCAAAGCCCAGCGCCAGCGCCTGCCGCTTCACCTGCTCGGTGGCTCTGGCCCAATCGGCTGCTGCTCCCACGGTCGGCCCCGACAATTCTAGGGCTATTCTGGCAGACCCATCACCTGGCGGTAGCGGGCCTCCAGTTGTGCTGCCTGCTGCGAGCGACGGAAGGGATCCCAGGTGCTGTGAGCGAACAGCTCCTGCCGCAGCTTGGCCACATCCACCGTCGTTACCTCGCCGTTGGCCACCACCCGCTTCCCCCTGACCCAGACGCTGTGCACCACCTGGGTGGGCCGGCCCAGCACCAGTAGACCAATGGGATCCGTGCGGGGCAACAGCGATAGTTGGGTGAGGTCGTAAAGCACCAGATCCGCCTGCTTGCCCACCTCCAGGGATCCCAGCTCCTCTCCCAGCCCTAGACCAATGGCCCCACCGCGAGAGGCCATCTCGATGCTCTCCCGCGGCGAGATCCAGTGGCGGTAGTCGGGATCCGTAATGTTGTGCAGGATGGTGCCGATTTTAATGGCCTCCAGGAGATCCTGGGAGTCATTGCTGGCTGACCCATCGCAGCCGAAGGCCACGTTCACCCCCGCCTGCCGGTACTTGAGGATGGGGGCGATGCCGCTGCCCAGGCGCAGGTTACTCAAGGGGTTGTGGACAACCGTAGAGCCGGTGCGGGCCAAGATCTCGATATCGGCATCGGTAAGCCAGACGCAGTGGGCCAGCGAGGTTCTCCGGTCTAGGTAGCCCAAGCGCTCCAGGTGCTCGACTGCGCTGCAGCCGTACTTTTCCTGGGCCAATCTCTGCTGGGCGCGGGTTTCCAGCAGGTGGGCATGGCGGGGGAGGCCATACTTCTGGCTCAACTCCGCGCAGCCCTCAAACAGCTTGTCAGAACAGAGTTGGATGCCGGTGGGGGCCACCATCAGCGTGATGCCCTCCTCTGGCCGGTGAAAGCGCTGCACTGCCTCTTCCACAATGGCCAACACCTCCGCTGTGGAGAGAGGATAGGTTTCCAGCTCCCGATCCGAAAAGGAGCCGCTGGGCAACCCCTGAGAGAGGGCTTGATCCTGGAGCAGGGGGCCGATGAAAGCGCGGATCCCGACTTCTCGGTAGGCCCGCACCGCCGCCTCGAGGGTGGCCAGCTCCTGGCCAGGGATGAGGATTAGGTGATCCACTACGGTCGTGCCGCCACTGAGCAAGGTTTCCACCGCTGTCGCCAGGGCGCTGAGATAAATCTTTTCTGGATCCGGGGGCGCGTACTCGTGCAGTTGTGCCAGCCACAGCTCCAGCGGGTAGGGCGGGATGATCCCTCTTTGCCACAGCTCCGAAGAGTGGGTGTGAGCGTTGACAAAGCCGGGCAACAAAAGCTTGTTGTGGGCATCGAGCTCTACGCCATCTGGGCCCACTGCCGCCAGCTCTTTGCCGATGGCAGCGATCCGCTCCCCTTCAATGCGGACATCTGTAGTCTCGTAGCCGGTGGCGGTGGGAATCAGCACATTGCGCAAAAGGTAGCTCATGGCCAGCAATCAAAAGAGCTGTTCTTCAGTTCACACTTTGCCGTGCCAAGGCAAAAAGGGAGGAAAGCCCCAAATACCCTCCCAGGACGCTTCCCGTGAGGAAGTCACCACCTAGCCAGCCCCCCTCAGGGTGGAGAGGCCCACCGAGTAGGCTGCTTCCACCAATCGGGGTGAATTCAGGGATCCATCCGCAGCGTGGAATGGGCTTATTTCTTCTTCTTGGTGGAGCCCTTTTTGGAGGGCTTGCCCTCAGCAGCAGGCGCTGGCTCTGCGTCAGCAGATTCTGCGACGACGGGTTCTGGGGCAACGGACTCTGCTGGAGGTTCGGCAGCAGGTTGGTCAGCCACAGGTTCTGCGGGAGGAGCGGCTGCAACTTCTGCCACTTGCGCTGGCTGTGCTGGCTTGAGACCGGCCTGAGCGGCCACCTCAGCGGCAAAATCCGCTTCTTGTTTCTCGATCCCTTCTCCCAAGACGAAGCGGGCAAACCGCCGCACCCGGATGTTTTCCCCTAGCTTGGCAATGTGCTGCTTCACCAATTCCTCTACGGTAATCGAGGAATCTTTAATAAAGGGCTGATCCATCAAGGACAGCTCTTTCAGGCGCTTCTCGATGCGGCCCTGCACGATCTTTTCCCGCACGTTTTCAGGCTTGCTGGCCAGATCCTCTTTGCCCATCTCGATGGCCCTTTCCCGCTCCACCACTTCGGGAGGGATCTGGTCAATGCTGACGTACTCCACGCTTTGGCAGGCGGCAATCTGCTTGGCAATATCTTGCACCAGCTTCTTAAAGTCTTCGTTGCGGGCCACAAAATCCGTCTCGCAGTTCACCTCCACCAACACACCGATCCGGTTGCCGAAGTGGATGTAGCTATCGACAACCCCCTCAGCCGCCACGCGACTGGCCTTTTTGGCTGCCCCTGCCAACCCTTTCTGCCGCAGCCAGGTGATGGCTTTCTCCATATCGCCACCGGACTCTTCCAGGGCTTTTTTACAGTCCATCATGCCTGCGCCCGTCTTTTCGCGCAGCTCTTTGACCAATTTGGCATCAATACTCATGAGGGTTCCTCAAATCTCACATCGTACAAAGAGGCAGAAAGGATGTGACCGGATGCAGAGGATAGGCAGGAGCAGAACAAAGGATGAATCTGGATTTTAAGGATACAGGCTTCTGGAGAAAGGATGGACAGGGAGCAACTCGAACCACCCAGGATCCCCACCCTCGGCCCAAGGGTTACTCTCCCTGCTCGGGATCCCCCTCCTCTTCATCCTCCACATCTTCCAGAATGTCATCCTCTAGATCCATGTCCATGGCCCCCTCGTAGTCGTACTCATCCTCTTCGACTGTGTCGAGCTGCCCATGTCGCCCTTCGTAGATGGCATCGGCCAGCTTGCCTACAATCAGCTTAATCGCTCGGATGGCGTCGTCGTTAGAGGGGATGAAGACATCGCTCAGGTCAGGATCGCAGTTGGTATCCAGCAGCGAGATGATCGGAATCTTGAGCTTGATACATTCCTGAACGGCGTTGGCCTCCCGCCGCTGATCGACGATGATTACCGCGTCGGGGAGCTTGCGCATAGTTTTGATGCCGCCCAAGTACTTCTCCAACTTGGCCAATTCCCGTTTTAGGCGGGCCGCTTCTTGCTTAGGCAGGCGATCCAGCAGGCCGCTGCTCTGCATCTCCTCGATTTCCTTGAGGCGGTCGATGCGGGTTTTGATGGTGGCCCAGTTGGTGAGCATGCCCCCCAGCCAGCGCTGGTTGACGTAGTAGCTGCCACAGCGAGTGGCCTCATGGGCGATGATCCCGGCGGCTTGCCGTTTGGTGCCGACAAACAGGAAACGCCACCCCTTTTCGGCCCCCTCCCGCACGTATTCATAGGCTTCGTTGAGGTAACGGGCCGTCTGCACCAGGTCGATGATGTGAATGCCGTTGCGCTCGGCGAAAATGTAGGGCCGCATCTTGGGGTTCCAGCGGCTGGCCTTGTGGCCGAAGTGTACCCCTGCCTCCAGCAGTTGAGGCAAACTGACTACGCTCATGAGTTGGTTATCTCCTACGGGTTAGCCTCCGCCCGAACGGATCCCCGTTGAGGACACCCGGTAGTTCGGGCGTGTGGTATTTTGACAGCTCAGCTATGCTAGCATGTGTTCTACAGGATCCGGTAACCAAGGCCTTGCACTTGCCGGGATCCGGTTCTAGAAGCTAAACTGGTAAAGCACCTCCAGAGATTTTCTCTGGCTTAGGTGCGTCGGGGCGTAGCGCAGCTTGGTAGCGCACCACTTTGGGGTAGTGGGGGTCGAAGGTTCAAATCCTTTCGCTCCGACTGGAATTAGAGAGAGCCCCTTTCTAATGGCAGGGTCAAGCCATTCTTTTGGAGATTGCGGTAAACTACCCCGCGGCTGAAGCTAGGGGCTCTGAGGGCTCCGTCCCGCTGGCGCGAGCAGGGAAACTGCTCTTGGAAAGAAAGCTGCATTGGCGCTAGTGGTGCGGGGCCTCCTAGGTGGCTTCCATCAAAACCTCCGAGGTACTCCCGCCACAGCGCAGCTTGGCGGGATGGGGGATAGGCGGTGAGACGAAGGGGTCCAATGCCCCTGAGTCTCACAATCTGGGCGTTGCCTGCTGCTCGACATACTTCTTCAACTCCTCAACGGTGACCCCACCACAAGAGGCAACAAAATAGGCCCCTGTCCAAAATACAGGCTTGCTGTAGAACCGTGCCACCTCTGTGACGAACTCTTTACGAATCAACCGGCTGGAGACTGTTTTCAGGTTGTTCACCAGCTTTGAGACCTGGACATCCGGCGGAAAACTCACCAACAGATGCACATAATCCGCCTCACCGTTGAACTCCACCAAGGAACAGCGCCACTTT
>NZ_AXUW01000001.1:735934-761554 GCF_002760415.1 Synechococcus sp. 65AY6A5
ATTTCTTGACATTCTGACAGCAGTGGCGGTCAAACGCGGCAAACAGGTGTTGAGAGTAGAACCCCGTGGTACGTCCCAAAATTGTTGTGTTTGTGAGGAGCATGTCCCCAAGACCTTGTCGGAACGGGTGCATGATTGCCCTCGTTGCGGGTCGTGGGACAGAGACTTGAACGCTGCTATCGAGATTTTGAAGCGTGGACTCAGGTCCCCCCGTATACGGGGGGATATAGGGGGGCGGTGGGACTGCCGCTCTCTGGCTGTGGAGGATCCTGGTTTACCAGTCCGTTGAAGCAGCAACTCCGGGAAGTGATTCTCGGAAGCTCCCGTCTACAGCCCGTCAGGGCCTAGCGGGAGAGGATGTCACCTTGGCCGCCCGCGCCGGGGCAGGAGCTAGCTTACAGACAGGGAGTAATCTGACCTCTGTTGGCAGGCGTCGCTTCCTCCCCACGGCTAGCCGCGCTGCGTTTTTCTAAGGAGGGGGAGGCAAGCTCTGTAGAACGCTGTGAACCACCGCTGCCGAGTTGAGAGCCGCTGTCTGAAAAAAAGTTAGGAAATCGGTATCGCTCCCTATGTCGCTAACCGATCGGACCAGCAGACAAGGGATCCCAGCTTCTTGCGCCACCCGTACCACCGCCGCTCCTTCCATTTCCACGACCAGGGCTCCGGTGCGCTCGCGAATTTGATGCCGGAGCTTGGCGTCGGCCACAAATACATCGCCCGTGGCCACCAGGCCTTGGTGGATGACCGGCTGCCGCCCCTGCAGCGGGTGAAGAGGGATCCGCTCCCCTTGGGCCACGATCAGGTCGTAAAGGGCACTATCGGCCTCCGCTAGAGGATGGCGCAACTCAGGGATAAAGTCGATCCCCAAGACAAAGCCTTCGGGCCGTCCGGTGCCGAAATCGTGCTCGATGGCGGCATGGGCCAGCACCACATCCCCCATCTGCAGGTGATCGGCCAAGGCGCCGGCCACGCCGGTAAAGATAATGCCCCGCAAAGGGAAGTGGGCCACCAACAGGGCTGCCGTAGTTGCCGCTCGCACCTTGCCCACCCCCCCTTGAACTACCACCACCGGCTGTCCGGCCAGGGATCCCTGATGGAACTGCCGCCCCAGATGGGTATGGACAGAGTTGATCTCCATTGCTTGGGTGAGCATGGCCACTTCTTCCGGCAGGGCCCCCAAAATGCCGACAGCCTTTTGGGAGGGGTGGGATGGAGTTTCCATAGGGCTTCCCTTAGGTTTTTGAGAATCCTCAGGTTTGAGAGGCGGGCGGGATCCGCTGTCCCCACAGGCCTGGCCATTTGGTGACTTTGAGATCTCCCAGCACCTGCACCTGACAGGCCAAGCGCAGCCCGTTGCCGTCCTGGGCCGCCGCCGTGGACGGGAGTTGGTGGGGTGGCAAAGACAGGCGGGCCCGTTCTCGCCAGCCCATAGGGGAAACAGCCCCTTCGATTTGTACGGCACAGGTGCCCAGACCGCGGCAGTTGAGGATAGGAGCCGGCGGGTTGTAGAGCGGGATCCCGGCTTGCAGCAGCACCTGGCGCAGGTTGGCGCCCGCCTCATAAGCGAGGGTGCGTCCTTGAACGTCAGGCTGGGGCATAGGTAACCTTCCCAACCGCGAACAGTTCTATTCTGGCCTGAGCCGGATCCGGCAGCATGGCAGGTAGGTGGGAGGGCTAGGCAGTATAGTTAAGGTGGTTAGACAGGGAGTAGGGGAAAGACCATGGTCTACAGCGAGCCGCTCATCGACCGTTCTCCAGAAGGTTTTCCAGGCCTGATGGAAGAGCCCCCTCGCTACGTTGAAGTTGTCTCAGCAGTAGTTTCCAGCCTCAAAGAAGATGCCGCCTACGAGAACCACGAGCAGGGCCACACCTGGAAATTCACCTACGGCAGCGTGGAAGTGTTCGTCCACCTGAGCGGCGAATCCCCCGAAGATACCCTGTTGGTGTGGTCTCCCGTGCTCTCTCTGCCGGTGGCGGAGCCGGCTAAGCTCATGCAGAAGCTGCTGGAGAAAAACTGGAGCGAAACTCTGGAAGCCCGTTTTTGCATCTGGAACAACCAAGTGGTGCTAAACCACCACCGCACTCTGGAAGGGCTCAGCGCTGGCGAGATCTCGCGCGCCATCACCCTTGTGGCCAGCTTGGCCGATGAGTACGATGAGCAGCTCCAGGCTGAGTTTCCCAAAGCTTGATGGGATCCCAGGGCTCTTGGCTGCCCTATCGCGTGGCCGCTGGCGGCTGGCAGATGGAGCAGGACTTTTGGCTTTTGCAGCGGCTGCGCCAGGATCCCAGGCCCTGTTTGCGCTTTTACGGCTGGGATCGGCTTACCCTCTCTCTGGGACGTCACCAGGCCTGGCCAGATCTGCCGCCAGGGATCCCGATGGTGCGCCGGCCCACCGGAGGACGGGCGGTGTTGCACCAGGCGGCGGAAGATGCAGCAGAGCTGACCTACAGCTTGGTGTTGCCCCTCTCTTACCTCCAAGCTCGGCTGCCCAATTTGCGGCGAGCCCAGGTGTACGACTTCTGCTGCCGTTTTTGGGTAGAGGGGCTGGCGGCGCTGGGCATTGAGGTGGATGCTCCCGCTTCTGTCCGCGGCCAAGGTGGCCAGGATCGGGGCTACCGCAACAAAATCAGTTGCTTTGCCGCCCGTACCCGTGCCGATCTAAGCTGGCAGCGCAAAAAGCTGATGGGCAACGCCCAACTGTGGCAACCCTGGGGGATCCTGCAACAGGGATCCCTCCTGTTGCGGCCCAATCCCGAGCTGTGGGAACGGTACCTGCCCGGATCGCAAGTGATTGGCGTGTACGACCTTTGCCCAACAGCGCCGGGGATCCCTGAGTTGATTGAGCATTTTCTCCGCATGGCCCAGGAGTGCTTTGAGGTGGAATGGCAAGAAGAAGCCTGGCCCGCACTGCTGGCTTAGTTTCTGGTTTCTAATCAACCATCGAGGGAGCAAGAAATAGCTTGACTCTTGCTGAAAAAGAGTTGTGCAGAAAAATCCGGAAGGCTTTGCAGCTAGACCGAAGAAGATTTTCCCTTGCTTAGAGCTCTAGCCTCTTTCCCCTGCGAAAAGAGGAAAGCCAAGACTCGTCCCAGCGCTATTTTTTGTGTCGACAAACACCAAAGGCAAAGCAGCAAGAGACTGCTACCCTCTCCATCCCCAATAGCTGTGCTAAAACCAAGGCAGCGCTCAGCCAGGTAAGCCATGCCAAAAGTTTGGGCGGCAGTTTTGCTAGGCATTTTCTTACTGCCGCAGCCCGCTTGGGCCATTACCCTTGAACAAGTGCCCAACCCCCGCCGTCAGTATGGAGGGTGGGTTTCCGACACCGCCAATATCCTCAGCAGTAGCACTGAAAACGAGCTGAACCGCCTTATCACCCAGCTTGAGCAGCGCACCGGTGCCGAGATGGCGGTGGTTACGGTACCCAATACCCAGGGATATGCCACACCGAAAGCGTTCACTACGCAACTATTCAACTACTGGGGCATTGGCAAGGCTGGCCGCAACAACGGCGTGTTGTTCCTCGTCTCGGTAGGAGATCGGCGGATAGAGATTGAGACAGGCAGAGGCTTGACCACCCTCCTCCCCGACAGCCAGGTTCAGCAGATTATCGACCAGCAAATCCTGCCCAGGTTTCGCGCCGGAGACTTCGACGGCGGCACCCTAGCGGGAGTACGGCAGTTGGCCTCAGCCCTGCAGGGGCAGCAGGCTTCCACCTCTCTTTCCCCTGCAACCGTTCCTCAAGCGGTTGGAGCGGGATCCCTGGCTGTTGCCCAAAGCTCCCTGGAAGGGATCCTGCTGCTATTGGGGATCATCATCCTAGGGGTGGGGTGGCAGCGCTCCCGCTTGCCGGTCTACCTAAAGGCCGAGCGAGGGACAAGACGAGCTATCCCCCTGACCCGTCGAACTCAAGAGGCGGCTGCTCTCTCTTCGCTCCAGAGCGATCCCATTCGACTGTTTCTCTATTCCGGCTCCCTTTGCCTTGGCCTCTTCCTGATGTCGGCCAGTGGCAACTGGCTGGTGCTGACGCTGCCCCTCCTGGCGGCTGTGGTGACCGACGGCACCCTGTGCCAGAAGCGGGGGATCCCCTTTCAGCCCGTGGTCTGCCAAAGCTGCGGTCGACCCATGCGCCCCATCCAGGCGCAAGTTCTCGATACGTGCCTCTCCCCGGGAGATCGCTTAGCCAAAAGCCGGGGCAGAGCCAGCTACTACGGCTGGTTTTGCCCTAGCTGTCAGGGGGCAGCTGTGGTTGTTCGCGAGAATGCATTTTATCGCCACCTCTATTGCCTCCGGTGTCAAGCTCTCACCCTCGACCTCACCACACAGGTTCTCAGGGAAGCCACCTATTCCTCTAGCGGCTTGAAGCTGGAAATCCTGAGCTGTCCTATCTGCGGGTACCGCAGCGAGCGAGAGGTGGTCATCCCCGAGCTCAGCGACACAGACACAGATTCAGACTTCGGTGGAGATTCAGGTGGAGATTCAGACTTCGGGGGCGGCAGCAGCAGCGGCGGCGGAGCAGGCGGCAGTTGGTGAGACCCAACTCTAGAGATTTCTCTATCGATCTGAAAAAGGAGTCGGGCTTCTCTTAAATCCGCCAGGGCAGTACAGTGGTAAGGGAGCAGCGATAGAGAAGATCCCATGACCCTTGCAGAAGGCGTACAACTGGTTAGCTTTGGGGTGCTCTCGGCAATGGCCATTGGCTTTGCCCTGGGAGTGGTTTGGGCCCCCAACATCGTCTATTCCGGCTTTCTATTGGGGGGCGTTTTCTTGAGCATGGCCGGGCTGTACCTCCTCTTGAATGCCGATTTTGTGGCTGCAGCTCAGGTGTTGATCTACGTCGGCGCCGTCAACGTGCTGATCCTGTTCGCCATCATGCTGGTGAACCGGCGCTATACTTTCGCTCCTTTGAAGTTGGGCTGGCTGCGCAATGGGGTGACGGCGGCGGTGTGTTTGGGGCTGTTTGCCCTCCTGACGGCAATGGCCCTGAATACCCCCTGGCAGTTGGAGCCGATCCAGCCCACGAGCAGTGCTTTGGTGATGGGTGGGCATTTCTTTAGCGACTATCTGTTGCCGTTCGAGTTGGCTTCTGTTTTGCTGCTGATGGCGTTGATCGGGGCCATTGTGCTGGCGCGTCGAGAGTTTGTCGTTCCCCAAGCCCAAGAAGGGGATCTCAGCTTGCTGGAGCGGGCCCGGCCACAGCTTGAATCGGAGTCGGAACGCCCAGCAGAGCTGGTGAGCACGCGTTGAAGCTGCCTGCTCTCGGCCATACAGCCCAGCGTTTTCCTGATGCCCCTCTCATCTGTATCCAGTGGAGCCTCTTGTGATGTTGCAACTGCAGTTTTTCTTGGTGGTCGCGGCAATTCTTTTCTGCATCGGCATCTACGGCTTGATCGTCAGTCGCAACGCCATTCGGGTGTTGATGTCGATTGAGCTGATGCTCAACGCCGTCAACCTGAACTTTATGGCTTTCTCCAACTTTGTCGACTCGGGCTTGATTCGCGGCCAAGTGTTTTCGGTATTTGTCATCACCGTGGCGGCTGCCGAGGCGGCAGTGGGCTTGGCCATTGTGTTGGGGATCTACCGCAACCGCGCCACCATCGACATGGAGAGCTTTAACCTGCTCAGGTGGTAGTTGTTTTCTTGATCGATGACTTTCAGGTGCGGCTGGGCAGCGGCGGGCATTGGATCCCAGGGATCAGGGATTCCAGCAGGCCGCTGCAGGCGTCCCAGAGCAGCTCGATCACGTAGTGAAACCCTGCCTCGCCCCCGTAGTAGGGATCCGGAACTTCTTCATCGGTGTGAGAACGACAGTAGCTACAGATTAGGCGTACCTTGTCGGCATATCTTCTCTGGGGATCGAGGCTGAGGATATCGCGGTAATTTTGCCGATCCATGGCCAGGATCAGGTCGAACTCCCGCAGATCCAAAGGATGAATTTGCCGGGCTTGGCCGTGCAGCTCCAGTCCATAGCGCTGGGCAACTTGTCGCATGCGGCGATCTGGGGGACTGCCGAGGTGGTAGGCGGCTGTACCTGCCGAATCGCAGAGGATGTCCCCCTCATGGCCGCTGCTCTGCAGCAGGTGGTTGGTGATCCCTTCGGCAGCGGGAGAACGGCAGATGTTGCCCAGGCACACAAACAGCAGCTTTTGGCTCATGGATCCCTCGACGGCAGTGAACATTTCCCACCGCATTATCTGCGTTTTGCGGCCCAGAGTACAGAAGCAGGCGAGAGGGGATAGGGCCCTCAGGCGGCAGCGGGACAGATTCTTGGCCAGAATGGAGCTAGTTCCCCTGGTGAGATGTCTTATGCCAGATGCCACCCGCTACCCCCACCCGCAGGATGTGGCCAACCTCATTCTCTACTTGCAAACGGAGCTGGCTCTGTTTGAACAATGGGCTGCTCAAGAAGGGATCCCGTCTGCGGCTCTGCGCCCCATCGAGCGCTCCCAAGAGGCTTTGCGGCGAGCTGTAGATCAACTGGAGCTGCGGGAGTGGTACCGCGAACTCACCTATGGCTTTCGGGATCAGTTGGGGCGCCTAGAAGAATGGTTGTAGCTGTCCGGCAGAGCTTTCCAGTGCCAAAATAACGACAACTTTCCCAGGGGCGCCGCTCATGTTGCAGGTTCAGGATCTCTGCTACCACCCGGCAACCCTCCCTCAGCCGATTCTCCGGGATCTCTCCTTTGAGCTGGGCCTGAATCAGTTGGGGCTGATCGTGGGCAAAAGTGGGGCCGGCAAGAGCACCCTGCTGGAAATTTTGGCCGGCTTGGCGCGGCCCAGGCGCGGGCGGATTGCCTGGGGAGGAACAGAGCTCTCCCCCCAGCAGTTGCGCAGCATGGCGGGGCTGGTGTTTCAGTTCCCGGAGCGTCACTTTTGTGGCTTGACGGTGCTAGAGGAAATGCGCTTCGGCCACCCGGAGCTGCAACAAAAGGAGATTGAAAACGTTCTCAAACAGGTGGGATTGGAAGGGATCCCTCTGTGCACCTCCCCCAACCATCTCAGTGGCGGACAACAACGGCGCTTGGCCCTGGCGGTACAGCTTATTCGCGGCCCGCTGCTACTGCTGCTGGACGAGCCGACGGCAGGGCTGGACTGGTCGGTGCGGCGGCAGTTGATCGAGCTGCTGGCCCGGCTGAAATCCACCTGGACGGTGTTGGTGGTTTCCCACGACCCAGAGGAGCTATCCTCCATTGCCGATGTGCGGTGGATCTTGCAGGCGGGATCCCTGCAGCCGTTGCCGACAGATGCGCTGCTTCAAAGGTAGCGGCGGGGATCCACCGGCTGGCCGTTGACCCGCACCTCGAAGTGAACGTGGGGGCCGGTGGAGAGGCCGGTGGAGCCGGAAGCGGCAATGGCCTGCCCCCGCTGTACCTGCTGACCCACCCCAACGGCGACGCGGCTGTTGTGGGCGTACAGGGTGGTGATGCCGCCGCCGTGGTTGACAATCACCGTGTAGCCGTAGCCGCCATACCAGCCGGCGTAGATGACGGTGCCCCGGTCTGATGCCCGAACTGGCGTGCCGGTGGGCACACCGAAGTCGATCCCCGCATGGAAGCGGCGGCTTCCGTAGATGGGGTGAACCCGCCAGCCGAAGCCGCTGGTGATTGGCCCGCGCACTGGTGGGATCAACCGGCCTGTCCCCTGAACCGGATCTCTGCCCCCCCGCTGCTGAGCCTGCTGGGCGATCAGTTGCTGGATGAGGATGGTCAACTGTTGGGAATCGGCTTCCAAACGCCGTTGGGCTGCTTCATAGGCGGCGCGCTCGTTGGCCAGGCGGCCCACCAGTTGCTCTTGGGCGGCAGCCTGCTGCTGCAGTTGGTTTTTCTGGGCTGCCAGCTCCTGCAAGATTAAAGAAATCTCGTTGCGCTGCGCTTCCAGGGCGATCCGCTGCTGATCCACCTCCTTGGCCATCACCTGCAGCTCTCGGATCAACTGCCGGTCGGCTTCGATTAGCAATTGCAACTGGTGGCGGCGATCGAAAAACTCGTTGAGGTCGCGGCTGGTGAGCAGCAAAGCCCACCAATGTTCCGCCCCCTGCCGCTGCATGTAGCGCAAGCGGGCGGCCGTGCCCTGCTGCTGCCGTCTCAGGCGGTCTTCCAGCTCTTGGAGCTCCTTCTGCGCTTGCTCTAGCGCCCTCTGGGCCTGTTCCAGACGATATTGGTTGTCGCGAAGGCTAGCTTCTGTCTGTTGGATGTTTTGCCGCAGGGATCCCATGCGGCGACGGGCTTCTTCTTCCGCTTGGCGCAGCTCTCCCAGGCGTCGCTGGGTGCCCCGGATTTGTTGCTGGATCTGTTGCTGCCGCTGTTGCAGTTGGTGGAGATTCTGCGCCTGAGATGGAGCAACCCGCCACAGTCCCCCCAGCACCAGGAGGGCGAGCAACCCGACCATCACCCATGCCTTCAGGCTGTGTGTCCCACAACTGAGCTTGACCACTCCCCACACCCTCGGCAACCAACCTACCGACCCTAAGAATACAAAGATTCGCAAGGACTGATCGAGCCCAATCGCGCTGTTGCCCGCTGTCGTTACTCCAAATCGTTACAAGATACAAGCAAAACGGCTGGGTTATTTTCAATACCAGTAAAACCGTTCATTCCTTCAATTCCTGACTTCCCCCTCCCTTTGAGAGAGGGGCTGGGGGCGAGGGATCCTCACTGCGGCTAGGTTCGTATCGATCTCCAGATCCCACAGGTCTAATCGGTGCCCAACCTAAACAACCGGCAAGCCAGAGCAACCTCGACACAACATCCAGACAATGGCGATAAACTAGCCGCTCACCTGCCGGCAAAACCTCATGCCAGTAAGATGAAAACGATCAATGCCAACCAGAAAGTTACCTCGTAGAGATGGGCTACCATGCGCCACCTTTCCCCTGAGGGAGCTTCCTCCTCTCCTCTGCCGAGTTCAATGTTGGTTAAGGAGCTAACAAGGCTGCAGATAGCTACTAAAATGAGAGACCAGCGACGCCATGAAAGGATGGGAAAAGTAAGCGCTCCAACGAGTGCTACAAACCCGCAAACAGTTGCCCCTATAAACACCACTTTTGCCTGTTCTTTATTCTATTTTAGCCTTCTTCTCAAAAGGAAATTTGTTATAGCTTGTCATTGTTTTACCGTCGGGCTGTTTGGTTATTTTTAATTGCAATTAAACTTAAAATCAACCCAAGCAAGGTAGAAATCGATGAGAGAGGGCTTTTCCACAGATGGTGTTTGAGGGTTCTGAACAGAGCTTCAGAGAGGGATGGCGGCACCCCTGGCTACTCCATTTGTGGCAGCAGCCCCTGATCGCGGTGATCCGCCTCTCGGCCAGCCCGGCCCAAGCCCTTGAGGGATCCACCCTGGCCATCCGGGCCGGGATCCGCCACATTGAGATCACTCCCCAAGTTCCCCGGTATCTGGAGTTGATTGCCCAACTGCGGCAAGACTACCCGCATTGCTGGGTAGGGGTGGGCACGGTTTTAAATCGGCAGATGGCAGAGCAGGCTTGGCAGGCGGGAGCCCAATTCTATGTTTGCCCCTTTGCGGACGAGAGCATCATCCGCTGGGGTCGGGAAGCAGGGCTGCCCATTGTGCCCGGCGCCCTCACCCCCGGCGAGATCTGGAGGGCCTGGCAGGCCGGGGCAACGGCAGTAAAGGTGTTTCCGGCAGAAAGCCTTGGCGGATCCCGTTACCTGCGCCATCTGCAACCGGTGCTGGGATCCCTGCCTTTGATCCCAACTGGGGGGGTTACCTTGGCCAATGCAGCAGAATATCTGCAGGCAGGGGCCTGGGCTGTCGGCATCGCCGGGGATCTCTTCCCGGCGGAGCTTCTTTCCCAGCAAGGGGTTGATCCAGACAGTTGCCGGCAAGAGCTGGAAAATCGGCTGCGGCAAACGCTACAACAGCTTGCCAGCCAGAGGGTCGCCGCAGCCTGGCCCGAACTTCCGGGTGAACCCCCAGAGTAGGGGGCGCGTTGACGCTCCCCGCACTTGAGTGGGGAGATGGCCGAGCACCCTGGCAGCAAACTTTGGAGGGCGCTGCCCAGCCGCACCCCCGACATCCCTCAGACAAAGAAAGTCCGAGAGTTGCGTCTGATTTCCCTATCACCTTGGCCGCCGCTCCCCTTACATGGGGTTCCTTGACTTCCCCCTTCCAGGGTTTGCAGCGTATTTGCCTGGGGAGGCGTCTTTTATGGCTATCGCAGCGGCACCCTAGCACAGCCAGCAATGTTAGCGCTACAGTACATTGAAGGTTTGTACCACTGGCAAGGGCGACTCAAGTCGTGGGTGGCCGTTCCGCTCCGTACTCAATGGGGCCAGCGAGCCAATTTTGGGTGTGAGTGAGGCCTGCATGGAGGGATTCCTGGATCTGTACCTGGAGCTAAACGTCCCCAGCCCAGTTGAGGAAGCCACTTGGCACCGTTGGTTTGAGGTGTGGCTGCGGGAGCTGGGGGTGACGGATCCCTGCGAGCTCAGCCTTTGCCTCACCTCCGACGAGCACATCCGCCAGCTCAACCGCGAGTTTCGCCACATCGACGCTCCCACCGATGTCCTGGCCTTTGCCGCCGAGGAGACGTCCACCCCTGTCGAGCTGCAGAAGATAACAGGGGTGCGCCTGCTGGGGGATATCGTGATTTCGGTACCCACCGCTTGCGCGCAGGCAAAAGCCCAGGGGCAGCGGCTGTCGCGGGAATTGGCCTGGCTGGCCAGCCACGGCCTGCTGCATCTCTTGGGATGGGATCACCCCGATGAGCTTTCCCTACAGCGCATGCTGCAGCAACAGCACCACCTGCTTGCCGCCATCCAAGAAGACCTGGAGGTGACCCATGGCCAGCAGCCCTAGCCGTTTTCCCCAGCCGCTGCGTTTGGCGGCATTGCGACGGCGAGCCCCTTTCACTTCAGCGCAGGTCGATTCGGCCCATCCCTCCGAGGCACCAGACCCGGGAGCCGAGGCTGACCTCGCGGCGCAGGATCCCTGGCAGCGCCCCCCCTCGTGGCAGGTGGCCACTAGCCTAAGTAAAAGCTTCTACTATGCAGGAAAGGGCCTGCTGTACGCCGCCCGCACCCAGCGCAACTTTCGCATCCACCTGGCTATGGCGGTAGTGGCCTTTGTCTTAGGGTTGGCCCTGCGGCTGAGCGCCGTAGAAATGGCCCTGATCAGCTTGACCAGCGGGATGGTGATGGCCTTGGAGCTGGTGAATACTGCCCTGGAAGCAGTGGTGGATCTGACCCTGGGCAGCCGCTATCACCTGCTGGCAGAAATTGCCAAAGATTGCGCTGCTGGAGCGGTGTTAGTGGCAGCGATGGCGGCTTTGGCTGTGGCAGCTTGGCTGTTTCTCCCCCCCTTGCTGCTGCTGCTGCCAGGGTAGGGACGCCGAAAAAGTTTTGCCCAGCCTCTCAAGGGATCCCATCCCAAACAGGTTTGTGCTGTGGATTTCTGGCTCCCCTCTCCCGCAGGGAAAGGGGTTAAGGGGTGAGGGATAAGGAGGGTCGGGAACTTGAGTGGGAGGGCGGTGTCCTAGTCTGCGAAAGGCCTATACGCCTAAAAGCACGACCCCTTTGTAATCGGGGTGACCAGCTTGACCCAAGGGCCTCCTCTATATTTGGGAATGGATCACCACCCGTCCCCCCTGTCGATCCAAATTCAGGGGTTTGGCCTCTGCTTCGATATCCAGTTGCTCCCAGGCGCCGACCATGGCGCATCCCACCCGTTCTCGCTCCTCCGGGGCGCAGAAGGCTAAAAGCGTGGGGCCAGCCCCGCTGATCACCACCCCATAGGCCCCGGCAGCCAGAGCCGCTGCCTGGACGGTTTTGAAGCCGGTAATCAGCTCCATGCGCGCCGGTTGGTGCAGTCGATCCTGCAAGGCCACCTTCAGCCAGTCCGCCCGCCCCGACTGCAGGCTGCGGATAAGCAGCCCCAGGTGACTGACGGAAAAGACAGCATCCGCCAGGCTGACGGACTTGGGCAGGATCTCGCGGGCCGCCTGGGTAGACAGCTTAAAGTTAGGCACCGCCGCCACTAGGCCGATGCGCTCGTGCCAATCCACCGGGCAAAATACCCATTGCCCCTGCTGCCCCTGCACACAGAGTTGACAGCCGCCCTGGAGGGCGGGCACCACGTTGTCGGGATGGCCTTCAAGGGCAATGGCCAACTGCAGGAGAGTCTCAGGAGCCAGGTTCAGCGATCCAAGAGCATTAGCCCCCAACAGGCCGCCGACAATGGCAGTGGCAGAGCTGCCCAGGCCCCGCGCCAGGGGCACGTTGAGGGTGATCTCAATCTCCACCCCCGGCACCGGCTTGCTTAGCAGCTCGAAAGCACGGCAGAAAGCGCGGTACACCAGGTTGTCCTTGCTCTGGCTGATGTGATCGCTGCCGCGATAGTGGATGCTGAGGCCGGTGGGAATCTCGCGAAATTGGAAGTGGTTGTAGAGCTCCAGGGCTGCACCGATGCAATCGAACCCCGGCCCCAAGTTAGCGGTGGTGGCGGGGACGATCACCTCTACTCGCTCTCTAACCAAGGGGGAAGCTCCTTAGCGAACGGCGGGCAACTCAATACCTGTAAGCCCCCATTATCCTACGAATGGGAGATCTCAGGCTCGCAGGGCCTCGATGGGATCTAGTTGCGCCGCTTGGCGGGCCGGGAAAATGCCGAAAACCACCCCGATCCCCGTCGAGAGGGAAAAGGACACCGCCACCGCCACTGCATCCACGCGGGTGGCCAGGGGGGTGAACACTTGCAGCGCCACCAGCAGGCCGCTGCTGAGGAGGATCCCGGCCACGCCCCCGCTGACGGCAATGAGAATAGCTTCGGTGGCAAACTGCTGCAAAATTTGCCGGCTATCGGCGCCGATCGCCTTGCGCAACCCGATCTCGGAGGTGCGTTCCGACACCGAGATCAGCATCACATTCATGATCCCCACCCCGCCCACCAGCAGCGAGAGGGCCGCCGTGCCGGTCAGCAGCACCCGCAGCAAGGTTAAGATCCTGGCCGCCCCGTCCAGCAACACCTTTTGGTTGCGGACGACGAAGTCATCCTCCCCCACCAGTTGGTGCCGTTGCCGCAGCAAGTTGCGGATCTGGAACTCGGCAGCCGGCAGATCTGCTTCGGAGCGGGCCGAGACGAAGATCGCCGTCAGTTCCAGGCCATAGGGGGAGCGCCGCCCCACAAACCGGTTGGCCACCACATCCACCGGCAAAAACAGGCCGGCATCGCTGTTGCCAAACACCGTTGGCTTAGAACGCAACGTGCCGATTACCTCGAAGGGCAGGTTGTTCAGCAGCACCGTCTCCCCGATGGCGGCAGCGGGATCCAAGCCGAACAGCTCGCGGGCGGCCTCGCTGCCCAGCACCACCACCGGGCGCTGCTCCTCAATATCCGCTGGCAAGAGAAAGCGCCCCTCCTCGATCTCCAAATTCAGCACCGACAAATACTCCGGCCAGGTGCCTGTGGCCTCATAGCGGCGATCCACTCCCCCCCGCACGGCGCGCACATTGACCACAAGACTGGGGACGGCTGCCGACACAGCGGGCACTTCCGCGGCAATTGCCCGTAGATCGTCGAGGGTAATGGGACGGGTGTTGCTGGCGTCCGCCAGGCCCAAGCTGGAAGAAAAGACAATGAGCAAGTTGGTGCCCAAAGAACGGAACTGATCCACGGCCAGCTCCTGGGCAGCATGGCCAAACCCGGCAATGGCCACGACGGCGGCGTTGCCGATGAGGATCCCTAACATGCTTAAACCGGTGCGCAGGCGGTAGCGGCGCACCATTTGCCAGGCCATTCGGGCTGCAATCGGTAGGCTCATGGGTGTGGCTTGATTTGAGCGGTTTCGCTGCGATTTTGCTCTTGTCGGATCAAAGTCTCCAGGTTCACCCCCGGCGGCAGCGCCGTAAAGACCCGATCCCCCGCCCGCAAGCCGGAGAGCACTTGGGTGATCCCGCCCTGGGTGAGGCCTGTTTCCACCGGTCGATAGACGGGCCGCTGGGTTCGCGGATCCAGCAGGATCACTCCCTCTTGGCCCTGCTCCCGCAAGATGGCCACCGAGGGCACCGTGAGCGCCTGAGGCTGCCGCTCCCCGATAAAATCCACCGAGACGTTCATGCCGGTGCGCAAAAAGTCTGCCCCCGCCTCCGGTTCGATCATGACCCGAAAGACGGTGACCTCCCGCACCACCACCGTGGCAGGGGCAATCCGCTTCACCCGCCCCTGCACCACCCGATCCGGATAGGCCAGGGAGCGGATCTCCACCGGCTGCCCCACCCGCACCTGGGCAATCTGCGCCTCCGGCACCTCGGCTCGCACCTCGATCCCCTGGGCCAGCGCCAAGATAGAGCTGGAAGAAGCGGCGGTGGCATCGGAAGCTGCGGTAGTGGGAGTTACAAAGGATCCCACCTCGGCAAAGCGCTGGACAACCACGCCGGAAAAGGGCGCCCGGATCTCGGCCTCAGCCAGGCGAGATTGCCGCTGGGCCAGCTCTGCCTCCGCTTGGGCAATCTGAGCTTGGATCTGCTGCAGCGTTTCTGGGCGGCTACCTGACCGCAATCGCTCCAGCTCCTGTTGAGCCGCTTGCCAGTCCGCCTGCGCCTGTTCCAGGCGGGCCAGGCGTTGATCCAGCTCGCTACGGGCCACCACCCCCTGCTGCACCAGGGTCTGAATCCGCTCCAATTCCCTTTCGGCCAACCTCACTTGCGACCGCGCCGCATCCACCCTGGCCTGGGCCGCCGCGATCACCTGGGGTCGCTCGCCAGCTTGCAGTTCCGCTAGGCGGGCCTGTAGCTCTTGGATGCGGGCTTGGGCTTGGCGAATGCCGCTGGCTAAATCCCCGTAATCCATCCGAGCCAACACTTGCCCTGCCACTACCTCATCTCCCTGATCCACCAGCAGCTCTGCCAGACGACCGGACTCGCGGGGGCTGACATTCACCTGCCGGATCGGCTGCACCTGGCCGCTCACCCGCAGGCGTTGGGCGAGATCTGTCACCTGCACGGGCACCGTTAGCCTCTCCAGGCGCTGGGCCGTCTGTTGCCGGAGCTGACGCTGAACGAGAATGCCGCCGCCCAAGCCGGCTAACAATATCCCCACAAGGATCCAGCCGATGGGCAGTCCTCTGTTGTGGGATCCGGTCTGTGGCAGAGGTTGGTCAGCAGATTTGGCAGGGGTTGGGGATCCCGTCTGGGGCTCATTGGTGCGCAGGATCACAAAAGTCTCTCGCCTTTAACAAGGGCTTTCTCTGTATCCAGCCTATTGAAAAAGGAGAGGGGGTGCAAACGCGGTTTCCCGCATGGCCATTGGGTTCGGACGGCTGGCAAGCTCTGTACAAAAAAAGGGGGGATTGCTACACTGATTAGCTGCCGATAACGCGGGAAAGCCATGAACGCTCGCATCAACGCCGAAGAGATCATCCGCTCCATCGAAGCGGCCCACATGAAGTCGGATCTGCCAGAGATCCATGTTGGCGATCAGGTACGGGTGGGGGTGCGCATTCAAGAGGGCGGCAAAGAGCGGGTGCAGG
This sequence comes from Synechococcus sp. 65AY6A5, assembly GCF_002760415.1. Taxonomy (NCBI): domain Bacteria; kingdom Bacillati; phylum Cyanobacteriota; class Cyanophyceae; order Synechococcales; family Synechococcaceae; genus Synechococcus; species Synechococcus sp. 65AY6A5. The sequence continues at coordinate 751,419 of NZ_AXUW01000001.1, forward strand.
CCTTTGAAGGCACGGTCATTGCTATGCGTCACTCTGGATGCAACCGCACCATCACGGTGCGCAAGATTTTCCAGGGAATTGGAGTGGAGCGGGTCTTCCTAGTTCACTCGCCGCGCATCGACTCAATCCAGGTGTTGCGGCGTGGCAAGGTGCGGCGGGCCAAGCTGTTCTATCTGCGAAACCGAGTGGGCAAGGCCACTCGCATCAAAGCCAAAACGGATTCTAAAGAAGAAACCCTCTAAGGCTTTGGGCATACCTGCTACACTAGGTAAACTAGGTAAGGGGCTGACCCTTTACTACTCCTGCGTCCTTAGTTCAGTTGGTAGAACGTCGGTCTCCAAAACCGGATGTCGGGGGTTCGAGTCCTCCAGGACGCGTCAGCGGTTCGGCATTTTGAGGTGGCTTGGGGTAGATTCTCAAGCTTAAGCGCCCCGAGCTGCCAATTTTCAGAGAGAAGTCAGGGATCCAAGCCAACCGCTCCAACAAAAATTGGACGAGCCTGTTTAGACTCGCCGCTGCGGCCAAGGAACTTCGGCGGCAGCCGTTCGCAATCGGGCTGAGGGCGCTGCGGAGAGTCTTCCAGTTCCCCGTGAACGAGGATTAAAGAGATAGAGATCCCAACTTTTCCCGGGCCAAACCTAGGACTTCCTCGCTTCCTTCTTGATGCGATCCAACTCTGCCTGTAGCTCAGCAATCTGTTGGCGCAAACGGGCAGCTTCCGAAAGTTCAAGGGCAGTGCCAGTCTTGTCTTCAGCGTCGCCCATGTCGTCAATGTTGATCTTGCGAGGGGCGCCAGCAGACCTTTCCCCCCCCCTACGGTTGGCGTTGGCAGCGATGGCGTCCATGTAGGCCCGCGCCTCTTCGGCGGTCATCGCCCCCCGCTCCACCAATTCATCCACCAAAGCCTGGACCTGCTTGCGCAGCTCCAGCAGACGGCTGTTGGCTCTCCCGGCCACCTTTGCAGCATTGTCTGCCACCACCGCGGCCAAACCCATGCCGAAGTAGAAAGCCTTCTGAGCAAAGTTGGCGAGGGGGTTGTCTGTCTCGGCCATACAGGTGTGCGCTGCCAGGGCAGAGGTAAAACTTGGAAGAGGGCGACCCGGGTTGACGCGCCTGCTCAGAGCATCCCGTAGTGCTGCTATCTTCCGATCCTGACACGGTTTGGGCGTCGGAGCTGCACGGACCCAGGTCTTCCAGTAGCCTAACATTTTTCCTCTCTGCCCCGCTCGGCTTTCTGGAGGTGATCTCAGATCTTCTCCCCCTGTAGACGGCGGGAGGGGGCAGAGTACAGCGCGAGCCTTCCCGTCTTGCAAGGTAAACCTAAGGGGTTTCCGGCGGCTCCAGATAAACTGGGATCCGCTCCACAACGGTATCGCTGCGCCGCACCTCTTGTCCCTGGGCTTGGGGAATAGCCACCGGCAAGGTAACCGGTTGGGCAACGAAACAACTGGCCACCGGCAGAGCCTGCTCCAGTTCGTCGAGAGGGCGCGGGATCACAGCCACCGCGTTCAGCTCGCCGATGCGCTCTGCCTCGTACATGCCGGCATCGATGGCGATGGCCACGTTGGCCACCGTGCCCCGAATGATGGCCGTACACAGGCCGTCGCCAATGGTCTCGTAGGCGGCCAGTTGCACATCCGCCGTTTTCAGCATTGTGTCGGCGGCCCCTACCATAGCCGGAAAGCCGCGGGTTTCCAGCAGGCCCACGGCCAAGTTGCTGAGGCGGCTGTAGCCGCGGTTTTGTGCCAGTTGAGACAGCTTGCTGCTGACGGGCAGCACCGCCTCCAAGTTAGGCAAAGGCCGTGGAATGACCAAACTGGAGATCTCCTCTTGCTCAAACTGGCGGGCCACCTCGATCCCCTCCTCGATGGCAATGCGCACATCGGCAATCCCTCCCCGTACGATTGCCGTGCAGTAGCCTCCTGAGATCTTCTCAAAGCCGATCAGCGTCACCCCCGCCGACTTGGTCATGGCGTCGGCAATGCGCACAATGACCGGAAAGCTGCGTGTCTGAATAAGGCCCAAAGAGGTGGACATAGCACCCTACTTCTTTATGCCAGTGTAGCCCTCAAGACTGGCCACCCCCAGAGGATAGGATCTGCCGGTAAGGATAGATCTTGCCCAGCAGCCGATCCAGCTCCGAATAGCCCGGGATCCCATTTAGCTTGCGGGTCTCAGGGGATCTCGAGTTCTCTTGGGTTTGCTCAGCCGCCTCCTGCCAACGACGGGTTTGCTTTTCCACCTGGGCCAGCGGCGAGTCGGGGGGAGAGGGAGGGGTCGGCTCAGGCAAGGTTTCCTCAGGGGGTTCTATCGGCTCTTGCGGGGCCGCCGCCGACACGGGCTCTGCCTCGCTAGCCATGCCCACCTCCGCCTCTTGCCTGCTGGGATAGGTGGGATCCCCGACCAGCGAGCGGGGAGGGATCACCGCCTGGCTGAGCACTGAACAGTTGAGCAGCGTGGTTTCCGAGCCGATACAGGCGTTTTTGCCGATGGTGCCCTGCCCGATCACCAGCACCCCCATTCCCAAGGTGGCCCCCGCCTCCACGACGAGGGATCCCCCGCAGGCGTGCAGGATGGATCCCATGCCAATACAGACGCCTCGCCCGATCTCGATGCGACAGCCGGGGTTGGCCCGCAACAGCACTCCCGCTGCAATGCCTGCCCCTGCCTCCACCTGCACCTCGCCACTGACATAGTAGCGAGTTTCGCCGTTCTGGCTGGGCCAGGAGCGCAGCGTTGTAGAGGTGGGCAGAGGCAAAGCCAAGGTGCTCCTCATCGCTAGGAGGTCGGATCAAAACCAACCTTGAACCGACAGTGATCAGAGAACAGGCGGATCCCTCAAGGGGTTTGGATGATCTGCTCCAGCACCCGTCGTTTGGCTTTGGGGTCGATGCCCAGCAGGCGCACATACTCGCCGCGATGCTCCTCCAGGCAGGCTTCCAGAGCCGCCACCACCTGGGGCAGCTGGGTGGCCTCGATAGGGCTGCAGCTCTGCCAAGAGGAGGTGCGAAAACGCCGCTTGTCCGCATGTTCGGTGCCGATGCGGTAGCCCTGGCTGAGCAATTGCTGCACCTGTGCCACCACCTCGCTGCTGAGTCGGGTGCTGGCAGGAACGGTGGAAACAGGAGTAGCCGCCGGGGATCCCTGGGCTGCAGGGGCAGGCGACTTGCCGCCGGGGGTTTGAATGACGCGCTCGTAAACCCGCTTTTTCCCCTTGGGATCGATCCCCAACAGGCGCACGTAGTGGCCTTGGTGCTCCGCCAAAGCAGCCGTCAGCTCGGCCAACACCTCCGGCCCGCGGCTGGCGCGAATGGTCGGCCCGGTCTGCCAAGAGGAGGTTTTGAAGCGGCGCTCGTCAGCATATTCGTAGCCGATGCGATAGCCCTGGGCCAGCAGCCGATGTACCTCTTCCTGTAACTCCAGGTCGAGGCCAGCAGCGCTCCCTCCCAGCTTGCCCCCCTCTGCGGGCGAGGCTGTCCCGCCGCTGCTGCTCATCTGGGGCGTTTGAATCACCTTCTCCAGCAGCCGCCGTTTGGCCTTGGGATCGATTCCCAGCAGGCGCACATACTCTCCCGTATGTTCGGCCAAGGCCGCCTGCACAGCCGCCAGGATCTCTTGGGCCGAGCCGCTCCAATTGCCCAAAGTCTGCCAGGAAGAGGTGCGGTAGCGGCGGACATCGGCCACCTCCAGGCCGACGCGATACCCCTGCGCCAATAGCGCCCGGATCTCCTCCTCCAAGCTGGCGTCAGGGCGCGGATTGGCTGCGCCGGAACCTGGGGCCGTAACCGAGACGTGGCTGGGGGATCCAGAAACGGTCGCCGGCCCCTCCGGGGTTTGGATGATCTGCTCCAACACCCGTCGTTTCGCCTTGGGGTCGATCCCCAACAGGCGCACGTATTCGCCGCGGTGCTCCGCCAAAATAGCCCCCAGCGATTGCATGACCTCGGCCTCGCGGGTGCTGGTGATCGGGCTTTCGCTCTGCCAGGAAGAGGTACGGAAGCGGCGGGCATCGGCATATTCCAGCCCTACCCGATAGCCTTGGGCCAACAGGGCGCGAACTTGCTCCACCACCTCCGGCTTGAGAAGGGATCCGCCGCCGTTCCGGCCGTCGGCGCGAGAGGAGGAATGAGTCATGGATGCCGTCTCCGTAGCCGTTGGGTTAGAGGTGCGCGACCGCAGAAGTTCGTTGCGAATGGGAGCAATACAGACCAGGTTTTCGCTGCAGTGATAGCCTTCCAGCAGAGCCTGGTTGATGCCGATCACATGTTGGGCAAACTTGGCATCGCTATCCTGCACATCGGGCAGCCGATCCGCCTCAGCTTGCGTGGTGATGATGGAGCCGGAGGGCACATACTTGCCCGGCGGGATCTCCACATCCTGGATCAAGCAGTGCAACATGACGATGCAGCCATCCCCCACCCGCGCGTTGAACACCGTGGAGCGGAAGCCGATAAAGCAGTTGTTGCCCACATAGGCTGGCCCGTGGATCAAGGCCATGTGGGCAATGGAGGTGTTCTTGCCAATCCACACGGAGTAGGGTTGGCCATCTTCCCCAATGACCCGCCCTTGCTCCAGGCCGTGGATTACCACCCCATCCTGGACGTTGGAGCCGTCGCCAATGTAAAAGGGAGAGCCCTCATCCGCACGGATGGAAGTTCCTGGGGCAATCAGCACCTGGGCGCCCACGCGCACATCCCCGATGAGATTGGAAAAGGAATGCACGTAGGCAGAGGGATGGATGGTCGGCTCCGCCAGGCGGCGAGACCAGGGCGTTGGCGGCGCAGCATAGGTGTGAGCAGGCATAACCGTGAGCCTCTAGAACACGTCAGAGAGAGGAAGGAGGGATCCCAGCTAGCGTTGGTCGCGCTTGTTGTAGAGGGAGCGACCGCCGATGCTGACGGTATCGATGATCGCCATCACCACTGCATCCAGCGGACGGGTTTCGTTTCCCTGCGGCTGGCGAGCTGCGCTGCCCTGGCTGACCAGCACCCACTCCTCGGCGCCGGCCCCCACCGGATCGGCAGCTACAGCGTAGTCGGGCTGCGGTCGGCCCTCGAGATCGACATACTGCACCACCAGAAACTTCACGCCTGTCAGGCTGGGATCCTTCTGGGTGCTGGTAACAGTGCCCCGCACAATCGCGATACGCATCTAGGGACGGGTGAAGGGACGGATGGCGTTGACCCCTTCGCGGAACTGAGCCACATCCTCGGTGTAGCGAATGGGCAACACGTACTCTAGGTTTTCGTGGGGACGGGCGATGATGTGCCAGGAGAGCAACTGGCCGCCATTGACCCGCTTCACCGACTCGATCCCGGCGGCCACCGAGGCCTGCACCTCGGAGACATCGCCCCGTACGATCACGGTGACGCGCCCGCTGCTGATTTTTTCATAACCCACCAGGGTGACGCGCGCGGCCTTTACCATGGCGTCGGCAGCTTCCACCACTGCCGGGAAGCCCAGGGTTTCGATCATTCCGACTGCAATAGCCATAGGGACTCCTTACGCTGAAATTGTGGAGGGGGTTGGAACCTGTCCAGATTTTCTGGATCGGGTCAATTCCAGGCTAAGTGCAACTACTCAGTTAGGTACGAAACTGCTCCACTGCCTCCGTGTAGCGGATGGGCAGCACAAACTCCAGGTTTTCGTGGGGACGGGCGATGATGTGGTGGGAGAGGATCTCGCCCCCACTCACCCGTTTGGCAGACTCCAAGCCAGCGGCCACCGAGGCCTGCACCTCGGAGACATCGCCCCGTACGATCACGGTGACGCGCCCGCTGCCAATTTTTTCGTAACCCACTAAGGTGACGCGCGCGGCCTTTACCATGGCGTCGGCAGCTTCCACTACTGCCGGGAACCCGCGGGTTTCGATCATTCCGACTGCAATAGGCATATCAACTCTCCACTTTTGAACACTCAGTTCCTGAACGTTGCCGAACCCAGCAATAAGGCCAATCGATCTCCAAATTGATCTCGCCTATTGGGTTCGATCCTGCAATTTCCCTCGAACTCATCCAAGAGATCCTCTGCCCAACCCTCAGTGGACAGCTCTTCTCGGCAACACCTACTCCAGCCACCACAGACCTCCCCCTGGAGAGAAGGCCGTGCCCAACCCCCGACCTCAGACTCAATCAGACAGAGGCCAGAAAAGGTTGTGGGAGCCATCCGGGTTAACCACAACTGTCGCTCAGGCGGGCAAAGCTGCCAACTCCAGGCCAAGTCCCCATCTTTCTTGCACAAAATCGATCATACAAAATCGACGAGGACGCCCCAGAGAAGGGATCCCCCGACTCAACAAAATGATATCCCCATTCAATCCTGGACGAAAATCAATATTTTTAATTAGCACGATAGCTTTTTATTAAGAGAGACAAAATTGTTATCAACTCAAAAATAATTCTTGACATCTTTTCAGCTTTTGCCGTTATCGGCGCAGCGAGGGGGGCACTTCCAAGTCATGGGCTTCCATGAGGTCGGGTTGGCTCATCAGATGGGCCGGGGATCCCTGGGCGCAAATCCGGCCTTGATCTAAGAGGATCACCCGATCGCACACTTCCAGGATCAGTTCCAGATCGTGGGAAGCGAGCAGAAAGGTGTGCGTTGCTTGCAACAAAAAGGCGATTAGCCGGCGACGGGCGCGCAGATCCAGGTTGGCAGTCGGCTCATCGTAGAGTACCAACTGCGGCTGCATTGCCAGGATCCCGGCGATCGCGACCATGCGTTTTTCACCGCCGGAGAGATGATGGGGGGGACAGTTGGCCAAATTCAGGGTGCCGGTCATCGCCAGGGTTGCTTGGACCACAGCCGCGACCTCTGTCTCAGAACGTCCCAGGTTGCGCGGCCCAAAGGCTACATCCTCGGCCACCGAGGCGGCAAACAGTTGATCGTCGGGATCCTGAAACACCAGCCCCACCTCAGGGCGAAACTGGCCAGGCTGGAGCGGCTGCCCAAACAAAGTGATCTGGCCGGAACAGGGGGGCAACAGGCCAGCGAGGGCCAGGAACAGGGTGGTTTTGCCGGCGCCATTGGGGCCAATGATTCCTAGGCGCTGCCCGGCCTCAACCCGTAGATCCAGCCCTTGCAGCACCGGCGGACAACCGGGATAGGCGACCCACAACTGTTTGACCTCCACCGCCGGCGCTGTGTTCATGGCAGCAAGCTCATCCCAGGGCTAGCGCTGCTCCCAATGCTTCCAGCGCTTCTGGGTGGCGGCAGGGGTGAGCTGCAGGGTGGGTACGCTGGGGCTGGTCAGGTCGATCTGGAGAATTTCGTCGGGTGTACACTCGCAGTGGCGGCGCAGATCCCGCATTTGGTTGAGGGTTTGAATTTGCAGAGGCAGGCGGTCAGAAATCGGCCCCAGATAGACGTTGCCCAGCTCAGTGTGGAGCGTGATTCCCTCTCCCGACTGCCAATCTACGGTCTCGATCTGGATCTCAGCCTGTTGCAGGGCTTCGAGCAACAAGGCCCATTGCTCGGGCGCGTGGTTCTCCCAGCCCAGCAACTCCAGCTCAGGCCAGGAAAGGGAGGATCCGCTGTGGCGTCGAAAGGGATCGGGGGGCAGCCAATGGCCTTGCCGATCCACCCAGCCTGTCTGGTCGCCCCGACGGGCGCGCGCGACCAGTTGCCGTTCCCGCACCTGGACGATCACCCCCACCGGCAGCAGCCGCCGCTGTACCTGGACGCTTTCGATGGGAGAAGGGCGGGCCGGGGATGCCAGCAAGGCTCTTTCCAACACAGCCGGCTGCACCTGCCAGAGGTTCATTGGATAGGTCAGAGGCAGTTGCTCCCGGATCCAGTCGGGGTCGACCCAGTAGCTGCCCTTTACCTGAATTTGCTCCGGCCGGCGAATTTGCCAGTAGGGCTGCTGCAGGCCCAACACCAGCAGCGTCAGAACGCCCATCGAGCTGGCCAAGCGCCAGGATCCCTGCCAAAAGCGCTTGCGCCGTTGCTGACGCAAAAGTCGCCTGCGTTGCAGAAGTTGGTCGCGCGTGGGAGAAGCCAGAGGTACCATTAGCCCTCCCTCAAGCCAAAGGGGAGCATTCCATGCTCCTATTCAACTCGCGATCTCCTCGACCTGATCCGCCCGCAGCCAAATTGGAGGGGTGGGAACAGCCCCAAACTTAATCTGGAGGTAGTCGTCCTTGATATCCACCACTTCTCCAGGAGTTTCGAAGACGTAGTTGGGAATCAAAGGGTCGCTGGCCTGGGCTTCCAGGCTGCCTTGCAGTTTCTCGCGGATGGCCCGCACCAAAGTGCCTCGCTTAATCGCCATTGCCCCTCCTTCGATAGCCGTTGTATCCTGTGCCGCCAATAAGCCGGGTCCAGCCTACTTGCGCTTCAGGCTGCGGGCCATGTTGCGAAACATGTCCATGTCAGATCCCCCCTGGCGGCGTGAGCCTGCTCCACTGCTGCTGTTTGAGGTGGAAGAGCTTTGCTCAGGGGCTTTGGCCTGTTCTACGGCCAACTTAACTTTGCTTAGGGAAGAAACCTGCTCCACCACCTCCACCTTCTCCGTAGAGCCGAAATCCTGGAAGGTGTGCTTCACGATCCTAGGAGTGCGCATGTATTCGATGTTGCCAAGGGTTTTGGCCTCATCTGGGTCGAGAAAGAAGGTGTTGTCTTTCTTTTTGGCCGGCTGAGCAGCCGTCCCTGATGAAGGTTTGGAATCTGCCTGACCACGAGAGCCGAAAAAGCGCCTGAAGATGCCCACCATTGGTGTCTTGCCTGCAATGCGAAGAAAGTTGAGCCGGATCCCTAGACGTCGGGTCAGCCAGCCGCAGCTAGAAAGGTGACGGCTGAGCCCGGCTATGAAATCATGTTAAGCCAACTCAGGATAACATGCTCCCTGGCTGCAGGACGGCTTTCTCGGCCACATGTTCAACTCTCGGAGGCTCTGCCAGGGGAGGACCTTCGACCCTAGGCAAGTAGTCTGGCCAAGGGCAGCGAGCACATCCTCAGTCACGGCTCTTTAGTAAGTTTGGGGATCCCAATGACTGGCCAATGTACAGTTTTTTTGCTGGAAAATCCGTGTTGGCTCCCTTTTTGAGCTATGGCTTGACTCTTCACAATCAGTATGGGCAAGCAGTGTTAAGCCCGATCCCAGGAGGGGCAAACTATGACCATTCGATCCATCGTTGAAGAAGTCTTGCAAACTCGCCACTTTACCTCAGAACACGAGAGCCTAATCTACCGCCTGTTGTGCGATCGGTGTTTTGACGAGGCCGATTTGAAGGCATTGGCTTACCTGAGCGACGCTATGGTTCAGGGAATTGTTCAGCACTAGCCTCGGGATCCCTAAATAATTACAGGCGGCACTCCGGATGCCCGTCTTACGGAGAGGGCCCAAAAACTTTTGGGATCCCTTCCTCTGCGAAACCCTTTAGGCTCAAGAAGCTTCTGAGATCATCTCCAGAAGTGCGAGCGAAATTACCTGGCAGGCGTTGGGGAGCAAGCGTTACCCCTCTGCCTGCGAGGTGTAATGTATGGCAACCCTGAGCGGACTGCCTAAATTCAAGGCTGTGCCGATGCAGCGAGCCAAGATTTGAATGTTTTGCTTTTGCTCCGCCGATTCTAAAATCCTGGTAGAGGCCTTGCTCGGGCTGGCGATGGACGAATACCGGCTGTTCATCTTAAGCAAGCTCTCAATTTTGTTCAGCGGGTTGATATCTTATACGCGACTTGGAAAGTAATTGGAGAACAGCAAAAGAAATACCGCATCGTTCTTTGCTTAAAGACTAGAGCGGCTTGTCCCTCTCCCGCATCGGCGACCCTACGGATTTTGGCCGGCAAGGCACTCCCAGTTTTTCAAAGATGGCCGGTTTTCTCTCCGAGATCCCACGGGCGAAGGATCGCCGCCTTGCGGTGAGAGCATGCCTCTAACCCCCAAAACCCTGAACTTTGCTGAATTTACTGAGCTTTAGGCGGTTTGGCAAAAGTCATTGAGAGGGATATAGTAGACCAAGTTTCCCCCTGATCCTTGAGTCCACCGCAACGGTTGCCGGGAAGTGAAGGGGGAAAGCGCTCGGGGGGTATTCCTCAGGGCTTTGCGGGATACCGCCTTCCTGCTCAGAGATAGGCAGGATGCGATCGCTTCTTTCCTGAACCATGTTCAGGAGAGTTCAGCGTGAATGTATCAG
>NZ_AXUW01000001.1:762299-772814 GCF_002760415.1 Synechococcus sp. 65AY6A5
GAGCATGCCTCTAACCCCCAAAACCCTGAACTTTGCTGAATTTACTGAGCTTTAGGCGGTTTGGCAAAAGTCATTGAGAGGGATATAGTAGACCAAGTTTCCCCCTGATCCTTGAGTCCACCGCAACGGTTGCCGGGAAGTGAAGGGGGAAAGCGCTCGGGGGGTATTCCTCAGGGCTTTGCGGGATACCGCCTTCCTGCTCAGAGATAGGCAGGATGCGATCGCTTCTTTCCTGAACCATGTTCAGGAGAGTTCAGCGTGAATGTATCAGGCAACGAGAAAGGTAGAGGCTCGAGGCAATCTCGTCGCCCGATCCCTCCCTGTGGCCTTGCCGTCTGGAACAGCCCCTCGCTCTAGCAAGGGAATGGGTGTTCCTGTTCCGCCTTAAGATCCTAAGATAGGAGTTGAACGTCCCTGCTGGACTGGGTGCCTTTCCTTTACAACTTGGAAAGGGGGGGCCCAGCCGCAGAGGCGGGGGCGACGGCCGTTACGTTTTGAGAGGAATCCATGTTGTTCATTTTTAACCTAGCGAAGCGTCTGCAGCGCATCCTCCTCGCTCTCGTAGTCGGGGTGGCTGCGGTAGCTTTCCTGTCCAACCCTGCTGCTGCTGAAACCTACACGGTCAAGATGGGCTCTGACAAGGCCCAGCTCATTTATGATCCCCCCACCCTCACCATCAATCAGGGAGATACTGTTCGGTGGGTCAACAACAAGGTCTATCCTCACAACGTTGTCTTTGACAAGGTACCTGGTGGCGATGCGGCCCTGGCAGCCAAGCTGTCCCACAAGGCCCTGCTCACTGCTCCCAACCAAGTGGTGGAATCGGCCTTTGTCGATGTCCCTCTGGGTGAGTACACCTACTACTGCACTCCCCACCGGGGGGCTGGCATGGTCGGCAAGATCATCGTCAAGGGCTAGGCTGGCGCTCCAATTCCACTTCTCTGGTTGCTTTTTAAGAGGGAGATTCCGGCTCTGGCTTGCTGGCATGGGATCCCTGCCCGTAGCATAGAAAGTAGCCCTCTCGAGAGTGGGAGGGCTTTTTCGCGAATAGACGTTAGACAGGTTCCCCATGACCACCAGTGTTAAAGGCTACCTGCTCCTGGCCGTTTCCTGCATCAGTGCCATTGCCGCTGTGGGTTCGATTTTCGAGTTGGCTTCCGGTGAGCCGGATTTTGGCGTCGGCCCCACCAGCATTATCTTGATCGTCGCTGCTCCCTTGGCGGTTTGGCTGTTTCAATCGGCAGTTGGGGCGGCACGAGCCAGCGGCGCTGCCGGCAAGGGGGGCAAGAAGCGAAAGTAGGCAGGTAGATACGGGAAAACTGGGGGGAAGGGGATGGAGTCAGCGGGTTTGCTGTAAAGAAACTTGTGATTCTATCTCGGCTTCTGCTGGCTGATGAAACTCCGGCAACAGCTTTCGTTCTTGCACCGTTCCAAGGGCTGCTTCTAGCTCTGCCGTGGCTAGAGTACAACTGGAGCCAGATCCGTTCAATACGGTCTCGGTCACCTGTCCTTTTTTGTCGATCCGATATTCCACCTTGATGTACTCGGGCATCTGCACTCCACTCGCTGCTGCTCAACAACTGACTTTCTCCTACCCATTGTAGTTCTCGCTTTTTCCCCGCTCGATCTGGCTGGGCCGTATGGCTTCTGCTCGTCCCCCGTTTCCTCCTGCCAAAAGGGATCCCGGTATCCAGCGGGATCTGAGTTTGGGAGTAGGGGCGCTGCTGGGCGTTGTCCTGATCGGCACCCTTTGGTACCACGGGGTGGAGCAATGGCCTTGGGTGGAAGCTTTTTACATGAGCGTTATCACCCTAACTACTGTGGGCTTCATGGAGGTGCAGCCGCTGGGGGATCGGGGGCGCTTGTTCACGGTGGCCTTGATCCTGATGGGGGTCTTGAGCATCGGGTTCATGGTGAACCGCTTTACAGAGGCCCTCATCCAGGGGCATTTTCAGGAAGGGATCCGGCAGCGGAAGTGGAAGAAACAGATGGAAGCGCTGAACAACCACTACATCGTCTGCGGTTTTGGGCGCATTGGGCGACAGGTGGCCCAGGAGTTTCAGGCAGAGGGGGTGCCCTTTTTGGTGATCGATCAATCGGCCGAGGCAATTCAGGTGGCCCAAGAGCTGGGATATGTCGCTCTCCAGGGAGACAGCACTCTCGATGCCACCTTGCTGGCGGCGCGGGTGCAGCAGGCCGAGGGGTTGATTGCCGCCCTCTCCAGCGATGCCGAAAACCTCTATGTGGTGCTGTCGGCCCGCACCCTCAACCCTCGTATCCGCACCATTGCCCGCGCCAACACGGAAGAGGCTTTGCAAAAGCTGCAGCGAGCGGGCGTTGCCCACGCCATCTCTCCCTTCATCACCGGTGGAAAACGGATGGCAGCGGCTGCCCTGCGCCCCCGCGTGGTGGACTTTGTGGATGGGATCCTGTCGGGTCGAGATCGCACTTTTTACTTGGAAGAGTACGAGCTGGCGGCGCAAGAATGCCCCTATGTTGGCCAGACCCTGGGGAAAGCCAATCTAAGGGCGCGATCCGGCGCGTTGGTGGTGGCAATTCGGCGAGCCGATGGCCAGCTGATTGGCGGCCCCAGCGGTGACACCCTGTTGCAACCGGGGGATCTGCTGCTGTGTATGGGCACGGCCGAGCAGTTGCGCCGCCTGGGCCAGTTGCTCTATCCCCGCCCCTAGATGGGCTGGACAAGTCGGCTAGATACGCCTGAGGATGCTGGGGCCGTGGGAGTCGGTGCCGCAGGTTTTCAAAAGTCCGTAGGTCTCTGCCAGCTTTTCCCCAATCGCCGCCTCCTCTGGGCTGGGAGCCCAAATGTCGGGGTTTTTGTAGGCGTAGTAGACCTCAAGGCCATCCAGGCCCAACTCCACGGCTGCCGGCACCAGCTCTTCCGCAGGCAGCCAGTAGCGAAAGGGATGGGCCAACACCGCCAGGCCGCCTGCTGCTTGAATGGCCCCAATGGCCTCAGCGGCGGGCAGGCCGGGAACTTGCTCCCCCTGGATGTAGGGATCCAAAACAGGATCCGCCGGATCGAAGCCGTAGCCAAGAATATGCACCTCGCAGCCCAGCAGGTTGGCTGTAATCTCGATCCCCGTCCATAGCAGGGGGTCCTCGGGGCGATCCAGATAGGCTTGCGCTTGCTCGTAGCCCTTCAGGGTGTGGTGATCGGTGATGGCCAGGCCCTTGAGGCCGTGCCGGCGCGCCTGCTCCGCCAAGTCTGCCGGATCCATGCGCCCATCGGAGCAGCAGGTGTGCAGGTGAAAGTTGTACTGCAGCGGGCAGGAGAGAGGGCCGATCCCCTGCAGCACCCGCCGCAGCTCCGCCGCCGAGGCAGTTTGACAGGGATCCCGTTGCAAACTAACCAGCATGTCAACCCTTGGGTTGGGAACAGATAGCTCTCCAGAGCAGTCGACTCTGGAATTTTATCTTTTGTTAAGAACGCTCACCCATTCTAGCCAGGGCAAGGGAGGGGCGCCAGGTGTCAAGAACTACAGAATGGGCAAGGGATCCCTAGGGGCTTGCCAAGATCTCCTCGGCCGCCTTGATGGCCGCTCCAGGAGGGAAGTCGCCATAACCCAGCGTGTGCAGGGTCGACTCCAGGGCAGCCAGCGTGGTGAGAATGTCGCGGTCGCTCACAAAGCCCAGATGGCCGATGCGGAAGATCTTGCCCTTGAGGTGGTCTTGACCGGCAGCAAGGGCGATGTCGAAGCGTTTCTTCAGGGTGCTGCGGAGGGTATCGGCGTTGATCCCTTCAGGCGCCAGCACAGCAGTTACCGAGGGGCTGGCTGCCGACTCCGGGTTGACCAAAAGCTTCAGCCCCAGGGCCTTGACGCCGGCGCGGGTGGCCTGGGCCAAACGGGCGTGGCGGCGGCAGATGGCTTCCAACCCTTCGGCCCGCATCAGGCGCAGGGTTACCTGCAGGGCATAAAACAGGTTCACCGCGGGCGTAAAGGGAGTGGTGCCCTGGCGCAGGGCTTTTTGGGCCAGTTTAAAGCTCCAGTAGTACTTGGGAAAGCGAGAGCGCTCGGCAGCAGCCATGGCCCGCGGGCTCACCGCCACAAACCCCAGCCCGGGCGGGATCATGTAGCCTTTCTGGGATCCGGAGGCCACCACGTCTAGGCCCCACTCGTCCATAGGCACCGGCATGGCCCCCAAACTGGTGACCGCATCCACAATCACCAGGGCTTCTCCGTGCTCGCGGGCAGCAGCCGCGATAGCCTGCACATCGTTGGCTACGCCGCTGGAGGTTTCCGAGTGGGTGAGGATGACCGCCTTGATGGTCTTCTCCCGGTCGGCGGCCAGCTTTTCTTGGAAGACTTCGACAGGATAGGGCACGCCCCAGGGGGTCTCTATCCGCTCGCACTGCAGGCCAAACTGCTCCGACATCTCGGCCCAGCGCTCGCCAAACTTGCCGTTGACCCCCACCAAGACCCGCTCCCCGGGGCTGAGGGTGTTGAGGATCCCGGCTTCCATGGCCCCGGTGCCGCTGCAGGCAAAGACAAACACATCGGAGGTGGTCTGGTGCAGCCAGCGCAACCCCTCCGTCACCTCTTCCAGAATGGCGCTGAACTCTTGGCTGCGGTGCTCGATGGGCCCCCGCGCCATGGCCAGCAGCGCACTCTCGGGAACGGGAGTGGGGCCGGGGATCATCAACATCAACTTGTCTTTCATGCGGGTCCCGCTGGGGATGTCAGGTTTGAGAGGTGGCGGCCAGATTCGAACTGGCGCATAGAGGTTTTGCAGACCTCTGCCTTACCACTTGGCTACGCCACCCTACTCCTCAATCGGACAAAACATTGTATCCGAAAATGGGATCCCGCTTCCACTTGCTGCAGCCAACGGCAACAGCGCTCGGGTTCGCTAGGCATCGACAATAGCTTGGTAGCCCCGTACTTGAGTGCGGGGCGAAAAAGCCCTTGAGCCACTTTAGTTGCTTCATAGTTAGTACAGAGCTTCTCCAGGAAAACAACCTACTGCGGTGCAAAACCCGCGCGGCAATAACTAACCTGGAGGAACTTAAGTCCGAAGTAAGCAGAACTTTGAGGTTATGCCTCAAAGGACTGTCTAGGGGCGTCTTGACAGCGCCTTCGCGAGTCCATCTTGGGCTGCGTAAGAATCCGCTGGGTGGGAGTGTCAACTTCTTCTTGTACCCTCAGCAGGCGGGATCCCAGCAGCCGCTGCAGCCAGGGGGCGAGAAACTCGCGATTGGCCAACTGCTGCTGGGGATCCTGGGTTTCCAGAGGAAAGGGGGCAAGGGCCCGCAGGGCGGCGGTGGTAACACAGAACATGGCCTTTTGGAAGCTGAGGCAGATTTTCACCCGCAGGTCATCTTCCCCGCGCGGCTGGCGGCGGTAGTGCTCCCGCAAATAGCCAGGCAGGTGGCGCATCATATCCTGCATCAAGAGAGTAGGGGGGATCCCGGCGCTCCCCACCGGCAGCGGATCGGCATACAAAGCGCCGTAGGCGAAGTCCGCCTGCTCGGCCGGGATCTGGTGGGCCTGGGCATTGTAGGAGACGGTGCCCATGAAGGGAAAGGAGCGGAAAAACACAGCTTCCACGTAGGGCAGGGCCGTATCGGGCAGGAAGGTCAGCCCCGCCGACAGGGGGATGATCTCGTAGCGGCGGCCCCAGATGCAGGGGGCGTAGGTGATGGGCTTGTTGGCAGCTGCCACCAACCCCTGCTGAATGTGGGCTACTACGTCGGGAAGCGTGAGCTGCGGTTCGCTCTCGCGGCGCTTGGCCAAGGCCAGGAAGATATCGCTCATCACCCGCCAGAACTGGCCCAGGCCGCTGTACATGGCCAGCATGCGCACCTGTTCCAGCGCAAAGTCGGGGCAGAGGAAGTTGAGGCCCTGCAGAAGGGGGTTGAAGCGGAACTTGGCCCGGATGGCCACCTTGGCCCGCTCGACAAATTCGGGAGTATCCAGATAGCGATCGAGGCCTCCCCCTCCATGCCAGAGCATGGCTTTCATGCAGTATTCGGCAAACTCGTAGTTGATGCGGTCATGCCAGAGGTAGCGCAGCCATTTGCCCAGGGTGATTTCGCCGTTGAAGTACTTAAAAACTGGGAAGAGCTCCAAAAATTGGTGGTCGGCTATGAAGATCAAATTCTGGGAGTAGGCATCCAGCACCTGGCCGTAGCTGTGGAGGATGCCGATGACCTCCAGCCGGTTGCTGGAAGAATCCGGCACAAGGGCTCCCCCTGCTTCTAGGCGTTGGACGATGGGAGCCAGTCGCCGTTGCTCTAGAGGATCTAAGCCAGCCAGAAAGAAACAGGAAGGAGCGGGAACAAGGGTGGCCGTCATGGGAGAAGGAGGGGTTGAGACAACAACAAAAACTCAGTCGTATCACTAAATCGTCACAACGAAGAGAACCCAGGCTCGAAAGCAGTGGTCGGCCCGCCTGCTTCGGCAAGATTGAGGGCCGCCGGCTTGGCCAAATGGGCGGCGGTGGACTCCACCCAGTGGGTTGCCCAGGCAGGCTGGAGGCCAAGCACCACCACCAGCGAGGCCAAAACTACAGCAGGCAGGCGTTCTCCCGTGGCGCGTCGTTGCATGGCAATGGCCACTTCCGAGAGGCGCCCGAAAAAGACGCGGTTCACCATCAGCAAAAAGTAGGCCGCCGTCAATCCCGTCCCCACCATGCACAGCAACGTCTGCAGGGGGAAGACGGGGAAGCTGCCCCGAAAGAGGGTGAACTCGGCAATAAAGCCCACCAGGCCGGGCGTGCCGCCGCTGGCCATCACCCCCAACACCATCAAGCTGCCAACAAGTGGCAGGCCGCGTTCTGGGTTGAGCAATCCCCGCAGCCGCTTGAGATCCCGCGTGCCGGTGTTGGCGTAGACAGCACCCACCAGCAAAAACAGCAGCGAGGAAATCAGCCCATGGCTCACCATCTGGAAGACGGATCCCACCAAGGAGAGGGGGGTGGCCGCCGCCGTGCCCAGGAGAATGTAGCCCATGTGGGCAATGGAGCTGTAGGCCACCAGCTTTTTCATGTCTTGCTGCACCAAGGCGTTCAGGGATCCATACAGCACATTGGCCACCGCCCAACTGGCCAGCCACGGCCCGGCTTGCTCCCAGGCATCGGGCAAAAGCTGCAGGCCAAAGCGCACCAGGCCATAGGTGCCCAACTTGAGCAAGAGCCCCGCCAAGAGCACAGAAATGGGGGTGGAAGCCTCCACGTGGGCGTCCGGCAGCCAGGTGTGGAAGGGCACCAAGGGGATCTTGATGGCCAGCCCCAGCAGGATGGGAATGAGGATGAGAATCTGGGGCAGCAGCGGCAAGGGGTGGGCCTGCAAAACGGTGTAGGTAAAACTGTGGGCGTCGCTCAGCCAACTGAGGCCGAAAAAGCCAATCAGCAGAAGCACCCCCGAGAGGGCGGTGTAGACCAAAAACTTGGTGGCGGCATAGGTGCGCCGCGGCCCGCCCCAGATGGCAATCAGCAGATAAAGGGGAATTAGCTCGACTTCGTAGAACAAGAAAAACAGCAGCAAGTTCTGGGCCAGAAAAGCCCCCACAATGGCGGCTGCTAGCAGCAACACCAAGCTGTAGTAGAGGCGGGGCCGCTCCACCGGGCCGCTGGCCCAGAGGGCAATCAATACCAGCAAGCCGGTCATCACCACTAGCGGCAGGGAGATCCCGTCCACCCCCAGCTCGTAAACCAGGCCCAACTGCGGGATCCAGGCCATCTGTTCGGCCATCTGGATCCCTTGCGCTTGGGGATCAAACTGCAGCAGCAGCCCCAAGCTCAGCCCCAACCAAGCCAGGCCGAAGCCCAAGGCCAAACTTCGGTGCAGGCCCTTCCCCGCTTGCTCGGGGATCAGCCCCACCAGCAGGCCACCCAATAGGGGGATCCCGATTAGAAGGCTGAGCATGGTTCCTCCCGTCTCAATAGGCCAATCCCACCAGGGGCGAGCGCAGCAGCCAAGCGGTAACCACCACGACCCCGATGACAATGAGCAACACGTAGAGCTGCATCCGCCCCGACAGGGTGTACTTGAGGGCTTCGCCGCTAAACCAAAAAGCCAGGCTCACTCCGTTCACCAGGCCATCCACCCCGTTGCGATCCAGCCACTCCAGTCCGCGGGAAAGGGCGCCGACCGGCTGCACCACCAAAGCCTGGTAGAGCTGCCCGGTGTAGAAATCCTGCGCCAACAGATCCTGCAGCTCCGGCCAGGGTAGGCGCAGCCGCCGCCGGCCCCCCCAGTACAGCCAAGCACCAACACCGGCCCCCAGCAAACCCGAGGCCGCCAGCAGAGCCGCCATCTGCTGCAGCTCTGGGATCCAACCGGGATAAAGCCCCCAGCGCCAAAACAGCCAGGGCATGAGCAGGTTCTGCACCGTCAGAATGACCATGGGCAGGGCCATCGGCCAGCCCACCTCAGGGGCACGGCGCGTCTTGGGCTGCGGGGATCCCAAGAAGACCAGGCCAAACACCCGCGCCAGGTTCAAAGCCGTCAGCCCATTCATCAGCAGCAACACCCCCAACAGGGCCGGCTGCAGGGCGCTGTACACCAGCGCCAGGCGGATTAGGATCCAAAAGCACCCCAGGGGCAACAGGGCCACCATCCCCAGGGATCCCACAGCAAAGGCGGCCACCGTAGCCGGCATGCGGCCCCCTAGGCCCCCCAGCTCCGTCAGATCTTGGGTAGAAGTGGTGTAGATGAGGGATCCCACCCCCATAAACAGCAGCGCCTTGGCCAGGCCGTGCAGCAGCAGCAGCTCCAGCGCCAAATCCGGCTGCCCCGTCCCCACCGCCCCAAACACCAGGCCCAGGTAGGCGCTGGTGGAATAGGAGAAGGTGCGCTTGAGATCGATTTGCGCCAAGGCCACCAGGGATCCCCCTACGGCTGTGATGGTGCCGATGGCCACCAGCACCCCATCCGTGAAAGGGGAGAGGGCCAAGACTGGCTGCAGCTTGATGAGGACAAAAGCTCCAGCGGCCACCACTGCCGAGTTGCGCAGGATCGAAGCCGGGTTGGGCGCCTCCATGGCCTCATCCAGCCACAGGTGCAGCGGGAACTGGGCGCACTTGCCCAGCGGCCCGGCAATCAAAGCCAACCCCATCAAGGCCGCCCAAGTTGGATCCAAGCTGGCCGTAGCCGCCCAATCGCGCAGGCCGGAAAAGGTCAAGGAGCCGGAGAAATTGGAAACCGCCACCACCCCCATCAACAGCAGCAGGTCTCCCACCCGTTTGGTGAGAAAAGCATCCCGCGCCGCCGTGACCACCAGCGGCTGGGCGTACCAAAAGCCCACCAATAAGTAGGTGGAAAGCGTGAGCATCTCCAGCAGCGCGTAGCTGAGAAACAGCGAATCGCTGAGGGCGATCCCCGTCATCCCCCCCTCAAAAAAGCCCATCAGGGCGGCAAAGCGGCCCAACCCCCAATCCTTGTCCAGGTACCCCAGGGCGTAGATCTGGGCCAGCAAGCTCAAGCCGCTTACCCAGACCACCGCCCCCAGCGTCAGAGGCGAGACCTCCAAAGCCAGGGACAAGTCCAAATCGGCCACCCGAAACCAGAGGTAGTTCAGGAGCTGGGGATCCCGACCCCAAACTTGTCGCAACAGCCAAAAGCTATGAGCAAGGGCCGCAAAGGTCAGCAGGATATTGAGGTAGGCTGCCGGACGTGGGCCACTGCGCTTGATCCAGCCAGCGGCCCAAGGAAGAGCCAGCGCTGTCCCTACCCAGCCATAAAAGGGGAGACACCAGGCGCTCTCTGGCCCAATTGCCCAGTCTTCAAAACCCGCCATCTGCTGCTTGCAACAAGTAGTTAAGCATTTTTTAATGAACAGCTACAGTCCAATATAATATTAGAAGTTTTCCAGCGGCAGCGTCTCTCCCCACTTGGACACAGCTTCTGCCTCTGCCTAGGCAAGCAGGCGGCGCCCTTAGATTCTTTGAGCTCCCGGTTCTTTTGGACAGAAAATGGCGGCGCTCCGAATACCTTGCCCAGACCCCGGCTGGGGCTATCGCGGATTGGCGCCAGGGGGAGTGAGACCCCTCACCGATTGATTCTCCTCTTTAGGCTGGGCAGCCCTCCTGACCACAGCCAGGACTATCGCCTGCAAGCCGAGGTGTGGCACGAGGTGGAAGCTTGGGGATCCCCCTGGTGGCTGCAGTTGGATCCCCGCCATCAGAACCTCTGGGGTACTCCCGCCACAGCGCAGCTTGGCGGGATGGAGGATAGGCGGTGAGACGAAGGGGTTCAATGCCCCTGAGTCTCACAATCTGGGCGTTGCCTGCTGCTCGACATACTTCTTCAACTCCTCAACGGTGACCCCACCACAAGAGGCAACAAAATAGGTCCCTGCCCAAAATACAGGCTTGCTGTAGAACCGTGCCACCTCTGTGGCGAACTCTTTGCGAATCAACCGGCTGGAGACTGTTTTCAGGTTGTTCACCAGCTTCGAGACCTGAACATCCGGCGGAAAACTCACCAACAGATGCACATAATCCGCCTCACCGTTGAACTCCACCAAGGAACTGCGCCACTTTTGGCAGGTCGCT
>NZ_AXUW01000001.1:773089-814237 GCF_002760415.1 Synechococcus sp. 65AY6A5
TGTTTGTGAGGAGCGTGTTCCCAAGACCTTGTCGGAACGGGTGCATGATTGCCCCCGTTGCGGGTCGTGGGACAGAGACTTGAACGCTGCTATCGAGATTTTGAAGCGTGGACTCAGGTCCCCCCGTATACGGGGGGATATAGGGGGGCGGTGGGACTGCCGCTCTCTGGCTGTGGAGGATCCTGGTTTACCAGTCCGTTGAAGCAGCAACTCCGGGAAGTGATTCTCGGAAGCTCCCGTCTACAGCCCGTCAGGGCTTAGCGGGAGAGGATGTCACCTCACGGTGTTTTGAATCGAAATCCAACGGCCATCAGGTGGGTTCATCACAAGCGGTAGCCGCGGGGAGTGATCAGCCGGCTGCCGTAGCGAAAGGTCTGCGAGCTGCCGATCAAGACCAGGGTAAACATGTCCACCTGCTCAGGATCCAACTCCCCTAGCGTGGTGAGGTGGATGGCCTCGCCGGGACGGTAGAGGTTGCGGGCCACCGCCACCGGGGTGTGGGTGGGGCGGGCCCGGCGAAAGATCTGCAGCGCCTTGAGGAAGGGATCCAACCGCTGCCGCGAGCGGGGGTTATACAGGGCCACCACAAAGTCGGCCTGGGCAGCCGCCTGCAGGCGTTGCTCGATGGCCGGCCAGGGGGTGAGGCGATCCGAGAGGGAAATAGCGCAAAAATCCTGCATGAGAGGGGCTCCTAGGCGAGCGGCAGCAGCTTGAAGGGCGGAGATCCCCGGCAGCACCTCCAGGGAGGGGCGGATCCCATCCCAGCCGCTGCGGGCCAAGTACTCCAGCACCAGGCCGGCCATGCCGTAGATCCCCGCATCCCCCGAAGAGATCACCGCCACCTGCAGCCCCTGCTGGGCCAGGGCGATGGCGCGCTGCGCCCGCTGCACCTCCTGGGTGATGGGAAAGGCTTCGCAAATCTGGCCGGGGTGCAGGAGGGGCGCCACCAAGTCCAGGTAAAGCTGGTAGCCAATCACCACCTCGGCTTGGGCCAGGGCCAGGCGGGCGGCCAAGGTCAATTGGGCGGGATCCCCAGGGCCGATGCCAATTAGCCACAGGTGCCCGGCGCGAGGGGAATACTCGCGGGCGGCGCGGGCAATGGCCAGGGTACAAGCTCCCTCGCTTTCTGAGGTGAAGATCTGCTTGGGGCAGACAAGGGTGGCTCTCCCCTGGGCTGGATTGTCCTCTCCCGACCAGCGCTGGGCCGCCAAAAGAGCAGCCGCCTCCGCCACCGAAGGGGTGCCCACCGCCTGCCGCACCGCCTCTGAAGGGTGGGGAACCGGGATCCCTGCCAGGGCCGCGGCGGAGAAAAACTGGATGGGCCAGCCATGGGCCTGGGCCAGCTCCAAGAGCCCCGCCTCATCCCGTTTCAGCTCCAGAGTGGCCAAGCCGGCAACGGCCTCGAGGGCCAGCCCCTGGTTTTGCAACAGGCGCCGCAGGGATCCCTCCAGCCAGGCGCGGCTGGTGCCCCGCTCGCAGCCCACCCCCACCCACAGCACCCGCGGATGCCAGTGGACGGTGGGGATGTGGGGGCAAGGCGTTGTGTATTCCCCAATCCGGATCTGGGCCACTGCTTGGTCGGGAGCCGTAGTCAAAAGAGGATGATCCGCTGGCCAGGCCCGCCGCCAGAGCTGCGTGCCGCAGGTTTGCTCTACGGCCACCGGCTCTCCCCGCGTCAGGGCAGCAGCTACCCCGTTCCAATCGCCACTGCCCCGCCGCCAGCCGTAGGGATGCCCCAACACATCCACAGGCGGGATCCCCAGCCCTTCGGAGGCAGAGGTGAGGATCGGCTCGGCTCCCAAAGCAGCCGCCACCTGCCGCGCCAGCGCATCGGCCCCGCCCACATGTCCCCCGCAGAGGCTAATGGCCCAGCGGCCTGATTCATCCACCACCACCACCGCCGGATCCCGGTATTTGTCCTGCAAGAGGGGGGCAATTAGCCGCACCACCGACCCAACTGGCAAGATGAAAAGACAGCCCTGCACCTGGGGCCAAGTTTGGGCCACCGCTGCCGCCAGGGATCTGGGCGCTGTGGGATGGCTGGGATCCCCATAGGCTTGCCAGGGCCAAGGCAGCGGCTCTCCCTGTGGATTGGCTTTGCTCCAGCAGATCCACTCCTCTGGCAGCAGCGACAGCAGAGCCTGGGCCAAGCGGCGACCGCGCGGGGTGGGGGCAAACAGGGCAAGCTTCATCAGCCTAGGGATCCTATACTGGACTACAGAGCCACCCGCAAATGGACAAGCGCCAATGCCAACCCCCCTTGGACTGATGCTGCCGCTGATCCCCCTGGAGGTTTTGCTCTCCACGAAGGGGCTGATGTTTTTGCTGCTATCGGCCTACGGCGGGGCCATGTGGACGTTTCTGAGCGGCGCACCGCGGGTTTACACCATCATCGTGCCCGATCTGGAGCAGGCGCGAGGGTTTTACGAAAAGGTCTTGAGGCTGCCGGAGGCGGAGCTGCCGCTGCAGTACTACTACGGCTATGAGCAAAGCATGGTCGGCTCCAGCCTGGGATCTGCCTACTTCCCGGCGGATATTGGCCTCAGCTCCCGCCTTGATGCCAAAGCCCGCTCCACCTCGACACCTCTCGATACCGCTGGCCTCTGGTATCAGCTCTCCGACACCGTGCAACTGCACGTGATCCCCGGTACCACGGATCCCTACGGCAGTCTCTCCAGAACTCCCTTTGTACCTGCCTACGGGGCGGCAGCCGGTCGCAGCAGCGGCGTCCGCTATCGCCACACCACCTACGAACGGGAAGCCCTCAAAGCCCTCCTGAAGCGGATCAACAAGCAAGGGATCCGCAGCAGCGTCCGCTCCGAAAAGCCTTTTGTCTTCTGGGTGCGCGACCATCAAGGGCAGATCGTCGAATTTGCCGAAATAGGATGAGGGGATCCCCTAAGATTGTTGGGGAGGCAAAAAGTCGGCACCGGGGGGACGCCAACGGATGAAACAGATGCTGCTGCTGTTGCTGGGTTTGCTGTGGATTGGGGTGTGGGCTGGACAGCCGGCCATGGCTCTGTCGCGAGCCAAAGATCACCCAGCAGTTACTGTGCAATCTCAAGCCCAGCAATTTATCACCACCGAGTCGGGTCTGCAGTACTACGACCTTGTCGAAGGTACAGGGCCTTCACCTCAGCCGGGGCAAACGGTGGTGGTGAACTACGTGGGCAAGCTGCAGGATGGCACCGTCTTCGATAGCTCCTACAAGCGCAATCAACCTTTTACCTTCACCTACGGGGTAGGGCAGGTGATCCGTGGCTGGGAGGAAGGTCTGGCCACCATGCGGGTGGGTGGCAAGCGGTATTTGCGCATTCCGCCGGAGTTGGCCTATGGCAGCCGCGGCGCCGGCGGCGTGATCCCTCCCAACGCTACTCTCGATTTTGAAGTGGAGCTCCTGGCCATCCAGTAGGTTCTGGATATCCACCCCTAAGCTTGACTGGGGGTGGGGAAAGTCAAGGCAGGGAGATGGCATGGCGCTGCGGCAACTCCCTTCTACGCTACAAACCTGTCTCCGTCTGTGGGGCCCAATTTTCTCCCCAAAGCTCGCTTGCGCCGGCACTTCCGCCAAGTGCGGCAAGGGGTGGATCGCTCTCTGGTCGAGCAGAAGATAGTGGCTCATCTGGCCTCTCAGCCCCGGCTTTTGGCGGCCAAGACCATCCTGGCCTACGTGGCCTTCGGCTCCGAGGTGGACTTGGGATCCCTGTTCGCCCTTTTCCCTGAAAAGCGCTGGGGGATCCCTCGTTGCTTGCCGCAGCGGCAGTTGCGGTGGCACCGCTACCACCCAGCTGAGCTTGTTCCCAACCGCTGGGGGTTGCTGGAGCCCTCTCCCAGCAGCGAAGTCATCGATCCCGCCGAAGCCGAGTTAATCCTTGTGCCCGCCCTGGCCTGCGATCGCTGGGGGAGGCGCCTGGGCTATGGCGGCGGCTATTACGACCGCTTTTTGGCCTCGCTGCCGGATCCCGGCGTGCCCAAGTGGGGCATTGTCCCGCAGGCCTGCCTACTGGAGCAGCCTCTGCCTCAGGATCCCTGGGATCAGCGCTTGGACGGGATCCAGACCGAGGAGGGGTTTTACCGGGCGGGGGATCCCCTAGACTAGGGGAGATGGGCCTTGGAGAAAAAACATGAGCCAAGTTTGGAAGAAGGGGCTTCGCTCCCTCTGCTGGAGCCTGGGTTGTGCAGCTTTGGCGGCGCTCTTGCTGGGTTTTGGAGCCATCCCCCTGCAACTGAAGGATTTGCACCTCACCCCCTGCCCGGATACCCCCGAATACACCAACCTGGTTACCAGCAACGGCAACCCCATACCGGCCAGGTGCCTATTCATTGAAGGCACGGTGGTCAACCGCTCCAGAAATACTGTGCTGAATGCGGATGTCTTCGGTCGCCTTTACGATGCCAACGGCAATGAGGTTCTGCCGGAGCGCACCCGCCTGGGAGCCATCGAGGAGGTTCCCCCCGGCGAAAGCCCCTTCTCCATTCGCATCTCCGTGCCCGTGACCAGCCCGCTGCCTCTGACTATGGAGCAGTTCAAAGCCAGCGGCTTCAGCGGCACCGTGCGCCGTTAAAGCTGGCGGGTGAAGTCCACCTGGGCCGGGCGCCCCGGCAAATGGAGCTGGGCAACCACCGGCGGGGTTTGGGCGATCAGCCGTCCCCGACGGAAAACGTACAGGCAAGCCGGTTGCAGGCGAATGGCTTCGACAGCATCGGCAGCCTGGAGCACCACCAAGTCGGCATAGCAGCCGGGTTCTAGTCCGTAGCCTTCTAACCCCAGAATGCGGGCCGGGTTTTCCGTAACCGCCAAGAAACACTGCCGCATCTGCTCATAGCCTGTCAGTTGGGCAGCGTGGATCCCCATGTGGGCCACCTCCAGCATGTTGCCGCTGCCCAGGGGATACCAGGGATCCATCACACAGTCCTGGCCAAAAGCCACCGTCAGCCCGGCGGCCATCAGCTCTGGCACTCGCGTCAGTCCCCGCCGCTTGGGGTAGGTGTCCTGGCGGCCCTGCAGCACCAGGTTGACCAGCGGGTTGGCGACCACTCCCAGCTCTGCCTCGGCCATCAGAGGAATGAGTTTGCTCACGTAGGCGTTGTCCATTGAGTGCATCGAGGTGAGGTGGGAGGCCGTCACTCGACCCTGCAGGCCCAGCCGCAGCGTCTCATAGGCCAAGGTCTCGACGTGGCGGGAGAGGGGGTCGTCTGTTTCGTCGCAGTGCAGATCCACCCGCAGGCCGCGCGCGGCTGCAATCTCGCACAGAGCCCGCACTGAAGCGGCTCCTTCGGCCATCGTCCGCTCGAAGTGGGGGATCCCGCCCACCACCTCCACCCCTAGATCCAAGGCCTTCTCCAAAAGCTGCACCGCCCCCGGCGAGCGGTAGTAGCCATCTTGGGGAAAGGCCACCAGTTGCAAATCCAGGTAGGGGGATACTTTTTGCTTGACCTCCAGCAAGGCCTGCACCGCCACCAGGTTGGGATCGCACACGTCCACATGGGCGCGGATGGCCAGGATCCCGCGCGCCACCGCCCAATCGCAATAGGTCAAGGCCCGCTCCATCACTGCCTCCGGCGTCAGCAGCGGCTTCAACTCCCCCCAAAGGGCGATCCCTTCCAGCAAGGTGCCCGATTGGTTGACGCGCGGGATCCCGTAGGTAAGGGTGGCATCCAGGTGAAAGTGGGCATCCACAAAGGGGGGCGACACCAAGCGGCCGCTCACATCAATTTCCTGCCAGGCAGTGGCCTGCAGATTCACCTCCAGGGCAACGATGCGCTCCCCCTCGATGCCGATGTCGATTCCCTTACGGCCATCCGGCAAATTGGCCCGGCGCAAAATCCAATCCATCCACCTCTTCCAAACCCGGCTTGACCATTTTCTCGCCAGCGGTAGCTACCTCAATGGCAAGCTCGATACAGGGATTCCAGCTTGGGCAGGTAAGGCAGGAGTCCAGGAAGCGGCGCACGATGTCTGACCGCCCATGCAGCAACAAAAAGGCCATCACCGGCACGTTGTTGCGGATAAACACCTCGTGATGGTTGAGGTCGGGGCTGGATCCCACCACCTTCAGTTAGCCGTCTACATAGGCACGAGCCTTCTGGGGGATTGCCGCCAACGCGCCGTTCGGCTTGTCCTGGTAGTTAACCTTTGCAGAGGATCTGGGGCCCCGTCGCCACGCCCCCATTGGCCCTGGGCCGGCGGCTCTCCCTCCCAGGCGGCTCGGACAAAGCGTGTATGGTAGATAAAAGCCTGTTTTCGGGTATTTCCTCGTCCCTATGCCCAGGGTTAGCGCCTCTCGCCAGCAGACCGACCTTGGTTTGAGCCTTGCCCAGGCCAAGGGGCTAAAACCCTATCAGCGCAAGCAACTGCAACGTCTTTACCAACTGCGCCTGCCCCCCAATCGCTTGGTGACGGTGGAGTTTGCCCAAAGGCTGGGAGCCCTCACTCAAGATCTGGAAAGCCAGCCCATCAGTGTCTACCTCAATCGGCGGGGCCAAGTGATTCGCGTGGGGCTGGGATCCCCTTTTGAAACGCAGATCCCGGCCTGGGAATTGCCCCGCCAAGGGGCGGAGCGCCTGTCTGGGATCCGCTGCATCACCACCCAGGTGGGCGAGGGCGGCCCCAGCCAAAAGGCGCTGACGGCCATGGCCCTGCAGCGGCTGGACGCCCTCATTCTCCTGTCGGTATCTCCCTCAGGAGGACGGCTGCGCCGCGGCGGAGGGGCCACGGGCTTTGTCAACTACGCTTATCTGGCCCACCTAGTGCCCCAGGGAGAGAGCCGCTGGCAGGTCTCCGAGCCTCTGCCGCTGGCGACCCTGGCAGAGCAGGATCTGCAGGAGCTGGTGGCGGAGTTGGAAGATAGTTTTCGTCGCCAATTCACTGCCCGCCAGGTGGATCCCCAGCAGGAGCGGGCCATCCTCGTGGGACTGCAGGAGCCGGGACAGAGCAGCGAAGACCTCATAGACAGGCTGGCCGAGCTGGGCCGCCTGGTGGAGAGCGCCGGCGGCCAGGTGCTGCAAACCCTTTGGCAGCGGCGGGAGAGTCCCAATTCGGCCACGGCGATCGGCTCCGGTAAGGTGCAGGAGCTGGCCCTGCTGGTGCAGGATCTGGGAGCTAACCTGGTGGTGTTCGACCGCGAGCTCACCCCCAGCCAGGTGCGCACCCTGGAACAGGCAGTAGGGGTGCGGGTGGTGGATCGCAGCGAGGTGATCCTGGATATCTTTGCCCAGCGGGCCAGAACCCGGGCCGGGAAATTGCAGGTGGAGCTGGCGCAACTGCAATATCTGCTGCCGCGCCTGGCCGGCCGAGGGCGCACCATGTCGCGGTTGGGGGGTGGGATCGGCACCCGCGGCCCCGGGGAAACCCAACTGGAAATGGAGCGGCGGGCCATTCAGCGGCGCATCGCCAAGCTGCGGCAAGAAGTGGAAGAGCTGCGCCGCCACCGGCAACGGCTGCGCCAGCGACGGGAGGGATCCCAAATTCCCGTGGTGGCCCTGGTGGGCTACACCAACGCCGGCAAGTCCACCCTTCTCAACGCCCTCACCCAGGCCCAGGTCTATGTGGCCGATCAACTCTTTGCCACCTTGGATCCCACCACGCGGCGGCTGGAGCTGCCCGGCCAGCAGGCAGTGCTGTTGACCGACACGGTGGGATTCTTAACCGAGCTGCCTGAGCAATTGGTAGAGGCCTTCCAGGCCACGCTGGAGGAGGTGACGGAGGCGGATGCCCTGCTGCACGTGGTGGATCTCTCCCACCCCAACTGGGAAGGGCACATCGAGGCGGTGGAAACATTGCTGGACGAGATGCCCCTGGCCACCGGCCCGCGACAACTGGTGTTTAACAAAATTGACCGCCTCGATCCCGAATGGGTCGAGGACGTGCGCCTGCTCTACCCCAAGGCCCTGTTTGTGTCCGCCGCCAACGGCCAAAACTTGGATCAACTGCGCCACACCCTGGCCCAGTTTGCCGCAGCTTTTGCTCCCAGACCCTGCGGGGGTCGGCAGTTTGGGGATCCCTGAAGCATTTCATCAGAAAATCAAAACTTGGCGGCTCCTCAACATTTAGTTACATCACGGTTACGATGAGTGCAGAGGGCAGTTAGGTAAAGTTGCCATTTGGCAGAGGGGGAAAACATGGCCGTTACGGCAGTTGCACCGCGTTCAGGCCATCTTACGCTGCAGACGCTGCTCATTGGAGCCGATACCCTTGCCATCCGCTCCCAGGACTGGGATCGGGATCGGTTTGATATCGAGTTCGCCCTGGAAAACGGCACCACCTACAACTCCTTTTTAATTCGCGGGGAGAAGGTGGCCCTCATCGACACCTCCCACGAGAAGTTTCGCCAGTTGTACCTGGATCTGCTGCGAGGCCTCCTGGATCCCGCCACCCTCGACTACCTGGTGGTCAGCCACACCGAGCCGGATCACAGCGGCCTAGTCGGGGATCTGCTGGAGCTGGCGCCCCAAATGACGGTAGTGGCCTCCAAAGTGGCCGTGCAATTTTTGGAAAACCTGGTGCATCGCCCCTTCCGGCACCTGGTGGTCAAGCAGGGGGATCGCCTGGATCTGGGCAAGGGACATGTTCTGGAGTTCATCTCTGCTCCCAACCTGCACTGGCCCGACACCATCCTCACCTACGACCACGGCACGCAGATCCTCTACACCTGCGACGTCTTTGGGATGCACTACTGCGATGACTTTGCCTGGGACGAGCATCCCCACCTGCTACAGGCCGACTTCAAGCTCTACTACGACTGCCTCATGGGGCCCAACGCCCGCTCGGTACTCTCGGCCCTGAAGCGCATGGAGTCCCTGCCCCCCATCGCCGCCATTGCTACCGGCCACGGCCCCCTGCTGCACCACCACCTGTCTGATTGGGTGGAGCACTACCGCACTTGGAGCCTGGAGCAGGCCAAAGCCGAACGAATGGTGGCGGTGTTCTACCTATCGGGCTATGGCCAGGCGGAAGCATTGGCCCAAGCCATTGCCCGCGGCATCCAAAAAACCGGCGTTGCCGTAGAGCTGGCGGATCTGCGGCTGCTGGATGCCCACGAGGTGCGCGAGCTGATGAGCTTGGCCGCTGGTGTGGTGATAGGCATGCCGCCCCAAGCGGGGCCTGATGCGGCCTCCACCCAGGTGCTGCTGAAAACCCTCCTGGCTGCTGCCCACAGCAAACAAGGCTTTGGCCTGTTCGAGTCGGGGGGAGCAGATGACGAGTCGGTCTACCTCTGCCGCAACACGCTGCAGGAGATGGGCGCCAAAGAAGTGTTCCCTCCTATTCTCCTCAAGCAACCCCTAGACGAAACCCTGCTGCAATTGGCGGAGGAAGCCGGCACCGACCTGGGGCAGTGGCTAACGCGGGATCGCACCATTCAGCAGATGAAAGCCCTGGATGCCGACTTGGATCGCGCCCTAGGCCGCATCAGCAATGGCCTTTACATCCTCACCGCCCGCAAAGGGCAGGCCACCAGCGCCATGCTCGCCTCCTGGGTGGCCCAGGCCAGCAGCGATCCGCCGGGGATCAGCGTTGCCGTGGCCAAAGACCGGGCCATCGAGTCCTTCCTGCAGGTGGGCGATACCTTTGTCCTCAACGTGTTGCAGGAAGGCCATCACCAGTCCCTAATGCGCCACTTCCTGAAGCGCTTCCCGCCGGGAGCCGACCGCTTTGCCGGCATCAAGACCTACCCCGCCGCCAACGGATCCCCCATCTTGGCCGATGCCTTGGCCTACCTGGAGTGCCGCGTGGCCAGCCGCCTAGAAACCAGCGACCACTGGGTGGTCTACAGCACCCTAGAAGCCGGGCGGGTCTCCAACCTGGAGGGCCTCACCGCCGTCCACCACCGCAAGGTGGGGAATCATTACTGATCCCTCACCCCCAGGGAGAGGAGAGGTTCAGCAGGGCTTGAAATAGCCGTCCTGCTAACGCGAAAACCTCCCCGCCTATTTCAATAGGACAGTTGGTAGACCAGCCCGTTGACATGGAGGAAAAAAGGGCTACCCTCTCCCAGAGGGATCCCGGCTGGCCGCAGTGGAAAAGGCAGCCCCTCTGGGCTCTGTTCCGCTTTCTGAGCGAGGCGGTAGAAGACCTCCCCAAACCCAGAAGAGGGAATCTCCGCGGCAGCATGCTGCTGTTGCCAGCGCTGGTAGGGGCTGAGTCGAGCTTCCCTCTGGTCGATGTTCGACGGCACAGGGAGAGAGGGCGATATAGCCGGCTGTCCGGCGGGCAAAAGAGCCGCTACCTCCGCTTGGGCCCATCCTCCCCTGGCCAAGGCCATAGCCAAAAGCCAGCCGCTTCCCCAAACCCAAATGAACTGCTGCATGACCGGATCCCTCGCTCTGCCTCGACTAGCCGCTTCTCGGGCTTTTTTGTCCGGCACTGAGAAGATAGCTCCCATCTTCTCGAAGCCAGACCGAGGGAAGCATGACGGAGATCCTGCCAAGCCTGTGATCTGGATCAGAACCATTTAGATCATCAGATCAACGGAGCTCCCCTCTATCCGCTAACTGATTTGCCAGTAGGGCTTGGGCTGCTGGCTCCCACATAGGCCTGCCAAGCCAAATCCAGCAGGCCATCCAAGACCGCCGCCGCCACTGCAGGGCCGCCCTTCCGTCCCTCAGTGCGGATGTGGGGCACCATGGAATCGGCCAGCTCCTGCTTGGCTTTCACCACATCCACAAACCCAGCCGGCGTCGCGATGACCAGGGCAGGGGATACCTCTTTCTCGGCGATCAACTGCACCAGGGTGGAAAGAGCCGTCTGGGATTGGCCAATGACAAAGATTGCCTCAGGGTAGCGCTGAGCTAGGGTTTGCAGGCCCCAGGCAGAGCGGGTCTTGTCCCTCTGGGGGCGGGTGACAGCTTCGCTGCCGCAGTAGATGGGGTTGGAGAAGGTGTTCTGCACGGCCCGCGCGATGCCTACCTGCACCATCGGCTCGTCCACCACAATGGTGGTGCGCGCCGCCAAAGCCGCCGCCCCAGCCTGCAGGGCTTCGTTGCCAAAACGGATGAGGTGGAGATACTCGAAATCTGCAGTAGCGTAAATAACTCGACGAACCACCTCATACTCGGCGGGGGAAAGCTCGTGCTTGCCCACCTCCTGGTCGATGATCATCAGGCTTTCCGCATCGGTAACATGCCACTCCATCGCCTCTAAACCTCGCCTGCCAGCCACCCTCAATGGCAGCATTCTAGCTGTAGAGGCCCCACTTGGCGGCAAAACCCGAAGCTAGCCCGGCGGCCAGCCCATCGCCCGACCGCCCAGAACGTGGATGTGCAGGTGAAAGACGGTTTGACCCCCGTCTTCTCCTTGGTTGATGACCAAGCGATAACCTCTGCTTAGGCCAGCTTCAACAGCCACCCGCTGAGCCGTCAGCAGCAGGTGCCCTAGCAACGCTTCGTGTTCGGGCTTGGCCTGGGCAATGCCGGGGATAGGCTCCTTGGGCACCACCAAGATGTGGACAGGAGCCTGGGGAGCAATGTCTTTGAAGGCGATGGCTCGCTCGTCTTCGTAGACAATCTGGGCCGGGATCTCCCTGCGGATGATCTTGCTGAAAACGGTGTCGCTCATGGGTAGTTACGAAACAATCCTGCCCTTAGCCTACCCGGTTTAGGGATCTCATTGGTTGAGCAGCCACTCAAACTCCTGCTGTAGGGATTGAATGGGCCCCACCCGCGAGATCAGCAGGACATCTTCTCCGGCATCCTGAAAGCGAGACCGCCACAAACTGACCAAGTCGGGATTGTTGCACCAGAAGCGAATAACCGCTTCGATTAGCTGATCCAAATCCCAGCCCCGCCGCGCCGGCACCTCCTCCAAGGATCCCAGCAGCGCATCCAGGGTGCAAGGGCGGGTGCCCAGGTACTCTACCCGACAAGGCCGCTTTGCCAGCTCCTGCTGCTGCCAGAAAAAATCGAGGGCAGGGGCAATGCCGATGATTTCAAAAGTATAAACCATTGGATCTGGTCCTAGTTTTCTTGCCAAAATAGAGACCTTGCAAAAAGAGGTTCAGAAACTCCTCGACCGATTCAAGTTGGGATCCCTTCCCAACCCTCTTCGGCCTGAACCTGAAGGTTAGTGGATGGTAGGCACTGATTATACTCAACTTGAGCCAATTGCCAAGGTAAAGAGCAGGTGGACACAGCTCTTTTGCCGCTGGCCACTACCTGGGAATCGGCTGCTGCGGCAAACAATCTTGTGCAGATAAGGCCGAAAACTGCTAGCAAACCAAAGCAAGGACTGCCAGCACTCCTCGAGATTTTTTGTGAGTTGACTCTGCCGACAAAACAGTTGACGCCCGCCTTTCCTGGAGGCGCCAGAGAGACGGTGGAAACAACGGCTTGGTGAAAGTCTCCGGCCTAGGCCCTTTCTTCTATCCAGGTCGGTATTGGGTTTTGCAGGTTTTGCGCGGCAGGAGAGCTGGGAGCGGGGAGATGAAACTCCAGGCGCGGCTGGCCTACCCCGTAGGTGAGGGTGTAGCTCCAGCTCAGGCAGCGCAACCACAGGCGGGGGTAGCGGGACTCCAGCCAGGGCTGCAGGCGCCGCACCAGCTTGGGAAACCAACTTCCCAGGAGGGCCGAGAGCAAAGCCAGTCCGGTGTAGCTGAAGTAGGTAGGTAGCCACTGGGCAAAGCCTTCCGCTCCTACTGCCTCCCAGATCCACAGCAGCAGCCGCGGGTTCTGCAGAGCCGCTTTGATAGCCATGCGGTTAAAGGCCAGCCAGCCAGCCCGGTCTTTGATAAAGTCGTCCACCACCTCAGGCGGCTCGGTGGCGAGAATACCGAAAAAGCTGTTGAGGATGGCGTTGATGCGCTCGGGCGGCAACACCTTGCCGGTGGGCACCATCATCCCCCGCGAAAACAGCCAAGTGACGGCGGAGTTGCCCTGGTAGGCGCGGATCTGGGCTAGGTCGGCGGCTTTGAGGAGATTATGGCGCAAGGCTGTGTCCAGCAAATCGCACAGGCGAGGGCAGTTGCGCACCAGGGATCCAAACCCCGTAAAGCTCAGGGGCGATTGCAGAGCTGCCGCATCCCCAATTAAAAGGAGGCGGTCGAAGGGCTCTTGGGGAGCTGGCTGCTGGCCAAAGCGTCCGGGGATGTAGCCAAAGGTGGCTTTTTTCCACTGCAGGCGCTCCGGGTCGCAGCGGCGGTATTCCGGCAGGATGGTGAAAAAGTCTTCGTACAGCTCCAAGAGGGAGCCCGGGTTTTCCGGATGCACCTGGTGGTAGTGGAACAGGTAGAAGGTGAGATCCTCCCCCGGCCCAGGGAACAGTTCCCAGATGAGCTGCCGACCGCGGCTGATGTCGCCGTGGCTGGCCAGGATGTCGCCAAATTGGGGATCCCAAACTCCTGGCTCAAACCCCCCTGCAATGGTGGCCCCTACCGTGGGGCAAACGCTGTCGAAGGCGCGGCGGCCGTAGAGCTGCTGGGCAATGGGGGAGGCCGTCCCCATGGCATCCACCAACAGGCGGGATCCCAGAGAGAACTCTTCTTGAGTGGTTAGGTCCTTAACCACCACCGTGACGCCTTGCTCCTCGATGTAGGCCCGCTGAAACTCGCTGCGCTCGTAGATGGCACCACCCCTGGATCTCAAGATTTGACCACAGAGCTGCAGGAGCTTTTCGGCATCAATGGCCAGGTTGAGCACCGTCGGCGTGTGCAGGACGGGGGCGCGCACGGGGCTGTTGCCATCAAAAAACTTGTTAAAACCATCCGTGTATTCCCTGAGGATGAGGCTCTCCATCTCCTCAGGGCTGAGGAGGCCAAACTCCACCAGCGTCTGCAGCTCCCGCCGCGAGATGTTCCACTCCCGGTTCATGCGGCCAAAGGGCAGCCGTTCCACCAGGGCCACGCGGTAACCTAAGCGGGCCATGGCCGCGCCGTAGATAGCCCCCAACGCCCCGCCCACGATCACCAAGTCCCACTCTTGGGGGGCGGGCTCTGGGGCAGGCTGGCGAAATAGCACGGGGGGCCGGCAAGCGTGAGGGGATTGGACTTCTTCCCGCCAGCGTTTCTCCCACCAGTAAACCCGCTGCAGGTCAAACTCCCCGTTGGGGATACGGCGGAAATACTTCACCGTCTGCGGGTAAAAGGGCTCCAGTTGCTCAAAGATGGATCCCTGGCTGAGATCGACATCTGGCAACTGCGGGTAGCGGTGGGGAAATTGGCTTTGGATAGCCCTTTCCACTTCCTTTAGCCAGCGGCCCTGCTGGGGGAAAGGCCGCTCTGACCACTGAAAGATCTTGAGATAGGTGGTGTTCAGCCCCGACCAGAGGAAAACGGCCAGCTGCGCTCCGGATCCCTCTAGGCGTAGCCCAGTGGGGGTGAGTACCTTTTGGCTGCTCGCAGGCAGAGGCAGGTGCTCCTGCAGCCAGCTCAGCACTTGAGCGGTATCTGGGCAAGGGATCTCGCGGTAGTACAGGAGCTTGAGCACAGCGCCAAGACACAAAAAAAGCCGATCTTTACCCATTGTGACACGAGGGGATGCCGGAGGTGGGGTTATCTCGACCATCCATTCCCAGAGACGAAGGGGAAGAGGCGAACTAATGCCTCAGTGACGGGATCCGACTCCAAGGCCCAAACCCGAGCCTAGGGGGCTTCCCACTCGCTCCCCTCAAGCAGGAAAAATCGGGGATCCCCTCTAGGAAGCTGCAAAACACTGCTTCATCTCCTGCAGCACCTGAGCATCCTGGGAGGCGGTTCTAGCGCCTGCCTGGGCGGCCCAGCACTTAAGGCTTTCGATCTGGTCGCGGGCAATGGAGGCCAGGGGCACAGTTTCGCGGATGGCCTGCAGGATGTCTTCCTGGGTAAAGTCTCGCCGAGCGCCGCTGCCGCTGCCTCCAAAGGCGTTGTACATAGCGTCAACGATAGCCTGCTCGATCTCGGCGCCACTGAAGTTTTGGGCGGCTGCTGCCAGCTCATCTAGGTCAAACTCCCGCAGCCGGCTGGGGCGCAGCCGCTGGAGGTGCACTCGGAAGATCTCCTTGCGCTCGGCCTGGGTGGGCAGGTTGAGAAAGAAAATCTCGTCAAAGCGGCCCTTGCGCAGCAGCTCCGGCGGCAAGAGGGGCACGTTGTTGGCGGTGGCCACGATGAAAACGGGGCTGGTCTTCTCCTGCATCCAGGTAATCAGGCTGCCAAACACCCGACGGCTGGTGCCCGAGTCCCCGTCGGCGCTGCTGGTGATGTTGCCAAAAGCTTTGTCGATTTCGTCAATCCAGAGCACACAGGGGGCCATGGCCTCCGCCAGTTGGATCATCTGGCGCACGCGGCTTTCCGATTCGCCAACAATGCCGGCAAACAGCCGCCCAACGTCCAGCCGCAACAGCGGCAGCCGCCACTCGTTGGCGATGGTTTTGGCGGAGAGGGACTTGCCGGTACCCTGGATCCCCACCAGCAGCACGCCCTTGGGATTGGGCAGGCCGTAGCGCCGCGCCTCTTCGGTAAAGGCTTCCTGGCGCACCCGCACCCAAGCTTTGAGGTTGTCCAGCCCGCCCACGCTTTTCAGGGTCTCGCGGGCGGTGAAAAACTCCAGGATGCCGGTCTGGCGGATGGCCTGCTTTTTCTCCTCCAACACCAGGTCGATGTCGGCCTCGTTCACCTCCTGCTTGGCGGCCAGGGCGCGAGCCAAGACGCGGCGGATGCGCTCCCGGCTCAGCCCCTGACAGGCTTTGACCAGTTGCTCGCGGGCCAGGGGGGTGAGCTTGAGTTTTTCCGGGGCCACATAGAGCTGGATGAGGCGGCTGATCTCTTCGCTGTTGGGCAGGGGAATGTCGACGACGGTGATCTCCTCGGCCAGGTCGCTGGGCACTTCTAGAATGTGGCTGAGCAGGATCAGCGTCTTGCGGGTGCGCTTGAGCTCGCGGCTGAGGTTTTTCAGCTCCCGCAGGATAGGGGCGTTTTTGTCGCTGCTGGCGTTGCGCAGCACAAAGTGCAGATCCCGCAACACAAACAGGGTGTCTTCCTGAGGAGCCGAGCGCCACACCCGCCCCAGGGCGGCCATGATGGAGCCGCGATCTTCGCCGCTATCTTGCCAGCCCCGCACCACGTCCCAAAACAGCAGCCGCCGCGGCGGATCGGTTCTCTTGGCTACTTGCACGAGCACAGCATCCGCTGGCTCCTCTTCTGGAGAAACCAAGTAGATCAGGGGGTAGCGAGCCCGGATCATCAGATCCAGCTCCCGCACCAGTTCCCCTTGCACTTCGGTGGCGATCCCGCTCAGGATGGGATCCCCGCCGCTTTGCCGAGTGGGGTCAGTGAGATCTTTTACGGCTTCTGCCATCGGGAGTTAGGAGGGTTTTGAGAAGATTCTGTGTCTAACTTCAGGATAGAGCAGGGATCCGTTGCAGTTCGGCCAGCATGGCACGGGCGGTCTGGGTGGGATCCGCCGCCTCCATGAGAGCCCGCACCACGGCTACGCGGCTGGCGCCTGCCTGGCGCACCTCGGCCAGGTTGTGGAGGTCGATGCCGCCGATGGCAAACCAGGGCAAGTGGGCCTTCTCAGCGGCCAGGCGCACGTACTCCAGGCCGGCGGGGGGTTTTTCCGCTTTGGTGGGGGTGGCATAGACGGGGCCGACACCGATATAGTCCACGCCGCTATTGAGGGCTTGGGCCAGCTCTTCGGCATTGGTGGTCGACAGGCCAATCAGGCGCTGGGATCCCAGCAGGTGCCGCGCCTGGGCAACCGGCAGATCCGTCTGGCCCAGGTGCACCCCATCCGCTTGGCTGACCAAGGCCAAGTCCACCCGGTCGTTGACAATCATCAACGCCTGGTAGCGGTCGCACAGTTGCCGCAGCTGTTTGAGATCCCAGAGCATCTCCCTATCGGTGAGGTTCTTGCGGCGGTACTGCACCAGCGTCACCCCTCCCCGCAGCGCCTTTTCCACCACCTCCAGCCAGTGGGGCACCGGGCTGGTGACCAGGTAGAGATGGGCCGCCAACAGCCGTTGGCGCAGGGATCCCCCCAGCAGCTCGCTTTCTAGAACATAGAGCCGATAACGCATGTCTTTGGCCAGCTTGGCCAGGCCGGGTGCTACCCAATGACTGGACTCGGCCAACTTGCCGTATTCTTCCAAGACCCGCAGCGCTTCTTGCACACGGCTGCAATTGGCCTGCAGCAGGTGGCCGAGATCCCGCCGTTGCTCCTCTTGCGGATGGGAGATCTGGGTGCCCGGATCGGCAGGGGTGTCGCGGGCCAACCGCAGCGGGTCGCTGTGCCAGCGGGCCAGGGCTTGGCGCATGGCCTTGCATTCGCTGGCCAGCTCGCCGTTTTCTAGGCCAAAGCGAAACCACTCCTCTAGCACCCGTAATCCCTCACGAGCTCGGTCGAGGTTGGCATCCAGGATACGGGCGACGGCCTGCGGTTTCATGTCCCCTGCGCGTGGGAGTTTTAATCTTTTTTTTACTGTAAGTTGAAACGGTTTCTCTGGCACCTGTCCTAGCCTTTGTCCGAAAAGGAGGCAGGCTGTTGCCAAAGGGCGTTGAGGAAAGCTTGCTGTGGCGTGTGTCCCCAGGCAAACTCACGGGGGCCGATCCCTTCCGGCAGGTAGGCCCAAGCATAGCACTCGCAGGCAGGAAAGTAGCGGATCTCCCACCAGGGCTGGCCGGCGGCCACATCCTTCACCGCCCGCCAAAAATACCCCCGCTGACGGGTAAGACGGGTCTCGACGAAGTAAGGGCCTTCCAGGCGCAAAGCTTCCACCGCTGCAATAAACTCGGCTCGTTGTCGCTCATTTCGGATCATTACCCTGGCTTCCCCTCGCAGGTTGGCTCTATTTTAAGAAGAGATTTTTGGTAAGCTACAGGGTTCTGCTCGTTTAGCTCGAATGGAGGCGGCAACACCCCAGAGTTGAACTCCCATCCTCTACCCAATGAATCCACAGAATTTGTCGCGGGTGCTGTGCCTGAGCAATGGCCACGGGGAAGATGAGGTGGGCAGTCGCATCGCCCTGGCCCTGACCGGCCTGGGGATCTCGGTGCAAGCCCTGCCGATTGTGGGGGAAGGCACCGCCTATTGCCGCCGCGGCATCCCGCTGCTGCCCCTGACCCAGGTGATGCCTTCAGGGGGATTTATCTATCAAGATTGGCGGCAGTTGTGGCGGGATCTGCGCGCTGGCTTGCTGGGCCTGACGGGGCGGCAACTGGCTTTGGTTCGCCGGGCGGCGGCTCAGGTCGAGCTGGTGCTGGCGGTGGGGGACATTGTGCCTTTGTTAATGGCCTGGTGGAGCGGCAGCCCCTACGTCTTCGTGGGCACAGCCAAGTCGGACTATTATTGGCGGGACGAACAAGGGCCCTACCGACGCGCTTGGCTGGGACAGCCGGTTTCCGATTACCTGCCCTGGGAGCGCTGGCTCATGGCCCGCAGGCGCTGTCGCGGCTCCTTCTTGCGAGATGAGCTGACGGCCACCGCTCTGCAAAAACGGGGCCTCCGGGCTTTCTACCTGGGCAACCCGATGATGGATGACCTGGAGCCGCGGGGAGAATTGCCTTTGGATCCCGACCGGCCCGCGGTGCTGCTGCTGCCGGGATCCCGCCCGCCGGAAGCCTACCGCAACTGGGCCTTGATGATGCAGGTGGTAGAGCAACTGCCGCCGGAAATCCAAGTTTACGCCGCCCTCAGCCCTAACCTGGAGCGGAACCCCCTTCAAGAGCGGATCCCTGCTCGACGCCGCGACCTGCTCCTGGTGTGGGGAGATTTTGGCACCTGTGCTCACCGGGCAACAGCGGTGCTGGCCATGGCGGGGACGGCCACGGAACAATGCGTGGGCCTAGGGAAGCCGGTGGTCACCCTGCCGGGGGAGGGGCCGCAATTTACCCCCCGCTTTGCCGAAGCTCAAACCCGTCTCCTGGGATCCGCAGTCCACCTCACTTCACCCCAGCAGGCCCCTGCCGTGCTCTGCCGGATTCTGAGCCGCCTGGCCAGCGATCCCGCTTACGCCGACCAACTGCGAGCCCACGGGCAGCGGCGTATGGGATCCCCTGGCGCTGCTCAGCGCATTGCCGCCCAGATTAAAGCCTGGCTCCCCAACCCCGCTGGCTAAGTCCGCCCCACCCTCTCCATCAAGTCGTCCAGCTCTGCGTAGTCCGGCAGCGCCGTGTCGATGGGCTGACCTTGGCGCAGCACCACCCGGTCGTGCTGGGGTCGGGAAAGCAGCTCGTCAAACCCCCGCCCCTTGAACAGCACCAAGTCTGCCGGCAGGCCCACCCCAATCGCCCCGGCCTCTACCAAGCCCATCATGCGGGCCGGGGTGGCAGTGATGGCCTGCGGCCAATCCCCATAGGGGGTGTCCAGGTGCAGGATGCGGGTGGACTCCCGAAACACTTCTAGGCCATCGTGATCTCCAAAGCCGTAGAAGGGATCCCGGCAGTTGTCGCTGGCGATCATCACCGGCACGCCCAAGGCTTTGAGCTCGTGCAGCAGCGTCACCCCCCGCCAGCGGGGCGTGTGGCCGGGGCGGCGGTCTTGCAAATAGAGATTGCACAGGGGCAGGCTGACCACGGCGATCCCCGCCTCCTTCACCAGGGCCATGGTCTGGTGGGCCACCTGCGGCGGCTGCACCGCCAAACTGCAGCAGTGGCCGCACACCACCTGGCCTGCAAACCCATGGCGCAGGGCTGCCGCTGCCACATGCCGCAACGTCAGGGATTCAGGGTCGTCTGTCTCATCGGTATGAAAATCCAGATCCAGCCCCCGCTCCTGGGCCAGGGCAAACACCCGCTCCAACTGCTTATCCAGCTCCGGCCCCATCGCCGCCACTCCGCCCAGGATCCCGCCCAGCTCCGCCACCTTGTCCGCCAGCTTCTCCCCTGCCGGTGTGAGAAAAACATCCAAGTAGGTCAGCGTCACCGCCTGCAGCTCTAGCCTGCCCGCCCACTCTCGGCGCAACTGGGCAAAGACTTCCCAGCTCACCTCGGCTTGAGGGCCCTCGCAAACCAGGTGGGTGCGCACCGCCTGGGATCCATGGGCGTAGCTGCAGCGCAGGCCAAAGTTGCAGCGGCGGTAGACATCCTGCCAAAGTTTTTCTCGCCTGCCGGCGTAGGCCCGCTCCATCTTGGCCCAGTCTTCCTGCTCGGCCCGGGTGGCCCCGGCAAAGGTGCCGTCGGGGTTGGGGCTGCGCGGCCACACGTGCCCTTTGTCCAGGTGGGTGTGGATATCGACAAAACAGGGCCACACCTGGCCCCGCCTTAGATCTACACTCGGGATTCCCTGGGGCGGGATCCCTGTGGCCGCTCGGATATGGCCAATTCGCCCTTCCCTAATCTCCAGATCCAGCAGCACCAAGCCCTCTCGGTTGGGAACCGCCGCTGGCACCACATCCTTCAGCACCGAGATGGGAACTTGGGCATTCAGCAGCCAGTAGCGGGCAGCGCCAGGGATCTGCACAGTGGTACAGCAATTAGGCAAACTGGCCCACCACCTGCATGGCAAAGCTCAGCAAAATAAAGGCCAACCAGGGGGAGAAGTCCAGGCCGCCGATGGGGGGGATGAGGCCGCGGAAGAGGTTGAGATAGGGATCCGTGAGCTGGCTGAGCACCGACAGAATGGGGTTAGACCAGTTCAGTTGCGGGAACCAGCTCAGCAAAATCCGCACAATCAACAGCGCGTTGTAAATGACGATGAACTGGTAAAGGGAGCGAAACAGCAAAGACGCGGCACTGCCGTAGACCAGCCCCAGAGAGAGGCCGTCTGTCCAAGGGAGAGGGAGCAACAAAGGGCTGAGCATCATGGTTAGAAACAGCGAGGGAACAACTCTTCAACAACTTAAGCGCTGTCGGCAGAGGCAGACCTGATCCAGGAGAGCAACTCAGCCGAGAGGCGAGAACGCTGGCACTCCCCAGAGGAGAAAGCCAGTGCCGCCTCTAGTTTGGCATGGACAGGGGTCCCCTGCTTAAGGCTTTTCCTCGACAGCGCTAGAAGATATCTCCTTGACGAGCAGTTGTGCGCGGGTGGCCTGGATCGCCTCGTTCAACTCGGCAATCTTGGCTTCGAGGGTGCGGCGGGCCTGGGCAATCCGCTCTGTTTCCTGTTCCCACTCCCTCCAGTCGCCGGAGCTGGGCACAGCCGGCTCACCCGAGGCTCGGAGGCGCGGTCGTTCAGGAGGGACAGAGGTGCCGTTGAGACGGTCGGGATCCCGGCGCTGGCCTTCGGCGGATCCCTTGCTTAGTCGGGGGGCCAGCACAAAGGCGATCACCCCGCCGATGATCCCGCCCAACACAGCGCCGGCTACCACACCGGCAATGAAGTCGCCTTTCTGATCTGCCACGCTTTTGTCCAGCTCACCAAACTTAAGCTATCTTTTTCCGTTTTACCTTTCCTGTCCCACTCCCGCCAGCCAATTCGGCCAGGGCTGGGGAAGTCGCCAGGGGCTGAGCCGCTCCAGGTGGGCCTGCACCTGTTCCCTCAACTCGGCCAAAGTATGTTGCAGATCGCTGGTTGAGGGCAGGGATCCCAGTGCCGCCTGCCAGAGGTGAGTTGGAGACAAGTCGGGGCTGATCACATGCCACAGCCGCTGCAGCTCCTCAAAGTGAAGGCGGTCATCTTCCGTGAGAGAAAGCACCAACTGGCGGCGCAGTTCACGGGCCTCCTCCGACATCAGGTAGCGCAAACCCATGCGGGCGGTGGGTACCCAATCCAGCCCCCCATCGCTGCGGGCAATTTGGATCAGGTTCTCCAAGCGGTTCCAGCGGAACTTGCCATCTTTAATTAGCACTTGCAGCAGCCGCTGGCGAATGCGGGGCGATTCGTCCGTCAGCAGGCGCTTGGCCACATAGGGATAGGCCACGCCGACAATGCGAAACTGCGGATAGAGGCTGAGGGCCACCCCCTCTTGGGTAACCAAAGAGCGGATGACCAACGCAAAGTGGGAGGGCACCTGAAAGGGGTAGCGGTACATCAAATCGGAGAACTGGTCGGTGGCGGTTTTGAAGTTAAAGTTGCCCACCTCCTGGTTCAACACATCCGCCAACACCGTCTCCAAAGCAGGGATCAGCTCTTGACGGTTGACATCCGGCTGTAAAAAGCCCAAGTGAATAAAATCGTCGAACAAGGCGTCGTAGTCGCGATCCACCAGGTGAACCAGCGCGTCCACCAGGTACTCCTTCATTTCTTCGGTGAGCTGATCCATCATGCCAAAGTCGATGTAGGCCAGGCGGCCATCGGGGAGGGCAAACAGGTTGCCCGGATGGGGATCGGCGTGGAAAAAGCCGTATTCCAGCAACTGCTTCAGTCCGGCCACCACGCCGATGCGCACCAGTTGTTTCACCTCCAAGTTGGCCGCCCGAATGCGCTCCACATCGGTGAGCTTGATGCCGTCAATCCACTCCAGGGTCAACACCCGGCGGGTGCTGTAGGCCCAAAAGATGCGCGGCACATACACATCGGGATCGCCGCGAAAGTATTCGGCAAAGCGCTCGCAGTTCCGTCCCTCCTGCAGGTAGTCGATCTCCTCAAACAGCTTGCGACCAAACTCATCCACCACCGCCGTCAAGGTGTTGCCCAGGTTCAGGGGCAGCCAAGGCCCCAGCCAGGTGGAGGCCCAGCGGATGAGGTACAGATCCAGGCTCAGCCGCTCCCGCAGGTGGGGCCGTTGCACCTTCACCGCCACCCATTCGCCACTGTGCAGTTGCGCTTTGTAAACTTGGCCCAAGCTGGCGGCAGCCACCGGCTCGGGCGAGATCTGGGCGTAGATCTCGGTGATCGGACGGCCCAACTCTGACTCAATGCGGGCAAACGCCTCCTGGGAAGGAAAGCTGGGCAATTGATCCTGCAGCTTGGTGAGCTCTTCCAAGTAGTCTTTGCGCACCAAGTCCGGTCGCGTCGAGAGGGCCTGCCCCACCTTGATGAAGGTAGGCCCTAGGTCAGTGAGCAGCTTGCGCAACTGCTCTGCCCGCTGGGGCACTTTGCGATCGCCCTGTCCCCAAAGCTGATCCCAGCGTAGACAGAGAACAAACCAGAGGAGGGGCCAGAGAATGGCCAGCGCCCGACCCATCACCCGGAGCAGGCGCCAGCGGTAGTAACGAGTGATGAATTGCGGATCGTAAACTTCTAGGTCGGCAATGGAGGAAATCCTGTTAACCACGCTCAAGGGATCTCACAATCTGTTTTTAAAGCTCTTAATATCTATCGTAATCTATCGTAATGGCAAAAGCCTCTTGTTTTCTCTTATCTTGCTTAACAGCGCCTCCTCAGCGTTCGCCAGCCAGGTTCTCGGCCAAAGCCGGCTTCCCCCGATCAAATGACGGTGTTGTCCGGGATCACCGAGTCCTTGATGATGGTGACGATGCCGTTGCTGATCCAGATCCCTTCCTCTTCCCGCTGCGCTTCGCTGACGTGATCCTTGTTGAGGATGCGGACATTGCGCCCGATGCGGGCGTTTTTGTCCACGATGGCGTTGACGATGTGGGAGTTGGCGCCGATGCCCACCGGTGGGATCCCAGCCTCCAGCTTGGCCTGCCGCTCTTCTGCCGACTCGTAGTAATCGGCCCCCATGACCAGGGTATTCTCTACAATGGTATTGGCCTCCAGGCGGCTGCGAATGCCGATGATGGAATTGCGAATTTGAGCATTTTTGATGATGCAACCGTCGGCAATCATGGAGTTGACGATCTGGGAATCGAGGATTTTGTTGGGGGGCAAAAAGCGTGGGCGGGTGTAGATGGGCATTTCGCTGTCAAAGAAGCTGAAGGGAGGGTTGGGCTGCTGCACCAGCGCCAGGTTGGCTCGATAAAAAGCCTCGATGGTGCCGATGTCCTCCCAGTAGCCCTTGAACGGGTAGGCCTGCAGATGGTACTTGCCGATGGCTGACGGCAGCACCTCTTTGCCGAAGTCGGTGTGCTCCTTCACCTTCAGCATCTCGATGAGGGCCTCCCGCCTGAATACATAGATGCCCATCGAGGCGATGTAGGGCTTGGCTTTGGCCTCTTCCGGGCTGAGGCCGAGGGCTTGGGTATCCACCTGACAGGCTTTCAGCAGCTCCCCTTGCGGCTTTTCTTTGAAATCGACGATCCGTCCATCGGCGTCGATCTTGAGCAAGCCAAAACCCGAAGCCACTTTTTCTTCGCAGGGGAGCACCGCCAGCGTCACATCGGCTCCGGTTTGCCGGTGATAGTGAATAAAGGGGCGGTAGTCCATGCGGTAGAGGTGATCCCCCGATAGGATGAGGAAGTCACGCGGCTTCCAGGAGTCCATCAGCCAGAGATATTGGCGAACGGCGTCAGCCGTGCCCTGGAACCAGTCGGGGTTATCGGGGGTTTGCTGGGCCGCTAGGATATCTACAAAGCCGCCGGTGAAGGGAGACAGGCGGTAGGTATTGATGATGTGGCGGTTTAGCGAGGCGGAGTTGAACTGCGTG
The DNA here is from genome assembly GCF_002760415.1 of Synechococcus sp. 65AY6A5. Taxonomy (NCBI): domain Bacteria; kingdom Bacillati; phylum Cyanobacteriota; class Cyanophyceae; order Synechococcales; family Synechococcaceae; genus Synechococcus; species Synechococcus sp. 65AY6A5. Next base: position 797,418 of record NZ_AXUW01000001.1, read on the forward strand.
AGGACGTAGATCTTATCGATATCGGAATTGATACAGTTGCTAACCGGAACGTCGATAAGGCGATACTTGCCTGCTAGAGGTACAGCCGGCTTGGCGCGGCGCTTGGTTAGAGGATAGAGGCGGGTGCCCCGCCCACCGCCTAGGATAATTGCCAGTACATCGCGCATGGTGGTTCTCCACCAGGTTACACCCAATAGCATAGACCGCGGCGAGGGGAAGCGGCTGCAACGGCCCTGGGGAAGCTGATGGCACGCATCCTGGCCTTTACCAACAACAAGGGCGGCACTGGCAAGTCCACCCTCTGCGTCCACGCGGCCCAGTTGACGGCCCAGCGGGGCCACGCCGTTCTGCTAGTCGATCTCACCTCCCAAACCACCGCCAGCAGCTTTTACCTCGAAGAGGCCGGATCCCTTCCCCCAGAGGAGACCGTTTGGGCTAGCCTCCACCCTCACCACCAGCGGCCTCTGGAGGAAGTCATCTATTGCACCGACAAGGGAGTGGATGTGGCGCCCTCCCACCGCACCATGGCCGAAGTGGCGGCCCAACTGGCGGCTGCTGGCGACTCCGGGCAAGACCTGTTGCAGCATCAGCTCGCTCCCCTGCTGCCGGATTACGACTTTGTCTTTCTCGACACGCCAGGGGAGCTGAATGCCCTCACCGCCAATGCTTTGCGGGCAGCCCAGCGGGTGTTGATCCCGACACGGCTCAACCGCGTCGACTTCTCTTGTACAGAGGTGACCCTGCGCTATGTCGAGTCCCTGAAGGGCGAGTTGAGCCAAGTCCGCGCCATCTTGACCATGCTGGACGACCGCTACTTGCCAGGGGGCATCTGGTCCGGATCCCATACCGGGCAATTGTATGTGCAAGCGCAACAGATTTTTGCGGATGTGCTTTCACCCGTTACCATTCCAGATAGCAGCGATTTGCGCACCGCTTTTGACTACGGCTTGACGGTCATGGACTATCGGCCTGGCTCGGTGGTGTGTCAGCGATTGGAGCAGTTTGTCGAACATGAGGTGCTCTTGTGACTGGATCGGACCGTAGCCTCTTTCCTTCTTCGGGAGAAACTTCCCGCACTCGGCGCAAGGCCAGTGCTAAAACCAGTTCAGAGCCCACCCCTGCAGAATCTACTCCCACGGGCGAGGAGCCGACAACGATGTCTTCTCAGTCTCCTACAGAACCAGCCCCAGAATCGCCGGACCTTGAAACCCTCAAAAGCCAACTGGCCGAAGCTCAACAACTTTTGCAGGACTACCAAAACAAAGTCTCTGCCCTGCAAGCTCAGCTACAGCAAGTCACTGCCCACCGCGACGAATTGCAGAAGGCGCTGGCCCAGTTACAGGCGGTGGCCGAGGAGCGGGCCAAGACCATTCAGGAACTGCAAAGCCGCCGAGGGCAAGTCGCACCTTTACCCAAGCCGCAACCCCAGCCTTCGCCTCTGCACGCGCAAAAGAAGATCATGAATCGGCCCATCTTTGACAACGTGTCGCCCACCGACGAAGATATGCCCCCCTACATGCTGGACTAGGCAGTTGGTACTAGTCTGGATTGCGCCGGAGGAAAGGAGGGTGTAGGGTTAGGGATCCCTGTCTGCTCGGTTGCCGTTCCGGTCTGCACGCTATGACTCCATCCCAGGCGAAGATGACTGTTTCTGGCGATGCCATTCCGCCCCACGGGGGCACCTTGGTCAACCGCATTGCCTCCCCTGAGCAGGCGCAGGAGCTGCGCTCCAAAGCTGAACACTGCCCCATCCTCCACCTCGACGAGCGGGCCCAGTCGGATCTGGAGATGATCGCCATCGGGGGCTTCAGCCCGCTCACCGGCTTCATGGGGCGGGAAGATTACCAGTCGGTTCTGGAGACGATGCACCTGGCCAACGGCCTGGCTTGGTCGCTGCCGGTAACGCTGCCGGTCTCTGCCGAGATAGCTGCCGATCTCAAGGAAGGGCAGACCATTGCCTTGGCCAATGCCGAGGGCAGGCTCTTGGGCCTGTTGGAATTGACCGAGAAGTTCACCTACGACAAAACCCGCGAAGCGCAGCAGGTCTACCGCACTACCGATGAGCAGCATCCGGGGGTGAAGGTGCTCTACCAACAGGGATCCGTCTATTTGGCCGGCCCTGTAACTCTCTTGCAGCGGGATCCCCATCCCCTTTTCCCGGCCTACCAGATCGACCCGGCCCAGTCGCGGCAACTGTTTCGGGAAAGAGGCTGGAAAACCATTGTCGGCTTTCAAACCCGCAACCCCATCCACCGCGCCCACGAGTACATTCAAAAGTGCGCTCTGGAAATCGTGGACGGGCTGTTTCTCCACCCGCTGGTGGGGGCCACCAAAAACGACGACATCCCCGCCGAGGTGCGCATGCGCTGCTACGAGGTGCTGATCGAAAAGTACTTCCCCAAGGAGCGGGTGATCCTGGCCATCAACCCTGCGGCCATGCGCTACGCCGGCCCGCGCGAGGCCATCTTCCACGCCCTCGTTCGCAAAAACTACGGCTGCACCCATTTTATTGTGGGCCGGGATCACGCCGGGGTGGGCAACTACTACGGCCCTTATGATGCCCAGCACATTTTCGATGAGTTCCGTCCCGAGGAACTGGGCATCATCCCCCTCAAGTTTGAACATGCCTTCTATTGCACCGTCACCGGCACCATGGCCACGGCCAAGACCAGCCCCAGCCAGCCCCACCAGCGCATCCACCTCTCGGGCACCAAGGTGCGGGAAATGCTGCGCCGCGGCGAGATCCCCCCGCCGGAGTTCTCCCGCCCCGAGGTAGCCCAACTGCTGGCCGAAGCTATGCGTGAGCGGGGACAGCCTGAGTAGGGGCAAAAAGAGCCTGCTCCAGCCCAGGCCCTCTGTGTTCTTGGGGAGTCGGCCAAGCTGAAATAGGGCGCTGCCTCCTTGCCTAGGCTGACTCCGCTAGATTGATCGTTGGGTTGCGGTCGCAGAGCCCCCAGGTATCAGCTTAAAACCGGTTCTGTACATGGGCATCACCGGCCAGTCCTCTGGCGCAGCCTCAGGGATACCAAACCATAAACAAACCCACGCCCAAAAGCAGGGGAAGGATGCTGCTCTCCTAGGAAACTCTCGCCAGGAAGCCCTCCATGGGCAGCAACAGACCTCATCCCGCCTCAAAGCGGAGCTGGTCGGGATCCACATAATAGCAGCGGGCATTGTCAACACAGATCAACGCCCAGCCATTTTGGTCAACATCGACCAACGTATACTCGGATTGAGGGATGAAGTGGCCCTGGTGGTTGCGGGTCTCGCCTTTAACCCAAACGGTCTGACGGTTCATCTTCAAGTTCCTCCAATTTACAGTCAAAGAAAATCAAAAGCAGAACTCAATTTCAATGCAAGTCGATGCAAGAAGTGTCACACCAAACAGAAACCCTTGCATCTCCTCAAAGCCCAACAAATCCACAGGCTTGCGTGGGATGCAAGCTAACTCACAGCGGTGCCAGAATACCGTCTTGCGATTTGGTAAGAGAAGTCTAGCACCAACTCTATGAGAATATTGTTAAAAGTTGCGGATTAAGTTGACAAGCTCTAGATTTTCCTAAATTCTTGTTGCAAAATCGGGTTAAGCCTGCTTAACCTGCTTGGTCTACTTCAAATAGCCATTGGTGCATCTTGCTCAACTGAGGCCAATTGGGACGGCGGTTCCCTCCCTCTGCCAAGTTAGATTTGACCCCCTCGATCTGCTCGGGATCCCGCGCCAAGATTTGCTTGATGATCTCCACCTGCTGGCGTACCCCTGTTTTTTTCAGCTCCAGCATCGCCAAAGTCAAGTTCACCCGCGGCTGGGCGTCCACCGGGTCTAGCTTCACAGCAGTTTGGGCAGCTTTCAGGGCTTTTTCCGCTTGCCCCTCCAAAAGATAGAGCCAGGACAAGCAAGTCCAGGCTGCTGCCGCCTTCGGGGATCCCTTACAAATGGCCTCGAAGGAAGGGATCAGCGTCTTGGCCGCTTCCCCCGCCTCGTAGCGCCGGATCCCTTCCTGAAACAATTCTTCAATGGCTGCGCTCATCGTTCTCAACTCGGCATAATGACGTATTGACAAGTGCACTACTTTATGGGTGTAAGGCTGCTCTTGCCTGTTCGCTCATCTGCTGAAGTGCACCGAGGTCGGGGAGAGGGATCCCTTCCCCTTCCGCCAGCCATAGCCAGTACTCGATGTTGCCGGCAGGGCCAGTGATAGGCGACCACGTATAGCCCTGCACCCGCCAACCGCGACTCACTGCCGCCTGCATCACCGTCTGGAGCACGCGAGCGTGGATAGACGGATCCCGCACTACCCCCCTTTTGCCCACCTGGCCTCGGCCCGCCTCAAACTGCGGCTTGACTAGCAGCAAGGCTTCCCGCGGCGAGCGCAACAGCTTCCACAGAGGATCCAACACCTTAGTCAGGGAAATAAAGGAGAGATCCACCACTGCCAGATCCGGCCAGTTGGGAGTGGGCACCTCGGTTCCGTAGAGATCGGCTGGCTGAAGATAGCGCAAGTTGGTTCGTTCCTTAAGGATTACCCGCGGGTCAGTTCGCAAAGACCAGGCCAATTGGCCATAGCCCACATCCACCCCATAGACCCGCTGCGCCCCTCGTCGCAGGAGGCAATCGGTGAAGCCCCCAGTGGAGATGCCAGCATCCAAACAGATGCGACCCTGGACTTGAATGGGAAAAGCTTGCAGTGCCCCCTGAAGCTTTTCTCCTCCTCGCGAGACAAAAGCAGACTTGGCCTGGATGTGGACTACAGGATCTCCGCTTACCCACGTCCCGGCTTTTTCCGCCCGTGCTCCGTTGAGGAAGACTTCTCCCGCCAAGATAGCCCGCTGCGCCTGCTGGCGCGAAGAAAAATACCCTCGCTCCACCAGCCAGGTATCCAGGCGGACTCGCTCGGCCATGCCCCAGCCACTGGCCTTCCACTCCACCAAGATAGACGACCGGGATCCCTTCTGTCAGCCGCGACTTAGCCAAAGCGTCCGCTCACATACTCTTCCGTCTCGCGGTTGGCGGGAGAGTTGAAGATCTTCTCGGTGCGGTCAAACTCTACCATTCGTCCGTAGCGGATCCCTCTCTCGTCAAGTTCAGTGTTGAAGAAGGCAGTGAAGTCGGACACGCGAGCTGCCTGCTGCATGTTGTGGGTGACGATGATGATCGTGTAGCGACGGCCCAATTCCTTAAGCAGCTCCTCAATGCGCAGCGTAGAAATCGGATCCAGCGAGGCGCAAGGCTCGTCCATTAGAATTACCTCCGGCTGAATGGCCAGGGTGCGGGCAATGCAGAGGCGCTGCTGTTGTCCACCGGAGAGGGAAAGGGCGCTCATCCTCAACTTATCTTTCACCTCATCCCAGAGAACGGCCTGGCGCAGTGCCCGCTCCACGAGCTCGTCCAGATCCCCCTGGTAGCCATTAATCCGGGGCCCAAAGGCAATGTTGTCGTAGACGGATTTGGGGAAGGGGTTGGGCTTCTGAAACACTAGGCCAACCCGCCGCCGCACCTCAGAGGGATCCACATCCGGGTCGTAGATGTTTTTCCCGTGGAAGATAACGGAGCCTTCTACCCTTGCCCCTGGGATTAAGTCATTCATGCGGTTGAAGCAGCGCAAAATAGTGCTCTTGCCGCAACCTGAGGGTCCAATAAAGGCTGTGATGTGATTTTTCGGGATCTTCAGGGAAACCTGCTTAACCGCCAGGTGGGAGCCGTAGTAGACGCTCAGATCCCGCGTCTCTAGTTCAACCTCCAACCGGGTGGGTTGCTCAGGAGAGCCCGACTTGTCAGAGAGTGGAGAGCGCATAGGCGTGTTGAAAAGAAGATAACGTCACTGCAAGGCTTAGATAGTGATGGCTTCTTGGCGACGACTCACAAGGAGCCGGAAACTGACGGTGGTAATCAGGACCAAAATCACCAGAGCCAAAGCCCCTCCCCAGGCAAGCTTCTGCTGGTTTTCAAAGGGGACAAGGGCAAAGTTGTAGATCAACACAGCCAGCGAGGCCACTGGCTTCAACAAACCGCTGGGCCAGAGAAAGCTAAACAAAGCCGTGAAGATCAGGGGCGCCGTCTCACCTGCAGCGCGGGCAATGGCCAACGTCACCCCCGTCAGGATCACCGGCAGAGCCGCTGGCAACACCACGCGAAACACCGTCTGCACTCGCGAAGCCCCCAACGCATAGGCAGCAGCCCGCGTATCGGCCGGCACCAGGCGCAGCGCCTCTTCACAGGACAAAATGATGATAGGCAGGGTCAGCACCGATAGAGCCATCCCGCCGGCAAGGGCCGAGAAGGTTTTGGAGGAAAGCACCAGCACCCCATAGGCAAACACCCCGGCAATGATGGAGGGAACCCCCGTCAACACCTTGATAACGAAGCGCAGAAAGGAGGCCGCGGGGCTGTTTTTGCCAAACTCCGAGAGATAGATGGCTGCGAATAGACCAATGGGGAATGTGATGGAGATAGCAATCGACACCACAATAATCGTCCCCAGCACCGCATTGCCAAATCCGCCCACCTGATCGCCCGGAGGAGGGGGAAGCTGGGTCAGCGTCTGCCAGTTCAGGCGCTCGATGCCCCTGGTGAAAACGTAGTAGAGGATGAGAGCCAGCACAAAAATGGCGAAGATGCTGGAGATAGCTGTCAGCGCTGTCATTCCTACATCCAAGAAGATGCGCTGCCAGGGCTTCGCTCTGCGCTTAAACCAATTGCCTTGCTCTACCGCCTGCACTTGCGCTGTCATGTTCCTCTACTCCCACGAAGCTGTTAGCGCAAACTTGACACGGCGTATCATCAGCTCCGCCGCAATGTTAACCACCAGAGTGATGGCTAACAGAATCAAGGCCAAATACATAAGTGCTGCAACCTGCTCGGGGCCCGCTTCCGCAAACTCGTTGGCCAATAGGGCTGGGATGTTGCTGGCAGGAGCCAGAAGCGAGATGCTAATGCCGCGGGCATTCCCAATCAGCATCGCTACTGCCATCGTCTCCCCTAGGGCGCGTCCCAAACCCAAAACCACCGCTCCCAGGAGGCCGCCAATTGCTGCCGGCAGCACGACACCAAAGATGGCTTCCCAGCGAGTGGCTCCCATCGCATAGGCAGCCGCCCGCAACTCTGGCGGAACGGACACCAGCATTTCCCTGGCGATGGCAGTAATGATGGGGATGATCATGATCCCCAAGACAACCCCCGATGTCAGCATCCCAGGCCCTACTGGTGGTGTGCTGAAAATGGGCAGCCAGTTGAAGTGCTGGAACAAAAACATCTGTATAGGGCGGAAGAAGGGGACGAAGATAAACAACCCCCAAATGCCGTAGACCACACTGGGAATGGCTGCCAGCAGCTCCACCACGATGATCAAGGCTGTGCGCAAAGGCTTGGGCAAAAAGTCCTCGCTCAAAAAGATGGAGATGCCAAAGCTTAAGGGAACGCCCACGATCAGAGCAATCAGAGAAGTTACCAGCGTGCCGTAGATCTGGGGCCAAGCACTGTAAATGTCCACAACAGGATCCCAGGTGGTGCCCCAGAAAAAGCCCAGCCCGAACTTCCGAATGGCAGGTAGCGCCTGAATCCCAATCTCCAGGGCAATCCACAACAGTAGGAAAGCCGAGAAAAAGACGGCGATCCGCGTTGCCCAAATAAATAGCCAGTCGCGCCGGCGCTGGAAGACGGGCCGGGGCCGAAATAGAGAACTGCTCTCCGAAAAGGTAGTGGTCATCTGCTGGGTAGGGGGTACAAACCTCTACAAAGTGATGCTTTCCAGGGCAGCCAGAGCTTTCTTCCAAACCTCTACGGAGTGATTTTTTCCAGGGCAGCCAGAGATTTCTTTCGCGTTTCCTCCGGCAAAGGCACATAGCCCAGCGGCTCCGCAAAGGATTGCCCCTCGGTGAGGGCGTAGCGAAGAAACTCTCTGACAGCCTTGGAGGTTTCAGCTTTGGGGTAGACTTGGTAAGCCAAGATCCACGTGTAGCCCACAATGGGGTAGGAGTCTTCCCCTTCGGGATCTGGGTCAACCCCCAGCAGCCGCTCGTCGAGCTTGATTCTCGCCAGCGCTGCCTGCTCCGTCTCAACTTTGGGGACGACGAACTTGCCTGCCCGGTTTTCCAGGCGAGCGAAATTTAGGTTGTTGAGCTTAGCAAAGCCGTACTCCACATAGCCGATTGAGCCAGGAATCTGCTTGATTTGTTCAGAAACGCCTTCGTTACCGCGAGCTCCCACGCCAGTTGGCCAGTTCACGGAAGAGCCACGGCCCACTTTTTGCCGCCATTCGGGGCTAATGGCGTTGAGGTGGGTGGTAAAGATGTCGGTGGTGCCACTGCCATCAGAGCGGTGCACAACAGTAATCGGCAGATCTGGGAGAGTCACGCCTGGGTTAAGGCCAGCCAGCAGCGGATCGTTCCACTTCTTGATCTTGATCTTGCCCAGGAAGATATTGGCCAGCGCCAGGCGAGAGAGGCGAATTTCAGGACCTACGCCGGGGACGTTATAGGCTGCCACCAATGCCCCGCCCACCATAGGCACGGCCACCATGCCCTTGGGAGGGTTGGCTTCACCCTCAATCTTGCTAATCTCCTCAGGACGCGGCACGCTATCACTGGCGCCGAAGTCGACAGTGCGGGCCACAAATTGCTGACGGCCAGCGCCGCTCCCCACCGATTGGTAGTTGACTTGGATGTTGGGGTTTTTCTTGCCAAATTCTTGGGCCCACGTTTGGTAGAGGGGGGCCGGGAAGGTAGCTCCAGCGCCGTTGATGGTTATCGTCTTCTGCTGGGCAAACACTCGCTGCCAGCCGGCCTGACTTGCCGCAAAACCCGCAGCAACTGCCGACAAGGACTTAAGGAAAGAACGACGACCCAAGGAATGCGACATCAACATACAGAGATCTCTCCACTGAAGAGCGTGTCCTAGCCCAGGTCAAAAAGCTGCAACTGTGAAACCTAACTCCAAGAGTTCAGTCCACCGGGCCGAAGAGAGCACAGGATCTCGTTGAGACCCCAGCCCTTGCAACTCAGTCGCTAATCGGTCGCTAAGTGTAACGTAAGGTCAACCCTTTTTGGGTCAACAAGAGGTTAAATTCAGGTTATTTCTAGGTTATTTCTAGGCCCAGCAGCCGAGGTCGCGACTGTCGGGCTTAATCAGGGTAGAGACCCCAGGGGGAGGCTGGGGCTGGGCTGACATTGGTCGGGGGAATGCCTAGAATAGAGAGCTGTCAAGAGAGTGGGTGCCTTCCTCCTATGGCAAAAGATGTGCAGGTGATGCTGCGCCAGGCGGTTCCTGGGCTCGGCAAGCCGGGAGAGGTGGTGAGTGTCAGGCCGGGCTATGCCCGCAACTACCTTTTCCCGCGGCAGATGGCGGTGCGGCTTACGCCTGGACTTCTCAAGGAGCAGCAGATGCGGCGGGAGCAGGAAGCAGCCCGCAAGCTGGCTGAGAAGCAACAGGCGGAAAACTACAAAAAGGCTTTGGAGACGATTGGCCGTTTTGTCATCCGCAAGAAGGTGGGCGAAAAAGACCTGCTCTTTGGACAGGTAACTGCCAGCGATATTGCCGAGGTGGTGCTGGCTACCAGTGGCCTCGATATCGACCGCCGCAATGTCCTACTCGATGAGGAGATCAAGAAAACTGGGGTTTACCTGGTGCAGGTGAAGTTACACCCCGAGGTTACCGCTACGCTGCGCATTCAGGTCACGCCTGAGTAGAAAAGAGGTTCTGGTTCAGACGGCTATGCCCACTTGGCCCGCTGCGCTAGGGTGTGCAGCCTAGCAGTCGGAGAGCGGGGGAGAGCTTGGTTTTTCTACCCTGGCTGGTGGTGATTAGCGATTACGACCTGAGCGGTGGGGATCGGCTTCCGCCTCAGAACATAGAAGCTGAGGAGGAGATCTTGGGCGGCATCCTCCTTGACCCTGAGGCGATGGCGCGGGTGGCGGAGCTCTTGCGGCCTGAGATGTTCTACCTCTCCGCCCACCAGGAGATCTACCGGGCTGCTCTGCAGTTGTACAGCCAGGGCCAGCCCACTGACCTGACCACTGTTTCTGCCTGGTTGGCAGATCACCAGCTCTTGGAGCGGGTGGGAGGAACGGCGGCAATTCGCCGCCTAGTGGAGCAGACGGTTAGCAGTGTCAACATTGACCAGTATGCCCGTCTGGTGGTGGACAAATACATGCGCCGCCGGCTGATTCAAGTCAGCAACACCTTGGCGCGTCTGGCCTACGACACTAGCCAGCCTCTCCCTCAGCTCCTGGATCGAGCCGAGCAAGAGGTGTTCAGCCTCACCCAGGAACGGGTGCAGCGCAGCCTTGTTCCAGCCTCGGAAGTTTTGGTAAACATCTTCTCAGAGTTGGAGGAGAGGTTCCAGAGCGGGGCTCAGATCCCTGGGATCCCGACCAAATTCATTGACCTCGACAACCTGACCCAGGGCTTGCAGCGGTCGGATTTGGTCATCCTAGCCGGCCGTCCCTCGATGGGAAAGACCAGCCTGGCTCTTAACATTGCCCAAAATGTGGCTGCCTACGTCAAGCAACCGGTGGCCATCTTCAGCCTGGAGATGTCGCGGGAGCAACTGGTGCAGCGGCTCTTGGCCAGCGAGGCGCGCATTGATAGTAGCCGTCTGCGATCCGGGCGCATCAGCGAGAATGAGTGGCAACGCCTGGGGCAGGCGATTGGCTTTTTGTCGCAACTGCCTTTGTTTATCGACGACACGCCCAACTGCACGGTTACAGAAATTCGCTCTAAGGCGCGGCGTCTGCAGGTGGAGCAAGGAGGGACGTTGGGGTTGGTGTTGATCGACTACTTGCAGCTCATCCAGGGATCTGAGTCCGACAACCGGGTGCAGGAATTGTCGCGCATTACCCGCGGCCTCAAGGCGCTAGCCAAAGAGCTGATGGTGCCGGTGCTGGTGCTATCTCAGCTCAGCCGGGCAGTGGAGTCGCGCTCAGACAAGCGTCCGCAACTGGCAGATTTGCGGGAGTCGGGTTGTCTAGCCGGCGATACCCGCGTGAGGGACGTGGATCGCGGCAAGATCTGGCGGCTGGAGCAACTGGCAGCCCTGCCGCCTTCAGCAGAACTGCCGCGCCTGCTCAGCCTCAATGGGCGCGGGCGGCTGGTGCCCCAACAGCCAGTGAGGGTATTTTGCAGTGGGCGGCAGCCCACATGTCTTCTAAAAACCCGCCTCAACTTTTCCATTCGTGCCACTGGCAACCACCCTTTCCTAACTCGGGACGGCTGGAAAACCCTCGACGAGCTGCAACTGGAGGAGGAGGTGGCGGTGGTGGTGCAGGAGGGGTTGATCTGGGATCCCGTCGTCTTCATTAGCGAGCCGGGGGAGCCGCAACCGGTTTACGACATCGAGATGCCCCGCCACCACAACTTTGTGGCCAACGGCCTGCTGGTGCACAACAGCATCGAGCAGGATGCCGACGTGGTGATGATGATCTACCGGCCCGAGTACTACGATCCCAACACCAGCGATCGCGGCATTGCCGAGGTGATCGTCGCCAAACATCGCAACGGCCCTACTGGCACCGTACGCCTTTTGTTTGAAAGCCAGTACACCCAGTTTCGCAACCTGGCGGATCCCTATCGGTGAGCGAAAGCCGCAGCAGAAGTAGATCGGGACTCCTTTCAAGGACAGGTCCGGGGTGCGAGGTGTTAGCCTGAGATTGCCCCCCTAGGGCAGGTTGCTGTTGCTGGCTACCTCCCTCTGCCTAAAGCCATATGTTCAAAAGCCTGTTGATCGCCACCGATTGCCGCGATGGACTGCAGCGTTTTGGCAAATGCCTAGAAGAGCTTTACCTGAATGGGATTGAGCGCGTTGCTTTTGTGCATAGCGTTGCTCGGCAGGACGACGACATTGGCCTTCCCGAAGACCTCACCCCCAAAGTGCAGGCGCAACAGGCTCGCTTACACGAGGTGTTGAGCGCCGTTCCTGCAGGGCTGGAAGTCAAAGTCTTGGTGCAGGCGGGCAAGGCGGTGGATCTGATTTTAAGAGGGATCCAAACCTGCAGCTCCGACTTGCTAATCACAGGCATGGGGATCCACAATCTGCTCACCGAAAAACTGTTTGGAAGCACCACCTTGGAGCTGCTGCCGAAGCTGACCATCCCGGTAATGGTGATGCGTCCGCAACTCATCGCCGCCTTTACTCTGGAAGAATTGCGCCTGCGCAGCCGCCACCTATTTCGCTCCCTCCTAGTGCCTTTTGACTTTGAGGAGCCCCGCCGGCAGCTCCTCAGCCGTCTTGGCCAACTGCTGCCAGGAACTTCCCAGTGTCAGGCCATTACGCTGCTCTATGTGGTGGATCCCAGCGCCCGCCGCAACCAGGGATCGCCGGCAGAAGAGCTCAAGCGCAGGGCCGAGGCCGACTTGGCCCGGTTAGTCGAGCCGCTGGTCGAGCAGGTAAAACCGGTGCAGTTGCGGGCCTTGGTGCGGGTGGGATCCCCGCTTCAGGAAATCCTAGCCACCGCTGCTGAGGAGGACATGACCGCCATTGCCACCGCCTCCCCACGGGTGGGGACCTTTTGGGAGTGGTCAATCCGTAGCCTCACCGGCGAGATTCTACGGCAAAGTTGGCATCCGGTGTTGTTTTTCCCGCGCGGTTCCTTAGCGTAGTAGAGCTGCCCAACCCCCCTTCTATGCCGCTTGACCAAACCTTGAAGGAACTGTTCCAGGCGGTGGCTCAGGGGAAGCTCTCTCCCGAGCAGGCCCTGCAAGCCTGTCGCTTCCTGCCTTTTGAGGCGGTAGGAGACTTCGCCCGGGTGGATCACCATCGCCTTCTGCGCACCGGCTTTCCCGAAGCCGTGTGGGGGCCGGGCAAAACTCCCGAGCAGATTGCCCAGATTCTGGAGCGGCTGCACCGCCAGGGATCCCTAGCTTTGGCCACCCGCGTCGATCCCTCGGTCTATGCCCAAGTTCGCTGCCGCTTGCCCCAGGCCCAGTATTCTCCTGTAGCGCGCTTGTGCTGGATCCCTCCCCAAAAGGTGCATAGCTATCCCGGCCAGATTAGCGTGATCTCCGCTGGCACTGCCGACGTGCCGGTGGCTGAAGAGGCCGCTCTCACCGCCGAGCTCTCCGGGTTTCAGGTCAACCGCCTCTGGGATGTGGGAGTGGCCGGGATCCACCGCCTGCTGCACCACCGCGCCGCTCTGGAAGCCGATGTGCTCATTGTAGTGGCAGGCATGGAGGGAGCCTTGGCCAGCGTGGTGGCGGGCCTGGCAGACTGTCCGGTAATCGCTGTGCCCACCAGCGTTGGCTACGGGGCCAGCTTCCAGGGCTTGGCTGCCCTACTGACCATGCTCAACTCCTGTGCGGCGGGAGTGGGAGTGGTGAACATCGACAACGGCTTTGGGGCTGCGATTCTGGCCGGCCAGATCCTGCGCTGTGGCCAGCGGCTGGCGTCGCGATTGCCCTCGCCTGCATCCCCTGGAGAGGGAGAAGGTTAAGAAATGTAAAACAATCCTAAGCCAGACAGGCTATACTCAGGCCATGGCTAGGCCGGGATTTTGGCTGTCTCCGCTGGGAGGTTGTTTCCAAGAATTGAGGGGTGGGTTCTTTCCTCAGGTATCATTCTTGGGGCGCTCCCTAACGACCATAAAAACGACCATAAAAATGAAAGCAAATGAAAGGAGTTGTCGATTATAGGATAGCAGTCTGGGGTTGGCTGCACTGAACGAACGATTTTTTAGCCGGGGTACATGAAGCTTGCTGCTATGTCCATCGAGGCAATAAATACCGCTGTGGCTCTTGTTCAGGGGATCGTTCAGTCCTTCACTTGGACGGATCTCTTTTTGGTGGTGGCTCTGGTGTTTTTGGAAGCAGCCCTCTCTGCTGATAACGCCGTCGCCCTAGCTGCTTTGGTCAAGCATTTGCCCACCCCCCAGCAACAGAACCGGGCTTTGCGCTGGGGCATCATTGGCGCCTATGGTTTTCGCATCGCCATTGTGTTTGCAGCGGTTTGGCTGGTGGAGTATCCGCCCGCTCAGTTTCTTGGGGCCTGTTACTTGCTCTGGCTGGCCTGGCAGCATTTTCGCGGGGAAGAAGAAGGACCCGAGCAAGACATCACTCGCCAGGCCAATTTTTGGCAAACTCTGGTGATGGTAGAGCTGACGGATCTAGTCTTTTCTTTCGACAGCATCGCCGCTTCGGTGGGCGTCTCCCGCAAGGCTTGGGTGATCATCCTCGGCGGCATTCTCGGCATCACCCTGATGCGCTACATGGCCTCTTTGTTCTTGCGCTGGCTGGATGAGTTTTCCCGCCTGGAAGATGCTGCCTTTGCCATCATCGCCCTGGTGGGAAGCCTCATGCTGCTGGAGGTGTTTTTCCCCCAAATTGAGCTCCCGGAATGGGGGATGGTGCTGGCTGTGCTGCCTTTGTTTGTCTGGGGCTTTTCGCAGCGCCGCAGTCCTTCTCCTCCAGCCGTGGCCCAGCCAGATTCGACTCTGCCCAGTTCGACGGAAGGGATCCCTGCCGGCTTAGCCGCTCTTGCTGAGGTTGAGTCTGCCGCTGAGCTGGACTAAGGGAGCCCAGGGAGGAATTTCGGATCCCTGGGGCCGGTGAACGCCGGCAGGTTGTTCGGGCAACGGGAGGGCCTTGTAGACTAGTAGTGGAGGCAAGCCACCGGAGGAAGGTATCCTGATTCCGCAGTTTTGCCAGAAGTGGTGGGCAAAGTGCTGCCAGCAAGCCATTGCCACAAGCAGGGACAGCCAGCAGAAGCCGCCAGCAGGGGTAGAGAATGGTCAACCTCAGCCCCTTTCCTCTCCAGCCAAGGTAAACGATCCGATCCCTCTGGTAGAGCTGCGGCAGGTCTGCAAGCGCTTTGGGTCTACGGTGGTGCTGGATGGGATTGACCTCAAGGTGTACCGGGGCGATGCCCTAGGAGTGGTGGGGCCTTCCGGCACCGGCAAATCGACCTTGCTGCGCATTATTGCCGGCCTGACGGAGCCGGAGGCTGGCGAGGTGCTCTGGTGTGGGATCCCGCTGCCGGAAATTCAGGCCGGCCATCAGACTCCCCCCCTGCGGGTAGGCATGGTATTCCAGCAAGCGGCCCTCTTCGACTCCCTGACGGTGGAAGAAAACGTCGGTTTTTTGCTCTATGAGCACTCGCGGCTGCCGCGGGCACGCATTCGGGAGCTGGTGGCGGCCAAGCTGGAGGCGGTGGGGCTGGCGGGCAAGGAGCACAGCCTGCCGGAGGAGCTTTCTGGGGGGATGCGCAAGCGGGCCAGCTTCGCCCGCGCCATCATGGAGGATCCGTCGCTGCCCCAGGACGAGCCGCAACTGCTGCTCTACGACGAGCCCACAGCAGGCTTGGATCCCATTGCTTCCACCGTGATCGAAGATCTCATCCGGGATCTGCAGCGCGTGAAAAAAGCTTGCGAGAGCTACATTGTGGTGACCCACCAGCACAGCACCATCTACCGCGCCACCGACCGGATTGTGCTCTTGGCCCAGGGGCGGGTGCAGTGGGAGGGATCCGTGCAAGAGATCGAAACGTGCGACAACCCCTTTGTGCGGCAATTTTTCAGCGGTAGCGTAGAAGGGCCAATTCAAGTGGCAGGGCAGGTGTGATGCGTTCGCGAGCAATCCGAGAAGGGGCGGTGGGCCTGTTGATCTTGGCGGGGGCACTGGGCTTTGCCGGGCTGTTTTTGTGGATCTACAACTTGCGCTTCGGCAGCCGCGGCTTTCGGTTCACCGTCACCTATCCCAATGTGGCCGGCCTGGCGGAAGGCTCCAGCGTGCGGCTGCGGGGAGTAGCTGTGGGCCGGGTGGAGCGCATCCTGCCCCAGGCAGCCCAGGTGGAGGTGCAGGTGGCTATCGACCAGCCGCTGGTCATCCCGCGCGACGCCCTGTTTGTTACCACCCAGACGGGGCTGGTGGGGGAGACGGTGATGGATATCCTGCCGCAGGCGGCTGTGCAGCTAACAGGATCTCCCTTGGCAGCCGATTGCGACCGCAGCCAGATCATCTGCGATGGGGATAGGGTGGAGGGCGAGCCGGGCGTGGGTTTCGGCCAGTTGCTGGTTCAGGTGGATCGGCTGGTGACGCGCATCAACAACGATGAGTTCTTCGATACCCTCAACGCCACCTTAGAAGGGATCACCCGTGTTGCCAACAGCGTGGCCGACCTCTCGGAAACTGTGGAGAAGCAGGTGGCAGCCCTGCGCACCGAAGATCTGGACTTGTCGCAATTTACCTCGGCTGCTGTGGCTATCCAAGACGCGGCTGGAGCTGTGAGGGAAACGGCCCGCAGTTTTCAAGCGGCTGCCGATCGGTTCACCGTTCTGGTGGAACAGAACCGCACCTCCCTCCAGGCTGCCCTGGAAAACATCCAGCAGGTGAGCGCTGATCTGCAAGCCATGTCGAGCGCGGTTCGCCCGCTGCTTACCGATCCGCAACTGCAGGCGGATGTGCGCCAGATCCTGGCCGAGGTGCGAGCGGCGGCGGAGAACGTGTCCCAAGCTACCGACGATCTGCGGCAGCTTGCCGCCAGCCTCAACGATCCGGGCACCCTGGCGACCTTGCGCCAAACTCTGGACTCGGCCCGCATCACCTTTCAAAACGCGCAAAAGATCACTGCCGATATCGACGAGCTGACCGGGGATCCCCAGTTTCGTCGCGCTCTCCGGGAACTGGTGTTGGGGCTGAGCAACTTGGTCTCCAGCGCCCCTTCAGAGGAAGGGATCCGGCCTGCTGGGGCTCAGGATTATCGCTTCCATCAGAACCTCTGGGGTACTCCCGCCACAGCGCAGCTTGGCGGGATGGGGGATAGGCGGTGAGACGAAGGGGTTCAATGCCCCTGAGTCTCACAATCTGGGCGTTGCCTGCTGCTCGACATACTTCTTCAACT
>NZ_AXUW01000001.1:815642-820113 GCF_002760415.1 Synechococcus sp. 65AY6A5
TGTTGTGTTTGTGAGGAGCGTGTTCCCAAGACCTTGTCGGAACGGGTGCATGATTGCCCTCGTTGCGGGTCGTGGGACAGAGACTTGAACGCTGCTATCGAGATTTTGAAGCGAGGACTCAGGTCCCCCCGTATACGGGGGGATATAGGGGGGCGGTGGGACTGCCGCTCTCTGGCTGTGGAGGATCCTGGTTTACCAGTCCGTTGAAGCAGCAACTCCGGGAAGTGATTCTCGGAAGCTCCCGTCTACAGCCCGTCAGGGCTTAGCGGGAGAGGATGTCACTTCGCGCCGGTTTCTTTTGCTCTGGCCCCTGAGCTCCGGCAGCAGCAGCCCGTTCCTGAGTAGGAAGCCAGGATCCCTGCCGAGGTCTACTCCCGCAGCGGCGGCAAAAACCATTGAAGGGATCCGGAAGCTGGGGTAGGCTTTGCGGATATTCGGGTTGAGGTGTGAGGAATGTGCGGCATTGTCGGCTATGTGGGCTTTCAGTGGGCAGCTCCCATCCTCTTGGAGGGCCTGCGCACCCTGGAGTATCGCGGCTACGATTCCGCCGGCATTGCCACCGTGGATCCAGAAGAGGGCTTGAGGATTGTGCGGGCCACCGGCAAGCTGCACAACCTGCTGGTGAAGCTCACGGCCAACATGCCCACGGCCAAGGTGGGGATTGGCCACACCCGCTGGGCCACCCACGGCGGTATCAGCGAAGAAAATGCCCACCCCCACTGCGACGCGCGCGGGCGCATCGTGGTCATCCAAAACGGCATTGTGGAGAACTACCTGGAGCTGAAGGAGCACCTGCTGCAGCGCGGGATCCCTTTTCGCTCCCAAACCGATACCGAGGTGATCGCCCACCTGCTGGGCCTGTACACGGAGGAGCTGGGCTGCTTTGAGGCAGCTTTTGCCAAAGTCATGGGACAACTGCGGGGAGGCAATGCCGTGGTGGCCTTGGATCGGGAGGCGCCGGATCGTCTGATTGCCGCCCGCCTGGGCAATGCCGGGGCTGTGGTGATTGGCGAAGGGGAAGGGGAAAATTTTGTGGCCTCGGATCTGCCCGCCATCGTCCGCCACACCCGCAGGGTGGTGTTTCTGGAAGATGGGGAGATGGCCATCCTCACCGACTCCAGCGTGCGCTACCTGCGCATTACCGGCGAAGAGCTGCGCAAGACTCCCATCACCGTAGCCTGGGATCCCGTCTCGGCGGCCAAGGGGGGCTACAAGCACTTCATGCAAAAGGAGATCTACGAGCAGCCGCGCACCACCACCGATACGCTGCGGGGGCGGGTGGATCTGGAAGGGGGGCGGGTGACGCTGGAGGGGCTGGCGCTAACAGAAGCGCAACTGGCCCAGATAGAGCAGATCCACGCCGTGGCCTGCGGCACCGCCTGGCACGCCTGCCTGGTGCTCAAGTATTTCATCGAGAGCCTGGCCCGCATCCCGGTGCAGGTGGACTATGCTTCCGAGTTTCGCTACCGCCAGCCGGTGCTGCGCCCCCACAGCCTGCTGGTGGCCCTCACCCAGTCCGGTGAGACGGTGGATACGCTGGCGGCCATGAGCGAGGCCCGCACTCAGGGGATCCCCACCCTGGCCATCGTCAACGCCATCGGATCCCAGGCCACTCGTCTGGCGGATGCCGGGGTGATCTACATCCACGCCGGGCCGGAGATCGCCGTCGCCTCCACCAAGGTGTTTACCGGCATGCTGGTGGCAGGATACCTGCTGGCCCTGCAACTGGCCCAGGCCAAAGGGATCCTCAGCCCGGCCCAGATCCGATCCCACCTGCAAGCTTTAATCGAGCTGCCGGGCAAGATCAGCCTGTTGTTGAAAGACGCCGCCCTCTACGAGCAGTTGGCGGAGCAGTACCACCACGTCACCGACATGCTCTACCTGGGCCGCTGGGTCAACGCCCCCATAGCCCTGGAGGGGGCCTTAAAAATGAAAGAGGTCAGCTACATCCACGCCGAGGGCTACCCAGCAGGGGAGATGAAGCATGGCCCCATTGCCCTCATCGACGAGCGCATGCCGGTGGTGTGTATTGCCACCCGCGATCCCGTCTACGAAAAAATGCTCTCCAACATCGAGCAGGTGCGGGCGCGGGGCGGGCGAGTCATTGCCCTGATCAATCCGGAAGATACCCAGGTCCGGGAAAAAGCCGACCACGTCATCGAGGTGCCCAGCACCACACCTCTGCTGTCGGCGGTTTTGAACGTCATCCCCCTGCAGCTGTTTGCCTACGCCATGGCGCTGCGCCGCGGGGCCGATGTGGATCAGCCCCGCAACCTGGCCAAGTCGGTAACCGTCGAGTAGCGTCTGCCAACCTTGTCACCGCCGGCCTCTGGCTTTTGCAAAATCGGGCAGATCACGTCCTCCTGGGCCGTCGGTTCCGCTGGGATCCGCCAATCGGAAAGGAGGCTTTCAATTTGGCCTTTTAGAGTTTGCAATTCGGCCATGCGCTCTTCGATTTGCCACAGCTTCTCCTGCAGGTGTTGGCGGATTTCTGGGCAGGGCTGCTCCCCCCGGTCGTACAACTGCAGGATCTGGCGAATTTCCTCCAAGCTCAGGCCCAGGCTTTGGCAGCGGCGAATGAAAGCCAGCCGCCCCAGCACTGCCGGATGGAAGAGGCGATAGCTGGACTCCGACCGCTGCACCGTTGGCTTCAGCAGGCCCAGCGACTCGTAGTAGCGCACCGTGCGCACCGGCAACCCCGCCACCGCCGCCACCTGGCTAATTCTCAAGCTGCCCAATGCGCCATCGGCAACTGCAGGACTGAACATAGCACCACCAGCTCCCCAAGAGCTTCAGCTTAACAAAGCCAGCCCCGCAGCCGGATCCCCTGCCAAGAAAAGCGGGGATCCCTCAGCTTTTGTGGCCCATCTCGGCGGCTTGGATCAAGGCCCTGGCCCGCTGTTGATCCAACTTGGCCTGCAGGCGCTCTTGCTTGTCGCTGCTGGTGTTCAAAACTTGGCTCGCTTTGTCCAAGAGGGCCTGAGCTGCGGCCTTATCCACTTTTTCTCCCCGCTCGGCGCGGTTGACCAGAACGGTTACCTCGTTATTTTCCACTTCCGCAAACCCGCCCATCACGGCAATGGCCGACCACTTGCCACCGGCCTTGACCCGCATCACGCCGTTGCCGATGGCCGTCAAGAGAGGGGCGTGGTTGGTGAGGATGCCCAACTGACCTGAGGTAGCCGGGAGGATCACTTCCTCGGCGGGGGCATCCCAAACCGTGCGGTCGGGGGTGATCACGCGAACCATCAGCGTCACAGCAGGTCTCCTGAAGGGTTGAGCTTGGCACTTCTATCCTACCGGATCGCGGTTGCTCTCGGTTCTGCCCCTCTGCGTGGCGAGACTTAACCTGAGCATAACCTCTCCTTTACTTCCGTCGAAGAGGCAAGCGGTAAGGTGTTGTCGGGAACACTTGTCCTCTACCCCAACTCAGCCGCGAAGCCAACCCCATGCTGTTATTGGTAGGGGAAAGCCCAACGACCAGTGTGCCCAGTTTGCCCTAGCGGAGCTAGCCTATGCCTGAAACGATGCCCGGCCATTTTGCTGCCGGCCTGCCTACACGGGAGCGGCAATTGCTAGAAGACCTCTACCGAGGCCGCAGTTTATCTCCCTACAGTCCCGGCCAGGTCATCCCTTTGTTTCCCGAGGAGTGGGTGATCGTCTGTCGGGGTGTGGTGCAATTGACTACCCTCTATCCCAATGGCGGCGAGGCGCTGTTGGGATTTGCTGGCCCCTCCATGCCCCTGGGATCCCCGCTGACAATGTTGGATCCCTACCAAGCCAAGGCGTTGACGGCGGTTGACGTGTTGCGGCTGCCGGCAGCCGAGGTGGAAGCCTCAGCAACCCTGAGCCAGGGGCTGCTCAAGCAGTTGGTGCGGCGGTTGCGCCAAACCGAAGCGCTGCTGGCCTTGGCCGGGCGGCGGCGGGTGGAGGATCGGCTGCGCCAGTTGCTCTCCCTATTGGCGGTGGAGTTGGGATCCCCAATGGCGACGGGGGTGCGCCTGCAGGTGCGCCTCACCCACCAAGACTTGGCCAATGCCATCGGCACTACCCGCGTCACCATCACCCGTCTTTTGAACCGTTTCCGCCAGCAGGGCTGGATCGCGGTGGACAAAAACCGCCATCTCATCATCAAGCTGGCCCAAACGCCCTGACGGCTTTAAGCCTGGCGTTGGAGCTGTTGGAGGAGCCAGTTGGCGGCGGCGGTGTTGGTCTCGCTGGCCAGGCGTTCCAGCGCCTGCTCAAGCAGAGCTATCTGCAGGCCCGCCAGCACCTCTGACTGGGCAATGGCCCGATAGCGCCTGTCCTTGGCCAGGGCAAAGGCAAAAACACGCCGCCCCTTGACATCGATGACCCAGTACTCAGGAATGCCCAGGCTGGCATAAAGCTGCTTCTGCTCGTCCAGGTCAAGAGCCAGGGTGGTGTCGGCAATTTCGCCCACCAGGTCGGGAGGTCTTTGGAAACGCAAATC
>NZ_AXUW01000001.1:821018-842919 GCF_002760415.1 Synechococcus sp. 65AY6A5
CACAACCAACCCCGATGAAAGGAGAGTTTTTGCCACTCCAGGTCAGGATGGCTGCGAATGGCCACATAGTCCTGCCAAGTGGCGTCGTGCCGCTCAAGGACAGGGGGGGTGGCTGGCTTTGAGGCAAGAACCATCGCTCTTCCCTCAGGGGGTTTCCCTCAAGCCTATCATCAGCCCTCGAGAAGTCGCTCCTCCCGCTCCAGAGAAGCAGGCTAGGGCCGGCCAGAAGCCTCAAAAGGTCAGGAAACCTGCCGGGATCCCTAGACCGACAGCGGGGCTTTGCGCCAGGCCTGGGGCTGTTGGAACTTGTGCAGATCTCGGATCAGCCGCACCCAGCCGTCGGCCATCGACTCGACCAGGAGCTTGCCTTTTTCGGGCGTGGCGGCGGTGGCATCCCCCAGGACGCCGCTCCGGCTGAGGTCGCGGGTTGTCCAGGCAAACGAGATCCGCCCTTCCAGGCTGAGCAAGCTATCTTGCGGCAGATCCGAGGGGTACTCGCAGACCAAGCGGTCGGTGCGCACCGTCTCGGGCAACAGGTACATCAACATGCTGGTCTCGCCGTCTCCGGCGTGAATGCCCAATTCCTGCTCTTTTGCGGTCATCAGCTCCTGGCCTTGGTGGGGAACGCGCCAGACGGACACCGGGAAGAGCAGGAAATCTTCGTACTTCTGGTGCAGGTCGCGGGCCACAATCTGCAGCACCTCGGGCTGGCCGCCGTGGGAGTTGAGGAACACCAGCTTGCGAAACCCAGCCCGGTAAATGCTTTCGGCCACTTCGGTCAACACCGCCATCAGGGTTTGCGCCGAGAGGGTGATGGTGCCGGGGAAATGCCAGTGCTCGTTGGCCTTGCCGTAGCACTGGGTGGGCAGGACATAGGCCGGGATCTCCGGCTCTAGTTTTTCCATGGCCCGCCCGATGATTGCCGTGCCGATGCAGGCATCTACCACCAGGGGCAAATGGGGACCGTGCTGCTCGATTGAGGCCACCGGCTGGATGATGACTACGTTCTCTTTGTCGGGCATGGCCTGGATCTCCGTCCAGGTCAGGTAGGGAAAGAAACGGTGGGGCGGGATAAAGGTGTGCATCATGGCGGGATCCGGTTTCCAGGAATTTGGAGGAGCCTTGCCTGCAAGACTAGCACCATGGGCAATCTGGGATCCCCTCGCAGAACCTGAGAAGGCATCCCTTAAGATCAGGTGTAGTTGGTCTCAACTTTCCTAAGCGGAAGCCAGCCGTTCCATGACCCTGTGGCCCTGTCTGCCCGCTCAATGTGGCTCTGGTGAGGATCTCCCCATTAGGGGACGTCCTCTGCCTGCTGGGAGGACGGAAGTAGGGAGTGTCCTCACCTCACCCCGCCCCATCCTAGCCTTGCCGGGGTCGCAGGCCACCCTCTACGTGGAGCTGATTCAGGTTTCTCTTCACAATCTTGAGGCGGGATCCCCAGCTCTGCTTTGGGTGCGACCCCTGTTGCTCAAGCAGGGATCCCAAGTTTGGAACCTGCGATCCACCTCGGATTTGCTCTGGCCGGCTGCCGGCTTTGTCCCGGCCTACGCCGAGGAGGTGCTGCCGCTGCTGGAGCAGGCCGGGGATCCCCTGCCCCAGGAGGCCCGCCAGCGGCTGCAAGCCTTTTTGCAGCAGGTCTGCCAGGGCTAGGACTCCGTCCCGCTATTGCCAAGGGCCAAGCTCTGCAGAGCCGATTCCAGCCGCGCCAGCGCCTCGTCAATTTCCGCAGGCGTGACGATCAAGGGGGGCACCAAGCGCACCACCTGGGATCCCGCCGGCACCAGCAACAGCCCTCGCTCCAGGGCCGCCCTGACCACCTCAGCCGCCGGGATCCGCATCACCAGGCCCTGGATCAGGCCCCAGCCGCGCACCTCCTGCACAAGCTGCGGGAACTGCTTGGCCAAGCGAGATAGACCCTGGCGCAGATGGGCTCCTGTCTGCTGGGCATTCCAAACCAGGCTCTCGACCATCAGGGTGTGGCAGACCGCCAGGCCAACCGCACAGGCCAGGGGGTTGCCGCCGAAGGTGCTGGCGTGATCCCCCGGCTGGAACACGGCGCAAAAGTCTTTGGCCAGGAGGGCGCCAATTGGGATCCCGCCCGCCAGGCCCTTGGCCAGGGTAAACACATCCGGCTCTATCCCCAGGTTGCAGTAGCCCCAGAGCCTGCCGGTGCGGCCCAGCCCCACCTGTACCTCGTCCAACATCAGCAAGATGCCCCGCTCGCTACAGACCCGGCGCAGCCACTGAAAGTAGGCGGGATCCCCGGGCACAACCCCTCCTTCTCCCTGCAGCGGCTCCAGCAGCACGGCACACACCCGCTCGCCCCAACGCTCCAGCACTGCCGCCGTACCCTCGATATCGTTGTAGGGAACGTAGTCGAAGCCGGGCACCAGCGGGGCAAAGTCTTTTTGGTATTTCGGCTGGCCGGTAGCGGTGAGGGCAGCCAGGGTGCGTCCATGAAAGCTAGCCTGGGCGGTGAGGATCACCGGATCTTGGATCCCGCGCACCGTATGGGCATATTTGCGGGCCAGCTTGATGGCGCCTTCGTTGGCCTCTGCCCCTGAGTTGCAGAAAAAAACCTTATCGGCACAGGAGTGCTGGGTCAGCCATTGGGCCAGTTGCGCCTGGGGCCGGTTGTAGTAGAGGTTGGAAACATGGTGCAACTGTTGCGCTTGCTGAGTCAGCGCCTGGATCCAAGCGGGGTGGGCATGGCCCAGCGTGCAGGTGGCAATGCCAGCCACAAAATCCAGGTACTCGCGCCCTTCTTCGTCCCAAACCCGGCAGCCTTCCCCCCGCACCAGGGTCAAAGGATAGCGAGCGTAGGTGGACATCACATGCCGGTCGAACAGCTCGGCGGTTGTCCCGGAGCCCAAGTCGACAAGAGAAGCGCTTAGCGGCGGCATGGCAGAGGGAGAATGGACAATGTCTCGAGTGTATCACTCTGGGCGGGGGATGATATTCTGGCAAAGCCCAAGGAGAAGGGATCTACACCCATGGGGCGGCGGGGGGTAACGGTCTGGTTTACGGGGCTCAGCGGCGCGGGCAAAACCACCCTGAGCTGCGGTGTCGCCCAGCAGTTACAGGCTTTGGGGTTGCCGGTGGAAGTGCTCGATGGAGACCTGGTGCGGCAACACCTCAGCAAGGAACTGGGCTTCAGCAGGGCGGATCGGGATGAGAACGTTCGTCGCATCGGCTTTGTGGCAGAGATGCTGACCCGCCACGGGGTGATCGTGCTGGTGTCGGCCATCTCCCCCTATCGCGCCACCCGGCAGGAGGTGCGGCAGCAGATCGGCAACTTCATCGAAGTCTTTGTGGACGCCCCCCTGGAAGTTTGTGAACAGCGCGATGTGAAAGGCCTCTACCGCAAAGCGCGGGCAGGCCTCATCCGGCACTTCACCGGCATCGACGACCCCTACGAGCCGCCAGAATATCCAGAGGTGGTCTGCAAAACCGCCGAGCAAAGCATCTCTGAATGTATCGACTTGGTGATGCAAAGCCTGAGAAGCCACGGCTATCTCCAATAGGGCGCTGGGCCTGGCGGGTTTGGGATCCTTGTGGGAAGATGTGAACAAGCATTTCGTTTCTGAGAATCAAGGTAGCTATGGCAGTGACTCGTGCCGGACGAACCTTTGTGATGCGGGGCAGCAGCGAAGGGAACCCTGCCAAGTTTCTGGAAATGGCCAGCTCTCTGATCAACACCCGCACCCGCCAAGGTAGCGGCAAAAAGGTTCAAGATCGCTCCTCCTACGGCAAGGCGGGCAATCCGCAAGAGTTTATACAGATGGCCAGCGAGTTGCGCCGATCCCTGGAGCAGCGGGGGCGGTAGCTGCTCTTTTCCTCTCCTCTAGACTGTAGGATCCCCGTCCGGCTCAGCTAGCCGGACGCTTTTCTTTGTTTTGCCCTCCAGGCAGACAATTGCTGGCCTGAGGCTCCCTGGCTTTCTATTCCACCCTCCCCAACCTTGCTCCTGCGGTTTGCCGCTCACAAAAGAAGAGAGGATGTCAGGATGGGAAAAGTGCTCCTCTGAGCGCTCTTGCCGGTGGACGTAGTGAGGTGAAAAAGCATGAAAAACACGGGCTTTTGGCTGGCCGGGATCCTGGGGTTGCTCCTGGATCAGGCGAGCAAGCGCTGGGCGGTGGAGCGGCTGCTGCCGGGGCCGGAAATCGAGCTGTGGCCAGGGGTGTTTCACCTTACCTACGTGGAAAATACCGGCGCCGCTTGGAGCCTATTTGCCGATTCGGCAGAGTTCCTCAAGTGGGTCTCGCTGGGGGTAGCGGTGGCGCTGGCGCTGCTGGCGATTCGCGGCAGCAGCCTGGGCCGTTGGGAACAGGTGGGCTACGGCTTGGTCTGGGCAGGAGCGATGGGGAACGGCATCGACCGCTTTCTCAACGGCTATGTGGTGGATTTTTTCAACTTCGTCTGGATTGGCTTCCCCGTCTTTAACGTGGCGGACGTGGCCATCAACGTGGGGGTGGCCTGCTTGTTGGTTGGCCTGTGGCAGGGCAGCCCGAAAAAAACGGCGCCGAGACCCTAGGCGACCTACTTCGCCCCCGCCCACTGGCGATCCCCAGCTTCTTGCGCGGCCAACTCAGGCTGCGAGGGAGCCTCAGGATCCGGCGGAGCGCTCCACCACAACCCCACAGCTGGCCCCAATCCCAGCAAGAGCCCCAGCCCTGCTGGCGCGACAATGCCGGATCCTACGCTCATCAGCAGGGCAAAGGCAAAATTGGCTACATAGAGCAGCAGCGGCCCCAGCAACTGGCGGCGGTTCAAGACCGGCTGATCTTTCCCCCAAAGGAGGTTGGCCGCGGTCATAAAGGCAGCTCCGGTGAGCATCCAACCGCCGAAGTTTTGCAGAGGCATGCCGAAAAAGGGCCCCGGCTGGAACCACGTCCAAAAGGGGATCAGGCCGCGGGTCATGGCCGGATCCAGCACGAAGTCCCAGGCGGTGAGCAGCAGCGCCCCCAACAGGATGGCCTCGCAGTGGATCAGCCAATGGCGCCCCGCTTGCAACGCCACCCGCGCCAACAGGTAGGACGACAGCCCCACGTAAAACCAAGACAAAGGGATCGTGAAGGGAACCAGTCCGGCGATCTTGTAGCCCAGCCCGCTCAGGTAGCCGTAGTCGCCAAAAGGGATCCCGGTGCTGGTGCCCAGCAGCTCGCTGGCCAAGGAAATGCCCACCGCCGGGATCAAAAACATCAACAGGCGCCGCACCCCCAGAAGGCGGGATCCCATCAGAACTGCCGCCAGCGCCCCAGACACCATGTAGGCAACGCCGCCGTTGCCCATGCCCCAAGAGAAGGCCTGCAGACCAATGGGGGGTAAACTGGCCACCCACTCGGGATGCGGTACTACCCAAAGTAGGCCCACTAGGCCGAAGAGCAAGGAGAGAATGTGCAAGCCTAGCGCCGAAGCTTCCAACCACTGCCAGATTGACCCAGACCAAAGGAGAACACCTCGCCTGTTAAAAAACTGGAAAGGCAAGCTAACCAGAACACCAGAGGATAACAGCCAACGCATGAGAAGCTCCCGCGGGGTGGTTGGTCAGAGCCACTGCGCTTTCCCACAGCTTGGGCAGGGGCTGAGGAGAAAAGCGGGTGGCAAAAAGGAAAGTGGCACCCGAGCCAAACCGCCTGGTCTGCTCAAGGTATGCCTACTGATACTTTGCTGCCTATTGTATCAATTCGTAAACATTCTGCCTGGCTTTCCCCAGAGGCCCCCTTCCTCCGTATCCCAGGAAGTCCTGAGGGGAGTCTACGCCCAGTTGAGCCGGGCTGTGGAGCGCCGGGACTGGGCTCAGGCCCTGCGCTTGGTGGATCTTTTGCGGCAGCAGTTGCAGGATCCCGCTCAGCTTCAGAAGCTGGAAGGCTACCGGCGGCAACTAGAGAGCTATCGTCAAGTCCAAGGGGACCCGCCGCCGCCCCAGTGGCCGCTTTTGCACAAACCCTTTATCGGTGACTTCCCGGTCACCAACCTCTTCGACCACGACCTGCCTTTGGGGAAGGAAGACGGCAATGGCCGGTTTGTCAGCGGCCAGGGCCAGGTTTGGACTCCCAGTCCCCAGCACCCCTGTGGCAAAAGCGATGGCCATGCCGGCTACGACTGGGCCATGCCGGTAGGCACCCCCATCCTGGCCGCCGCCCCAGGACGGGTTACCGTAGCGCGTCCGGAGCCAGCGTTTTTCTGCCCTGCCTTGGGTCGCCCGGTCAGGGGGTTGCGGGTGCGCATCCTGCACGAAGGGGAATCCCCGGGCGGGATCCGCCTAGAAACCCTCTACGCCCACCTCAGCCAAATCCGGGTACACGAGGGGCAGAGGGTGGCAGCTGGGGAGGTGATTGGCCTGTCAGGGGAAAGCGGCTGTGCCAGCGGGCCCCATCTCCACTTTGAGGTGCGCCGCTTTGACCAAACCAATTCCGGCCAGCCCGCCCCTGTCGATCCCTACGGCTGGTTTGGGCCTGGCCTGGATCCCTGGAGCCTGCATCCCCTGGGAGCCGAAAGCCTGTTTCTCTGGCAGGTGGGCCAAGCGCCCAGCCTAGGTGCCTGCTGGCAGGCTCAACAGCTCTCTGGCCCTCCTCAATAGACTAGAGACATTTCCCGCAGCCCCGACCCCTCTCCCAGTGGGAGTCTCCCCTCACCCCCGACCCCTCTCCCAGTGGGAGAGGGGAGTTGCAAGGGACTGCTTTGTGGCAATTTGGAACGAATCCCAGCGGTCTATTGTCTCGTCGCCAATCGGAAGACTTGGGATGTTACAGATCGCGGCGGACAAAGCCATCTCCCTCCCACTGGTAGAGGGTGGCGCGCGAGTCGCGGTTGGATCCCGGCACGCTGGAGATGACCAGGAGCCCTTGGGAGCTGACCCGCAAGCTGGCATTGCTTAAATCGGTTACGCTCAGCAGCGGCACAAACCCCTCCGGCTGGTGTTCCAAGATCAAGACAGACCGCAGCAGGCTGATTCCCCCTCGCTCGGTGAGCAGTACCAGCTTGGGCTGGGCGCTGGAGGTAATGTCGGTGCGCAGGTGCGCCTCCACCAGCCGTCCGGGGATCGGCTCAGCCGCATGGAGCAGGCGAAAATCGTATCCTCCCTGATGGGCGAAGCTGAGAACGCGCACCACCGGCTCCACTGTCGGCTGCCGCTGGATTTCAAACACGGCCACCACATCCTGCCGATCGGAAGCGGTGAGGCTGGCCGCAAACAGGCGCAGGTTTTGGCCGCGATTGCCGCGGATGAACTCCCACCAGATGGATTGACGAAAGAGGGCAACTACTCCCTCGCGCGCGGTGCCTCCCTCAGAAACAGCCGGCAACAGCGGAAGCAGCGGCTGGGGGTGGGCAGAGTTAACAGCAAGGGGTAGCGCCAGAGCCAAGGCTGCTCCCCAACTTATCCGACCCCAGAAATCCAAGGGCTTTCGCATACTTCCCCACTCCTCGACCCTAAGATTTTAAGAGATTGCCCGGTTTTGCTTAAGAGACAGTTGGCAGTTCCCTCAAGCAGAATCTCTAGAAGTGGGCCAGGGCAAAAAGCGATAGCCCGCCTCTTCAACGGCAGCAACGATCTCCGGCAAAGCTTCTGCAGTATGGGGCCAGCGGTCGTGCAGCAGCAAAACCAGGGGTTGTTCAGAGGCTTTCATCACCGACAACTGGGATCGAACCCGCTGCAAAAGCTGGTCTACTGTTTGGCTGGCATAGGCATCCTCAGGACTAAGGTTCCAGTAGAGAACCTGATACCCTGCCTGTTCCAAAGCGCGACGCAAAGCAGAGTCTAAGCGAAAACCGCCCGGTGGGCGAACCACCAGTTGGGGATCCAAGCCCAACGTCTTGAGCAGTTGGGTTGTCTGATCCACCTCGGCATAGAATATCTCGTCGCTGCTATAGAGGCGTCGATAGTCGTGAGTAAACGTGTGGTTGGCTATAGTGTGGTCGTGGGTTTGAATGGCTTTGGCCAACTCTGGAAAGCGAGAAACGTGATTGCCGATGAGAAAGAAGGTGGCCGGAATCTGTAGCTGATCCAAAACCTCTAAAAGGCGAGGGGTGGACTGCGGCCAAGGTCCATCGTCAATGGTGAGAAAGGCAGAGCGAGGTGGCACTTCCAACAAAGGCCCGAGCGCCTCTTCTAAAGGCAGTTGCAAAGGCCGGCTATTTTCCAGCGGATCGAGCAAAGTGGGATCCGCTGTCCAGCCATGCTGCAAAAAGACCTCTACCTGGGCAGGTGCAGGGGTGATCAGCAGGCGCCCAGTCTGTTCGTCTCGGTTGCCCCAGCTCAGCCGGTAGGGCAGCTCCCTAGGAACCTCAACAGCGGTCGAGGGCGTAATCACCGCATAGGGAATATCGATCAAGTAATGCCCATTTACCCGCTCTTGGTAAACCCAGGCAGCAGAAGGAGCCGATAGGTAAACCAGCAGGTCTTGGGGAGGGCTGCCGCGCACAACCCGAACGCTCTCGATCGGGAGAACAGGATCGTATTCTGAGGTTAGAGTCAGCTTTAGATCAAAAAAAGACTGGGCCTCCACCGCGCAGTACTGCAGCCCCACCAATAGGAAAACCAAAAAAAAGATCGCCGCTTTCAGAGAACGCATGGGAGTTTCTCGGGGCTTCGCAACAATCATAGGGCAAAGGGCCATCCCAGCTCCCTCAAGAGGGCGGAATGAGCCCAAACTAAGAGCGCAGGCGCTCTTCCCATTGACGAGCAGGGGAGGCTCGGCGGATGTCCCGCCAAATGGCTGTGGCCGCCAGCGCTCCGTCAGCAACCGCAATCGCCACCTGATTGAGGCCTTGCTTCAAATCTCCTACCGCGAACAGCCGCGGATGGGTGGTGCGGCACCACTCGTCGGTCACGAGGTTTTCGCCCTGCCACTGCAAGTTGGGGATCCCTTTCAAATAGTCGTTGTGGTACTTGGCTCCCATGGCCACCAGGCCGGTAGTTGCCTCGATGTAGGTGCCATCCGCGAGCTCTACACCGCGCATCTGGTGGTTCTCGCCCAGAAAGCGGCGGATGGGAGATTCGTAAAGGGGATAGCCGTGCTCGGCCAGTTTTTGGCGCATTTCAGGGCCGACCGAGCAGAGGCCGTGAGTCAACACCGAGATATAAGGCGTAAACCAGTTGAGGACAAAGGCAGTGTTGATTTGAGCCTCTGAGCCGACGATTAAAACTGCCTTTTGATCCCGCATTTCGTAGCCATCGCAAATCATACAGACATGCAATGAATAGCCGGCATAGTCGTAAACATTTTGCATGTCCGGCAATTGCGGCAGATGATCGATGATGCCTGTTGCCGCGATCAAATACTTGCTGCGAAAAACGGGGTAGAGGCTGTTGACTTTTCCCACCTTGACCTTGACAGCAAAAAGGTCTCCCTCATCCTTCACATTTTCCACATAGCCCCATAGATAGTCCACCCCCAAGCTGAGGGCGTGCTCCCTTCCCTGTCGCAACAGCTCTCGTCCTGGCGTGTTTGGCGGCAGGCCCAGATAATTGCGCAGATCCTGCATCCAAAAAGATCGGCCTTTGCCTTTTTCCACCACCAGACAACTCAAGCCATAGCGAGCCAGATAGATTGCCGCCGACAGCCCCCCTGAGCCGCCACCGGCGACAATGACGTCGTAGGTTTTGTTCAAGCCAACTTCTAGGTTCTTGCTGTTTAGTTTCATAGACAGACTCCCTTTAGGTGCTTTTCAGTCTTTCCGGTTGCCCCCACCGGTCAATGAGGTATGGGTCAAGACATCAAACCTTAAAATTTTAGGAAAAAGCCAGAAAGAGTCTCCGCCTTCAGGGGCCTCGAGGTCAAGGCCGACAAGCCCAGAGAACAATCGTCTAAGATAAGAGGCAAAGCTCCCACTCAGGAGAGACGTCTTATGCCAGGCATCTTAGCGGCAATCGCCCTGATCTTCCTCGGTTACCTGTTTAACTCCGTCAAGATCATCAGCCAGGGCTATGAGGCGCTGGTAGAACGTCTGGGCCGGTTTCACCGCAAGCTAACACCCGGGCTGCACGTCATTTTTCCTCCCATCGACAGGATTGTGTTCCAGGAAACCATTCGCGAGAAGGTGTTGGACGTGCCGCCGCAGCAGTGCATCACCAGCGACAACGTTTCTTTGATGGCGGATGCGGTGGTCTATTGGCGCATTACGGATATGATCAAGGCTCGCTATGCAGTAGAGGATGTACAGCGGGCTTTGGTGAACTTGGTGCTGACGGCCCTGCGGGCCGAAATTGGCCGCATGGATCTAGATCAGACCTTCTCCTCCCGCGCCGAGATCAACGCCCGCCTTTTGACAGAACTGGACGAGGCCACCGATCCCTGGGGGATCAAGATCACCCGCGTGGAAGTTCGAGATATTCAGCCCTCCAAAACCGTGCAGGACTCGATGGAAAAGCAGATGGCTGCCGAGCGGGAGAAGCGAGCGGCCATTCTCAAATCCGAGGGGGAGCAGCAGGCCAGCATCAACCAAGCGGCGGGGGCTGCCAAGGCGCAGTTGTTGCGAGCAGAAGCTGAGAAGCGCGAGCGGCTGCTCCTAGCCGAGGGCACGGCTGAGGCCATCAAAACCATTGCCGCCACTTTGCAGGAAAACCCAGAGGCAGCCAACGCGCTGCAATACTTGATGGCGCAAAACTACATCGATATGGGTCTCAAGGTGGGCAGTAGCCCCAGCTCGAAGGTGATCTTTATGGATCCCAATTCCATCCCCGCTACCCTGCAAGGGTTGCTCTCTATGGTGGATGTGGCCAAGGGAGAACAGGGATCCCGCGCTTCCGGGGCTTCCCAAAAGTTGGGCAGCTCCACGGCTTTCCCGACCGAGGTGAACTTTCCTCAGCTCGACTAGCAGCGACAGCTATGGTAGCTTCAAGGGATACCGCTTGGCTGCTGGTGGGGCAGGTGGTGGCTGCTCATGGACTGCGGGGCTGGCTGCGGGTTAAGTGCTGGTCGGATTTTCCGGAGCGCCTTACCGAGCCAGGGCCGCGCTGGCTGCAGCGGGATAGCGATCCGGAGCCTCTGTTGCATCCTTTGATCGAGGGGCAGTTTTTTCCCGCCAAGGGCCTATACCTGGTGCGGCTGGAAGGAATTCCCGATCGGACGGCGGCAGAGGCTTGGGTGGGAGCTAAGGTGTTGGTGCCGGCTTCCCAGCGCCTGCCCCTCGAGCCGGAGGAGTACCACTACTCCGATCTCATCGGCCTGGCCGTTTACCATCAAGGGCGGCTGCTGGGGCATGTCTCGGCCATCTGGGCCGCTGGCCAAGATGTGCTGGAGATCGCCACCCCCGACAAGCGGCAGGTGTTGATCCCCTTTGTGAAGGCTCTGGTGCCGGTTGTGGATTTGGAAAAAGGTGAGCTGCAGGTGCAGCCGCCACCGGGATTGGTGGAGAGCTTTCTCGGCCAGGATCGGGCAAGAAACTGATCTCCATCCCTGCATCCCCTGCCAAAGTTTGCCCTCAGAAGCGGCTGTGTGGCCGTTTTAGCCTTTTGTGCTATTATGGGGGCAGGTTTTTGGCATTTGGATTATCTCTGGCTTCTGGCGTCAATTTCTCTGGGTTTAGGTCGGCGGGGGCCGGGATCTCTCTTCGGGATTGGAGTTACGAATGACGGAGAACTACGGTGCAGAGCAGATCCAAGTTTTGGAAGGCTTGGAGGCTGTGCGCAGGCGGCCTGGCATGTACATTGGCTCCACTGGGCCGAAGGGATTGCACCACCTGGTGTACGAGGTGGTGGACAACTCCGTCGATGAAGCTCTGGCTGGCTACTGCAACGAAATTGAGGTTACTCTCCACCCCGATGGCTCGGTATCGGTGCTGGACAATGGCCGCGGCATCCCGGTAGACATCCACCCCAAGACCGGGCAGTCGGCGCTGGTGACGGTCATGACTGTGTTGCACGCTGGCGGCAAATTCGGCGGCGGCGGCTACAAGGTCTCCGGGGGGCTGCACGGCGTTGGGGTATCGGTGGTGAATGCCCTCTCCGAGTGGTTGGAGGCCAGAGTCTGGCGGGAGGGCAAGGTTTACTTCCAGCGCTTCGAGCGAGGGGCGGTGGTGGGATCCCTTCAGTCCGAGCCGCAGCCTGCCGGTGCCCAGCGGCGGGGCACGGAGGTGCGCTTTAAGCCGGATGAGCTCATCTTCCCGGAGCGGGAGTTTGACTACAGCCTGTTGGCGGCCCGCTTGCGCGAGCTGGCCTACCTCAATGCCGGCTTGAAAATCATCTTCAGCGATCTGCGGCGGGATCCGCCTCACCGCGAAGTCTATCAATTTGCCGGCGGCATTAAGGAATATGTGGCCTTCATCAACCACGAAAAAACCCCCATCCACCCCGATATTATCTATGTGCGCGGGGAGCGGGATGGCGTCGAGGTAGAAGCGGCATTGCAGTGGTGCGCGGATGTCTACACCGATACCTTGATTGGCTTTGCCAACAACATCCGCACCACTGAGGGGGGCACCCACTTGGAGGGATTGAAGACCGCCCTTACCCTCACCATCAACAGCCAAGCCCGCAAGCTCAACAAACTCAAGGACTCCGACAGCAACCTGGCGGGAGAAAATGTGCGGGAGGGGCTGACCGCCATCCTTGCAGTCAAGGTGCCCAACCCTGAGTTTGAGGGGCAGACCAAAACCAAGCTGGGCAACACCGAGGTGCGGGGCATTGTCCAGACCCTTGTCTCGGAAGCCCTTACAGAATACCTAGAGTTCAACCCCAACGTGGCCAGGGGGATCGTCGAGAAGGCCATCCAGTCCTTCAACGCGGCCGAGGCGGCCCGTCGGGCCCGGGAGCTGGTGCGCCGTAAGTCTGCCCTGGAATCTTCCACCCTGCCGGGGAAACTGGCCGACTGCAGTTGCCGGGATCCGGCGGAGTCGGAGGTGTACTTGGTGGAGGGCGACTCGGCAGGGGGCAGCGCCAAGCAGGGACGGGATCGCCAGTTTCAGGCGGTGCTGCCTTTGCGGGGCAAGATCCTCAACATCGAGAAGGCGGATCCCGCCAAGATCTACAAAAACGCCGAGATTCAGGCCATGATCACAGCGCTGGGCCTGGGGGTCAAGGGCGAGGAGTTCGATCCCAGCCAACTGCGCTACCACCGCATCATCCTCATGACCGACGCCGACGTGGACGGCAGCCACATCCGCACCCTGCTGCTCACCTTCTTTTACCGCTATCAGAAGGCGCTTTTGGAGCAGGGCTACGTCTACATTGCCTGTCCGCCGCTTTACAAGATCGAGTGGGGCCGCAACAACGTGCGCTACTGCTACAACGAGGCCGAGAAAGAGCAAGTCCTGCGCAGCCTGCCGGCCAACACCAAGTACACCATCCAGCGCTTCAAGGGCTTGGGGGAAATGATGCCGGAGCAGCTTTGGGAAACCACCATGAACCCGGCAACGCGCGTCCTCAAGCAGATCACCATCGAAGACGCAGCCGAAGCCGATCGCATTTTCACCATCCTGATGGGGGATGCCGTCGGGCCGCGTCGGGAGTTCATCGAGGCCCACAGTGCCCAGTTGGATCTGGCGGCTCTGGATATTTGACGGGGGAGATGTGGTAGCTGCCATCGGCCTGCACCCAGGCAATCTCCGGGATCCGGCAGCGGCGGGCGTAGGCCTCGATTTCTTCGGGGGAGCGGTCCAGCAATTCCAGCTCCACCGCCTCTGACTCGCGCCAGCGGGCGGCCAAGGCCAGCGCCGCCGGGATCCCTGCCGGCACCAGTGGCACCACCAACCGCTTGCACCCCGTTGCCTCGTCCTGGGGAGTGGGGGGCAAAAGCCGCAGCAGGGTATCCGGCAGGAGGGTAAAGCCGATCCCTGGCTGCTCCAGTTGCTGTGGGCTATAGAGGGCATAGAGCCGGTCGTAGCGCCCGCCTAAGGCGATGATTTCTCCCCCCACCACTGCTTGGAAGACAATGCCGGTGTAGTAGGCCAAGGTTTGCAGCAAGCTCAGATCCAACACCACCCGCACTTGCTGGGCTTCCAGAATCTGGCACAACTGCCGCAGATCTCGCAGCCGCTCCGGCGACACAGGAAGCTGGGCCAGCTGAGGTAGAACCTGTTCCGGCTGGCCACGCAATCCCAGAATCTGCAGGCCAATCTGGCGGGCCGCCTCTGGCAGCGGAGCCGCTTCTAGGTAAACGTAGTCAAGCTGGGCAATGGCACGGCGCACCGCCGCCTGGGCCTTGGGAGTAACAGAGTTAAGCAGGCTCTCAGTCAGGCTCACATCTCCCAACAGCAATGTCCAGTTGCTGAGGCCAACAGCGCGCACGCAATCGGCTAAAAGCAGCAAGATCTCAGCGTCGGCTAGCCATCCGCCCGCGCCGATGAGCTCCACCCCTGACTGGAAAAACTCCTGGCTGCTGTAGGAGCCCTCCTCCCGCCGGCTATTGCGGAACACGTTGCCGTGGTAGTAAAGCCGCAGCGGCAGGGGCCCGCTGGCCAGACGCGTGGCTGCTGCCCGCACGATGGAAGCGGTGAATTCCGGGCGCAACCCCAGCATTGTCCCTTCCCCGTCCCGCAACTGCAGCACTGCCTCGGCGCGGATGGATCCCCCAGCCAGTAGCGTCTCTAGCGGTTCCAGGGTGGGCGTGATGATACGTTGGTAGCCGTAACGGCGAAAAACCTGGGTTAGCTGCGCCTCTAGCCTTTCCCGCCGCTGGACTTCCCGCGGCAAAAAGTCGCGGGCGCCAGTGGGAGGGCGCAGGGAACTGGTTTCCCAAAGCAAATCTGCACCGCCAGGACGATCGTCCACAGGCAAACTCCCACAGCCTGTCCTGCCGCATCCTAGCACTGGGGTAGAGGAGATCAAGTCTTCCGCCACGGAAAGCCAGGCCACGTCCAGAGGGGATCGGTGGAGCGCACCCGGTGCATCCCCGCGGCGGCAAAGCGGGCAAAGGCCGCCTCCGCCTGCTCGCTAAAATCGACTACGCCGGGGATCACCACCGGCGAGGTGCAATCTTCCAGAAGGTAAATCTTCTTGGCCAGGGCGGGATCCCTGGACTGGATCTCCTGCAGCAGGTCGCTTACCGTCCAGGCGACGCAGTGGCTTTTGGCTTGGCCAGCCACGATCAGGGCATCGAATTCCAGTAGGTGGCCGATAAGGGATTCATTTTTCTCGTCGATGGGATCCCCTTCCGGGCCGGTCAAGACTTCCGGGCTGAGGGCGGAGTAGTTTTCCGTCAGGGGGTTGGCCCCCTTGAGCTGCAAGCTGGGCTGGCTGCAGCGGGCAATGGTGTGGAAGAAGATCGCTTCCTCCACCGCCGGCACCAGGGCATGGCCAATCCCACCTAGCATGGAATGGTAGGGCCAGACAATGAGAGGATATTTCCCCCCTTTCTCCAATTGCTCGGCATAGTGGAGGGCGTAGACCTGCAGCCGCGTCAGATCCCCTTGGGTGAGGTTGGCGGCCACCGCGGGGTTGACCCGCCAGCGCCCGGAGCGGATCTCGGCGGCAGAAATGGCTGTAGCTGGCTCGGGATGGGATCCCTGGGCGTCCACCCAGAAGATGGGGTGGAAGATCTGCATGGCGGTGTGGGTGTCCAGGGTAGCCACGATCTGGGTGATGTGGGCGAGGTGGCGGTAGATAAATTGACACAGACGCCGGTTATCCTCCACCGCCCCCAGGCCGCTAGAACCACCCACAAACAGCTCAAAGCCAGGAATGCAGAAGGTATTTTGCACATCGATGAGCAACAAGCCTACCCGCACCTGGTCGGATTCTGCCGATGGGATGCGGTGCTCTTGGGCCCACTGCTCCGCCTCTAGGGCCCGCTGTTGGTAGGGCACCCGCCAAATCTCCCCCACCCGCTCGGGATCAAAATGAACAGGCAAGGGAAGTGTCGGCGGAGCTTGAGTCGTTACTCCCTGGACAGTGGTGTTCATGGCTTTTTAGAGTGCAGTCAAGCTCTTATCGCTGGGGCCACCTCGCCGGGATCCCTGGCAGGCCAAACCTGTTACCATAGTAGCTCCAACTTTGGCAAGGACTTCTTTGCCCGCTCCCCTAGCTTTTCAGCGGCTTGTCCCTTGAGGTTTCCATGGTGAATTCAGACTTCTCCTCCCTGCAGCCCCAGGACTACGGCCTGTTGACGGATCTCTACCAGTTCACAATGGCTGCCTGCTATGTGGGGGAGGGGCTGGAGAATCAGCCGGCGGCCTTTGAGCTGTTTGTGCGGCGCTTGCCTAGCGACTATGGCTACCTCATCGCCATGGGGCTGGCCCAAGCGGTGGAATACCTGCAGCAGTTGCACTTTCCGCCGCAAGCCTTGCAGGCGCTGCGGGAGACGGGCATTTTTGCCGAGGCACCGCAACGCTTCTGGGAGCTGCTGGCTAGCTGCCGCTTCGAGGGGGATGTGTGGGCAGTGCCGGAAGGAACGGCCGTTTTCGCCAACGAGCCGCTGCTGCGGGTAGAGGCTCCTCTGTGGCAGGCGCAACTGGTGGAAACCTACTTGCTGACCACCTTCAACTACCAAACCCTGATTGCCACCAAGGCGGCCCGCATGCGGGATGCTGCCGGGGATGAGGCCATTTTGTTGGAGTTCGGCACGCGGCGAGCCTTTAGCCCCCAGGCGGGCCTGTGGGCAGCGCGGGCAGCGCTGGCGGCGGGGTTCAACGCCACCTCCAACGTCTTGGCAGCTCTCAAGCTGGGGCGCAAGCCGGCAGGCACGATGGCCCATTCTCTGGTGATGGCCATTGCCGCCCTCTCCGGCGATGAGACCCGCGCTTTTCAAGCCTTCCGGCGCTACTTTCCCCAGGCGGTTCTGCTCATCGATACCTACGATCCCATCCAGGGAGCGCGCACAGCGGCCCAGCTCTTTGCAGCCACCCATCCGGATCAACTGGGATCCCAAGGCGAGATCGGCGGCGTGCGCATCGACTCCGGGGACCTGGAGGCCCTCTCCCACCAGGTCAAGGCCATCCTGCCCCAGGGGGCGCCGGTCTTTGTCAGCGGCGATTTGGACGAGTACGAGATCGAACGGCTGCACCGCTCCCAAGCCCCTATCAGCGGCTATGGAGTGGGGACGCGGCTGGTGACCGGCGAGGGCGTGAACGGAGTGTACAAATTGGTGGAGATTAACGGGATCCCAGTGGCCAAGGCCTCCTTTGCCAAAGCCACCCTGCCGGGGCGCAAGCAGATCTTCCGCGGTCCCACAGGGGACTTGCTCGGCCAGGCCGACGAGAGCCCGCCCCCTGGCTACCAGCCGCTGCTGCGCCCGATCCTGCGCAAGGGTGTGCTGTTGGAGCCCCTGCCGGATCTGGAGGCGATTGCCCGCACCAGCCGTGCCTCGGTCCTGCGCCTGCCCCAGGCAGTGCGGCAACTGCGCCAGCCGGCTCCCTGGCCTATGGCCCTGACCCCTGCCCTGCAGCAGGTTAAGGATCGTCACCTGGGCTCTTCCTAAGCAAGCAGAACCCCAGAGAAGGGGTTCCCGCTGCTCTATAATATTCTGGCTTTGGGGTTTCAGCTTTGCGAGTTTGTGCTTGGCAAGGCGCTGAAGTCCCCGCTCTGGCTGAAGTCTTACAAGTGCTTGTTTTCGCCTCCAGCTCTATGACCCAACGTGCCTTAATTACCGGCATCACCGGCCAGGATGGCTCTTACCTGGCCGAGCTGCTGTTGCAAAAAAACTATGAAGTCCACGGCATTGTCCGCCGCGCCAGCACCTTCAATACCGACCGCATCGACCACATCTATGTGGATGCCCACGATCCCAACGCCCGGCTGTTTCTCCACTATGGGGATCTCACCGATGGCACCACCCTGCGCAAGATCCTGGAACAGGTGCAGCCGACGGAGGTGTATAACCTGGGGGCCCAATCCCACGTGCGGGTCAGCTTTGAGGCGCCAGAATACACCGTCGATGCGGTGGCTATGGGCACCCTACGCCTCCTGGAGGCCATCCGCGACTACCAGCAGCGCACGGGGATCCGGGTGAAGTTTTACCAGGCGGGATCCTCGGAGATGTTCGGCCTGGTGCAGGAGATCCCGCAAAAGGAGACCACCCCCTTCTACCCCCGCAGCCCCTACGCCTGCGCCAAGGTGTACGCCTACTGGCAAACAGTCAACTACCGCGAAGCCTACAACCTCTTTGCCTGCAACGGCATTTTGTTCAACCACGAGAGCCCACGGCGAGGAGAAACCTTTGTTACCCGCAAGATCACCCGCGCCGTCAGCCGCATCGTGGCCGGCAAGCAGGACAAGCTCTACCTGGGCAACCTGGATGCCAAGCGGGACTGGGGCTACGCCAAGGACTACGTCGAGGGGATGTGGATGATGCTGCAACAACCCCAGCCGGACGACTACGTGCTGGCTACTGGCGAAACCCACAGCGTGCGGGAGTTTGCCGAACGCGCTTTTGCTTTGGTGGGCATGCCCATTACCTGGCGGGGATCCGGACTGGAAGAACAGGGACTCTACAAAGATCGCGTGCTGATCGAGATCGATCCCCGCTACTACCGCCCCACGGAGGTGGATCTGCTCTTGGGGGACGCCTCCAAGGCCAAGCGGGTACTGGGGTGGCAGCCCAAGGTGACCTTTGCCCAACTGGTGGAGCTGATGGTGCTGGCGGATCTGGAGGCCATCGGCTTGGACCCGGATCCCATCCTGGGGGAGCGGCGCACCCTCAACGGCCTGCTGAGCGAGGATCGCGCCTTCATCCGCACCCAACTGGGGGTTCGCTACGACTAATGGCACCGCTCCCCAAAGTCAGCTAAAAAACGGCTCTCACCCCTTGCTTAAAGGCCGGGCTAAGACCTTAATATAGGAGATCGCCAATTCTTTTGGCGCACGGCCAATGTTTTCGCCTGTGCTCTTCTGCTGAGTATCTTTGCCGATTTCGGAGAAACGCCCGCATGTCCCGCTACACAGGTCCCCGCCTCAAGATCATTCGTCGCTTCGGGGGACTTGATCTGCCCGGTTTGACGCGCAAGCGCCCCAAAAATACCAATCCACCTGGTATGCACGGGGCCGAGCGCAAGAAAAAATCCGAGTATGCCATCCGCCTAGAAGAGAAGCAGAAGGTGCGCCTCAACTACGGGGTGAGCGAGCGCCAGATGCTCCGCTACATGCGCAAGGCGCGGCGCTCCAAGGGATCCACCGGGCTAGCCTTGCTGCAGATGCTGGAGATGCGGCTGGATTGCATCGTCTTTCGCCTCGGCATGGCTCCAACCATTCCGGCGGCTCGGCAGTTGGTAAGCCACGGCCACATCGAAGTCAACGGCCGCAAAGTCACCATCCCCAGCTATGGCTGCAAAGTTGGGGATGTGATCACGGTAAGGAACAAGGAGTCTTCTCGCAAATTGGTGGCCGCCTACGCTGAGTATCCGGGGCTGTTCCTGCCCGATTACCTGGAATTTGACAAAGAGAAGCTGCGCGGGCGTATCAAAGAACTGCCTCCCCGAGAGCAGATCTGCGCACCAGTGAACGAGCTGCTGGTTGTCGAGTTCTATTCCCGTAAACTCTAGGCCTCTCTTTTGCCGTCATTGCGGATCGTGAGGAAACCTCAGGGGCTAAGCCCAGAGGGGGCGATTTTTCTCAGTTCGTCGCGTTTCTTCTGCTGGCGCCAGCGGTACTTGGCACCATGGCTATTTCGAAACGTTTCTCCACATCCTTATTACTACGCAACGCTGTCGCGAACGAGCTGCCCTAGCTCCCCTCTCCCAGAGGGAGAGGGGTTGGGGGTGAGGGAGAAAGAACCGAGCAGAGATCAAAGCCTGCCGACGGCCCGCTGCAGTTGTACCAGGGCGCGGTTGTAGGCGATTACAGCATTGGAGAGGTTGCCACGGACGGTGGTGAGGGCAGTTTCGGCGTTGATCACCTCTGTTTGCGTGCCCACCCCGGCCTGAAGGCGCAGCCGCGCCAGGCGCAGGCTCTCCTCTGCCGAGGCAATCGCTACCTTGGCTGAGTCGATCTGTTCGCGGCTGGAGCTGAGCGTGAGGAAAGCCTCTTCCACACTGCGCCGGATTTCGTTACGGCTGCCGATGAAATTGTTCACGGCCACCTGCCCGTCGATCTCGGCTTGGCGAGCCTGGGCGGCCGCCTTACCCCCGTCCAGCCAAGTCAAACTGAAATTGGCGCCGACCGAGTAGCCGATATCGAAGCTGTCGCGGCTGGCCTTGAAATCGTTAACCGCATCGAGGGTGGCGAACAAACCAATCTGGGGACCGTTGCTGGCTTGCGCCAGGCGCACACGAGCTTGGGCTTGTTCCAACTCTCGGCGTTGGCGCTCCAGCTCTTGCCTTTGGGCAAAAGCGGCAACAATAGTCTCTTCTAGGCTCAGGTCCCACTCTCCCACAGGCTCGATGGGATCCCTGGCCAGCACATCAGTGGGACTGGGAAAGTTCAGCAGCTCGGCCAGGCGGCGGCGGCTCAGTTGTTGGGTGTTTTGGGCCACCAGTAGGGTTTGTCGATTGTTGGCCAATTCGGTCTCCGCCTGGAGAATCTCGAAGCGGGTACCCACCCCAGCCCGCTCTCGGGCTTGGGCATCCCGCAGGGTGGCTTCAGAACTTGCAACGGCAGCCTGGCTGATGGCCACTCGGGCATCGGCGCTCTGCAGATCGTAGTAGGCGTTGGCCACAGCTTGTTTCACTGTCTGCAGGGTTTGCTCCAGTTGCAGTTGGGCGACGCGCAGAGCTTCTTGGGCCAGTCTTAGGTTTTGTTCTCTGATCCCGTTGTCGAAAGCGGTGTAGTCCACCCGCACCACGCTAGCTGAGAGAGTGTGAACTTCGCGGCTTGGCCTGCCACCAGGCGAGGGAGGTTCGCTGTATTGGTAACTGGCTCGAGTGGAGAGGGTGGGGGCAAAAGCTGCCTGCGCCAGGGCAACCCCAGCCTCAGCCCGTTCTACAGCCAGCCTTGCCTGCTGCACCGCTGGGTTTTGGGCAACAGCAATCTCCAGGGCTTCTTGTAAGGACAAGCCCTCCGTCCGCTCGATGCGCACCTCCAAAGGGGATTGAGGCACCACCAGTTCTTCGGCCCTAGCAGCCCCCTGCGAGACCGGGGCAGGAGTGGCAGGGCGGGCCTCGGGCGGGATCGACAGGGTGGGAGGCAGGTTGGGGGTGCGGATGGCTCGGCTATCTGGGAGAACTAAGGCGGCAGGATCAGGCGCTTTCGTTTCTTGGGCAAAGGCAGGCACAGCCCAGAGCAGGCTGAACAGGAGGCCGCAGGGGGCAAACCGGCTAAGGGACGACCGGGATCCCGCCGAGCTTGGCTGTCGTTGAGGACGTCGAAGCTGGCCCCTGGCTAGATGCTGCATCGCCATCGCGTTATCACTCTCAACATCACCTCTAGCAGTATCGCAAAGGAAGGGACGAAGATAAGACGGTTTTCCACAGGCTTGATTGCCGCTCTGTTTGGGCCGGTGGCAGGAAGCCGAACCTTCAGACAGCCCGCAGGAAAATCTTCTGCGCCATCAGGGCCCCTCTTTACCAGCCCCAACAGGTCTCGAGACACAAAAGGATAGCTTGGTAGCCCCGCACTTGAGTGCGCGCCGGAAAAGCCCGCTAGCGACTTTGGTCGCTTACCCATGATGGGGGTCGTTGATATAGTTTCATAGCTCAAACAACCTCTTCCTGACTTCTCCTACCAAGACCTTTTTCCTTCTCTTTGGCCAAAAAATGAGATAAACAACCGCTAGCCCCACACCATGGTTGTAGTGATTGTACCGTTGACTTTCCTCTCGCATTATCGCTTGCCCATGTCAGACTGCGGTTGTCATGCCGCTTGCCAACAATGATGGAGTACGGCTGTCAGCAGGTTCGAGTCAGGAACAGGAAGCTAGTCCCCCTACCAAAGTACTTGTGTCAACAGTCTAATAAGGTGTACAACTGTGCTTTGTACTATGCGAGACAAGTCTATTTCAAAACGAAGCGATGGGCAAGCTATGGTGAGCTTTGCGCTGAGATGGCGAGAACCCGCACTTCATCGCGATGTATGTTTCCGCCGTACAAC
>NZ_AXUW01000001.1:843424-887974 GCF_002760415.1 Synechococcus sp. 65AY6A5
CTACCTAATTATGGTGAAAAACCCGACGGGTGGAGACCCTCTGGAAAGCGTGTCAAGCGGGGCCTGTACCAAACGGCAAAGGGGTGGTTGGTCAACGCTGAGGCGAATGCTGCCGCCAACCTGCTTAAGAAAGTCAGCAGAACCTTGGGGCTTTGCCTTCAGGAACTGTCTAGAGGCGCTTTGACAACGCCTTTGCGACGACCGTGTAAGAATCCCCCGCCTTCAGGCCGGGGAGGATGTCAATTGGTTAAGTCGTCAACCCAGGGATCCCATTGCCCCAAGGTGGTTGGCCAGCGCCCCCAGGCTGGCATAGACACCCTGGAGAGAGGCAAGGGCTTGATCCCAAAGGGTGTGGGTCAGCGACCACCTGTCCAACCCCATGGCACCGCACAACAGCAGCAAGTAGAGGTTGGCAAAGGTGAAGAGGGAGGTTGCCCGCTCCCGGCTGTGCGGCTCCTGGAGCAACTGCACCGCCTTCCAAATTAGAAGGGATCCCAGCAGGGTCGCCGCGCTCAAGTAAAAGGATCCCAGCACGTGCAAAGGGTAAACCAGCAGTAGACTGACCGGCACCAGCAACAGGGCGTAGAGAAGAATCTGGGCGGCAGTCGGCCTTTCTCCGGCCACCACCGGCAGCATCGGCACCCCGGCGCGGGCATAGTCTTCTCGCTTTAAAATCGCTAGGGCCCAGAAGTGGGGCGGGGTCCACAAAAAGATGAGGGCAAACATCACCCAAGCAGCCCAGCTCAGCTCGCCCGTAGCCGCTGCCCAGCCCACTAAAGGGGGGATCGCCCCCGCTGCTCCGCCGATGACGATGTTCTGGGGGCTGGAACGCTTCAGCCAGTGGGTATAGACCCCTACATACACCAGGATCCCCGCCATGGCCAAGCTGGCAGCCAGCAAATTGGTAAAACAGGCCAGCAAGCCAAAGGACATCACAGCCAGGATCCCGGCAAACCTCAGGGCATGGCGTGCCCGAATGCGGCCAGAAGGCAAAGGACGATGGCGGGTTCGCTCCATCATCCGATCAATATCGGCGTCGTACACCATGTTGATGACATTGGCTGCTGCCGCCGCCATCCCCCCCCCCAAGAGGGTGACGCCAAACTTGAAAGGATCCGTATTGCCCGCCATCCACATGGCTCCAGCCGTGGTCATCAGCAAGAGGGCGA
Source organism: Synechococcus sp. 65AY6A5 (assembly GCF_002760415.1). NCBI lineage: Bacteria > Bacillati > Cyanobacteriota > Cyanophyceae > Synechococcales > Synechococcaceae > Synechococcus > Synechococcus sp. 65AY6A5. Next base: position 844,594 of record NZ_AXUW01000001.1, read on the forward strand.
TGATCTTCGGCTTCACCAACTGGCTATAGCTGCGCAAAACCTGCGCAAGACTTTGGTGATGGCCAAAAGGGATCCCTGTCACCGTGTTCTGACAAGGATCTGGACGGTAGGTTTGAAGGATATCTGCCATGGAACTACTTGCCGTTGATTTCTGCGGCCGCGGCTACCCTCCGAGGGCTCCGGGGAGAGCTTCCTTCCTACTGGCTTTCAAGGCTGTTGCTCGTACGCCAGGCCAGCACCGTAAAGCCCAGCAAGCACCCCAGCAAAGCTGCCCCAATCATCTGGTGGGCTACCGTCAAGGGCTCCACCTGCAGCCGGTAGCGATAGGTAAGAACGCCAACCCCTACTTGCGCCAGCAAAAGGCCCACCGAACCATGGCCCAGCAGCTTGAGAATCCGCGGGAGCTGCCGGCGTCGCCAACTTGTGGCCACCGCCACCACCAACACCGCCAGTGTGGCCGGAGCCACCCCCAGCAAGTGACCGTTCATCACCCCGCACAGCTCGCCAGCAGCTAAGCACTGGTGCAACGCCCATTGGGAAGCCACCAAAGCTCCGAGAAGGCTCTGGACGTACACCAGCAGCACTGCCCCCAAGCCGAGCCAGGGCAAGTAGCCAACAGAAGCTCTCCCCTCCTCCGAAGGAGCGACGCTTGGCAGGGCCAGCAATCCCAAGGTGAGCAGCGTGGCAAAAAACAGCAGGCCCGTGCCCAGGTGAGCCGTCACAATGTCAAAGCGCAACAGCTCCGTTACCGTCAGCCCGCCCAGGATCCCTTGGGCCACGACCAAGACAAAAGCCCAGCTCAGGCCCCAGGGCAGCCAAGCGGGCAAGGCCTTGCGCTTCAGCCAGGCAAACCCCGTTAGCAGCAGGGTGGCCAAGCCCACCCCAGCAGCCACCAGGCGGTGAAACCACTCCAGAAACACCTGCAGGTTCATCTGCTCAGTGGGGACAAGCTCTCCATAGCAGAGGGGCCAATCTGGACAGGATAAGCCAGCATTCATGACTCGAGTGGCACTGCCCAGTCCCATCAACAGCCAAGTGGCCGCTGCTAAACCCAGCAAGGCTTGCCCCATGCGCAGGGAAAGCTCCCTAGACGGCAAGGGATGAGCGTGAGATTGGGAAATCGAAGAGTCCATCGCCGTTGAAAAAGTTATTGCAAGTCAATCCAAGCTCGGAATAATCTGCATAAAAAATAATCGAGATCGATACTTAAGCTATCCATTTCAGTTAGCGAACTTAAATAGGTCTTTGAGGTCTAACTGGCTCAGCATCTAGCTATAGGCAGACAAGGAGACTGACTCCCCTGTAACGGATCCTAAATGCAGACTTGCGGCTGGCGAAGGCTTTTTAAGAATTTCTTTGTGCTGAGCCACGCCTCCTCTGCATGCATCGTTCATCTTCCAGAAGCTCTGTCGATCCTGCCAATCAAGCCGCTCCCCTCTACCAATTCCCAGCGATGAAGATTCTGAAGAGATCCCTAAGCCTGGGCAATCCTCTCCAGCTCCCGTGACCTAAATGGATATGAAGGATGGGTGTGGCCCGCTTCGGCTCTGTTCGCAGAACAGATTTTGTCTAGGGCGGGCGTGCCTTGCATTTGCAGTGGGGAAGAGCAGTCGTGAGTGCGCTCAGTAACATCATTTTGGTGGGTATTGGGGTTCTGCTGACCCTGGCCAGCCTCTGGTATGGCCAGAATCACCATCTGCTTCCCGAAGCGGCAGCCAACTCAGCTCCCCTCTTCGATAGCCTCTTCAACAGCACCATCACCATCGCCACCGGCATCTTTCTAGTGGTGGAAGGGGTGCTCCTCTACTGTGTCATCCGCTACCGCAAGCGACGGGGGGAGCACGGCGACGGGGATCCCAGTCACGGCAATGTGCTGTTGGAGATCGTGTGGACAGCAGTGCCGGCTCTGATCATCCTTTGGTTGGGCCTAGCCAGCATAGATGTCTACCAGGCTATTTACGGAGGCACCAATGTGGGCGGGCATATGCACGCGGCCATGGGGATGGGCTCTTCCGAGGAAGCCAAGGCAGGGGAGCCGGGCTATGCCTATACCCCTGTGGTGCTACCTGGGAAAGAGATGGGCCAGCCGGATCTGGTCGTTCAGGTGCAGGGCATGCAATACGGTTGGCTGTTTACCTATGAATCGGGCTTGGTGACTAGTGAGCTGCACCTTCCCCTCAACAGGCGGGTGCGCTTGAATATGACGGCCCTTGATGTCAACCATGCCTTCTGGGTGCCGCAATTTCGCCTAAAGCAGGATCTCATTCCAGGCCGAGAGACCCACCTGGAGTTTGTGCCTACCCAGTTGGGGACTTACCCCATCATCTGCGCGGAGCTGTGCGGCCCCTACCACGGGGTGATGGCTACGCAATTGATTGTGGAAAGACCAGAAGACTTCGAGCGCTGGCAGCAGGAGCAACTTTTAGCCGCTCGCGGCGATAGCAGTGCCCTAGCTCTTGCTGCAGACTCTCCCCCCACTCACCATCACCCTCCGGCTGATTCCCCTGCGGCTGCTTCGGCTTTTGCCCAAGTCCACCACCAGCGTTTGGGGGTCTCGCCTGCGGATTTGACCTCTCTCAAACTCCACAAGGACTCCGTCCTGCTGACGCGAACGGGAACAGGCTGAAACTAGGAGCTTTTTTGCAATGACTCAGCTACAGGGCAATCCTAGCCTCGTTGCTGCCCCCAGGGGCAGCCTGGATCCGCCTGCAGAACCTTGGTGGCGCTTCTTGACCTTCTCTACGGATCACAAGGTCATCGGGATCCAGTATTTGGTGACCACCTTTTTCTTCTACTTGGTGGGGGGAGCGCTGGCTGTAGCAGTACGAGCCGAACTGGCTACCCCAGAGGCGGACTTTCTTGGCTTTGAGCGGTACAATGGCGCTTTTACCCTGCACGCCACGATCATGATCTTTTTGTGGATCGTGCCGGCTTTGGTGGGGGGCTTCGGCAATTACCTCGTGCCGCTGATGATTGGGGCACGGGACATGGCCTTTCCCAAGCTCAATGCAGTGGCCTTTTGGCTGGTTCCGCCTACTGGGATCTTGCTCTTGGCTAGCTTGTTTCTAGAACCCCCATCTGCTGGCTGGACTTCCTACCCGCCTCTGAGTTTAGTTAGCGGCAAGGTGGGGGAAGAGCTCTGGATCCTGAGTATCTTGCTGGCGGGGACGTCTTCAATCCTAGGCGCAGTTAACTTCATCACCACCATCCTGAAAATGCGCATGCCCGGCATGAGGATGCAGGACATGCCGCTGTTTTGCTGGGCCATGCTAGCAGCGTCTGTTCTCACCCTCATTGCAACACCGGTTTTGGCTGGCGCGTTGATCTTGCTGAGTTTTGACCTGTTGGCGGGCACGTCCTTTTTTAACCCCAGCGGTGGCGGGGATCCGGTGGTGTACCAGCACATGTTCTGGTTTTACTCCCACCCGGCGGTTTACATCATGATCTTGCCGGTCTTCGGTATCATCTCCGAGATTTTGCCGGTGCATGCCCGCAAGCCTATCTTTGCCTACAAGGCCATCGCCTATTCCAGCTTGGCTATTTGCTTTTTGGGGTTGATCGTCTGGGCGCACCACATGTTTACCAGCGGCACCCCGGACTGGATGCGGGTGTTCTTCATGATTGCCACTATGTCCGTTGCTGTTCCCACGGGGATCAAGGTGTTTAGTTGGCTAGCTACTTTGTGGGGCGGCAAAATCCACTTCCGGTCGGCCATGCTGTTTAGCCTTGGCTTTATCTCGATGTTTGTCATTGGGGGGTTGAGCGGCATTATCCTCGCTTCAGTGCCCCTGGATATCCACGTCCACGACACCTACTTTGTGGTGGCCCACCTACACTACGTGTTGTTTGGCGGCAGCGTGTTCGGGATCTATGCCGGCATCTACCACTGGTTCCCCAAGATGACCGGGCGGCTGCTGAACGAGTTCTGGGGGCGGGTGCATTTTGTGTTGACCTTTGTCGGCTTCAACATGTGCTTTTTGCCGATGCACAAGCTGGGCCTGATGGGCATGCCCCGCCGCGTGGCCCAGTACGACCCGCAATTTGCCGACCTCAACTGGATTAGCTCCGTGGGGGCTTTTGTTCTAGCCATTTCCACGCTGCCCTTCTTGGTGAACGCCATCTACTCCTGGGTGGCCGGGCCCAAGGCCGGCGACAACCCCTGGCAGGCTCTAACCCTGGAGTGGGCGACTTCTTCCCCGCCGCCTGCCCACAACTTCTACGGGGATCCCATTCTGCTGACCGGCCCCTACGACTACGGCCTGCACAGCAAGGAGACTTTGGATTACTTTGCCGCCCAGTTGCAGAGCTTGCGGGAGCTGGCGTTGGCGGAAGCAAAGCCTACGACTTCTTCTTAGCAGGGGGTCTCCATCTTCTACTCACCGGGCATTCCAGTCTTGATCCCGGCTGGGCTGGCCACACGGTCTCAGGAATTCTAAGGTTCGATTGGTTTATTTTTTGAGTGGAGAAGAATATGCAAGGATCCCTTGCTGCTGATGCCTTGATAGCCGGCCACACTCAGGCCCACACCGCTCACGCTGAGCACCCAGATCATCGCATTTTTGGTCTGCTGATGTTCTTGGTGGCGGAAGGCTGCTTATTCTTGGGCCTGTTCATGGCCTACTTGGCTTACAGCCTCACGGCCCCCGTCTGGCCGCCGGAAGGGACGCCGGAGCGGGAATTGCTCTTGCCTGGGATCAACACGGCGATTTTGCTCGCCAGCAGCTTGGTTATCCACCAGGCCAAGCCCGCCATCCAGGCCAATAACGTCAAGGGGCTACGGCTGTGGTTTGCCCTCACTGCCCTGATGGGTGCGATTTTCTTGGCCGGGCAGCTCTACGAGTACAGCCACCTGGAGTTTGGCCTTACCACCAACTTGTTTGCCAGCACCTTCTATGTCTTGACCGGGTTTCACGGGCTACATGTGGCGGCGGGGCTGCTGTTTATTTTGGCGGTGCTTTGGCGATCCCTGAAGCCGGGTCACTACAGCGCCCAACACTACTTTGGCGTCGAGGCTGCTGAGATCTACTGGCACTTTGTGGATGGGGTTTGGATTGTGCTGTTTATCCTGCTCTACCTACTCTGAGTTCCGAAGAGGGATCCTCCCTGGTGAAGGATCTGATCCCGGTGGGTAGGCTGCCCGTTGCTAGAACTGTCCCTGAACGAAAAGGCTCAGGATTTCTGGAGAATGGCCACAATCTGGATCAGAGCCTCTTGAAACACTTCTCGCTCCGGTTGACCTTGCTTGAGCTGATACTCCAGTTGTAAAAGTTGCTGCATCACCTGCAGCAGCGCCGAGCTTTTTAGGGATCCCACCTCTTTTTGGAGAAAATAAACCCGGTTGGGATTGGCAATCTCTGCTTTTTGGGCGATGACTTTGGGATCCCGTTCTCCCTCCTCCAGCAATAGCTTTACCCACAGCCAGGTGCGAAATTGCCCCACCAACACCGCCAGGATCTTCAGGGCCGGCTCGTTGTGATCCAAAAGATGGGCCAGGATGCGCAGGGCCTGATCCAAGTTGCCCTGGCGCAGGGAGGCGGCCAGTTGAAAGCTGTTGTAGGCGCTGGCGGGCACCAAAGCCTCGATTTGCTCAGGGGAGATGGGATCCCGTTGGTTGACCGTAAACAAAGCCAGCTTTTCCAGTTCCATCGCCAAGCGGCGGGAGTCGTTGCCCACGGCTTCCGCCAACTTCTGGGCTGCCTCTGGGCTGAGCTTGAGATCCCGCTGCCGGGCCTCGCTGTATACCTGCCTCAGGATACCCTCTTCATCCCAGGGGGCCAGTTGGGGAAACTCGCGGGCAAGGGCCACTTGCTTGAGGAGCTTGGTGGATTTGAGCCGTCCATCGGGCTTGTTGCGGGTGGTCAACAACAAATGGGTGGTGGGGGGTAAAGAGGCTAACGTCCGCTCCAGTTCCCTTACCCACTCTTCCGGACAATCCTGGGTGAGCGTCGTCTCTTCCAGCCAAACCAGGCGAGCGTTGGATCCCAGGGGCGGGGTCATGGCCAGGTTAAGTCCGGCCAGTGTGGACTCCGGCGGCAGGCGATCGTAGTTAAAAGCGGCCCAGTCGGGATCCAGCACTTGCTCCCGCAACTGGTGCACCGCCTGCATCAGCCGATAGGTGTCATCTCCCCAGTAAAGGTAGACAGGCATACTCCCCCAAGTCCCCTCAGCTTGGTCTCCAGCTTTTTTCCGTAGTTTCTCTAGGCGTTATTTTGCTTACGTTAATCAGCGGCAGGTTCCGGATCTTTATCCGGGATCTTCCGGAGAAAGCCTGGCCAAGTTTCAGCTTCTTTTCTCTCTAAAAAAACGCCAGCTTTGCATGATCTAGCTTGGCAAATTCTGTATTCCCACTGAAGAACTATCATCAATCTTCTCCTAAGCTGGGCTTAGAGACGGGGTTGGAGGGAGGGCTGCAAGCGTATGGACACCATTGGCGAACTGGAGTTCAAGGTGCAGGTTTTAGCCCGCTGCCTGGGATCTGCTCTGGGTTTAGGCCGGCCTATTCGTGTGCAAATTCATTATTGTAATCCCCAAGTCTTCAATGCAGGCCAGTTGGGAGCAGGGGTTTCCCCTTTCAACTCTGAAGAGGTTGGGAAATCCCAGCCCCACCCGCTAGCCTCGTTTGCCTAAAGGGCGCTTCGAGGTCGGCGAGGCAGCTAACTCTAGCAATGAGTCTGCGAGTTCTAGAAGGGGGATCCCGCTTGCCTTCCCGCCCTTGCCCCTGTTCGCTGGGGAGATAAACTCGGAAGATAGGCCTGAAGCACAAGTGCCCAGGGCGCTGGAAGGAGCCATGGAACGAGCAACGCGACTGTGGCGCGGCCTGCTGCTGCGGGATTTTCCTATCGAGTCCTGGTGGCAGGGCAGCCTTTTAAGCCGAGTGTCGGGATCCCTGCGGAGTTGGGGCAAAAGCAGCCTACTGGTGCAAACCTCTGACTGGATCGGTTTGGGCCTGGTGCTGCTGTATTGGGTCTTTTCGGCGCAAAGCTCCACCGGCATCCTAGGTCTGATTTTGCTGGCCATGGCGGCGCTTGTGGTCTTGGGCTGGCTGGTGGAAACCCCAACTTGGCTGCCCGTCCATCTGCCCCTAGGCCTGTTTTGGGGAATTGCCACCCTGGCCACGATCCTTTCGCCGGTTCCCTATGCAGCGCGGGAGGGCTGGCTGAAGTTGACGCTCTACCTGGCCGGCTATCTGCTGCTGCAGCGTCTGCTTCGCCAACTGCAGTTTCGGGATTGGATCGTCGGATCCCTGCTTTTGGTCAGCTTGGCGATGGGGATCCATGGCCTGCGGCAATACTTATATGGGGCAGCGGAACTGGCCACCTGGGTGGATCCGGAGTCGGGTTTGGCGGGTCTGACGCGGGTGTACAGCTATCTGCGCAATCCAAATCTGTATGGGGGCTACTTGATCCCGGTCATTCCTCTGGGGCTGGCCGCCACTTGGATTTGGCCCAGTTGGGGGGCGAAACTCCTGGCCGGGTTTACGACGGCGGTGAACCTGATTTGCCTGTTGCTCACCTACAGTCGTGGCGCCTGGATTGGGGGGCTGGCCATGCTCACCCTGATGGCCGTGCTGTTGGCACAGTGGCATTCTGTCGATTTGCCGGCTCGTTGGCGGCGTTGGGCCTTGCCGGTTCTGTTGAGTGGAGGGGGGGCTGCTCTGTTGCTCGGGATCCTGACGGTACGCTCCCTGCGGCTGCGGGTGCAGAGCCTTTTTTGGGGGCGGCTAGACACCAGCAACAACTTTCGCCTCAATGTCTGGGCGGCGGTCTTGGACATGATCCGCGACTTTCCCATCTTGGGGATCGGCCCCGGCAATGTTGCCTTTAACCGCGTCTATCCCCTCTACCAACGAGGCAACTTCAGCGCCCTCGGAGCCTATTCGGTGCCGCTGCAGCTCACCGTGGAGACTGGCTTCATCGGCTCCTTAACTTTCGCCTGGTTCCTCTTGGTGCTCTGGGATCACGGCTGGAGATGCTGGAAAACTTTGCTCAACTTGCGGGATCCCCAGGGTCTGTGGGTGGCAGCGGGCTTGGCTGCTTGCACCGGCATGATGGTCCACGGCTTGGTGGATACCATCTGGTATCGTCCCCAGGTACAAATGCTGTGGTGGCTTGCGGTAGCGCTCATTACAGCCAGCTTGGCCTCTCTTAGCCCTCAGCCGCCCGTGGATGTTGGTGAGACCCCATCGGAGACTTCCTCCCGTTAGGGTAGCTTAAGCTTGACCTTCCAGTCTTGACGGGAGCCAACCCAGAGTGGTAAGCATCTTCAGTAGGAGATAAAAAATGTATCCGTTTTTACAATTCACAGGTGTTGGTAGTGTTAGAAATTAGCGGAACTGTTCAGGGTGCAGGAGGCACATGAAAAAAATCGAGGCGGTGATCCGGCCATTTAAGTTGGATGAGGTCAAAATTGCTTTGGTCAATGCCGGGATTGTCGGCATGACCGTAAGTGAAGTACGGGGTTTTGGCCGGCAAAAGGGACAAACCGAGCGTTACCGGGGATCCGAGTACACGGTAGAGTTCCTACAAAAGCTGAAAGTGGAGATCGTGGTCGAAGATGACCTGGTGGATACGGTGGTGGAGAAGCTGATTGCAGCGGCTCGCACCGGCGAAATTGGGGACGGCAAGATTTTCATCAGCCCCGTCGAAAAAACCATCCGCATCCGCACTGGCGAACTCAACCAAGATGCCCTGTAAGGAGGGATCTTTGGGGTTTGGGCTACCCGTCCTGAGCCTTGTGGGGGTTTGCTGCATGTCTCTTTTGCTGTATCTCTGATGAGGTGTTCTTGCCCCACTTTCCGGGTAACGTCTTTTGAGAAGTACTGTCCCTTTAGGTGAGTCCAAAAGCATGAGTACAACAATGATCCAAAAGCTCAAGAGCCAGGTGCCCCAGTGGCTCTGGCGACCGGCCAGGTGGAGTCTGACTGCTGCTCTAATGGCTGCGCTGGTCTTTCTATTCGGCCAGGGAACTGCCTTTGCTCAAGAGGCCGAGGCAGTTCAGAAACACGCTGACATTGTTTGGACGATCGTGGCAGCAGCCTTGGTGTTCTTCATGCAGGCGGGGTTCGCCATGGTGGAGACGGGCTTTACCCGCGCCAAGAACGCCGCCAACATCATGATGAAGAACTTGATGGACTTCTGCATGGGCTGTTGCGCCTTCTGGTTCATCGGGTTTGGCCTCATGTTCGGCAAAAGTACTGGCTTCTTCGGCACTGACTGGTTTGCTTTTGGCTGGCAGCAGGCTTACGAGGCAGATGGCTGGCCCTTTACTTTCTTTGTCTTCCAGATGGTGTTTGCCGCTACCGCCGCCACCATTGTTTCCGGAGCGATGGCAGAGCGCACCAAGTTCTTGGCCTACTTGATCTACTCCATCGTTATTTCTGGGCTAATCTACCCCATCTCTGGGGGTTGGGCCTGGAACGGGCTGTTCGGCGACTACAACGGCGGCACCAAGGGCTGGTTGGAAAACCTGGGCTACATTGATTTCGCTGGATCGGGGGTGGTGCATTTGGTAGGCGGCGCTGCGGCCTTGGCAGGCGCCATTGTGCTCGGCCCTCGCATTGGCAAGTACGGCCCCAATGGAGAGCCGCGGGCTATTCCCGGCCACAACCTGCCGCTGGGGATGTTGGGGGTGTTTATCCTCGCCTTGGGCTGGATCGGGTTTAATGCCGGTTCCACCACTGCAGCCTCTGTCGATATTGGCTGGATTGCCATGAATACGCTGCTGGCAGCTTCGGCTGGAGCAATTGGGGCGATGTTCACCTCTTGGGTTCATTTTGGCAAGCCGGATATGACCTTTGCCGCCAACGGTGTCCTGGCCGGCTTGGTGGGGATCACTGCCCCTTGCGATAGCGTCCATCCTTTGGGTGCTCTGATCATCGGCTCGGTGGCCGGGATTCTGGTGGTGATTTCGGTGGTGATTTTGGATACGGTGCTGAAGGTTGACGACCCGGTGGGGGCCATCTCGGTACACGGTACCTGCGGCATTTGGGGACTCTTGGCAGCCGGGATCCCTTGGTTTGCCCACGCCGATTCAGGGGTGACCTGGGCGCAATTTGGGGTGCAGGTGGTGGGGGCTTTGGCCTATTTCTTCTGGCCCTTTATCACCTGCTTGATCCTGTTTTTGATCCTCAAGGCAACCGTTGGCCTGCGCACCAGCGCTGAAGAGGAGCTGGCCGGCTTGGATGTGGGCGAGCACGGCAACATAGCCTACCCCGACTTCGTTACTGCTGCCACCGAGGTGGAGGGAGCTTGAGCTTTTGCGCTCGGTTCGACGGGAGGCTGTCGGATCTGAGCGACACAGGACTGAAAATCAAGAGAGGGGGTCAGGTCTGGCCCTCTCTTTTGTGGCTTGTTGATGTATTTGGTGGCATTGGTGTAGGTGGTTACGGGTAGGAGGGGAGAAATAGCTCAAAATCGAGGTGTGGGACTTGGAATCGAGATGAAAAGTCAGATAGGTGAGACTGTTTTCTCTCGTCTTCGGCAGGGGATCCTTTTGGGTTTGAGGACAGGGGGGAAAGTCCTGCTGGGGATTGGAGCTTTGCTGGGGTTGGGAAGTTTGGTTGCCCCGCCTGCTCTGGCCCAGACGGATCTCACGGCTCTGGAACAGGCTCTCCCACCCGAGGCTTGGGCTGAGCTACAAACCTTACTGAAAACTCAGCAATACCACGCCGACATCGTCTGGACAACGGTGGCCGGGGCGCTGGTGTTTTTCATGCAGGCGGGCTTTGCCATGGTGGAGGCAGGCTTCACGCGGGCTAAAAATGCTACCAACATTGTCCTGAAGAACCTGATGGACTTCTGCTTCGGGGCCTGCGCTTTTTGGTTTTTGGGGTTTGGGCTGATGTTCGGATCCCATGTGGCCGGTTTTTTGGGCACCAACTGGTTTTTTTTCAACTGGCAACAGGGAGCTGAAGCCGGCAGTCAAAACGATGCTTGGCCTTTCACGTTCTTCTGTTTCCAACTGGTGTTTGCCGCCACCGCTGCCACCATTGTCTCCGGGGCAATGGCGGAACGCACCCGCTTTTTGGCTTATTTGATTTACTCCATCGTCATCTCTGGGGCGATCTACCCGATTTCCGGGGGCTGGGCCTGGAATGGCCTGTTTGCCGACTACAACGGTGGTACAGCCGGCTGGCTGGAAAACCTGGGCTACATTGACTTTGCCGGGTCGGGGGTGGTGCACTTGGTGGGTGGGGCTGCAGCTTTTGCGGGAACTTTGGTGTTGGGGCCGCGCTTGGGCAAGTATGGTCCCAATGGGGAGCCGCGGGCTATTCCCGGGCATAGCTTACCCTTGGGCATGTTGGGGGCGTTGATCCTGTGGCTGGGCTGGATTGGCTTTAATGCCGGCTCTACAACGGCAGCGATTCCTGATATTGGCTGGATTGCTTTCAATACCTATTTGGCCGGGGCGGCAGGAGCCATCGGCGCTCTCTGTACTTCCTGGGCCATTTTTACCAAGCCGGACATGACGTTTGCAGCCAATGGGACACTGGCGGGGCTGGTGGGCATTACTGCTCCTTGCAACACTGTTCATCCTTTGGGGGCAATCCTTATCGGCTCGGTGGCCGGGGTGTTGGTGGTGTTGTCGGTGCTGTTTATCGAGGGCACCTTGAAGGTGGATGACCCGGTGGGGGCGGTGTCGGTACATGGGGTGTGCGGCGCTTGGGGGGTCATTGCTGCAGGGATCCCGTGGTTTGCCCATGCGGAAGCGGGGGTGACTTGGGCGGTGTTGCCGGTACAGATTCTGGGGGTTATTGCCCTGGGAGGATGGTCTTTTATCTGTTGTCTGGCTTTGTTTTTGATTTTGAAGGGCACCATCGGTCTGCGCGTCTCGGCAGAAGAAGAGTTGGCCGGCTTGGATATTGGCGAGCACGGCAACATTGCCTACCCTGACTTTGTCACTGCTTCGGGAGAGTTGGAAGGTTGAGTTGAGCAGTACACTGGGATCCGGTTGGATGCGCTTTTGGATCCCATGCACCTGTTGATCCCGGCGGCTGGCAGCGGCAAGCGGATGGGGGCGGCGGTCAACAAGCTGTTGCTGCCCCTTTTGGGCCAGCCTATCTTGACTTGGACGTTGCAGGCGGCGGATCGGGCCCGTTCCATCGAGTGGATCGGCATTCTCTCTCAGCCCGGCGACTGGCCGGCCATAGAGCAGATCCTGGCGTCCATCGAGCTGGCCACGCCGGTGCAGCTTCTGCAAGGGGGGGCGACGCGGCAGGAGTCGGTTTACAGGGGGGTGGAGTATCTCTATGGGCGGGGAACGGTGGAGCGGGTATTGATTCACGATGGGGCCCGCTGCTTGGCCACCCCTGAATTGTTCGATCGCTGCAGCGCTGCCTTGGAGCAGGTGGACGGCTTGATTGCGGCGATCCCTGTCAAGGACACGATCAAGGTCACCGAGACCGGCCCCAAGGGGATCCAAATCCAATCGACACCGGAGCGCAGCCGGCTGTGGGCAGCCCAAACGCCGCAGGGGTTTCGCCTGTCGCTGTTGTGGCAAGCCCATCGGGAGGCGCTGGCCCAGGGGTGGCAGGTAACCGATGACGCAGCCCTATTCGAGAAGCTGGGTTGGCCGGTTTACATCGTGGAAGGGGAGGAGTCTAACCTGAAGTTAACCACCCCCTGGGATCTGGTGCTGGCCGAGCAAATTCTCCAGCAGCGCCTTGAGCTGGCGCGCTAGCTCAACTCACTATGGCGATGGCCCTGACGCAGAGCCGCCTTTTGCCACACCCGACTGCGCCAGCGGCTGAGCAACAGGCCGGCCAAGCCGGCGACATAGATCAGCATGGCCAACCAGCCCCCCACAGCCCCCCATCCCAACCCCGGCAGGAAGGGGATCCAACTGTGGGAAAAGATCAGCATCTGCGCCAAAGGCAAGAAAAAGAGCCAGCTCATCCCGAGCATGATCGCCATGGGGGCCCGCACGTCTCCCGCGCCGCGCAGGGATCCCGCGGCAGAGAAGTTGATGCCATCGAAGAGAAACGAAACCGCGATGATCTGCAAAAGCCTCCCCCCCAACTCCACAATCGCCGCGGCGTTGGCATCTGTCCCGGCCACGAACAGGCCGAGCAAGGCTTCTCTAAAAAGCGCCAGCCCGCCGCCGATCACGGCCATGTAGCCGACCGTCCAGGCTATCACCGCATTCCCCAAGCGCATCGCCCAAGCCGGCTGCCCGGCGCCAACGGCCTGGCCCACCAGGACGGTTGCCGCCTGTTCCAAGCCGAGGGCCGGCAAATAGGCAAAGCGAGACAACATCAGACACAGGTGGGCCGTTGCCCCCTCCACAGCCCCCAACTGGCCCAGCAGCAACTGAAACACCGTGAAAGAGCTCATGTCCGCCAAAGCGTAGATCCCCATGGGCAGGCCCAGCCGCAGCAAGGGCCGCAGGGACTTGTGAGCCAAAAGCCAGGTTTGCCGCGTAGCGTAGTCGCGCTGGATCCAGGCCGAGAGAAACAGCAGCAGGTAAAGGGCCAGCTCCCCGTATTCCGACAGGATCGTGCCCCAGGCGGCTCCGGCAATCCCCCAGCCCAGGCCGAAAATGAACAGGGCATTGAGGATGCCGTTGAACAGCACGCTCCAGCCACTCACAGGGTGATCCAGGTGCAACCAATGCCGTTAAAAAAACCCGCCAAGGCAAAGCTGCCCAAGAGAGCGGATCCCCCCCAAACGCGAACTTGCCAATAATCTGCCGCTTGCTCCGCCACCCCCGCCGGCAGGGGCAGCCCTGAATACAGCAAGCTCCCCAACAGCGACAAGAGGCCACAAAGGGGCAATAGGCCCAACCCCAGCTCAACTCCCGACCAGGCATAGCGAGAGGCCCCCTTCGGATCTCCGCCGGCGTAGGTTTGCGCCACCAAGGTTTGCACTGCTCGCCCCAGACTCATGAAAGGGGTCAAGGCCACTTGGGTGGGCAACCAAGCGGCGTTCATCCCGGCCAAGGCTTGGCTGGAGATCTGGCCGATAAACCAGGTGTCGGTTATGCCCATCAGCGCCTGAATGCCAGCGCTGAGCGCCAAGGGCATCGCCAACCTCAGCACAACCCCATGATCCACCCCTGGGATCCCGCGGGCATCCAGCCGCTGCGCTACAACTCCCATGTCCTCCCTGCTCGCCCGTGGCACGCAAAAGCGCGCAACCCTCTGCCCAGGCAGCCTGTATTCTATTGTACTACACATAATACAGGCCAGGTCAAGGGACAGAGCCTGCAGGGGATCCCATCCTCGGGGGTAGCCCTCTGCTGCTAGGATGGGAAGAAACCCGATGAGCCAACCGACTTCGTCCTACTGGCCGGTGCACATTGTCGGCGCCGGCCCTGGGGATCCCGAGCTGATTACCCTGCGCGGCCAGAGAGTACTCTCAGAAGCAGATGTAGTATTCTATACCGGCTCTTTGATGCCGGAGGGGCTGCTGGCCCATTGTCGCCCCGACGTGGAGGCCATCGACACGCGCTCCCTCACCTTGGAAACGCTGCTGCCCCAGATGGTGGAGCGGGTTAAGGCGGGGCGGCGGGTGGTGCGGCTGCAGGATGGGGATCCGTCTCTTTACGGCGCTCTGCACGAGTTGCTGATTCGGCTGGCGGAGGCCGGGATCCCCTTTGAGATCGTGCCGGGGGTGAGCGCCTTTCAACTGGCAGCCGCCCGTTTGCAGGTGGAGCTAACGGTGCCGGAGCTGGTGCAGACGGTCATCCTCACCCGCGCCAGCGGTCGGACGCGCGTGCCGGAAGCAGAAGCCCTGGCCAGCCTGGCGGCCCACCGCGCCTCTTTGTGTCTGTATCTGAGCGCCCGCCATGTGGAACAGGCCCAGGCGGATCTAATGACCCACTATCCCGCCGATACCCCTGTGGCCATCTGCTACCGTCTGGGCTGGCCGGACGAGCGGATCTGGCTGGGATCCCTGGCGGAGATGGCGGCCCTCACCCGGCAAGCCGGCCTAGAGCGCACCGTGCTCTACCTCATCAGTCCCGCCCTACGGGGCTTGGCAGGAGCCGGCTCGGCCCGCTCGCGGCTCTACAGCCCTGACCACGCCCACCTCTTCCGTCCCAAACGGCACCGTTAGACTCTACTGCAACTGGCTTTTTTAGGACTTGCCTTGGAGGCCCCCGGCCTGTCGCAGCTACTTTGGGCACCTGGGCGTGTTGCCCTGCTGGTCAGCGAAAAAGGCCGCCAGCCCCCGCCCAAGACCTACCCTGCTGCCGGTGGAGGGAGCAGGTTCCGGCAGAACTGGGCGGGGCAGCCGTCGAAATCCACCCGCTTGATCTGGGAGATGAGGAGGCCCTGCCTTGCCCCGCCGTTGCAGCCCAGAGAACAGGGTTAAGATTAAGTTAGTTAGCTTGGGCCTAGCCAGATTGGCCGGAAGGAGCCGTAGCCCCTGGAGGGTGGGGATAGGGCTCTGGCCCAAGCAGCGACCAAGCGGGAACGACAATGCCTCTCGACAACCTGCGCGGACTTTATCAGCAAGTCATCCTGGAACGCTACAGAAAGCCCCGCAACTTCGGCAGGGTCGATCCGGTTCATCGTCGCCAACGCGGCCATAACCCCTCCTGTGGCGACACCATCGACCTCACCTTGCAATTGGATCCCGGCCAGGAGCGGATTGCCGATATCAAATTTGAGGGAGAGGGCTGCGCCATTGCCCTGGCTTCTGCCGATCTTATGGCCGATGCCGTGCGCGGGCGCACCATCCCCGAAGCGCTGCAGTTGGTCGAGCGCTTCCAGGCCATGATGCGCGGCGGCGAAGAGTTTCCGCGGGAGTACCGCTCCCTCAATGCCATGAAGGGAGTTGCCCAGTTCCCGGTACGCATCAAGTGCGCCAACCTGGCCTGGCATGCCCTCAAACACGCCCTGGAATCGCCCGCACCCAGTGGATCCCCGGACAACCCAGGTTTTGTGAGCAACGAAGACGCCGACTAGGTTCCGACCTCCGGGCGGCAATGGAGGGGATCCCTGTAATCCAGAGAACTCCTGGGATCAGGGATGCCCGGGCTGCCTCTTTGCTCGGCTGGGAGCCAATGACCTCACCAGCAAGCCCTTCAACGCCGCCACCCTGGCCGCCGCAACCGCGGCTCTGCTGAGCTGGGATCCCTGAACTCACCCCACAGCTCCGTGGGATCCCCGCCGCTATCCGCCAAATGGCGTAGAAAAATCCTAGAAATCGCGTACGTGGATTCTCGGTGTTTTCCGTTTTTTTACGGATATTTGGGCTATGATGGGGACGTAAACGTTGGAAATGCGGAGGAAATACAGATGCAAGCTGGTGTAGATCTAACGCTAGATTACCGTACTTACCGCTTGGCGGCGTTGCTGAGCGAGCACTTTCCCATGGGGGAGCTACTGGGGGTTTCCCTCAAGTGGCAGGACGATGCTTCTGCTGTAGACAAGCTGCAGACTGAGGTCGCCCGTTCCTGGAGGGAGCAGATCGAGCAGCGCTATCTCGTTCCTCGGCACAAGTAATCGGGAACTCTCGAACGAACCCTCTCAAACGGAAACGACCATGAATGCCTCTTTGAATTCTCTCCCTGTTGCTCCGGCCCTTAGTATCGAAGCAATCGTGGAGCAAGTTTTCCGCAGCGGCTTTCTCAGTTTGCAGCAAGAAAACCTCATCAACGAGCTGCTCTTTCAGCGGCGCTACTCTGAGGCCGACTTGGAAATGCTGGATCGCCTGACTTTGGCGTTGCTGAACCAGCAAGTCGAAGCGGACAAACCTTCTGTAGCAAAAGCTGCCTGACCGGCAAAACGCATCAAGTTCCTCCAAAGCAAAAGGGGATCCACAAAGGATCCCCTCACCTGTCGATATTGAGTTAGAACCTTTGGGCTGCAGCGGCTGGGTGTGAGGGCTAGACCGCAACCGTCTTCTTCACCTGAGCCGCCAAAGCGCCAGAAGCATACTTGGCCGCCATCTCGTCCAGGGTAACCACCGGGACTTTGGTGCCGTGGCCGGCACAGCCGAAGGCGATGTAGCGCTCGGCGCACACTTTTTGCATTTCCTTGATAGAAGGCTTGAGGAAAGAGCGGGGATCAAAGTCCTTCGGATTCTCGGCCAGGGCGCGGCGCACCGCAGCCGTGATGGCCAGACGGTTGTCGGTGTCGATGTTAACTTTGCGCACTCCGTTTTTGATGCCCCGCTGAATTTCTTCCAGCGGCACACCGTAGGTTTCGGGAATGGAGCCGCCGTACTGGTTGATGATGTCGATGAGCTCCTTGGGCACCGACGAGGAACCGTGCATCACCAGGTGGGTGTTGGGCAGGCGGCGGTGGATCTCGGCGATGCGCTCCATGTCGAGAATGTCGCCCGTGGGCTTGCGGGAGAACTTGTAGGCGCCGTGGCTGGTGCCGATGGCCACAGCCAGCGCATCCACTTGGGTTTGCTCCACAAAGTCCACGGCTTGATCCGGATCGGTGAGCAGTTGGTCGTGGCTGAGGGCCCCTTCAGCGCCGTGGCCATCTTCTGCTTCCCCGCGGCCTGTCTCCAGGGATCCCAGGCAGCCCAGTTCTCCTTCCACGCTCACGCCGACAGCGTGGGCCACCTTCACCACCTCGGCAGTAACGGCCACGTTGTACTCATAGCTGGCCGGCGTTTTGGCGTCTTCTTTGAGGGAGCCATCCATCATGACGCTGGTGAAGCCGTTGCGGATGGCGGAGTAGCAGGTGGCGGGGCTGTTGCCGTGGTCTTGGTGCATGGCGACGGGAATGTGGGGATAGGTTTCCACTGCCGCCAGGATCAGGTGGCGCAAAAAGTGCTCGCCCGCATACTTGCGCGCCCCTCGAGAGGCTTGCAGGATGACTGGACTGTTGGTTTCATGGGCAGCTTGCATGATTGCTTGAATCTGCTCCATGTTGTTAACGTTGAAAGCCGGAATGCCGTAGTCATGTTCGGCGGCATGATCCAGCAGGATCCGCATGGGAACGAGAGCCATCGGTTACCTCCTGAGGTGCTGACCTGATGCGTGTGAGATTTGCTTACCGTTAATCTTAAGGTATCTTTTACGTTTTGCGGGATGTGACCCCGGAGATTTGGGGATTTCGCCAAAGCCTCCTTGCCACTATTGGCCGCAATGCTCGCGCTGAGGCGCAACGATCCCGCTGCGCTCTCCAGATACACTAGACATGGGTAGAGCGGGGTGCGCTCCGAGGTAAACGTCGCCTTGTCTACGCCCGCCTGTTAACTTCTAGCTTTTTGTGGACATTATTTTCGCCTTTCGTTTTGCATTTTGTCTTGTTTGTCCGGAGGATTGAGAAGGTGCATTGTAATCCGTGGCCAATCCTGGGCGCGAGCTGGGGAAGGACTTTGTCGGGCCGGGGTAGAAGACTGCGTCCCGACGACGCGAAAGGACTCCGTCCCGCTGACGCAATCGGTTTGGCCATAGCCTGCTGGGCAGTGGTGGGCCTTCCATCGGCGGCATGGGGGATCCCTGGGCAATCGCCGGATCAAGCGGCGGCCTGGGTGAGAAATAATCCTGTGCTGCGGCCCCGCCCGGGCGAAACCTTGAACATTCACCGCGTGGAGCCGGATGGATCCCGATTTACCTTTTTGGCCTCGGTGGCCCCGCCGGGCCGGATCATCAACCCGCTGGATCGGGAGACGATTCGCTCGGAGCGCATGACCTTCTTTCGCCCGCAAGGGCTGACGGCAGAGGATCTTTTCCAAGCCATTCGCGAGATCTACGGGCCGGAGATCGCCGCCGATTTGGATCGGGCGGTGGAGGTGATCCGCTACCCGGCCCCTGAAGCCTTGGCCAACAATCCCGGCTACAGTCTTGCCCTGGCCACCCAAGGCGTGGTGCTGCGGGGGGATCAGTTTGTCTATTGGCTGGAGCTAACACAAAACCCGGATGGCCGCGTGCAGCAGGGCCAGGTGTGGGTGTTCCAAGAAGAATGGCTACCCAAGGTGGAAGGGGAGTTGGCCGAACGCTTTCCCCTACAGGTGATGAGCCGCTGAGCTGGGTTTGCAACTTCCCTTGGGCGGGCGGAGGTTCGCGGCTGCTGGGATCCGCCCCTGAATCCAGCACCGGCATCCAAGCTTCTTAGAACTGACAGCCAGGGGTTGGGGGCACGGCTGTGGTTTTGCTGGTTGGCCTCACGTTGTTCGGCAGCGCCTTTTGCCTTTTTTGGGGGCAGTTGTTGGTGGGCAAATTGCTGCTGCCGCTCTGGGGGGGATCCCCCCTGGTTTGGAATACCTGCCTGGTCTTTTTCCAGCTCGCTTTGCTGCTGGGCTACCTGTGGGCAGACCGGCTGGGGCGAGGGCTCGCTCCCGGCTGGGGCGTGCTGCTGCACGGGATCCTCCTGCTGGCGGGGCTGAAGTTTTTGCCCTTTCAGTTTGGGATCCCTGGCCAACTGGAAGGGGTCTTCCCTTCCCTAGCTCTGTTGGCTGACTTGACAGCAAGGGCGGGAGTACCCTTGCTTCTCCTGTCGGGGACGACGCCGTTGCTGCAGCGGGCGCTGGGAGAGGCGAAAAGGGATCCCTACGGGCTCTACGTGGCCAGCAATGCCGGCAGCCTAGCGGGGCTGCTGGGCTATCCGCTGCTCTTGGAGCCGCGGTTGTCTCTGTCGGGGCAAACCCACCTGTGGACGGGATCCTACGCTCTGGTCGCAGCGCTGGTGCTGCTGGGTGGGGTGGGGCTCATGCTGAACGGGCGGGAGGTGACTTTCCCGAGGGGAGATCCCGTGGAGGAGATCCCCCCCGTCTCCTGGCGGGAGCGTTGGCGCTGGGCCGGCTGGGCCTTTTTGCCGGCGGGCCTGTTGGTGGCGGCCACCACCCTCTTGACCACCGACGTGGCGGCGGTGCCCCTGCTGTGGGCCGTTCCCCTGAGCCTTTACCTCATGACCTTCATACTGGCCTTCGGCGGCCTCTACCCCAATGACTTGGCTTTAGGGACAACGGCTCTGCTGGCCTGTGGAGCGCTAGGGGCCCAGGTTCTGGGCTGGGCGAGACCTTGGTTTTGGGTGTTGCCGCTACATCTGGGGGCTTTTGGCCTGGTGAGCTGGGCCTGTCACAGTCAGTTGGCCAGATCCCGTCCACCCGCCCAGCAGTTGACGCAGTTTTACCTGTGGCTGGCTGTGGGAGGCAGCTTGGGAGGGCTGTTCTCCGCTTTGCTGGCGCCGCAGATGTTTGAGACCTTACTGGAGTACCCCCTGCTCTTGGGGGTGTCGCTGGCGGCCTTAGCGGCACGGGGAGGGCGGCTGGGCCTGTCGCTAGGGCTGGGGTTGCTCTTGCCTTTGTTGCTGTTGGGCTTTCGTCCTCAGGCGCTCTTTCGCCTTGGAGCCGCTGGGGGCTTGGCTCTGGGGATGGCCCTTCTGGGGTCTGTAGGAGAAGGCAGCAGAAGGCGCTGGGTGGGAACAGGGATGGGTCTAGTGTTGCTGCTAGGACAAACCTGGCTGCCGCCGGGGCTCCAGGTGGTGGCCGAGGAGCGCAGCGCCTTTGGCCTCCACCGGATTGTGGAATACCACGCTGAGGACGGATCCTTCCGCAGCCTGCTCCACGGCACCACCCTGCACGGCAGCCAAAACCTGGATCCCCAAAAGGCCCTGGAGCCGCTCACCTATTTTTCCCGCGAGGGGCCGGTGGGTCAGGTGTTCCAGCGGTGGCGGGCGCAGCCGCCCTCTTCTCCGGCCCAGGTGGCGGTGCTGGGGCTGGGGATCGGCACCTTGGCCGCCTACGCCGAGCCAGGGGATGAGTGGACGTTTTTCGAGTTGGATCCCACCGTGGCCGACTGGGCGGGCCGCTACTTCCCCTATCTCGATTGGGCCAGCCGGCGGGCGCAGGTGCGGGTGATCTTGGGCGATGCCCGGCTCCGCCTGCAAGGGATCCCCGATGGCAGCTACGACCTGATGGTGATAGATGCCTTCAGCTCCGACGCCGTGCCGGTGCATCTGCTTACCCAGGAGGCCCTGACCCTCTACCTCCGCAAGCTCAAGCCCCAGGGCTGGCTGCTCTTTAACATCACCAACCGCCACCTGGACTTGGCGCCAGTGCTGGCCGCCTTGGCAAGAGCATTGCGGCTTCCCGCCTGGCAGCAAGCCCATGAAGAGCTCACCGCCGCCCAGCGCCGGGCAGGGCTAGCCCCTTCCCACTGGGTGCTGATGGCCAAAAGCCCTGGTGGCCGGCAAGACTGGGATCCCTGGCAGCCCCTTTTGCCCCAAGCTGGGGATCCCCTCTGGCGAGATGATTTTTCCAACCTGCTACATGTAATCCGCTGGCCCCAGCTTCCCCTGCTGGGAGATATCCAGATCCCAGCTCCGAAGCAGAATCCGGCTGTTATCGCTGCGCGACGCTTCGGCAATGCGTCAGCCTTATTCAGCAAGACGGCTAAAGAAATCTTTACAATGCAGATTTAGTATGAGTTATGATTGTTTGAAGCATAACTAATGTCTGCTCAGGAGCCTGGCTTATGTCTCCTTCAACCCTGCAAGCCCCTACTGTCGATTGGCAAGCCGTCATGGCTGAAGCCTCTGGAGCTTGTTTCGTGGCCATCGGCGGCAGCTTGCGGCCCAATTCTTTGACTTATCAGGCGCTAGAGGTGGTGCGGCGCGAGTTTGAGAGGTTGAGGCTTCTCTTGCACATCCTCGACCTGCGGCAAATGAAGTTGCCCTTTGCCGATGGTTCGGAATCCTACCCGGACTATCCCGACGTGGAGGTTTTGCGGGCAACAATGAAGCGGGCCGATGGGATCATCCTGGCTAGCCCTGAGTACCACGGCGGCATCAGCGGCAGCCTGAAGAATGCTCTCGATCTCTTGAGCTTTGAACACTTAGAGGGCAAGGTCTTCGGGCTGATCAGCGTTTTGGGCGGTGAGAGCAACAGCAATACCCTCAACCAGATGCGTTTAATTGTGCGGTGGGTGCATGGCTGGGCGATCCCGGAGCAGATTGCCATTGGTCGGGCTTGGAGCGCCTTCGATGAGCAGGGCAACCTCAAGGACGAAAACCTACGCCAGCGCTTGCAACGCTTTGTGCAGAGCTTGGTCACCAACACCTCCAAACTGCGCGGGTCCCGGCTCCCAGCTCCTTGAAAAGGGCCTAGGTTCCCCAGCAGCCCCATTTTCAAGAGGGGCTTCCCCTTTCCTGGGAGAGGGGCTGACGCCCAAGTAACGGCATGGCTAAGGTGGGCCAAGAGAAAGCTGCGGCCGCTTTCCCTCTGCAGAAACCTGCATAACCCACGTCGGGCCATGGTTCAACCTCCTTCCCCCTATTCTTCCAGTGGAGCTGGGGCCATCTCTCCCCTAGTTGCCCTACAGGCAACCTTGCAACAGATGCGGGAGCAGAGCGATGCCAATGCCCTCATTCAGCTCACGCTGGAGTATGTCAAGGCGGTGTTTGGGGCGCCGCTGATCTGGCTGGCCTTTTATGACTATCAAAATCACCAGTTGCTGGGTCAGGGAGGGTTTAGCCTTGTGGAGGAGCCAACTCTCTTGCGAGGGGTGCATCCCCTGCAGCCGGGGGAGATCTTGGAGCAGGTGGTGATCGAGCAGCGGCCCATCAGCGTGCCCGATCTTTCCCAGGAGCCGCGCATGGGCCTTTGGCAGCGGGAAGCCAGGCGCCTGGGCGGGATCCAAGGCTGCTTCATCTACCCCTTTTCAGCAGCAGGGCGGCGGCGCTGCCTGGGGATCCTGATGCTGGGATCCCAGATGTGGGGGGTTACCACCCGCGAGGAAGAGAAAGCGCTCCTGGGGATTTTGCTGGGCCAGTTGGCCGCCTCTTTGCAGGAGCTGGAAAATGCCTGGAGGCAGCAGAGCGAAAAACGCCTTGAGGATTCGCTCCTGAGGCTGGGAACGGCGATATGCCAGGCGGGATCCCTGCAGGAACGGGTCAGCCTGGTGAGGCAGGAGCTGCAGACTTGCCTGGGCGCCGTCCATATCCAGGTGTACTGGCACGAGCGCAGCCGGGGGCGGTTTGTTCCCCATGGAAGCGCCTCTAGACCCAGCCAGCCACCTACTCCTGCCCCCATGTCCAAAGAGGCCAAAGCAGGAGCAGCGTCGCCAGGAGATGGCGGCCTTTCGCTGCGGGAGTTGGGAGATATGTACTACACCCTCGCCGATGGCCAGGTGGTGGTAGGCGGCACAGGGACGACCCGCTCCGAGATCCCCCTCAAGCTGATGCAGCAGTTGCGGGCCCAGGCGGCCTTGGCCGCCCCCATCTTGCTGGAGAAAGATCTGCTGGGGTTCATTTGGGTGCAATCGGATGTGCCCCGCACCTGGCAAGCTGTGGAGCGCCAGTTGGTGGCCGCCGCCGCCAATGGGCTGGCCTTAGCCGCCCCCCTGGAAAATCTGGATCGCCGCATCCGCCAGTTGGCCGACGAGCAAGAGTTTGTGCAGCAGGTGGGCCGTTCGCTTTACAACCCGGCGGAGCTGCCGCAGGCTCTCCAGCAAGCCGTCGTCGGCCTGGGCCAGCGTCTGCAAGCCAGTGCGGTGGCCGTCCTGACAGTGGATCCCGATAGGCCGAACCCCCGCCTCTTCTCCGAGTACCGCAGCGAGGGCAAGCAGGCTCTGCCGCCGCAGTTCAGCTCCTTAAGCGAGCAAGACTGGCAGGATCTGCTGCGCAGCGAGGTGGTGGCGGCGGAAAACTACGACCAGGATCTGCGCCTGCTCTCCTGGCGGCAAGAACTGGCCCCTTTGGGGGTGCGCTCCCTCATGCTGACTCATACCGGCGCCAGCGGCACTGCCACCCCCGAAGGGCTGATCCTAGTGCTCCACCCGCGGCCAAGGGCTTGGAGCCGAGAAGAACGGCAACTGCTGCGCGGGACTGCCCAACAAGTGGGATTGCTCCTGCGGCAACTTCGGTCTCAGCAACGGCAGGAACGGCAAGAGCACTTGCTCAGCGGCCTGATCGCCACTTGTCTGACTTTGCAAAACCTGGCCACCCCTGAGGCTCTCTACGCCACCATCGCCCAACAGGCGGCCCAACTCCTCCAGATCCCTTTGGCGCTGGTGGTCAGTTGGCAGCCGGGGGAGAGCCGGGCCTGCTTGCAGCCGCCCTTTGCCGCTGCCCCCGAGTTCTGCCCCAGCGGCCCCACTGAGATCAATCGGCAGGATCCCTTGCTGGCCGCTGCGCTGCAGGCGAGGGGTCCCCTCCCGCTTGCCCAAGACCAGATCCCGGCTGCCAGCCGCGCCTGGTTAAACTCGGTGGGCCTGGGATCCTGGCTGCTGGTGCCCTTGGGGGAGACGGATCCCTCGCTGCCGGAGCCCCTGGGGGTTTTGATCCTGGGAGCAGAGGCGGACAGAGTCTGGGAGGCAGAGGAGCAGGCGGCTGTGACGTTGATGGCCCAAACCTGTGGCTGGACGCTGCGGCGCTTGCTTTGGGTGCAAACTTTGCAGGAGCGGCAGGAGGTGCTCAGCGAGTTGAATTGGTACAAGCACCGCCGCCTGCTGGATCTGCAAAATGCCCTGCTGGACGGCCTGCGCCGCCTTGGCCAAGTGCCGGGCATCCGGGGAGATGAGGCCACCCGCTGGCAAAAGGTGGTGGAAATCGGCAGGGAGCTGCGGGATCTGGCCGTCTTCGCCGAGCCGCTGTTGCAGACGGAAACGTGGCAGGTGCAGCCGCAGTTGCTGTCGGTGCCCCTAGCAACCTTGGTGCGCAAAAGCCTGCGCCGAGTGGAGGGCCTGACCCAAAAACGCAAGCTGTGGCCGCGCGCCCACGGCGACCTCAGCCTCGTCGTCCAGGGCGATGTCGGGCGATTGGAGATGATCCTCTGGGAAGTGCTGCTGGCCGCTGCCTTGCGCAGCCCGGAGGGGGGGCGGCTGGATCTGTGGAGCCAAGCCACAGAGGGCTATGCAGAGCTGCTGGTGGTGGATCAGGGCAGCTTCGATCCCCACCTGCTGACGGCCTTGCAATGGGATCCGCAACAGGTCATCTACGCCGATCCCCTCTTCCAATCGCCGCTCTCGGCGAGCCCCGGCCTGGAACTTGGCCTGTGCCAACGGCTACTGCAGCGGATGGGAGGGCAGCTCTCCTTCTATTCCTCTGGGGATGGGCGCTCCGTTGCCCGGCTGCTCCTGCCGCTGGCTGGCAAGGAACTGCGTCCCCCGGCCGTAGCCTCAGGGGGACAAGGCCCTCAGCAGCCAAAACAGGGGCAGCAGGGCCAGCGCCCCGCGATCTAGCTGCCGCAGGTGTAGGCGGTGCCAGCGCAAGGGGTGGTCGGGGCCGGTCAGCCCACGCGCCTGCATGGCCATGGCTGTCTGCTCTGCCCGCAGGAGCAGGTTTTCAAAAAAGCGCTCCACCAGAGCCAGCAGGGTTTGGATCCCGCCCCGGAAGCTGAGGGATCCCCAGCGGACATCGCGGGTGCGCACCGCCCGCACCAGGTTTTGCACCTCCTCCATCACCAGCGGCAGAAAGCGCAGCGCCAAGGTGAGAGTGAGGATCACCTCCGCAACTGGCCATCCCCAGCGTTTTAGAGGCTGCACCAGGTGGCCGATCCCCTCTGTGATCTCTTCTGGGGCTGTGGTCAGCAAAAACAAATTGGTGGCGTAGAGCAGCGTAAAGATGAGGGTGCCCAGCCGCAAAGCCACCGACAGGGAACGGCGGGACACCTGAAAGGTTCGCTCCCCTAGGGAAACCTGCAGCAAGCGGTAGCGGTAGGGAGTCGGCCAGGCACGGGTTTGCTCCCGCCAGGCCCGCTTGGCTGCTGCGCGGGATCCCTCTTCCACCCCCCCGTCATAGCCGGGGATGAGCCCATAGCCCACCACCTGCGCGTCCTGCCGCTGCGGCTGCGGGAAAACCCCCAACCCATCGGGAGCGAAGCTGGTGATCCCAAAAGTGAGCAGGCTGAGGGCTAACACCAGCGAGAGCTGGCCCGACCAGACCCGACGCGGCAGGCGGGCTGCCACCGTCAAGAACAACAGAACCGCCACCACGGCCAGGCGCCAGCCATTGCCAGCCAAAATTGGGCTGAGCAGAAAGCTGAGCAGCCAGGCCAGCTTCACGCGCGGATCGAGGCGGTGCAGCCAGGTGCGCGGCTCTTCCAGGTAGATTCCCAGCGGGGCATTGCGCAGAATATCCACTGCAGGCAAACGGGAGACAGGTTATCCCCCAAAAGGAGAACGGAAGCTGGCAGCAGGAAAGGCTTAGAGTCGCTCCACCAGACGGGTTGAGCCGGATTGGGCAGCGACCCATCCCCCTGGGGCCCCCTCTCGCTCAACGCGCAACCAGACAGGCACCTGTCCTTCGCCAGCCTGCACCTCTACCACCCGCAGCAAAGCTTGGCGCGGGGCGGCCCCGACGATAGCCCCAGTCAGGCTGGGCTGCTGGCGAATGTTAATGCCCTCATTGGCAATCACCCGCACCTGTCGCACACCCCGCCACTCGGCCAGAGGGCCGGTCAATTCAGGCTCAGGCGTGGGTTCTGGCTGGCCCGGAGCGTCGATGGCAACCGGCGGCTGCTCCAGTTGCACCTGGGGCTGCTCCAGCGGCGGCGCTGGCGGCGTGAACAGGCTCCTCAGCATCTGCCAGATCACCAGCAGGGAGAGGATGCCCACGCCGACCACTCCGGCCAAGCCGATGCCGAGGGGAATGGCAGGGCGCTCACCCCGACCACGGCGGGATCCCAGGCGGCTGCGGCGGTAACGCTCCACCTCCTGCGATCCCCACTCGTGGGCGTGTGGGATCCCTTCCTCGAAGGGGGGCTTGGCCGGCCCCTCGCCGCGCCGGTAGGCGGGCAAATCGGACATACGCGGGGGCTCTGGAGGAGGCGCTGTCCCTCCCCGCGGAAAGGGGGCGGGCGGGCGAGGCGATTCTTGTGTTTGCTCAGTTAGGCGTGGGCCACCCACCATAGCAGGCAAATGGGGTGCGGGGTGGAAAGATGGGGGAGATAGCGTCCCCGCCGGCGAGCTCTCGCGACTGGGCATCTCGTCCAGGTAAGCCTGAACCTGGGGGTTGTCGAAGTAAGCTTGCAAGGTTGCTTGGGCAGTTTCCAGGCCGCGAAACTCTGGGAACACCTCCTCTTGAAACCACCTTTCTGTGAAGCGGCACAGACCCGGCAGATGGTCAGGGGAGCCGGCGGAGTGTTCTTCGATAAACTGCAGGGCCTCTGTTTCTTGGCTGGAGCGCAGATGGTCAAGCGCCTCCTCGGTCTGCCCCAGCAACAGGCTGCAGATGGCCTGCTCCAGATGGACATCCTGCCGCTGGGCCAGGCGGGCCAAGTAGCCGCGGGCACGCCGCACCAAGGCCGGACGTTTTTCCAGATAGCCTGCTGCCAGCAACACCTGCACGGCCAAGTAGGCGGCCACCAGCGAGGGACGCTCGGCCTCTCGCTCAAACAGCTCCTGCTGTTCTTGGAGAGTAAGGTGACGGCGCACCCGCTGGATGAAGCGCAAGAAATCTTCTGTGCTGAGGCCAGAGCCATCCTGCCCACTTCCTTCAATGCCACCCCGCTCGTCCAGCATGGCTTTCAGGAGGGCAAGCCCTTGCTGCCGCGCCAGGACAGGATCGGCAAGCGCCTCTTTGCCGATTTGGGCGGGGGCGCTAGTCTCAAGGCTGAGGAGCTGCAAAATGCGGTAGGGACGCAGCTTGCCCAGATCAAGGCGGAGCTCTGCTTGCAGCTGCGGAAAAGCCTGATACTCCTCCAGCTCCGCCAGGCCCGCCTGCAGAGAGCGCGCCGCCTCTTCGTAGGATCCCTGTTGCCAGGCTTCCCGGCCCAGCTCCAACCGGGCAATGGCCCGCGCCAAAATGGCGTCAGAACGGGCAGGGTGGCCCTGCTCCAGCATCTGTTGAGCCAAATCTAAGGCCGCTTGGTACTCTCCGACTTCGCAATACAAACACAGCACTCCTGGCAAGAGGGGCTCTTCCACCGTCAGGGTGGGATCCGCCGGTGTCAGGTGTTCGTCGTAGTTTTGTCGCGCCTCTGGGTTAAGCAACACCGAGGCTGCCTCTTGAATAAGCTGAGCGCGAGCTTCCACGGCCTGCGGCGAAAACCCCAGCAGCCAAGAGCGCTCGCCCGGCTTGGGATCGAGCCGCTCTCGGTAGGCCTGCTCGATCTGATGCTCGTCCGCCCGTGGTGACAGCATCAAAACCCGGTAGTAGTCGAGGGGCACCCGCACCGTCATGGCTTTTGTCCGCTTTCCTGCTCGCGTCAAGGCGTCTTTGGACACCTGACCCCTATCGACTTAACTGTAGTCCTTTTCCTCGGCAAAAGGGATCCCCTCTTGCCTAGAGCCTACCAGTCCCAGCTCCCCGGCTCCCCCTTGAAGGGGCCTACGACCTTGGAGGTAATCCAGCCGCCGTAGAAATCTCCCGGCTGGGGCCGGACTCGTTCTCCATCCACCCGGCACTCCTGCACGCGGCCCGCATAAAAAGCGAGGTGGTCGCGGATGGGCCAAAACTCCGGGCTGGGATCCGGATAGCTCCAGGCGGCATCCACGGCCACCTGGGATCCAACTTGCACCGTCCAGTAGCGGGCAGATCCTTTGAACTCGCAGAAGGAGGTGCGGGCGCTGGGGCGGAGATACTCCAGCCGCACATCGGCGGGGGGGATGTAGTAGGTGGGCGGGTGGCTGGTTTCCAGGATGCGGTAGCAGCGGCAGCTGTGGGCGATGAGCTCGCCATTAAAGAAAACTTCCACCCGCTCGGCGGTTGGCTCCAGGCGGGGCGGGCGCGGGTAGTCCCAGACGGATTCTTGTCCGGGCCGGGGCGGGATGGGCCGGGGGCGCATGGGCAGTCTCCAAAACAGGACGGATGCACCTAGAGCAGGCGGGTGGCCTCTACCAGTTTGGCGTACTGCACCAGCAGCAGAGACTGGTGCTCCGGCAACACCTGAATCACCCCTTGCTGTTGCAGGCGGCCCAGCACCGCCGCCGCTACCTCCCGGCTGACCTGGCTGATATCGGCCAAATCCTGGAGGGGAGGGTAAACAATGCGCACGCCCTGCTCGGTTTTCTCGCCAAAGGCCTCTGCCAGTTGTACCAGCGCATGCACCACCCGCAGCGGGGGGCTTTGTCGATCCAGATCGGCCTGCAAATTGGCCAGGCGCAGGCGGCGGGAGAGGCTGCAAGCCAGGCGATAACACAGGTGCGGCTCCTGCAGCATCAGCGCCTTGAAGGTGGCCGCCGGGATCCCGGCCGCCCGCAGCGGGGTCAGGGCCAGCACATCCCGCGAGCGGGGGGCTTCGTCCAGCACCGCCATTTCCCCCACCCAAGCGCCCGGCCCGAGCAAAGCCAGGGTTTGGGCGCTGTCTTGTGTCCCTTCTGCTGTGCGAATCCCCACAGACCGCCGCACCTTGGCCCAGCCAGAGAGGATCAAATAAACGACGTTGCCCCAGGCATCCTGCATCAAGAGCGCCTGTCCTGCCGCAATATCCCGCAGCTTCACCTGGGATCCCAACCATTGCAGAGAGGCTGCTGAGAGTTGGGCCAGCGTCGGCACCGCCTTGAGCTCGGAGAGGAGGGCAGCAGAGACATCAGAATTCATGCCGGTTGACCCTAGCGCAAGCCCACTGTAGCCCAGTCGCCGGCTCAAGGGCTATCCTGCAGAGTGTTCGCCCTAGGTCGGGTCCCCTGCCCCAAAATCCGAGAGCTTGTAGCCGCTGCGGCCTCTGGAACCTTTGCAGCTGCCTTGAGTTTGGGGAGTGGGGGCCGAGCGGGAGGAACTCAAACTGCGCCATTATCGTCTAGCTAACAGAGGTTCTGCTTGGGAGGGGATCCCTCCGTCGTTGTCCTTCGATAATCTATGGGTACCTATGGATGCTGCCCTCAGCGACATCAGTGGCCAGCGCTGGTCGGTCTGGGTGAAGGACGTGCCTGTGCGGCCCGAAAAGCTCGCTGACGTGGATCTGGTGCTGCTCTGCCAGCAGGGATCCCGGCCCCACCGCGAGGCCTTCGCTGAGCTGATACGCCGTCACCAGGCCTATGTGGACAAGGTGCTCTACCACCTGGCCCCCGACTGGCCTGACCGGCACGACCTGGCCCAGGAAGTCTGGATCCGGGCCTACCGCCACCTAAAGCGGCTGCAGGAGCCGGCGAAGTTTCGCAGTTGGTTGGGGCGGATTGCCACCAACCTGTTCTATGACGAGCTGCGCAAGCGCAAACGGCAGCAGCAGCCCCTTTCTTTGGATGCCCCGATTTCGATGCGGGACAGTGAGGTGGAATGGGAGCTGCCCAGCGAGAGCCCTAGCCCCCATGAGCACCTCACCACCTGCGAGTTTTACGAGCAATTGCACCAAGCCGTCCGCGACCTGCCTCAGGTTTTTCGCCAGACAATCCTGCTGCGGGAAATTCAGGGGATGGCCTACGAGGAAATTGCCGAGATCACAGGAGTGTCTTTGGGCACCGTTAAGTCTCGCATTGCCCGCGCCCGCGCCCGCTTACAATCCACCCTAAAACCCTACCTCGATGGTGAATGACCATGGTTCGCGGCAACCTTAACCCCGACCGCGAGGACTCCCAGCCAGAACTGCCGCTGGTGGAGGAGCGCTTTGAACAGTTGAGCGCCTACCTGGATGGGGAATTGTCGCCCCAAGAGGCGCGGCAGGTGGAAGACTGGCTGGCCAGCGATCCCCAAGCGCGGCAACTGTACAGCCAACTGGCAGCCTTGCAGGCCGGCTTGGCCAACCTCAAGGCCCCAACTTTGGATCCTGGCCAAACAGAGCTGCTGATCAGCCGCGTGTTCGAGGAGCTGGACCGCAGGCCGGCGCTCGATCTGAGCTGGCGGCGGTGCAGGGGCACCCCTTGGGGACGGGTGGCAGCGGCTGGGGTGGCCTTGGCGGGAGCCGGCTGGGCGGGCTGGCGTTGGTCGCATCCCCAGCCGTTGGTGTCGCTAGAGGAGCCGCCGGTGCGGGTGGCCATCGTGCCTGCCTCTGCCCGGGTTGCCCAGCGCTATCTGTTCGAGCCGGGGCAAAAACAAGATGCCTACTCAATTTTGTTTGAGACAACGCCGAACCTCGGCGACGAGGTGAGCTGGGAATGATTCTGAGCAGGCTTGAGAAAGATTGAGGAGTGGAGGGTGGAAAAAGCAGTTCGCGGAGCTTGCGGTTTGGCAGTTTGCCTTTGGCTAGTTAGTCTGGGATCCTTGTCGGCCCAGGCTGACCCCAGTGGCAGCCATTTCGCAGCGCCGCAGGACTCACGTCCTTATCCCCATGCCCTGGAGCCCACCAACCTGCCCTCACCCAGATCCCGTCTCACCCAACCGCTGGCCGGCTCTCAGGCTTCCACCCCCGCCCAAAACCAACCGGCCTCTCCCGAGATAGAGCTATCGCCTTTTCCCGATTTCCCCCTCCTTAAGGAGTTGGATCCGCCCCTCCCCACCTTGGCCGACCTGGGCATCCATTGGGATCGCCTGGCTCTGCTGCCCGACCTCGAGCTGGCCGAGGAAATGGATAGGGAGTTCAGCCGCCGCTTGGCCCGCCTGAACCGGCAGATTGCCAACCAACAAGAGCGCCTCTACCGCCTGTTGCAAACCTGGGACTCTGACGAGGCCGATATCCGTCAAATTCAGGCCCAACTGAGCCAGTTGCGCACAGAACGGGATCGCCTGGCGCTGGAACACCTGTTGCTGCTGCGGCAGTTGCAAGAGAACTTCGCCCTGCCTCTACCGGCCCGCTCTGCCGCCAGCTCTCCCTGAGGTGGGCCCAAGTTATGATCGGCAGAGGGCAACCACTGACGGAGCTGAGCGATGGCCCAAGTGCCCAGCAACCCAGAGATCGAGCAGTTGGCCGCTGCCATTGGCGAGGAAGTTTACATCGATGTAGCCCGCTGGCACCTCTACCTGCGGGATGCCCATCTGCACACCCTCTTGGCAGAACAACTGGCCCCCCAGGTGAGGGCAGGCAAGGTGGATGAGGACGCGGTCACGGAGATCTTGCAACGGATCCCGGTAAAAGTGGGGGGTGGGCGCAAAGAATTGCCCCTGGCGGATCTGTTGCCGATGCAAAGCCTGCTGAACTTGTTGGATGTGCTGGAGGAGTTCAGCCGCAAATGGGCTCAGTAGAGGGGGAGAAAGCATTGCAGCATCAGCTCAATCGGCTCAAGCAGTCTAGGCGGTCGCTGCCTCCAGCCGGCACCTGGCTCAGGGCCGCTGGTTTTGCCTTGCTGCTGGGGCTGTTGTCGGCCTGTCAGGGAACCGAGTGGGGAGAGCGGCTGCAAAGAGCGGTGCGACCGGTGGGCCTGCCTCCCCCTCTCTCCGCCGACCGACCGGAGACGCCCACGCCTCTGCCGGGATCCCGCTCCCCCTCTGCTCCTGCCACCCCCCCTGCTTCCTTCACGCCCCCGCCCAGCCAGGTCAGCAGCCGTTTCACGGATCTGGAGCCCGGATCCCTGGTGGCCCGTGCTGTCTCTGATCTGGATCGGCTGGGTGTCTTTGCCGATATTGTTGGCAGTGAGTTTCAGCCGCAGCGTAGCGTTCGTCGCGGCGAATTTGCCCGCTGGTTGGTGCTGGCCAACAACGCCATTCACGCCGACCAGCCCAGCCGCCAAATCCGTTTGGGATCCGCTGGCGAGCGCCCCTTGTTTTTGGATGTGCCGGAGGAGGATCCCAACTTTCGCTACATCCAGGCCCTGGGAGCTGCCGGCCTGGTGGTCGGCGATGCCAACCGCGAGTTCCGCCCCAACAGCCTGCTGTCGCGGGCAGAGCTGATCCGCATGAAGGCACCTCTGGATTTGCCGCCCGGCCAGATCAAGGGATCCCGAGCAGAGCTGGAGGAGCGTTGGGGCTTTACCGATGCGGCCCAGATCCCCGACGAGGCCGTTGCCCCCCTGGTGGCGGATCGCAGCCTGGAGAATGCCTCCACGGTGTTGCGCACCTTCGGCCCCATCCGCACGTTTAACCCCTTTGAGCCGGTCAGCCGCGGGGAAGCGGCGATTGCCCTTTCGGCCTTTGGGGAGCGAACGGCTCAGGAAGCTGCCTTGCCAACCCCAACTCCCGCAGCCGAGCCCCCCGACCCTGAGCCTTCTCCTCCTGTTGCCGAGCCAGACCAGACCCCTTCCCCTCCTCCCACCCCTGAGGGCGACCCCTCTCCCAGCGCCACTGGCAACTCTAAACCTCCAGCCGTCACCCCAGGGGCAGGGGAAATTGTGACGCCGCGCGAGCCTCAGCCCTAAATTGAGGGCGATCCCAGCGTAGAAGCGGAGAGGGCCGCAGCGCTTAACCCCCTCTCCTGCTTCGCCCCCCTGAGGCTGGATTGCAAAAGGACCAACCCCCTGGCTGCTCTTGTTGTTGGCGGCGGAAAAATGCTAACTCTCTTGCTGCTCCACAGGGCAAGCTCCTCCCCGCCTATAAAATGGGAGAAGCCAACTTGGAAAATCGACAGGGATCCCGTCTGTGTCTGCGACTGTTCCCGAAATTCGCTCGGAAGACCTGCTGCGCTACACCGTAATCGGGTCGCGGCGGCCCAGCGTCTACTTTTGGGCGGTGGCGCTGACAGGGGGTGGGCTGGGCTTTACCCTGGCGGGTCTTTCCAGCTATTTCCACCGCAACTTGCTCCCCTTTTCCGATCCCGCCAGCCTGGTGTTCATTCCCCAGGGCATTGCCATGCTCTTCTACGGCGTGCTCGGATCCCTGGCGGGGCTGTATCAATGGCTGAGCCTGTACTGGAACCTGGGGGGCGGCTACAACGAGTTCGACCGCCGCACCCAGAAGATAACCCTGGTGCGGCAGGGCTTTCCGGGCAAAAACCGCGAGGTGCGCCTAGAATACGACTTTGCCGAGGTGCAAAGCCTGCGGGTGGAGCTGCGAGAGGGCTTCAACCCTCGCCGCGCCATCTACTTGCGCATAAAAGGACGCGGCGACATCCCCCTCACCGGCGTCGGCCAGCCCCCTCCCCTGGCCGAGATCGAAAACCAAGCCGCTGAGATCGCCCGCTTTCTCAATGTCAGCCTAGAAGGTATTTGAGATTCTGTTTGGTTGTGGACGGCTGCTGGTCAGGGATCCCAGGAATTGAGATAGCCCAGAAACCGTCTCAACAACATCGGGTCAATTGTCCCAGTAAATTTCCCCTTCCGAAGGGAGAAGGGCTGGGGGTAAGGGAGCCGTGCCTTGCGGCGCCCTTGAGGAAGGTCTAGGAACCGCGGCTAGGCAAAGCTGCAGATCCTGCAACGGCCAGAGAAGGGCTGGCCGACCCTGGAGCAAAAGCCTGGGCTGTCGGGAACCCCAAAAACGGGCTTTGCTCCACCGCCTGAGTGGAGAGGGTAAATAGAGGATTGGAGAGGATGCCAGCGAAGATGGTGGCCACCAGCGTCACCACCATGCCCACCCGCAAAGCCGGCATGCCCTCGGCCTGCCAGTCGGTTGGGGGGTAGTTTTGCACCGAAAGCGACATCTCCTGCGGCTCTTTTACCACCATGGTTTTCACCACCCGCACGTAGTAGTAGATGGAGATGACGCTAGTCACCAGGCCCACCAGCACCAGCGTGTATTCTCCTGCCTGCCAGCCGGCCCAGAAGAGATAGAGCTTGCCGAAAAAGCCGGCCAGCGGCGGCAACCCGCCCAGGGAGAGCAGACAAATGCTCAGGCAAAGGGTGAGAAAGGGATCCTTCTGATAGAGGCCGCTGTACTCGTTGATTTCGTCGGTGCCAGTCTTGAGGCTGAAGAGGGTGACACACAGAAAAGCCCCTAGGTTCATGGCCAAATAGACCATCAGGTAAAAAATCAAGCTGGCATAGCCCGCTTCGGTGCCCGCCACCAAACCGATCAAGACAAAGCCCGCCTGCCCAATAGAAGAATAGGCCAGCAGTCGTTTGAGGCGGGTTTGGGCAATCGCCACCACATTCCCCAGCACCATGGTCAAAATGGCCAGCACCGAGAGCACCGCCCGCCACTCTTCTGTCATCGCCGGAAAGACGGTGGCCAAAAAGCGAATGGCCAGGGCAAAGCCTGCCGCCTTGGATCCCACCGACAAGAAGGCCACCACCGGCGTTGGGGATCCCTCATAGACATCAGGAGTCCACTGGTGGAAAGGCACCGCCGCCAGCTTAAAGCCAATGCCGCCCAGGCAGAACACCAAAGCGAGGATCCCCACCAGCCCGGCATTGGCCAGGTAGGGCGCAATAGCCGCCAACTGGGTCTGCCCCCCCGACAGGCCATAAAGCAGCGACATGCCGTAGAGGAAGATAGCGGTGCTGCTGGCCCCCGTCAACAGATACTTCAGGGCCGCCTCGGAAGAACGCGGATCCCGCTTGGTGTAGCCGGCCATCAGGTAGCTGGCGATGCCCAGCGTTTCCAAGGAGACGAACACCATGATGAGATCCGTCGCCCCGGCGAGGAACATGCCCCCCAAGGTGGCCGTGAGGAGCAGCACATAGAACTCGCCCGTGGGCGCGCCTGCCTGGAGGAAGTAGCGCTCCGCCATCATCACCGTCAGGGCTGCCGTCGCCACCACCAGGCCGCGGAAGAGAATGCTCACCGGATCCGCGGCAAAGCTGCCCAAGAAGCTCTCCAACTGGGGCTGCTGCCATTGCAACACCAAGGTCACCAAGGCCCCAAGCAAACCAAAGAGGGAGAGGGCCGGAAGACTTTTGCGCGCCGCCGACCCACCCACCAAATCCACCACCAGGACGATCAACAGCGTGAGGGTAACCACCACCTCCGGCCAAATGGCGCCGGCATGCAGGTTTCCGGTTGGGGCGAAGACATCCATAGGGGAAGACTATGAAGAGAGATTAACGGGATCCAAAGCCAGCATACCGCGATTTCCGGCCTCCCTAGCTTGCTTCTGGCATTTCTTCTCCCAATTGTCTCCATCGACACTTCCTGGTTTCAAGAAAGCTTGGCGCTGGAGGTGAGCACCAATCGTAGGCGAGCGTGGATGAGGCTTAAGTCGGCCAAGCCCAGGTCGATCTCGCCGTCGATGACGATCCCGGTGTTGATCAGCCGATCCAACAGTTCCAGCAGGGATCCCTCGCCGTGGGGTTGGCCGGGGTAGTAGTCCCCCTGGCGGGGCAAGAGAGAGCCCAGATCCCCCAGATCTAGGTTGAGCTCTGCCGGGTCGATCTCCAGCAGGGCGCAGAGTTGCCGAATTTGCTGCCGCAGGGCCTGGAGGCTGCTGCCGGCCCGCTCGATTTGCTCGGCAGAAAGGCGGTTGGCCTCCATCTGTCGCACCACTTGCGCTTCCATCAACTGCCGCAGCAGCTCCACCAAGGTCAGCACCAGCGAGGCCAAACCGGCTTCCGGGCGTTTCCGGCCAGGGGTGAGCCGGGCCCGGCTCAAGTCTTCCGGGCTGGCCGGGCTGATAGCAAGGCGGGGGGAAGGAGCAGCCAACCACTGCTCAAAGGGCTGGAAGAGCTGTTCCAGGCTAAGCAAATGGAGGTGGGGATCCCGCGCCGCCTCTTGCCGCTCTTCGGGCAGGTTGTAGCCCCAGGCAGCCAAAAACAAGAGCACCTGCTCCAGGTCCGGCACCCTTTGCACCTGGCGCAGCGTCTGCAGGCGATCCTCGACAAACCAGAGTTCCTCAGGCGCTACCTGGGTCGCTGCTAGCAGCCGCCGGAGGGTGGTGGCCTTGGGGGCGCGCACCTCCTTGCCCAGGATACGGTGGCGCGGCAGTTGGATCCCTTCGCGGAGCAAAAGCTGCTGGATAAACCGCCCCTCCTTGGTGCTGAGAATGGCCAGGCGGGGCTCGCCAGCAGCCTGGATCTGGCGCATCCAAGCCGCCACTCCCGGATAAAAGCGGTGCAGCCCCAGCCAGCCCTGCAGATCTTCTTCGATCCAGCGATCCCGCACCTCATCCAGCCTTTGGGCTAAAGCCTGCTCGGAGATCCCCGCTCCCTGCAACAACCGCTGCCGCCAGCCGGGCCAGTCTTGGCGCAAAGCGTCTTCGGGGATCCCTTGCTGCAGCCCCCACAGCAGCAGGGGCATCTCCCAGCCGGTCTCGATCAGCGGGCGCAGGCGGTCGAAGGCAGGGCGCAACGACTCCAACTGGGCAGGAGCAAGGCCCCACACCTGGGCGCAGACCCGACAGGAAGAGGCAAAATACTCCGCCCGCCCGTCGCAGAGCACACCATCAAAATCCAGAGCCAAAATGCGGGGGGACATTCGCCGGGGCCTAGCGAACTCCATACCTGAGTCCCCCATAGAGCAAGTTGCAAAAATGGGGCCAGAGGCCAAGTTAATTTAACCAAACTGTTTTGCCGGATTGGCCCAACCTAGTTCGATTCCGAGATGCGAACAGACTTGATCTCCACCGGCTTGAGGGGACGATCCTGCGGGCCGGTGGGTGCAGTAGCAATTTTATCCAACACGTCCTCCCCCTCGATTAGTTGCCCAAAGATGGTGTAGTTGGGCGGCAGGGGATAGTCGGCATGCATGATAAAAAACTGGCTGCCGTTGGTGTTGGGGCCGGCATTGGCCATGGCCAAGGTTCCTCGCGTGTAGGGGCGCTGCACCGGCTCATCGGGAAAGCGGTACCCCGGCCCGCCTCGCCCCGTGCCGGTGGGATCCCCGCCCTGAATCATGAAGCCCCGAATGACACGGTGAAAGATGACGCCATCGTAGAAGTGATCCCGGGCCAAAAAGACAAAATTGTTGACGGCAAGGGGAGCTTCCTGCGGGAACAGCTCCAAAACCATCGTGCCGGCGGTGGTCTCCAGCGTGGCCGTGTAGGACTTGGCCGGGTCGATCACCATGGGGGGAGGACTGTTGTAGGTTTTCACGGTTTTGCCCAACTGTTGTGCCAGGAGCAAATCGTAAGAAGAATGCGGGCGGGCCAGAGCCGAAACAACGCCGGATCCCACCCAAAGCAGCACTGCCAGCAAAGCCAGCTTGAACAGGTGGGTGATGCCAGAGGGCACGCGCACGTTTCTTGCCAGAAAGCTCCGCCCCTATCCTACCAGGATCCGTCCGGCCTTACTCATCCCCCGACCGGAATGGGGGTTTGGCCCGCCGCACCAGCCAGTAGCTAACGGAGAGGGCTAGCGTTGCCGCTGCCAGCCCAATGAGATCTAGACCCCCCAGCTTCTCAAAATCAAAAATAATGATCTTGCGCGCCACCGCGATCAAAGAGGTAACAATCACCAGCTCCACCTGCACCACCTGCTTTTGCAAGTAGGCGGTAATGTTCTCCAGAATCTCCAGCGCGATCAGGATATTCAAAAAAAGGCCGAAAATCTCGATCAAAGTAGTGGAGAAAAACCCGGTTGGCTCCCGCAGCAGATCGGCCACCAGGAAGCGGGCCAAATCCACCACGGCCACCACAATCAGGCCGATCATCAAGATGGAAAGCAGCTTCGAGATCAGGCTTTCGATGCGGGTGATGGCCCGCAAAAAGGGATCCTCCTCTTCGGTTTCGTGAGGATTGTGCAACAGCCACTTGAGAAACCGCATCGACAACCCTTCCCCCCTGCGTCCGGGATCCCATTATCTGCCCTAACCGTTAGCTGGAAGAGATCCCTTGGGGCGACGGTTGCGACACCGCTCAGAACAGTATTTCACCTCTGACCAACAGTCGGCCCACTTCTTGCGCCAGGTGAAGGGCCTGCCGCAGGTGAGACAGATTTTGCTGGGCAAATCCGACTTTTTTCGGTGGCGGGGCATAGCGCGCTAGAAACGACAACTCTTGAATTAACCCCAATGCCCTAGCCTGTGTTCTGCAACTGCAGGGCTTGCGGCCGGGAACGGCTGCGCAAAGCAGCCTCGATCAGCCCCAAAAAGAGGGGATGGGGACGGTTGGGGCGGGAGCGAAACTCGGGATGGAATTGGGTGGCGATGAAAAAGGGGTGGCTGGGCAGCTCGATAATTTCCACCAGGCGGTTATCGGGCGAGACACCACTAATCACGTAGCCGGACTCGAGGAATAGGCTGCGGTAGGCGTTGTTGAACTCATAGCGATGGCGGTGGCGCTCATAGACAATTGACTCACCGTAGAGCTTGGCCGCCAGGGTGTCGGGCAGAATGCGGCAGGGGTAGAGGCCCAGGCGTAGGGTTCCCCCCAAATGTTCCACATCTTTTTGCTCTGGCAACAGGCTGATGACGGGGTGGGGGGTGTCGGGATCGAACTCATAGCTGTTGGCCCGCTCCAGGCCGGCAATGTTGCATCCCCAGTCGATCACCGCACACTGCATGCCCAGGCACAGCCCCAGAAAGGGAATGCCCCGCTCGCGCACGTAGCGAATGGTGGCCACCTTGCCCTCGATGCCGCGGCTGCCAAACCCACCCGGCACCACCACGCCGTCTACATCGGCCAGCAGGGCTTCTGGCCCCTGCTCCTCGACTTCCTCAGAAGAGATCCAGCGCAAAGTAACGCCGGCATTGAGAGCCAGGCCCGCATGGCGCAGGGCTTCCGCTACCGAGAGGTAGGCGTCGGTAAGGCGCACGTATTTGCCGACAATGGCGATCTCCACTTGCTCTTGAGGGTGGTGCAGCCGCTGCACCAGGAGCTCCCACTCGCGCAGATCCGGCTGCTGCGGCTCCAGGTTGAGGATCTGCAAAACCCGCTGCGCCAACCCTTCCTGCTCCAGCACCAAGGGCACATCGTAGATGCTGGGGGCATCCTGGGCCTGGATAACACATTCCACCGGCACGTCGCAAAACTCGGAGATCTTCTCCTTGATGCTGCGGGGCAAGGGCTGCTCGCAGCGGCACACCAACACATCTGGCTGAATCCCAATCGAGCGCAGCTCCTTGACTGAGTGCTGAGTGGGCTTGGTTTTCATTTCCCCCGCCGCCTTGATGAGAGGCACCAGGGTAACATGCACATAGGCCACATTGGCCCGGCCCACATCTTTGCGAAATTGGCGGATGGCCTCCAAAAAGGGCAGAGACTCGATATCCCCCACCGTGCCCCCCACCTCCACCAGCACCACGTCGGGGTTGGTCTCGCGGGCCACCCGCCGGATGCGCTCTTTGATCTCCTGGGTAACATGGGGGATCACCTGCACCGTGCTGCCTTGGTAATCCCCCCGCCGCTCTTTGTAGATCACCGCCTGGTAGATGGCGCCGGTGGTGACGTTGTTGAGCTTGGACATGTTGGTGTCGGTGAAGCGCTCGTAGTGGCCCAAGTCCAAGTCTGTCTCGGCGCCATCGTCGGTGACGAACACTTCCCCATGCTGGTAGGGGCTCATGGTGCCGGGATCCACATTGATGTAGGGATCCAGCTTCAAAATCGACACGGTGTAGTTGCGGGACTTGAGCAGACGCCCCAAGCTGGCTGCCACGATCCCCTTGCCAATGCTGGAGACGACTCCGCCGGTGATGAAGACAAACTTGGCCATACCCCCGATCCCTTGCCCTCTTCTGATTATGCCAGGGATCCCAGGGCTTCCTTAGGGCCGAGAGCGGATGGGGCCGTTGTAGAGGATGGTGGTCTGGAAGGTGCGCCGATCCACCCGCACCTGGGTTTCGATGCTGGGCTGGACGAAGCCGGGCTCGCCGCCGCGGAAGGTGAAGATCCAGGCATCTTCCAACTCTTCAAAGGGCGCGTCGATGGCCGCCCCGTGCATGGCAGCTTCGGCGCGGTAGCGCTGCAAGCCCCCGTTGGCAATTTCAGCCGCTTGGCGGGCCAAGTTCTTGGCCCGGTTGAGATCGCGGAAGTAGCGGCTGATTTCCTCAAAAGTCCCCGTCGGCAGCGGCCTTGGCCGGGGGGGTGTGGGCGGCACAGGCCGCGGATCTGGCACAATCGGCAGAGTGGGAATATCCTGGCTAGGGGGCAGCGGCTCGACTGGAATCGGGGTTCTGGCAGGTTCTGGAAAAAGGGGGGTGACCACCTGCGCCTGGGCAGAAGGCAGGAATCCCCAGATTACAACGCCGCCCAGGCAGAGACGGAAAATGGACTTCATAGAGCCATGCCGATGTGAATTTTTCAATCCCCACTCTACTGAGCCTCTAGTTAGGAAAGTAGAGGCAAAAGCCCGGACTCTTTTTCCACCAGCAGCTAGGCACGTGGGTTGTCTGCGCAACCGGCTTTGTCCTCCCCTGGCGCCTGTTAGCATCCTGAAACGGGATCCTGTCTGCAGACGTTGCCATGGAGTTTGTTACACTTGCCAAGACGGGGCTCCGGCTGAGCCGCGTGGGGTTGGGCACCTGGAGCATGACCGGGGATTGGTGGGGGCCAGCGGATCCCCAGGAAGCGTATGCCACCCTCCGCAAGGCTATTGACCTGGGCATTACGCTCTTTGACACGGCTCCGGCCTATGGCCGCGGCCTTTCGGAAGAGCTTTTGGGACGGGCCATCCGGGATGCCGGCTGCCGGGATCGAGTGGCGATCGCCACCAAGGCCGGCCTGCAGTGGACTAACAGCAAGGTGGTGCGCAACTGCAGCCTAAGTTGGCTAGCTCAGGATCTGGAAAACTCCCTTCGCCGCCTGCAAACCGACGTGATCGACATCTACCAGGTGCATTGGCCGGATCCCTTGGAGCCGCTGGAGGAGACAGCTGCCTTTTTCGGCCGCCTACTCCAGGAAGGCAAGATCCGCGCCATTGGGGTGAGCAACTTTTCTCCAGAGCAGATGGAGCGCTTCCGCCAGGTGGCTGTATTCTCCCTGATCACGATAGTTGGGACTTTCGTATCTGAGATGACACTTTTGCCGGGGTTGAGTGCCTAAACTGACTCGATAACCCTAGTAATTCTAATGATGCCGGTACTTTCAGAACTTGCCCGCAGCCAGGGTATTGATTATTTCCTGATCTCATTTACGGATTTGTTTGGCACGCAGCGCTCCAAGTTGGTGCCTGCTTCAGCAATTGACCGCATGGCCGATGGGCAGGCAGGTTTTGCGGGATTTGCTACGTGGTTGGATTTGACCCCTGCGGATGCGGATGTGTTTGCCCAGCCGGATCGCCAGCGCCTATTCCAATTACCTTGGCAACCAGAGGTGGGGTGGATGCCTGCGGATTTGATTCAGGCCAACGGGGAGCCTTTGGAACAAACGCCACGCTGGGTGCTGAAAAAGGTGTTGGCGCAGGCAGAACGCCTGGGTTTCCGGGTCAAGACGGGGGTGGAATGTGAGTTTATGCTCCTATCCCCTACGGAGTGGGCCATTTCCGATGGGCAGGATTGCCAAGCCAAGCCGTGCTACGACCAGCAAAGCCTGATGCGTCGTTTTGCGGTGATTCGGGGTATCTGCGATGGGATGCAAAAGCTGGGTTGGCATCCCTACCAGAGCGACCACGAGGATGCTAACGGGCAGTTTGAAATGAATTGGTTATTTGACGATGCGCTGGTTACCGCCGACCGTCATGCCTTTTTCAAATACATGGTGAAAAGCATTGCGGAACGGCACGGCTATCGGGCGACGTTCATGCCCAAGCCATTTCCCCATCTGACGGGCAATGGTTGCCATACCCATCTGTCGGTTTGGGATGTGACCGGGACAACCAATTTGTTTGCCGATGCCAAAGGGGAACTGGGTCTCTCGTCGCTGGCGTATTACTTTATCGGCGGGGTGCTGTACCATGCTCCGGCGTTGTGTGCCCTGACCAACCCGACGGTGAATTCCTATCGCCGTCTCCATGCGCCGCCTACGGCTTCGGGGGCCACCTGGGCACCTGCCACGATTAGCTACAGCGGCAACAACCGCACCCACCTGATTCGCATCCCTGAGCCGGGTCGGTTTGAGTTGCGTTTGGCTGATGGTGCGGCTAACCCCTATCTCCTGGCGGCGGGTCTGATTGCAGCGGGGCTGGATGGGATTTGTCACCAGCGTCACCCTGGTACTCGTTGCGACAACAATACCTACACCGACCCGATTCCCGGATTGCCGACTCTGCCTACGTCCCTAATAGAAGCGCTGGAACATTTGGATCGCAGTGCCATGTTTCGGGCGGCTTTGGGGGATGCTTTCGTTGATGCTTACGTGAAGTTGAAAAAACAGCAATGGCAGGAGTACAGCCGCCAGATTACTCCCTGGGAACGAGAAACAACCCTGGACTGCTAAAGGGTTGCCTAGGATACGATGGCAACGGCAATGTTTGTCTAAAATTACCGGGGAATATGTTGACTCCAAGGGGCTTTTATGGCGGGTATGTCAGCCAATCGTACTGTGGAAGCGTGGCCATGTGATCCCCACCGTCTGATTCCAGCAGAAGTGCTCAAGCAACTCCATGTGCGCTCCGACCGGGCGGGATGGGTGCAATTACTGATGCACCTAGCAGTTATGGGGGTCAGTGGGAGTCTGTGGTGGACCCAGATGGGATGGCGCTGGTGGGTTGCCCTGCCTGCGTTGGTGGTTTACGGAACCAGTTTGGCGACCATGTTTGCGGCGTTGCACGAATGCGTCCATCGCACGGCTTTTGCCAGCCCCAAAATCAACGACGGTGTTGCTTGGTTTGCAGGGTTGCTGTCGTTTTATAACAGTACCTTTTACCGCTACTACCACACGTGGCATCATCGCTACACGCAAATTCCCGGCAAGGACCCGGAGCTAGAGGATGGCAA
The DNA here is from genome assembly GCF_002760415.1 of Synechococcus sp. 65AY6A5. Lineage (NCBI taxonomy): Bacteria > Bacillati > Cyanobacteriota > Cyanophyceae > Synechococcales > Synechococcaceae > Synechococcus > Synechococcus sp. 65AY6A5. The sequence goes on from NZ_AXUW01000001.1 coordinate 887,861, forward strand.
GCCCCAGAATTGGCGGCAGTATCTGCTGGAACTCAGTGGTATTCCCTGGTGGATCGGCAAGCTCAAGACGTACTTTTACCTGGCGACAGGACAACTGCAGCGATACCCTTACGT
>NZ_AXUW01000001.1:890405-925854 GCF_002760415.1 Synechococcus sp. 65AY6A5
CCGCTTCGGGAACGTAAGGGTATCGCTGCAGTTGTCCTGTCGCCAGGTAAAAGTACGTCTTGAGCTTGCCGATCCACCAGGGAATACCACTGAGTTCCAGCAGATACTGCCGCCAATTCTGGGGCTTGCCATCCTCTAGCTCCGGGTCCTTGCCGGGACCCCTACACACGGCCCAGCCGCCCTATAACCTGTTTGAGCGCCAGATCGAAGCAGATGTCCTGCCCTACTGTCGTGCCAACGGTATTGCCACGCTGATCTACAGCCCCCTCTGTCGAGGGCTGTTGGGGGGACGGCTGACGCCGCAAACCCAGTTTCCGCCTGGAGATCTGCGCGGCGGCATCGATCCCAAGTTTGGAGAGCCTCGCTACTCCCAGTACCTGCAAGCGGCAGAAGAGCTGAGCCGGCTGGCGCGGGAGCGCTACGGCAAAACCTTGCCCCAGTTGGCGGTGCGCTGGCTCTTGGATCAGCCGGGGGTGAGTGCAATCCTGTGGGGAGCGCGCAAGCGCCAGCAGTTGGAGGACCTAGCCGGCGTGTGGGGCTGGTCGCTGGAGGCGGAGGCAATGCAGGCCATCGACGCGATCCTGCAAAGGCATGTCCCCGAACCCATCCCCCCCAGCTTCATGGCCCCCCCTGCCCGTGCTGCCTAGAGCAAGGAGTGGGGGGTAAGGCTGTCCAATGGCGCTGCAAGGGGTGATCCTAAGCTGGAGCGGTGTGGTGGCCGACGACGAGGGGCTGCACCTCCACGCCATCAACCAAGTGCTGCTGGAGGAGAACCTGCGTCCCTGGGATCTGGGATCCCGGGAGCAAAAGGAGCTCTACCGGCTGCACTATCTGGGCCGACCGGATTGGGAGCGCCTGCCGGCGCTTTGGCAAGCCCAGGGACGGGTGCTCAGCCCCAAGCAACGAGAAGAGTTGTTGCGCCGCAAGGCCCTTTACTATCAACAGGCTCTGCAGGAGCAGAAGGGATCCCTTCTTGTCCCCGGTTTGGCAGAGGCCCTAGAGAAGCTGGAGCGGCTGCAGCTCAAGGTGGGCCTAGTGAGCGGCCACGCCGCTGCTGAGGTGGAGGCTTTTTTGGAGCGCTTCCCCTGTCCAGCTCTGGCGCGGCTGACTCATGACTTTCGCTACCGCGTAACCGGCGAGGCAGGGGATCCCGCCCTATCACCGGGGCAGTTGCACCGTCTGCTTTTAGAGCGGATGGGGCTTTCCCCTCAGGAGTGCTTGAGTTTTGAAGCCACCTACGCCGGCATTCAAGCAGCTCGCTCGCAAGGGATCCCGGTCTTGGCCCTAGCCACCTTCTTCCCGCTGCACATGTTGCAGCGGCGGGCCAACTGGGCGGTGGATGGTTACCCCCAAGTGGAATGGGAGCGCCTCCAAACTTGGTTTGCCACTGGCCAAGACCGTCCTGCCGACCCTCCTGGCAAACCCTTAGCCAAAGGGCAGGGTTCTCCCTAGGGCAGGATCAGCATGCCGTCCCCAAAGGAGTAGAACCGATAACCCTCCCGGATGGCCTCTTGGTAGAGATCCAGCAAACGCTCTCGCCCGATCAAGGCTGCCACCAGCATCATCAGGCTGGAGCGGGGCAGATGAAAGTTGGTGATCAGCCCCTGCACCACCCGCCAGGAGTAGCCGGGGTAGATAAAGAGGTCGCTTTTTCCCTGCCAGGGTTGCAGGGTGCCGCAGAGGGCTGCCGTTTCCAGTGCCCGCACCACCGTTGTCCCCACGGCAATCACCCGCCTTCCCTGGGCCTGGGTTTCGCGAATAGTGGCCACCGTTTCCGCTGGCACCTTGAGCCACTCGCTGTGCAAGCGGTGGTCGGTTACTCGCTCCGCCTCCACCGGGCGGAAGGTGCCCAGGCCGATGTTGAGGGTGATGTAGGCAGTTTGGATCCCCTTTTGGGCCAGCCGCTCCAAGAGCTGGGGGGTAAAATGCAGCCCGGCGGTGGAGGCGGCCACCGAGCCCGGGTGTCTGGCCCAGACCGTTTGATAGTCTTCAGGTCGGACTCCCGCGCTTGTCGGATCAAGGGCGTGGGCAGCTTTCAGATAGGGAGGGAGCGGGATCCGCCCCACCCGCCCCAGGATCTGCTCAAAGGTATCCGCCCCTTCCCAGGTCAACTGCACCACCCGGCCACCCGTCTCCGCGTCCACGGCCAGCACTGTGGCCCCCAGTTCAGCCGGGGATCCCTGGCGATCCCAAAACCGGATTTGATCCCCCACCTTGACCCGTTTGCCTGGCCTAACCAAGACCCGCCAGATTTGCTCCTGCTTGGAGGTGTTGGCCGGGATGGGCTCCAGCAGCAAAACCTCCACCCGTGCCCCGGAAGCGTCCTTTCCCGGCAAAACCTTAGCCCCCCATAGCCGGGCTGGGATTACCTTGGTGTCGTTGAGAACCAGCAGATCCCCGGCCTGCAGGTAGTCGGGGAGGTCGCAGAAGCGGCGGTGCTCGTGCCTATCTGGGTACACCACCAGCATTCGCGCCTGATCCCGTGGCTCCACAGGGGCTTGCGCGATCCGCTCAGGGGGCAGGGAGTAGTCGTAGCTAGCCGTTAGGAGATCCGGGTTGAGCTCTCCAACGCTCCCTGGAAGAAGCTTGCCGGGTTCGGCTTGGCCAGCAGAAGCAGCCAGTAGGAAAGAATGGCTCATGGACAAACACAGCAGCACGCCTCCAGCATAGCCGACGGATGCCGGTTGCCAGAGGCTTTGTCCGGGAGGGATTGGGGGGAGGGTGTGCCACCTAGACCTTGGCCACCACCACCCGCTGGGGTTGATCCTGGTACTTGCCCTGGCGGTCGGCGTAGGTGGTCTGGCAGGGATCCCCTTCCAAGAAGAGGAGCTGCACCACCCCTTCATTGGCATACACGCGGCAGTCGGCGCTGGAAGCGTTGGAGAACTCCAAGGTGAGATAGCCCCGCCACCCCGCCTCGGCTGGGGTGAGGTTGGCGATCAGCCCTACCCGCGCGTAGGAGGACTTGCCAATGCAGATGACGGTGATGTTATCCGGGACTTGCAGCCGTTCTAGGGAGACGCCCAGGCCGTAGGAGTGGGCGGGGATGATGAAGTAGTCCCCCATCTCGTCGTGGTGCAGCTCCACAGGTTCCAGGTTTTTGGGGTTAAACCGCTTGGGATCCACCACCGTGCCGGGCACGTGGCGGAAGATCTTGAACTCCACCGGTGACAGGCGAATGTCGTAGCCGTAGGACGAGAGCCCGTAGCTCAAGACGGGCCGCATCTGGCCGTTCCACTCCACGCGGCGCACCAGCTCAGGACAAAACGGCTCGATCATCCCCCGTTGCGCTTGCTCGTAGATCCAGCGGTCGTTTTTTAACATGGCTGCAACAGGCTGCCCGACAGGCCAGAGAGTTTGGAGAAGAGAGCGCAGTCGCTGCTGGCAAGGCTACGAGCTGCTGACCCGCTAGGGATCCATTCTCGGCGGGGGGCCGCCCTCTGGGGAAGGAGGAACGAGGACTGGATCCCGCCGTGGACGTAGCTGGGTGATCAGATCGGCGCGCTCCAGGAGAGAATCCGGCATCTCCGGCCCGGTGATCACCATGTCCATCCAGACTGGGCGCTGATCGATCAAATCCAGCACCTGCGCCTCCGGGATCAGGCCCAGCTTGATGGCCAGGCCCAACTCGTCTAGCACCACCAAGCCATAACGGCCACTCCTGACCGCCTCCTGAGTAAATTGCCACAGCTCGTCCAGAGCCACCCGCTCCTCCGGCTCCAGGTGAGGCGTATCGATGCAGCGGTGCAGACGACAGCGGGCCCACTCCAGCGAGCTGCCCAGCAAAAGACGATTTTCCGGCCCCTGGTTGATCCCGCCCTTGAGAAATTGCACGATCAACACCCGCGTCCCCTGGCCGGCCAAGCGCAGTGCCTGAGCCATCACAGGAGTGAACATGCCCCGGCTGGGATGGGTGTAGAGCTGCAGGGATCCCTGGGGGATCAGCTGGGCAGAAAAGGCTCCGTCCCGCTGGAAAAAGCGGTCGCCGGCAGCAGGGTTGGCCTGGGCTGCAGGCTGTTTGATGCGGGCAACAGGAACGGCATCCTTGGGGGAGGGCATAGGATTGGGTGAGGCAGTGCGAACCACGGTTTTATCTCGTGAGGGGGCTAGGGGACAAGGCCCTTGGTCTGGGCGGCTTTGCCGAGGAACAAAAGCCCTATCCGTCACCGTTGCGGAGACGCGAAGGAGAGCCACAAGCAACTACCGCCTGCCAAGGCAAACGGCAACTGATGGGACGCAAGGCTTACAAGTGGTGGAAAACATTGACTACGGATTCCATGAAACACCACCTGTGCCTATTCGTCAACGAGTCAGTTCTGTTTCCCGTCGACACACAAACCGCCCCGAATACGGTGTTAGAAAGTATAATCCTTGCCCATCCTAGCTTTTTGCCAGGCGGAGGCGATGGGCGAGAAGAAAAGCTTTTGGATGAGATCTTAATAAAACTTCCGCCGAGGTGTAAAAGCTTAAGCGTCTAGCCATCTTGCTTAATCACGAAAATGTGCCCCAAAAAGATGCAAGCAAAAGATCACTTTTTCTAGATAAGATTAACTCTCAATACATGAGAAGGCCAATGACGGCGGCTTGCTCAACTCAATAGAACTCAATAGAAAAGAGACTTGAGGCGTCCCAGGAGCCTTGCTCGGCATAGACTATAGACTAATCCGCTTGATTGGAAGTCGAAGAACTTGTGTGCATTCCAAAGTAGTTCATTTGAGAAAGGTTGCGACCACAGAGCCAGAAGGTCTACTTTCTTAGGTCGATAAACGCAGATTGTTTACTGCCGTCATAAAGATGGTCTTTTGATAAGGTCTATCAGGATCGGCGGTTAATTGGAAAATAATGTAAAACTTATTGCAAGACCAATTTTTTGTACAGTTGGTTGTTTGATAGTTTTTCTGTTGAATTAAACTTCAGTATTTCTATATAGATTGCGTCGCTGTTTCCTGATCAAATGAATAGGAATTTCTATTGGGTTTTTGCCAACTTTATGAGGGTTCTGTAGGCAAGCAGGATCGCTGCAGACAAGGAACGGATCCGTAGCGGCTCCCGTCAGGGTTGCCGGAAAAAGCTGGGGTTGGATCCCATTTGAAGCCGGTCACTCCGCGCTCCAGATCCTTGGGTACCGATGTTGCCGGGATCCTATGGCGCAAGGGGGGCAAGGCTCTTTCTTCTCTGAGAAGCCTCCTTTAGTCTCAGAAAAGTAAGTAGAACCTTGGGGCTCTGCCTCAAGGGGCTGTCTAGGGGTGGCTTGACAACGCCTCTACGAGTTCGTTTGTGGACTGCGCCTTCAGGCAGAGGGAGTGTCAAGCTGATTAAAAAGTAGCCAGAAAGCAGATGGGGATCCGACGCTCGAGCCGTACATCAAAAGAACCGTATCCTGCTGCCGGAAGAGTTGTCTTGGTTTGCCGCTAGCGACTTAGGTTGGAGAAAAAACCCAAGCCATTGTGAACCCGGGGTAGGCGCCGCCGAGATCTCGTTGTATTGGGATCAGTCTCGCCGTCGGCTAGTCCGATCTCTGGCTCCAGATTGACGGCTTCTTCCCCCAGCACCAGTGTGGAAGAGCGGCCTCCATCTAGGTTCAAAGCGTGGCGACAGCCCAACTGCCGCAACAACTGCGCCATCTCCAACAGGGTGAGCCCTTGGTTTTCCTGGGCATTGCCGGCGGCCACCAGGAGCAGATCCCTGTTGTCCGGTTGCCCCTGCCGCAGACAGATGGCGCTGCGGGCAGCCTGTTGCCGGCGGAAGAGAGGCTGAAACCCCTCCAATTCGGCATCCAGGACCACCTGGCCGTCCAAGAGCAAGAGCGGCCCTGCCCCCAGAATGTGGGGGTAGGCTTCCAGCTCCAGCGGATCCACCGTCCAGTCCAGCCGGAGGCGATCTCCTGGGATCAGCTTGCCGGCTTCTAGAGCGCCCTCTAGCCCTCGTGCTGCCAGTATGTAGCCTTTGGGAGGGATCGGCACCGTCACTTTGCCGGCCACGCCTGCCGACAGGATCTGCTGCAGCCGGTCTTCTTGCACAATGAGGAGAACTTCGTCGTCCGTCTGGGTGGTGTAGGTGGATCCCCAATCAGGGGTGTACTGGGCGATCCCGGGCAGGATGTAGCCGCTGTTGATGCCGACCAAGGGGATCCGATCCCCCAAGTCGTTGCGCAGCTCTATTTGCATCCGCAGGCGGGCAAAGCGCACCGGCTCCAAGCCAGGGGGAGAATTGGCGGCGTCAAACCAGGCAATCGCCCCTCGGCCCAAGATGGGGCTGGAGATCCAGCGGCCTTCCAGGCGAATGGCCCCCAGCGGCTGGCGGGTATTGCGGTTAAAGAAGCCGCCGTTGATAGCAGCCACCGCTCCCCGTTCGCGGCTAAAAGCGGGCAGCTCCCCCAGGCCCACTAGACTGGCAGGGTCGGCCCAAATGGGGCGCAACTGGCCGGCGGCTAGGGAAACTGCCACGACGGAAACCAGGATCCGTCGATCCTCCAGCCAAACCATCCTTTGGTACAAAGGGATCCCCTCTACTACCCGCACAGGCTGCCCGTTGAGGAGCGTCTGGGCAGGGACAGGTAGGTTGCTGAGCAAGAGGAGAGCTGCCCCCGCCCAGGCCACAGCTTTGGACCAAGAGACCCACCTTGCCGGCACCACCCAAGGCGCCAAGTTGGGAAACTGCATCTGGCAGGAAGAGGGCAAGTTTTTGGCTTTGAGCAAGCTTGGCAGCTCCTATCCGCCGGCGGCAAAAGTGGCCATCAAAATCAAAGACAGCAGAATGCCCGGAAAAAGCAGCAGCACCAAGGTCAAAAACTCAGAAAGGGTCATGGGCTGAAGACGAGAAGAAGAGGCAGAGGCTACAGCTCCTAACCTAGCGATTCCGGCATCCCTTCCCATCCTCCCTTTGGGATCCCTTAACAGTTCTGAGGCTTTTCCCACCCCCTTCTGCCAGCGATATCCTGGCAAAGGGGAAGTCATCTTCGAGAGCTCTGATGGGCATCCAAGGCAGACGCATAGCCGTCGAACCCGACCACCTCCGACCCTGGTTAAAAGAGGCAGTCCTGGCGGGGGGTGGCGAACTGGTGCCGCTGGCGGAAGCGGAGGCTCTGGTGTGGGCCGATGCCTTTGACGTGCCCAAGCTCAAGCAGTGTCTTGCCGAAGGAAAGGGGATCCGCTGGGTGCAGTTGCCCTGGGCGGGCGTGGAGCCTTTTGCCCAGGCAGGGATCCTGGATCCCGCCTATGTGTGGACCTGCGGCAAGGGGGTCTATGCCCAAGCGGTGGCCGAGCATGCCCTGGCCCTCACCTTGGCCGGCCTGCGGGATCTCAAGCACCGCGCTCTGGCCCAGACTTGGCAGCCGGGATCCGGCACCAGCCTCTGGGGCAGCCGCGTGGTCATCTTCGGGGCGGGGGGCATTGCCCAGGCCCTGATCCGCTTGTTGCAGCCCTTCCAGTGTTCCGTTGAGGTGGTGCGGCGCAGGGCGGATCCCTTGCCGGGAGCCAGCCGGGTGGTGACGTTGGCGGAGCGGCAGGCAGTGCTGGCAGGAGCGGATGTGGTGATCCTGGCCTTGGCCCTCACCCCCGAGACAGAGGGGATCATCGCCTGGCCAGAGCTGGAGCAGATGGGATCCGGCTGTTGGTTGGTCAATGTGGCGCGCGGCAAACATATCGTCACCCCTGACCTGGTGGCCGCCTTGCAGGAGGGGATCATCCGGGGTGCCGCCCTGGATGTTACGGATCCAGAACCGCTGCCCGATGGACATCCCCTCTGGCGCTTGCCCAATTGCCTAATTACCCCCCACACGGCCATCACCGACGCCATGATTGTCCCTGCCCTCTCCGAGCGGGTGCGGGAAAATGTGAGCCGCTTTCGGCTGGGAGAACCCTTGCTGGGGGTGGTGGATCCGGTTCTAGGTTACTGAGCCCTCACCCTCTCCCGAGGGAAGCAGGGATCTAGGACTCGATGGGAATAGGATCCTGGGGAGGAGCCATCTCCTGGACGCGGGCGGCGATGGCCTCGGCCATCTCCTGGGTGCCCACAGGCTCCCCTTGCGCCAGGTCATAGGTGACGTATTTGCCTTCGGCAATGACCGACTGCACTGCCGCTTCTACCCTCGCGGCGGCTTCCCGCTCGCCCAGGTAGCGCAACATCATGGCCCCGGAGAGGATGAGGGCAGAGGGGTTGACCTTATTTTGGCCGGCATACTTGGGCGCTGAGCCGTGGATAGCCTCAAAAACCGCAATGCCATCGCCGATGTTGGCCCCTGGCGCCACCCCCAGCCCGCCGATCATCCCGGCGCACAGGTCGGAGATAATATCCCCATAAAGATTGGTGAGCACCAGCACATCGTAGAGCTGGGGCTTTTGCATCAGTTGCAGGCACATGTTGTCGACAATGAGATCTTCAAACTCGATGTCGGGGTACTCCTGGGCCACCTCCCGTGCCACCTGCAAAAACAGGCCGTCGGTAAACTTCATGATGTTGGCTTTGTGAACGGCCGTTACCTTTTTGCGGCCATTCTGGCGGGCGTATTCGAAGGCAAACTTGACAATGCGACGGCTGCCAAACTCCGAAATGGGTTTGATGCCAATGGCAGATCCCTCGCGGATGAACTTGCCAGAAAGACGCATCATCTCTTCGCGAGCGTGGGCTGCTTCGGGGGTGCCTCGCTCGAACTCGATCCCGGCGTAGAGATCCTCGGTGTTTTCCCGCACCACCACCAGGTCAATGTCTTGAAAGGGGCTTTTGATGCCGGGGAGGGACTTGGCCGGGCGCAGGTTGGCGTAGAGATCCAGCTCTTTGCGGATGGCTACATTGACTGAGCGAAAGCCCGTGCCTACAGGGGTGCCGATGGGCCCTTTGATGGCCACTCTGGTTTCCCGGATGGACTCCAACACCTGCGGTGGCAAAGGCGTGCCGTATTTCTCAATCACCTCTACCCCTGCTTCTACTCGGATCCACTCCAAGTCCACCCCGGTGGCCTCCAGGACTGTGGTCATTGCCCTGGTTACTTCCGGGCCAATGCCATCGCCGGGGATCAACGTTACACGATAGGCCACAAATCCTTCTCCTCCCAGGATTGACGCTGGCAGCTTGACGGGATCCCGCCTAGCGCCGGCCTTTGAGCCCGTGGGGGATCCCTGAGCTTAAACGAAGCTTAAACGACTATAAAACAGGTTGGGGCCATCCAACGCCAAGCTGCGGCAAAACTGCCGCCCCTAGAGGATCCGCAGCGGATCCACATCGAGGCTGACGCGAATCCCCTGGGGAATATGTCCAAGGGCGCGGCGCAGGTGGGTATCGATCTGGGCGCGATCCCAGGGCTGATCGGGAAGCTGTTTGAGGAGGATCTGCCAGCGGTAGCGGCCGGCAACCCGCTCCACTCGGGCCGGTCCTGGCCCCAACACCTCCGCCGGGATCCCTTGCAGGCCCTCAGCTAGGCGGCTGCAGTAGCGCTCTAACGCCTCCAGGCGGCTGCTGCTCAGGCGAATTAAAATCAACGCCCGGTAGGGAGGGTAGCCCCCCTCTTGGCGTTGGCGCAGCTCGGCCTGGACAAAGCCCTCGTAGTTGTGGGCCAGCACCGCTTGCAAGATGGGGTGCTCTGGCAAATAGGTCTGGATAATGGCCTGGCCTGGCAAGGATCCGCGGCCTGCCCGGCCCGCCACCTGGGTCAGCAGTTGAAAGGTGCGCTCGCCAGCGCGGTAGTCAGGCTGGTGCAGCAGCCCGTCGGCGGCTACCACCCCCACCAGCGTCACCTGGGGGATGTCCAGCCCTTTGGTGAGCATCTGGGTGCCCACCAGCACCTGGGCCTTGCCGCTGCGAAACTGCTCCAGCAAATCCCGGTGGGATCCCTTACGGCGGGTGGCGTCGCTGTCGTAGCGCAAAATCGCCACCTGCGGCCAGTGCTGCTGCAGCACCTCCACCACCTTCTGGGTGCCGGTGCCGAAGTGCTTGAGGTAGGGCGAGCCGCAGGCAGGACAGTGCTGGGGGTGGGGTTGGCGGGCGCCGCAGTAGTGGCAGCGCAGCTCCTGCCCGCCCTCCAGGTGAAAGGTAAGGGAGACGTCGCAGTGGGCGCAGGTGAGGACAAAGCCGCAACTGCGGCACAAGACAAAGGTACTGTGCCCCCGCCGGGGGACAAAGAGGATGGCCTGTTCCCCCCTCTTCAAAGTCTCGTGCAAAGCTTGATGCAGGCGGCGGCTGAGAATGCTGCGGTTGCCCGCCTGCAGCTCCTGGCGCATGTCCACCAGCTCCAGCCGGGGCAGGGTGGCCGGGATCCCCGCCTGGGGGATGCGCTGCGGCAAAGGGAGACGAACCCAGCGCTGCGGATCCTGCAGGTGGACCGCATAGGTTTCCACTGCCGGTGTGGCGCTGCCCAGAACTAGGGGACAGTTGGCTAGCTCAGCCCGCCACTCCGCCACCTGACGGGCGTGGTAGCAGGGCTGGGGCTGATCCTGCTTGAAGCTGTCGTCGTGCTCCTCGTCCAGAACGATGAGGCCCAGGTTGGCCAAGGGGGCAAACACCGCCGAGCGGGTGCCGATCACCACCTGGGGGACAGCAACCAACATCTGCCGCCAGAGGTCGTAGCGCTCGCCGGCTGAGAGGCCGCTGTGGTAGGTCCACACGCGGGATCCCAGCCGCGCCCGAAAGCGATCCGTCAGTTGCGGGGTAAGGCCGATCTCCGGCACCAGCACCAAGGCTGACCGCCCCTGCTGCAGCACCTGGGCAATGACTTGCAGGTACACCTCTGTCTTGCCGGAGCCGGTGACCCCATGCAGCAGAAAGCGTTGGTTTCGCCCCAGGGCTTGCTGGATGGCCGCCACTGCCTCGGCCTGGGCTGGCGTCAGAGGCTTGGGCAAATCTTTCTCCACAGGCCGCTCGGCCTCTCCCAGCCGCAGCAAGGGTCGCTCGTAGAGGTGCACCCGGCCTTTGCGGGCTAGGCTCTGCAGCACTGACCGGCTCACCCCCGCCAGGCGCTCCCACTCGACCAGCAGCAGCTCCCCCCCCTTTTGCTTGAGGATCTGCAGCGCTTTCTGCTGGGGCAAGCTCAGCCCCTCCAGCGAGTCCTCCACCAAGGTGGCCGCCTGTTGGGTTTTCACCCTGCCCCCCTGCTGCTCCTGCCAGAAGCTTTCCACCCAACCCCGCCGCTGCAGCTCCCGCAGAGCGACCTCGGCGCCAGGCACCTGCTGCTGGAGGTAACGCCAAGACAGCTCCCCTCCCTTCTCCCGCAGCAGCCGCAGCAAAGCCTGGGCAGCCGGCGAACATTCCCCTGGCGGGGATCCAACCAGGCGGATCCGCCGCTGGGAGCGGCTCAGCAAGCCCGGCGGCAAAACGGTGCGCACCACCTGGGCTAGGGGGGTGAGGTAGTAGTTGGCTACCCGCTGCAGCAGAGGCCAGAAATCCTTGGGCAGGATCCCTTTGGCCACCACCGCTTCAATCTCTCGCACCGACTGGGGATCTACTCCTGTCGGCAACTCCGAGCGCCAGCCCAGAGCCACCGCCCCCGCCACCTGTTGGCCAAAGGGAACGCTGAGGAGATCGCCCGCTTCTGGCTCCCATCCCTCTGGCACGCGGTAGGTGAAGCAGCCCCCCAAGTGGGGATGATCCACCCACACCTCCAGCCAGCGGGGAGGAGCAGGCTGCGCCACCGGATCCCTCACGGTCGGGGCAAGAACCGCGGCAGATCCACTGCCCGCTTATCAGGGCGAGCCAGCAAAGGCCGGGACTGTTCGCGTAAGCGGGACGGAGTCCATAGGGCAGACTTGGGCTTGGCGGCCTGGAGCGAAGCGAGAGACTCAGACCGTGTTGGCGTGTCGGCAGCATTGGGAGCCGCTGCACCAGCGCGAGGCGGGATGTCTATTCCCTTGCGCTCCAAAGCCGTCTTCAGGCTGAGCAGGTGCATCTGCTGCTGCTCGTACTTCTCTCTCAGGGAGCGGTTTTCTTCGGCGAGGGCGGCGCGTTCCGCCTGCAGGGCCCTCACCTGCCCCTCCAAGGCCTCTGTTTGCTCCTGCAGATGGGTGACGGCGATCTGGGCAGAGCGCAATTGCGATTGCCAGGTGGGTTGGTCGGCAAGCTGGGCCAGAGCTGCTTGGAGCCGCTGCTCCAGATCGCCGAGGCGCTGCTGGGCCTGGGCGTACCGTTCCTCCAGACGGCGGTGCTCCTGCTGCCAATGGGCAATTTCCGCCTGCGCTTGGGCGAGGGCAGCTTGCAGCGCTTCGACCTGGGCTTGCCACTGCTGTTGCTGCTCCCGGGAGTCCTGACGCCATTGCTCTTGCTGAGCTTGCAAAGCGGCCAGTTGCGCCTGGGCATCGGCCAGCGCCGCTTCCAATTCCTGCCGTTGTTCCTGCCAGCGCTGCTCCGCTTCCGCCTCTGTCTCGGCATAGCCCGCCAGACGCGCCTCGAGATGTTCCCGCTGTTCTTGCCAGGCTGCCCGTTGGTCGTTGTACAGAGCCCGCAGGCTGTTCAGCTCCGCCTGAGTTTCTGCAATTTGGGTGCGGGCCAACGAAAGCTCTGCCTTGAAACGCTGCAACATCTCCACCCGTTTTTCCGCCAGGTCTTGAGCTTCCACCAGAGAAGCCTGTAGCTCCTGCTGACGGTGTTCCCACTGACGGCGCTCCTGAGCATGGGCCAGCCGTAGCTGCTCGATCTGCTCCTGTAGGGCTTCGATATCTTGGCGCTGCCGCTCGTTGAGGCGTTGCCGCGCCGCCAGCTGAGCTTCCTGCTCCGAGAGCTGAACTTTTTGCTCTGCCAAAGTCTGTTGCAACTGGCGCAGGGCATGTTCCCGCTCCTGCAGCGCCTTTTCTTGCTCGGCCACCTTCTGGCGCAGGGCTCGGCATTCGGCTTCCCAAGCAGCGTCTGCAGGCGTTTGGGCTTTCAATTGCAAGAGCTCTATCTGCTGTTGCTGCTTGCGAGACTGCAGTTCCCTCTCGGCCAGTTGACTGTGCAGCGCCTCTACTTCAGCTTGTAGCTTTTCCTGAAGGGCACGCCGCTCCTGCAGCTCCGCTTCGGCTTCGAGTAGCCGAGCCTCCAACTGCTGCCGCTGCCTCAGGGCCGAATGCCGCTCTGGATTGGGATCCGATTCCGTTCGCGTAAGCGGGACGGAGTCCTTGGCCGACTGGCCGGCTTGAGCTTCGGGAAAGGTGGGATCCGAGTCGCCTGAGGAGGGAGCACGCATAGGTTAAAGCGAAGATGAAGAAGGGGAGGTACAGGATAAAGTTCCCTGCAGTATAGAGAAGTTTTCCGGTGGGTTCAAGCCAGGGGAGGGATCTTGTAAGGTTTCTTTCCGATTCCGAGGCCTGTTGGCCGCCCTTCTTGTCTTGGGGGCTCCTCATCAGGGAGTTGAGCTGGCAGCGGAACCTCTGTTTGGCCGTTTTTTCGCCAGAAGACGTCTCCCTTCCCCCCAGAGGTCAGCTGCGGCCTGGGGTTGCCTTGAGAGCTTGCTACGATTGCCCCCCTTGCTTCACCCGCAGTACACACTATCGCTGCCCGGGATCCCTCCAGCCTGCCACCACCAATAGTTTGCACCATTTTTTATTTAGTTGCACCCTATAATTCGGCGGCGTTTTAGAGCATCTTTGTCCAATGGCAGGGGCCCTTCGCCCAGGGATCGGCGCAGATCTGCAAGGGATTGAGGCAGCGTCAGCCAGAAGCCGCAGGAGCCCCGCTCCGTACCCCCTTCCCCCCGTATACGGGGAAAGGGGGGCGACCATGGCCGGGTTGCCTCACGGCGGCTCAGATACCTCCCGCAAGGCGGGGATCCCATGGCCGAAGCCGTCTCCTCCGGTCGGAGGGAAGGAGTGACCATTTGCTGGGCCTCGGATGCTATCAGGCCAATGGAGCTTAGCGGACTCGAACCGCTGACCCCTTCAATGCCATTGAAGTGCTCTACCAACTGAGCTAAAGCCCCAAGATGCAGCCTTCCGGCAAGAGCCTGGGCAATTGATTTATGCCCGCTCCAGACTACAATTTTAGCCTGTAGAAGCTGCTTTGGCGGTGAAAAGTACGGGAATCTATCCTAAATAGACGGGAGATCCTTGTCAAGAGTTGGGTTGGAGCGTCCACTTGCAAAAGTGGAGATTGGATCCACCTGGCTCCTGCCCTCTGTTGCAGGAGCTTGCCGGGTGATAGAACGGAGTCAGCGACATTGGGGGGCTTGTGACACAGGGATCTCAGCTTAACCGCCTTTTGGCCGCTTCCTTGCTGGTGGTCTGCCTGATTGCGGCTGTTATTGGCGGCACACGACCTGCCGCAGAGTCGGTTCGGGGTGGCGTCGGGCTAGAGGCCCCTCGAGGGGCGAATCGCATTGAGGTGGTTACCATCGAGGGAACGATAGGAGGGCCACGGGGCTCGACTTTGGTAGGTTTGCCCACCTCTCCCTTAGATCAGTTGCGGGAAGCTGTCGAGGATCGCGCCGTCAAGGCTGTATTGCTGCGCATCAACAGCCCGGGCGGGGCTGTGGGATCCAGCCAGGAGCTCTACCGCGCCGTCACGGCTCTGCGGGAAGCCGGCAAGCCGGTGATTGCCGTCATGGAAGACGTTGCCGCCAGCGGCGGCTACTATGTAGCCAGTGCTGCCGACAAGATCTACGCCAACCCGGGCACCCTGACCGGCAGCATAGGGGTGATCATCAGCGGCCTCAACTTTGGCAAACTGCTCGACAACTACGGCATAGAGCCGCAGACCTTCAAAACCGGCGAGTACAAAGACATTCTTTCCCCTTTCCGGGCTGCCACCCCCCAAGAGCAACGTCTGCTGCAAGAGTTGGTGGAGGATACCCTCGACCAGTTCGTTCGCGATGTGGCCCGCGGACGCCAGCGCTTGCCGGACAAAGGGGCAGAAAAGGTGCTGGATGCGGAGATGATCGCCCGACGGCAAAGCTTGGATGAGGCGCGGGTGCGCCAGTTGGCCGATGGGCGCATCTTCACCGGGGCGCAGGCTGTGGAGTTGGGCCTGGTAGATGCCCTGGGAGGATATGCCGAAGCCGTGGAAGATCTGCGGCGCATGACCGGGGATCCCTCTTTGTCGCCAGCAACGGCGAGAGATCCCTTCCAACGCGCCCTGCAGCGACTATTGAGCCAAGGACTGCCTCCGCAAGGGCAAAATCTCTGGCCCGCTCGACTGTTGGGGAGCCACGAGGTGGCCGGGATCCCGGAAGTGCCGCTGCTGTGGATGGCGCCCGGGTGGACTTTGCGCTAAACCTGACAGTGATCATAGGCTTGGTGTGAGGGGTGAAGCTGTGGATCACACGCCGGACGACGCTTCTGCGCTGGCGACGGCAGGGCATAGCCCCCTGGCCACGGCGTCCGCCTCGTGGACCCAGAGCCAGGGATCCCAGGGAGCGGATCCCGTCGGCGAGACGGGGTTCTGGCCGGATTTCAACCCAGAGCTGGAGCTGCTGACCAGCCGGGCATGGGTGGAAATTGACGCAGCCCAATTGCGAGAAAATCTGCGTCTGTTGCAGGCGCGCCTGTCGCCAGACACTGAGATCTGGGCAGTGGTCAAGGCCAATGCCTACGGCCATGGAGCTCGCTTGGTGGCTCCCATAGCCCTCGCTGCCGGTGCCAAGGGGTTGTGTGTGGCCACCCTGGCAGAAGGGATCGAGCTGCGGCAGGCCGGCCTCCAGGCCCCGATTTTGGTGTTGGGGGCTTTGAATACCTGGGCCGAGCTGCAGCAGGCCATGGCTGCGCGGCTGGAGGTCAGCCTCACCCGGGCCGAGCAGATCCCCGTGATGCGCCAGGTGGCCCGTTGGGCCGGGCGGCCTGTTCCTGTCCACGTCAACGTCGATACGGGCATGACCCGCCTGGGGATTCCCTGGCAAGAGGCCGCCGCCGTGTGGGGGCAGATCTGCCGGATCCCCGAGCTGGAAGGCTGTAGCCTGTTTTCCCACTTCGCAACGGCAGATGAGCCCGATTCTCCGGTGATGGCCCAGCAAGAGGCCCGCTTCGCCCAGGTGGTGGAGCAGATCCGCCAGGCCGGGGATCCCCTGCCCCCCCTGCATCTGGATAACTCCGCCGGCGCCCTAACCCATCTCCACTATCCCCGCGTGCGGTTGGGGCTGGCCCTCTACGGCTTGTCTCCTGCCCCGCACCTGCAGGTGCCGGGGTTGCGGCCGATCCTGCGCCTCAAAGCGCGGTTGACCCACATCCAAACCGTACCCGCCCACACCGGCGTCAGCTATGGCCATCGCTACGTCACTTCTCGCCCCAGTCGCATTGCCACACTGGCCATCGGCTATGCCGACGGGATCCCACGGCGGCTTTCCGGCTGGCTGCGGGGGTGGGTGCGCGGCAGCCTGATCCAGCAGGTGGGCACGATCACGATGGATCAGTGCATGTGGGATGTCACCGAGAGGCCGGATATTCAGGTGGGTGATGTGGTGGAGCTGCTGGGCCCCCATCTGGCGAGTGCGGGTTTCTCAATCCAGGATTGGGCGGATCAGTTGGGCACCATTTCCTATGAACTGCTGTGCGGACTTTCTGCCCGCCTGCCGAGAGTGCTGGTCAACGTGCTCGGGGAAGCTAGCTGACGTTGACGCTATGGCACGTTTTTGTTGGGCGGTTTATGGTAGCAGCAAATGCAGGCGAGGTTTTAAGCGTGGGTTCGGATCCCTACCTCCCCCCTCAATTCTGGTAGAGGGGCTAGCAAGTGAGAACTGACTCCCGCCAGCAGAGGAGTTGGGGTGAAATTGTAGCTGGCCGCGTCGGCGCCTGGGGGTTTGCGGTCACTTCTCTTCCTGTTGAGCTAGAAACCGCAGGAGCCCCCTATATCCCCCCGCCCCCCTGCCCCCCGTATACAGGGGGTTGGGGGGCGGTCGGAGTCGGGTAGTTTACGTAGGGTAGCTTTTCCTGACTTGTCAAGTAGTGAAGGATATAGCAGCCTCAGAAGTAAGCCGAGAACCGTCCTGTTTTTGGGAAAATGAGGACTGGCGGCGGGATCAGTGACATCGGGAGGCAGCCATGGAGGCACGCAAACCTCTGAAGAGGTTGGAAAATCAGATGGAGCGGGCTGTTCTGGAGATGGTGAACGAGCTGCTGCTCCTGGAAAGCCAGCAGCGCTACTGCTCCTGTGAGAGATTCTGTCACGATGCCGCCGCCTTGGCCCTCAACAACCTCCAGCCCCGCTACACCACCAGTTTTGAAGGCTCCATATACACCCTGGAAGCCATCCAAGCAGATCAAGAGTTGCAGAGCCTGATTCGGCGGGAGGTGGGGAAGGCTATGGAGATAGTGGCGGCAAATCCCCGTTGCCCAGAGCCTGATTGCCCGCTGCAGCGCAACGTCGAGGCAGTAGAGTTAGAGCTGGCTCCTAGCGACACTCGCAAACAAAACTAAAGAATGGCTTTAATCGTCTCCTCTGCGCCGGTAGCCTTCCTCGGCCCTGTTGGAACCTACACGGAGTTGGCCGCTCTGCTCGCCTGTCCCGAGCAGCCCCATCTCCATAGCCAGGGGTCCCATCCTCTGGTGCCCTACCCCACCATTAGCGCCTGCTTGGCAGCCGTGGCTGCGGGCGAGCAAGAATGGGCGGTGGTGCCGGTGGAGAACTCCGTTGAGGGCGGGGTCTCGATGACCTTGGATGCCCTCTGGCAACTGGAGGGGCTGAGCATTCGCCAGGCGCTGATCCTGCCCATCCGCCATGCCCTCATCGGCTGCGCCTCCCGGCTGGAGCAGATCGAGCAGGTCTATTCCCATCCGCAAGCCTTGGCCCAATGTCAGGCTTGGCTGGGATCCCATCTGCCCCGGGCGACCTTGATTCCAACCCGCTCCACCACCGAAGAATTGGAGCGGCTGCGAGCACAGCCCAACGCTGCCGTCATTGCTTCAGAGCGGGCCGCTGAGCTCTACCAACTGCCGGTTTTGGCCTGTCCCATCAACGACCACCCGGATAACTGCACCCGCTTTTGGGTGGTGGGCCGTCGCCGTTCCTCGCCAGGGGGATCCCATACTTCCTTGGCCTTCAGCCTGCCCCACAATGTGCCAGGGGCGCTGCTAAAGCCGCTGCAAGTCTTTGCAGAGCGGGGCCTCAATATGTCGCGCATTGAGTCGCGCCCCACCAAGAAATCGGCGGGGACCTATGTCTTTTTTGTCGATCTGGAGAATCCGGTCGGCCAACCCTATCTGGATGCAGAGGTAATCGCTGCCCTGGAAGCGATCGCAGAAACCCTGAAGCTTTTCGGCAGCTACCCCGTCCACGACCTCAGCAAGCCGAGCGAGCGTCGTCCTTGCAACTCAGAATAGGACAGGCCGGCCAGGCCCGACTTGCTATCTGCGGGGATCCCGAAGCCTTTCCCTCCCCTCCTAGACCCAGATACGCTAAAAGAATAGGGGAGGGTGAGGCGTCGAAGTTGGGAATTGCTACTGGTTGTCCAGGGCTTGGTAGTCCTGCCAGGCTTGCCAAAAAACGTAGAGGGAAAGCCCGGCGAGAAAGGTTCGAAAAAGCAGGCCGACGATCTCATCCGGCAGCTTGGGCAGGGTGCGGGTGCTGATCTGGACGCCGACCAACCCACCTGCACCCAGGATCAGGCCCGGGATCCAGAGCACATTCTGGCGGATGGTGCCATCTCCAAAGCCGAGCGCGTTCGCCATCCAGTTGCCCAGGCCCGCATGGCTGAGGGTAGCAGCAGTTGCCGTGAGAACAATTGCCCCCAAGCTGGTTTGGATGGCCACCTTGAGGGTTTCTCGCAACAGCAGGATCTGCAGGGGCACCAGGATGACGCCACCGCCGATGCCGAAAAGCCCCGCCAACAAGCCGGCAGCGCCACCGGTGAGGGTGCGGGCCAGCCACCGCGGCATCTGCCCCTCGGCAGCAGGGCGGTCGCGGAGTTCTCCAGCGTCGTCCGTCCCCCCGGCAGCAACCCCTGGCCTCTCCAACGCTTGGGCGTGGGCGACCACGGTTTTGCGCAGCTCCACCAGGTAAATGTTCGCCAGCAACAGCACCCCAAAGGCCGCTAGTAGCAGATAGCCGGGCAGGCGACTGGCGAGGATCGCCCCAACCTGCGCCGTAAACAGAGCCGGGATCCCCAGCAAAATTACCCGTTTGGGATCCAGCATCCCCATGCGCCAGTTTTGGATGCTGCCGGCCAAGGAGGTGAGGAGAATGGAAAAGTTGCTGGTGGCCACCGCCTGCAGCGGCGGGATCCCCAAGCTCACCTGCAAGGGCACCAAGATCGTCCCGCCGCCAATGCCCAAAAAACCGGCCAGGATCCCTGCCGCCAGGCCGCCGATTGCTAAGGCCAACCCCTCTTCTACCACGATTGCCCGACCTTGCCTCTCCACAAAGCCTCTGCCCTCCTCGCCCTCCCCACCCATGACCGGCTGGCAGAAGATACCACCTGCCCCCGCCTGGAGGCCGGCGGCAAAGCTAAGACAAAAAGCTGCGGCAGGGTTTGGCCTCCCTCCAGGCGCATCCATCTAAGGCGATCCGCTCCACCTCGGAAGCCAACTTCAAGGCCTTCAGGGCCTGCTCCCCGCCCACCGACGGCTGGCTGCCCCCCCGCACACAGTTGATAAAGTGCTCCAGCTCGGCGTGGAGCTTGTCAATGGGTTCGATGTGAACCTTCTCGATGAGGCAGTCCCGCTGGTAGGACACCTGGCCGTAGTCGCTGCTGCTGGATCCCTGGCGATAGATGGAGATCTCGTTGTGCAAAAAATCGGCTTCCACCAGGGCATTTTTGCAGTGGACGGCAATTTTGCGCACCTTGCGATGGGTAACCTTGCTGGCCGTGAGGGTGGCGATGGCACCGTTGGCAAAGGTGAGGGTGGCAGTGACGTAGTCCAGGTAGCCCAGCTTGGAGGCGCGGTTGCCGCTGGCGGTAATTTGGGTTACTGGGGAGGGGATCAGCTCCAGCAACAGGTCGATGTCGTGGATCATCAGGTCGAACACCACCGACACGTCGCTGGCCCGGTCAGAGTAAGGGCTGAGGCGGTGGGCCTCGAAGGCCAGCGGCTCTTCGCTTTGCAAAACTTGGCCCAGCTTTTGAAAAACGGGGCTGAAACGCTCGATGTGCCCCACCTGCAAAATGCAATTGCAATCGGCAGCGCGGTTCACCAGGGATTCTGCCTCAGCGATGCTGGCGGCAATGGGCTTTTCGATCAGCACATGGACCCCCGCCTCCAGGCAGGCGATGCCCACCTCGTGGTGCAAAACCGTCGGCACGGCGATGGCTACTGCCGCTACGTGGGGCAGCAGGTCGCGGTAATCCTCGTAGAAGTGAACGCGGTGGCGGCTGGCCACATCCAAACCCCGCTCCACATTGATATCGGCTACCCCTACGACCTGCACATCCTTCATCAAGCTGAAGACGCGGGCGTGGTGCTGGCCCATGTTGCCGACTCCAATGACGCCCACAGGCACCGGCTGCCCGGGGTAACGGCGGGGAGAGTTGGCAGGACGCGGGCAGGATCGAGCCATAGGTTTCCACTACCTCCACCACAAGCGCTTGACAAACCGCACCCCGCCTTTGGGCAACGAAGCGCAGCTACTCCTGAAACAAACTGCACAAAGCTTACCATGCCCTCCTCAAATCCAGTTCAAGCCGGGAATGGGCGGCAGGCGCAGGGGGGCCCGCTCGCAGGCTTGGGGACTGAAGCAGAATAGGGGCACAGGGGTGGGTCGGAACCACATGCGGGCATAAAATCCGCCGGGGCTGAGGGGAAGGCCAAACCAAACAGGGAAAAAGAAGAGAAAAGACGCCAAAACCAAGGCTACTGCCGTGATGCTCGCCCCGCGCCAGAAGCGGCGATAGCTCTGCCAGCCCAGCAGCACCAGCCAGGCCAGGGCCAGGGTGCTAAATGCCAGAGCGCTCATGTAGTGGTAGATGAAAACGCAGCGGCTGACGATAAACCAGGGCAGGTAGTTGGCCGCATAGCCAATTAAGATAAAGGCTTCCACGCCATGGAAGCGGCGGATCCCCCGCCAGACCAGCACCAGGATGGATCCCGTCCCCAGCCACCACAGCCAGGGATTGCCCAGGCCGTGGACCACTCGCCACAGGTCGCCCTGCGCGGCGAAGTAGTAGCCCACCGGGCGGCCCATAATCGGCCAAGACCAGGCTCCTGCCGAGGCCAAGGGGGTGGTCAGCCAAGGGCGCAGCGCCGGGAACCAGGCCACCAGGGATCGCAAACTGGTGGAGCAGTAGGGGTGAACGGGGGTGTTTTCGTCCACCACGAGATCGGCATGCAGGTGCCCGCTGTAAACCGCCTGATTGATGAGCACTAGAGAGCGAAAGTAATTCTGGATCCCAGTCCAGCTCCAACCCAGGGCTAGCCCCTGCTGCGGGTTGAGCTGCAGGTGGGGGATCCACTGGATGGCGTAGAAAGCCAGCGGCGCAAGGACAAAGCAAAAGGCATAGTGCCACCAGCGCAGGTGGCGGATTTGGATCAAAATGCCCAGACGCGGGATCCACTGCGGGCGCAGCCAGACCACCGCCCAAACAAGGATCCCCAACAGGGCAAACATGAAGGCAAACCAGAGGCCGTTCCACTTCACGGAAGCCGCCGCCCCCAGGAGGATCCCCGAGCCGGTCAGGTGAACGGCCCGTTGCCAACCGCGGCGTTCCAGCCCGCTTAGCAGCAGAATGGTGGCCGCCAGGCCAAAAGCCACCAGGTACACGTTAATCAGGCCAAAGCGGGACTCCACCAGAAACACCCCGTCCGTGAGCAGCAGGGCCCCACTCAACAGGGCAAAGCCCACGTGATAGGTGAGGCGGTAGGCCAAGCCGGTCAGCAAGAGCGGGATCAGGGATCCGCACAAGGCGGTGGCCAGGCGAAAGCCCCACTCGTTGCGGCCAAAAAGCTGGATACTGAGGGCGATGAAGTACTTCCCCAGCGGCGGATGCACGTCGTAGAGGGGCTCGCCGTCGAGATAGTTCTGGGCGAACTTGGGAAAGTACACCTCGTCGAACACCGGCGCCGGCAACTCGGCCAGTCGCCACAGGCGCAGCCCCAGGCCCACCAGAAAGATGGCGAGCGCTCCCCCCAGCAGCCAGCGGCGGGATCCCTCCGGCCAAATCCCGACCAAGGCAGAAGCGGACGAGGAAGTGGCGAGCTCTGCTGCAGCGGGAGGATCGCCGGATCCCACTCCACCAACGCCCTCGGAAGACGCTGGCGACAGCTCATCTCCTTCCGGGCCTAGATCTCGATCTTCGGCAAGAGGGTTGGGTTCGGAACTCATGGGCAGCAGCCAACAACAAACGGCGAGGATCCCCAGTGTTACTTTAGCCCCTGCTCCCCTTCTTTGGACTTCCCTAGAAGAGCTGGAGGATCTCGAGAACAGCCATTTGCTCCGACTTTGCGGGGCATAGGGCTGACAGCGGCTGCTTGGAACCCCCACTTCTGGGGCTACGGGAGGGGGCGAGCTCTAGGGAGTGGGTGTAGGGGTGGGGATGACCAGCTCCACCGCTGTATCCAGGCGCGAGGGCGGGGGTGGGGCCTCGCCTGGGGCCAGTTCTAGGTAGGAGGCCAGGGGGTGATTGGCTTGCCAGCGGGATCCGATTTCGGCGGCGATTTGGGTGACCTGGATTTGGTAGAGCTGCGCCAGCTCAGCGGCGTTGAGGTTGCCCCGCTCCACCTGGTCGCGGCTGGCCTCCGCCAATACCTCCGCCACGAGGTTGCCCTGCTCGTCAAACCGCCACAGCTCTAGGCGGCTGCGGGAGCGCAGGCTCACCTCCGTGGGCGAGGCCGGGCGGGTGAGGACATCGACGCGGGCGATGACGATGGCCTCCAGGCCTAGGTAATCGAAAAACTGGCCTACCGCTTCCGGCTTGCGGCGATCCCACTCAAACAGCTCGTAGATCGGCCAGCCCACCTGGCGCAGAATCGGCTGCAGGCGGCGGTTGTCCAGGGGCACCACCTTCTCGCTATTGGGGATCAGGCCCAGGCGCACTGCCTCCATGGCCAGGCGCTGGCCTAAAAGCTGGGTGTGCTCCAGTCCTCCCACTCCCAAAACGCCGAGGCGACGCCGGGGTTGGGGCCGGATGGGCACCTGCAAAACCACATCTACAGGGGTGGTCAGGCCCGCCTGCAGCAGGATCTCCTGTTGCACTATTTCGTAGTCGGGGTGCCATACGGTCAACATCCAACGTCCGGCAGGAGCCTGGTTGAGCTCAAACGCCCCCTGCTCGTCCGTTTGGATCGGCTGATCGAGGTTCTCCAAGCCCTCCAACTGCACCTGCGCCCCGGCCACCGGCTGACCCAGGCTGTTGCTCACCTGGCCCACCAGCCGCGCCTGGGATCCCGCTTGATCTCTGTTATGAGAAGGAAACAGCGGCGTGAAACGGGGAAGGGGGGTGGCCGGCGCCTGGGCCAGCGCTCCTGGAGTCAGTGCCAGCCAGCACCAGAGAACCAGACTGCCCAAGCGGACCCTGCGCCGCAGCGAAGTGAGGAAGAAGAAAGGCATGGCGACATCCCCTAATCGCAGTGGGTTCTGGAGAGACAAAATCCTGCTGCAGGGATCCTCACCCCGCAAAGGGATTGTTGGCCTGCCATTGTTGGATAAAGACGGGCACCATGTTGCGCACCTGCAGCCGAAACAGGCCCGCCGCCGCATCTTCAAACAGCGGATCCCCGCCCACGTCGTCCCGGCCATAGGCCTCGTAGTAGCGAGCCCGATCCCCCGGTCGATCCCGCTGCAAGTCCACCACCACCACCACCCCGCGGCTGCGCAACTGGTTGGGGGTGAAATTGGGAATTTCCACCGGCACCGTCGGCGCCAGAAAGCGCAAGGCCGTATTCAGCAGCGGGCTGCCCTGGCGGTTGTAATCCCGCGAGATCTGCAGGTGAGTCAAGAGGATGTAGCGCAAGCCCAGGGCATCGCCAACGGCCTTCAGCTTGGCCAAGTCGGCGGTGTAGCGCTCATCCCGATCCAAGAGTGTCAGATCCTGGACGAGGGGCAAAAGCGGCTCAAAGCGGGGATCCGGCCCCAGTGGCCCCTTGAGGAGGATCACGGGTCGCTGCGGCTGTAACTCCTTCAGGGCCAGGCTGAGGTGGCGGGCCAGCTCATCCGAGTAAACCGGCTCATCCGGCAACAGGCCAATGCCCTCCGGCTGGCGGGCCGGCTGCCCCGGCGGCAGGCGAATATCTTGGCTGGATACAAAACCGGCCCGCACCTCCACCTGGGTGCTGGTGGGCGGAAACCCCGGCACCTCCACATCCACCAGGTACAGCCCCGCCGGCAGTTCCGGCAGGACATAGGTGCCGTCGGCGGCGATGCGAACCGTCTGCTGGGGTTGGGTAGAGGTGGCGGCCAGGCGCAAAACCCCCGTCTGGACGGGTTGGCCGGCAATGTCCAGCACCCGCCCCGTCACCACCCCGCGGTTGCCTGAAGAGGGGATCTGGGCCTCGGTCTCGCGCTCGCCAACTTGAGCCTCAATATCCACCAGACGCCGCAAAGCCGGGATCCCTGCCGCCACCACCCACAGATCCCGATCGCCCAGCCTCACCAGACCCGTTGGCTGCCCCTCCAGCCGCAGCGAGGCGGCCAATCGCCCCGCCTCCAGATCCACGACTTGCAGGCGGTCGCTGTTGCGGGAGGTCACGTAGGCCCAGCGGCCATCGGGAGAAAGGGCCAGCCGCGTCGGTCGCCAATCCAAGCCAATCCGCTGCAGAGCCTCGCCGCTGCGATCCAGATCCAGCACCGTCAGATCTTGGCTGCCCGAGTTGAGCACCACCAGGCGCTGCTGTTGCGCATCTAGGACCATGGCTTCCGGCGTGTTGCCGCCGCGCCAGCGGGCCAGCAGCTCTCCATTGTCGGGGTTGACCACCAGCAGGCTGAGGGGATCCTCCCCAGCCAGGCCGACAAACAGGGATCCCCGCTCTGGGGCATAGGCCAAAGCCAAAGGTGGCCCCGGCAGCGGCAAGTTGCGGGCCTGCGGCGGCTCCGATCCATGCCGTTGGCGGTTCGGAGCGGGAATCACCGCCAAGCTTTGGGCGGCGGGCAGGGAGGCGAAAACCCGCCCCCTGGCCGCATCCACAGCCATGTCCAGAACCCCCGCCGGCAGCCCGTAGGCCTGCAGCAGCTCTCCGGTGAGCAGATCGAGGGCCACCACCCCAGGAGCATGGGGGCCGGCGGCATAGACCACCTGCCGTGCCGCATCCACCCGCACCACGCCGGGGGCAAACCCCACCGCCACCTGCCACAAGGGATCCCCGCTCGCCCCATCCAGCAGCGCCACTGCCTGCGCTTCCAACAGTCCCACCGCCAGCCAGCCCCGCTCCGGCACCGCATCGAGGCAATCGGCAGAGCTGGGCAAGGGCAACAGCCAATCCCCCTCTGTCCTCAGTTCATTCCCGTCCGCCGAGAGGTTCCCCCCAGAAGCGGGAGAGCCTGTTTCCGGCGAAGGGATCCCTTGCCCCAACACGGGGGATCCCAAGCCCAGCACGCCGCTCATCAGCACAACCAGCCATTGCCAGCGCATCGCCTTCTTCGCTCCTCAACCGCGCCTGCTCTGCTTCTGCGCCCAACCAGCATAGCCAACCTGCTCGCCCTTCCCTATTGGATTCACGTCAGAAAACCCAAACAATTTTTGACAGTCTGCCGCGGCGACCTTAGAATGGATATTCGCTGGTTTCGTCAGGATAAACCATGAAGGTGCGGCCCTCCGTCCGTCGAATCTGCGAAAAGTGCCGAGTCATCCGCCGCCATGGCCGGGTGATGGTGATTTGCCCTGCCAACCCCAAGCACAAGCAGCGGCAGGGGTAGAGGGGCGGATGGAGGAGTGCGCCCGACGGTGGGGAACAGATCCAAACGGCCCTGCTGCCGCCGCGGAAGATCAAGCAACCCCTCTCTTGGCGAGAGGAGACTCTGGGTTCCTCACCTCAACAGCGACGTCTTCCGGCCAAAGCTCCACGCCGCCAACCTCGGCCTGGCCTATGGAGCAAGTTTATCTAAGTTTGTTTGAAAGGTACCACCGACCATGGCACGGATTGCGGGAGTTGACATCCCACGCGACAAGCGAGTCGAGATCGCCCTCACCTACATCTACGGCATTGGGCTGACCCGCTCCCGCCAAATTTTGGCGAAGACCGGCATCAACCCCGATACCCGCACCCGCGACCTTACCGACGCCGAGGTGGCCGCCTTGAGGGCAGTGGTAGAAGGCGAGTACCAGGTGGAGGGAGATCTGCGCCGGCAGGAGGCGATGAACATTAAGCGGCTGATCGACATCGGCACCTATCGGGGCCGCCGCCATCGTCTGAACCTGCCTGTGCGTGGCCAGCGCACCCGCACCAACGCCCGCACCCGCAAGGGGGTCAGGAAGACGGTGGCCGGCAAGAAGAAAGCTCCCGCCAAGAAGTAGTGGCGCGGCTGGGGCGGCGGGCAGAGTTTCCCACCCTCTCCAAACTGCAAAACGGGATGTAAACAGTTGTTCAAAGGACGCACAGGTCATGGCTCGGCAGCAACGGCGCGGACGCAAGGTCAAGAAGAATGTCCCCAACGGTGTGGCCTACATTCAGTCCACCTTCAACAACACCATCGTCACCATCACGGATCCCAATGGCGACGTGGTGTCTTGGGCCTCCGCAGGTTCTACGGGGTTCAAGGGCGCCAAGAAAGGCACCCCCTTTGCAGCCCAAATGGCGGCAGAGAGCGCAGCGCGTCAGGCCATGGAGAACGGCATGCGCCAGATTGAGGTAATGGTGAGTGGCCCTGGCGCCGGTCGGGAAACCGCCATTCGCGCTCTGCAGGCCACTGGTCTAGAAATCACCCTGATTCGAGATATCACTCCCATTCCCCACAACGGCTGCCGTCCCCCCAAGCGGCGGCGCGTCTAAAGGGATCCCCAGGGCGGGCCAAGCGCTGGCGACAGGCTTGCCCTCCTGCAGGATGTGAGGCATGGCCTCCAGTCTTCTAAGTTCTCCAAACAGATGTTGAGCCAGACGGACGGGGCTACTCTATGATGCAGACCAGCCGAACCCTCCACAATCTGGGCAGCAAAGCCGCTTCTAGTGCTGCTCCCTACCAGACCGAGTGCGTCGAATCCCATCAGGAAGCCAATGGCGTTCACTACGGCAAATTTGCCCTGGGGCCACTGGAGCGGGGTCAAGGGATCACGGTGGGCAACGCCCTGCGGCGGGTGTTGCTCTCCAACCTAGAAGGGACGGCAGTAACCGCTGTACGCATTGCCGGGGTGACCCACGAGTTTTCCACGGTGCCGGGGGTGCGGGAAGACGTGATGGAGATCCTACTCAACATGAAGGAGCTGGTGCTGCGCTCCAACGCTCCCGACACGCAGGTGGGCCGTTTGGTGGCACAAGGGCCGGGAGAGGTGACCGCCGAGAAGCTGCAATTGCCCAGCGAGGTGGAAGTGATCAACCCCCGCCATCACATTGCCACCTTGGCGGAAGGGGCGATCCTGGAAATGGAGTTCATGATTGGCCGCGGACGTGGCTACCGTGCCGTCGATTACTCCGACAGCAAATCGATGGCCATCGACTTTCTCCAGATCGACTCCGTCTTCATGCCGGTGCGCAAAGTCAACTACACCGTTGAGGCGGCGCGGGTGGGACAATCTCTGGAAAAAGATCGCCTAATTTTGGAGATTTGGACCAACGGCAGCCTCACCCCCCAGGAGGCCCTCAGCCAGGCGGCTCGCATTTTGGTGGGCCTGTTCTCGCCGCTGCAGGAGGTCAGCTTCGACACCCCGCCAGAGCCCCGGCAAGCTGAGGATAACCAGAAGAACCAGATCCCCATCGAAGAGCTGCAGCTCTCGGTACGGGCTTACAACTGCCTGAAGCGCGCTCAAATCAATACGGTGGCGGATCTATTGGTTTATACCGAAGAGGATTTGCTGGAGATCAAAAACTTCGGCCAAAAATCCGCGGAAGAGGTGGTGCAAGCTTTGAAGAACCGCCTAGGCCTAACCTTGCCCCGCGAAAGGAGCAAGACGTAGAGCCTTGCCGGCTCGCTGCGGCAAAACCGGTCAACATCTCCACAGGACACAAGATAAAAGGCAGAGGCTACTATGCGTCACCGCCGTCGTACCCCTCACCTCAACAAGCCCGCCGACCAGCGCAAGGCCCTGATGCGGGCGCTGACCACGGCCCTGCTGCGGGAAGGGCGGATCACGACCACCAAAGCCCGCGCCAAAGCCATTTGCGCCACCACTGAGAAAATGATCACCCTGGCCAAGGACGGCTCTCTGGCAGCGCGGCGGCAGGCCCTGGCCTACATCTATGACAAGGAGCTGGTGCGCTCCCTGTTTGAGCAAGCGCCGGAGCGCTACCGCGATCGGCCTGGGGGCTACACCCGCATCCTGCGCACGGTGCGTCGACGGGGCGACGGGGCAGAAATGGCGGTCATCGAGTTGGTGTAGGCCCCATGCAGAGCCGTCGCATTGCCCTGAAAATTCAGTACCTCGGCAGCGGCTTTCGCGGCTGGCAGCGGCAAGCGGGCCACCGCACCGTGCAAGGGGTACTGGAGGAGGCGATTGCGTTGCGGGCCGGGCACCCGGTGGCCCTCTACGGGGCAGGTCGCACCGATACGGGGGTTCATGCCTCGGGCCAGGTGGCCCACTTCGACACCACCTCTGGCATCCCGCCGACGGAGTGGGCGCGGGTGCTCAACGACTGTCTGCCGGAAGATGTGGTGGTATTGGCTTCCGCTCAGGTGCCCGATTTCTGGCATGCCCGCTTTTCGGCTCGCTGGCGCCGCTATCGCTACTTGATCCTGAACCGGGAGCTGCCGGATGTGTTCTGGCGCCTCTTTAGCTGGCAGGTGCGCTGGCCTTTGCAGGTGGAGCCGATGGCGGAGGCCCTCAACTCTCTTCTGGGCGAGCACAGCCTAGAAGCCTTTCGCCGCCGGGGATCCGACCGGCCCCACTCGCGGGTGCAGGTGCAGGAGGTGCTCTGCCAGCGGCTGGGGGATCTCATCAGCATCGAGGTGCAGGCCAGCGGCTTTCTCTACCGCATGATGCGGCTGCTGGTGGGATCCCTGGAGGTGGTGGGCCGTGGCGAGATCAGCCCACAACAATTTGTCCACCTCTGGCAACACAACGACTGGAGCCGGATGCGCACCCGCTACAGCGCCCCTCCGCAAGGGCTGTGCCTGGTGGATGTGGGCTATGCTGGGGATCCCTTTGGCCGCCGCTTCGCTCACTCGCCGCCCTTTTGGGCCTTGCCCCTGCAGGGGTTGCCCAAAACCCCCGATTGGTCGGCGGCTTTGTGTGTTTCTTCCCTGGCCTAGGCGTTTTCTTGTCCATTCCATTCTGCGGTTGATGTCATCCTTGGCTGCCATGAACACAACTCCCGTTCCTCCCCCCGAAACTCTAACCCCTCGCTGGTATCTGGTGGACGCTGCCAACCAGCGCCTCGGCCGCTTGGCCGTGGTTGTGGCCAAGCTCCTGCGGGGCAAGCACAAACCCAACTTCACCCCTCACCTGGATACGGGGGACTACGTGATCGTGATCAACGCCGAGAAAGTGGTGGTCACCGGCAAAAAGCGCACCCAAAAGCTCTACCGCCGCCACTCTGGCCGTCCCGGCGGCATGAAAGTCGAGACTTTTGCCCAACTGCAAGCTCGCCTGCCGGAGCGGGTGATTGAGAAAGCAGTGAAGGGGATGTTGCCCCACACCCGCCTGGGCCGGCGGCAATTCACCAAGCTAAAAGTGTACGCCGGGCCCCACCACCCCCACGAGGCCCAGCAACCTCAGGTTTACCCCATCCACACGATCCCAGGAGCCAAAGTATGACCCAAGCAGCCAGCAGCCAACGAGCCGTCTACTGGGGAACCGGACGCCGCAAAACGGCTGTCGCCCGCGTGCGCCTGGTGCCCGGCACCGGCAAGCTGATCATCAACGACAGGCCCGGCGACCAATACCTGCAATACCAGGAGGCGCTACTGGCCAGTGTGAAAGCGCCGTTGGAGCTCCTCGGCCTAGAGAACTCCTACGACATCTTGGTGCGGGCTCATGGCGGCGGCGTCCACGGTCAGGCCGATGCCATCAAGTTGGGCGTGGCGCGCGCCCTCTGCGAGGTGGATCCGGCTAACCGCGGCCCCCTCAAGACAGAGGGCTACCTAAAACGGGATCCGCGCGCCGTGGAACGGAAGAAATATGGCCTACGCAAGGCCCGCAAGGCTCCCCAGTACTCGAAGCGCTAGGGATCCCTGCCATTGCTTTTTCAAGTTAGATGTTGATAGACAAGGGTATAGGAACAGGCCCAGAGGAGGAGATTGCCATGCCCAAAAAAGGAATACACCCCCAGTGGTATCCCGAAGCCAAAGTCATCTGCAACGGCGAAGTGGTGATGACAGTGGGATCCACCAAGCCGGAGCTGAAGGTCGATGTTTGGTCGGGCAACCATCCCTTTTTCACCGGCAGCCAGAAGATCATTGACAGCGAAGGCCGCGTGGACAAGTTCATGCGCAAGTACGGCATGGGCGGCAAGAAAGCTAAGTAGCCGAGCTTCAATCTGAGTTTCTTTTCTGCCTTGCTGGGCATTGCTGTGAGTCTTCGCTGACACTGGATCTATGGCCTCTGCTCAACTCATCGAGCAGCTTAAAAACGTTGAAGCCACCTTTCAGGAGCTGACGGTACGTCTGGCCGATCCCGATGTGGCGACCGATCCGGCTGAGCTGCAGCGGATTGCCAAGGCCCGCTCCTCCCTAGAAGCCACCGTCCAGACCTTTCACGAGTGGCAAAAGCTCACTCGCGAGCTGAAGCAGACGGAAGAGCTGCTGCGGGAGGTGGCTTCCGACGACCCAGAGCTGGAGGCGATGGCCAGGGCAGAACTGGAGCAACTGCGCGTCCGCCAAGAACAACTGGAGGAAAAGCTGACCCTGCTGCTGCTGCCCCGGGATCCCAACGACGAGAAAAACATTATGTTGGAAATCCGCGCCGGCACCGGCGGCGAGGAGGCGGCCCTGTGGGCGGCGGATTTGGCCCGCATGTACACCCGCTACGCCGAGAAGATGGGCTGGTCGGTGCGCCTGGCCAGCCTCTCGGAAGGAGAGATGGGAGGCTACAAAGAGGCCATCCTGGAAATTCGCGGGGATCAGGTCTACAGCAAGCTGAAGTTCGAGGCCGGCGTGCATCGGGTGCAGCGGGTGCCCGTGACAGAGGCCCAGGGGCGCGTCCACACCTCGACGGCCACGGTGGCGGTGATGCCGGAAGTGGACGAGGTGGAGGTGGTGATCGACCCGAAGGACATCGAGATCAAGACGGCGCGCTCCGGCGGGGCGGGCGGCCAAAACGTGAACAAGGTGGAAACGGCGGTGGACCTCCTCCACAAGCCCACCGGCATCCGCGTGTTTTGTACCGAGGAGCGCTCCCAGCTGCAGAACCGGCAGCGGGCGATGCAGATTTTGCGGGCCAAGCTCTACGAGATGAAGCTGCAGGAGCAACAGGCCTCCATCAGCTCCGCCCGTCGCATGCAGGTGGGAACGGGATCGCGCTCGGAAAAAATTCGCACCTACAACTACAAAGACAACCGGGTTACCGATCACCGCCTCAACCAGAACTTCCTGCTCGAGCCAATTTTGGAAGGGGAGCTGGACGAGTTGATCCAGGCTTGTATTGGCCTATACCAAAAAGAGCTGTTGGCGGAGCTATCCTGAGGGGGCAGAGCTGGCTGCTGCCGAGCTGGCGGTAGAATGAATACCCACATCGAGTGACCTAAGGAATCCTCCCCATGCTGGCCGAGTACCGCCAACATGCTGCTGCCCGCGCGGCCCAAGGGATCCCGCCGCTGCCCTTGAACGCCGCCCAGACCAGCCAGGTGTGCGAGCTGCTCAAGGATCCCCCCGCCGGCGAAGAGGCCTTTTTGTTGCATCTGCTTACAGAGCGGGTGCCGCCGGGGGTGGACGAAGCGGCCTATGTGAAGGCGGGCTTTTTGGCCGCTGTGGCTAAGGAAGAAGTGCACTCGCCCCTCATTACCCCCCTGCGGGCGGTAGAGCTCTTGGGCACGATGCTGGGGGGCTACAACGTCCAGGTGTTGCTGGAGCTGCTGCAGGATGAGCGACCGGAAATTGCCGCCGCAGCGGCCCGCGCCCTCAGCCACACGCTGCTGGTTTTCGACGCCTTCCACGACGTGCTGGAGCTGAGCCAAGCGGGCAACGCCTATGCCCGACAGGTGCTCCACTCTTGGGCGGAAGGGGAGTGGTTCACCGCCAGGCCGCCCCTGGCCGAGGCGATCACGGCGACGGTGTTCAAAATTGCCGGCGAGATCAACACCGACGACCTCTCCCCGGCCGCCCACGCCACCACCCGCCCCGATATTCCC
Organism: Synechococcus sp. 65AY6A5; assembly: GCF_002760415.1. Taxonomy (NCBI): domain Bacteria; kingdom Bacillati; phylum Cyanobacteriota; class Cyanophyceae; order Synechococcales; family Synechococcaceae; genus Synechococcus; species Synechococcus sp. 65AY6A5. The sequence continues at coordinate 922,589 of NZ_AXUW01000001.1, forward strand.
CTTCATGCCCAGAGCATGCTGGAATCGCGGGCGCCGGGAGCGATAGCAGCCATTGCCGAGCTGAAGCGCCGCGGCCATCCGGTGGCCTTTGTGGGGGATGTGGTGGGCACGGGATCTTCCCGCAAGTCCGCCCTTAATTCCCTGCTCTGGCACATCGGCCACGACATTCCCTATGTGCCCAACAAGCGGGCCGGCGGGGTGATTCTGGGGGGCACGATCGCGCCCATTTTCTTCACCACCGCCGAAGATGCCGGCGCCCTGCCCATCCAGTGCGATGTCTCCTGCCTGGAGACGGGCATGGTAGTGACGATCTACCCCTACGAGGGCGTTATCCGCTCTGAGGATGGCCAAGTCCTCACCACCTTTTCCCTGCAGCCTGTGACGCTGCCCGACGAGGTGCGGGCCGGGGGCCGCATCCCTCTCTTGATTGGCCGGGCCCTTACCGACAAAACCCGCCAGGCCCTGGGGCTGGATCCCTCCCCCCTGTTCATTCGCCCCACCCCGCCCGCCGACACGGGCAAGGGCTATACCCTGGCCCAGAAAATCGTCGGCAAAGCCTGCGGGCTGCCCGGAGTGCGCCCCGGCACCAGTTGCGAGCCGCTGATCACCACGGTGGGATCCCAGGACACCACCGGCCCCATGACCCGCGACGAGCTCAAGGAATTGGCCTGTCTGGGCTTCAGCGCCGACCTGGTGCTGCAGAGCTTCTGCCACACCGCCGCCTATCCCAAGCCGGTGGATATCCAGGTTCACAAAGAGCTGCCCGACTTTTTTGCCTCGCGGGGAGGTGTCGTCCTGCGGCCAGGCGACGGCATCATCCACTCCTGGCTCAACCGCATGCTCCTGCCCGATACCGTCGGCACTGGGGGCGACTCCCACACCCGCTTCCCTTTGGGCATCTCCTTCCCGGCTGGCTCTGGGCTGGTGGCCTTTGCCGCCGCCATGGGGGTGATGCCCCTGAATATGCCGGAGTCGGTGCTGGTGCGCTTTAAGGGGGAACTGCAGCCCGGGATCACCCTGCGGGACATTGTCCACGCCATCCCCTACGTGGCCATCCAGCGGGGGCTGCTCACCGTCGAGAAACAGGGCAAGAAAAACGTCTTTGCCGGGCGAATTATGGAGATCGAGGGCCTGCCCAATCTGAAGGTGGAGCAAGCCTTCGAGTTTACCGACGCCTCGGCGGAACGCAACTGCGCCGCCTGCACCATTAAGCTAAGCGTTGAGAGCGTTGCCGAGTACCTGCGCTCCAACGTGGTGCTGCTGAAAAACATGATTGCCCGCGGCTATCAGGACGCTCGCACCCTGCTGCGGCGCATCGCCAAGATGGAGGCCTGGCTGGCCAACCCCACCCTGATGGAGGCGGATCCCGATGCCGAATACGCTGCCGTGCTCGAGATCGACCTCAGCGCCATCAGCGAGCCGATCGTCTGTGCCCCCAACGATCCCGACAAGGTGATGACCCTGAGCGAAGTCCACGCCCAGCACGCGGCCGGCAACCCCGATACGCCCATCCACATTGACGAGGTGTTCATTGGCTCCTGCATGACCAACATTGGCCACTACCGCGCCGCTGCCAAGATCTTGGAAGGCGAGGGGCGGGCCAAGGTGCGCCAATTTTGGATCTGTCCTCCCACCCGCATGGACGAGGCGCAACTGCGCGCCGAAGGGGTGTACGGCACCTTTGCCGCTGCCGGGGCGAGGACGGAGATGCCCGGCTGCAGCCTGTGCATGGGCAACCAGGCGCGGGTGGCAGACGGGGCCACGGTTATGTCCACCTCCACCCGCAACTTCAACAACCGCATGGGCAAAGACGCGCGGGTCTATCTGGGATCCGCCGAGCTGGCTGCCGCCTGCGCCCTCTTGGGCCGGATCCCTACCCCTGAGGAATACCGGGAGATCGTCGCCACCAAGATCCAGCCCTTTGCCGGCGAGCTGTACCGCTACCTCAACTTCCACGAGATCCCCGGCTTTGAGGACGAAGGGCGGGTCATCCCCCGCGAGCAAATGCCCAAGCTGGAGGAAGCCCTCGGGATCCGTCCCTAGACCCAGGGGGGCTTGGCAGCTTGGGCTGCCCTGCTACCATGGCAAGGTGGTGGCCTTAGCCTTGGAGAAACCCTGATGGCCCCGCCTCGAAAACTCGCCCGCCAGATCCACCGCGCCCTGGCCCCCATCCTGGCTCTGCCCTTGGTGGTAACGGTGGTAACGGGATCCCTTTACCAAATTGCCCGCCTCAACGACAACTTCGACTACTACTGGCTGATCCAAATCCACAAAGGGCAATGGGGGCCTCTGGATCTGCAGGCCGTCTACCCGTTCTTAAACGGCTTGGGGCTGTTGCTGATGGTGGCTACCGGCCTGAGTTTGTGGCTGCAGACGAGATCCCACCGCCCCCCCAAGCGCACCGATTCCTGACAGCTTTCTCCTATTCCTTGGGCGAGAAAATACCCCCATCGATTTCCAGAAAACTCGCCCTCTTGAGCCAGCCAGATCACTTATCCTAATGTACAGAGGCTAGGCTAAAGCCTGGTGAGTAAATCTTAACTTAAAGAGAAGCTAACCAAAAGTTAACCAAAATCTGCTCAGGAGGTGGATAGATATGGCTCTGGTTCGCTGGGATCCCTTTCGGGAAATTGACGAAATTCAACGGGAAATGAACCGGATGTTTGACCGGCTGATGGCTCGCCCCGCCGAGACCGATGCCTATACTTTTGTGCCGGCGGTGGAAATGCACGATGATCCGGAAACCATTACCCTGAAACTGGAGCTGCCCGGCTTGAACCCCAACGATCTGGACATCCAGGCGACGGCAGAAGCGGTCTCCATCAGCGGCGAGCGGCGCTTTGAAAAACGCTCCGAAGACAAGGGCGTAACCCGCACCGAGTTCCGCTACGGGCGCTTCCAACGGGTGATCCCGCTGCCCAACCGGATCAAGCACGATCAGGTGAAAGCGGAATACAAAGATGGGATCCTCACCCTGACTCTGCCCAAGGCGGACTCCGAAAAAGCCCAAGTGGTCAAAGTGAACGTTGTCTCCTAAGGGGGGGAGGCGAGCGCCACTTTTGGCTTAACAAGATCCAGATCCCAGAGGTAGGCTCGTGGCCTACCTTTTTGGGTTTTTTGGCTTTTCGATCCTCAACTCCCCTCTCCCTCTGGGAGAGGGGCTGGGGGTGAGGGCGACCCCAGCTTACTCCAGCCCAGGGATCCGATTTGACCTCTGCCCCTAGGGTTGGATAAGTTTGAGGGCGAAGTGGCTGGGGAGCGAGAGC
>NZ_AXUW01000001.1:925864-937269 GCF_002760415.1 Synechococcus sp. 65AY6A5
CAGGAGACGGTCAGGACTTGGGTCATGGTTCTATTGTAACCTCGCATTCCTCCCGGCACTGACCCTACGGGTACAGTGCGGGGCTCCTGCGATTTCTAGCTGAACATCACCGTCGAAGACGGGGAATTTCTCGTCTTTGTCGGCCCCTCCGGCTGCGGCAAAACCACCTCTTTGCGCATGCTGGCCGGACTGGAAGAGGTGAGCGCCGGCTCCATCTACATCGGCGACCGAGTGGTCAACGATATCCCCCCCAAGGATCGGGATATCGCCATGGTCTTCCAATCCTATGCCCTCTACCCCCACATGACCGTGGCCGAGAACATGGCCTTTGGCCTCAAGCTGCGCGGCCTGCCACGGGCGGAGATCGAAAGCCGGGTTAGGGGGGTGGCCAAGCGCCTTGGGATCGAACACCTGCTCAACCGCAAGCCCAAGGAACTTTCCGGTGGGCAACGGCAGCGGGTGGCCGTCGGGCGGGCCATTGTGCGCAACCCGGCGGTGTTTTTGATGGATGAGCCCCTCTCCAACCTCGACGCCAAGCTGCGGGTGCAGGCGCGGGCCGAGATCAGCAAGTTGCACATGCAACTGGGCACCACCTTCATCTACGTCACCCACGACCAGGTGGAAGCCATGACCATGGGCAACCGCATCGCCGTCATGAAAGATGGCCGCCTGCAGCAGGTGGATACTCCCCAGGCCCTCTACAGCCGCCCCGCCAACCTGTTTGTGGCCGGCTTCATCGGCAGCCCTGCCATGAACTTCTTCCAGGCCAAGCTGCGGGAACAAGAGGGCACCCTCTGGGTCGATACCGGCGCCTTCCGCCTGCCCATCCCCCCTCACCAGGCGGATCCCTATCGGCCCCACGCCGGCCAGCCGGTCATCTTCGGCATCCGCCCGGAAAACATCCACGATCCCCAGTACCAACCCCCAGGGATCCAGCCCGCCCGCGTGCGGGCCAAAGTCTCGGTCGCCGAGCAGATGGGCAGCGAGGTCATCCTCCACCTCAGCGCCGCTGACCCCGAAGGGATCCTCCCCGAGCAGGAGTTTGTGGCCCGCGTGGATCCCCGCACCGAGCTGCGCGTCAACCAATGGGCCGAAGTGGTCTTCGACATGGATCGCTTCCACCTTTTTGATCCCCAGACCGAAGAGCGGCTGGGATCAACACAGGCCCTGTTCAGTTAAGGATTGGCTACCATAAGCTCCAGAGAAAAAGGGATCCCTATGCCGGAGCAATCTGCCTCGAAGTTGGTGCAGGCGCAGTTTGACGAATTTCCCTATCCCAACGTCCCCATTGAGCAGACGGTTACGGATACCTTTGCCCTGTTTGCCAACAGCTACACCACCGCCTGCTATGTACGAGAGCGCAAGGTGGTCAAACCCGAGGGCAAAGTGATGCTCAACGCCGGCTGCGGCTCCGGCTGGGAAACCCTGGTCCTGGCCACGGCCAACCCAGGCGCTTCTTTTGTTGGGGTGGATATCTCGCCGAAATCGCTGGAGATGGCCCGGCAGCGCTTCGAGTTCCACCAGATCAAAGAGGCGCGTTTCGAGGTGATGGACATCACCGACCTGCAAGCCTTGGGGGAGCAGTTCGATTTCATCGCCTGCAATGACGTGCTCTACCTGCTGGACGATCCGGTGGCGGGGCTGAAAGGCATGCGCCAGGTGCTCAAACCAGACGGCATCATCCGCACCAATGTCCACAGCCTTTACCAGCGCCAGTTTATTTTCAACATGCAAAATGCCATGGAGCTGCTGGGGGTGATGGACGAGCCCGCTGCCAAGGCTGTCCCCATCCTCAGGGAGCTGATGGATGCCCTCCACGAAGGCAGCTTCGTCAAAAGCCACTGGAAGGGGGACGCCATCAAAACCACCAACGGGATCCTGGCCAACTTCCTGCTGCGCAGCGACAAAGGCTTTACGGTGCCCCAGGTGTTTGAGATGCTGCGCCAGGCGGAGCTGGAGTTCATCAGCATGGTCAATTGGCAGCAGTGGAAGCTGGAGCGAGTCCTCACCAAGCCTGTCCCTTATGCCCTGCGCCACATCAAAAAGCTCAGCCAAGAGGAGCTGCTGCACTTTATCGAGCTGATTTTCCCCAACCTGACCCGGCTGATCGATTTTTGGTGCGGCCATCCTCGCCCCACCCCACCAGCCCCTTTTACCCTGGAAGAATGGCGAAACGGCTCCGTGCAGGCCCATCCCCTGTTGATCCGTCTCAATGCCAAGCTGGCCTTTGAAAACGCCATCCGCGACAACGGCCCGGTCAACATCAATGGCTGGCCGGGATCTGAAGGCAACATTGTCATCGATCCCTTCTCGGTGCGCTGGCTAATCGACGTCTTTGGGGAAGAGCCTGTGCCCGTGCAGGCCCTGGCGGCCAAGGCCCTAGATCTCATGGATTGGACCCCGGAAGAGGCCTTTAACCAAGTGGTGGCCAATCTCAAGTTCCTGGAAGAGCGGCTGGTGGTGCTGTTGCACTCGCCGCTGCGTTGAGTTCAAGAACCTACCCCCCTCTCCCCCTGGGAGAGGGGCCGGGGGTGTTTGCGTTTAGCGACGCGGAGCGCTTGGGCTGGGAGAGGGGCTGGGGGTGAGGGTCTGCAGCACCCTGATTTGCTCGGCCCGAATGGCCGCCGGGATCGATCCTTCCGCATCGACGTTGACGGCGAACCGAACGGTGCCTTCCATTTCCACCACATCTCCCGGGAGCAGATCCAGCCAGCTGGCAGAACGGCCAAGGCGAGTCACTTGCACCTCCTCAGCAGGAACCACCGAGACCCACGTGCCCGCGTAGCGCTCCAAGCTGGGGCTGACTTTTTCCAAGTTGACCCCAATCCAGCCCTCCTTGCGGTTGAGCAGCCGCACCGTCCCAGTTAGTTGGAAAGGCTGTGCTTCTTCCGCTAACTTGATTGGCTCGTAGAGAACCTCTGTATTTAAAGGCTGCAGCCGAGCCAACTCCACCCGCCACCCTTGGGCCTGGCGATAGAGGGTAACCTCCATAACTGCGCGCAGCCGACCCTCCGGCAAAGGCTCGTAGAAGCCCAACTGAGAGCGAAAAGGGCGAAACCGGGGATCCTCCCGATCCGGCTCTGTTAAAAATCGTTGCAGCTCCTCGGCAGTGAACTGGAAACCCAAAGTCGGCACCACCGCTTCTGGCTTCAGGATTGCCTCCACCCGGAAAATGGCCGTATTGCCCACCGCTTGGATGGGGGTGAGCGTAAACTCCTCCGCTGAGGGCCACGATTGATCCAAGGCCCCCGGAGGGATCCCTTTCAGCAGCCGCGGGGTGAGCAAGGCTTCTGCCGTGGCAAAATCCCGAGCATTGGCCGCCTGGACAAACTCCCGCAGCGTTTCTTCAGCCGTTTTGGCCTGCCAACAGCCCCCCAGAGGCAGCAAAGCCAGCACCAGGAAAAACCACGCTCTCACATCCACACCCTCCCCAATCTCCCTGCAGGTAACAGTCCTAGGGGTTCTCGGTTGGAGATGCAGAATTTTCACCGGGATCCGCTGCTTCTGTCTCTTCTGGGTTTTCCGACTGGGATCCCGAAGCAGCAGGTGGCTTATCCGGCTGCCACACTTCAATTCGCCAGCCGCGATCTTGCTGGTAGAGGGTGATCTTGACGCGGGAGGTTACCGTCTCTCCCTCCAGGCGCATCCCCACCAACTGCGGGGCCAACTGCTGATAGGTGGGATCCGCCAGATCCGGCTGGGTCAAATACTTGCGCAACGTCAAGGGATCCAGCCCCAGGCGCTGGGCCGCATCCTCCAGCGAGTCGGTGCCCTCCACCCAAACATAGGCCGTCTTCCCGGTCACCTCTTGGTTGCGCACCTGCACGTTTTTCCCCACCGTGCCCCAAATCGAAGGCAGGGATCCCGGCCGGAGGGCATTGCTGAAGCGCTCCGTCAGGTAGCTGTCTGCCGTGCCCCAGTCCCCCTTCTCGGCAGCAGCGATGAAAGTGCTCACCACCTGGTCAGGAGTTTGCACAGGAGCTGCCTGCGTACAGGCAATCCCCCCTGCCAAGGCGGCAGCAGCAATCCAGACGGGGAAACGGCGTACCATGAACATCCCTCAACCACAAGCGGCATCGCTCTCCTAGGTTACCAAACTTTTTCCGCCTTCTCTTCTGCCTGTTCAGAAGACCCAGTGCAGCTCCGGCAAGGTGGTAGGATAATTCAGCAGCTTAGTTAGCGAAGCCATGGGGATCCCCACCACTGCTGACGACTACAACGAGCTAGGGATATCGCACTACTTGCGGGCGCAGCAAGCCAAGACCGCCCGCGAGCGCCGCGCTGCCTGGGCCCTGGCTCTGGCCGCTTGGCGGCAAGGCCTCGATCTGGATCCGGATCACCTTTTCTGCCAGTTCAACCGCCTGCACGCCCTTTTGGCCTTGGGCAGCCCACTGACGGCTGTTCAGGAAGGCAAAGAGCTGCTCTCCCGCCTCCTCACCCAGCGCTACTTAGAGGATCCCAGCCTGGGCTTGGCCGGCTCCGAGCTGCGGTTGGTCTGGGATCCCCCCAAGCTGGCCTCCAGCAGCTTGGCTGGCAAAAAGAGCCGCCGCTCGGCCAAAGCCGCTGCCTCATCTCAGCCAGATCTACACGAGCGCTATCTCCACACCCTGGCCCGTTGGCTGGCCCACCACAGCGGTGTGGTTTACCGACCTGAGGCGTTGCCCTATTGGCGCCTGGCGGCAGCCATTGACCCTACGGATCTGGAAGCGCAACTGGTGATTGCCCTCAACGGCGTGGCTCAGGCGCAGCCGGAGGGGGCTTTTCTGCTGCAGCGGATTGCCAGCCGCTACCCCGACCAGAAAGAGAGGGCCCTCCAGGTGCTGCAACTGGCCCTCGATCGCTACCTTCCCCCCCCTCCCAAGCCGGAAGAGGCCGCTGCTGAAGCCGCCGAAGAGGCACCCTCCCCAGCCAAGCCAGAAATTTGGACTCAGTACGAAGGATACAAGCTCAGGTTGGAGCCCGACCTCAAAAGCATCGTTACCTTTGTTTTGCTGGCCCAGGATCGCTGGTTTGAAAGCGAAATTGAGCTGTGTCGGCAAATCCTCAAGCCCGGCATGCGGGCCATCGATGTCGGCGCCAATGTTGGCGTTTACACCTTTCTCTTTGCCCGCTGTGTGGGCGAGTCTGGAAAAGTCTATGCCATTGAACCTACGCCGGGATGTGTGCAGTGCTTGCAGGCAACGGTCGCTCAAAACAAGCTCGACCAATCCGTGCAAGTTGTGGAAGCTGCGGTAGGCGAAGAGTCCCGCGAGGTTTACCTGGTCTGTGAAGGGGCCAGCGTTTTCAACCGCATCGTCACGGATCCCATGTCGGTTGTAGAAGAAACCAAGCCGGTGCAGCAAATTACCTTAGACGAGCTGTGGATCTCAGAGGGCAGCCCCGACATTGATTTGCTCAAAGTCGATGTGGAAGGGGCAGAAGTTCCCGTTTTGAAGGGGGGGAGAAAACTTATCGAGACCTGCAGCCCGGTAATCCTGTTTGGAAACCAAAATATCGGCCAGTTTTCAGGTTTGGAGTCGGCGAAGCTTCTTGCCGAATTGGGTTATCTCATTTATGTCTATAACCCAGTGATCCAAGATCTCAGCATTGTTCAGGCCTCTGTCCAACCGCCAACTGCGTCAAACTTGGTTGCCGTGCATCCGAATCGCTTTTCTCTGGCGAGCAAAGCCGGTCTGATCTAGCCGTTTCTGTGGAGTAGAGTAATGCCTTTCCCGACTAGCGAGATCCTCGACAAAGACATGCCTTTTATCCGAATTGTGGACGTGGGGGCGATGTTTCTGGGCGGCGATAACTTCGACAAGCTGGTTCAGGAAGGACATGCCCAGGTGATAGGATTTGAGCCCCAGAAGGAAGAGTGTGAAAAGCTCAACGCCAGAGCCCTAGCCGAGGCTCCTCGCGCCGACAAAGTGAAGCGGCAATACTTTCCCTATTTCATTGGGGATGGATCCCGTCGCAAGTTCTATTTCACCAATAATACCGGCTACACCTCCTCTCTTTATGAGCCCAATCAGGAGCTGGCTCAACATTTTGAGAACTTGGCAGAAGTTTGTCGGGTAACTCGGGTTGAGGAAGTCCAGACCACCCGCCTGGATGATATTCCAGAGCTGGGCGAAGTGGACTTTCTGAAGATGGATGTTCAGGGAGCCGAGCTGGATGTTATCCGGGGCGCTAGAAAAACTCTACAGAGTGTTACTGTTATCCAAACAGAAGTCGAGTACATACCCCTCTACAAAAACCAGCCTCTTTTTAGCGATGTGGATTCTGGTAGCTTTCATCCTGGGCGTCCATGACCAAATTGCCCAAACCCGCTACAAAGACTTCTACCTGGCCAAAATGTTTGCCGCTCTCAATGTTTCTTAAGTTGCCAAGACGAGGTGGGGGATGATCGTCATCGACGGGGTTATCTGGCAGTCGGAAGGGTTTTCTCGCTCTCCACTTTTGGATCAGTCCTACCTGTGGCTGAGCCTCATTGAAGAGTGGGTCAAGGCCAAGAAGGCAACGAAGTTTGTGGTGCTCACCCGCGGGCAAACTTGGTTGCCACCGGGAACTTTTTTTTCCGAGATCCCCCGCTTTGCTTTTGCAGAGGCAGATGAGGATCGCACCGGCCTGCAGAGCGCCTGCGACCAGCTCAAGGCCAGGCTGTTTCTCTCCACCGGCTACACCACCCCCATCTCCACCCCTTCCATCGCCTTCATCTACGACCTAGAAGCAGAGGCCGGCAGCCAATTTCACTCGGAATACATCGAGAAGAAAAACGCCATCTTGGCTGCTTCCCACTACGTTTTCTTCTCCGATGAAGTGCTTGCTGGCTTCCGAACCCACTACCCCGGGATCCCTCCCGAGCAGATGTCGCTAGTCTACCCGGCCATTGAAGGCTGGGCCAAGCCGGCTGCTCCCGATGCCATGGCCGAGTTTCGCCGCAAGTTTCAGTTGACTCGCCCTTTTTTCTTGGCCGTCTTGCCCGAACAGCTGGCTGATTACCGTGGCATCCAGGCTGTCAGCCAAGCTTGGGAGATCCTGCAGGGCCAAAGGCTCTCCCGCACCGAGCTGGTCTTTGCCTTTCCCAGTCCTCTGAAGGTGGATCCTGTCAAAGCGCAACTGCCCCAACGAGAAGGCCTTCGCTACCTCAGCCTGAACAATCCCGAGCTTGCCTGCGCCTATTCCTCGGCTCTGGCGCTGGTTTTCCACTCCACCTTTCGGCCCAGCAGCCCCCTTGAGGCGATGGCCTGCGGCTGTCCTGTGGTGCATTACCGGGATGAGCAGCCAAATGCCTCCGGCTCGGAGTCGGCAACTGCCTCTGGAGAGAAAAAAGATAAGGATCCCTTGCAGAACTCGACAGCCCTGCTCTGCCAAGGCTCTCTTCAAGAGCTGGTTGACGCCTTGCAGCGCATTCAAAGCTACCCGGTACGCTCTCCTCTGATTGCCAAGGGGCTGGAACGTGCCAAGGAGCTGAGCTGGGCAACAGTGGCCGCCAAGCTGTGGGACATTTTCGAGCAGGTGGCTCCTTCGGAATCCGAGGAACCTACTGACCGCTGACCACCAAGTTTTTCCACATCTGCCAATAGGCCCGCTCCAAAGCGCGAGCATGGCTTTGCGGATCCCTCAGGGGCGATTGCTCCATCCTGTCCCGGAGGGTGTGGCGCAGATGCCGCAGCCGCTCCAGATCCGTGGCCAGGTTCACGGCAATTTCCACGTATTCTTCCGGCGTTTGGGCCACCAGCTCCGGCAGCCCCACGTTGGTGAGGATGGAGACCCCCACCCGGCAGACATGAGCGTTGCCTGCCAAGACCACCACCGGCGCGCCGCCCCAGAGGGTTTCACAGGTGGTGGTGGTGCCGTTGTAGGGGAAAGGATCTAGGCCAATGTCAATCTCGCTGTAGATCTGGAGGTGCTCTGGAATGCTGCGGCGATCTCCCACCAGGTGCACCCGCTGCCGCTCCACCCCGTGCCGCTCGAAGTGCCCCCAGAAGATCTCGCAGACGCTGCGGTCGGTGTAGCGCATGTTTTTGAGCAGGATGCGGGCGTTGGGCAGCCGCTTGAGGATCTCCGCCCACACGGCCACCACGTTGGGGGTAATTTTGGTGGGGTTGTTGCAGCAGCCAAAGGTAATGTAGCCCGCCGAGAGGGCCGGCAGCTCGGAAACCGGCGGAAAGATATCCACAGGGTTGTAGCAGAGAAAGCTTTTGGGCAGGCGCATCAACTTTTCTGTGTGGTACCTTTCCGTCATGCCCGGCGGGTCGGCATAGGCATCGGTGATGCGGTAGTCCACCAAGGTCAGGCCGGTGGTGTTGGGGTAGCCCAGATAGGTGGCCTGGAGGGGGGCAGGTTTGAGGGCCAGCACGCCCAAGCGGTTGTAGGCCGTATGGCCGGCCAGATCCACCAAAATGTCGATCTTGTCCTCGTGGATGAGGTCGGCCACCTCCACATCGGAGCGGATCTTGTGGATGTCTCGCCAGCCGTCAGCCTTTTCCTTCATCCGCTCGGTCACGATGTCCGAATACGGCCCGTTGGAATAGCAGTAGATCTGGAAGCGCTCGTGGTCGTGGTGGTTATAGACATGCTCAAAAAACATGCTCACGGAGTGCAGCTTAAAATCTCCGGAGATGTAGCCGATGCGCAGAGGCCGCTTCAGATCCCGATCCCGGTGGTAGGGCCGCCGCAGATGGGCCACCGAGGCTTGGGTGGCATCCCCCCACTTCTTGTGCTCCCGCAGGGTCTCTTCGGGATCGAAATCGGGGGCGTAGTGCAGGCCCATGAGGATGTTGCCGTGGAAGGCGATCACCCCCGGAGCCAGCTTGGCCGACTTGCGGTAGGCTTTGATGGCCTCCTCGTGGCGGCATTGCTGGAGGAAGGTGCCCGCCAACCCTGCATAGGTGGAAGGATCCTCGGGGTTGATCTCCAGGGCGCGCTGAAAAGATTCCAGCGCCTCGGTTAGGCGGTTCAGCTCTTTGTAAACGGATCCCAGCGCCCGGTGAACATCCAGGAAGTCCGGCTTGAGGCGGGCCGCTTCCTGCAAAACCGGCAGGGCTTCCTCATTGCGATGCTGACTTTGCAACAACAGCCCCAAGTTGCAGTAGGCTTCTCCCAGTTCTGGGTCGTGCACCAGCGCCTGCCGATATTGGATCTCTTCTTTTTCCGGATCGTTCAAGTGCCGATAGGCTAGGCCCAGGTTGTTGTAGGCCAGGGCAAAATCGGGCTTGTACTCCAGCGCCTTCTCCAGCAGGGGGATGGCCTCCTTAAACCGCAGTTGATCCAATAGCAGACACCCGGCCTCGAAGTAGGCCTCGGCCAGGTTGGGCCGCACACCCAGAGCGCGGCTGAGGTGGGCCATGCTATCGGCCATGCCGCAAGGGAACACCTTGCGCAACCCGCGATCCGACAGAAAGCTCGCCAAGCCCCGGTAAGCTTCGGCATATTCAGGCTGCAGGCCAATGGCCACATGGTAGTAGTCCAACGCCCGTTGCGGCTGCTTCAGCTTGCGATAGGCTGTGGCCAGGTTGAAGTAAACCCGCGGGCGATCCGGCTGCAGCGCCAAAGCCGCCCGATAGGCTGCGATGGCCGCCTCCGGCTGATCCTGCTCCAATAGAGCAGTGCCCAGGTTGATGTGAGCTTCCACCAAGTGCCCATCCAGCTCCAGCGCCTGGCGGAAAGCGGCAATGGCCTCCTCCCATTTCCCTTGCTCTGCCAAGGTCAAGCCCAAGCCATTGTGCAAGGCCGCTTGCTGCGGATCCTGCTCCAGGAGCTGCCGATAGAGCTCAGCGGAGCGCTCCAACTGCCCGGCCTCGCGGCAGAGCTCCGCCAACTGCTGTGCCCGTTCGGGGGTAAGCTCGGCTGCCAGGGCTTGCTCCAGATGCTCAATGGCCGTTGCCAGCCGCCCTTTTTGCCGCTCAATGTGGGCCAAATCTGTCAAAATCTGAGGATCTTGGGGCTGCAGGGCCAGGGCCCGCCGGTAATACTCCTCGGCTTGGTCATACTGGCCCAGTTGGAAGTGGCAGAGGCCCAGGTTGAAGAGGGCCTGCAGGTGATCCGGCTGCAGCGCCACCGCTTGGCTGTAGCATTCGATAGCTGCTTCCAGCTTGCCCAGCGCCTGGTACACCGCCCCCAAGTTGCTGTGAAAGGCTGCCTGCTCTGGCCGCAGCTGAGTGGCCTTGGCCATGTGGGCCGCGGCTTCCTCAAGGCGGCCCGTCTGGTAGCAGAGGATGCCCAGAAAATGCAGAGCCTCCGGTTGGTCGGGCTGGAGAGCCAGCACCTGGCGGTAGGCCGCCTCCGCCTGCTGCAGATCCCCCGCCTGATGGTGGCGGATGGCCACTTCCAAAGTAGCTATCAGCGCATCGGGTGTCACTTGGCCTGGATCCCTAGATTTCATAACCTCTAATCCTACACCCATGTAAACTACCCGACCCTGACTGCTTCACAGTACAGGGCGGGCTTAAGGCCTCCGGCCCGCTGGCGCGAACGGTAGCCCTGCAGTTGGCAAGCCAACCACGAACCTCTAGGCTGGTTTACGGCAGCCCCCAAAAGCGCAATCACCTTCGCACCGTTAAAATCCGCATCCCCTTCCCAACCGCAGTGCCCGCATTTGAACTGCTTACCCTTGCGATAGGATTGAGCGGAGTCGGGATGAATATGCAGGCACTTGTGGCAGATCTGCGAGGTATAGGCCGCAGGGACAACTACCACTTTGACACCCGCCCTCACAGCCTTGTATTCGATAAACCGCCGCAGCTGGTAGAACGCCCAGCTATTGCTACGCCGCCGCTCCTCACGACTGCGGGGGTGTTGATTGGTGCGTTCTCGAATGCCGCTCAAGTCCTCAATGGCAATGCAGGCAGAAAGAGATTGAGCTGCTTTAACGATGCGCTTAGCGATACTGTGGTTCACCCAAGCTTGAAAGCGTCTCTCTTTGCCAGACAGCCGTTGCAGCAGTTGACGGCATCGCCGCCTGCAACTGCGGGTGCCCTTACTGGCCTTGCGCTGAAGAGACGCTCTTAACCGACAGTAGTGATCTCGGACTTTGCTCAGCTGCTGTCCATTCCAGTTGTCTCCTTCGGAGGTATGTGCAATGTCTCGCCGCCCCAGGTCAACCCCAATCACCTTGTCGGTGTTCTGTTGCTTGGGGGGCTCTGCCTCGACACAAATCTGGATGGAGTAGGAGCCGTCCTTCCGCTGGACTAGGGTGGCCGATTTGGGGTTAGAGCCAGCCAGCATTCCCCTCTGGTAGTTACCAATGGCTAGCTCAAAGCGTTCTCTCCCTTCCACCGTGGTCAGCGACACCGTCCAGTCTTTTTGACGGAACGAAAAGATGCGAGTGTCGTAGGTAACAAAGCCGCTCTTAAACTCCTTGACGGGACGCTTTTTCTGCTTAGCCACTTTGCGGGAACCCGCTACCCGTCTGCACACCTGTT
>NZ_AXUW01000001.1:937279-978875 GCF_002760415.1 Synechococcus sp. 65AY6A5
TGGACAAGCCAAACCGGGCTCGAATCTCGTAGTAGCAAAGGGATTGCAGCTTGACCGCGTTGACGATCTTCTCCGGCGTGTTCTGGTTGACCCAATTCAAGGCTTGGCCAAAAGCCTCCAAAGTCGCGTCCAATTTGGCGGCTTGCGACTGGGACACCTTGAGCTTGCAGGAGACGGTCAGGACTTGGGTCATGGTTCTATTGTAACCTCGCATTCCTCCCGGCACTGACCCTACGGGTACAGTGCGGGGCTCCTGCGATTTTTAGCTGAGAAGGCAAAGGCGAATTATACAGCTTGAGCTCTGAGATGCGGCTGAAGAGATACCCAACCTGCCAAAACCTGGCCAGACAACTCCACAGACAACGGGCAGACAAGGGAGCCTCCAACTTTGCGCACTGCTTCCTACACAATACTTAACCTAGACTTACCCAAGCTGACTCTCTAACTGGATCCTACAGGATGAAAACTATGATAGAACTATGATAGCATTTAGTGGTCCTCGGAAAGACTGTGGCTGCGGTTCCCTCATGTTGGTGAGAGTGGTGAGTTTATATGTTCAAAGATGATACTCATTCGGAATAGTTCCGGCACAGTTCTTATGTAATGAAGATTTCCCCAGACATAGGTTTTGGATCCAGACATAGGTTTTGGATCAAGAAAAATTTGAGCCTGCTCAGCAATGATTAAGGTGATTAGATGGCGAAGTCAAGAGCTCTTACCGGTACCTATTTTAGGTGGTCTAATCCTGTCCAGACTCTGAGTTAAATCTAGGTATAGAGAATGGTAGCTACATCTTTCGAAACAGGCTCAACCTGGAACACCCTTGGGATTAATCAAATTCGCATAGCGGCGACAGCTCCCACGTCCAAGGAAAGAAGAAATGCTTGGTCAGTAGCGCTTTACTACTGGAACCAAGGCGCTGACGTTGAACCAAATCATCTGCCTTGCTTATTAAATAGACTCCATTCGCTTTGGGTTCTAGGGGTCTCTTTCACTGTTATGGAAGAAGCAGTAAAGCTTCTGAACCAGCTAGAGCTAGACCCAGAGAAGTGGAGAGATATTCCCCCTCCCAACACAGAAGGTTACGAACTAGCATGGCGGATTGATTCTCCTTACTTTCAGCTAGAAGACGATTTTGGTCTGGCTCTTCCGTCTGTAGATCAGTACCTGTACTACCTAGCTCGTTGGATAGCTGAAAGGATAGCATTATACTACCAACCTCAGGCGATGCCCTTCTGGCGCATTGCCGCAGCCATTTACCCAAAGGATTTACAAGCCCAAGCAGTCGTAGGTCTTGGATTATCCAAAAGTTTGCAGGTCGAAGGTATACATTACCTGAGGCAAAATCAAGCCCAAGCAACCACAAAAGCCATTAGAAAGTGGACTGAGGCTTGCTTTCAAGTATCTGTGAGTTTCTTTCGAAGAAAAACGGATAATCCAAAGCTATCAAGTCAAAAGAACTCAATAGAAGTTATTGATGTGCCATATGAAAACCACATCATGAGTCTGGAAGGCAGTCTGGATTCGGTCGTTACCCATTGTCATTTGGCCCAAGGAAGATGGTTTGAGGCGGAGATTGACTTTGTCAAGTCTTACCTAAAACCGGGAATGACATTTATAGATGTGGGGGCAAACGTAGGTTCATACACTCTTGTTGCGGCTCAGGCAGTAGGTTCTGAAGGAAAGGTAGTTGCATTTGAGCCGACTCAGGCTTGTGTGGAAATACTGAAACGCAATGCAAAGATGAATCAGCTACCACAAGTTACAGTAATCCCTTGTGCGCTGGATAGTGAGTCAGGAAAGGCATACTTCCTAGAAAGTGATGATAGCGCGTGTAATCGAGTAGTAAAAAGTCTAGTTGGAATAACTCATCCTGTAAAAACCGTTCAAAAAGTTACACTAGACGAATGGTGGCGCTCTATGGAATGCCCCTCAGTTGATATGATCAAGGTGGATGTTTTTACCGACTCCTTTGACGTTATACGAGGTGGCCGAGAACTCATAAAGAGTTGTAGCCCCATCATTCAAGTAGAGGCAAAAGGTGATTTAGGATCTGCATCACGAGAAGTTTCTTCTTACTTATCAGAGCTAGGATATACTTTCTTTGCATATAACCCCGCTTTGAATGAGTTATCAATGGCTCGCAAACAAGCTCGCAACCTCTCGACTGTAAACTTAGTGGCGGTGCCGGAAGCTCGCTACGTGAACCTTAAGAGAGAGGGTATCTTAGAAAAAGGCTCATTCCCCTCCAAAGAGCTTGATCCAAGCCTGTCTTCTTTACTTTGATCCAAGCCTGTCTTCTTTACTTTGGGATCTGGTTGAGGAAAAGCAATGATCGTTGTTGATGGTGTTGCCCTACAGCCTAATTTAGAGACTCCACCCTCTATTACAAGTTTCTGGTGCAACGTCATAGGTGAGTGGGTAAGGCTTGGATATACTCGAGACTTTATAGTCTTAGTGAGAGAAAGCCAACGTATAGGTTTTCCAGGCGACACTGTTGTGGCCCTAATCCCTGATTACAGCTATGAGAATGCTGAGTCTGATCATATAGGTCTGCAAAGTGTCTGTGATCAAGTCAATGCATCCATTTTTATCTCAACTTTGTATACGTATCCCCTCAAAACCTCAAGCGTAGCTATGGTTTATAGTATGGACGAAGTCCAAGAGTTCTTACCAAGCTTAGCAGCACAGGAGAAACATAATACCATTTTGGCTGCATCGGCATTTATATGTCCTTCCAAGTGGGTGTCATCAGATTTAATGAGGAAATATCCAGGTATTTCTAGTGAAGATATTGAGGTTATCTACCCAGGTCTGCACAGTGACTTGATGCCATCGCCCCCTCTAAAGGTAAGAAAGTTTCGGGAAGAAAAAGACCTAACTCGTCCCTATATCATTTTTAGAGCGGGAACGGGGGAACGAAGAAAGATAGCTCTATTTGCTCTCTTGGATAGTGTAAGCGAATTAGTATCTGGACAAGTCCCTGAGCTTGTTTACCTATCAGTTGATGGAAGTAAAGTTGATGTGCCACTAGAATCTGTTATGGATTTATCCAAGCCAATTCGATCTCGAATCCATAACCTTAGGCTTTGTTCTGATGATTTACCACTGCTTTACACAGGAGCTGTTGGATTGTTTGAGATTGAACCTGAACTTGGAATGGGCAATTACGCTTTCGAGGCAATGAGATGCGGTTGCCCGGTCATTATCTTGAGAGAATCTGAAGATCATCAATTAAGGCAGCCTACAGAAACTGACCCTTGGATTGAGATATCCATGCAGCCGCATGTCATATCGCAGACTATTGATCAGCTAAGAGATACAAGGTATAGAAATACCATACTCTCACGAGGATTAGATTATACGAAAAGCATGACCTGGGAACAGGCCGCTAAGCGAATGTGGTCTTTCCTCAAATCAAAGGCAAAAAGTCTAAGATCCTAGAGCTTTGAAATGTAGATGTCGTAAAATGAAGTACCTTCTATCTCATCATGAGTTCTGAGAACGTGAGAGCATAAGTCATAAGAACGATAGACCTCATGGAGGATCGTGGCAAGCGCTAGCCGCTTTCTTGATGTCAGCTCTCCCAATCGCGTAAAGTCTTTTGCATAAATAAAGTCTGTCCAAGATGCCTGAGTGCGCAAAGACGTAAGTCTCTTCGGAAATGACTTCATAAGTGGACAGAAAATCCCGGTTAAGCTATGAATTAGAAAGCCGCATTCTCTCAGAGCGATATCTATATCAGAGAACAACGGCTGGCCGATGTAGTGAGGGATAAATAGAACCTCAGTTTGAACTACTACAATGCTCTCCTCTAGGAGACGTCTAGCTCCGCGAATAATATTTAGCTCACTGCCTTGAGTATCCATAACAAGCCAGTCAGCGTCTCTGAGACAACTTGGTAAAGCTCAGCCAGATCGTGAAACTTTTCCAACAGATGATAATTGGGTCTAAACAGAAAGGATGTCATTCCGCTGTTGGTCAGGTAAAGGGTGGATTCAGAACCATCGCCAACCGCCATAGGAAGGTATAAGACGTTAGAACTGCCATCACCTTGTCGAATTCTCTCAATTAAGCGGTTGTAAGCCTCAGGATCAGGCTCGAATCCAATTAACTCTCCATAGTCCTTCCGAATGATTTCGGCATATATCTCAGGAGCTCCAACATCAGATGCCCCTACGGCAATTACTTTAATCCGAGGCATTGAGGTTCCCAAAACAGAGGCTATGGACAGCTCAGACATGGTTCCCCTCACTCTTTGTGGGCAATTACATTTAGGCTGATAAGTTCGTTGCAGTAGACAATTGTGCTTGCATCTCTAAACATGCCAAATTGGTCTACTTGAATGATAAAGTCAAAACCAACGGTCTTAAGCAGGTGAGTCAGGTTTTCAATGGTATAGCCGTATTTATGGAAGTCATACTGGTCAATTTGACCGCCGTAAATCATGCTAATAACACCTATCAATTCGTCGTACGAGAGATCATCTCTTAGTATAAGCTTGGACAGCGTCTTTAGATTAGGTACAGAAACAAATAACTTTCCTCCTTTCTTGAGGACTCGATACCACTCTGTTAAGGCCACACCTGCTTCTTGACAACTAAGATGCTCAAGAACATGAGAGGCATATATTTGATCTACGCTCTCGTTCTCAAACATACTGAGATCTATTGCGTTTGCAACATAGTCAACCTCAGGAGAGGGCGAAATATTAAGTATTTTCCAGTCAGGATGTGGTTCTTTACCACCGATGTGTAGATTAAGCATTCTCGTCGTCTGCTCCTACTAGCTAACTTACTTTCTGAGTTGAGCTAAGTTTGGGTGCTTGCGAAACTTGAACGGCAAGTCTGTAAACCTAATTCTAGCTTTTCTATCTTGGCAATACTGTTCCCACATTAGGATGTAAGCCTTCTCTAAGAAAGCTGTAAAAGTTTTGCCGTTAAGAAGTGGTGATTGCGAGAGTCGCTCCCGCATGGTTCTCCTTATCCAGACCAAAAGATCTATGTCTTCAGACAGCCTTGAGGCAATGCGAATGTAGTCTTGCTCCGTCTGTGCGATTAATTCCGGCAAGTCCACTGTTCTCAAGATAGATACTCCAACTCTGGAAACATGTGCTAGACCTTCCAGAGTGATTACCGGAACTCCCATCCATAATGTTTCGCAGGTTGTCGTTGTTCCGTTGTAAGGGAAGGGATCCAGAGCAATATCCACTTCTCCATAGGCTGCGTAATGCTCGGCAAAGCCCTGTCTATCATATTCTAGCTTGACTCTCTCCTCTGGAATGCCGTGTCTTCCAATTCTTTCCAAAAAGAGTTTACGGGTGCTTTCATCTCTATATCGCTGATTTTTCAGGCGCAGAACTGAATGGGGCACTGCCTTCAATACATCTGCCCATAACTTAATGACTCTGGGAGTGATCTTGGAAGGATTGTTGCAGCATCCAAACGTGATAAAGCCGTTTCTAACCACAGGAGGATCCACAATCTCCGGTGCCTCACAAGAGGGCTTGTAACAAAGAAAGCTATGAGGCATCCTTATCAATTTCTCTGTGTGCAGACTATCGGTTACATCATAAGGATCGGCAAAGCTATCTGTTATCCTGTAGTCCACGACGGTCATACCTGTGGTGTCGGGGTAGCCAAGGTACGTAACTTGTACAGGGGCCGGACGCAAAGCCATTAAGTGTACTCTTGTGCCGCCGGTATGGCCACTTAGATCCACCAGAATATCAATCTGATCTTCTCTGATTAACTTTGCAGCTTTCTCGTCACTTAGCTTGTGAATATCTCGCCATCCCGTTGCCCATTTGGAGAGCTGCTCAGTTACTGTGTCAGGTTGATCAACATTTGAGTAGCAGTAGATTTGGAATTTTTCCTGGTTGTGGCAATCGTAGATTGAGCTCATGAAAAAATGTACCGAGTGCAATCGAAAATCACCCGATAGATAGCCAATCTTGAGGGGACGCTGGGTAGTTCGCGAGTTTGCATAAGGTCTCCAGTGGCTTTGATACTGGCTTTGGTAGGAAATACCCCACTTTTGATGCTCTATAAATGTTTCCACAGGGTCAAACTTCTCAGAATAATGTGAAGCCATTAGGATACACGACATTGCAGCTGCGAAGCCAGGAGCAACTTCCAGGGCTTTCCTGTAGTTCTCTAGAGCTTCGTCCAGTCTGCATTGCTCTAGATAAGCACCACCCAAACTCTGATATGCAGCAGCAAAGTTTGGCTTCCTCTCGATAGCTAGCAAATAACTATCTATCGCGTCTTGAGTCCGGGATTGCTTGCTAAGGGTTAAGCCCTTGTAAAAATAGGCATCGGCTAGCTCAGGCTTAAGTCTTATCGCTTCCTGGAAGTGCTCCAGAGCATCATCGTACTTTTGCTGCTCGAAGAGTCTGACTCCGATATTGCAATAAGCTTCTGCAAAGTCCGGCGAAAGCTCTGCAGCTCTGTGAAAAGCGAACTCTGCTTCCTCTCTATTTTGCAGTAGTCGATGAGCAAGACCCAAGTTGTTATATGCTCGAGCAGATGTTGGATCTAAGTCGATCGCTCGCTCAAAACATCTAACTGCCTTGTCGGCTATGGACAAGTCTAAGTAGCAGCATCCTAAGCTGTGCCAGTAATCTGATTCTTCTGGGTTGATCTCAATAGCAAGGCATATATGATATCTGGCTAGATCTAGCCGCTTTTCTGCCCTGTAGAGAATACCTAGGTTGTGATGAGCTTCAGCGTATTCCGAATCTAGAGAAATAGCAATCTGAAAGCAGTCTCTTGCAGCTTGAATAATTTGGCATTGACTTTCAAGATCTTTTTTACCTCCCAAGCTTAGTTCCTGTGCAGCTATCTCTGTTGCAGTTTGGTGTCGTATCTTTCGGCTTAGTGCCGCCCCCAAGTTATTGTAGGCTTTCGCATAGGTTGGATTGATTGCTATAGCTTTTTTGTAGTGCGCTATTTCCTTATCTTCTTGACCAATTTCGCCATAGATTTTCCCAAGATTTAGATGAATAACAGCAGAAGACTTGATCATCAAGGCTTTCTCTAGGGCAACAATCGCATCTTCATACTGCATCGACTCTGCCAGCAATAAACCTAGCTTAAGCTGTAAATCAGCACTAGCCGGAAATTGCGGTTCTGCTTGTCTCGCGTGTTGAATTGCCTCTTCTTTGTTTCCAGCTAAAGAGAGGGCATCAATCAACTGAAGATGAGCCTCAACGTAATCCGGCTTGTCCTTTACTGCTTTTTTTAGGATGCTGATGGCACTATTGACCTGACCTAACTTCAGCAAGACTTGCCCAAGAAAATAAGCTGCCTCATACTCTTGAGGGTTCAACTCTAAAACTTTTAGAAAGGCTTTCTGGGCTTCTTCCCACTGCTCGAGTTGAATTAGAGCCAGACCTAAGTTAAAGTTTGCGTTGAGACTTTCTGGATCTATTTGGGTAGCTTGTCGGTAGCATTCTAGGGCCTTTTCTAGCTGATCTAGCTTCTCGTAGACTGCACCTAAGTTGACATACAACGATGCCGACCTTTGACCAAGACCTATACACCGTTCTAAGTATTCTACAGATTTGACATACTGTTGTTGTTGGTAGGCCAGTATACCCAAATACTGAGTAGCATCAAGATGGTTGGGTTCTAGCTTTAAGATTTCTAGGTAGCATTCCTCGGCCTGATCCCACTCGCCCGACTGATGATGGCCAAATGCTTGCTTAAGGAGCTTTTGAATTTCGGTTCCCATATCCCTGAGTCTCAACTTAGACAATTCTATCAAACGAATAGTGCTTCACCTGCCTTTGGTAGGCTTAACAGCCTAGAAAAGTGGGTAGGCACTTAAGACCCACCCACCTTTTCCATCTGAACGTCTGCTGCCTAAAAGTCAACAGACCCAGCCCTAAAGCCAGATAGAGTGTATGGACTACCGCGGGACAGTGAAGGTGATGTCCAGCCGTGGCCCGCGAGCCGTGGTGATGGGGGCAGCACCCGTGCCTGTAGCCGGCTCTTTGTCGAACTCGGCGCGGCAGGTGCCCGTAGCCCCCTGGCTGATCTCAAAACCAACCGTGTCAGCTGGCGCTTCTGCCGTTGACGTGGACGTGGCTGCGATGACGTCGCTGACGGTGAAGCTAGTCGAGACGCTGGCCGTGTAGGAGAAGGTCTGGGAGAACGGGTTGGCACCTGCTAAAGGGCCTGCTGTGAGGGTTGTTGAGGCGGCAGTAGGAAGTGGTTGGTCGGTGACCGAAAAAGAAATAGTCTGTCCAAAAAACTGGCTAAATGCCAGGCCAGTTTGGCTAATGGTCGTGCTGGTGGTGGGCAAGAAGGCCGAGAAGGTTCTGCCCTCCGCACTGAAGCTCACCGTGATGGAGGTGATGGGAAAAAAGGCAATCGTGACCGTAACAGGGTTGGTCGAAGCAACTTGGTAGGTAGTTTGGTTCTCGGCTCGAGACCCTGTAACCCCAACCGTGACGGGACCCACCCCCTGGAAGAAAAGAGATCCACTGACCGTGCCACTGACCGAGTTGGTGACGGTGATGGAGGAGGTGAAGGCGAAGGTGGTGACGAAGGTGGAGCCACTGGGGAACACAGGGGTAGCCTGGTTGTTCCACACCTCCTTGGCACACTGCAGCCGCACCTGGTAGAAGCGGGAGCCCGACACCGCCCGCTGCACCCCAGGTCGCACATCTGCTGTACGCGGCCCAGCCGATACATCGTTGCCCAGCACGTTGCCGCTGATGCTCAGAGCCACAAAGGTGGGGCTGGAAGCCGGCGCAAAGAAGTCGCTGGACACCACGTTGTTGGGCGCACCCAAGGTCACTTCCTGGAACACCACGTTGTTGGACGGCAGGTTGTGCGGTGTCGGATCCAGGAAGAAGAAGCCCCGCCCCCGGTTGCCAAAACCAGGAATGGTGGCTGAGTCGTTGGAGGGCAACTGCACCAGCGTCAACTGGGCTGCCTGCACCACGGCGTTGGACGGAATGCTGGCCGGGATCGCAAACGACAGCACCGCGCGGTAATCGGTGTAAACCCCCACCGGCGTGTTCTCTGCTACTCCGCTGCGGCGAATGCCATGCCCCACCGGAATCACGTTGGGGTTGGAGAACACTTGCCCATTGGGCGTCACCGCCGCCAGTTGCGTCGGCAGCAGGCTAATCGGGTCGCTCGAAACGGCCACGTTGCCGGTGGTAAAGGTGGCCACAAAGTCTTCGGCCAGGCTGCGGCCCGAGGCAAACAAGTCTGGCACCGCCCGCGAGATGGTGACCCGATAAACAGAGTCGTTGCTTAGCGGCGTGCGGAAGGTGATGGTGACTTGGGTGCGGTCGGCGTTGAAGGTAAGATCCCGAGCCGGCACAGCTCCAGCCTGGGGCGCCACCGAGGTGATGCTCAAAGCCTGCGTCAGAGGAGCCTCACGCACCGGCTCGCTGAAACGGATGACAATCGAGGTGTTGATGGAAACGTTGGTAGAGCCGTCCGAGGGGCTGATGCTGATGACGCGGCCTACGGGTGTGGGAGTGGGAGTCGGCGTGGGGGTAGGAGTCGGCGTGGGGGTAGGAGTCGGGGGAGCTGGCGGCGGGGGCGGGGGCGGTACGGGCACCGCAGTGCCGGAGCTATCTTCGCCGCAACCGGTGAGCAGCATGGGCAGCAGCACCACCGTCGAAGCCAGAGACAGAGACCCGAGTGACTTGAGCAGCCACTTGTGCATTGTTCCGTTCATGTTTCTCCTCTTAACCAAAAAGCAGGGTTTGGCTGAACACTTCCCTTAACTTACTCGATCGGCTTACCCAGGGCAACCTATGCCCTTTGGGGAGTGGCCAATCGAGGGGAGACGCAGACACGCCGCTTGGCGGTTGGTCTGCTTCTCCGTCAATCATACAGGTAGATTTGTCGGTTTTGGCAAGGGTTTTCTCCTTTTCGCAGGCTGAAATGAGAGTGATCTGGGTCACAGACGGAGAACACGAGCTTGCTCGTGGCTCACGATCCGGTGGCTGCTGCTTCGGAGAGCCCTGGTTCAAGGGTGCTGGATTGCAGCAGGGCAGGCGAGGTGGGACATGGCCGGGATCTTTGTCTGGCAAGGCTTTCCCGGATCCAAGTGCCCAAAACCCGAAGATTTGCCTATTTCCTGGCCCAAGAGGGCTTGATCCGGGGCAGAAGGGTGGCAGGATGAGGAGTGGATGTTTTTTCTGGAGATCCAACCAGGATGGCTGTCTACAAAGTTCGGTTGATCAACGAAGAGCGGGGCTTGGACGTCACCATCGATGTGCCGGACGACGAGTACATTTTGGATGTGGCGGAGGAGCAAGGGATCGAGCTGCCCTATTCCTGCCGTGCCGGGGCCTGTTCGACCTGTGCCGGCAAGCTGGTGAGCGGCACGGTGGATCAAAGCGATCAATCCTTCCTGGATGACGATCAGATCGAGCAGGGCTATGTGCTGACTTGCGTGGCCTACCCCACCTCCGACTGCACCATCATCACCCACCAAGAAGAAGCGCTGTACTGAGCCCTCACCTCCGATCCCTCACCCCTGGCCCCTCTCCCATGGGGAGAGGGGTTTTTGTTTTGGGTGGTTCTTTCCGGCAGCCTCAAGCGCTGTGCGCCGCCGGCGGCCCTCACCCCCAGCCCCTCTCCCAGCCCAAGCGCTCCGCGCCGCTAACGCGACCACCCCCAGCCCCTCTCCCTGAGGGAGAGGGGAGTAGGATTTTTTTATCCTCTGTAGAACTTTTTGACGATGACCCCAGAACAAGAAGAGTGGTTAATCCGAGCTGTCCAGGAGCTGCAGGCTGCCCAAAAAGAGCTGCAAGCTGCCCAGCAGGAGCTGCGCCTTGTCCAGCAAAACCAGGAGGTTTTGATTCGAGAGCTGCAAGCGGGCCAGCAAAATCAACAGGTTCTGATTCAGGAAGTGCGCGAGGGGCAGGCGATGCTGGCGCAGTTTTTCCGCGAGGCGCTAGATCGCTTTGACGAGCGCACCCGCGCTATTGAACGCCGCACCGAAGCCCTGGAACGGCGCACAGAAGCCTTGGAACGGCGCACGGAAGCCCTAGAGCGCCGCACTGATGAGATGGCAGCGGAGATGAGGGATCTGCGCCGCGATTTTTTGGAACGGCGGTAGCAGCCTCAAGTGCTCCGCGCCGGCCCTCACCCCCAGCCCCTCTCCCTGAGGGAGAGGGGGGTTAGGATGGCAGCAGAGCAGCCTTTGGAGGTGGCTGTGGCTTTGACGATCGGATCCGTTTCTGCTTCTGGATCGACAACGGCTCGCCTGAGTTTGGCAGAGTACCTCAAGTATTCCGATGGCGGCGATACCCGCTATGAGTTGGTGGCGGGGGAGTTGGTGCCCATGGCCCTTCCAACCGGACGGCATGTCCAGATCCAAAAGTTTCTCAGCCAGGTTTTTGAGGCGGAGATCGCCAGACGGCAGTTGCCTTGGACAACAATCCAGGGCGGCCTGGGGATCCAGTCGCCGCGGGGCAACCGCTGGGAAACGGTGCGGATCCCGGATGTGGTGGTGCTGCCTTTGGAGCAGTGGCAGGAGATGGGATCCCGAGAGGCTTTGATTCGCTTGGAGGATCCGCCGCCGCTATTGGTGGTGGAGGTGGTGAGCGAATCCAGCCGGGCGGCGGACTACCGGGCCAAGCAAGCAGAGTATTGCGTTTTGGGGATCGGCGAGTATTGGGTTGTGGATCCCTTGGAGGAGAAGGTGAGCCTGCTGCTGCTTCATGAAGGCTGGTACGATGTGCTGGAGCTGAAGGGATCCGATCCGGTATCCTCAAAGGTCTTTCCCAAGCTGGAGTTGCAGGCGGGGGAGATCTTGGCTGCGGATTCGGGTTATTCTGGTAAAGCTACGGGGAGTTAGCTCAGTTGGTAGAGCGCTGCGATCGCACCGCAGAGGTCAGGGATTCGAGTTCCCTACTCTCCATCGCCCTCACCCCTGGCCCCTCTCCCAGCAGGAGAGGGGTGGTAGGATTTCCTTATTCCGTAGTGCTTCAGTAACCATGACGCCCGAGCAAGAACAGTGGCTGATTCAAGCCATCCAAGAGTTGCAAGCCTCCCAAAGAGAGCTGCAAGCCTCCCAAAAAGAATTGCAAGCTGCCCAGCAGGAGCTGCGTCTTGTCCAGCAAAACCAGCAGGTTTTGATTCAAGAGCTGCGGGAGGGACAGGCGATGCTGGCGCAGTTCTTTCGCGAGTCAATGGATCGGTTTGACGAGCGTACTCGGGCCATCGAACGCCGCACAGAAGCACTGGAACGGCGCACTGACGAGATGGCCCGAGAGATGCGGGAGATGCGGCAAGAGATTCGGGATCTGCGCCGCGACTTTTTGGAACGGCGGTAACTTGGGCCCAAGCGCTCTGCGTTGCTAATGTAACCATCCCCGGATCCTTCTCCCAGGAGTAGCATGACTCTAGTCAATAATAAGCTCAACTATACTGAAAATAATGTATAATATGTTCAGTACGGATTACTACCAGTTGATCTTTCTGTTTACTTTCGAGTCTGCCAACATGGTAGCCAAAGCAAAGCAGAAAATTGGTAGTAAGACGACACGGAAACTGCGCTTTGGGTATTCTACTCAAAGCTTTGCGGGATACCGCCATTCTGTTTGGAAACAAACAGAATGCTATCGCTGCATAGTTGAACAGTGATGTTCAGCAATGTTCGGCGTAAATGTATCAGATTTAGGGTGGTAGGATTTCCTTGTTCTGTAGCGCCTTGGTAACCATGACACCTGAGCAAGAGCAGTGGCTGATTCGGGCCGTCCAGGAGTTGCAAGCTGCCCAGCAAAACCAGCAGGTTTTGATCCAAGAGCTGCGGGAAGGGCAGGCGATGCTGGCGCAGTTTTTCCGGGAGGCGCTGGATCGGTTTGATGCGCGCACCCGGGCTATTGAGCGCCGCACCGAGGCGCTGGAGCGCCGCACCGAAGCGCTGGAACGGCGCACTGACGAGATGGCTCAAGAGATGAGGGAAATGCGGCAGGAGATCCGGGATCTGCGCCGCGATTTTCGCGATTTTTTAGAACGACGGTAGCCCCTCACCCCCGGCCCCTCTCCCTCAGGGAGAGGGGAGTTAGTAGGGAGCCGCGCTGGATTACTCTAGAGGGAACTTTCACTGAGCTGGATCAGCCTTTTCCCTTCCTTGCGAGTTTGTCTATGTCTGTTATCCGTGCCCTGCATACCCAGTTGGTGAACAAGGAGCGCTCTGCTGAGGAGATCGCGCGCGAATACCTGGAGCGCCTGCAGCAACTGGAGCCGCAGCTGAGGAGCTTTATTACCGTGACCGAAGAGCTGGCCCTGCAGCAGGCTAGAGCGGTGGACGCCCGCATTCGCGCCGGGGAGACGATCGGCCCCTTGGCCGGGATCCCGTTGGCGGTGAAAGATAACCTTTGCACCCAAGGGATCCGCACCACCTGCGCTTCCCGGATGCTGGAGGGGTTCATCCCGCCCTACGAGTCGACGGTGACGGCGCGGCTGGCGGCTGCCGGCATGGTGACGGTGGGCAAGACCAACCTGGACGAGTTTGCCATGGGCAGTTCTACGGAAAACTCGGCCTTTCAGCGCACCGCCAACCCCTGGGACCTGACGCGGGTGCCGGGGGGATCCTCAGGCGGGTCGGCGGCGGCGGTGGCGGCAGACCAGGCGGTGGTGGCCCTGGGATCGGATACGGGGGGATCGATCCGCCAGCCGGCGGCCTTCTGTGGCGTGGTCGGCCTCAAGCCCACCTATGGGCTGGTCTCCCGCTATGGGCTGGTGGCTTTTGCCTCCTCTTTGGATCAAGTGGGGCCCTTTGGGCGCACGGTGGAGGACGTGGCCCTGCTGCTGCAGGGGATTGCCGGCCATGACCCCCTGGATTCCACCAGCCTCAAGGTGGAGATCCCGGACTATAGCCAGGCCCTGATCCCCGAGATCAAAGGCTTCAAGATTGGAGTCATCCGCGACCTGCTGGGAGAGGGGTGTGGGGAAGAGACCCGCGCTGCCGTGCAAGCAGCCATCCAACACCTAGAGGAGCTGGGGGCGGAGATCCTGGAGATCGACTGCCCCAGCTTTCGCTACGGCCTGGCCACCTACTACATCATCGCCCCTTCGGAAGCTTCTTCCAATCTGGCCCGCTACGACGGCGTCAAGTACGGCCTGCGGGAACCCGCCGACTCGCTCTTGGCTATGTACGGCAAAACGCGCGCCCGCGGCTTTGGGCCGGAGGTGAAGCGGCGCATCATGATCGGCACCTATGCCCTCTCTGCCGGCTACTACGACGCCTACTACCTCAAAGCCCAGAAGGTGCGCACCCTGATCAAGCAGGATTTCCTCAGGGCCTTCGAGAAGGTGGATGTGCTGGTCAGCCCCACCACCCCCACGCCGGCCTTCAAGGCGGGGGAGCGGGAGGATCCCTTGAGTATGTACCTGTGCGACCTGATGACGATCCCGGTCAATTTGGCGGGCCTGCCGGGGCTGAGCCTGCCCTGTGGCTTTGCCAACGGTCTGCCCATTGGCCTGCAGATCATAGGCAACGTCTTGCAGGAGAGCAAGGTGCTGCGGGTGGCCTATGCCTATGAGCAGAGCACCGACTGGCACAAGCGGCGACCTCCCCTGGGACAGCCCCCCCTTGAGCAGGCCCAGGGAACCGCTCAACAGCCCAAAGCCAAGAGCAAGTCCACCAAGGGGAGCAAAAAATCCAAAAGCTGAGCCCACTAGGCCATGCCCATCTGGTTGGCTGCCGAGAAGCGCTCCATGAAGCGCAGGAAGCGCTCCCATTCTGCTTCTGTTTCCATGTCGTAGATCACTTCCAAGGCCTTGAATTCCCCGTTCAAGAACTTGGCTTTGATGTTGCGGGTGGTCAGCTCCCCTTCCTCGTCGATCATCCGCATGCCAAGGATGCTTTGCGTGTCGGACTTCAGCTCCTCAAAGCGAAAAATGGCGGATCCCCGCTTGCCGGTTTTGGATTTCAGCAACCGCACCTGCGTTGGCACTTCTGGAATACCGGGAGAAAACTCAATAGTGGCCATAATTTTTAAAAAAACTCATTCAAGTCATTATAGTTGTTCCAAACACGATGATTAAGACACTTTGTCGCTGACCCAAGCGATCCCCGCCCCTAGCGGCCCTCACCCCCAGCCCCTCTCCCAAGGGGAGAGGGGAGCTGGAGATCGATGGATAAGCTGTTTCCCAGCCATTTGCTAGGTGGGGATCGGATCCCCGGCCAGAAACTTTTTCAACTCCCAAGCGGCCATCTGCTCCAGGTGGTAACCGGCCTGGCGCTGCGCCTCGGCCACATCCGGGATCCGGTCACAGAGGGCAGCAACTCTAATGGGAAGGGGTCGGGCGGCCAAGTCGGCCCGGGCTGCCGGGGTGGCCTGGCCACAGAGAATCAGCAGGGGCTTCTGGGCCACCATGGCCTGCTCCAGCACCGCCCCCACTACCTTGCCCATGCTGCTCTGTTCGTCAAGGCGGCCCTCGCCAGTTACCACCAGATCGCAGCGGCGGAGACGCTCCGGCAGGGCCAAGTGCTGGGCCAAGAGCTGGATCCCGGACTCCAGGGTGGCGCCCAAAAAAGCCACCAATCCTGCCCCCAGCCCGCCGGCGGCGCCGGCCCCTGGGATCCCCTCCACGGCCCGGCCCAGATCCCGCTCCACCACCCTGGCCCACTGCTGCAGTGCCTGCTCCAATTGCCGCACTTGCTGGGGAGTGGCGCCCTTCTGGGGGGCAAAGACGGCAGCCGCCCCCAACGGGCCAGTGAGGGCGTTCTGCACATCGCAGAGGCCGCGGATGCGCTTGCCTTGCCAAATGCGCTGTTTAGGTGGCTCGATGCGCGCCAGGCGGGCCAGCTCCCCTCCCCCCCAGCCGATGGGATCCCCGGCCCCATCCAAGAGGCGATAGCCCAAGGCCTGCGCCATCCCCGCACCCGCATCGACGGTGGCGGATCCGCCCAGCGCTATCCAAATCTCGGCGATGGGATCCCGGCAGACGGCCCGCAACAGCTCCCCCAGGCCATAGGTGGTGGTGCGGGTGGGATCCCGCTGCTCAGGGGGCACCAAGGTCAGGCCGGCCACCTGGGCTACTTCCAGCAGCGCCCGCTCGCCTGCCACCCCGTACTCGGCCCAGACGGGATCCCCCAGCGGGCCAGTGACCCACAGCCCTCGTTTCTCTCCCCCCAGCGCCGGCAACAAGGTCTCCAGCGTGCCCTCGCCCCCATCGGCCAGGGGGAGTAGCTCCACCTTGGCCTTCGGCAAGACCTGGCGGATGCCCCGGGAGATGCTCTCCGCTGCTGCCTTGGCTGTCAGGGATCCTTTGAAGCTATCCGGGCAGATCAAAACCCGCCGAGGTGGGCGGCTGAACTCAGATCCCTGGTCTGGTGAACCCATACCCAGCATCAGCCCTAAAACGTCCTCGGCGGCAACAGAGAGGATGGATTGAACTTGGCTGCGGGCCCGCAAGGCTGAGCCCGGAGCTATTGGGCACTGCCCCCCTCCGCTGTTGGAGGTTGATCCGGTGTTGAAGGTTGGGGAGAGGGGACGGCGGCGGATGAGTTGCCCAAAGACTGCTCCAGGGCCAGACGCTGCTCCATCACCCGCAGAAAGTAGCCACCCATCATCGCCCCGGAGAGCATTTTTGCCAAGCTCTCGCGGTTGGTGATGATTTGAACGCCAAAT
The DNA here is from genome assembly GCF_002760415.1 of Synechococcus sp. 65AY6A5. Classification (NCBI taxonomy): domain Bacteria; kingdom Bacillati; phylum Cyanobacteriota; class Cyanophyceae; order Synechococcales; family Synechococcaceae; genus Synechococcus; species Synechococcus sp. 65AY6A5. The sequence goes on from NZ_AXUW01000001.1 coordinate 953,901, forward strand.
TGGTCTGGCGGCAAACTGCCCACCAAGCTGCGAATGTTGTGGCCCAAGATCTCCAGCACCTCCGGCGACGAGTTGCGGGCGATGTCTTGAAAAACGCTGGGATCCTGAGACTGCAGATATTGCCAGAGCCGGTTGTTGGGGCTGGGTGTTTGCGCGGCCTCAAAACCAGGAATGAAATTGATCGGGCTCGACATGGAGTCACCAAGCTCCCCAAACACAGCAAATCTAGCCCAACTCGGAGCTGTTGGCCCCATTCCTTAGGCCTTCGCAGCTCCGCCAATTGGGCTATGTCAAACCTAACACCCGAGCCTCGCCGCCTTCGGTACGGGATCCCACCCCTTTGAGGCGGCAAATGCCGTACCTCGGGAGGCGCCGCCTCGGAGATCAACCGTCGGCCTCGGGGATCCCCTCTGCCGGCTCCTCTTCAGCTTCCGCCGGATCCCTGATAAACGAAGCGGGCACCACCGTCACTCCTACAATGCTGTCCTCCGGATCCAAGCGCTGCACCAGCACCCCTGTCGCCTCGCGAGACTGAGTGGGGATGGCCTTGGCCAACTGGCGCATGACAATGCCTCTGGCAGTTACCAACAGGATCTCGTCCTCGGCATTGACGATGCGCAGGGCAGCCAGCTCATCCGACTCCTGGCGGAACTTAGTGGCGATCACCCCCTTGCCGCCCCGGTTTTGCCGGCGGAAGTGGTCGATGGCCGAGCGCTTGCCCCGCCCTTCTTTGGTAATCACCAGCACCCAGGGGTTGGCCAGCCTCTCCCCCTCTCGCTCAGCGGCCATCACCGACTCGGCAAAGATGATGTCCATGCTGACGATGTCGTCGCCGGGGTTGAGGGTGATGGCCCGCACGCCGCGGGTGGCTCGCCCCAGGGGGCGCAGTTGCTCGTCATCTGCCCGGAAGCGGATGCACATGCCCTGGCGGGTCGCCATAACCACATCGTCGCTGGAGCGGGCGCGGCGCACCCAGCGCAGCTCATCGTTTTCCTCCAGAGAGATGGCAATCAGGCCGTTGGAACGCACATTGGCAAAGGCGCTGAGGGCCGTTTTTTTGATGTAGCCCGCTCGGGTGAGCATCACCAAGTATTCGTCGTCGCTGAACTCGCTCACGGGCACCATCGAGGTAACCCGCTCTTCCCGAGTGATGGGCAGCAACTGGACGATGGCGCTGCCGCGGGCGGTGCGGCTCCCCTGCGGGATCTCGTAGGCGGGCAGGGTATAGACCATCCCCCGATCCGTGAAAAAGAGGATAGTGTCGTGGCTGCGACAGGCAAAAAACTGCTCGATGGCATCGTCGTCTTTGATGCGGGCGCCGGCCTTGCCGCGGGTGGCCCGCCCCTGCACCTGGAACTCTTCAAGGTCCATGCGCTTGATGTAGCCCTGCTCGGTGAGGAAGATGACCGTCTCGCGGTTCTCGATCAGATCGGCAACCTTGAGCTCACAGTCTTCCAGGCAGAGGCGGGAGCGGCGCGGGCTGGCAAAGCGGCTCTTGAGCTGCTGCAGCTCTTCGCTGATGATCTGCATCACCCGCTCCCGGCGGGCCAAAATATCCCGCAAATCGGCAATTTGCCTCACCAAGTCTTCGTGTTCGGCCTGGATTTTCTCCGCTTCTAGGGCGGTGAGGCGGCGCAGTTGCATCTGTAAAATGCCATCGGCTTGCGCTTCGCTCAGGCCCAACGTTGCCTGCAACTCAGCTCGGGCTGTGGCGGCATCGGCGGCTCCGCGGATGAGGGCGATCACCCGATCCAACTGCCCCAAAGCCAAAAGGTAGCCCTGCAACAGGTGATCCCGCTCTTCGGCTTTCTGCAGCTCGTAGCGGGTGCGCCGCTCGATCACCTCTGCCCGAAAATCCAAGAAAGCCTGCAGTGCGTCCCGCAGCGTCAGGGTGCGCGGCTCGCCGTTGAGGATGGCCAGCATGTTGACCCCGAAGTTGCTCTGCAGGGGGGTTTGCTTGTAGAGGTTGTTGAGCACCACCTGAGGCTGAGCATCCCGCTTCAGCTCGATCACCACCCGCATGCCCTCGCGGTCGCTTTCGTCGCGGATGTCGGCAATGCCCTCCAGTTTTTTCTCGTTGACCAGCTCGGCAATTTTTTCAATCATGGCTGCCTTGTTGGTTTGGTAGGGCAGCTCGGTGATGATGATGGCCTCCCGCGTCGGTCGGCCCCGCTGCTCGATGGTCTCCACCGTGGCCACCCCCCGCAAGGTGATGGAGCCGCGCCCGGTGGTGTAGGCTTCGCGGATGCCCTCTTGGCCCATGATCAGCGCCCCGGTGGGGAAGTCGGGGGCCGGGATCCACTGCATCAACTCCAGGCTGGTCAGGTTGGGGTTGTGGATGAGGGCAATCAGGCCGTCCACCAATTCGCCCAAGTTGTGAGGCGGGATGTTGGTGGCCATGCCCACGGCGATGCCGGAAGAGCCGTTCAGGAGCAGTTGCGGGATCCGCGCCGGCAGTACCAGGGGTTCTTGCTGGGATCCGTCGTAGTTGCCGACAAAATCGACAGTGTTGGCGTCAATATCTTGGAGCAGGGCTTCTTGGGCAAAGGCAGTCAGCCGACACTCGGTATAGCGCATGGCTGCCGGCGGATCGTTGTCCACAGAGCCGAAGTTGCCGTGCCCATCCACCAGCCGCTCCCGCATGGAGAAATCTTGAGCCATGCGCACCAGCGCATCATAGACGGCCTGATCCCCATGGGGATGGTATTTCCCGATCACATCCCCCACCACGCGGGCACACTTGCGGAAGGGGCGATCCGCCGTCAGGCCCAACTCGTGCATAGCGTAGAGAATGCGGCGGTGCACCGGCTTCAGGCCATCCCGCGCATCTGGCAAAGCCCTCCCGACGATCACGCTCATGGCGTATTCCAGGTAGGACTGCGACATCTCCCGCTGCAGGTCGGTGGAGATGATGCGCGCCGTCGATTCGTTGTCGCTCATGGGGTTGGGTTATCCGTAAGGGATCCCAGTCGGCCTTGGCGCAGTGGGTTCATGGAAGTTTATCGAGAAGCCAACCTTGGCCGTGGCAGAGTAAACTACCCGACCCTGACTGCTTCGCAGTACGGGGCGGGCTTTCGGTAGCCCTGCAGTTAGTAAACTAACCACGAGCCTCTGGGCTGGTTTACGGGCAGCCCCAATCGACCGTTACCAGTGCCCTAAACAGCCGTTTCTGGTGTCCGCAGAATTATTATAGCATTCCTCCCGACACTGACCCTACGGGTACAGTGCGGGGCTCCTGCGCTAGTAAGCTGAAGGTGATTGAATTGAGCAGAAAGCTTTTGTATTCCCAGTCTACCATTCGCCCTTTGTGAAGGCTGGCTGACTTCCAGTAGGAGAGGCTCGGTGGTTCATCGGCGGCCCTCTCTACAGCCTCATGGATCGAGATTTACAGGTGGGCCAAGCGGAGCTGATCATTACCTTGACCGGCATCGACGACACCTTATTCCCAAACCATCCATGCTCGCCACTCCTACTTGGCCGATGAGATTCTCTGGAACCACCGATTTGCCGATATTCTCCACCTGGACAGCAATGGGCATCGCTATGTGGACTACTCTCACTTTCACACAACTCTACCGGCTCAAGCCCCATGCCCTCGCTTGGAGGGGAATCCTTGAGGGAAACTATAGAAGAAAATCTATTCTCTAGCATGATCTCTATAGTAACGTTCAATGATAGGCTGCCCATAGCGTGGAGGGCTTTGGGGCATGCTGAGCCAAGCGAAAGAACAACAGTCCGGCGGCAAGAGATTTCTGGATTGGCACCGACGTCTGAGCCTAGACAACTGGCGCGGGGATCTCTTCGGCGGGCTGACGACAGCGATTGTTTCCTTGCCGATGGCCTTGGCCTTTGGGGTGGCTTCGGGGGCAGGGCCGGTGGCGGGCTTGTACGGAGCAGTATGCGTGGGCTTTTTTGCGGCTCTGTTTGGGGGTACGCCCACGCTCATCTCCGAACCCACCGGGCCGATGACTGTGATGATGACAGCGGTGGTTGCTAATGTTACAGCTCGTTACCCGGAGCAGGGGCTAGGGCCGGCCTTCACCGTGGTGATGCTGGGGGGCTTATTTCAGATCCTGTTTGGATCCCTGAAACTGGGCAAGTACATCACCCTCATGCCCTACAGCGTTATTTCCGGCTTTATGTCCGGGATCGGCTGGATCATGATTTTGCTGCAGATCCCGCCGCTTTTGGGCCACGCCAGCCAGGGGGGAGTGATCGGGGCGGTGCAGAACCTGCCGACCTACCTGCTCAACCTCAAGATGCCAGAGCTGGGGCTGGGGCTGCTGACGCTTGCCATCCTTTTTGGCTATCCCAAGCCCTGGCGACGGGTGGTGCCGCCGCAGTTGGTGGCTTTGGTGTTGGGAACGCTGGTGGCCAGCTTGTTCATGGCCGATTGGGATTTGCGGCGCATTGGCCCTATCCCCACCGGTTTGCCGCAGTTGCAGTGGCCGCAGTTGCCCTTTGCTTCCCTGGCCAACTTGGTGCTGGATGGGGTGGTGCTGGGGATGCTGGGCTGCATCGACACCCTCTTGACGGCGGTGATTGCCGACAACCTCACCCGCACCCGCCACGACTCCGACCAAGAGCTGATCGGGCAGGGGATCGCTAACTTGGTGTCCGGCTTCATGGGAGGGCTGCCGGGAGCAGGGGCAACCATGGGCACGGTGGTGAACATCCAGTCGGGCGGACGTACCCCTCTAGCCGGCATTACCCGAGCGTTAATCCTGCTGATGGTGGTGCTGTTTGCCGCTCCCCTCACGCAAGGGATCCCAATGGCGGTGCTGGCAGGGATCGCCTTTAAGGTGGGGGTGGATATCCTCGACTGGAGCTTCCTCAAGCGGGCCCACCGCCTTTCCCTCAAAGGGGCAGCCATCATGTACGGGGTGATGTTCATGACGGTATTTGTGGATCTCATCGCTGCCGTGGGGGTGGGGGTGTTTGTGGCCAACTTGCTCACTATCCAACGCCTCAGCGAGATCCACTCCGAAGAGGTGAAAGCCATTACCGATGCCGATGATGCGGTGGATCTCACTCCCCGTGAGAGGGAATTGCTGCGCCAGGGATGCGGGCAGGTGTTGCTGTTTTACCTGAGCGGGCCGATGATCTTCGGGGTTTCCCAAGCCATTTCCCGCCAACATCAGGCGGTGGCCTCCTGCCAAGCCTTGGTGCTGGATTTGTCGGATGTGCCGATGCTGGGCGTTTCCGCAACGCTATCCCTGGAAAATGCCATTCGCGAGGCCCTGGATCGGGGCAAACAGGTGTGGATTGCTGGGGCCAAGGGCCGGATCCGGCAGCGCCTGGAAAACCTACATTTGCCGCTGCCCCCAGAGCGGTTTGTGGACAGCCGTGAGGTGGCTTTGGCCGAGGCTGTTGCCCAGTTGGGCTTGCCGACAGAGGCCAGTCCCCTGGTTTGAGTAACCCCAATTGGCCTGAGCCACAAAGCTGCGGGATCCGTTTGCCAGATCTAGGTTAAGTCTGAGTCTATGCAATGGAAGGGTCGGGTCGCCTACTTGGCAACCATGCATCGCAAAGAGCAGGTCATCGGCCCTCTCTTGGCCGAACATTTGGGGATTCAAGTCCAAGTAGCAACTTTTGACACCGACCAACTGGGCACCTTCTCGCGGGAGCGGCCCCGACCGGGGGATCCCATCCACACTCTGCGCCTGAAGATTGCAAGGGCTTTGCAGGATCATCCTGAAGCTCTGGGCTTGGCCAGCGAGGGATCCTTTGGCCCCCACCCCCAGATCCCTTGGATCCCTTGGAATCAGGAGTGGGTCATGCTCAGGGTTTTTGAACCCGGCGCGGAGCCCTTGGAGCTGGTCGGCTATGCAGAGAGCACCCAAACCAATTTCAGCCATCGCTGGGTGCAGAGCTGGGCAGAAGCGCTGGACTTTGCCCAAAGGGCGGGTTTTCCCCAGCACGCCCTGATCGCCCTCGACCAGCCAGAAAAGCCCCAGGTTATCCACAAAGGAATCCAAGACGAAGCAACCCTGAAGCAGGTGGTGGGGGAGCTGCTGGCTCGGCAGGGTGGCCTGCATCTGGAAACCGACATGCGGGCCCTGTACAACCCAACCCGGCTCCAAGTCATCGCAGCCGCCACCCAAAACCTAATCGCCAAAGCCCAAAGCCTGTGCCCGGCCTGCGGCACTCCCGGCTACTGGCAGATCCGCTCGGTCTCTGGACTGCCCTGCGGCCAATGTGGCGCCCCCACCCCCGTGGCCAAGGCTTGGGTATATGGCTGTTCCCGCTGTTCTCACACCCACACCGAGCCTGTGGCAGAGCCCTGGGCAGATCCCGCTCAGTGTGCTTTCTGTAATCCCTAGCCTTGTCTTGAGCCCGACCTCAGGCTCTCCAGAGCCGGCATTGTCATCCCCGCAGAGGAGTTGTAGTCGTTTCAGGTTAGGGTGAGACACCTGGGCTATAGAGAAAAAGCCCTTCGCTGTATGCACTCAACGTTTCAGACGTGGGTGCAGTGTCCTAGTCTGAATCGAAATGACCATAAAGGAAGGTTTGAACCAAAAAAGGGATCCACTGCAGTGGATCCCCTAACCAGCTATGAACCTGCAAAAGAGGTCAACTCATCAGAAGTTGAACACAGCCCGCAGAGCACCTACACCAATGGTTGGGTCGTTGTCCCCAGGTAGAGCACCATTGGGGTTGCTCACAAAGTAGGCCGCCGGGGTAAGGGTGAGGTACTCGTTCACCGGGAAGCTGTAGTAAACATCCACAATGAACGGGCGGGTATCCCAAACTCCTTCATTTTTGGTGGTCACAATTGGCTGGCCAAAAACCACACCCCCTTGAGCACCCTCAATGAACAGATCTGGGAAGGCGAAGCCAAACAGGAATCCGTTAAAATCTTCATCACCCGGATCGATGGTGCCAGCCGGTACCACATTGGGCAAGTTGTAATCCACATTGCCAGCAGTAAACCAGCCAGATACGATGACGCGGGGGGTAATCTCCCAGTTGGCAGCCACAGAAAAGGCGTTCACCCGTGCAGAGGTGGACACATTGGTTACTCTCAGAGGGCCACGGAAAAGAGCTGTACCGTTGGCTAAGAACTCAGGGCCATCGTTTGCCGTCTGCAGATAGGTACTGGCAAACTGCAGGTAAATCTCTAGATTTTCATTCGGCAGGAAGCCCAGCTCCACCGCGTGGGCACTGTCGCTACCGGTTATACCGCTGTCGCCGAAGCCGTTGCCCAAGGCTTGAGCGTTCCTGCTGCTGTAGCTGTAGGCCAAGCGCAGTTGATCGGAGAGGCGGTAGCGGAAGCCAAACAGAGCTCCACCTGGCACATCCGCCGTGGAGTTGGGAGCATCAGCAAAGTCGGAGAGAGCTTCGAAGGGTGTGCTGTAGTTGAATACATCGAACACACCTGAGCCAACGATACCCGTGTAGATGGTAGCTGCTCGGTTGAAAGCTGGGAATTGGTAGATCAGCTTGGCCAGGGTGAAAGTGCCGCCGCCACGGCCGCCAAACTCAAGGCCGGGATCCCCATCAAAGAACTCAGTCACAGCATCGCGAGCTTGGAGACGAATGCGCAGGCGATCGCGACCCACAAAAGAAGCATCGAAGTTCAAGCGTACCCGATAGGGAAGAGTCATGTTGGCTTGGTTTTGCTCTGCCACTACCTTCCCATCAACAACTCTGTCTTCCGTGAGAGCGCTGCCTACAACAGCGGCGATGACTTGGGCATTCAACTTGGTAACCGGGTTGAAGACCTTCCCTTTCAAATCAGTAACATCGGCCTCCAGGGCATCCACCCGCCCGCGTAGGGCTGCCAGCTCAGCAGCAAATTCCTCTTGCAAGCGCTGCAGAGTGGCCAAGTCTTCCTTGGAGACTTTGTCGGCCAAACCGGCTGCAATCAACTCATTGATGCGATCCAAGCAGGCGTTCATACCGGCGGCAAACTCAAAGCGAGTCATGGCCCGGTTGCCGCGGAAGGTGCGGTCAGGGTAGCCGGCAATACAACCGTAGCGCTCCACCAAGGATTGCAGGGCTTGGAAGGCCCAGTCGGTGGGCTGCACATCCGAAAGCTCAGAGATGGAGGTGACCGGCCCGGTAGCTTGGGCATAAGCCACTCCAGGGGTCAGGATCGCTGCTGCACCCAGAGTGCCGGCCAGCAGCGTTTTCCAGTAGTTCGCGTGTTTCACGGGCATGTTTCTCTCCTTGTTCTTTTCCTCACACCTTTTTGGCTGTAGGGATGTCTTCTAGAGGTAACCAATTGCCTAACTCAAGAACAAGTCTGGCAACTGCGGACTTCGGTGAAGACATGATGTGGAGATTATGATACAGCCGAAGTCCACATCCTCTTGCTGTCCGGCCTGCCCTACAGTTAATGCGGTGTCCCCACATCTGTGGCCAAGACATGGGTATCTGTTCCCGCCATTCTCACACCTACACCGAGCCTGTGGCAAAGACCTGGGCAGATCTCACGCAGTGCGCTTTTTGTAGCCCATGGCCTCGTCTTAAGCTCAACCTCAAGCTCTTCAATGTCAGCATCCTTATCCCCACAGAGGAGTTGATTATTCTTATTCAATGAAGGGATCCAACCCAGTGGATCCCTACTTAGCAACTTGGATGTCAGCGCAGGGATTTTAAGAACTAGAAAGTAAACACAGCTCGCAAAGCCCCCACGCCGATGGTTGGGTCGTTGTCTCCGGGTCTGCCGCCATTGGGGTTGCTCACAAAGTAGGCAGCAGGCGTTAGAGTAATGTACTCGTTGACCGGGAAGCTGTAGTAGACGTCCACAACGAAGGGGCGAGTATCCCACACTCCGTCGTTGTCTGTGGTCACGATTGGCTGCCCAAATACAATCCCGCCTTTGGCACCCTCCACAAAGAGGTCAGGGAAAACAAAGCCAAAGAGGAAACCATTAAAGTCTTCCTCTCCCGGATCAACAGTACCAGCCGGTACCACATTGGGCAGGTTGTAATCCACATTGCCAGCCGTAAACCAGCCAGACAAGGTAATGCGAGGGCTGATTTCCCAGTTGGCTGCGACTGTAAAGGCGTTTACCCGCGCAGAGACATTGACCTGCGTTCTTCTTACCGGTCCACGGAAGAGACTTTTACCCGTGGCCAGGAAGGTGGGGCCGTCGTTCGCCTGCTGCAGGTAGGTGGAAGCAAATTGGAGGTAGAACTCCAGACCCTTTGTCGGCAAGAAGCCCAGCTCGACGGTGTGAGCGCTATCATCACCTGTCAAGCCACTGTCGCCAAAGCCTCTCCCCAGAGCTTGACCTCTTCTGGTGCTGTAGGCGTAGGCTAAACGAAACTGGTCGCTCAAACGGTAGCGAAAACCAAATAGGGTTCCGCTGGGCACATCTGCCGTAGAGTTGGGAGCATCGGCAAAGTCCGACAGGGCATCAAAGGGCGTGCTGTACTGCAGAACGCTCGACACTCCCGTACCCGTAATGCCCGTGTAGATAGTAGCAGCGCGGTCGAAAGCAGGGAATTGATAAACCAGCTGGGCAAGGGTGAAGGTACCACCTGCACCCCCCTGGAAGCCAACGCCTGGGTCACCCTCAAAGAAGGTAGTAACCGCATCGCGAGCTTGTAGGCGGATACGCAAGCGATCCCGGCCAACAAAGGAGGCATCGAAGTTCAGGCGTACCCGATAGGGAAGAGTCATGTTTGCCTGATTTTGCTCGGCTACCACTCTTCCTTGTACGACCCGGTCTTCTGTAAGAGCGCTACCAAGAATTGCGGTAATGACCTGAGCGTTAAGCTTGGTAACTGGGTTGAAGATCTTCCCTTTCAGATCGTTAATCTCAGCCTCTGCCGCATCCACCCGCCCGCGCAGGGCTGCCAGCTCAGCAGCAAATTCCTCTTGCAAGCGCTGCAGAGTGGCCACGTCTTCCTTGGAGACTTTGTCGGCCAAACCGGCTGCAATCAACTCATTGATGCGATCCAAGCAGGCGTTCATACCGGCGGCAAACTCAAAGCGAGTCATAGCCCGGTTGCCGCGGAAGGTGCGGTCAGGGTAGCCGGCAATACAGCCGTAACGCTCGACCAGCGATTGCAGTGCTTGGAAAGCCCAGTCAGTGGGCTGCACATCAGAAAGTTCAGAGATGGAGGTGACGGGCCCAGTAGCTTGGGCATAGGCCACTCCAGGGGTCAAGACTGCTGCTGCACCCAGGGTGCCGGCCAGCAACGTTTTCCAGTAGTTCGCGTGTTTCGCGGGCATGTTTCTCTCCTTGTTCTGTGTCCTCACACCTGTCTCGGCTGTGGCGATGTCTTCTAGAGGTAGTCAACTGTCTAACTCAAGCACGAGTCTGACAACTGCGGACCCTCGAAAAACATGGTACAGCCCTGTTTCACATCGTCTACCACTTTACACACTTTTTCTTTTTGAATGAGACTCAACGTGAGGCTCAACGGCGGCAGACGCTCCAGGCCCCATACCCATTACTTTACCTCAGGGATCCGACCCTGACTAGCGGGTGCACGCCAAAGCCGAGACAGAGCTCCTAAGTCGCGGGCTGAAGCGGGGATGGGCGGTACCGGACTCGAACCAGTGACATCCTGCTTGTAAGGCAGGCGCTCTACCGCTGAGCTAACCGCCCTGGGGGATCCCAGTCCACCGAGTTTAGCATTCCCAAAGAACTATTTCCCCATGCCCAGGCTTTGCGCCTTCTGGTACACCTTCCCCTCGGTCAGGAGGGAGGGGGCGATGCAGATCTCCACCTGCTGCATTTCTCGGAGATTGGCAGCCCCCAGGGTGGCCATGCTGGTGCGCAGGGCGCCCCAGAGGTTGTGGGTGCCGTCGTCCAGGCGGGCGGGGCCGCGCAAGATTTCTTCCAAGGTGCCGGTGGATCCCACGCGGATGCGGGTGCCGCGGGGCAAAACGGGGCTGGGGGTGGCCATGCCCCAGTGAAAGCCGCGACCCGGCGCCTCCTGAGCACGGGCCAAGGGAGATCCGATCATCACGGCGTCGGCTCCGCAGGCGATGGCCTTGCAAATATCCCCGCCGGTTACCAAGCCGCCGTCGGCAATGATGGGAACGTAGGTGCCACTTTCCGTCAAGAACTGGTCGCGGGCGGCTGCACAGTCGGCGATGGCGGTAGCCTGAGGTACTCCCACCCCCAGCACGCCGCGGGAGGTGCAGGCAGCGCCGGGGCCGATGCCCACCAGGACTCCTGCGGCTCCCGCTTGCATCAGCTCCAGGGCGACATCATAGGTGACGCAGTTGCCGACCACCACGGGAATGGGCATGGAGCGGCAGAAGGCGGCCAGATCCAGCTTTTGCATGCCTTCAGGCACCTTGTGGTGGACGGAAACCACGGTGGCCTGGACGAAGAACAGATCCCCGCCTGCTTCCGCCACCAGGGGGCCATATTCAGCTGCGTGGGCGGGCACACAGCTAGCGGCCGCGATGGCGCCGGCCGCTTTGATTTGGCGGATGCGCTCTTGGATTAGCTGTGGCTTCACCGGCTCGCTGTAGAGGCGCTGCATTAGGGGCACAAACTCGTCTTTGCCCACCGACGCAATCTGATCCAACACCTCATCGGGATCAGCATAGCGGGTTTGGATCCCATCCAGGTTCAGCACCCCGAAGGCCCCCAGCTCCGAGAGCAAAATGGCCACTCGCACATCCACCACGCCATCCATGGCGCTGGCAATGATGGGGATTGGCCTTTGGATCCCTCCCAGGGTGAAGTGGGTGTCCACCAAGCTGGGATCCAGGGTTCGCCTGCCCGGCACCAGCGCGATCTCATCCAGCCCGTAAGCGCGTCTTGCCTGCCGATTGCGCCCCAGTTGTGCGTTCATTTCCCTCCCCTCTGACAGGATCCCTTCTTCCTATCATGCCGCCAACGTGTGATTTGAGACTAGCAAGAGCCGGGTTTTCCCTCCGGTTTAGCTTCGCTTGTCTCTGCCTCAACGGAAGTCTGGCCGGTCTGGCAGAAGCCATACCCTCGCCCGAGTTAAAGCCCTTGTGGAGTTTCCGGCGAGGAAACAGGGCTCTTCCCTTGCAATGAGGGGGGCAGGGGAGTGAAAATGTGGCCTTCTTGCAGGTTGCCGAAGCTGTGGCAGCGCTCGGATCCCCAGCGGAAGCCGTAGAGGGCGATGTAGGCGCACATTAAGGCATCGACTTGGTCTTCGTAGTTTTTGAGTTGGCGGCCCCTAAGGGATCCCACCTCCACTTGGAGCAGGGGCTCGTGGCCTTGCAGAGACGGATCGGCGCTGGCCAAGGCGCGCAGATGTTGCTGGTACAGCCGCCACGCCTGTTCTCGTTGCAGCCAGGTGCGGCGGGGACGCGCTTTGTAGGGGAGGCTGCGGCTGAGGCCAAACAGGCTCACCATGGCGCTGTGGGGGAAGACTTCGGTGATCTGCCGGGCCAGGGATCCCTGCTCGATGCTGGCCTGCTCGCGAAAGCCATAACGGGAGAGAGCTTGCACCAGGGCCTCCCCTCGCACCTGGCCGTTTTTGGCCAAGAGGCGGCGGTTGGCCGGGTGGGCGCCAGCGGCATAGGCGCGAAACACCCGGTTCAGCTCGGCTTCCGCCCGCCGCTGGCCGCTGGGGTTGGGGACGCGCAGGGGGGCATCCACCGCCACCAGGCAGGGATCCCCTCCCGCTTGGGCTTGGATGTAGTCCACAATCTCCTGGTCGGTTTGCAAGAGGCGGTTGTCCCGCAGGTGGCCCGTCAGGTTCGGGGCTTGGGGATCCCCGCTCTCAACCTCCAGCGTTGCCACGCCAGAGGGGTTGCGGGCCGACCAGGCCAGGTCTAGGCCAATGCAGATTAACCGTGCCACGCCGCCTTCTCCTTCCGTTAGTAGGATGGCTCGCCCTCACCCCCCGGACGCCTGGGAGAGGGAAATGCCCAAGAATAAAGGGATCCCAGCCGGGATCCCGGAAGATGGTTGCTCTGACAAGGCAGCAGACTTTCCGCTAGCTGGCGAAGCCTCTGCCTCTTCCTGCCCGAAGATTAGTAGTCGTAGTCATCCACGCCGCCGCCACCGCCAGCGGGCTTGTTGCTCTTGGGCTCCGGCTTGTCTACCACGATGGCCTCGGTGGTGAGCACCATGCTGGCAATCGAGGCAGCGTTTTGCAGGGCAGAGCGGGTGACTTTGGCCGGGTCAACGATGCCCGCCTCAAACATATCCACATAGGCGTCGTTCTGGGCGTCGTAACCCACCGTGAAGGGTTTCTCTTTCACCCGCTCCAGCACGATCGAGCCGTTCTGGCCGGCATTCTCGGCAATGCGGCGCAGCGGAGCGCCCAGCGCGCGGGCAACCAGCATGGCCCCTACCAGCTCATCGCCGGACAAGTTGGCCTGCGCCCACTCCGTTACCGCCGGCATCAGGTGCGCCAGGGTAGTGCCGCCGCCGGGGACGATCCCCTCTTCCACCGCCGCCTTGGTGGCGTTGATGGCGTCCTCCAGGCGCAGCTTGCGATCCTTCATCTCAGTTTCGGTGGCCGCGCCCACTTTGATCACCGCCACACCGCCGGAGAGCTTGGCCAGGCGCTCTTGCAGTTTTTCTTTGTCGTAGGTGGAGTCGGTTTCTTCAATTTGGCGACGGATTTGCTCACAGCGGGCTTTGACAGCCGCTTCGTTGCCTTCCGCCACGATGGTGGTGTGGTCTTTGGTTACCGTGACGCGACGGGCCGAGCCGAAGGAGTCGAGACGGGCGTTCTCCAGCTTCAGGCCGCGCTCTTCGCTGATGACCTCACCGCCAGTGAGGATGGCGATGTCTTCCAGCATGGCCTTACGGCGATCCCCAAAGCCAGGCGCTTTCACCGCCACCACGCTCAGCACGCCCCGCAGCTTGTTCACCACCAGAGTGGCCAGGGCTTCTTTCTCGATGTCTTCGGCGATGATCAGCAGCGGACGACCGGCGCGGGCCACTTGCTCCAGCACCGGCACCAGGTCTTGTACCAGGGTGATTTTCTTATCGGTAATCAGGATGTAGGGGTTTTCCAGAACCGCCTCCATCCGCTCCGTGTCGGTGACGAAGTAGGGGGAGATGTAGCCTTTGTCAAAGCGCATCCCCTCCGTCACTTCCAGCTCAGTGGTCATGGACTTGCCTTCTTCCAGGGAGATCACCCCTTCGCGGCCCACTTTGTCCATGGCCTCGGCGATCATGCGGCCCACTTCCTCATCGTTGCCGGCGGAAATGGCCGCCACCTGGGCAATGGCTTTGGAGTCTTCCACCGGGCGGGCATGTTCGGCGATCTTGTCCACCAGGAACTTCACGGCTTTGTCGATGCCGCGCTTGAGGGCAATCGGGTTGGCGCCGGCGGCCACGTTTTTCAGCCCTTCTTTAACCATGGCGTGGGCCAGGACGGTGGCGGTGGTGGTGCCGTCCCCAGCCGTGTCATTGGTCTTGGAAGCCGCCTGACGGATCAAGGAGACGCCAGTGTTTTCAATGTGGTCTTCCAGCTCGATCTCTTTGGCGATGGTTACCCCATCGTTAACAATTTGGGGTGCGCCAAACTTCTTCTCCAGGACGACGTTGCGCCCTTTGGGGCCGAGAGTAACGGCTACAGCTTCCGCCAAAATGTCCATGCCGTGTTCAAGGGCACGACGGGCTTCTTCGCTAAAAATGATCGACTTGGCCATACTCAACCTCTCAGACGTGAATTGAATGAACTAAGGGCGATGTAGAGGATCGATCGCTGAAGGACTGAAAATTACTGAACGATAGCGAGAATATCCCGCTCGGCCAGCAGCACGTACTCATCGCTGCCCAGCTTCACTTCCGTGCCGGCGTACTTGGAGTAGAGCACTCTGTCGCCGGCTTTCAGTTCCATCGGGATCAGCTTGCCCTCGTCATTGCGCTTGCCAGGCCCAACTGCGACCACCTCCCCCACTTGGGGTTTTTCTTTGGCGGTATCGGGCAAAAAGATGCCACCCGCCGTCTTCTCGTCCTGCTGGGCAATCTTGACCAGCACGCGGTCGCCTAGCGGCTTCAGCGTAGAGACGTTGAGAGTTACTGCAGCCATGACAAATATCCTCCGTGATGCCTAAAACGCGAGGCTGAAGGGTTGTATCGAGCGCAAACCTAAGCTTGCGTAGTCGAGGTTTTAGCACTCTCAGCTTACGAGTGCTAGTCTATCAGCCGGCTCTCCAGCCTGACAATAGCCCCTTTTGGCGGGATCTCCCTTTTTGTCGGGTACGGTTGGGTGCGGATCCCCCTACTTCTGGGCCTGTTGTGGGATCATGGCCTGAGGTAGGTTGGGCAAGCAGGTGCGGATCCCGTTGTTTCAAGTGGATGCGTTTACGGCAGTGCCTTTTAAGGGCAATCCGGCAGCGGTGTGTTTGCTGCCTCAGGAGCTGCCGGCAGCTTTGATGCGAGCAATTGCGGCGGAGAACAATCTGTCGGAAACGGCTTTTTTGCTGCCCCAGGGATCCGAAGGCGAGGTTCCCCACTATGGGCTGCGCTGGTTTACTCCCACCACGGAGGTAGAACTCTGTGGCCATGCCACGTTGGGCAGCGCCTATGTGCTCTTGACCGAGATTCACCCGGAAGCTCAGGGGGTGGCCTTTTCCACCCGCAGTGGCCGGCTGCAGGTGCGGCGGCAGGGGGAGCGGCTGGCGATGGATTTTCCCGCCCAGTTCCCGCAACCCTGGCCGGAAGGCCAAGAGCAGGTGGCTGCGGCATTGGGGATCCCTCCTCTGGAGTTGTACCGCGGCAGCATGGGGGTAGCGGTGCTGACTTCGGCCCAGCAGGTGCAGCAGCTGCAGCCGGATTGGGAGCGGGTTCAGGCACTGCCTGTTTCTGGGTTGATCGTCACTGCCTCGGGAGGGGATCTAGAAGACCAGCCAGATTTTGTCTGTCGTGTTTTTGCCCCCCAGTTGGGGATCCCGGAGGATCCGGTGACCGGGTCTGCCCAGTGCCTGTTGACACCCTATTGGTCGCAGCGCCTGGGCCGGACTGAGCTCAAAGCCCGCCAGCTCTCGGCGCGGGGAGGCGAGCTGTGGTGTCGCGATCTCGGCACTCGGGTGGAGATTGCCGGGCAGGCGGTGCTGGTGATAGCGGGAGAGCTGAGGATTCCCTAAAAAAACACCCCGGCTGGCTCCGAGGTGCTGGGAAGACTCTCGCGAAGAATAAGTGCGCAAGCTAGCCCAAAAGTTCTGCCGCCTGGATGAGCTCCACTTGCTTTTTCTTGAGCACTAGCAGAAGCTGGGTGATGGCCACCGCTGCCAGGAAGGCCACCAACCACTTCACCCGTTCCGGGTTCTGCAGCACCAGATCCCGCTCCACTTGGCCAAAGCCGCCCACGTTGGGGTTGTTGGTAACCGGATCCCCTTCTTGGACGCTGTCGCCAATGTTAACCACCAACTCCGGCCCCGGCGGCACCACCAAGTGCTTCAGTCCGCCTTCAGTCTCGAAGCTGAGCACCCGCGTGCCCGGCAACTCGTATTCGGGCGGCACCAGGGCGGCCAGCTCAGGCGGCAGATCGCTGAGGTCAGATTCGATGGTGGCGATGCTTGTCAGACGACCCGTGGCAGGAGCGCGGAAGACGTTGTTGTTGCTGAGGCTGCCATCGGGGTTGATCTGGCCACGACCGCGGTTGGCGCCAATGTAAACCCGATATTTCATGAAGGCCACGGAGGGATCCTCCTTCGGGTCAGGGGCGACCACCGGGAAGACGATTTCCTGGTGCTGCTCGCCGGGCAGGGGACCCACCAGGAGAATGTTGGGCTTCTCGTCGCTGTAGGGAGTGATGTAGGTCTCAGCGGTTTCCTGGCGCTGCTCCTCCGTCATCTCCTCCTCGGTGGCCAGGCGGAAGCCTTCTGGCAACACCACCACAGCGCCAACGTTCAAGCCGCCCTTGCTGCCATCCGCCAACACCTGTTGCTTGCTCAAGTCATAGGGGATCCCGACCTTGATGGTGAACACCTGGCCCGGGGTAACTGCCTGCGGCACTTCGGCACGGGCAGGCATGGCGTTCAGGTGGCAGTTGGCACAGACGATTTTCCCGGTGGCCTCGCGCGGGTTGTCGTAGGCCATCTGGGCGTAGTACGGATAGGCTGCTGCCGGACGGGATCCCGTCCCCAGCAACAGCAGCAGCGCACACAAGGCCAAGTAAATTCGCTTCATAAGTTAGCTCAGAATCTCAATCAAAATTCTCGCAAGCCCTTTGGGGCAATCTGATACATTTACGCTGAACACTGCTGAACATCACTGTTCAACTATGCAGCGATAGCATTCTGCTTGTTTCCATTCGCGTTAGCGGGACGGAGTCCAAACAGAATGGCGGTATCCCGCAAAGCTTTGAGTAGAATACCCAAAGCGCAGTTTCCGTGTCGTCTTACTACCAATTTTCTGCTTTGCTTTGGCTACCATGTTGGCAGACTCGAAAGTAAACAGAAAGATCAACTGGTAGTAATCCGTACTGAACATATTATACATTATTTTCAGTATAGTTGAGCTTATTATTGACTAGAGTCATGCTCCTCAAAGCTCACAACTCATGCTCTAGCCAGGACTAGCGCAGCAACCTCTCTGGCCTTTTCCCCCACTTCTGACCCGGCTGTGGCCCCTTACAGGGGTCTCTCTGGAGCCTATCGTAACGCCTCAGGCCTCGCGGAAATCGGGGCCTTGCCAGGGGCTGAAGCGAACGTTGTCGCCGTCCACCGTGGCGCTCACCAGCTCCAGGGAGCGGGGAGCCGGCCCCCGGATGACCTTGCCGTTGGCCGCGTACTGGGATCCGTGGCAGGGGCACTTGAACAGGTTTTCCCCCGCGTTCCAGGGCACCACACAGCCGAGGTGGGTGCAAACCGCGTTGAGGCCGTAGTTGGCCACCGCCCCGTTGTCGATCACAATGTAGGTGGGATCCCCCTTCAAGCCTTGGGCCAGCACGCGATCCGTGGCGGCGTGAGTGGCCAACAGCTCACTGACGCTGATGGGCTTGCCGAGAGCATCTTGAGCTATCACACCTTCTCCTGCCCCACCGGAAGAGGGCGGAATAAAATACTTCACCACCGGGTAGAGGGTGCCCACCACCACCACCCCCACCGAGCTGCTGAGGAGGGCATTCAGAAAAACCCGCCGGCTCATGGGGGGTGCCTCGAAGTTGCTAACCGCTTCCGTCATAATGGCCAGTACAAACCTGAGAAGTTTTAATGTTCGTTGACAAACGACATCATCCTAACCGAGCTCCTTGGCTAATATCATTAAGAAATGCAAAGCTAAAGGAAGTGCAAGGGAAGAGGCGGCGGTTTTTCTGCTGCGGCCCAGCTCAGTCCCAACCCAATCCGAGCCAGACCATGACGGGATCCGACTTTCAAGCTTTGCTGCGGGAGAAGTGGGGCTATTCCTACGACGTGCAACTGCGCCGCATGGGGGGCAGGGTGGTTCTGTTGGTGATGTGGCGCTACCTGGAGCAGCCCTCTTTCCCCTTGAGCGAAGCCGAGTATCTGGCTCGCCTGGAGTCTGTCATGGCCCATTTGCAGGCGTGGGGCGTGTGGGAAGCGGTGCAGCGAGAAATTGAGGCTACCCGTCAGAAACCCCGCATAGGCAAGGCGGTGGCCATTCCTTTGAATTTGCAAGGGGTGGGAGAGCGCGCCTCCGAGTGGCTGCTGTAGTCTTCCTCGCCCCCGGCTCTTCCCTGAAGGGGAGTTTGCAATTGCAGCAACCGACAGGTTCGTCCCTATGACGAAAACTCCAGACCTCAGCCGGCCTGCGGCTATCCAACTTCCACCAGGCCGGCCTGCAAGGCATGCAGGAACTGGCGGGCGGTGCGACCGGAAAAGCCGTTCTGCTGTTGCGCCCAGAGGAGGGCTTGGCGGCGCAAGGTATCTAAAGGGTGCGGGAGGCCCAGCCGTTGCGCCAGGTGTTCTACCGTGGCCAGGTAGTCAGCTTGGCTAAAAGGGGTGAAGGTAAGGGTAAGGCCGAAGCGATCCCGCAGCGACAGCTTTTCCTGCACCGTATCCCAGGCGTGGACCTCTTGATCTTGGGGACTGGGACGATCGCCAAAAAACTCGCGGATAAGGTGGCGGCGGTTGCTGGTGGCGTAGAGACGGACGTTGGGCGGTGGTGGAACAAGATCTCCTTCCAGGAGCACCTTGAGCTGCTTAAACTCAGTTTCGTCGGCCTCAAAGGAGAGATCGTCCACAAACAGGACAAAGGGCAGCCCCCACCCTCCCAGATCTGCCAAGATCTGAGGCAATTGACCCAAATCTCCCCGTCTCAGCTCCAAAAGGCGCAGCCCCTGGGAACCGTAGCGGCGCAGCAACGCCTTCACCAGCGAAGACTTGCCGGTGCCCCGCGCCCCATAGAGCAGCACATGCAACGCCGGATCCCCCCGCAGCAGGGCTTCGGTGTTGGCAGCCAACTGCCGTTTCTGCCGTTCATAGCCGTAGATCTCTTCCCAGTCGGGCAAGTCGGGAGTGGGGATCCCCTCTAGCCCTGCCGGCCCCCAGCGAAAGGCCCAATAGCGGCCACAGAGCCCCACCCCCGCTCGGCGGTAGTGGGCGATCAGCGCCTCCAGGCTCAGGCCCCAGTCGGCAAAAGAGCGCGGATCCCAGCCAGGGCTCTCCCCTTCCCCATCCGGCCAAGGGATCCCCAGGCCCAGCGCCCGCATCTGCTCGGCAATGGTCTCCTGGCTATCGGCCAGGATCTGCAGGCAGCGGAGATCGTGGCGGGCCGCTTGCACAAGGGGGGCTGGGATCCCTTGGGGTCGAAGCGCCGCCCGCGAGAAAGGGTTATCGGCCCAGCGGATCTCTCGGATTAGCCACTCCCGCCAGCTCAAGCCCTCCTGGGCCAAAAGCTCAAACCAGCGTCCGTAGGCTCTCCAGCAGGGCAAGGGATCCCCGCTCATCAACTCCTGGGTGAGCTCCTGCCAGGTCAGGGCCAAGGGGTGGGCGCAGATTTCCCGAAACACCAGCAGCTTAGCCGCCGCTTCCGCCGCTTCTTCGAGGGGGGTCATCGCTTCAAGTCGCTCTAACTTGGCGTTGTCAAAGAGGCTGGGGGTGAGGGCCGGCCCAGAGCGCTTAGCGGGCATTGTCCCGCCGGCCCAGCTCGTAGAGGCCACCGCCAACGCAGGCAATCAGACCCCAGGAGACGGCCCAGCTGTTGCCCAAAGAGAGTTCGGTGAGGGCCACCACCACCGCTGCTGCCAGCAAGAAAGGAAGGACGCTGAGCAAAGAGGCCAGAGCTCCGCTGGGATCCCAGGCCAACTGTTTTTCCCAACCCTCCTGCAGGCGGCGGTGCAGCGGCGACAAGCCCCACATCAGCCCCAGACTCCACAGGGCTGTGGCCGCCCACAACGAAGGGCGGATCGCCTCCAGTCCCCCCAGTTCAACCCCCATAGCATCCATCGGCCAGCTCCCAACCTTGCCTTTCTAGGCTAGCGAGATTGGGCCCACTCAGTGGCGGTGATGGTGGTGCCGGGAAATTGGATGGGATTGCCCAGGCTCTGGATCTGGGCCTGGAGAGCCGGCAACAGCCGCAAGTCCAGCAGCGGCTCGCGCAGGATCTCCGCCGGGATCAGATCCCGCTCCAGGGCAAAGTGGGCCGTGTGGCCGGCGGCTGTGCCGATGGCCCATTCCACCGGGTGCACCCGATAGGAGGCGCTGGCAATGCGGCTGGTGGCAATGTTCTTGTTGCCGGCCAAGAGGTTGTCGATGCGCTGGGGGATCAAAGCCCGCAGTGGGATCTGGTAGGGGTAGCTGGGGGCCTGGGCATCCTGGTTGTGGCTGGGGGGCAGGGAAAAATCCGGCAATAGACAATCGTGAAAGTCGATGGGGTACTGGCCCACCCCCACCGAGTCGTAGAAAATAAAGGGCCGCCCGCGATTGAGCTCCGATTCTCGCGTGGTGATATCCGACTCGTAGATGGTAAATCCCTGCGGGTAGGCAGGGCTGGGCCGACCGATGATGCGCCGCGACTCGCGAATGTAGGGGTACTTGGAAAGGCCGCTGGCAGTTCCCATGGGGCTATCGGGCCCCCGCAGGTAGGCATAGCGCAGGTAGAAGTCTTTTTGAAAGTCGGGATCCGCCTGCTGCAACAGAAAATCCGTCCGCCCCGCCACCAGCCAGTAGAAAAAGCCCTTGGCATGCTGCTCGGCCCGCCGCAGCGCCTCCACCCGCAAGCCCCCCATCCAGCCGCCGGGATCCAGTTGGCCTGAGGCTTGCAGTTGCTCGTGGGTGAGAATCAGGTTCATCTCCGGCCCGGTGATGCGCCAGTCGTTGCCCCAGGTCCAGTTTTGCATGGATTGATCCCCCACCCGGATGGCCTCTTCCCCAAAGCCAAACACCTGGCCGCGGATGCGGCGGTAGGTAAAGACCATCCCAAAGTTAAAGCGTGGATGTTCAAAGCTGTAGTAGGGGCCGTGCAGCGGGTCGTTGTAGAACTTGGGCTTGATGGGCACCTGCGGCACAGCAGAGCGCTCCATAACAAAGGTGTAGGTAAACCCCTGGGTGCAGTAGGGATCCCTGTAGGGCTTGGAGCTGGGCTCCCAGCGGCTTTCCCCATCCGTGCCGAGGCGGTAGGGCACCCGCGCCAGCGGCAGCAGCTCGCCGGTTTCGGTAGCATCGATAACTACCCAGGGCAGGGTTTTGCCTTGGCGTTCTGGCGGCGGCTCAAAGCGCAGGATCTCTTTGTCCCAATCCTCGGTGGGCTCTAGGCGGTAAAAATCCAGAAAGTAGCTGGAGAGATCCCCCCGATTCTCCGGCTGGACGCCGGCGTGTTTGGGGATGTTGCGGATGGCCTGCACGCTGCGGATTTGGTAATCCTCGATCTGCAAGTCCTTGACCACCGTCTCGGTAAACAGCCGCAACTGCCCCGACTGCAGATAGGGATCCACCATCTCCCGCAGGACCTGGTGGCCCACCTGGGGCGAGAAGCAGAGCACACTCACCCAGCACTTGCCGGGATTGGGATCACCGCCGTACTTTTCCCGCACCCGGCGGCGAAACTCTCTATAGCCCTGGGGAAAGATCTCGTTTTCCCGCTGCAAGGGCCGCTCATCCAAAGCCGAGACCCCCTGGGCGCTCACCTGGCCGCCAATCCAGTCGGTGATCTCGGTCATGCACACCTGTCGGCCCAGTTGCAGAGCCTCGTAGGCCGCTGCCACCCCCCCCAGCCCGCCCCCGGCGATGAAGATCTCACAGGGGATGCGGGTTTCCGACAAGGGCTGGGCCAGAGCCGCCCCGGCGCCCAGGATCCCGGCCCCCACAAGGCCGCCGCCCCATCCCTTGAGGTTGAACAGAAGTTTCATCCCACCTCCGCCCCGTAACTGGGCCTGTCGGACTTTCCGGCAACTTTTATCATGGGGGAAAGCGCTGCGAGTGCTCATGCCGAATTCCACCTTCGTCATCACCACGCCGATCTACTACGTCAACGCTGCCCCCCACATCGGCAGCGCCTACACCACCCTGGCGGCGGATGCCATCGCCCGTTACCATCGCCTGCGGGGCAAGGATGTGCTGATGGTAACGGGAACCGACGAGCACGGCCAGAAGATCCAGCGCACCGCCGAAGAGCGCGGCCTTCCCCCGCAGCAGCACTGCGACGAGATCGCGGCCCAGTTTGCCCAGCTTTGGCAGTTGCTGGACATCCGCTACGACCGCTTTATCCGCACCACCGACCCTCGCCACAAAGCCATTGTGCGGGAGTTTTTCCAGCGAGTGTGGGATCGGGGGGATATTTTCGTTGGCCGGCAGCAGGGCTGGTACTGTGTTGCCTGCGAGGAGTTCAAGGACGAGTCAGAGCTCTTAGAAGGCGGATTTTGCCCGCTTCACCCCAACAAAAAAGTGGAGTGGAAAGACGAAGAAAACTACTTTTTTCGCCTCTCTCGCTACCAGGAAAAACTGGAAGCCCTCTATGCGGAGCACCCGGAGTTCATTCAACCAGAAAGCCGCCGCAATGAGGTGATCAACTTTGTCAAGCAGGGCCTGCGGGACTTCTCCATCTCTCGCCCCAGCGTCTCCTGGGGGATCCCTTTTCCGGCGGATCCCGGCCAAACCCTTTACGTCTGGTTTGATGCCCTCATCAACTACCTCAGCGCCGCCGTGGATCCCGAGGACGAGCCGACGCTGGAAAACGCCTTGCGCCGCTACTGGCCCGCCGATGTGCACCTAGTGGGCAAAGACATTGTCCGCTTCCACGCCATCTACTGGCCGGCCATGCTCATGTCGGCAGGGCTGCCGCTGCCCAGACAGATCTTTGGCCACGGCTTTCTCACCAAAGATGGCCTCAAGATGGGCAAAAGCCTGGGCAACACGCTGGATCCCTTTGAGCTGGTGCAGCGCTACGGTGCCGATGCCGTGCGCTACTATTTCTTGACTGAAATTGAGCTGGGCAAGGATGGAGACTTTAGTGAGGGCCGCTTCATCGAGGTTCTCAACGCTGACCTAGCCAACGACCTGGGGAACCTGCTCAACCGCACCCTCAATATGCTCAAAAAATACCAGCCCGACTACCGCATCCCCGCCGTCGAGATCCCTGCGGATCACCCCCTCAAAACCCTGGCCGAGCGCCTGGCCCCGACAGTGGCCGACGCCTACGAGCGGCTGGATCCCAGCTCTGCCGCCCGCAAAGCTCTCAGCTTGGCCCAGGCCAGCAACAAATACCTCGACGAGCAGGCCCCCTGGACGTTGCACAAACAAGGGCAAAGCGAGCAGGTGGCCCAGATCCTCTACGCCGTTTTGGAAAGCGTGCGCTGGGTGGCCGTGGCCCTTTCGCCCATCATTCCCAACCTCAGCCTCAAGATCCTGCAGCAGATGGGGTTTCCTTTTCAGGATGTAGCACAACTGCGCTGGGATCCCGATGCCCGTTGGGGCCGGCTTCCGCCTGGGCAAGAGCCCCAACCTCCTGTGCCCGTCTTCCAGAGAATACTCAAGTAGCTCCTAAGAATTGGCGGCATCGGGTTGGGAAGGCTGGGATCCCTCTGGTGTTGCCTTGCCGGCGGAAAGACCCATATCTCCCAAGGAAATGCTTGGCACAGCAGCAGAGAAAGAACGGCCAGCCTGGCCCGAGCGCAGCTGAGAGTTACCCATGGCGGTGGGGGGAGTCTCGCTGGACAGCGCCTGCCAGGCCGCCCGTACCCCTGCCCAAAAGCTGCGGACATTGACCTGAGCGCCGCGGGCTTGCTTGCGGGCCCCTTCCAGGGAGCGGTTCACCTGCTTCACCACCTGTCCGGCCCCCTTGACCCCTTCGTCGAGGCTGTCGGCGATCTCGCTCACTTCCAAGCTGGTCAGACGCAGAGCCTCCAGCGTGGGCGGTAACTCCCGCAGCAGCGTGTCGAAAAAGCGTTCCACGCTCTGGGCGGCTCGACCCAATTGAATGACGGCGGGCAACAGGGTCAGGATCACTGCCAAAATGGCCACTGCCACCAGACCTACCGAGAGGCCCAACCAAAATACCGGCTCGGTCATCGCGCCGCCTCCTCCCGACCTTGGGCTTCTGAGTCGGCTTCCTCCCGGGCGAGGGGACGCAGGTTTTGGGCTTGCATCAGCTCTTGCCGTTTCTGCAACATGGCTTCCCTGCCCACCGCCACTGCCTGCTGCAGCCGCAGCAGGGCCTCATCCAGACTTTTTTGGGCGGAGTCGAGCAGCTTTTCCGATTGGTATTGCAGGCTGGTGGTCACGTCTTCTGCCACTTCCGGCAGGGCCTCTGCCGATTTTTTCAGCAGTCGCCGCGTCTCCCGTCCGCTGCGGGGAGCCAAAAGCAGACCGATGACCGTGCCCACCGCCGTTCCCAACAGCAGCCCGCCGACAAACGCGCCAGTCCGGTTTTCCGCCATGCCTTGCCAGGGTTGAGGGGGGATACAGGTGGCCCCCAAACCAGACTATCAAATGATGCTGTGCTTTGCCGTGGAGGCGTCGAATTGGCTGAAATCTCAGGGGTAGGGGGGATTGGCTGCTGCGGCTGCTCTCCGGGATCCTTGGGGCTAAAGTAGAGCATGACTCTAGTCAATGATATGCTCGACTATACTGAAAATAATGTACAATATGTTCAGTATGGCTGCTTGGTATGGCTAGGTATGTAAAACCGAGAGAAGCGGCGGATTATTTTGGGGTGTG
>NZ_AXUW01000001.1:979495-1000574 GCF_002760415.1 Synechococcus sp. 65AY6A5
CGAGATTGGCAAGGCGCTCTGGGTGTTATGCTCAGGGCTTTGCGGGATACCGCCTTTCTGTTTGGACTCCGTCCGAGTAGCGCGGTCGCGTCAGCATCGCGTAGTGACAACGGAAACGGACAGAATGCTATCGCTTCACCGCTGAGCAGTAATGCTCAGCAGTGTTCAGCGTAAATGTATCAGGTAGTGCTGTGGGATCTGGCAACTGATGCTCTCTCTGGAGCCCAAGGGCCTGGCAGACGGCCCGATCAACTTGGCGGAGTACATCGACCATACCCTGCTGCTGCCGATGGTGACCCCAGAGGAGATCGACCAGGGGTGTGAAATTGCTCTGCGCTATGGCTTCCCCACCTTTTGTGTGCCTCCCTGCTACGTGCCGCGGGTGGTTGAGCGGCTGCACGGGTCGCCAGTACGGGTGAGCACAGTGGTGGGGTTTCCCCTGGGCACCAACACGGCGGAGGTCAAGCTCTACGAAGCTCAACTGGCGGTGGAGCAGGGGTGCCGGGAGCTGGATGTCCGCCTCAACTTGGCCTGGCTCAAGGCGGGGGAGCTGGATCGCCTCCATGCCGAGATTGCCCAACTGGTGGAAGAAACGGGGGTTTGCGTCAAGGCCATTTTGGAAACTGCCCAGCTCACTGACGAGGAAAAAAAGCTGGCCGCCGAGATCTGCATGGACGCGGGAGTTGCCTTCTTGATGACCTCCACCGGCTGGATGGGAGGGGCGACACCGGCCGATGTGCAACTGCTGTGGCAGCTTAGCCGCGGCAGGGTGGGAGTCAAAGCTTCCGGCGGCATCCGCACCGTGGCGCAGGCGGAGGCGATGATCGCCGCGGGGGCGAGCCGCATCGGCACCTCCTGGGGGCTGGAGCTGATGCGAGAGCTGGAGGCTAGAGGAGCCGGCGGCCCATGAGCGGGGTCACCTACCGGGTGACGGGTATTAACCTCAAAGCGATGCCGCTGGGGGAGGCGGATCGGATCATTACTATTTTGACCCGCGAGCAGGGCTTGATTCGGGCGGTGGCCAAGGGATCCCGTAAGCAGCTTTCCAAGTGGGGAGGGCGGATGGAGCCCTTTGTTGTCAACGATCTGCTGGTGGCGCGGGGGCGTTGGTCGGCCCAAACGGATCCCTCGCAGTGTCTCCAGCGCATCGCCCAGGCAGAAACCCTGCAGAGTTTTCCCCGTCTTGGCCGCAGCCTGGCCCATCTGACGGCGGCGCAGTACTTGGCAGAGGTGGCCCTGCTTTTGGCCCTGCCCAACCAGCCCCAGGAAGAGCTGTTTGTGCTGCTGGTGGAGCATCTGGAGCGCATCGAGCAGGCCCCTGCGACAGAGGCCGTTTTGCCGCTCCTTGTCCATGGGCTCTACCACCTTTTAGTGGTGGGGGGGGTTGCCCCCTCAGTACAAGCCTGCTACTCCTGTGGGGAGGAGTTAGCAGGTGAGGCTTTCTTCTCTCCCCACGCGGGTGGCCTGGTCTGCGATCCTTGTCGGCTGGCGCAGCGGCTCAGCCCAGTTGCCTGGGTCTCCAGTTCTGTCCTGCAGGCCTTAGGATCCCTGCCCAACCCGACCTTGCCCTCGCTGGCCGAGCGTGCGCTGCCTCTGGCGAGTTGGCTGGCGGCAGAACGTCTGTTGCGGCGGGTTTTGGAGCTGCATGCCGACCGCGCAATCCGTTCCGCTGGCCTGCTGGCCAGTTGCTACTCTGTCCCTGTTGCCGAAACCCTCCCTCCTACCCCCAGTGGCCAGGGATCCCCAGTGGCGGCAGCAGCTTTTTCTGAGGAGGATTCCGAAACGCTTGGCAGCAACCTGAAGAAGTTGTGAAGGTATGTATCAAGTCGAGCAAAATAGCTGCACAATAAAGGGTTAAGGCGGGTTAGCAGCCGCTTCTGGATGATAAATTGGGTGGTAGAAAGTAACCTCTTAGTAACTTCTTACGAAGGCCTCTCAGGTTTGGCGGCGGTCGACCGGGGTAGCGTTTGGGGAGGAGTGCCACACCTGTGCTACCGAGCAGGAGCAAGTGAAGTTGAAGTTGGCGCTTTTAACAAGATTGAATCGACTGCCGGGCGAGCCTTCGGTGTTTGTTTTCTGAAGCTCCATCCTTGGGTTGCGGTTTCCGTTGCCGACAAACAAGGGTTTGGCAGCGTTGCAGCTCCCGGGGTGAGTCCACCCCTCCAGGAGGAGCCCCTGAGGAGGCTGCATCTGACCACCTCGAGTTCGCGCTCACCTCAATTTTTTCCAATCCTTTTCATTTAGAAGTTTAGGAGTTGCAGCACCGTGGAAGCCCAGCGCAAAGAACGGATTCTCGTGGTCGATGATGAGGCCAGCATCCGCCGCATTTTGGAGACCCGCCTCTCGATGATCGGGTACGACGTGGTTACTGCTGCCGACGGAGAGGAGGCGCTGGAGGTTTTTCGCAAGCAGGATCCTGACCTGGTGGTGCTGGATGTGATGATGCCGAAGCTGGATGGCTACGGGGTCTGCCAGGAGTTGCGCAAAGAATCCGACATCCCGATCATCATGCTCACGGCGTTGGGGGACGTGGCCGACCGCATTACTGGCTTGGAACTGGGGGCAGACGACTACGTGGTTAAGCCGTTTTCGCCCAAAGAACTGGAGGCCCGCATTCGTTCGGTGCTGAGGCGGGTGGCGCGGTCGTCCCATGAAGGGATCCCCAGCTCAGGGGTAATTCAGGTGGGGGATCTTCGCATCGATACCAACAAGCGGCAGGTTTACAAGCGGGACGAGCGCATCCGCCTGACGGGGATGGAGTTTAGTTTGCTGGAGCTGCTGGTCAGCCGGTCGGGGGAGCCGTTTTCCCGCGCCGAGATTTTGCAAGAGGTGTGGGGCTACACGCCGGAGCGCCACGTGGATACGCGGGTGGTGGATGTCCACATCTCGCGGCTGCGGGCCAAGTTGGAGGATGACCCGAGCAACCCTGAGCTTATCCTGACAGCCCGCGGTACCGGCTATCTGTTTCAGCGCATCGTTCCAAAAGGCGAGGAGTAGGACGGGATCCCCCTTAGTAGCTCTTCCAGGGCTGCCCGCACCTGTTGCAGCACACCAACCCAGTTGCCGCGGGCTTCTTGGCGGAATAGGCGCATCACCCTGGGGTACCAGGGGCTGTCTTGCCGCTGCAGTAGCCAGCGCCAATCAGCGGCAAAGGGCAGCAGCACCCACACCGGCTTGCCCAGCGCCCCAGCCAGGTGGGCAACGGCAGTATCGACGCTAATTACCAGATCCAACTGGGCAACTGCCCTAGCAGTATCAACAAAATTCCGGAAACGGGATCCCAGCTCCACCACCTGGTGCTGCTTGAGAAGGGGTTCTACCTGGCTTAGATCTTCACCCACCTGCAGGCTAACCCACTGCACCTGGGGCAGATTAAGGTACTCGAGGAAGAGGTTAAGAGAACAGCTTTTTAACCTCTGCACCCGGCTGAGGGCGAGGTCGTCGCGGCGGCCACTGGCCCACACCAGCCCCACCTTTATCCCCCTCTGGGGAAGCTCTGGCCAATCTTCCGGCCAGGCGGAGCTCCCATCGGGACAAACCAGATAGGGGATGCGGTCGGGAATTGTCTCCAGCGTGGTGCCCAGGCGATGGGGCAGGCTAAGCAAGGGCAGGTGCCAGTCGAAGGGGGGCAGGGGATCCGTATCGGAAATGACCTGGACTTGAGGAAAGGAGGCTCGCAGCAACTCGACTAGGGAGTGAGGGCAGCGGAAATAGAGGGAGGCCTGCGGATGGGCGGCGGCCAAAAGGGGCAGGTAGCGCGCGAACTGAATTGTGTCTCCCAGCCCTTGTTCGGCGTAGACAAGCAGCGTCTGCCGGCCCAAGGGGGATCCCGTCCACAGGGGCAAAGGGAAGCAGGGGTAGGCCGCTCCCTGGCGCTGCAGCCGCCACTCGTACTCCTGCCACCCCTCCTCGTAGCGGCCCAGGGTGAGCAGGGCCGTGCCCAGGTTGTAGTGGATCTCCGGCCAGTCGGGGGCCAACTGCAGGCCGCGCCGATAGGCCTCGATAGCGGCCTCGAGTCGGTTTTGCTCTTGCAGGACGGTGCCCAGGTTGTTGTGGGGCTGCGCCTCCCCTGGCAGCAGCGGGATGGCCCGTAGCAGACAGTCGGCGGCCTCCTCCAGGCGATCTTGCAGGTGTAGGCAGTGGCCGAGGTTGACGAGGATCCGCCCCTCCTGCGGCGCCAGGACAAGAGCGCGGCGAAACCAGGCTTCGGCTTCTGCAAGCTGGTTGTCGAATAGGAGGGCATTGCCCAGAGCTGCCAGCGCATAAGCCTGAGGAGGTTGGGCCGCTGCCGCCTGTCGCAGCACTGCAATCGCCTGCTCCCGTTTCCCCAAAGCCAGCCAACAACTGCCCAACCGGAAGAGCAGTTGCCCGTCGTTAGGGGCAAAGGCCAGCCCCTGCTTGTAGGCGCGCGCCGCCTCCTCCGGGTTGCCCAGCAGCATCCAGGCATCGCCCAGCTCCTGCCAGGCCGGCACCCAATCTCTCCGTAGGTGCAGCGCCAGTTGCAAAGGGGTCAAAGCTTGGCGGGGATCCCCCATCTGCAGATAGAGGGATCCCAGCAACGCCTGGGCGGCGAACAGGTGGGGATGGGCCCGGGTAAGCTGCCGGCAGAGGTGCAGTGCTGTCTCCAGATCCCCTGCTTGTCGGTGGCGCTCGGCCAGCGCCAGGGTCGCCTCTGGGGAAGGGAAGGGGGATAGACCGGAGCCTCTTCCTAGGCCTTTTGGCCCAGCCGTCTGCCGGTCGCCCTTTCCTCGCCCAAAGCCCTGTGGCACGGTTTTTCCCTTGGTGGATCCCTTTTTTGCCCTTCCCGCCGGTATTCAGCAACAGCGGGACATCTCCCTACTCAGGTTAACAGTTCAGGTGAATAGGACGTTCTTGACAGAGCGTTCCTACCCCCCCGCTCCTGAATCGGGCCATCCTCGGCGCTTGCCTTGCGAGGGCTCAGTTGCGGCGAAACAGGCTGTCTAAGTAAATACGGGCAGCGCGCCGATCCGTGTCTCCGCTCTGGAGCAGGAATAACGAGAGCGCTGCCGTTACGACCCGATCTTGATCCCAATCGGGGTGACGAGAGAGGTAGTTTTTGAGGGTGTCGTGTAGCTCCTCGGGAATTTCGCTCAAAATGCTGACGGTGGGAGAATCCATAGCCCAACCACCTACTCGGGGTTAACAGGGAAACCAAGAAAACCTAAGGAGCCGGCCAAAACCGGGCCTGCCCAGAAGGGAAAAAACAAGCCAACCCAGCTCTCTAACTTGGGTACGCCGGGGGCCGCATCGGCCCCGCCAAAAGCAAGACAGTGTGTAGAAGTTTGCCCCTAGCCCGTCCGGCAGCGGCCAGAGGATACCAAACTGCCCCTTGGCCTTGTCTCAGGCAGGAGAAGGGATAGAGTTTTTGGGCAAAGGGTTCTTTGCCTCTGAGGAGAGCTGCCAGGAAAATCTCCCCCTCACCTCAGGTGCGGCTATTCTGCCCTCTGCCCCATGGGGGGTGTCAATCCTGGGCAGCGGCTCCAAGTTTGTTCAAGCCCGCCGCCGGCTTTGATGCCATCGGCAAAAACGGCGCGATCCCGTTGCGTTTCTCAAGGTGTATCCGTCTGAACTTTCCAGTTTGGACTTTTCCACAAAAACCCTCGCTGCCGTTTCCTGAGGTCACAGGCCTGTGGAAAACAGGCCTCCTCTCTGTGGAAAGTCTGGGGAAAACCTGTGGATTTCTGAGAAATCTAAATTTGTCCAAAAATTTTTCTCGCGAGCCCCCTCAGGGCCACTCGACCCGGTAGCGCAAAAACAGCTCCTTAGAGCCACGGTGGCACTCCAGCAGCTCCAGTTGGGGCGGGGATCCCTGCAGCTGCCAGCCCTCGATGCTGGCGGGCGCATCGGCATACCCACTCAGCAGCACCGGCGCCAGGGTCACCCACAGCTCATCCAAGGCCCCTGCCTGCAAAAACGCCCCCAAAAGCCGGCCCCCGCCCAGCAACCCCACCCGTTCGATGCCCAAACTGCGCAGGCGCGCCAGCCGTGCCGGCAGATCCCAATCGGCAGCCACCCAGATCTCTTCAAAGCCGGTTCGGTTCTGCCAAAGCCGGGATCCCTGGGGAGTTGTCCACAGCCAGCGGGTGAGGGGCTGGCGAAAAAACGGCAAATCCTCAGGAATCTCCCCGCTGCCGGAGCAGATGATCGTCAGGGGCTGAGGGGAGAGGCCCTGCTGGAGTCGGCGTTGGATGAGCTCGGGATCCCGGATGCGCAGGCTGGTGCCGTAGGCCCGCAGCGTGGCCGCCCCCATGATCAAAGCCTGTTGCCGGGCAGCTTGGGTTTCCAGGTGCTGGTGGTCTTCGGCGCTGGCGAAGTGGGGCCTTTGCCCGCGGTGGGTGGCGATCCTGCCGTCCAGACTCTGGGCCAGGATGGCAACCACGTGAGGACGAGCTGTTTTCAAAGGCAACTCTCGAACAATTGGCCAGAATGGAGTTAGAAGTTGTCGCCCCGGCTGCCGCTTCGGTTCTGGGGTCGCCTCAGCCGGATAAGTATGCTCGGGACATTCCAATCTTCCACCATCCGCATCGAGGTCGAGGCCAGTTCCTCGACCTTGCAGCGCTGCTTGACCGAGGTGGGGCTGTTGCAGCAGTGGCTCTGGCCGCAGCAGTTGCAGGGATCCCTGCCCGCTAGGCTGGAGCTGGGCAGCACCTTTGCCGTCCAGTGGGGCCCCGTCTCGATCACGCACCAGGTGGAAACCCTGCTGCCGAAACGGCTACGCCTACTAATGTGGGGCGGAGCCGATGGCTACTGCGACTGGATGTGGGGCAACGGCTGGGTACAGCTCCGGGTTGAGGCCGTCTCCCTCCTGCCCCTTGGACTGGGGCAGTTGCTGCTCCTGAGGCAGTTGCAACAGTTTGCCCGACGCCAAGAACAACAGCCCTCCTGAGCAGGAATTAACCAAAGCGGGCGCTGCAATAAAATCCGTGGATCCGCGGTTTATCGAGCTAACTTGTAGGTTTAAATCTCCCTTCCTCAAGGGTTTTCTGCTACGAGAGATGTACTAGATTTACTAGTCACAGCGAAGGAGCCCGATGAACCCTCCCCTAGCTGCAGCCGACCAGGAAAAGTTTGAGATCCGTTTGGGGGAAGCCCTCAACAAAGCGGGGTTGCTCACCCCCGCCCAGTTGGCTCAGGCCATGTGGGAAAAGGCGGATAACCCCTTGATGTTGGGGGAGCTGTGCATGCAGCACGGCTGGGTTGCCCCGCAAGATCTCTATCCCTTTATCCCGGTCGAGTTGGTGCGCATCGGCGAGATCCTGGTGCTGCATGGGTATCTGGAACTGGAGCACGTGTATCAAGCTTTGCTTCAGCAAAAGCACCACCCCGAGCGCAAGTTGGGGCAGATCCTGGTGCAGCAGGGCTGGGTGCAGCCCCACTGGTTGGAGTGGGCCCTCGACAAGCAGCAGCAGCTCCGGCGACGGCGAGGAGCTGCCAACAGTTGGGAAGTGATGCTGGAGCAGTGGTCCACCATTCCGGATCAGCCCCCCCTCTACGCTTCGCCGCTGCAGGTGGCGCAGCAAGTTCACAAAGCTACCGCGCAATACCAAGCCCAACTGGAGCGCTACCAAGAGCAGGTTGCCGCCCTAGAAGCGCAACTGGAGCGGGAGCGACAGCAGCTCGTTGAGTCTCAATCCCGCCAGCAGCAGCAGCAACAGCGCATTGCCGAGTTGGAAGCCCAACTGGCGGCTCAAATCCAGCAGGGATCCGAGCAACACAGGGCTGCCCAGCAGCGCATTCAGGAGTTGGAGGAGCAGCTCCGAGCGCAGCAAGATCGGGGATCCGCGCAAGTCCAGGCACTGGCCGAGCAGTTGCAAGC
The DNA here is from genome assembly GCF_002760415.1 of Synechococcus sp. 65AY6A5. Taxonomy (NCBI): domain Bacteria; kingdom Bacillati; phylum Cyanobacteriota; class Cyanophyceae; order Synechococcales; family Synechococcaceae; genus Synechococcus; species Synechococcus sp. 65AY6A5. Next base: position 987,333 of record NZ_AXUW01000001.1, read on the forward strand.
TGCCCAGGCCGAGCTGGAGACCCTGCGGCGCCACTGCCACGAGCTGACGGAATGGCAATCTCAGGCCAAGCTCAAGCTGCAAGAGTTGGGATCCCGGCTGCAGCAGCATCAGCAAGCTGAGGCTCAACTGCGCCAGGCTCTTGAGCACAAGGAAGCCGAATTGGCCGCTCTCAGCCAATCGCTGCAGGAGCAGCAGCACCAGCTTCAAGTGGCCCAATCGACGAAGGCCCGCCTCATTGCCGACCTGGCCCACGCCCGCCAAGAAGCCAGCCAGACCATCCACCGGCTGCGGGGGGAACTTCAGGAAGCCCAGACCCAACTCCAGGTAACTCAAGAACGCCTGCAGGAAGTCCAAGCCCAACTGCAAGCCACCCAAAGCCATCTGCAGTCCACCGAAGCCCAGCTCCAACAGGCCCGAGAGCAGGTGCGCCAGCTCCAGGCCCAAGTGCAGGCCAACCGGACGCCGTCGCCTGCCCCGGCTACCCAAACTGCGAGCGTGGCCGAATCGACCGCAGATGCCGAGCTGCCGCCTCAGGAGTATTTGGGAGAAGAAGATCTGGAAGCGCTGCAGCGGGCCAACCCTTGGGTGCGGCGGATCTTGACCCAGTTGCGCGCAGCCGGTCTCCTCGACAACGCCGGCATCGAAACCGTCCTCCACGCCTGGGAAACAGAGGGCGGCACTTTCACAGACGTGCTGACCCACCACAGCGGCCTCAAGCCGGAGACAGTCAAGTTTTTCAGCGAAGACGGCTACTCTGTCTACCTGGCAGGCGGACGGCACGTGGCCGACTACCTTAAGGCTTCGGGGCTGGTCAGCGCCGCGCAAATCCAGCAGATCCAAGAGCACCTACCCCCTGGGGGATCCCTCTGCCAGGCGCTTGTCGAAGCCGGGATCCTGTCGCAAGCCACCGCCCTCTATTTTGAGCGCCACTTCGGTGGCAAAAAGCCCCGTCGCTCCCTGCGGCAAGAGCTGATGTTGTGAGAGCGGATCGGGGATCCGCACCTCTTTCCCATCTCTTGCACCGGCAAGGGATCCAAAGGCAAATACGGGCTGCCGGCAGACCCCATGCGTCCACTGGAGACTAGGAACTAGAATGGACTCAGAATCAACAGCGACCGATTTTTGGCTGTTGAGAAAGTTGAATGTGACCTAGGTATCCAGATGTTGTCCTGAGTTCTGCTGCTATGACCACGGAAGCTCCCACTCGACCTGCTCAGCAGTCGTCTCCGTCGAGAACCCGGGTTCGCCAGCCCTACCCCCACTTCAAGGTGATCGTCTTGGATGACGATTTCAACACCTTTCAGCATGTTACCGAATGCTTGCTCAAGTACATCCCCGGCATGACCCTGCCCCTGGCACGGCAACTGACCGTGCAGGTGGATGCCGAAGGGCAGGCGGTGGTTTGGGTCGGCCCGCAAGAGCAAGCAGAGCTCTACCATCAACAGTTGCTGCGGGAGGGCCTGACGATGGCCCCCCTGGAGCCGGCCTGAAGCACGAGCTGCTCGTAGCTGCGCTCAACGGCGGCCAGTAGCTCTGCCTGGCCCCAGCCGGCATAGAGGCTGCTGACAATGGCCAGCCCACCCGCCCCCACCCCTTCCTTGACATAGCCCCGCTCGTAGGCCCGGAGGGGGGCATAGCGGCTTTGGGCAAAGCTGAGTTGGGTGGCCAAAAGGGGAACCTCGCCCAGCAGCTCCGCCAAACCCACCGTATTGCCCGAGGGATCCTCGGCCACCCAGCGGGTGGTACCTATGGCTACATTCTCCGGGGGCCAGGGGATCCCTTGCTCTTCCCCCCAGCGCCGCATCAGGGCCAGCACCGCCAGCATTTGGGTGCCGCCCGCCAGCAGCACCGGCCCCCGCTGGGCTGCCGCCATCGCCAGCCCGGCTACAAAAGGCTGCATCGGATCCCCCACAGCGGCCACCACCTCTGGGGCGGTAGCCCTGGCGGGAAGTCTGGCCAATCCCTGCCGGGCCAAGGCCAGCTTTTGGGCGTGGTTACAGACCGGGTGGCTGCTGTTGACCATGCCCTCTGCTTGCCAGCCCAGCCCCAACAACACTGCCAGCGCCGTGGTGGTGCCTCCCGCCACACATTCTCCGATGACGCAGTAGCTCGACTCCAGCCGGGATCCCCGCTCATACCCCTCCTGCCACAGGGATCCCACCTGCTCCAAAGACAGAGCCTGCCCTGTGCTCAAGCAGCGGGCTATTCCCCTGGCGCTGACCGTTTCTGCCCCCGGCAGAGGCTCCGGCAAACCACAGTCGAACACGCGACAGGGGATCCCCAACTCCCTCAGGACGGCGCGGCTGATCACCACCGGTGAAGGATAGCCATCGGGAGAGGTGGGCAGGCGGTGAGAATAGTCCCCCAGCAACACCTCTCCATCGGCAAGGGCCGTGTAGCGCCGCAAGGAGGGCGTGGCGCCGGCAGCCGAGATGCCGGGAATAAGGGCCGTTTCCGTAAACCCCAGGCAGGCCAAAAACAGCGGTCGGGATCCCTGCACCCGTTGGCACCACTGCTGGGCCAAAGACGGCTGCGTATAAGCCTTCACACCAGGAAAGGGGAACATAAGCGGGGCAGACAGGTCAAAACTCCATTCTCCACCCAAGCGAAGGACGGGATCCCGTACTGGCCGGAAAACGGCAGGGACTGCGACCCCCCAACCCGATCGGATAGGATGGGTATACCCAATGCAGTTTATTTAGGGCAGACGAAAGGCCATGAGCTTCTTCGACTCGGAGATCGTTCAAGAAGAAGCCAAGCAGCTGTTTCAGGACTTCCAAAACCTGATGCGACTTGGCGAGCGCTACGGCCAATTCGACCGGGAAGGCAAAAAAATCTTCATCGAGCGAATGGAAGAATTGCTGGAGCGGCAGCGCATTTTCATGAAGCGGCTGGAGCTCTCCGACGACTTTATGGCTCAGATGACCATCAAACAACTGCAAACCCAGCTTGGGGGGTTTGGGCTCACCCTCAGCCAAATGTTCGACCAAATGCACCAAACCCTAGAGCGCATGAAAGCCGAGGCCGACGCCGAGCGCTAACCTTGCTGGTGACCCCTCACAACGAAAAGGGATCATGTCCTCCTCCCGCCAGACCCGCAGCCAAAAACTGATCCTGGAAGTCTTGAAGCAGAGCTTGCGGCCCCTCTCGGCCCAAGAGATCTTCCTGGAGTTGCGCAATGCCAACCATAGCGTTGGCTTGGCCACGGTCTACCGGGCTTTGGAGGCTCTGCGCAACGAGGGCAAGCTGCAAGCGGTCAACTTGGGAGATCAGCAGACCTACTATCAGGTTTTGCCCAGCAACGGCCACAACCGCCATCACCTCATTTGCACCGAATGTCGGCGGGTGGTGCCTCTGCCGGATTGCCCAGTGGGAGACCTGGAGGAGCAGCTTGCCAGCCGCTACCAATTTGTCATCGAGTACCATGTGCTTGACTTCTACGGCATCTGCGCCGAATGCCGTGGGGAGAGCAGCTCCAACCCTGGCTCACAGCGATCCTCGTTGCCTTGAGGCCAAACCGCAATGATGAACTATCTCTGGACGCTGTTAATCGGATTGGCGGGCGCCCTGATTGCAGTCAAGCTGAGGCTGCCGGCAGGAGCTTTGGTGGGTTCGATGGTAGCAGTGGGTTTGGTCAATGTTTGGGGAGCGATCCCGATCCCCACTCCCCCAGCCGGGATCCGCTTTGTCATGCAGGTGGTGCTGGGCATTCTTTTGGGCAGCAAGCTCACCGCCGATACGCTGTTGGCCTTGAAAGATCTGTGGCGACCGGCCCTGCTCTGTACGGTGATTGCGGTGGGCACGGGAGTTTTGTCGGGGTACTTGATCTCCCGTTGGCTGGGGATCGAGCGCCTGACCGCCATCTTGGGCACCGCTCCGGGAGGCATTTCGGACATGAGCCTGATAGCCCTGGACATGGGGGCGCAAGCCAGCACGGTGGTGGTCATGCACCTGGCCCGCCTGATCAGCGTCATCGTGGTCGTCCCCTGGCTGGTACGGCTGCTGATCCAGCCGGGCACCAGCTAGGAACATCCCTAGAGCAGAGACATGGGGTGGGCTAGACTAAGGAGCGATACAGAACTTAACAACTCAACCTCCGCCTTGGAACTTTTCCCTTCTTCACTCACCTGCCATGGCGACGCTGCGGGATCCCCTTGGAGCGCTGCCCTCTGTTCTAACGTCTCCTCTGGCCAAGGCGATTGGTGGCCCCTGCAACTGTATTGGCAGGGGGAGGCAGATCCGCTACAGCCTGAGTTGGTGCAGGTGGATCCTGTGTTGCGCTTGCTGCTTTTGGGGGATGGCTTGACCACCCGCACTCTGGCTGCCTTGACCCAAGAGCCGATTCAGGCCCATCTGCTCGACACGGGCCGGGTCGAGCTGCTGGCAGAGCAGAGCGCCGCCCCCCAGTCCATGCAACGGCTGACCAAGGATCTGGCGCGGCTGGGATCCCCCTTGCTGCGGCGGCGGGTTTGGCTGTGTGGAGCAACCTCTCAGCAGCCCTTGCTCTATGCCACCTCTTGGTGGAACTCCGACCATCTGGCCCAATACTTGCCCCATCCCGATTTGCCCATTGGCCAAAATCTGATCCAAGAAAAACTGGAGACCTTTCGCGAAGTGCGTCGCCTCTACTATGGCGAAGCCGAGCCAGTTGCCCGGCTGCTCAACTGTCGCGGCCCTTTTTGGGCTAGGCATTATCTTTTGCTGCACCGAGGCCAGCCTTTGACTGTTATTTACGAAGTTTTTTCTTCCCGCCTACAGGCCAGGGTCTTGTCGGGCTAGGGCGACATCCAGCGGCGCACGGCTGCGGTGACTGCGGCTGCCACACCCGGATCCGACTGGGCGCTGGCAGAGATGCGGTGATAGTCCTCTGGGGTCAGTTGATGGGCGGCGATGATCTTGGCGGCTGCGGTTTCAAACTGTTGTTCAATTTGCCGACGTTCCTCGCTGCCCTTGGCCTGCTGCAGGCGAGTTTGGGTGGCCGCCAGAAGGGGCTGCACCGCCAGCAGAGCGCGGGCGAAGCGGTCGACCTGCTCTGGGGAAGGCTTCAAGAAGTCTTCAGAAGGGGCGGCTGGGGCCGAGATCCTCCTTTCCGAGGCGTTGCCCGTCTCGGATGTCTGGGGGACGGTGGCCAGGGAGGGATCCGCGTTGCCGGACAACTGAGGGGCGCCAACAACAGCCGTTTTGCCGGCCACATCCAAACCTTGGGCCGGGATGCGAGCATTCCAAAGGGCCAAGCTTGCCAAACAGAGAGCAGCTCCGCTCAAGACAGCGCTCAAGAGGGCCAGCCAACCGGCAGGGGCCACGGTCGGCTGCGGCACCGGCAAAGGAGAAGGCTGGAGGCTGAGATCGTAGGCCCGGCGCTGCCGGCTGTCGCTGAGGACGCGGTAGGCCTGTTGGAGCTGAAGAAACTCTCGCTGGGCCAATTGCCGCAACCCCTCGGGGAGATCGGCAGGCAGACGATCCGGATGAATCTCGCGCACCCGCCGGCGGTAGACGGCTTTGATCTCCTCCAGGCTGGCTTGGGGAGAAAGCCCCAACTGTTGGTAGTAGGTGGGGAAAACAGACGGAGTAGACATGGAAGACTCAGCTAGAAAACCATCGCCTCGGCAAGTGGGGATCCCTCTCTGTCGCCCAGCATATCCTCCCCGTTTCGGGAAAGCTGCTGGCCCATGCGTGGGGGCTTGCGGACAGGCTTTCCAGGGATGATTCTGGGATCCAGAACAACTTTCTCAAGGGATCCCTGTTTAGAAGTCCCAGAAGCGAGGGGATATGGTCTCAGAGCGCCCACCCTGGCAGCAGCGGCATCGACCGGAGCGGCGGCTGAGCAGGTGCAGCGGCAGACCCACCCGCCTGGCGCGGGATCTCCTCACCGGCTGGAGCTGATGCCGCGCCATACCCGACGCGATTGCGATGGGGATCGGGTAGAGGTGGGCCCACAGTTGAACATCTGGGCGGGCGTTTGCAAGTACGAGCTGAAGAACTTGCACGATCCGGAGTTGCAATGGCTGGCCGCCGAGCTGGGCTGCTGGCTGCAGGTTTCGGTCGAGAAGAAGGTATAGCGGTTAATCCAAGTAGGCGCTCAGCTCCTGCTCCAGGGTGGGCAACTGCACCTCTCCTCGTTCCAGCTCCTCTAGGTCTTGCAGTTGCCTGCGCAGGCGGGCAATCCGCTCTCGTAGATACTCTTTGATGCCCTTGGGCCCCAGGCTGAGGCAACTGCGGCAGATCTCGCCGTAGATTTGGCCGCGGTCGTTATAGACCACCGCCAGCAACACCTGCTGCCCCTTTTTTGGGATAGGGGCGGCCCATCCACCGCAGACGATGCAGGGCACCCGGCCATTGCCCCCGTAAATGCTGCGTTCCCAGACAACTCTCACGCGCGGCCTCACTGCAACTTTCGCCCACCAGCATAAAAACTCAGGGGGATCCCTTGCCACCCCGGAGCGCTCGCCAACTCCCCTCTCCCTTTGGGAGAGGGGTCGGGGGTGAGGGCTGGGAGAGGGGCCGGGGGTGAGGGTTGAAAAGGGATCCCTAAAGTCTAGGTGCCAGGCGAGGTGGGCCGAGAGCGATCGATGGTGCGATAGGTGAGGCTGGCCGCTACCTCCAGAGCTTTGGCGGCGTCGCGGAAGTAAAATCCCAGCTCCTCATCCTTTTCGGTGCGGTTGGGTTTATTGAACTTGGCCTTGAACTGCACATTGCAATACATGGCCAACCCCACCAAAACCTCCGACAAACCGTGCTGGTTGATCAGCCGCTCCACATCTGTAAGCAGGCTTTTGATTAGGGCATCGGCTACCGGTTCTGGCAAACTGTCCAGGTCGTGCATCGGGTTTCCTCAGCAAACGAGATGGAGAGCCGGTGGGTCTGGGATCCCGGCTCAACTTCTCCTGATTTTCCTGCATCTTTTTGGGAATGCCCAATCCTGTCGCTAACGCTGCTGCCCCTGCCGGAGCCCCAGGGTAACAACTGGAGGGCTCCCTGGCCGCCTGCTCCAGGCGACGGGCAAGCTCTTTGGAGCCGGGATGCCGCACGCGGTTCAGGTGAAGCAAATAGGCGTACGGCGCATCTGTTTTTGGAGCTTCCCCGCAAGGGACAATGCGAAAATAGGCCAAGCGCAGCGTAGAGTCCAGGTTTGGAGTGGAGCCATGCCGGTAGCTTCTGAATATGCCTTTCCCTTCGAGCACCACCAGAAGTTTTCCCTGGATAACCCCACCATCTCTAGCCCCGGCGTTTCCAAACGGGAATACGTGGCCAGCAGGGTGTTGCAGGGCATGCTCAGCAATCCCCAAACTGCCATTGGCAATCTCTCGCCTGAGCAGCGACAGGCTTTGGTCTACACGGCAGTGTTGTTGGCAGATGAGCTTTTGGCCGCCCTTAGTGCCCAGTGAGGGCTCCCGGCAAGGCTCAGGGCTGACCCAGCCACAGACCGCTAAACCCAAGGGTAAGCAGCGTCAGGGGCAGGCCAAAGCGGAGATGTTCCCCGAACGTTAACACATACCCCTTTCTAGCTGCCGCTTCGACGGTAATTAAATTGGCCACTGCCCCAAACAGAGTCAAGTTACCGGCCAGCGTAGAGCCGGCAGACAGCAACAGCCAGGCCGTCTTTCCCTGCAGCGGGAGCAGCGACTGCAGCAGCAGCACCGCCGGCACGTTGGAGATGAGGTTGGACAAGAGGGCGACAGCGGCCAGCAGCGCCAACGGGGATCCCGCCACCTGCTCCGCCCAGGGCCCCAGACTCGTTCCCCAGCCGGCCAGCAGCTCTCGGGTTGCCCGTGTCAGGATAAACAGCCCGGAGAACATCACCAGCAAGTTCCAGTCCACCTGCCCCAAAAACCGCTCCGGCTTCAGCCGGCGGGTAATCAGCAGCAAGGCCGCCGCCACCAGGGCCGACTCCGCTAGGGGCAGGCCGGCCACAAAGGCCCCAAACAGGCCCGCTGTAATGGCCACGCTCTTGCGCAACAGGGGGGGATAGAGGCGCAGCGGCGTCCAAGGCACCTGGGCGAAGGGCTGCAGCGAGCGCACCTCGGGGTAGTAGAGCCACAGCAGCCCCACCTCCAACAGCAGCCCCACCACGGCAATCGGGGTCATCTGGGCGGCAAACTCCAGGTAGCCGATCCCGGAGAAGGAGCCGATGAGGATGTTCTGCGGGTTGCCGCTCAGGGTGGCTACAGACCCTAGGTTGGTGGCCGCCGCCAAGCCCAAGAGGTAAGGAATAGGGTTCAGCCCCAGCACGGCTGTCACCTGCAACGTGAGGGGGGTAAACACCAGTGCCAGGGTATCGTTGAGGAGAAAGGCCGAGAGCAGCCCGCTGCCGAACACCAGCATGAGCAAAAGGCCAAAGGGACTGCGGCTAACCCGAATCAGGCCCAGCAAAGCTAGCTGGAAGGCGCCGCCCTGGGACAAGCTGGCGTTCACCACCATCATGCTGAGGAGAAAGACAATCGTGGTCGCGTCGATGGCTGCCCAAGCCTCCAGCAGCGGCACTGTTCCTAGGGCAATCAGCAAAGCGGATCCCGCCAGGGCAATCGTGGCCCGGTTCATGCGCAGCCTGGGCAGGGATCCCAGCCCCAGCCCGACATAGCTCAGGAGCAGCACCAGCCAAGACAGCGCTTGTTGCACCTGCCAGCCTCTTAGCCACCCCTAGAACTCGTAGCCAAATAGGCGCGGATCCGCCGGCTGCAAGTCCAGATCCGCCAGGCCGTATTCCGCCCAGCGGCGATCCACCAGACGGGCCACTTGCGGATCCGGGGCAAGCGGTTGCCGCCAGGGGGTGTCGGTTTCCGGGGGGATCTTGGTGGTGGCATCGATCCCCATCTTGCCCCCCAGACCCCGTTTTTCGGTGGCAAAGTCCAGGGCGTCAAAGGGGTTGTCCGGCAGAATAAACACATCCCGCTGCGGATCCACCCGCGAACACAGGCACCAGAGCACCTGCCGCGGATCCCGCACATTGATGTCCTTGTCCACCACGATGACGAACTTGGTGTAGCTAAACTGGGGCAAGGCGCTCCAAAAAGCCAGGGCCGCCCGCCGCGCCTGGCCGGGATAGGCCTTGTCGATGGACAGAATCGCCACCTTGTAGCCCAAGCCCTCCATGGGCAAAAAGAAATCCACGATCTCCGGCACCTGCTGCCGCAGAATGGGGGTGTAAATGCGGTTCAGGGCCAGCGCCATCATGTCGTTTTCTTTGGGAGGCTTGCCGCTGAAGGTGGTGAGGTAGATGGGATCGCGGCGGTGGGTGAGGCAGTGGAAGCGGATGAGCGGAGCTTGCTCGTTGCGAGGGCCGTAGTAGCCGATGTGATCCCCGGCAGGGCCGTCGGGGGCCACCTCCCCTGGCGTGATGGTGCCCTCCAGAACAATCTCGGCGTGGGCCGGCACCTCCAGATCCACCGTCTTGCAGCGGGCCAGGTGTAACCCTTCGCCGGCGTAGAGGCCGGCAAACAGCCACTCCGACAGATCCACCGGCAGGGGCGTAGCCGCCGCCAGGATCACGGCGGGATCCACCCCGATGGCCACTGCCACTTCCAGCTTCCGGCCCAGGGCCGCCGCCTTGCGCAAATGCCGGGTGGCCCCCCGCACCGACAGCCACTGCACCGTCATCGTGTTGCGGCTCTGGAGCTGCAGGCGGTACACCCCCACATTGGGAATGCCATTTTCCGGGTCTTTGGTAACCATCAGCCCCAAGGTCAGCACCCGCCCGGCATCGCCGGGATAGACCCGCAGCAGGGGCAGTTGGGTGAGATCCACCGCCTCACCCAGCAGCACCACCTGCTGACAGGGGGGGAAGAGATCCCGGCTGGGTCGAGCTTGGAAGACTCGGAACAGCGCCTGCCCCAGCTCCAGGGCCTGGGCAAAATTTTTGGGCGGGCGCGGCTGGTAGAGCAAGGCCAGTTTTTTCCCCAGCTCCTCCAGCTCCCGCGGCTGCTCCATCCCCAGCGCCCAGCAGATGCGCTCCACCGTGCCCAAAACGTTGATCAGCAGGGGCATCGAGGATCCCTTCACCCGCTCAAACAGCAGCGCCGGCCCCCCGCAGGCCAAGAGGCGATCGGCGATCTCGGCAATTTCCAGGTCGGGATCTACTTCTGCTGAAATGCGGCGAAGCTGGCCACGGGACTCCAGCAGGGCGATGAAACGGCGCAGATCTCTGGGCATGAAGGGAGCACTCGCGGGGATGAGGATCTCGCTAACTTACTTGTCGCGGCTGAGGGCCAGGCCGCTCATGAAAGGCTTTTGCAGGGCAATGAACACCACCAGCGGCGGAATACTGGCGATGATCGCCCCCAGCATCATGGGGCCATAGGAGGCGGAACTATCCAGGTTGAGCAGGGATTGCAGCCCCACCTGCACCACCTGCCGCTCCCGGCCTTGCACGATCAAGCGGGGCCACAGGTACGTATTCCAAGCGTAGACGAAGTGAATCACCGCCTGGGCTCCGATGGCGTTCCAGCTCAGGGGGATCAGCACCTGGGTGAGAAACTGCAGCGGGTTGGCCCCGTCCAGTTGAGCCGCCTCCGCCAGCTCGCGGGGGATGTTGGAAAAATGTTGGCGAAACAAAAACGTCGAGGTGGCGCTGGCCAGAAAGGGCACGATCAGGGCGTAGTAGGTGGATCCCCAGCCCAGGTTGGTGACCAGCCGCAGCAGAGCGATGATCAGAATTTCTGTGGGCATCATCAGGGTAATGAGCACAAAGCCGAAGGCCAGCCCCTTGCCCGGAAAGCGAAAGTAGACAAAGGCCAGCCCCGCCAATAGTGACAAAACCGTTTTGCCCACCGTGATGGCCGTGGCCACGATGGCGCTGTTGACCATGTAATGGCCTAGGTGACGCGCCACCATCACCTGCTGCCAGTTAAAGGCCAACGAGGAGCCAAAGGTCAATTGATAGCGAAATACCTCGGCATTGTTTTGGGTGCTCACGATCAGCGCATACAGCACCGGAAACCCCAGCGCCAAACAGGCCAGCCACAGGCCTAGGTGAACATACCAGCGCTCCGGGATCCAGCGCCGCCAGGACAAGGGAGAAGCCTTTTGGCGCACGGGGCTGGGCTGGGCGGCTAGCGACTGCGGATCCTGCAACAGTTGAGCCATGACACCTCCAGGCAGGGGACGCTTTTGCCCTCTCTGTTGAGGATAATTCGTCAGGGTTAACCCCAGGCTAAAAAGGCCGATCTGACCTGGGTTTCCAGCTTGGCGGGTACTTTTACCGACAAGAGGAAAGGGGTAGAGTAGAACAGCAGTGTCTAGAAGAGGATCCCATGACCCGAGGCTTTGGTCCCTTCGGCAAAATCCAAGAAGCCCTCAAGAAGGCCCAAGAGGTGCGCGACGGCGCTCAAAGGCTGCAAAAAGAGCTAGAAGAAATGGAGATCGTCGGCGAGGCCGGCAATGGGCTAGTGAAGGTGACAGTGAACGGCAACCAGGAGCCCCTCAAGGTCTCTCTGGATCCCCAAGTGCTCCAGGAGCCGGTGGATGTGGTGGAGGACTTGCTCCTGACGGCGATGGTGAACGCCTACACTCAGTCCGCCGAGACGATGCGCAAGCGCATGGAGGAGCTGACCGGAAACATCAGCCTGCCGGGGTTGGGGTTGGGCTGATCCCGGCCAGCCTGGCTTCCTATGTACACTCGCCCTTTGGCTCGCCTGATCGAGGAGCTGCAGCGCCTGCCCGGCATTGGCTCCAAAACAGCTCAGCGCCTGGCCTTGCACTTGCTCAACCGGCCTGCTGGCGAGGTCGAGGCCCTGGCCAAAGCCCTGCTGGAGGCTAAGCAAACCGTTAAGCATTGCTCCATCTGTTTTAACTGGTCGGCGGAGGATCCCTGCGAGATCTGTCGCTCGCCGCAGAGGGATCCGTCGACCTGGTGCGTAGTGGCCGATGTCAAGGATCTCATCGCCATGGAGCGCACCCGCGAGTTCAAGGGCCTTTACCACGTTTTGGGGGGTCTGATCTCGCCCATGAACGGGATCGGGGCCGAGCAGTTGCGCATCCGCGAGCTGGTGGCCCGGGTGGCGCGGGAGAAGCCCCAAGAGCTGATCTTCGCCCTCAGCCCTAGCGTGGAGGGGGAGGTCACTATGCACGTGGTTAAAGATTACCTGAAGCCGGTTGCCCCCGGCCTGCGCATGACCCGTCTGGCCTTTGGCCTGCCCATGGGATCCGAGTTGGAGTATGCCGACGAGGTTACCCTGGCCCGTGCCCTAGAAGCGCGGCAGGAGTTTTAGGCCCAGGTAACTGCGGGCTGGGCTTGCCCAGAGCAAGGTGTCCAACCCTGAAGTTGTTGCTAAGGTGAGGACCACGGGTCTTGTCATGGGATCCCGGCACTTACCTGAGGTCAAGAAAGTTCAACCAGCAACGCGGAGAGGGCAGCGATGGCGGATACGGCACAAACTCACCTCAGCTCAGGCACCGTCCAGGGGCTGGACTATGTAGTTCTGGGAGTGGCCTCTTGCTTCCAACGGGATGAGGACGGTCGCCTCAGGGAGGTGTTGGTGGCCGAGCCGGTTCCCGCCGCCGCCCTGGATTGCCTGGCCCAAGAGCGCCGCAGCACTTCCTACTGCCTTCTCTACGCCACTACTTACGCAGAAGTTGTCGACAACGGGATCCCGACTTTGCCCGCCGATGTTTTCCCGCCAGGGGTGGTGCTGGGAGAAGATTTTGTGGAGCGGCTACAAGCGGCGGCCCGTACGTACCGCAGCAAGCCCCAATTTCGTCACATCCCTCTGCACCAGGTCTGCACGCCAGAGAGGGGGGTGTTCAAGCTCCATTTCAGCGCTGAGCCGCGGCGGATTCTCAATGCGGCAATGGAAGTGAGGGATGCCGACAACATCAAGCAGCACCCCCACACCCATCAGCATTTCTAAGCCCGCTAGCAGCTATCGCTACCACATCCCTGTTGCCGAAACTAGGCAAATACATCGAGTCCCACCTTAGGGCCTACCCTTGGAAGAGCAGTTTACAGTGGCTGATACATTTACGCTGAACACTGCTGAGCATTACTGCTCAGCGGTGAAGCGATAGCATTCTGTCCGTTTCCGTTGTCACTACGCGACGCTGACGCGACCGCGCTACTCGGACGGAGTCCAAACAGAAAGGCGGTATCCCGCAAAGCCCTGAGCATAACACCCAGAGCGCCTTGCCAATCTCGTGGTAGCCTATGGTTGCACTTTGGGCATCTAAACACCTTTGCGCCACCCAACTTGGTGTGGATGTGCCCGCACTTGGTACAGGTTTTGCTGGTGTACGCTTCCGATACTTCCACG
>NZ_AXUW01000001.1:1000754-1011369 GCF_002760415.1 Synechococcus sp. 65AY6A5
GATCCCGGTGAGCGACCACAATTGTTCCGATATCTCCCGCACGAACTCGTTCCAATAAGGCAAGGAACTTTGGCCTTTTGAAGTTGAGACCGCCGCCAACCTCTCCGACCACTTCGGCTCCAGGATAGAGGTCAACCAGTCTTGCAATCTGTCTCTCCAAGTCTGGTTTCTGCCCTCGACTGCTGACTCGGGCGTACAAAACGACTCGTTTGTCCTTCTTGGGTGCTCTGATGTAGCTGTCGAGGTCATACCTTCTCGCCCTACCAGATGGAGTACGTACTGCATGGATCCAGCCCTTCTGTTCCCATCGCCTCAAGGTGTGGAGACACACCCCAAAATAATCCGCCGCTTCTCTCGGTTTTACATACCTAGCCATACCAAGCAGCCATACTGAACATATTGTACATTATTTTCAGTATAGTCCAGCATATCATTGACTAGAGTCATGCTCTCCGAGCATGATCAGAGAGCAGGTGAGGCGTTCTAGGAGGCGAGTGGTCGTGTCGCTGAAGGATAGGCTCCCGCTGGGGTTGCGCCGACGAAAAGAGGGCAGCACCACCAGGTCAAATCCTTGGGCCTCCTGCAAGAGGGTTTTGACGACCTCGTCACTGGCCAAGACCTTGACCTGGACGGGGTAGCCCAAGTCTGGCTGTTGGGCTAGGGATAAAAGCTGCGCCTCCAGCCACTGGCGATCGCTTTCGGGGGTGCTGGCGAAGCAGATGTGAAGCAAGGTAACTTCTCCCTGGCTGGCGGCGGCCAAGATCTGGGCTAGGCGCACCGCCCGAGCCGTCTGCGAGCGAAAGTTTTCCAGCACCACCAGGATCCGCCGCAGCTTGTGGGGGGGATGGAGCAGGCGTGCTACGGCAACTGGGCAATGGGCAGCCCAGAGGACGCTGTTGATGACGCTGCCAAAGAGGCGGGCCTGTAAGCGGGTGGGATCGCTCCAGCCCATGACGATGAGGCTGGCGTTCTGCTCACGGCTGGCGTGGCTGATCCCCTGGGCCACGTGGCTGTCGATGCGGCAGAGAGGGGTGACCTCCACCCCAAAGGGCCGACAAAACTCCGTCGCCCGCTTGAGGAGGTGGTCTCCGTGCTCCAGGGAAGTTTGCAGCAAGGGAGAGTCCATGTGCAGGTGGCCGGTCGCCACCGAGAGGGGAACCACCCGCCCGCCCTCCTGCTTGGCCAGGAGGCAGGCCATCTCCAGCAGGTTTTCCTCGGTTTCGGGATTGGCCAGCGGCACCACGACCACGTAGGGCTGGGGAGGCGGCGCTGCGGAGGCGGGAGCGACTCCTGGTGGAGATGGGAACCGACTCTGTTCCTCCTCCATAGCCATTTGCGTGGCCGCCCGACTGGTCAAAATTGGGCCCAGGGTGGCCGTTACCAACATCAACACCACCACGCTGTTGAGCACGTCTGCATTGAGCAACCCCACGCGGTACCCCACCAGGGTTGCCGCCAAGGTAGCCGCCACCTGGGGCAAGGAGAGCGACCACATCATCAGCTTTTGGGTCGGGGTGTAGCGGTAGAGCCACTGACAGAGTTGGGCAGCAGCGTACTTGCTGAGGCCCAGCCCCAGCAGGATACTCAACAGCAGCCAAAGGGAGCTAAGGGTCTGCAAAAAAGCGCGTAGATCAAGCAACAGCCCTATATCCACAAAGAAGACGGGGATGAACAAGATGCTGCCGACAAAGACGATCTTTTCTTTGACAGAGCCCTCCCGCAGCACATCGTTCACGGCCAGCCCCGCCAGAAAGGCGCCGATGATCTTCTCTACCCCAATCCACTGCGCCCCCAGAGCCGCCACAAACAGAGCCAGCAGCACAAACAAAAATTGGTTGCCCTCTTCGCTGCCGGTGACCCGAAAAAACCGCTGCCCCAGCCAGTCCACCCCAAACAGCACAGCAGCCGCATACAGCAGCAGGGATCCCAGCAGCCGCACCAAGCTCCAGAGGGAAAACTCGCCGCCGTGGATGCCGACACAGACCGCCAAGACCAGCAGCGCGGCAATGTCGGTGAAGATGGTGCCGCCGATGGTGACCAGCACCGCCTCGTTTTTCACCAGACCGTAGCGGCTGACGATGGGGTAGCCCAGGGGGGTGTGGGAGGCAAACAGGGATCCCAGCAGGATGGCCGCGTTCCAGCCAAAGCCAAACAGCCGCCCAATGGCGGTGCCCACGGTTAGGGGAATGGCAAAGGTCAACAAGCCAAAGGTGGCAGAGCGGTTGCGGGTCTGCCGAAATTGCTCCAGGTCGATCTCCAGCCCGGCCACAAACAGCAAATAGACCACGCCGATCTCCGAGAGCAACTGCACCGTCGGCAGCTCTGAAGTCAACAGGTTCAGTCCCTGAGGACCCAGGGCGATCCCCGCCACCAAAAGGCCCACCAACCCCGGCAGGCGCAGCCGCTCAAATAGCGGCGGCACCACCAGGATCACCCCCAGCAACAGAGCAAAGGAGAGGATGGGCTCCTCTTGCACAAGTGAGCGTATGGCCTCCATCGGCTAGGCCCCCGGCTGGACGTCTTCCTGATTATGGAGGCAATCTGCCCAAAGGGCCGCAAGGAGATCTGGCCAGCCCCAACCCACCCTCTCTTGCCTGGGGAAGTTCCCGCTGGCAATACCGACTTGTGCCAGCTCTGGATCCTGCAGCAGGGATTTCTTCCAGAACTCGGCAAGCCTTAGAGAAACTGGTGGCTTTCCGGCTGCAACACCACCTCGTTGGGCACGGCATTGGCAGGCATCGTCAGGACAAAGCGAATCGCCTCGGCAGCCGTGGCAGGGCTGAGCATTTTGTCCCGCTGCACCTTGAGGCTGATGGGATCCCAGAAGGGGGAGTCGATGCCGCCAAAGTAAAACAGAGTAAAGCGTACCCCAAAGCGCTTCAGCTCGTCAGCCATGCACTTGGTAAAACCGACCACGCCAAACTTGGCAGCACAGTAGGCAGAGGCCATGGCCATGGGGTGGCGGCCCAGAATGCCGGGGAAGTTGAGAATATGGCCGGACTTCTGCTCCCGCATGGCGTTGGCCACCAGTTGGCTGGTGTAGAAGCTGCCCTTGAGGTTGACCGCCAGCATCTGCTCCAGGTCAGCGGGGGTAATTTGCGGGGCAGGTTTGAGGATGCCGGCGCCGGCGAGGTTGATTAGCCCATCGATCCGCCCGTGCCTCTGCAGCGTTTGGGTCACCAGCGCCTCGACCTGGGCGTAGTCGGTTACATCTGTGGGGATCCCTACTCCAGAAGCAGCCCCGAGGGCTACTGCTTTCTCGGCCAAGGTGGCTAGGGGCCCTTCTCGCCGCGCCGCCAGCACTAGATGGGCTCCGGCCTGGGCCAAGAGAGGCACAAGGGCACTGCCAATTCCCCCTGTGGCCCCTGTAATGAGAACAACCGCCTGGGACAATGAGGAAGACACGTTACGTTTTTTAAACTCTTCCTCTCATCATACCCAGGGAGTGGCCTTGAGGGACGATCCAGAGAGTTAAACGCGACGCAGCCGCAGTCGTTGCACCCATTCTTCCCCGAAGCGCAGCCAGTCTGCCATTTTTTCTGGACTCACCTGTTGGTCGTCCCGCCAAACAATAAGCTGCGGCCCGGATCCCTCAGCGCAACAAGGAGGATGCTGCTCCAAGAAGCTAAGAAACCTAGGATGGAAGCGCAGGCGAATCTTGGCCTCATCTTCTCCGCGCAAAAGGTAGCTGCGGGAAAACCGAGGGTGGCCCTCGAAGTTGATATCTTGCATGCCAAAGGCTTTGGCAATGTCATGAAACAGGGGAATATTCGGATGTAGCCGAAAATGAGGTAGCCGTAGATCTTCGCAATAGGCCCAGAAAACAGACTGGCAATGAGTGCCGCGACTCTTGCCCCAGACAATCCTGCGACTCTTGCCCCTGCCGCTGGGGTACCTATGATCGTCGGGTGTGGGCGCTCCTGCCCTGGCCCGCCTCTTGCCCCTGCCGCTGGGGTACCCATACTGATAGTCAAAGGCACCGATCTCAGTTCCATCGATTAGCCGCTTGGACATTGAGTTGTAGAAACGTCGATCGTAGCCTTGTTCAAATAGTTTAAAGCCTGCCTGAAGCAAGCGGGAGCGGATCCCTTCGGGTAGCTCTGCTGAAAACGACATGCCCAGGCTCCTGGCCACCTGCTCCAAAGCTTCCCGACGCTTCTTCTCTAGATAGTCAGCTAGCTTCTCTAGATAGACAACAAGCGCCAGAAGGCCTAAGAGAATAAGGACCCAAATAATAAGAGCTATAAGCCATCCCATCCAAACCCCCCCTGAGTCTGTAAACTTCAGCACCCCCACCCAGAGTACCAGAGCAGGCACAAAAAAGGGATCCCTCCAGCAAGAAGGGATCCCGTTCAAAAGCCTTGGCCGAGAACTAATGGTTTAGATGAGAATCAGGCGTCGAAATAGAGCGCGAACTCGTAGGGGTGAGGCCGCAGGTTGATGGGGTTGATCTCGTTGTCAATTTTGTACTCGATGTAGGCCTCGATGAGATCTTCGGTAAAGACACCTCCCTCCAACAAGAAAGCGTGATCCTTCTGCAGGTTTTCCAGAGCATCCAGCAGGGATCCGGGCGTGGAGGGGATCTTGGCCAGCTCGTCTGGCTCTAGATCGTAGATGTCTTTGTCCAGGGGCTCGCCGGGGTGGATCTTGTTCTTGATCCCGTCCAAGCCGGCCATCAACATGGCCGAGAAGGCGATGTAGGGGTTGCAGGTGGCATCGGGGCAGCGAAACTCCAGCCGCTTGGCCTTGGGATTTTTGCCCGTGACCGGAATGCGAATGGAAGCCGAGCGGTTGCCCTGCGAGTAGGCCAGGTTTACCGGCGCCTCAAACCCGGGCACCAAGCGCTTGTAGGAGTTGGTGGTGGGATTGGTGAAGGCCAGGATGGCCGGGGCGTGCTTGAGCAGGCCGCCGATGTAGTAGAGAGCCGTTTCGCTGAGATCGGCATAGTTGCCCTCTTGGTAGAACAGGGGCTGGCCGTCTTTCCAGAGGGACTGGTGCGTGTGCATGCCGCTGCCGTTGTCATTGAAGAGGGGCTTGGGCATGAACGTCACCGTCTTGCCGTGCTTGCGGGCCACGTTCCGGATCACGTACTTGTAAATCATCATGTAGTCGGCAGCCGTGATCAGATCGGCAAAGCGGTAGCCCAGCTCCCCTTGCCCGCCGGTAGCCACCTCGTGGTGGTGCTTCTCGATAGGCACCCCCAACTTGGCCATCGTCAGCAGCATCTCGGTGCGGAGGTCTTGGTGGGCATCGGTGGGCGGCACAGGGAAATAGCCTTCTTTGTAGCGCGGCTTGTAGCCCAGGTTGCCCCCTTTCTCCTCCCGGCCTGAGTTCCAGCGGCCCTCGATGGAATCGACGAAGTAGTAGCCGGCGTTCTGAGTTTGGTCAAACCGTACATCTTCAAAGATGAAAAACTCTGCCTCGGGCCCAAAGTAAGCCGTATCGGCAATGCCTGTCGATTGCAGGTAAGCCACAGCCCGCATGGCCAGGCTCCGAGGACAACGGCTGTAGGGCTGACCGGTGCGGGGTTCAATGATGCTACAGATGAGGCTGAGGGTGGGCACTTGGAAAAAGGGGTCGATCCAGGCCGTTTTGGGGTCTGGCACCATGTACATGTCTGACTCGTTGATGGATTTCCAGCCTCGGATGCTGGAGCCATCAAAGGGCAGCCCTTCGCTAAAAGCTTGCTCCGTCAGCATTGAAGAGTGGAAGGAGACATGCTGCCAGGTGCCAAAGAGATCCACAAACTTGAGATCCACCATCTGGACATCGTTGTCCTGGATCATCTGAAGCACATCTTGGGGCGTGGATGCCATTACTCTCTCCTGATTGGGTTGCGGTTGAGACTGGGGTAATCAAAGGTAGACGGGATCCCCACGCTTCGACTTGAATGGGCCAAAAGCGCTCACCCATCCTAGAAAAGCCGATCTCAGCATTTTGTAGTTTCTGATACGAAATTGCCCTGGCTTTGGCCTTCTGCTCCAGAGGTTGGCCATCGCGCCTCTCAGCCAGGCGTTTCTGCCCTGTTGTCCTCCAGACAGAGACAAAACCCTGTCCCCCTAGCTAGAGGAAAGCGAAAATGGGACTAACAAGCTCCAGCCTCGCCGAGGGTACCAGCTCGTGTTAGGCTAAAACGTAGTCGTTATGAGTTTGGTTTAGTTTTCAGCAACAGCAAGGAGCGACATCGGATGACAGAGCAAAGTCGGGTTGAGAACGTGGTGATTATTGGTTCTGGCCCTGCTGGGTTTACGGCGGCCATTTATGCCGGGCGTGCCAACCTGAAGCCGGTTGTGTTTGAGGGGTTTCAGGTGGGCGGGATCCCGGGCGGGCAGTTGATGACCACCACCGAGGTGGAGAACTTTCCGGGTTTTCCCGAGGGCATCAGTGGCCCCCAACTGATGAAAAACATGCGTGCCCAGGCGCAGCGGTGGGGGGCAGAGCTTTACCCCGAGGACGTCACCTTTGTGGATCTGAGCCAGCGGCCTTTTGTGGTTCGCTCTGACGAACGGGAAGTGCGCACCCACAGCCTGATTATTGCCACCGGGGCCACGGCCAAGCGCCTGCACTTGCCCGGAGAGGAGATCTACTGGAACCGGGGCATGTCGGCCTGCGCCGTCTGCGATGGGGCCATGCCCATGTTTAGGGGGGTGGAGCTGGTGGTCATTGGCGGCGGCGATACCGCCTGTGAGGAGGCCACCTACCTGACCAAGTTTGGATCCCATATCCACATGCTGGTGCGCAGTGGCAAGATGCGGGCCAGCAAGGCCATGCAAGACCGGGTGCTCAACCACCCCAAGATTACCGTCCACTGGCACACGGAGGCGGTGGAGGTTCTGGGCGACGGCCTGCGCCTGACGGGGGTGAAGGTGCGCAACAACCAGACGGGCGAGATTCGGGAGATGGCAGTGGGCGGCCTGTTCTACGCCATCGGCCACAAGCCCAACACCGACTTGTTCAAAGGGCAACTGGAACTGGATGAAGTGGGCTACATTGTCACCCGCCCAGGATCTGTAGCCACCAGTGTAGAGGGCGTGTTTGCCGCCGGGGATGTGCAGGATCACGAGTTTCGCCAGGCCATCACCGCTGCCGGCACCGGCTGTATGGCGGCCATGCTGGCGGAGCGCTGGCTCTCCGAACACGGCCTGGCACAGGAGTATCACGTCGTCCCTCAAAGCCATCTTGAGCCCGCTTCTGCCTCTGCTGTCGAGGTAGAGCCGGAGGGAGACTCGGCTGTTGAGGAGGCCAGTTTTGAGCAGGAGGTGCAAGATGACCTCGACTTCAGCCAGACCTGCCACGAGGGGAGCTATGCCCTGCGGCGGCTCTACCACGAAAGCGATCGCCTGCTGATGGTCAAGTACACCGCCCCCACCTGTGCCCCTTGTCATGCCCTCAAGCTGATCTTGAACAAGGTCATCGAAGAGTTTGCCGACAAGCTGCATGTGGTGGAGATCGACATCGAGAAAGACCCGGAGATCGCCGAGGCAGGGGGGGTCACCTGCACGCCGACGGTGCAGTTTTTCAAAAACAAGGAGCTGGTGGCTCAGGTGGTGGGTGTCAAGCCCAAGTCCCACTACCGGGAGGTGATCCAGGCCAATTTGTCTGAGGCAAAATCAGCTTGAGGTAGTCCCCCTCACCCCCGGCCCCTCTCCCAGCCCCTCTCCCTGAGGGAGAGGGGAGCTAGGCGGCTAGTCGGCAAAGGCGCTGTAGTAGGCACCCTGCAGGGCGGCCAAAGAGACTGACAACACGGGATCCCCTTCTGCAGTAGTCACCACCAAGGGATCCGCTGGCCCGCCCACCTGTCCTAGAAGCTGCCACTGGCCGGGGAGCTGCGACTCTAAGTAGGCTTCCCAAGGAGAGCGCTGGGCCGGGTCCACAGAAACGAGGATGCGGCTGGATCCCTCGCCAAAGAGGGCCTGATCCCAGCGCAGGGATCCAGGAGCTAGGGAGACGCTGGCGCCGCGGCCCCCACTCAGGCAGGCTTCTGCCAAGGCCACCGCCAGCCCTCCCTCGCTGCAGTCGTGGGCGGAGCGCACCCACCCCTGGCGGATGCCGTGGCGGCAGGCCCCTTGCACGCGCTTTTCCAGCTCCAGATCCACGGGGGCAGGACGACCCGTGACCTTGTTGTAGATTGCCGCCAAATACTCGCTGCCGCCCAGGCTGGTGACGGCCTGGGATCCCAAGAGGTAGACGAGATCCCCTTCTTGCTGCCACCCCTGGCCACAGATGAATTTCAAGTCCGGAATGAGGCCCACCATGCCGATGACGGGGGTGGGGTAGATGGCCTGGGATCCCTTCTCGTTGTAGAGGGAGACGTTCCCCCCCGTAACCGGCGTGCCCAGGGCGCGGCAGGCCTCGGCAATCCCCCGACAGGCCAGGGCCAACTGCCAGTACACCACTGGGTTTTCCGGGCTGCCGAAGTTGAGGTTGTCGGTTATGGCTAGGGGATCCGCCCCCACGCAGGAGAGGTTGCGGGCGGCTTCGGCCACGGCGGCCTTGGCCCCCTCGTAGGGATCCAAATACACCCAGCGGCCATTGCCATCTAGGGTGGCGGCAATGGCTTTGCGGGCAGCCTGCAGAGGGGGCACCTCGCCCACGCCAAATTTTTGGGAGCGGATGCGGATAACCGCCGCATCTCCCTGTCCCGGCCAAAGGACGGTGTTGTTTTGCACCTGGTGGTCATACTGGCGGTAGATCCAGGCTTTGCTGGCCAGGGTGGGGCGGGCCAAAAGCTGCAGCAGCACCTCTTGCCAGGCCAGCGTTGCCTGACCTAGGTGAATCCCTTCGCGATCGCAGGGGGGTAGAGTGGCGGGATCCCATTGCCATGCCGCTTGCACATACTCCGGCGGCTCTGGCAACAGGGGGCGGACGTAAACAGGAGTATCCTCCGCCAAGGCCCGCGCCGGCACCCTCACCACGCAGGATCCCTGGTGCCAGATCTCCACCAGCGGCTCGGCAATGACTTCTCCGGCCACGCTGGCCTGCAGGCCCCAGCGATGGAAGATCTCCATTACCTCCGCCTCGCGGCCTTTTTGCACCACCAGCAGCATCCGCTCCTGGGACTCCGAGAGCAAGTATTCCCAAGCCGCCATGCCGCTTTCCCGCGCCGGCACGCGGTCGAGGTCAAAGCGGATCCCCACCCCTCCTTTGGCGGCCATCTCTGCGGTGGAGCAGGTGATCCCGGCTGCCCCCATGTCCTGGGCCGCCACCACCGCTCCCGTGGCAAAGGCCTCCAGGCAGGCCTCGATGAGACATTTGCCCAGAAAGGGATCCCCCACCTGCACCGCCGGCCGATCCTGCTGCGCGTCCTCCTTGAGCTCGGCGCTGGCAAAGCTGGCCCCGCGGATCCCGTCCCGGCCGGTGGTGGCGCCGACGTACAAGATCGGGTTGCCCACTCCCCGCGCTGCCGACTTCACCACCGCCGGCGTCTCCAGCAGGCCCAGGGCCATGACGTTGACCAGGGGGTTGCCGCTGTAGCAGGGATCCACCGCCACTTCCCCCCCCACCGTGGGCACCCCCACGCAGTTGCCGTAGTGGGCGATCCCCTCCACCACCCTGGCCATGAGGCGGCGGTTGCGGGGATCCGTCAGCGGCCCAAAGCGCAGGGAGTTCAACAGCGCAATGGGGCGGGCGCCCAGGGTAAAGATATCCCGCAGGATGCCCCCCACCCCGGTGGCCGCCCCCTGGAAGGGTTCCACGGCGGAAGGATGGTTGTGGGACTCGATCTTAAAGGCCAGCCAGTCCCCATCCCCCAGATCCACCACGCCGGCATTTTCCCCCGGCCCCACCACCACCCGCTCGCCCGTGGTGGGAAAGTGCTTTAGCAGAGGGCGGGAGTTCTTGTAGCAGCAGTGCTCCGACCACATCACCCCAAACATGGCCAGCTCGGTGGGGTTGGGATCCCGGCCCAGTTGCTGCTGGATCTGGCGGTATTCCTCTGGGGAAAGGCCGTGGGCTTTCAGGTCTGGCGGGGCAGAAGCGGAGGTCATAGCGTTCAAGGTTTACCTAATTCGCCAGGAAGGCCTGCCCTGTACCCCCCTATATCCCCCCGTACACGGGGGGACTGGGGGGCCGGTCAGGGTCGGGATGAATGGCGAAGACACTCATGAACAGATATCGTAATCTCATGTGCGAATTGCCTACCAGTACCGCTTGCGCCCTACTTCTAGCCAAGTCGCCCTAATGGGTGAGTGGCTGGAGTTGTTGCGTAAACAGTACAACTATCGCTTGGCGGAGCGCTTCCGCTGGTGGGAGCAAAATCGCTGCGGTATCCATGCTTGCTCCTTAACGGTCTGTCATCTGCCTGAGTTGAAGGAGCAGCCCGACTTGTACTCGCAGCAGCGGGACTTGCCCAATACCAAGGCTTTGTTTCCTGAATACCGAGAGATTTATTCCCAGGTGCTCCAAAACTGCATACGGCGGGTACAAAGGGCCTTTGATAGATGGATCAAAGGTGACTCCAACGGCAAGCGGGCAGGAAGGCCGAGATTTAAGGGTGTTGGGCGGTACCGCTCCTTTACCTTCCCCCAAATGAAGCAGGACTGCATTCGAGGGAAGTTTATCCATCTGCCCAAAATTGGGCCGGTTAAGCTGATCCAGCACCGTCCTTTGCCCGACG
>NZ_AXUW01000001.1:1013079-1024188 GCF_002760415.1 Synechococcus sp. 65AY6A5
ACACCTTATTAGACTGTTGACACAAGTACTCTAATAGGGGGACTAGCTCCCTGTCTCTGACTCGAACCTGCTGACAGCCGCACTCCATCATTGTTGGCAAGCGGCATGACAACCGCAGTCTGACATGGGCAAGCGATAGTACGAGAGGAAAGTCAACGGTACAATCACTACAACCATGCTGTGGGGCTAGCGGTTGTTTATCTTATTTTTTGGCCAAAGAGTAAGGAAAGAGGTCTTGGTAGGAGAAGTCAGGGACAGGTTGTTTGAGCTATGAAACTATATCAACGACCCCCATCATGGGTAAGCGACTAAAGTGGCTAGCGGGCTTTTCCGCCCTGCACTCAAGTGCAGGGCTACCAAGCTATCCTTTTGTTGTGTAGCGTCGATGCTTGTGGGGTCATGTCTGAAGCTCAAGATTTGCTGCCGGTGGGGGCGAGGGTTGAGGTGGTAGAGATGCCTCCTTACTTGAAAACGGCTGACCCGATGCCGATGTTGCGCCCCGCCCATTTGATTCGGCTGCACGAACAAGGGGTGATCTTGCAGCGGCGGCTGTTGGGCACCTACAGTGTGCAGTTTGCCAATGGCATCTTTTTAATTGACGGCAAGTACCTGGCTCTTGTGGGATCCCGCCCGTGAGCGCCCCATCTCCGCCGGAGCTCAGGAGACTGGGACTTTTGCTCTTTGGGAGCTGCGGGTCTTGCGCGTGCCGGCGGACTTTCGCGGTAGATTAAAGGGTGCCGGCTGAGGTTGGGTCAACAGGGTGGCTGGGATCCAGCCTAGCTTGCAGTATTGGCTCTTCTGCTTCTGTTGCCCTACATCCGATTAGGCTATCGTCGCTTATGCCCAGAGTTATCGTCACGGATCCCATCGATCAGGCGGGGATCGACATCCTCTCCCAAGTGGCCCAGGTGGATGTGCAAACCGACCTTACGCCGGAGCAGTTGATCGCGGTCATTCCCAACTACGACGCCATCATGGTGCGCTCCGGCACGCGGGTCACCCGCGAGGTGATCGAGGCGGGGACGAACTTGAAAATCATCGGTCGGGCGGGGGTGGGCGTGGACAACATCGACGTGGCTGCCGCCACCAAAGCTGGGATCCTGGTGGTCAACTCCCCTGAGGGCAATACGATTGCTGCCGCCGAGCACGCCATCGCTCTGATGATGGCCCTCTCCCGCCACATCGCCGATGCCAATGCCTCTCTGAAAGCGGGCCAATGGAAGCGGCAGGAGTTTGTCGGGGTAGAAGTCTACAAAAAAACGCTGGGGATTGTGGGATTGGGTCGCATTGGATCCCATGTGGCCCAGATTGCCAAGGCGATGGGGATGCGGCTTTTGGCCTACGATCCCTACCTTTCGATGGAGCGGGCGGAGCAACTGGGGGTGCGCCTAGTGGATTTCAAAACCTTGGTGCAGGAGTCAGACTACATCACCCTGCATGTCCCCAAGACCCCTGAGACCACTAACCTGTTCAACGCTGAGACCTTCCGCATGATGAAGCCGACCGCCCGCCTGATCAACTGTGCCCGCGGCGGCTTGGTGGACGAGCAAGCCCTTTATGAAGCTCTCAAGTCCGGCCAAATTGCGGGGGCGGCCCTGGACGTCTTTGCCGACGAGCCCCTCAGCAAAGACTCACCTCTCCTTTCCTTGGGCAAGGAGATCCTGCTGACACCTCACCTGGGGGCCTCTACCGAGGAGGCGCAGGTCAACGTAGCCATCGACGTAGCCGAGCAGATCCGCGATGTGTTGTTGGGGCTGCCTGCCCGTTCTGCCGTGAACATCCCTGGCCTGCAGGCGGAGGTGCTGCAAAGCCTCAAGCCCTACCTGGACTTGGCGGAAACTTTGGGCAACTTAGTGGGCCAGTTGGCGGGGGATCGGGTGAGCCAGTTGGAGATCCGCCTCCAGGGATCCCTTGCGGAAAAAGATGGCCAGCCGATCGTCATCGCCGCGCTCAAGGGGCTTTTGACGCTGGCTCTGCGGGAGCGCGTCAACTACGTCAATGCTTCCATCGAGGCCAAGGAACGAGGCATTCGCGTGGTGGAGACGCGAGATCCCTCTTTGAAGGATTACTCCGGATCCCTGACGTTGATTGCCCACGGCCCCAACGGGGTGCGTTCTGTTTCGGGGGCGCTGATCGGGGAGCGGGAGGTGCGCATCACCCAGATCGACGAGTTCCCGGTGAATGTGCCCCCCTCCGCCAACATGCTGATGACCCTGCACCGGGATATGCCGGGGATCATCGGCCGCATCGGCACCCTGCTGGGGGCCTACAACGTCAATATCGCCAGCATGCAGGTGGGGCGCAAGATCATCCGCGGCGATGCGGTGATGGTGCTCAGCCTCGACGATCCTCTGCCAGATGGGATCATCGAAGAGGTGTTGAAGCAGCCGGGTATTCGCGATGCTTTTGTGGTGAACCTTTGACGGCTTCTGCCGCCACTGGGGAAGTGCGCAACCGGCCTGAGCAGAGGGGAGGGCAATCTCTTTGCTGGGGTTGGTGGGGATATCTTGAGTTGAGGTGAACGCTTGAGTCCGAATCACTTGCCGCCGACGGGTGGGATCTCAACCTGGGATTGGCCGGGGTTTCTGGAGTCGCTAGGCCACTTTGGCGTCGACCTCAGCCTGGATCGCATGCAGGTTTTGCTGCAGCGCCTGGGCCAGCCCCAAGCCGGGATCCCAGCCATCCACGTGGCCGGCACCAACGGCAAGGGATCCGTCTGCGCCTGGGTCAGCCACGCGCTGTGGGCGGCGGGCTATCGCGTCGGTCGCTACACCTCTCCCCACCTGGTCAATTGGCGGGAGCGGATCTGGCTGAGCGGCGAGTACATTTCGCCAGGCGACTGGAGCCGGGTGTTGGCCCAAGTGCGAGATTGCCTGCAGACCTACGCTCCAGGCGAGGCTTCCCCCACCCAGTTCGAGGCCATTACCGCCGCTGCCTGGCTGTACTTTCGGCAGCAGAAGGTGGACATTGCCGTGATGGAAGTGGGGCTGGGGGGGCGGCTGGATGCCACCAACGCCGGCATCGAGCCGGTAGTGACCGCCATTACCTCCATCGGCTGGGATCATTGGCAGCGTCTGGGCAACAGCCTGGCGCAAATTGCCTTTGAAAAAGCCGGCATTCTCAAGCCGGGGATCCCGACTGTGTGCGCGCCCCAACCCCCTGAGGTGATGGCCGTGATCCGGGCTAGAGCCGAGCAGACGGGCAGCCCCCTGCGGGTGGTGGAGCCCCTGCACTGGGCCGGTCCTCAGACTGTCTGCTGGCGGGATCAGGTGCTTACCCTGCCTCTTGCCGGTGAGGTGCAACTGATCAATGGGGCGGTAGCTCTGGCCGTTGTGGAGACCCTGCAGGAACAGGGTTGGCGGATCCCAGATGTCGCTGTCGAGAAAGGATTTGCCCTCACCCGTTGGCCGGGTCGCCTACAGTGGGTGCAAATTGGCTCCCGCCAGCTGCTGCTGGATGGGGCCCACAACTTGCCCGCCGCCCAGGCGCTGCGCCGCTACCTAGATGAGCACCAGCCCGGCCCCCTCACCTGGTATATGGGCATTCTCACCACCAAAGACGTCAAGGGCATGCTCGCCACCCTGCTGCGGCCGGGGGATCGCTTCTTCGCCCTGCCCCTCTTCGGCCACGCCGGAACCCATCCGCAAGAACTGGCCCACCTGGCCCAGATCTTGCAGCCCCATCTTCGCTCTGTCCAGGCGCTGCCGGATCTTGCCGCTTTACAAGCCCAACTGCAGCAGCCGGCTGACCTCGACGAGCCGCCCGCGGTTATCTGTGGATCCCTATACCTCTTGGGCCAGGTGATGCAAGCTTGCCTGGGATGGGATCTGGCCTGCTGAGGTTCCTGCCACCAGTTTGGCCGAGCGCCCGGAGACCCCTAGCGCTTCCCCTACCGGCCCCATCGGGATGACAGGATTTGAACCTGCGGCCCTCTGCTCCCAAAGCAGATGCGCTACCAAGCTGCGCTACATCCCGCTCTTGTAATTATGGCAGATGATCAGCTAGAAAGCGCAGGAGCCCCGCCCTGTACCTCCCTAGATCCCCCCGCCCCCCTGCCCCCCGTATATGGGGGGTTGGGGGGGAAGGGGGGCGGTCGGAGCCGGGTAGTGTACGCCAGAGACGAAGAAAGTGTAACGATTTCTCCAACAATTTCGCCGATGTTCTTTAAGAGATTTTGGGGAAGCCAGACAAACTTTTGCGTTATCTGACAAGAAGGTGAAGGAGAAGGGGAGGTTCTGGCTCCTGCGGTAGAAAGGTAGTGGGGCGAGTTGGCCTTGTCTATGTCCGATGAGCTGCTGCGTGCAATCCGCAGACGCGACCTAGAGGCCGCCACCTCAGCCGTGCAGCGCTTGCGTTCCCGCCACCTGAGCGAGGCTGTGATTACCTCGATGGTGATGGTGGCCGTGGAGCGACTGGCCTGGGATGAAGGCGATCGGGCCGCTGCCAGTTGGTTGCTACGTCACTGCTCCAGACGGCGCTGAAGGGATCCGGGCCGAGCGAACGCCTAAAGCACCTGCTGCTCGCGGAGAACCTCGGCCAGCAACCCCGCCAGGGAAGCGGCGATCCCGACCATCGAACACTAGCTCTGCCGTATTGCCCTCCCGGCCAAGGATGAGGATCCCTGGACGGAACACCTCCAGATTTTCAGCTAGAAACCGCAGGAACCCCCCCTATCCCCCCGCCCCCCTGCCCCCCGTATACGGGGGGCGGTCGGAGCCGGGTAGTTTACAGACGAAAACTCATTATGCTCTATCCCTTCCCACCGTCTATACGGTGGGAAATTCCGCGCATTTAAGTGCGCGCCAGCCAGCGCCGCAGCGGATGCCAGGCGGGCAAAGACAAAATCCAGCGGGACTGGCGCTCCAGCATCAAGCGCTCAATAGGATAGAGCCCAAACAGCTCGTAGCGGCTTTGGGCGATCAAGATCCCCAGCGTGAAGCTGACGCAAAGCAGCAAACCAAAGGTGGGCCAGCCGGGCCGGTAAAATAGGGCATAGCGCAGGCCTGTCCAGGTGAAATGGTTCCACAAGCGAACAATATCTGCCCGCAGCGCCCAAAGGCTGGGGATCCCGACCAGCAGCCACAACAGGCCCAGAAAGAGGAAGCTGCCGCCATGGTAGAGGCGCAACAGGCGCCTGGCTGGCGGAGAGAGAGATTCCAGGCCGGGAGGGTTTTCCGACCCCCAGCCGCGAGCAGCCTTCTTTTCCTCGACTGAGCTAGGATCGCGAGGCGATGACATCGAGATCCCGGTTCTCCAAACCAAGACCTTGTCATGATAACTTTAGCGACTGGGATCCCCAAACGAAGCTCCTTGGGGGGCATTAAGAGAGCGGGTTAAGCCGCGTAGCCGACCTCAGAGAGGAAACTCCTCCAAGGATATAATGGCTCTGCAGCTTGCCTTGCTAGCTCAATGGATAGAGCACCGACCTTCTAAGTCGATGGTTGCAGGTTCGAGTCCTGCGCAAGGCGCTAGGTGGATTCGCCTGGGATCCCGGCTTGTGGCGTTCGACTTTGAGAGGGGCACCACACTCGAAAGATGACTTGGCCAGAGTGACTTGCCACCGTCAGGGATCCCTCCAAGATCTCCATAGCCTTTTTGGCCAACGCCAGGCCCAGGCCCGTTCCCCCGGCCTTGCGGCGATCCAACTGCGGGATACGGTAAAACTTCTCAAACAAGCGGGGCAGCGCCTCTGGAGGAATTTCCACCCCTGTATTGCCCACCTCGATCAGCCAGCCGGGACGGCCCTGTTGATGGCTCTGGCTAAAGCGCAAACAGATGCTTTCCCCAGCCGGCGTGTACTTGCAGGCGTTGTTCAAAAGTTCGCCCACCACCCGCGACAACAGGCTCTCATCCGTGCAGAGGGGCAAAAGGTCGGGATCCCATTCCACCTGGAACTGTTGGCCCTGCTGGGCAGCTCGCAGCCGGAAGGGCTCGGAAAGATTGGGGATCCCCTCTTGAGGAGATAACCAGGTCAGCTTGAGATCCCTATTTCCGGCTTCAATAGCTTGCAATTCCAAGAGCTCGTTGATCAAGTCCAGCTCGCGGTTGGTCTCCATCTCCAAAATCTGCAAGTAGCGCTGTTCCCGCTCGGTCAGGTTGGCCCTCGATAAAAACCCAATCGCCAGCTTCATGTTGGTCAGAGGCGTGCGCATCTCGTGGGAGACCATGTGCAGAAACTCGTCCTTGAGGTGGTTGAGCTCCTGCAACTGCTGCACCTGCTGCTGCACGGTTTGGTAAAGCCGAGCCTGGCGAATGGCAATTGCACATTGGCCGGCCACCCGCTGCATCAGGCGTTGCTTCCGCTCGCCAAACACCTGCCCCGGCGGACGGGATCCGCAAATATTTCCCAAAAGCAGCGAGTCTTTTTGCTGGCCTGTTCGATCCCGCAAATCGCAGATGGGAACCACCAGCAGGGTATGGCGCTCGTAGCCGGGCCAGCAGGGGTGGCCAAGGTTGCTGAAATAGCAGAACTGCCCACCCCGAAGCTGCTGGAGCACCTCGGCAAAATCGGCAAAGGGGATCTCCAGGGGAAAACGGCGGATCCCTTGGTCGGGCCGATAGTCCACCGCCAAAACGCTGGCCTGTCGTTCTGGGTCGTGCAGGGCAATCCTGCAGCCGGAAAGACCCAGCCTGAGGGCCAGTTCTTGCGCCACGGTTTCCAAAATCTTTTGCTCGTCTAGGCTGGAGCGAATTTCTTCCGTGATCAGTTGCAGCAGGGCCTCGTCTTCGTAGGCTTGCTGCAGTTGGCCGTTGCGCACCCGCACTTGGTAATCCAATTCGGCGTTGGTTTGCTGCAGCTTTTGATAAAGTTCGGCCTGGTGGATGGCCACTCCCAGGTGATCGCCAATCGCTATGGCCAGCTCGATCTCCTCCGCTTGCCAGTCCGGCTCAGAGATCAAGCGCCCTAGGGCTAGGGCGCCCCAAAGCTTTCCTTGGCAGGCCACGGGGATCCCCAGCCAGGGGCCGAGTTGGTGGTCTTGCCTTTCCTGCAGCGCAAACGAATCGGCAACCTGCTGCGGATCCCGCACGTGAAAAACCTGCAGCCGCTTCAACTGCTGGATGGCTGGGATCTCTGGATCATCCGGTATGCGCAGGTGAAGGAAGCTGGGCACCTCAGGAGAGCGGACATGGCCGACAATGGCCACCCACACCCGCTCCTCAGGTAGATATTGGTAAAGGGTAACCCGCGCTGCCTGCAAAACCTGGCCTACTTCCTGCACGGCTACCTCAAAGAGGGTCGGCAGATCCAGGGAGCCGTTGATGGCTTGCATCAGCCGGTTGAACAGTTTTTCCCGCTGCACCTGTTGCTGCAGCTTCAGCTCGGCTTGCTTGCGGGCAGTAATATCCCTCACCATCACCAGCATTTGCTCGTTCTCGAAAGGCACAAAACGAGCCTGCCGATACTGAGGCTCAGAAGAGCATTCCGTCCAGCAGTACTCCATCTCCTGGATTTGCTGGGTGGCAAAGGCCAGCTCCAGATGCTGGCGAACGGCTTGGGCTTCCCCAGGGGGAAACAGCTCTTCCGGGGTTTTGCCCAAGTAATGGTCGGGGGGATACTGCGTCGGAAAGTTGCTGGGGGGCTTGATCTCCAAACATCGGCCCTGGCGGTCGAGGCGAAAGAGCATGTCGGGCAAAGCTTCCAGCATCTGCCGATAGTGGCACTCCCGTTCGGCCAAAGCCGCCTCCAGTTCCTTGCGCTCGGTGATGTCCAGCGTTACGCCCACAACATGGCTGGGATCCCCTTCCGGCCCCAAGAGCACAATGCCCTGGGAGAGGTACCAGCGCACCTGTCCGTTGGCTAAGCAGGCACGGTACTCGACGGCAAAGTTGGGATCCCCCTCCGTCGCCCTGCGCCCCGCCGACTGCAAAGCTTCCTTCACCCTTGGGCGATCTTCCGGGTGAACCCGCTCAAAAAACATCTCCAGGGTGAACTCCTCGCCGGGATCCAGCCCGTATTTGGCCTTGCATTGGGGAGAGGCACTCAACTCCCAGGTGCGCAAATCCAGTTGCCAATAGCCCAGTTGGGTGGCTTCCAGAGCCAAATAGAGATGCTCTGGATAAAAGCTGCCGTCTCCTGGCCGCACCGGCACCAGGCGGTATCGAGTTGAAGCCATCTCCCTCACCAGATTCTATGAGCCCTGCCTCATTGTGGACGATTTTCAGAGAACCTGGGAGATCCTACTATTCGAACTGTTAGAAATTCCTAACCTTAAGCATGGCTCCAGGGTAACTCTTAGATATGTGTTCTCCGACACCAAACCTTCAACTTGAGCTGGACTTCAACTTCACGGGGAGAAGGCCTAGGGTCACACCCTGCTGATGCGACCGGGAGGCTTTGGGCCGGGCTTGTGGGAAAGGGGGGTGCCTCTGCTATAGTGATGGTCGGTTGCGTTTCGGATCCCAAGCAGTGGGATCCCCCTGGCAGGTAGGGTTGGGGCAGGCTTCGAGATGTCTTTGCGCTCTTGCGAGAGTTGACGTTGCGTTGAGCTTTCTCGGTGTGATCCTGCCCTTAGCCTGCGTGAAGCGTTTTCTCTTTTTTTTTATGCTTTCCTGTGCAACGTTAAGCCTGACGTTTAATCACAGAAAACTTCTCCTGCTCTCGAGTTTGGGTTTATCTGTAGTAAGACCTGTATTCAGATTTTCCCGATGGGTTGACGGTTTCCTGTTCGCCCTGGCGCGGCTTCTCAAGGTGCCGTTGCCCTCTTCATTTGGTTAGCGGACGGGGAAACAGAAGATTGCTAGATCTGGACAATTAGCAGGGCCGAGGTTGTCTTCACTTCCTTGGGCTTTGGCTTAAGTTTTCCTTTCCCCGGGTATCTCTTGCAAAGTTGCCCGATGTTGGCGATGGCAACAGGATAGTCTGTTTAGCCTGCTGTTAGGTTTTCTGGATTCTCTGAGTTGGGTTGATGGGCTGGCCCGCGGCATGGCGAGCGAAGGGATCCCTTTGACCTTTCTCAGCAGACTTCTCCCTATTTTTTCCTAGCTCAACTCAATCATTTTCCAACCGAAGAATTCAAGGTTATTGCTGTGGTTTGTGAAGTTTCTCCCAGTTTGCATCGACAGCATCAGTCGAGCGAACCTGCGTTGCCCCAAGGCCACCCCTTGGATCCCCTTAGCGCCGAGGAAATGCGGCAGGTGGTGCAGATCCTGCGCCGGCAACGGCCCCTCAGTTCTCAGTGGCGCTTTGTAACCATCCAGCTACACGAGCCGGATCGGCCTTGGATGGAAACTTGGCAGCCGGGGCAGCCGTGGGATCGGCAGGCTTTCGTGGTGCTGTTGGATCCGGCCAGTGGCAACACCTACGAAGCCGTGGTCTCTCTGTCAACACAGCAGGTGCGCTCTTGGCAGCTCATTCCGGGCGTGCAGCCCCCCCTGTTGGATGATGAGGTGTACGCCTGCGACCGCCTGCTCAAGGAGGATCCCCAGTTTTTAGCGGCTTTGCAGCGCCGAGGCATTGCCGATGTGGATTTGGTGATGGTGGACTACTGGACGGTGGGCTACTTTGGGATCCCGGAAGAAGAAGGGCGGCGGCTGGTGCGAGGCTTTTGTTTCCTACGTACTTCCCCTTGCGACAACGGCTATGCCCGCCCCATCGAGGGGCTCTACCCCTGGATTGACCTCAACCGCATGCAAGTTGTCAAGGTGGAGGATCGGGGTCTGTGGCCCTTGCCGCCGGAGTCCGGTAACTTCGACGAGCTGTTTTTCAAAGATTTTCGCCAAGACTTGAAGCCGCTAGAAATCACTCAGCCCCAAGGGGTGAGCTTCCAGGTGGACGGCCACCACATCCGCTGGCAGAAGTGGGATCTGCGCATCAGCTTTAACCCG
Source organism: Synechococcus sp. 65AY6A5 (assembly GCF_002760415.1). Classification (NCBI taxonomy): domain Bacteria; kingdom Bacillati; phylum Cyanobacteriota; class Cyanophyceae; order Synechococcales; family Synechococcaceae; genus Synechococcus; species Synechococcus sp. 65AY6A5. The sequence continues at coordinate 1,022,905 of NZ_AXUW01000001.1, forward strand.
CGAGAGGGGCTCGTCCTCCACCAGGTGAGCTACGAGGATCAAGGCCGCCTTCGCCCCATTCTCTACCGCGCCTCGGTAGCCGAGATGGTGGTGCCCTACGGGGATCCGCGGGATCCCCACTGCCGCAAGAACGCCTTTGACGTGGGGGAATACGGCATTGGCATGCAGGCCAATTCCCTGCGGCTGGGCTGCGACTGTCTGGGGGAAATCTACTACTTCGATGCCTGGCTGCCCACCAACAGCGGTGAGCCCATGCTTTTGAAAAATGCCGTCTGCATGCACGAGGAGGATTTTGGCATCCTTTGGAAGCACACCGACTGGCGCACGGAACGGGCGCAGGTGCGGCGCTCGCGGCGGCTGCTGCTTTCCTTTTTCACCACCATTGGCAACTACGACTACGGCTTTTTCTGGTACTTCTACCAGGATGGCACGCTGGAGTTTGAAGCCAAGCTCACCGGCATCATCAACACTTGCGCCACGTTGCCGGGGGAAGAGCCGGAGTTTGGCGTCTTGGTGGCACCCCAATTGTCTGGCCTCAACCACCAGCACTTTTTCACTGTCCGCCTCGATATGGCGGTGGATGGGCCGTGCAACTCCCTCTATGAAGTGCATGCAGAACCTCTGCCTCTGGGGCCGGATAACCCTCACGGCAACGCCTTTCGCGCCCGCTCCACCCTGCTCAAAACCGAGCAGGAAGCTAAGCAAACGGTGGATCCCTTGCGGGGGCGCTACTGGAAGATTGTCAACCCCAACCGCCACAATCGCCTGGGGCAGCCGGTGGCCTACAAGTTGATCCCAGGAGAAAATGTCCAGCTCCTGGCCCACCCCGACTCCTGGCTGTATCGACGGGCGGGGTATTTGGCCCACCACCTCTGGGCCACACCCTATCACCCTGGCGAAAAGTTCCCGGCGGGGGACTACCCCAACCAACACCCCGGTGGGGAAGGGCTGGTGAAGTGACATCTTCTCCCGCTAAGCCCTGACGGGCTGTAGACGGGAGTTTCCGAGAATCACTTCTCGGAGTTGCTGCTTCAACGGACTGGTAAACCAGGATCCTCCACAGCCAGAGAGCGGCAGTCCCACCGCCCTGAGTCCACGCTTCAAAATCTCGATAGCAGCGTTCAAGTCTCTGTCCCACGACCCACAACGGGGGCAATCATGCACCCGTTCCGACAAGGCCTTGGGAACACGCTCCTCACAAACACAACAATTTTGGGACGTACCAGGGGGATCCACTCTCAACACCTGTTTGCCGCGTTTGACCGCCACTGCTGTCAGAATGTC
>NZ_AXUW01000001.1:1024422-1044484 GCF_002760415.1 Synechococcus sp. 65AY6A5
CACCGTTGAGGAGTTGAAGAAGTATGTCGAGCAGCAGGCAACGCCCAGATTGTGAGACTCAGGGGCATTGAACCCCTTCGTCTCACCGCCTATCCCCCATCCCGCCAAGCTGCGCTGTGGCGGGAGTACCCCGGAGGTTCTGATGGACGCAAGCCAACCGCTCGCTTGAGAATACCCGCCTGGTGCTCTGGTACAGCTTTGGCTGCAACCATTTCCCCCGCACCGAAGACTGGCCGGTGATGCCGGTTAGCTACATCGGCTTTCTGCTCAAGCCGTTGGGCTTCTTCGAGTGCAACCCGGCCCTGGATGTGCCTCCTCCCCCCCCCCCCAAAGAGCAAAAGCTGCTGTAGCTCATAGCTGCAGGGCTTGCCAGTTGGGCTAATCTTCCCCTTCTAGGATGCGGGGCACCTTGAAGAACATGTCAGCGCGGTCGGGAGCGTTGGCCAGGATCCCTTCGATATTGGGGTAGGGCTCCACTTGGTCGGGGCGAGTGGGCAGCTCCGCATCCAGCACATGAAAGGTGGGCTCTACCCCTTCCGTATCCAGTTCTTTCAGTTGCTCCACGTAGGCCAAGATATCGGCCAGTTGCTCGGTAAACTGGATTTCCTCTTCTTCCGTAAGCTCCAGCCGCGCCAGGTGGGCAACATGTTGCACCTCTTCTCGTGTCAGCATCCTTCCTTTCCGCCAGCAGGTTTGACTTCTGGTCAATCTAGCTGAACTGGGGTACTTGGGGGAAGACTCAATACAGCTCCAGGTTGGCGCGTCCCGTGGTCTTGAGCCAGTTTTGCGCCTCGATGTAGTTGTTGGGGGCAATGCGAATGGCGCGGATCCAGTATTGAGCCGCCTCATCGAACAGGGCCTCTGCCGTCTCCTCATCCCCGGCCTGCAGGCTCTGCTCGCCCTTGTGGTGCAGCAAGACGGCAATGTTGTTTAGGGCAGAACAGAGGCGGGGGTTCAGCTCCAGGGCCTGGTGGTAGTACTCCAGGGCTTTGTCCAGTTCGCCATTGCTCTGGTAGATCAGGCCCATGTTGTAGAGGATGTAGCTGCGGTCTTCGTCGTCTTGCTCCAGGGCCAGGGCTTCTCGGTAGTTTTCTAGAGCCTCGGCATATTCTCCCTCGCTCTGGGCCGCCATGCCGTCCCGGTAGTAGGCAAAGGCCTTCTTCTGCTCAGGACTCACCCCCGGCATCAGCTTCAGGATCAGGTCAGCCATGACGGTGAAGGTTTTGTCGATGAAGTTGTCGTTCTTCATGCTGCGCGGCATGATTGACCCCCTTAGAGCGCAGGACAGGGTATCTCTTCTTTGGGTTGTAGCATGCCTATGGGATCCCGTGCGTGGCCTCAAGCCGGATGCTGGCCGGGGCGAGAAGAAGCTGAGGGGCGCTTGCGCAGGCGTACAGGATGCCACTGCACGGTTTCGCCAGGGGAGACCTCCACCTCACAGGCCGTGTCGATGAGCCGTTGCGCCTGGGCTTGAGGGGTGGGATAGCGGGCCAGATCTGCATCCACCAGATGGGGGTGCTCCTGCAACAGCCGCACAAGGAACTCCTGCAATTCCTCGGGGGTGAGAAATTGCTCTGGCAGGCCCGGGATCAGCAGCACGTAGTGGTTGGCAGCACGCAGCAGTTCTGGCTCCGGGTCTGCCATGGTTTCGGGTTGCTGTCTTTCTTCCCTCATAAACCAACGGGTTGCGGCTCTCTTGATATCCTGAACAAAGACTTTCTTGGTTCTCGTCCTCCCTCTTGTTGGCGTTTGAGATCGCTTTTCCTATGGCCAAGCCGCGCACGCTTTCTGGAATCCAGCCCTCCGGCGAGTTGCACCTGGGCAATTACTTGGGGGCCATTAAAAACTGGGTGGCCGAGCAGGAGCGCTACGAGAACTTCTTCTGCATTGTGGATCAACATGCCATTACTGTGCCCCAGGATCCCAAGCTGCTGAGGGAGCGCACCCGTTCTTTGTTTGCTCTCTACCTGGCCTGTGGCCTCAGCCTGGAGCACTGTGTGCTGTTTGTGCAGTCCCACGTGCCCGCCCACACGGAGCTGGCCTGGCTGTTCACCACCATCACCCCTATGAACTGGGCGGAGCGCATGATCCAGTACAAGGAAAAAAAAGAGAAGCAGGGAGAGGAAACGAGTGTTGGCCTGTTCAGCTACCCGATTTTGCAGGCAGCGGATATTCTCCTCTACCAGCCCAAGTATGTGCCGGTAGGGGAGGATCAGCGGCAGCACATCGAGCTGTGTCGGGACATTGCCCGCCGCTTTAACGACCGCTTTGGGGAGGTGTTTGTGATCCCAGAGGCGCTGATTCGCCCGCAGGGGGCGCGGATCATGAGCTTGACCGATGGCACCCGCAAAATGTCTAAGTCGGATCCCTCGGATTTCAGCCGCATTCACTTGCTAGACGACCCCGACACGATCCGCAAGAAGATCCAAAAATGCAAGACCGACTCGATTCGGGGCATTGCCTTCGACGACCCGGCACGCCCGGAGGCCCACAATTTGCTGACGATCTACATGCTCACCTCCGGCAAAAGCAAGGAGGAGGTGGCGGCTGAGTGCGCCGAGATGGGATGGGGACAGTTCAAGCCCCTCCTCGCCGACAGCATTATCGCCACCCTGGAGCCCATTCAAAAGCGCTACCGGGAGCTCTCGAGTGACCCCGACTACCTCCACGGGCTGATGCGGGAAAATGCCGCCAAGGCCCGTGCCGTGGCCGAGCAAACCCTCCAAAAAGCGCGGGATGCCATGGGGTTTCTGCCCCCCTAGGAGAAGGCTCCCTTAGTCGGGTCGGCCATCGCGGATCTCGACGGTGCTGAACTCCAGGCCCAGCTCCGAGAGGATCCCTGGCCAGGCCAGGCGCAGGCGCTCCTGCCACTCCTGCCGGTGGTTGATGACATACACGCAGACCAGGGTAATGCCCACTCCCACCCATTGCACCGGCGTCAGGGTCTCGCCCAGGAAGGTACTGCCGAAGAGGAGGGCAAAGATGGGGGTGAGAAACGTGAGGGAGCTGAATTCGGTGAGATTTTCCTGAGAGGCGAAGTAGAAGAAGAGGGCGTAGGCCACGGCGCTCCCCATCACCGAAGCGTAGAGCAGGCCCAGCCAGTGGGCGCCGCTCAGGTGCTGCCATTGCTCGCTTTCTGTTAGCGCCGAGAGCAGGATCAAGGGCAGGCTGCCCAATACCATGTGCCAGCCTGTCGCCAACACCGGATCCGCCACCTCCGCCACCTTCGGCATCATCACGGTGCCAATGGCCATCGACAGGGAAGCCAGCAACATCCAGACCACGCCGGCCCCCACCTGCAGGGATCCTTCCCCGCCGAGGCCGATAAGGCTGATACCGACCACGCCCAGCCCCAGACTCAGCCAGCCCAGGGATCCCATCCGCTCCCGGTAAAACCAGGTGGCCATCAGGGCCACCGCCAGCGGCTGCGAGTCGATCAGCACGGATCCCAGCCCGGCGCCGGTCTCTCTCAACCCTTGCGCCAAAAATCCCTGAAAACAGGTGCCGTCCACCAGGGCAAAGGCCAAGACCCACAGCCACCCCCGCAGCCCCTGGGGATGCCAGGGCTGAGAGGCCGCAGAGGCCCGCCCTTGCCAAAGCCGAAAGGCTAAAACCAGGATCCCGGCTGGCAACAGCCGCAGAATGGCCATGAAGAGAGGAGTGGTCTCGGAGAGGGCATCTCGCATGGCCACCATCGCCGAGCCCCACAGGAAAAAAGGGGCGATCATCAACAGGCGTTGCCAGATAGGCTGAGGAAACAGGCCAGATTGCGCCATAGGTGCTTCCAACTCGCAGACAGAAATCAACCCTATGTTAAGCGCTGCGGCAGTTCGGTTACAAATCTTAATTACTGATCAATGACTGATGGGTGATGGGCAGCATGGGATCCCTGGAGGGCTTTCTCAACCTGGATAAGCCGGCCGGGCTCACCTCCCACGACTGTGTGGCGGTGGTGCGGCGGGTCTTGCGCACCCGCCAGGTGGGGCATGGCGGCACTTTGGATCCGGCGGCAACGGGAGTTCTGCCCATTGCCGTGGGGCGGGCGACGCGCTTTTTGGCGTTTTTGTCGGGGGACAAGGTCTATCGGGCCACCTTTCGCTTTGGGCAGCGCAGCGACACCGACGATGCCGAGGGGCAGATCCAGGTGGGATCCCCTTGTCCGGAGCTGAGCCGCGAGCAGGTGGAGGAATGTCTGCGGGAGTTTGTCGGCGAGATCTGGCAGGTGCCGCCTCTTTACAGCGCCATCAAGCGGCAGGGGAAAAAGCTCTACGAGCTGGCCCGGGCCGGGGCAGAGGCGGCAGAACTGGGGCTGGAGCCGCGGAGAGTAGTGATTCGACACCTGCAGATCTTGGGCTGGCGCTCTGGCGAGTTCCCGGAAGTGGATCTGGAGATCGCCTGTGGCCCCGGCACCTACATCCGCGCCCTCGCCCGCGACGTGGGGGAGAAATTGGGCTGCGGAGGCTTGATGAGCCGCCTGCGACGGCTGCAAAGTGGCCCTTTTCGCAGCGAAGAGAGCCTGCCCCTGGAGCAGTGGCAGGGATCCGCCGATCCCGCTGCTGCCCTGTTGCCGATTGAGTGGGGATTTCGCAGTTGGAACTCAGTATTCTTATCTCCGGCTGAGGCGCAGCGCTGGCGACAAGGTCAGGCCATTCCTCTGGATCCGGCTCAGGCCACTGCCGAGACCCTGCGGGTCATGAGCGGAGAGGGAGAATTTTTGGGCTTGGGGCACAGCCAAGCAGGTCAGCTCAAGCCGCTGCGGGTGTTGCTGCCGGATCCCTAGAGCGTTGCAGAAAAGTTACATTTTCGTAACAACATCTGCCATTGGCTGAGGAGAAGGCGGGAAAGAACCCCCCGCATGCTAAACTTCTGGGGGCAAGCGGGGAGCTCGGAGCGCTGCCGGTGTTGGGCTCTGGCTCGATTTTCCAAGGTTGGCCTTTGGACGTTGCCGGCAAAATTCTCATCTCAAGCTACTTTTACATAGAGTTACAGGAAGGGAGTTGGGGATATGCGGGATGCCGTAACCACACTGATCAAAACCTATGACCTGGCCGGCCGCTACTTGGATCGGAATGCCATGGACGCGCTCAAGGCCTTTTACGATTCGGGTCTGCGGCGCATCCAGGCCGTGCAGGTGATTAACCTCAACTCGGTGGACATTGTCAAGACGGCTGCTGCGGCCATGTTTGCCCAGGTGCCGGATCTAATCCGTCCGGGCGGCAACGCCTATACCACCCGCCGCTACGCCACCTGTTTGCGGGATATGGACTACTTCCTGCGCTACGCTTCCTACGCCCTGGTGGCCGCTGATACCAGCATCTTGGACGAGCGCGTCCTGGCTGGTCTGCGGGAAACCTACAACTCCCTGGGGGTGCCGATTGCCCCGACAGTGATCGGGATCCAGAACATGAAGCAGCGCACCCTGGAGCTGCTCGGCTCCGACGAGGATTACAGCTTTGTGGCCGAGCCCTTCGATTACATGAGCGCTAAACTCAGCGAAACCGACATCTAACCTACTCGTCGGCGTAGGGATTGGCCGGCACCGGTATTGGCTCCACCTGATCGGCCAGGATCACCAACTGAGGCTGGCCATCCCGTTGCTCCACGGCCATCCGCCCTTCCAGACGCAGCCAACTGTCCGGAGCCAGTTCCTCCGAGCGGGGCCAGCGCACCGGCAAGCCGACCGGGTAGGCATCGGCAGCGCAGCAACTCACCAAAAAGCGAGCGATGACAAAGTGGTCAGGTTGCTCGTCAGGAACGACGAACCCCTGCACCTGCACCGGCTGGCCTTCATAGGTATAGGGATCCGGGTAGACATCCAGGGTGCGCACCCAGTCCAGCAGGGTGCGCTGGCGTGGATCAATCTTGGGACGAAAAGCCTGCGGCTGGCTGCGAGAGGCACCCAAATAGGGAGATACCCCCCGGTTGAGGGCCGTCTGGCTGGAGAGGGGACGGGGCTCGACCCAAAACCCCAGCAGCGCCGTCAGGATCAAGAGCGCCGCCCCCAGGCGCGACCCCAACAGGGAGACATGGCTTTCCGAGGGCGCGACTTTGGCCCCCCGCCACCGGCCAATCCCCAGGCCCAGCAGGCACAGGCCGGCCAGCAGAGCCACGTTTACATAGGCGGGGTTAATCAACAGCAGCAGGGTGCCCCGCCAGCGGTAGACGATGAGCAGGCTCCCCAGGAGCATCAGCCCAGCAGCATCCCAATAGGCTGGGTTACCCCAGCCGAGCCAGGAGCGCGATCCCAGGCCAGCTCTAGTTGCTTTTGACCGTGCCTTGCCGCCGAGAGAGCCAGAACCACCTGCGGGCATGGGCTACCGCTTGCCTCCACAACTCCGAAGCTTAGTTTAGGGCAAGGGATCCCTGGAGCGGTTCTCTTGGCTTATGCTACTAACCATTGTTCAGAGACCCCCTTGCCGGTGTATCCTCAGGAGCGCGGCGGCAATCGCGGGGCAGCAAGTCGAGCAAACCGAGCCTGAACACTTGAGAAGATGAAAGCCATCCTCATGAGCGTGCCGGGTGGGCCGGAGGTTTTGCAACTGCAGGAGGTGCCCGACCCGCAGATTCGCGGCGAGCGGGAGCTGCGTGTCCGCCTCAAGGCCGCCGGCGTCAACCCCATCGACACCAAGCTGCGGCGGCGAGGCACCTTCTACCCCGAGGAGATGCCGGCCATTTTGGGATGCGATGGCGCCGGCGTTGTAGAAGCCGTGGGATCTGGGGTCAGGCAGTTTCGGGTTGGGGACGAAGTTTACTTCTGCCACGGCGGCCTGGGCAGAGAGGCGGGGAACTACGCCGAGCTAATCGTGGTCGATGAGCGCTTCGTCGCTCCCAAGCCCAGAACCCTCAGCTTTGCCGAGGCTGCCGCCGCTCCCCTGGTGCTGATCACCGCCTGGGAAGCCCTCTACGACCGGGGACGGCTGCAGGCCGGCCAAAAGGTGCTCATCCACGCCGGGGCAGGGGGTGTTGGCCATGTGGCCGTCCAACTGGCCCGTCTGCGGGGATGCCAAGTGGCTACCACCGTGAGCACGCCGGAAAAGGCCGAGTTTGTCCGTTTGCTGGGGGCCAGCTTGCCCATCTTCTATCGCCAGACCGACTTTGTGCGGGCCGTTCTGGATTGGACGGAGGAGGAGGGAGTGGATCTTGCTCTCGATACCCTTGGCGGCCCAGTGCTGGAGCAGACCTTCCCTGCCGTGCGCGTGTACGGCGATCTCGTGACCCTGCTGGCGCCAGCTCCAGAGACCGATTGGCGGGTGGCCCGCGACCGCAACTTGCGAGTGAGCTTTGAGCTGATGCTCACCCCTATGCTGAAGAACCTCATCGTTGCTCGGCAAAACCAGGCGGAGATCCTCCGGCAGTGCGCCCGCCTCATCGACCAGGGCCAACTGCGCATCCGGCTCAGCCACACCTTTCCCCTGGCCGAAGCGGCTGCCGCTCACCGGCTGCTGGAACAGGGATCCGTTTTGGGCAAAATTGCCTTAACCATCTCCGACTAGGCATGCTGGAGGAGGCCCTGCCCAGATCCGAGTCTATGGCCGCTCCCCTCACCCCTCACCTGTTGGAGAACGAGAGCTTCTACGAGAATGCCCTCTGCTGGCTAGGGCGACCGCAGACGGCCTATCGGCTGCTGAGCGAGGCGGTTTTTCCGGCCATCTCCTCTTGGGTGCGGGGAGAGGTGGACAGCTACTCCTTCAATCACTGGCAGCCGGAGGACGTGCGCACCTTTCTCTACCCGGTGGTGGCTCTGGGAGACCAGGAGACCCTTGTTCTCGCCAGCGAGGCCCTGCTCCTCTGCGGCAGTGGCAACTACTACAACCCCTGTGACTTGGCCATTGTGGTCTTCGTGCAGCAGCCCCAAGAGCTGTTCAGCCAACTGATGCAGCGCATCCGCCGCGCCGAGGCCATCATCACCCGCGGGCCGGAGGTGCGCATGCTCTCTGAACAGGTGAGCCTGGCCAAGCGGGGGCGAGACTACATCAACACTAAGTATCTGGTCTGGCCCTACGCCCTCTCTGCTGCCGCTCAAGATACTTTGGTTAAACAGGGGATCAGCATTATCCGTCTTTCACCGCAAGCGGCCGCCCTGCCCTTGGGAGACTAAGCTGAGGGCAATTTGGAGGAAAATGGGGATCCCTGACTTTTCCGTCTCCATCTTTATGGCCGATGCCCACCTGCCGCCGCTAATCCAAGCGATGTTGGATCCGGGGTTTTACCCCCATCCGGTGCGGGAGCCGATTCAGCTCGTCCAAACCCACATTTCCTACATTTTCTTGACAGGGAACTACGCCTATAAGGTGAAGAAGCCTCTGGATTTTGGCTTTTTGAATTTCACCACCCTGGAGCGGCGACGCTACTTTTGTCAAGAAGAGCTGCGCCTGAACCAGCGCGGAGCGCCAGGGCTTTATCTACAGGTGTTGCCCATTGTGCAAGCCGAGGGCCGGTTTCAGCTTGACGGCAGTGGCGAGCCCGTGGAGTACACCCTCAAAATGCGGCAGTTTCCTCAAGAGCAACTCTTTAGCAACCTCCTCGAGCGGGGGGAGCTGACGCCACTCTTAATGGAGGAGCTAGGACGGGTGGTGGCGGCCTTTCACGCCCAGGCGGAGACCAACGACTACATCCGCAGCTTTGGCCGGCCAGAGCAGGTGCGGCAGGCTTTCGACGAGAATTACGCCCAAACCCAGCGCTACATTGGCGGCCCTCAGACGGCAGATCAATATCGGGAGACCCAAGCCTACACGGATCGCTTTTTTGCCGAGCGACAGGAGCTGTTTTACCAGAGAATTGAGCAAGACCGCATCCGCGAAGGCCACGGGGATCTGCATCTTGGCAACCTCTGTTGGTGGGAAGGCCAGATCTTGCTGTTTGATTGCATTGAGTTCAACGAGGCCTTCCGCTTTGTGGATACGATGTACGACGTATCCTATGCAGTGATGGATCTGGATGCCCGCCATCGCCCCGATCTGGGCAACGCCTATTTGAACAGCTATCTGGAAGAGACAGGCGATTGGGAAGGACTCAAGATCTTGCCCATTTACCTCAATCGCCAGGCCTACGTGCGGGCCAAGGTCACCTCTTTTTTGCTAGACGATCCTGCCGCCTCGGAAGCTGCCAAAGCCAATGCCTTCCACACTGCCGCCCGCTACTACCGACTGGCCTGGGAATACACGCTGCCCAAACAGGGGCAGTTGTTTCTGATGGCCGGCCTGTCGGGAGCGGGCAAAAGCACGGTGGCCCGCCACCTGGCCCGACAGCGAGGGGCCATCCACATCCGCTCCGACGCCGTGCGCAAGCATTTGGCTGGGATCCCTCTGCGGCAGCGAGGGGGGCCAGAGGTGTATACGCCCGAGATGACCGACAGGACTTATCGCCGCCTGGTGCAATTGGGAGTGGAGTTGGCCCGGGAAGGTTACAGCGTGATTCTGGACGCCAAGTTTGACCGGCAAGCGCTGCGGGGCATGGCAATTGAACAAGCCCAACGGTGCCGGATCCCGTTGTGCATCCTCTACTGCCACGCCCCTGAACCTGTCCTCCGCGAGCGGCTGCAACGGCGAACGCTCCCTGCTTCGAGCCTGGGTGAGCCGCTGAACCTCGCCGACATTGCCGATGCCACCGCCGATCTCCTTGCCCAGCAGCAGGCGCAGTGGCAGGATTTTTCCGAGGGGGAGCGGCGCTTGCTGCAGGTTTTGGATACCAGCCAAGATTGGCAAGCGCAACTGCAGCAGATCTAGGTCTCGACTCCAACTGACCAAGGTTACCGGCAAAGCGCATGCTGCCGTTTCCGGGTTAGAGGCTGACCGCAGCCCCTGCTGATCTCAGGCGGCGGTCAGGTGAAGAGTTTTTCTCTGGGAAGAGAGTTGGGCAAGAATCGAGGCGGTGCAGGAGGAGACCCCAGTGAGCGAGGTAACGGCTGAAGATTTACGCCTGATGTTTCTGTTTGAAGGCTTTTCCCCTGAGGTGCTCGAGCCGCTGGCCCGCCAGATGTTGCTGCGCTCCCACCCTGTTAACCAGGCCATCCTGCTACAGAACGACTGGGGCAACGCCGTCTATTTCATCCTGGAGGGTTGGGTCAAGATTCGCACTCACGATCTGGAGGGCCGGGAGGTTACCCTCACCATTCTTGGCCCAGGGGAGATCTTCGGGGAAATGGCCGCCTTGGACGAGGCGCCCCGTTCCAGCGATGTGATTGCCCTGACAGCCACCAAGGTCTGCTCTCTGTCGGCCCAGAACTTTCTGGCCCTTTTGGCTGCCGATGCGCAGGTTGCCATCCGCCTTGCCCAGCTCTTGTCGCGACGTTTACGGCAGATCAACCGTCGCCTGCAATTGCGGGAGGCCAGCAGCGTCGCTCGCGTCGCCGATATCCTGCTCTTCTTGGCGGAGTCCCGCGGGCGGGTCGGTTGCAAGGGGGTAGAAATTCCCAATTTGCCCCACCGGGAGCTGAGCAGCTTGAGTGGCCTGGCCCGGGAAACGGTTACCCGTGTCTTGTCTAAGCTGGAGCAGGAGGAGCTGATCCGCCGGGATCGGCAGCGGGACATCCTCTGCATCCCCCAGATGGATGCCCTGGAAAAGCTAATTGGCTAAAGCGAGGGTTGCCACCTGTTGCCAAAAGCCCTCTTGGCATTCTAAAATGATAGTCCCAGAGCCGGGATAGCTCAGTTGGTAGAGCAGAGGACTGAAAATCCTCGTGTCACCAGTTCGAGTCTGGTTCCTGGCATCTGCCAATAACAGGTCAAGATGGGCTCAGGGCTGCAACCTGAGCCTTTTTGTTGCCGGGAATTCCCAGTTCTTGCCTTTTGCGAAACCGCTTCTGCCGGCTCTATGGCAAAAATTAGTTCTCGCGGCGCACAGCGCTCTCGTGCCACCTGCCCAGTATCTTGTCCGACAAAGCGCTCAAGGCCACAAAGATCAGGATCCCTAGGCCGGTAACCAGCACCAAGGCGGCAAACATGCGAGGCACCTGCAAATTAAAGCTGGAGATCAAGATTTGGTAGGCGATCCCGGCCCGTTGCCCACCGGTGCCGGCGACAAACTCCGCCACCACGGCCCCGATCAAAGAAAGGCCGCCGCTAATGCGCAGACCTCCCAGGAAGTAGGGCAGGGCACTGGGCAGACGCAAGTAGATCAAGGTTTGCCAGCGATTGGCCTTGTACAGTTGAAACAGGTTGAGCAGGTTGTGATCGACACTGTTTAATCCCAGGGTGGTGTTGGAGATAATGGGGAAAAAGGCGACAATCCAAGCGCAAACCACCATCGCAGCAAAGGTGTTGTTGCGCAGCCAGATGATGATCAACGGCGCGATGGAAACGATGGGTGTTGTTTGCAAAATCACCGCATAGGGAAAGAGGCTGCGCTCAATCCATTTGCTCTGGGCAAACAAAATCGCCAGCAAAAGCCCCGAGACTGTGGCCAAAAGGAACGCCACCACCGTAATTTGTAGGGTGATCAAAAGGGAAGGGAAAAGGGATCCCCACTCCCGCACCAGGGTTTGCGCCACCAAAATCGGCCCCGGCAATAGATAGGGAGGCACCCCCGTCAGCCGCACGGCCACTTCCCAGCCCACCAGAAAAAGGATCCCGACGATCCCAGGGGCAATCACGTCCAGGTTGAACCACTTGCGCAGATCCAACCCTTGCCCAGAGGTCGGCGGCGCAGAGCCAGGTACCTTAGCCGCATCGGTGGGTTGGGGCCTGAGTTGTTCTTCCACCGCGCTGCTCAGCCGAGGCAGCTCCCCATCCAGCCAGAGCCCAAAGGGGCGCTCTGGCGCGCCAAGCAGGGATCCCAGCCAGCGAGACAGCCAATCGAGAAGGAAACTGAAAGGACTCAGCATAGGGTAGGGGGAATCAAGGGGCTCTAACACCGGGAATGCTGCCAAAGGGGGATCCCGTCAGCCCAGCCGTCCGGCGGAGAGGGGGCGCAGGCAGGGATCCCGCTCCGTGTCGTGCATGGCCTCCCGCAAACGGGTCGCGACCTCCCGGCAATAGTCGTTGTAAAGGGGCGAGGTGCGAAACTCTTCCGAGCGGGGGTAGGGCGCCTCAATGGGGATATCCGCCACCACCCGCCCTGGGCGGGCTGCCATCACCACCACGCGGTTGGACAGATAGACGGCCTCGTAAATGTTGTGGGTAACAAAAATCACCGTCCAGCGCTTCTCCTGCCACAACTCCAGCAGTTCGCCGTTCAGCTTGCTGCGGGTGATCTCATCCAAAGCACCAAAAGGCTCGTCCATCAGCAACACCTGCGGCTTGGTTACCAAGGCGCGGGCAATGGAAGCCCGCATGCGCATACCGCCGGACAGCTCGCGGGGAAAATGGCGCTCAAACCCCCGCAAGCCCACCAGGTGGAGGGCTTCCAAAACCTCTCGATCGGCTTTTGGCCGAGGCTCACCGGCCAACTTCAGGGGCAGGCGCACATTGTCCATCACCGTTGCCCAGGGCATGAGGGCCGGCTCCTGAAACACAAAGGCCAATTTGGGCTTCCCTTGGGAGGTGTTTTGCCCCCACTCGATAGAGCCGGTGGTTAGGTCACCTAACCCTGCGATCAGCCGCAGCACCGTGCTTTTCCCACAGCCAGAGGGCCCCACCAAGCTGACGAACTGCCCCTCCTGGATGGCCATGTTCATGTCTTGCAAAGCCACCGTGCCATTGGCATAGACCTTGCTGACATGGTTAAGGGTAATGACAGGGGCGGGCATGGCTCGCGGTTCCTAGAGCAGAGGGCAAAGGGATCCCTTCCCAATCCAGAAAGAGAAGGGCGCACATTACCATTAAAACAACACTATCTGTCGCCTCTGCTGCGGTAGGCACAGCTACACCCCCCGACCTGGTTTCCAGAGAGTTTCTCGGGCAAAACTTGCCAGTTGCCAACCCTGGCCCTCAACCCCGATCTGAGCGCCAAGCCGGTATGATAGTGCCGATCACCCCCTGGCCCCAGAATCTATGGGATCCCAATTTAAACGGGTTGCAGGCGCCGTTACCGCCCCGCGAGGGTTCCGCGCTGCTGGCGTGGCTGCTGGCCTCAAGCCCTCCGGCGCTGCCGATCTCGCCCTAATTGTTTCCGACTGCGAGGCGGTGGGGGCTGGCGTTTTCACCAGCAACCAGGTCAAGGCCGCCTGTGTTACCTACAACCAAGGGATCCTCGCCCAAGGGCAGCCGGTGCGGGCCATTCTCTGCAATGCCGGCCAAGCCAACGCCTGTACAGGAGAAGAGGGGGAGCGCAACAACGCCCAACTGGCCCTCTGGGTAGGAGAACGGCTGGGGATCCCGGCCCAACAGGTGCTCACTGCCTCGACAGGGGTGATCGGGCGGCAATTGGAAATGGCCAAAATCGAGGCGGCCCTGCCCCGCCTGATCGACAGCCTCTCGCCGACAGGAGGAGAGAGCGCCGCCCGCGCCATCCTCACCACCGACCTGGTGACCAAGAGTACAGCCCTGGAGGCCGAGATCGACGGCTACACCGTCAGGCTGGGAGGCATCGCCAAGGGATCCGGTATGATCCACCCCAACTTGGCGACGATGTTAGCTTTCCTAACCTGCGATGCAGCCGTGGATCCTCCCCTCTGGCAGCAGATCCTCAAAGAGGCGGTTGACCTCAGCTTTAACCAAATCACCGTGGACGGGGATACCAGCACCAACGACATGGTGCTGGCTCTGGCCAACGGCCAAAGTGGGATTCCCACCCTGCAAGCTGGCACGAGAGCTGCCCAAGCCCTCGCCGAGATGGTTGTCCAGGTTTGCATTCACCTGGCTAAGGCCATCGCCCGCGACGGCGAGGGAGCCACCAAGTTGTTGCAGATCCGGGTGCAGGGCGCCCCCGACGACAGGTCAGCTCGGCAGATAGCCCGTGTCATTGCCAGCTCTCCCCTGGTGAAGGCGGCAGTTTTTGGCAACGATCCCAACTGGGGCCGGGTGGCCGCCGCCGCCGGACGGGCTGGGATCCCCTTTGACAGCCGTCGCTTGGAGGTTCGCCTGGGGGATTTTCTGCTGCTGCAGGGGGGAATGCCTCTGGCTTTTGATCGCCAGGCGGCCTCTGAGTACCTAAAGAGAGGGGATCCCGTAACCTTTACGGTAGACCTCCACCAGGGATCTGGCCAGGGCGTTGCCTGGGGCTGTGACCTCAGCTACAACTACGTGCGCATCAACGCCGAGTACACCACCTAGACAGCCCGCGGCAGCCAGGAGCCCTAGAAGCTGAGGCTCTCCCAGGAGACGTTGATGTCTTCCAGGAGCAGCGACTTGTTGTAGATCTGCAGGATGATCAGCAAGAAGATGCCGAACAGCACCATAAAGACCGCCATCAAAGGCGTGGTGCCCCAGCCAGGGGCCACCTTGCCGTATTCCGAGTTGAGAGGACGCAGCAGATCGCCCAGTTTGGTACGAATCGCCATAGGTTCTCGCGATAGGTCAAAGAGAGGACAGGTTTGCCAACTTGGAGGTCAGCACGGCGGCAGATCCCAGCCAGACAACCTCCTTTTAAAATCACGCTAACAGAATCTGGTCACTCCCCTTTGCCGCCGGCAATGAATTGTAAACTTGTGTAATATGTAGGGAGATTCTCTCAGAACTGAAGAGCTAACCATGGAATCCACCCTTTCGCTGGTTGTGGCCATTGCGGCAATAACCATCTGCATCACCGCCTTTGCCATCTACACCGCCTTTGGCCCCCCTTCCAAAAACTTGCAGGATCCCTACGAGATGCACGAGGATTGAAGCCGGTTGTTGTGCGGTTCCGCTGCATGCCTGTTCGGTTGCCCTCCCGTCTCTCCTTCCACAAATACCAGGGGCTGGGGAACGACTTTATCTTGGTGGACAACCGCCACCAGCCGCAGCCCTGTCTGACGCCTGAGGAAGCCGTTGCCCTCTGCAACCGCCGCTTTGGCGTGGGGGCCGATGGGGTTATCTTTCTGCTGCCGGGGCAGGAGGGGGCAGATTTCAGCATGCGCCTGTTCAACAGCGACGGCTCGGAGGCGGAGATGTGCGGCAACGGCATCCGCTGTTTGGCCCGCTTTTTGCAGGATCTGGGGATCCCTGGCCAGGACGGCGCCTACCAGATCCACACCTTGGCGGGGCGGATCGTGCCGCAGGTGCGGCCCGATGGCTTGGTAACAGTGGACATGGGGATCCCTCGCCTCTTGGCCGGGCAGATCCCCACCACGCTGGCCAAACCAGAGGAAAAGGTGGTGCGGCAGCCCCTGCAGGTAGGCGGGCGGGAGTGGGCGGTGACGGCGGTGAGCATGGGCAACCCCCACTGTGTGGTCTTTTTGGAAGAAGGGGGATCCCTGGAAGAGCTGGACTTGGAAAGGGTGGGCCCCCTGTTTGAGCATCACCCGGCTTTTCCTGAGCGCACCAACACCGAATTTGCCCAGGTGCTCAGCCCGACTCGTCTGCGCCTACGGGTTTGGGAGCGGGGAGCAGGGGCAACGCTGGCCTGTGGGACGGGTGCCTGTGCTGTTTTGGTGGCTGCTGTTTTGGAGGAGCGCGCAGAATCGCAAGCTACAGTAGAACTGCCGGGAGGAAATCTGGAAATTCGCTGGGATCCGAGCACACAGCACGTGTGGATGACCGGCCCTGCCCTACACGTCTTCAGCGGCACCACTGCCGGTTGAGAACTAGGCTCCCAGACCCAACAGGAGGATGGCCAGGAGGCCGAGGATCCCATAGGCAACGCTCCAGCCCTGCCGCCAGATCAGCGCCACTGCCAGGCCCAATAAGACCAAGCCCAAGCCCAGGCCAAGGCGGAGAAATAGAGGGTGTACAAACTGGCTGAGGGAGCGTTTGAGCCAGGGGAAGATCACCCCCAAGGCGAAGGCCAGTCCTACGGGGATCCAATCGATCCAACCTGTCTGCTCCCAGCCCCCCAACAGGTAAAAGCCGCCCAGACAAAGGCCCAGGCAGAAAAACAGCACCCGCATGCCGGGATAGTCTTGTCGATAGTTGAAAGCAAGGCTTCGGAGCTCCTTGGGGTGGGCCAAGACCAATGGCTCTACAGCAAAGCTTTCGCTCCACTCCGGCGCTTCTTCAGTTTGTCCGCGGCACCAAAGGTAAACGTTGACCTTGCGCAACCCTTGCAGCAGAGAGGCTTCCACCGCACTGCGCACCACCTCCATCACCTGCAGGGTATCCACCACATCGCCCGGCAGCCGTTCCAGCAGCACGTTGAGAACAGGCCCCTTCAGCTCGGCTCGGCCAAACAGCCGCAAGTTGGCAAGCTTGTAATCGAGGATTTGGTTCAAGATTTTGAGCTGGCGGCGCATGGGATCCCGCGAACAGAGAGCCGTCGTTCGACCGGTTGACTTCAAGCTTCAACATGACCGGTATGACCAGTTTAATGGCTTGGGCCAGAGCAGCAGAAAAGAGGCGTTGCCGGTGTGAAAGGGAAGTGGGACTATCCCATGAGGGTGCGAATGCACTGACGAATGCTGAGGTTGGACTGGTCCAGGTTGGCGAACCCGCTCAAGAGGGTGCCTTGCTCGTCCAAAAGCAGCAAGGCGGCCTGGCGGCGAAAATCGATCCCCGGCAAGGCTTCGGCGGCCACCTCCTGCAGCTTCTGGATGGTGGATCCCTCGAAATCGACAGAGACATGGACAAAGGGAGAAACCAAGCGCGGATCTGTGGGCACGCTCTCGCGAATAACCTGCAAAACCAGGTTGCGCACCAGCAGCAGCCCTCTGCCATCAACCAGCACGATCTGGCGCAGGCGAGGGTTTTGCCCAAACTCGAGGGCCAAACTTTTGGAGAGGGCCTCCGATTGGGAGCGGGTTTGGCTGTTGGTCAAGATCAGCGCTTGAAGGCCGTCGTACCGACTTAAGTCGAGCTGATCCCCAGCAACGCTTTCCAGCTTGAGGTCAAGCGAGGCTTGGGGGTTGCCGTTGCTGGGGCAGTTGCCAGCTTGGGCGGGATCGAACGCACCTTGAGAAAGCAGGGCAAGGGTGGCAAACCCCAAAGCCACAAGTCTCTTTTGAACGCAAAGCCAGCAGCGGTTAGCCGGGGCACAGCAGCAGGACAGCACTCGGTTCATGGCGGGGAGCTCTGGAGCGGGCCGGCCAAATCTTAACCGATCTTCATCCTTGGTGCTCCAAAATGCCCTCTGGGCTTCTCATCCCCATTGGGTTGGTGCCCATAATGGAAGGCAGTTTCTGGTTTGCTGGCCATGACTCACGCCTCTTTGCTGGATGCCCTCAACCCTGCTCAACGGCAAGCGGTGCACCATTTTTGTGGCCCTTTGCTGGTGGTGGCGGGGGCAGGTTCCGGCAAGACGCGCACCCTCGCCTATCGCATCGCCCACCTCATCCGCCACTACCGGGTGGATCCGGAGGAGATTTTGGCCGTGACCTTTACCAACAAGGCCGCCCGCGAAATGAAAGAGCGCATCGAACGGCTCTTTGCCGAGCAAGAGGCCCAGGAGCAATTCGGGATCCCCTTGGCGCAATTGGAGCCGGCCCAGGCGACGCGGCTGAAATCGGCGGTCTACCACCGTTGGATCAAACCCCTTTGGATCGGCACGTTTCACAGCTTGTTTGCCCAGATCCTGCGCCTGGAGATCGAAAAATATCAGGATCCCAAGGGACGAAAGTGGACTCGCAACTTCTCGATTTTCGATGAATCGGACGCCCAATCCCTGGTTAAAGAGATTGTAACTAAGCAACTCAACTTAGATGAGCGCAAGTTCGATCCAAGATCGGTGCGCTATGCCATTAGCAATGCCAAAAATCAAGGTTGGACCCCTGCCGATCTGGAGCGCCACCAGCCCAATTTCCGAGGTCGCATCCTGGCTCAGGTTTACGAGCTCTACGAAGATCAACTGGCGGCCAATAATGCCCTCGATTTCGACAACTTAATTTGGATCCCGGTGCAACTTTTCCGCCAAAATGAGCAGGTTTTGGCCTACTGGCACCAGCGCTTTCGGCACATCTTGGTGGACGAATACCAAGATACCAACCGCACCCAGTACGAGCTGATCCGGCTCCTGGCCACCAACGGCGAGACCCGCCGCTCCGAGTGGGACTGGACCAATCGCTCCCTCTTTGTGGTGGGCGATGCAGATCAAAGCATCTATCGCTTTCGGGGGGCCGATTTCACCATTTTGCTGGAGTTTCAAGAGACCTTTGGCGATGGCCTGCCGGACGACGATACCCGCACCCTGATCAAATTGGAAGAAAACTATCGCTCCACCGCCACGATTTTGCAGGCGGCTAACGTCCTGATTGAGAAAAACACCGAGCGCATCGATAAAATTCTCCGGCCAACTCGCCCCCCCGGCCATCCCATCGTTTGCTACCAGGCGGAGGACGAAATGGCCGAGGCCGAGTTTGTGGTCAATACCATCCGGCGATTACACAGCCAAAATCCCAACTCTTCCTGGGGAGATTTTGCCATTCTCTACCGCACCAATGCCCAATCTCGCCCTTTTGAAGAGGTTTTGCTGCGGTGGGGGATCCGTTACACGGTGGTGGGGGGGCTGCGATTTTACGATCGCAAAGAGATTAAGGATGTGCTGGCCTATTTGCGGGTTGTGCTCAACCCTGCCGATTCTTTTAGCCTGTTGCGCATTATCAATGTGCCGCGGCGGGGCATCGGCAAGTCCACTCTGGACAAGCTAAGCGAAGCGGCGGCTGCCTTAAATGTGCCCCTGTGGACTATCCTCAGCGACGAGGCCTCTGTTACCAACCTGCTGGGGCGTTCGGCCAAGCCGGTTCTCCAGTTTGCCCAGCTTATCCAGCATTGGCACAGACAGATGGCCCAGGTTTCGGCTGCCGCCCTTCTGGAGGGGCTGCTGCGGGATTGCGGCTATCTGGAAGATCTCAAGGCCCAGGGCACAGAAGAGGCCGAGGAAAGGATCGCCAACGTGATGGAACTCTACAATGCCGCCCGCCAATTTGAAGAAGAACAGGAGGATCCCAGCCTCGAGGCTTTCTTGAGCAATGTGTCTTTAGCTTCCGATTTGGACACCCTTCAGGAGGGAGCTGAGAAAGTTTCGCTAATGACGTTGCATGCTTCCAAAGGGCTGGAGTTCCCGGTGGTGTTTTTGGTGGGGTTGGAACAAGGCCTGTTTCCCAATTTTCGCGCTTTGGAGGATCCTGCCGCGCTGGAAGAAGAACGGCGCCTCTGCTACGTGGGCATCACCCGCGCCCGCGAGCAATTGTTTGTCTGCCACGCCAGCGAGCGGCGGCTCTACGGCAACCGCGAGCCCGCCATCCCTTCCCTATTTTTGAGTGAGCTGCCCCAAGAGCTGATCCAATGGGAAAAAGGCAGGGGGCTTTCGTTCTCCGCCGACAACACGGCTGCGGCCACGCCCAAAGCAAAGGCTGCTCGCCGCCAAGGCCGTTCCTCCCAGTGGGCCGTTGGGGATCGCCTGCAACATCCCCAATTCGGACAGGGGCAAATTACCCACGTGTTCGGCAGCGGCGAACGGATCACCCTGGCGGTGAGGTTTCCCGCCATCGGCCAGCAGAAAATCTTGGATCCCCGCATCGCGCCCATTCAAAAGCTCAGCTAGCTGGCTGGGCTCGAAACCGCTTTGGAGATGGATGGCGTAGCGGTATGGGTCTCATCCTTTTTTGTAGGTGCCTTGATCTCGCCCAGAACTTGCTTGGAATAAGGCGGCTTGGCAGGGATCCCTTTTGTCTTGACACTCCCACCCAGGGGATTCTTACGCAGTCCACAAAAGAACCCGTAACGGCGTTGTCAAAGCGCCTCTAGACAGTTCCTGAAGGCAAAGCCCCAAGGTTCTGCTGACTTTCTTAAGCACAGGTTGGCGGCAGCATTCGCATCAGCGTTGACCAACCACCCCTCTGCCGTTTGGTACAGGCCCCGCTTGACACGCTTTCCAGAAGGTCTCCACCCGTCGGGTTTTTCACCATAATTAGGTTCCATCTAGGAAGCTTGCCTGCGAGCTGTACGCCTCCTCTACCTCAATAAACTCCATCCATAATGCTGACATAATTGCGCAATACGCTCCTTTAACCGACCTGTTGGGATGAAAACAAAGTTTTGGTTAAAACCGCATTCTTGTTTTTGTTCTTTGTTCCAACCGAAGAGGATTCTCCCAATTGAGTGGTGCAAACAGAAGTCAA
>NZ_AXUW01000001.1:1044859-1058812 GCF_002760415.1 Synechococcus sp. 65AY6A5
CAAAGCTCACCATAGCTTGCCCATCGCTTCGTTTTGAAATAGACTTGTCTCGCATAGTACAAAGCACAGTTGTACACCTTATTAGACTGTTGACATAAGTACTCTAATAGGGGGACTAGCTCCCTGTTCCTGACTCGAACCTGCTGACAGCCGCACTCCATCATTGTTGGCAAGCGGCATGGCAACCGCAGTCTGACATGGGCAAGCGATAATGCGAGAGGAAAGTCAACGGTACAATCGCCGCGGTCATGTTGTGGGCGGGCGGTTGTTCATCTTATTTTTTGGCCAAAGAGAAGGAAAGAGGTCTTGGTAGGAGAAGTCAGGAAGAGGTTGTTTGAGCTATGAAACTATATCAACGACCCCCATCATGGGTAAGCCACTAAAGTGGCTAGCGGGCTTTTCCGCCCCGCACTCAAGTGCGGGGCTACCAAACTATCCTTTTGTGTAGGAGAGCCGCTCTGGGCCCTTCCAGGTCTGGATCCTTGAGATCTCCTCAAGAGAAGAGCCCCCTTTGCAATTATTGCGAATTGTTACGAGACTGGCGTCATGCCCCCGGCAGGGATCCGGTTCTCTGGTAGAACGGGAAACAGGTGCTAGGGAAGAATGCCCATTCCCGGCCCACTTGCTTTTTTGCATTGCACAAGGGAGAGCGACCGCATGTTTACTCTGGTTAAGCCCATCACCCGCCACGTGGCCCCTGACGAGCTAGGGGGGCGCCGACTGATGAAGGTGGTGTACGTGGTGTTGGAGCCGCAGTATCAGAGTGCTCTGACAGCAGCGGTGCAGCGCATCAACGCCCGCAACCCCAAGCTGGCGGTGGAGCTGTCTGGCTACTTGGTGGAGGAGCTGCGGGATCCCTCGGGGTATGAGGCTTTCCGGCGGGATCTGGAGACGGCCAATGTTTTTATTGGCTCCCTGATCTTTATTGAGGACATCGCCCAGAAGGTGGTGCAGGCGGTAGAACCCCTGCGGGAGCGGTTGGATGCGGTGGTGGTGTTCCCCTCCATGCCGGAGGTGATGCGCCTGAATAAGCTGGGATCCTTTTCTATGGCGCAACTGGGCCAGTCCAAGAGCGCCATTGCCCAGTTCATGCGCAAGCGCCAGCAGGGATCCAACTTCCAGGAGGGGATGCTGAAGCTGTTGCAGACGCTGCCCAAGGTGCTGAAGTACCTGCCCTTTGACAAGGCCCAGGATGCCCGCAACTTCATGCTTAGCTTCCAGTACTGGCTGGGCGGATCCCGCGAGAACCTGGAGAACTTTTTGCTGATGCTGGCGGATCGCTACCTGCCGGGGATGCGGGATCAGGTCAAGTTTGCCGAGCCGGTCACCTATCTGGAAATGGGCATTTGGCACCCGCTGGCGCCGCAGATGTTTGCCAGCCTGGCGGAGTATTGGGATTGGTACAACGCCCGCGAGGATCTGCCAGAGGAGGTGAAGGATCCCTTGGCCCCCTGCGTGGGTCTGGTGCTGCAGCGCACCCACCTGGTGACGGGGGACGATGCCCACTACGTGGCCATGGTGCAGGAGCTGGAGTCGCGCGGGGCGCGGGTGGTGCCAGTGTTTGCCGGCGGCTTGGACTTTTCCAAGCCGGTGAACGAGTTTTTCTGGAACGAGCAGAAGACGGCGCCAATTGTGGATGTGGTGGTGTCGCTAACCGGGTTTGCCCTGGTGGGCGGGCCGGCGCGGCAGGATCACCCCAAAGCCGTGGAGGCGCTGCAACGGCTCAATCGTCCCTACATGGTGGCACTGCCCTTGGTGTTTCAATCGACAGAGGAATGGGCCAATAGCGACCTGGGGCTGCACCCGGTGCAGGTGGCGCTGCAAATTGCCATTCCCGAACTGGATGGGGCCATCGATCCCATCATCCTCTCAGGGCGGGACGCCGTCACCGGCAAGGCCCATGCCCTGCAGGATCGGATTGAGTTGATTGCGGCGCGGGCCATCAAGTGGGCCAATCTGCGGCGCAAGCCCAAGCTGGAGAAGAAGATCGCCATCACCGTTTTCAGCTTTCCGCCGGACAAGGGCAATGTGGGGACAGCGGCCTACCTGGATGTGTTTGCCTCCATCCACCGGGTGATGCAGGCGCTGGCCCACAACGGCTATGACCTGGGGCCAGAGCTGCCCAAAACGCCGCAGGAGCTGATGGAGTCCATCCTGCACGATCCCCAGGCCCAGTACGCCAGCCCGGAGCTGAACGTGGCGGCCAAGCTGTCGGTGCGGGAATATGAGGCCCTGACGCCCTATGTCAAAGCCATTGAGAAATACTGGGGGCCGGCGCCGGGGCACCTGAATACCGATGGGCAAAATCTGCTGATTTACGGCAAACACTTTGGCAACCTGTTCATCGGGGTGCAGCCCACCTTTGGCTACGAAGGGGATCCCATGCGTCTGCTCTTTTCGAGATCGGCCAGCCCCCACCACGGCTTTGCCGCCTACTACACCTACCTGGAAAAGGTTTGGAAGGCCGACGTGGTCATCCACTTTGGCACCCATGGCTCTTTGGAGTTCATGCCGGGCAAGCAGATCGGCATGTCGGGCGAGTGCTACCCGGACAATTTGATCGGATCCCTGCCCAACTTGTACTACTACGCCGCCAACAACCCCAGCGAGGCCACCATCGCCAAGCGGCGCGGCTATGCTTGCACCATCAGCTACCTGACGCCGCCGGCAGAAAACGCCGGCCTCTACAAGGGGCTGCAGGAGCTGCGGGAGTTGATCGGCTCTTACCAAAGCCTGCGGGAAGGAGGACGCGGCATTCAGATTGTCAATGCCATCTGCGACAAGGCGCGCCTGGTCAACCTGGACAAGGATGTGGAGCTGCCCCAGGTGGATGCGGCCCAGCTCACCCTGGAAGAGCGGGACACGGTGGTGGGCAAGCTCTACGCCAAGCTGATGGAGATCGAGTCGCGGCTGTTGCCCTGTGGCCTGCATGTGATCGGGGCGCCCCCCACGGCGGAGGAGGCCATCGCTACCCTGGTGAGCATCGCCAGCATCGACCGCCCGGAAGAAGGGATCCTCGGCCTGCCGCGCATCCTCGCCCAGAGCCTGGGCCGAGACATCGACGAGCTCTACCGCAACCGGGATCAAGGGCACCTGGCGGATACGGAGCTGCTGGATCGCATCAACAAGGCCTGCCACAAGGCGGTGGCGGCCCTGGTGCAGGAGCAAACCGACGCCCAGGGGCGGGTCTCGCGGGTGGCCAAGCTCAATTTCTTCAACATGGGGCGGCAGGCGCCCTGGCTGGTGGCCCTCAAGGAGGCGGGCTATCCGCAGGTGGAGGCGGAGCTGCTCAAGCCTTTGTTTGAGTTTTTGGAAGAGTGCCTCAAGCAAATCACGGCCGATTATGAGCTGGGATCCCTGCTTCGCGCTTTGGAAGGGGAGTACATCCTGCCGGGGCCGGGCGGGGATCCCATCCGCAACCCCGCTGTGTTGCCGACGGGGCGCAACATCCACGCCTTGGATCCCCAGTCTATCCCCACGGCAGCGGCCATTAAGTCGGCGGAGATGGTGGTGGAGCGGCTGCTGGCCCGCGAGCTGAGCGCCAACGGCGGCAGGTACCCGGAAACCATCTCGGTGGTGCTCTGGGGCACGGACAACATCAAGACCTACGGCGAGTCGCTGGCGCAGGTGCTGTGTTTGCTGGGGGTGCGTCCCCAGCCGGATGCCCTGGGGCGGGTGAACAAGGTGGAGCTGATCCCCTTGGAGGAGCTGGGGCGGCCCCGCATTGACGTGGTGGTCAACTGCTCCGGCGTGTTCCGGGATCTCTTTGTCAACCAAATGGCCCTCCTCGACCGGGCGGTAAAGCTGGCGGCCCTGGCCGATGAGCCGCTGGAGCTGAACTATGTGCGCAAGCACGCTCTGCAGCAGGCCAAGGAGCTGGGGCTGACGCTGGAGCAGGCGGCAACGCGGGTCTTTTCCAACGCTTCTGGCTCCTACTCGGCCAACATCAACCTGGCGGTGGAAAACAGCTCCTGGGAGGACGAGAGCGAGCTGCGGGAGATGTACCTCTCGCGTAAGTCCTTTGCCTTCGGATCCAATCTGCCCAACCAGCAGATGCGGCAGCTGTTTGAGGCCAGCCTGAAGACGGTGGACGTGACCTTCCAGAATCTGGATTCGTCGGAGATCAGCCTGACGGATGTCAGCCACTACTTCGATGCGGATCCCACCAAGCTGGTGCAGAGCCTGCGCCCGGACGGCAAGGCCCCCTCGGCCTACATGGCGGATACCACCACGCCCAGCGCCCAGATCCGCACCCTGAGCGAGACGATCCGCCTCGATGCTCGCACCAAGCTGCTCAACCCCAAGTGGTACGAGGGCATGCTCAAGCACGGCTACGAAGGGGTGCGGGAGATCGCCAAGCGGCTGGTGAATACCTCCGGCTGGTCGGCCACGGCGGGAGCGGTGGACAACTGGATCTACGAGGAAACCAACGAGACCTTCATCAAGGACGAGGCGATGCGGCAGCGCCTGATGAACCTCAACCCCCACTCCTTCCGGCGCATCGTCGGCACCCTGCTGGAGGTGCACGGGCGTGGCTACTGGCAGACTTCCCAGGCCAACATCGAGCGCCTGCAGGAGCTGTACCAAGAAGTGGAAGACCGGATCGAGGGGGTGGAGTAGAGGCCAAAAGGGATCCCTGCCGATCGTTGCCGTTGCCACTGGAAGAGGGGTGAGGGAGTTCTACCCCAGCAACCCCGACCAGCGTAGGTAGGCCTCGATCAGGGGGGATCCCGCCAAGGCGGCCACGGCGCCGCCTAGAGCCAAGTAGGGGCCGAAGGGGATGGGTTTGCCCAGGCGGGCCCTTCCCCCGGCCATGGCCAGCAGGCTGCCCAGCAAACCAAGCCCAGAGCCCAAGATGAGGGCCACCAACACCCCTTGCCAGCCCAGCCACATGCCGATCAGGGCCAGCAGCTTACCATCTCCTCCGCCCATGGCCTCCCGCCGCAAAACCCAACGGGCGACAAAGCCAATGCCTTCCAACAGCCAGATGCCCAGCACGGCGCCCGCGATCCCGGCCACCAGTGACCAGCCCATGGCGGCCAGGGATCCCGACCCTTCCAGCCAGGGCAGCGCCAGGCGGGCCAGCAGCCCCGCCAGCAGGCCGGAGCGGGTGAGCGACTCCGGCAGCCAAAACGTATCCAGGTCAACCAGGGCCAGCGCCAGCAGCCAGCCCAACAAGACACAGGTGAGGAGCCCGCGGGGAGAAAATCCCAAGATGGCGATGCTGAGGCCGAACAGCCCCATGGTCAAGGCTTCAACGGCAGGGTAGCGCCAGCTAATCTGCGCCCCGCAGTGGCGGCAGCGGCCCCGCAGCAGGAACCAGCCCAGAATGGGGATGTTCTCCATCGGGCCCAGGGGCGTCTTGCAGTGGGGACAATGGGAGCCGGGATGGAGCAGAGAAAGACCTTGCGGCAGGCGATAGACCACCACATTGAGAAAGCTGCCCACACAGGCCCCCAGCACCAACACCAGCACCCAGACCAACAGGCGCAGCTCCCAGGTGCTGGCAAGGAAGTCCACCATCGCAGCCGTCCACAGGGAGAAAAAGAGGCTTGCTCTGCTATCGTAGGCGCCTAGGCTCGGCTTGGGCAGAAGGGCCTCAGCGGAGCGGCTCCAACTGCTGCAGCGGAATGAAAGTTTCTTGGGGCAGCAGGATGGGAAACTCAGAAAAGATCAGATCCCCTCGCAGGGTACGGCGATGGATGACCACGCCCCGCGGCGGCTGCTCCAGCACCTCCGGTCGATACTGCAAATGGTATTGATAGATCTGGCGAGCTGCTTGCAGCAAAGCGCTGTCCATGTGCGGTTTCCCCACCTCGCAAAGCCCACTATCACCCTAACGACCCTGCCAAGATTCTCTGGGATCCCTAACGTTCTGTCCGCCCCTTTTGAGCATTTTTAGAAACGCTTAAGCTTCCTTAAGAGCGGCGGATCCCTTGAGCTAGACGCTCACTCCTTTGACCAGAGGCGGGCCGATCCGCCTCGCCTCTCGGTAGCTTAAACCCTAGGATATCGCCGTCAAGAGCCAGTGGGCCATCTTTCCCAATTCTTAAACTTGCAAGAGGAAGGATCTGGAGGGTGCGTTGCCCATCTGGCGGGAGCATGCGGCTGGTGGCGAGCGCCAGCCCTAGGCCGGATGCAGTTTGCCTCTGTCTTGCGGGGTCGGCAACCGGTCAAGGTTAAGACAACGCCATGGATCCCGCCTGAGCGCGAGAGTACAGTGGGGGCAAAAGCGCTGAAGAGGGATGGAGAGAACCTATCTGCTGGGGCTGGGCTGGATCCTGGGCCTGTTGCTGCGGGCCTGGCCGGCGGCGAGCGGCTGGGGCTGGGGGATCCCGCTGGCTTTGGGATTGGCGGGATCGCTGCTGTACCGGCGACGACCGCGCTTGGCCCGCACCTGGCTGGCGATGGGGCTGGTGGGGTGTCTGGCCTGGGCCTACCTGGGCTGGCGGCAGCCGGTTCCCGGCCCGACGGATATCAGCCTTCTGGCCCCGCAGCGGCAGATGAGCCTGGTGGGCACCGTTCTTTCGGAGCCCCGCCCCACCCGCAGCGAGCGGCGGCAATTTTGGCTGGAGGCGGAGCAGGTGCTGGAGGCCAACCAAACGGCCCGCCAGGTAAGCGGCAAGCTCTACGTCACTGCCAGCCCTGAGGCTCTCCCAAGCCAGGATCTCCATCCCAACCAGCGGGTGCGCCTGACGGGATCCCTCTACCTTCCCAGTCTCGCCTTAAACCTGGGCAGCTTTGACTTTCAGGCCTATCTGCAGCGGCAGGGGGCTTTTGCCGGCTTCATCGCCCGCGAGGTGATCCCCCAGCCGGGGGGAAGGGGCTGGGGAGGTTGGGTGCTGCGGCGGCGGGTGCGGGAGGCGTTCATTGCCGGGCTGGGGGAGCGGCAGGGGAACCTCTTGGCTTCCTTGGTGCTGGGATCCCGGGCTGCCCAGTTGGATTTTGATTTGCAGGATGCCTTTCGAGAAGTTGGCCTGGCCCATGCGCTAGCGGCCTCTGGGTTTCACGTGTCGCTGCTGGTGGGGGTGGTGTTTGTCCTAACGCGGCGGCTGGCGGTACGCCTGCAGCAGGGGATCCTCCTGGCGGTCTTGGGGATTTACCTGGCCTTGACGGGCTTTACCCCTTCGGTGCTGCGGGCGGCGGTGATGGGGGCAGCGGCCATGCTGGTGTTGACGGAGCCAAGACTGGAAGGAAAAGTTAGGCTTAACCCCCTGGGGACGCTGCTGGTGGCGGCGGTTTTGCTGTTGATCTACCAGCCGCTGTGGATTACCGATCTGGGGTTTCAGCTCAGCTTTGCCGCCACCCTGGGCCTGCTGGTGGGGGCAGGGCCGATTGGATCCCGGCTGGACTTTTTGCCGCCGGCGGTGGCCACGGCTCTGGCCGTTCCGCTGGCCGCCCAGATCTGGACGCTGCCGCTGCAGGTGGCCATCTTTGGCCGCATCCCCACCTACTCGCTGCTGGCCAACCCGCTGCTGCTGCTTCTCTTGGTGCCCCTGCTGGTGGCGGGGTTTGGGGTGGCTTTTGTGGCCTTGCTCTGGCCGGGGCTGGGATCCCTGCTGGCCCGGCCCTTGACGTTTTTGATCACGCCTTTGATCAACTGGGTGGGCTGGATGGCCAGCTGGCCCCTGAGCTCCTACTACACCGGCAGGGTCTCGCTGCTCCAGTGTCTACTTCTCTACGGGGCGCTGGTGGCTTTGACCTTTTGGCCCCGCTGGCGGCGGGCTTTGCGCTGGCAGGGCACTGCTCTGATAATGGCCGCCATCCTCTTGGGGCCAAGGCTGTGGCCGGGGCCGCCGGTCGAGATCACCGCTTTGGCCAGTGGCCGCCTCCCCGTCCTGGCCATCCAAGCCGAAGGACGCCACCTCTTGCTCAACAGCGGCGATCCCCGCCTGGCCGAGCGCACCGTGTTGCCCTTTTTGCGGCAGCAGGGCCTGCGCCGTCTGGAGGGGGCGGTGGCCATGACCTCTGCCGGCTCGGCCAATGGGGGCTGGGAGATCCTGCTTTCAGCTTTCTCCATCGGGCAGTTCTGGGACGGGGGCGGCGTCAATGCCGCCTCGGACAGCTACCTGCGCTCTCTTAGCGCCGTGCAAGCTGCCGGGATCCCCTATCAAGTCTTGCGGCCTGCCGACCGGATCCCCTTCTCGGAGCGGCTGAAGCTGCAGGCCGTCCACACCAACCCCTTGGTGTTGACCTTGGAGGCCGAGGGATCCCGCTGGCTGCTCTTGGGATCCGCCGGCCCCCCTGTCCAGGCGGAGCTGACCGGATCCCCCTTGCTGCCGGCCCAGATCGACTGGCTGTGGTGGGATGGGGGATCGCTGATCCTGGACTTGCTGGAGCGCTTTCAGGTGCAGGCGGGCATCAGCTCCGGCCCTGTTGGCGAGGCAGTGACCACCTGGTTTCGGCAAAAGCAGCGGCCCCTCTACATTGCCGAGCGCGTTGGAGCAGTAACCTGGTCGCCCCGGGGCGTGCAAACCCTGCGGGCGCCACTGGACGGATAGGTGGCTTGGGGGAGAAGGGCTTAGGCGACAGCTCAAGGCTGGATCAAAAGTTACTGATACATTTACGCTGAACACTGCTGAACATCACTGTTCAACTATGCAGCGATAGCATTCTGTTTGTTTCCAAACAGAATGGCGGTATCCCGCAAAGCTTTGAGTAGAATACCCAAAGCGCAGTTTCCGTGTCGTCTTACTACCAATTTTCTGCTTTGCTTTGGCTACCATGTTGGCAGACTCGAAAGTAAACAGAAAGATCAACTGGTAGTAATCCGTACTGAACATATTATACATTATTTTCAGTATAGTTGAGCTTATTATTGACTAGAGTCATGCTCTCAAGCTAGCCTTCCCACTAAGCCCACGACAAACCAACAGGCAGGACTGGATGGCAGCCAAGAAAACCGACACCAAACGCCCAATCGAATCCTACGAGCACCGCGACAAAGAGCGTGTCAATAATCCACCTGTGGGGTTGGTGACGCCCCAGACTGACCCGGATGCCGGGCAAACGAAAAAGCGCTATGCCTACGATCCTCACCTCGACCCGCAACTGGTCTGGGCCGGCAAGGCCGAGCACACCTCGTTCGCGGTGCCGACGATCTCGCTCCATGTCCACGAGCGCATCGACCCCCGTACGATCATCGAGGCGGTGAAGAAGCGGAACGGCAGCGGCGGCGCGGAGCAACTCAGCCTTTTTGAAGAGGAACGCCGAGAGCCGCTGCGCCAGGCCGTCGAGTTCTACCAGCACAAACACGGCTGGACCAACCGCCTCATCGCTGGCGACTCGCTCCTGGTGATGAATTCGCTCCTGGAAAAAGAGGGCATGGCGGGCAAAGTGCAGATGATCTACCTCGACCCGCCCTACGGCATCAAATACGGCTCTAACTTCCAGCCCTTCGTCAACAAGCGCGACGTCAAGGATGGCAAAGACGAGGATTTAACCAGCGAGCCAGAGCAAATCCGCGCCTTCCGCGACACCTGGGAGCTAGGCATCCACTCCTACCTCACCTACCTGCGCGACCGGCTACTGCTGGCGCGAGAACTCCTCACCGAAAGCGGCAGCATCTTCGTGCAGATCGGCGACGAGAACGTCCATCTGGTACGCTGCTTGATGGATGAAGTGTTTGGGGCGGGGAATTTTGTGCGACTTATCACGTTCGCTAAAACCGGCAGCATGGTATCCAACGAGTTAGGCCGGACGAGTGATTATCTGAACTGGTATGCCAGGGATAAAAAATATTTGAAATATCGCCAGTTGTATTCTGAAAAGCTGCCTGATGCCTTCTATAGTAATGTGGAGCTACCCGACGGTACCGTGCGAAAGATTACCCGGGCCGAGATGGTCGATCCGTCGCTGTTGCCAGCGGGAGCAAAGGTCTTCCAGCTCGTAAGCCTGGAGAGCTCGGGGCCGCCGGGCGAGGATACGCCGCTCCAATTTAAGGGAGAGACCTTCAGACCGAACAAGAACAGCCATTGGAAGCTGATCTACCCCGATGGCATGGAGGCGTTGAAACGCACGGGTCGCGTGACTAAGGATGGCAGCAAACTTCGATGGAAATATTATATCGACGATTATCCGCTCAAGGTCTTGTCTGAGGTCTGGGACGACACGGCCGGATTCAATCCTGAGCAACGATACGTGGTTGAAACGCGTACGAAGGTTGTAGAGCGCTGCCTCCTGATGACCACCGACCCGGGCGATTTGGTGTTTGACCCGACGTGTGTGCGGAAGGGGACGCGGGTGTGGTGTGTGAAGGACGGGGGACGCTCCCTCCCCGTTTACGAGGAGGGCTGGGGAGGGGCTGACAGAGGAGAAGCTAACCAGGAAGAGGCCAACTGTGGAGGGGCCACACTGCTTTCCGAGGATGGAGGAGGCAGCCCCCCTGTAGTCCCCCCGCATGCGGGAAGCAGCCCCCCTGTGGTCCCCCCGCATGGGGGGGGACACTGCTCCCTCCCCGCTTGTGGGGAGGGCCGGGGTGGGGCTGAATGGGATAGGGCCATCCTGCGCCCCATCGAATCCATCCAGCCCGGCGACTGGGTTTTGGGGCATGACGGGCAACCGCATCGCGTCGTGCGCGTGATCCGCCGGCCGTACCGCGGCAAGATGATCGGCATCCGCCACGAAAAAACTGACGCGACGCTCTGGCTCTCTGCCGACCACAAGGTGCTCGCCAAGCGCCGCCCGCGCTCACTGGGAGGGCATAACGACTGGTCGGGCATTCCCCGGGGGTTGCGCGGGCGAAGCAAAATGCTGCGGCGTGAAATGACCCCGCCGGAGCGTAAGCTGTGGACGGCGCTGCGCAACAACCAAACCGGTTTCGCCTTCCGACGCCAGCATCCCATCGGTCGGTATATAGCAGATTTTTACAGCCGCGACGCCCAACTTGTCGTCGAGGTGGACGGCGTGCTGGCCCACAGCAGCGAAGAGGCACTGGCTCACGATCAGGCCCGCGATGCCTATCTCCGCGAGCTGGGCTTGGAGGTGCTGCGCGTCCCGGCCAGGGAGGTGCTGTCCAATCTGGAGGGCGTTTACGAAACCATTCGACACGCCTGCCAACTTCAGCTCAGCGTCGAGAAGGCCGAATGGGTGGAAGCGCAGGACCTGGCTGTGGGGGATTGGGTCTTCTTTGGTCCGCAGCGGGTCGCCGTGCGCATCGCCGAACTCCACACGCAAGAAACCGAAGAGGAGTTGTATGACCTGGAGGTAGAAGACGCGCACTCTTTCATCACGGAGCTGTGCGTCGTGCACAATTGCGGCAGCGGCACCACCGCCTACGTTGCCGAGCAGTGGGGCCGGCGCTGGATCACCTGCGACACCTCACGCGTCGCGATCACAATCGCCCGCCAGCGGCTGATGACTGCGGTTTTCGACTACTACGAACTGGCGCACCCGCAGGAGGGCGTCGGCTCCGGCTTCAAGTACAAGACCGTGCCCCATGTCACGCTCAAGTCCATCGCCAATAACCCGGAGATCGACGGCATTTACGCGCGGCTCCATCCGGCAGTGGCAGCGGCCCTTGCTGAGCTGAACGCTGCGCTTCATGGCCAGCCGGTCAAATTCCAGGTCACCCAAGGCGGTCGGGCCGGCCAGTTCGTGGACTTCGCCGCACCCGATGAAGCAACCTTCACCATGCCCGCTGGCCAGGTGGTCAAGGTCAACGAGCTGGTGGAATGGGAAGTGCCCTTTACGTTTCCTGCCGACTGGCCGGAAAAAGCGCGCGAACCCTTCGAGCGTTTCCATCAAGCCCGCCGCACCCTCCAAAAGGAGATCGACGCCGCCATCGCCCGCCATGCGCCGCAGGAGACGCTCTACGACCAGCCCTTTGTGGACAGGAAGAAGGTGCGCGTCACCGGCCCCTTTACGGTTGAAGCGGTGCCGGCACCGGCGGTCAAGTCGGTGGACGAGATTTTGGAGGAGAAGCCGCAACCTGCCGATACGTCTATTACCCGCTCCGGCGAGACCCTGCGCCAGGCCGAATGGCGTGACGAACTGCTGCGCACCGGCATTCGCGGCAAGAACGGGCAATACATCCGCTTTGCCCGCCTAGAGCCCCTGCCCGGTTGCCGCTGGCTCCATGCCGAGGGGGAAACGCGGCCAAGCGACGAAGGGGCAAATACCGTGCGCGAGACGGCGCCAGCCTACGATCCCATGCGCGTGGTCGTCTCCTTCGGCCCGGAATATGGCCCGCTCGAGCAGCGGCAAGTTGAGCATGCCTGGCAAGAGGCGCGGATGCTCAGCCCACAGCCCAAACTGCTGATCTTCGCCGCCTTTCAATTTGACCCCGAAGCAGCAAAAGATATTGACGAGATGAAGCCAGAGCTGGCCGGCATGCAGTTCCTCAAAGTCCAAATGAACGCCGACCTACTCACCGACGACCTCAAAAAGAAGCGCGCCAGTAACGAATCCTTCTGGCTCATCGGGCAGCCGGATGTGGAGCTGCGCAAAGCCGAAGATGGCTGGTTTGTGGTTGAGGTACACGGTTTCGACTACTACAACACCAAGACCGGGGCCATCGAATCGGGCGGCAAGGACAAGATTGCCATGTGGATGCTCGATACCGACTACGACGGGCGCTGCCTCTACCCCCGTCAGGTCTTCTTCCCGATGGCGGGCGAGAAAGAAGGCTGGGCGAAGCTGGCGCGCAATCTCAAGGCCGAGATTGACGAGGACCTCATAAAAGCCTATAGCGGTACGGTGTCGTTGCCCTTCGCACCGGGCGAGCACAAGCGCATTGCCGTCAAGATCGTGGATGACCGGGGCATTGAGAGCCTGAAGGTAATGGAGTTGCCAATATGATCGATGATCAAACCTTGCAAGAGATCGTCCGGCGTATCGTGGCAGCGGCCCAGCCCAGCCGCGTACTCTTGTTTGGCTCCTATGGCCGCGGCGATGCCGACGCGGGTTCCGACCTAGACATCATGGTGATCAAACCAGAGGTGTCTGATCGGTACGCCGAAATGATTCGTTTGCACGAAGCGGTGGGCGATATGGGCCCAGGGTTGGATATCCTCGTTTATTCCGAGGCGGAATACCAGCGGCGCAGCCGTGTGCCAGGCACCGTGCTGTACTGGGCGCGCAAGCAGGGAAAAGACCTCTATGAAGCCGCATCTTGAGGAGGCTTGGCGGTTGTTGCGCCTAGCGGAGCGCGACATCAAAGCCTTCGAAGTCCTCAAAAAAGCGCCGGATGTTCATCTCTCCATTACAGCCTGTTAAGAGCTCAAGGGGTACAATAGCAGCACTTAGCAAACCAACTTCGGAAGGAGGATGGATTGATCAGTAGTAAAGAAGTCTTCACTATCTGCTCCATGCTATATTTCCCAATTCTGCAAAGCTGCCGAATAAAATGCTTCAACACCGACCACATCATCTCAATGGGATTCAACTCCGGCGCATACACAGGCAGGTATAGGATTCGTGCTCCTGTCCCCCTAATCAATTCCTCAACTTCCCGACTCTTGTGGATATTTAAATTGTCCATAATCACAACCTTCCTCGCATCTAGCTTCGGACATAGCTCGCTTCTCAAAAACTCCAAAAAATCTCCTTTCTTCATCCCACCCTTGATGACACGACAGCCAACTACACCTCTCAAGGAAATAGCTCCAATAACCGTATACTTTTCACCCTTGTATCTCTGACGATAATGATAAGCCCTTTGACCACGTAAACTCCGAGATACTCTCCGCTCCATTCCCTCCCAGACTCCCGTCTGGTCGATGGCAATCAAATCCTCCGCTGGAATATTCCTGACTTCTTGACTATAAGCTAGTCGTTCCCTTTGCACCTCCTCTTCTTTGACTTTTGCACTGCGGTAGGTCTTTTTTTTAGAGTCATTCCTTGCTTTTTCAAGAAATTATGTATCGTGACGATGCTTACATTGATTCCTAAGCGCTCGCGCAACAGTTCTTGATACTGCCACAGGTAGAAGTCTGGGTGTTCTGTAATAATTGC
>NZ_AXUW01000001.1:1058992-1079832 GCF_002760415.1 Synechococcus sp. 65AY6A5
TGTATCGTGACGATGCTTACATTGATTCCTAAGCGCTCGCGCAACAGTTCTTGATACTGCCACAGGTAGAAGTCTGGGTGTTCTGTAATAATTGCCATCACTTCCTGCCGATGTTGTTCCAAAATGCCCACTCGCTTGGTGCCTGCTTTCTTAGGGGCTAAATCTTGAGTTTGTTGGTACTGACGCACCCAGCGGTGTACTGTTCTTTTGGTAACCATGAAGCGTTTAGCTACCTGGCGGATGGAGGTGTTACCTGCCTGATAGGCTGCTACAACTCTTTGCCGCAAATCCAAAGAATGAGTCGGCATTCCTTTCTCTCCTTCCTCTTGAATACCTGTACCCTATTTTAAATTAAAAGGCTGTATCTTTTGTGTCCTTCAGAATTTTAGAGCTGCTCCCGCCTCAGCCTAGCCGGGCGAGATGAAGTATTGACATACTCCCCAGCCCTTTGGGGCGGGGATCCTAGCTCCCCTCTGTCCCCCCGTATACGGGGGGTTTGGGGGTTCGGGGGAGAACGTCAACAGTCTGGTGAAGCAGAGACTTTGAGCAAGGGCAGCTCCCGTCCACAACCCGGCAGTTCCTTCCGGGAACAGCTTGGAAGGGGGCCATGTATTGGGCGGGCGCTTTTCCTTAAGGGTGGGGCAGGGCTAAGATAGCGGGAAAGGTTTCGTTACCTGTCGGCCCATGCCCCTTGCCTCTGAGACCGAGTCCTCGCAGCAAGCTCCGGCAACACCTGAGCCTTCTCGGGTGCCAGATCCGGAGTTTCCCTACGAGGTCGAGATGAGCTTGATGGAGCATCTGGAGGAGTTGCGTAGCCGCCTCTTGGCCAGTGTCATTGCGGTGGCCCTGTGTATCGTCGCCTGTTTTCTGGTGGTGAACCGCATCGTCGCCCTGCTGGAGGTGCCCGCTCAGGGGGTGACCTTCTTGCAACTGGCGCCGGGCGAGTATTTTTTCGTCTCTATGAAAGTGGCGGCATATTCGGGGCTGCTCTTGGCCACGCCCTTTGTGCTCTACCAAATTGCCCGCTTCGTCTTGCCAGGGCTGAGCGTCAAGGAGCGCAAGCTGTTGGGGCCGGTGGTGCTCGGATCCAGCCTTTTGTTTGTGGCTGGCTTGGTCTTTGCCTACTACCTCCTCATTCCGGCGGCGCTCAACTTCTTCATTCGCTATGGGGAAGGGGTGGTGGATCAGGCCTGGTCCATCGACCGCTACTTTGAGTTTGTGCTGCTGCTGATGTTCAGCACTGGCTTGGCCTTTCAGGTGCCGATTTTGCAGGCGCTGCTGGGAGCTTTGGGCCTGGTAACTGCTGAGCAGATGTTCAAGGGTTGGCGCTATGTTGTCCTAGGTTCGGTGGTGGCGGGGGCCATTCTCACCCCTTCCACGGATCCCCTCACCCAGAGCCTCCTGGCTGGCGCGGTAACGTTCCTGTACTTGTTTGGCATTCTCCTGGTGAAGCTGCTTGGCAAATGACCCAAGGCCGCAGACCTTGATTCTGCCAGCGGGGTCTCCGGCCCGGGAAAGAGAAACGCCAATGGATAAACTCTACCTTCTCACCAAGTTGCTCAGCGGCAACAGTCGGGACTGCAGCCCTGGCTAGCGCCGGGGTTCCGGCATCCACCCCCATCGGCAAGAGACGGCTCCACCGCCAGCGGGGGGAGAGCGGGCCCGGCCCGCCTTGAACTGGAAGGGATCCCGGCCAATTTTCCCGGGCAGGGTATTTCAACGGCGGATTGGCCCGCCTCACTCTGCCAGCGTACCGCTCGCCAGCCCACCAGGGACGAGAGGCCTGTTCGCAAGCCCTGGGGGGGTTGGTGCGGTTGTCAGAAGAGGCGGTTTTGGTGCCTGCTGTAGCCTCTGGGCCAGCGAGGGCAAACGGCGGCTCGCTGCGCTGCTGAGCTCTTCTCAAAGGGAGGTTTGGCCGATGGGCAAAGAGAAATTGGCTTTTGACCAACCAGTCTTCTAAAGTTCTATGGTTGCTTGGACTTTTCTCCCGAAGACAAATCCTTATCCTCCCAAAACCTACGATCCTGCTTACCCA
The DNA here is from genome assembly GCF_002760415.1 of Synechococcus sp. 65AY6A5. Taxonomy (NCBI): domain Bacteria; kingdom Bacillati; phylum Cyanobacteriota; class Cyanophyceae; order Synechococcales; family Synechococcaceae; genus Synechococcus; species Synechococcus sp. 65AY6A5. Next base: position 1,061,028 of record NZ_AXUW01000001.1, read on the forward strand.
GTCGGCAGCTACTGGGACAGCACAATACCAGATTCCAGTTGGCGACATCCGGCGCCTCTGCAAGGGCAGGTTGAGGCCGAGGTGGCCATCATAGGAGGAGGATTGACGGGGCTATCGACGGCCCTGCACCTGGCCCGCGATCACGGCATCTCGGCTTGCCTGCTGGAGGCGGGATCCCTGGGCTGGGGCGCCTCTGGGCGCAACGGCGGCTTCTGCGGAGTGGGGGCGAGCTACCTCACCCATGCCCAAATGGTGCGGCGGGTAGGCCTGGCGGAGACGGAGCGCTACTACCGGGATCAGCGGCAGGCGGTGGAGACCGTGCAAGAGCTGGCCGCTGCCGAGGGCTTTTCCCTGGATGCCCAGGGAGAAGGTTGGTACGCAGTAGCCCACCGCCCCAGCGCTTGGCGGGAGTTGGAGGCCGAATACCAGATCTACGCCCAGGTGGCCGGCTACCCAGTTCAGCTCCTCAGCCCCAAAGAGCTGCGGGAACGGGGCTTCGACAGCCGCGAGAACCACGGCGCCCTCCACATCGGGGTGGGGTTTGGCCTCAACCCCCTCAAGCTTGCCCAAGGGCTGGCCCAGGCCGCCCAGAAATGGGGAGCGCAATTGCACAGCGCCAGCCGGGTCGTTGCCTGGGAAAAGGTTGGCTCCCGCCACCTTTGCCATACGCCCGGGGGAACGGTGCGGGCACGGCACCTGGTCATCGCCACCAATGGCTACACGCCGGCCAACCTCTACCCCCAATTGGCCGGATCCCTGTTGCCGGTGCTTTCCAACATTCTGGTCACCCGGCCTCTGACGCCGGCAGAGCGAAGGGCTCAGGGCTGGTGGGATCCGACGCCGATCTACGACACGCGACGGCTGCTGTTCTACTACCGTCTCCTGCCGGATGGGCGCTTGCTGTTTGGGGGGCGGGACGGCACCTGCGATGCCCCAAGGGAACGCCAGCGCCTGCGGGCCTGGATGGCGCGGCAGCTCTACCGCCTCTTTCCCGCCTGGGAGGGGGTGGAGATCGAGTACGCCTGGAACGGCTTGGTTTGCCTCTCCCGCCAGCTTCACCCCCACATCGGCCCTTCGCCGACGGATCCCAGCCTCTGGTACGGCCTGGCCTACCACGGCAGCGGCGTGGCCACAGGGGTGTGGGCAGGCAAAATCCTGGCCCAGGAGATCGCCGGCATCCGACCCCAAATTAGCGCCCTCTTCCGCCAGCCACCGCGCCTTTTCCCTTTCCCCTGGCTGCGGCTTCACTACCTGCGGCTGGGGTATCTTTGGTGGCAGTTGACAGACGGATAGTTCCTTCAGGTGTGCGGGAGAGCCCCCTATTCGCTGCAGAAGTCCTGTCGTAATCTAGTCCTAGTTCGGCCTTGCCTTGGCCTCTCGCCATTGCCCGTCGTTCCTTGCTGAGGTACCCAGTGCTGCCCACAGCTTGTTATCGGCCTGATCAGGACTCGGTCATTCTAGAGGGTCCCTCTGTTTCCCAGATCCCACCGACAGCCTGCCGCCGCCGACGGCTCTCCCCAGGGGGGCAGCGGCTGGGGCTTGCTCTGCTGCTGAGCCTGCCCACCATGTTTTTGCCCTGGCCCGCTTTTGCCCAGATCGCCAGCTCCTTGCTCAATCCTCTGGTGGCCGCCTGGATTCGCTCTGAGGTGCAGCAGGTGGACAACTTGCGGGTGCAGATCGCCGGTTCCGACGCCCAGATTTTGAACGGCCAGATCCCCCAGGCCCAGGTGTCGGGAGACAACCTCATCTATCAGGGATTCCAGGTCAGCCACCTGCGGCTGCAGGGCCAGGATATTCGCCTCAATGTAGGGGAAGCCATCCAGGGACGTAGTCCCCTGCGGCTGTTGGCCCCCGTGCCGGTGCAGGTGAGCTTGCGCCTCACCGAAGACGATCTCAACCGCAGCCTTCAGGCTCCCCTCATCCAGTCCCAACTGGCCCAGGCGCAGGTGCAACTGCCCTTTGGAGGTCAAGCGGTGCCCTTCTTGATCCGCCAGCCCCAGGTCACCTTGCAGCAAAATCGGCTGCGCATCCAGGCCCAATTGGTTACTCCCGAGGGGGTGGAGGTGCCGGTTACGGTGCTAACTGGGCTACAGGCTCAGGGTCCCAACCAGTTGCGGCTGGTCAATCCCCTGTGGGTGAGCGAAGGGCAGGAGATCCCCATCCCCGGCCTGGCGGATTTTCCCATCCAGTTGGATCCAGGCGTGCGCATCGATCGCCTGGAGTTGCAGCCTGGCCAAATCCTCTACGAGGGCATGTTGGTCATCTACCCGGAGGCGGCGGCAGTGCCGCAGGGGTAGCGGGTTGTCGCCAGGGCTCGACCACTTGAGCTTGCCTTTGGGCGGTGCCAGCGGGATCTGCGGTGGCCAAGTTGTGATCGGGATCAAACCCAAGGTTGGGCTGCTGGGCGAGAATCCCTCTAGCCGTTGCCAAGCGGTCGCGGAGGGGTGGTGTATTGAGGTGAGTTCATGGTTTGGGGATCGCCGCCGCTACAACCCAGTGTTAGGCCCCTGCTCTTGGGGACTCTGCCGCTAATCCTGTCGCTGGTGTTGCTGGGGGGATGTTCCAGCGACGCCTTCTCCACGGTGCCCCTGGATGGGACGGCTGCCGGCACACGCACAGCCACGCCCCCCGGGCGAACTTTCTCCGATATTCCGCCCGGCCGGGATCCCCTTCTGAAGCACCTTTGGGCCAGCTTTGTGATCACGTCTGAGCAGTTGCAATCTGCCCGCAAGGCTCCCATCTCTCTCCATCCGCAGGCTCTCCTTCCCTGCACCGACTGCGAGAGCTTGGCAGAGCAGCTGGGATCCCTGCTCCCCACCCCCTCCTCCCGCGCCTTGGGCACCTATCGGCCTGACCAGCTCACACTCTCTTTCCGAGTTGAGCCCCACAAGACGTTTACCCGCCTCAGCGGCAGCTTTCACCTGGATACCACCACGCCCCTAGTTCACCCTGGCGAGGGGGTGCGCCTGGTGGTACAGCAGGCCTTCTGGGGGGACAAGGCCCTGGAGCCGCTGCCGCCCCCCCAGGACTTCTATGCCCGCCAGATGACTCAGGGTCGGTTCGAGGAGCGCACGTGGAGTTTCCCCTTCTCCCTCCCGGAGGCCGACGCCCCTGACCCCTCGCCGTCTCTACGGCTGCAGGTTGTCCTCACCTCCCCCATCCCGCCCGATTCTGCCCCTTTTCAGCGGGGCAGGCCGCTGCCTCCCCCCACGAGCCGGCTGTATCATGGGGTCACTTGGTCGGGCATGCCAACTTGGGAGCAGCTTCTGGCCTATCGCCAGGCCATTGGCCAGCCCCCCGCCTGGGCAGCGGTGGAGCACCTCTGGGATCCGCGCCAGGACTTTCCCCAGCCCCTGGCCAATCGCCTGCGGGAGAGCGGCTCCGTTCCCTACCTACGCCTGCGGCTGCAGCCGGCCCACCTCTCTTCCCTGGCTGCGGGCGAACAGGATGAGACCTTGCGCTCTTGGGCTCGGGGCATCCAGCGCTTTGCCACCCCGATTATCCTGGCCGTAGCTGTCGGGGACGGGGATACAGAGCTGCAACGACGGGCCTACCGTCACCTGATACAAACCCTGCGCTCTGAGGCCAATTTGCTCTGGGTTTTAGAGCTGGAGGGAGCGGATAACGAGGCAGCGTCTGCCTGGGCCGCCTTGCCAGGGGTGGACTGGCTGAGCCTGGAGGTGAAGGGGGATCCCGAGACCTTTGAAGCGTTGTACCGTCGCCTTGTGGCCTTTAACCCCCAGTTGCCCCTGATCCTCAGCGGGCCGTCTCCCGACGCAGAAGCTGCCCAGCCCTTTTTGGAAGGCTTGCAAGCCGGGCGGTGGCTCCAGGTGATTGGCTGGAGCTGGGCCCTGGGCCCGCAGGGGATCCCGCCCGCGGCGGCGACAAACTGGCAGCAGCGTCTGCACCAGGGGGATCCCCCCCTCTGGCTGGGAGAAATGCGGGTGCAGCCTCCGCCCAGCCCTTCCCCTTCGCCCAAGCCCTGAGAAAAGCGCTTTGGCTGGAAAAACCCTCCCAAAACAGCGGATAATAGGCCAACCCACTGCTTTTTCTTTCGGTCTTCCCAGAATTGTGGCCCTGACCTGCCCACCACCGTCGCGCTTTGCCCAAGCCATCCAGCGGGGGGAATTTTTGCTCACGGCTGAGATCACCCCCCCCAAGGGATCCGACACCAGCACCCTGCTCTCTCTGGCCCAGCAGCTCAAGGGCCGGGTGCATGCCGTCAACATCACGGACTCCAACCGCGCCATGGCCCGCATGAGCCCCCTGGCCGCCTCGCTGCTGTTGCAGCAGGCGGGCGTTGAACCCATCCTGCAGCTGGCCTGCCGGGATCGCAACCGCCTGGCTCTGCAGGGGGATCTGTTGGGGGCCTCAGCGCTCGGCCTGCGCAACGTGCTGGCCCTCACCGGGGATCCCATCCAGGTGGGGGATTGCCCCGATGCCCGCCCAGTCTTTGACCTGGAATCGGTGCGTCTGCTGCAGCTTATCCAACGCCTCAACAACGGCCTCGACTGCAACGGCAAGCCCCTCCCCGACGGCGGCACCTGTCTGTTCCCGGGGGCAGCCGTAGAGCCGCAATCCCCCAGCTTTTCCGGCCTGGAGCGGCGCTTCCACCGCAAGCTGGAGAACGGAGCCCAGTTTTTCCAAAGCCAGATGGTGACCGACTTCGAGCAACTGGAGCGCTTCATGGACAAGCTGGGCCGCCCCGCCGGCAAGCCCATCCTGGCGGGCATCTTCCTGCTCAAATCCGCCAAAAACGCCCTCTTCATCAACCGCAACTTGCCGGGGGTGCAGATCCCGGACGCCATTATCCAGCGGCTGGCCGATGCCCCCGATCCCCTCGAAGAAGGGATCCGCATTGCTGCCGAACAGGTGCGCCAGGCCCGCCAGATCTGTCACGGCGTGCACCTGATGGCCGTCAAGGCCGAACACCTCATCCCGCACATCCTGGACGAGGCCGGGATCCCGCCCCTGAGCAGCTAGCTCAACACCTGCTCCAAGCCGTAGACCAGCCCCTTGAGCTGCAGCACCTTGCGAATGCCCAGGATCACTCCCGGCATGAAGGCCATCCGATCCGTGATGTCGTGTCTCAAGGTCAACGTCTGCCCCATGCCGCCGAAGATCACCTCCTGGTGGGCAATAAGCCCCGGCAGGCGAACGCTGTGGATGGGGATGTTGGGGCCGGGGATCCCTCCCCGCGAGCCGGGGATCAGCTCCTTTTCTTCCACCTCAGGCGGGTTAAAAGCTTTGCCCAGTTGTCCCAGCCGCTGCGCCGTCTGCAGAGCCGTGCCGCTGGGGGCATCGACCTTGCGGTTGTGGTGCAGCTCGACAATCTCCACGTGATCGAAATATTGGGCCGCCTGCAGCGCCATCTGCTGCAGCAGGATCATGCCGATGGCAAAGTTGGGCGCAATTAGACAGCCCACACCGGACTTATCCGCCAGATCCCTCAGCCGCTCCACCTGCTCCGGCGTCAGGCCCGTCGTCCCCACCACCGGCCGCACCCCAAACGCAATGGCCGAGCGGACGTTTTCATACACAGAGCGCGGATGGGTGAAATCCACCATGACGCCTCGGGCGCTCCGCTGCGACAGCCGCAGCAACTGGCCCGCCAGGTCGTCGGTAATCTCGACTCCCAGGGATCCCAGGCCCAACACCTCGCCAATGTCCGAGCCCAACTGGGAACGGGCCACCGCCCCCACCAACTTCATGTCGGGGGTTTGGGCCACCGCCCGCACCACCTCCCGCCCCATCTTGCCCAGGGCTCCCACCACCAAGACCGGGATGGGCTCAGAAGCCGCCGTCCCCTCCCCAATGGCGGCGCCCTCTTCTCGTCTTTTTTGCTCGACTGCTGTGGTCACCACCTGCCCCCTTGCCTAACCTAGCGCCGGATCCCCGAGCGGAGCCTCACAATTTCACCTCGATGTCCACCCCTGCCGGCAGATCCAGCTTCATCAAAGCATCGATGGTTTTGGAAGAGGGGGAGTAGATGTCGATAATGCGGCGGTGGGTGCGAACTTCAAAATGTTCCCGCGAATCCTTGTCCGTGTGGGGGGAACGCAGCACACAGTAGAGGCGACGCCGCGTCGGCAAAGGGATCGGGCCAACTGGCACAGCCTCCGTGCGGCGGGCCGTGTCCACGATTTTGTTGCAGGAAGTATCCAGTAGCCGATGGTCGTAGGCCTTTAGGCGGATACGAATTTTCTGTTGGGTCAAGGTAGCCATAGTCGGAGAGAAGGTAGGGTGTACTCAAAAAAATGGCAGGGATCGAGCTTGCCTGGAGTGACCAGCGCCCAATCCCTGCCAAGAGAAAGCCGCTTACTTCAGGATCTTAGAGACCACACCGGCCCCTACGGTACGACCGCCCTCACGAATGGCAAAGCGCATCCCTTGCTCGATGGCGATGGGCTGGATCAGCTCTACCGTCATCCTGACGCGGTCGCCGGGCATCACCATCTCCGGCTTAGAGCCGTCGTCAGCCGTGAAGGAAGTGATGGTGCCGGTGACGTCGGTGGTACGCACGTAGAACTGAGGACGATAGCCGGCAAAGAAGGGGGTGTGACGTCCGCCCTCTTCCTTCTTGAGGACGTAAACCTCCGACTCGAACTGGGTGTGAGGAGTGATGGTCTTGGGCTTGGCCAGCACCATGCCCCGCTCCACCTCGTTCTTCTGAATACCCCGCAACAACACACCCACGTTGTCGCCGGCAATCCCCTCGTCCAGCGTCTTCTGGAACATCTCTAGACCGGTAACGGTGGTGGAACGGGTTTCTCGCAATCCCACCAGCTCCACGGTTTCGCCAACTTTGATGCGGCCCCGCTCGATCCGGCCCGTCGCCACCGTGCCGCGACCGGTGATCGAGAAGACATCTTCCACTGCCATCAGGAAGGGCTTGTCCACATCCCGCTCCGGCGTTGGAATGTAGGAGTCTACCGCATCCATCAGCTCGTAGATCTTGTCCACCCAGGGATCCTCACCCCGCTGGGTTTTGGGGTTGGCCTGCATCCTTTCCAGAGCCTTGAGAGCGGATCCTCTGATGATGGGGATTTCGTCGCCGGGGAAGTCGTACTTGGAGAGGAGCTCCCGTATCTCCAGCTCCACCAGCTCCAGCAGCTCCTCGTCGTCCACCATGTCCACCTTGTTGAGGAAGACCACCAAGCTGGGTACCCCCACCTGACGGGCCAACAGGATGTGCTCCCGCGTCTGCGGCATCGGCCCATCGGCCGCCGAGACCACCAGGATGGCCCCATCCATCTGGGCCGCGCCCGTGATCATGTTTTTCACGTAGTCGGCGTGGCCGGGGCAGTCCACGTGGGCGTAGTGACGCTTCTCCGTCTGGTACTCCACGTGGGCAGTGTTGATAGTGATACCGCGGGCTCTCTCCTCTGGCGCCGCGTCGATCTCGTCATAGCGCTTGGCTGTGGCCTGACCCAGAGCAGCCAGGGTCATAGTAATGGCGGCGGTCAACGTCGTCTTGCCGTGGTCGACGTGGCCAATGGTGCCAACGTTGACGTGGGGTTTGGTGCGTTCGAACTTAGGGCGTGCCATGAATCCTCACTTCCTTTTTCAGTTAGCTACGTTTCCTTTGCTTTTGGCAATGATGGCTTCCGCGATATTGCGAGGAACTTCCTCGTAGTGGCTGAACTCCATCGTAAAGATGCCCCGCCCTTGGGTTTTGGAGCGGATGTCGGTGGCATATCCAAACATCTCCGCCAAGGGAACCTTGGCATTGACCTTGGAGATGCCGCCCTCTGTACTCATCCCCTCCATCTGGCCGCGACGGGCGTTGATGTCTCCGATAACATCCCCGACGAAGGCTTCGGGAACTTCCACCTCCACCTTCATCATCGGCTCCAGCAGGACGGGGTTGGCTCTGCGAGCAGCCTCCTTCAACGCCATCGAGCCGGCGATCTTGAAGGCCATTTCGCTGGAGTCCACCTCGTGGTAGGAGCCGTCCACCAGCGTGACGCGAATATCGATCAAAGGATAGCCAGCCAAGACGCCGGACTCGCAGGCTTCGCGGATCCCTTGCTCGGCAGGCGGAATGTACTCTTTGGGGATGACACCACCCACAATTTTGGAGACAAACTCGAACCCCGTGCCCGGCTCTGCCGGCTCCAGGTCGATGACCACATGGCCGTACTGGCCGCGGCCGCCAGTCTGGCGGATGAACTTCCCTTCCACGCGGCTAACTGGCTTGCGGATGGTTTCGCGGTAGGCCACTTGGGGGTTGCCCACGTTGGCTTCTACGTTGAACTCCCGCAGCATGCGATCCACCAGAATCTCCAGGTGGAGCTCGCCCATGCCGGAGATGATGGTTTGGTTGGTCTCCGGATCCACCGAGACGCGGAAGGTGGGATCCTCCTTGGCCAGGGCCTGCAGCGCTTTGGAGAGTTTGTCGATATCGGCTTTGGTCTTGGGCTCGACAGCCACCGAGATTACCGGCTCGGGGATATATAGGGACTCCAGGATCACCGGCGCGTTTTCGTCGCAGAGGGTGTCCCCAGTGGTGGTATCTTTCAGGCCCAACACAGCCCCCAGATCGCCTGCCCGCAGCTCATCTACATCCAGACGCTCGTCCGCCTTGAGCACCACTAGGCGGGAGATGCGCTCCTTTTTGTTCTTGGTGGAGTTGAGCACATAGGTGCCCTTGGTTAGCACCCCAGAGTAAACGCGGATAAAGGTGAGGTCTCCGTACTTGTCGCTCATCAGCTTGAAGGCCAGGGCGGAGAAGGGCTCATCGTCGCTGGCTTTGCGCGACACCTCCGACCCATCCGGCAATACCCCCTTGATGGCGGGAATATCGATGGGAGAGGGAAGGTAGTCCACCACCGCGTCCAGCAGCATCTGCACACCCTTGTTCTTGAAGGCAGAGCCGCACAGCATGGGCACAATTTGGCCGCTGATGGTGCCTTTGCGCAGACCAGCCATTAGGTCGGCTTCGCTCAGATCCTCCTCGGCAAAGTACTTCTCCATCAGGGCCTCGTCGGTCTCGGCCACTGCTTCCACCAGCTTGGCCCGGTATTCCGCCACCAGATCCTTCATCTCCTCCGGGATGGGGGCAGGGCGAATGTCCTTGCCGATCTCATCCATGTAGATATTGGCCTGCAAGCGCACCAGATCGACGATGCCGCGGAACTCGTCTTCCGCCCCGATGGGCAGTTGGATCGGCACGGCGTTGGCTTTGAGGCGCTCCCGGATCTGGTTATAAACCTTGAGGAAATTGGCCCCCATGCGATCCATTTTGTTGACAAAGGCAATGCGGGGCACATTGTAACGATTGGCCTGCCGCCAGACGGTTTCCGACTGCGGCTGCACGCCCCCTACCGAGTCGAAGACGGCGATCACCCCGTCCAGCACCCGCATCGAGCGCTCCACCTCGATGGTGAAGTCCACGTGCCCTGGCGTGTCGATGATGTTGATGGTGTATTCCGGCGCGCCGGCGAGAGGTTGGGAGGGGTTTTTCGGATCCCGCTTGGTCCAACGGGTAGTGATGGCCGCGGCCGTGATGGTGATGCCCCGCTCCCGTTCCTGAGCCATCCAGTCGGTTACCGTGGTTCCCTCGTGAACCTCGCCAAGCTTATGCACCAGACCGGAATAGAAGAGGATCCGTTCTGTGGTCGTGGTCTTGCCAGCATCGATGTGGGCCGCGATACCAATATTTCGAACTCGTTCCAGGGGAACTGTGCGTGCCACGTTAACCTCCCAATCCTCGTCGCCCTGCGACTCGGGCAAACTAAAAAAACCTTTACAATTCTAGTCTTTTTTGCCCCTTCTCCTCCAGATCCAGCCCAGCTCTCGGCAAATGGGAAGGGATCCCAACAACATCCTCCTTTGCTCGGCCAGCGGGGTTCAGTAGCGGTAGTGGGCAAAGGCTTTGTTGGCTTCGGCCATGCGATGGACTTCCTCTCGCCGGCGGATGGCGTTGCCGGTTTCGTTGGCCGCATCTATAATCTCATTGGCTAACTTGGCAGACATAGTGCGGCCTGGACGGGTGCGGGAAAAGGTGACTAGCCAGCGCAGCGCCAATGAGGTTCCTCGCTCCGCTCTGACCTCCACAGGCACCTGATAGGTGGCGCCGCCCACCCGCCGCGCTTTCACCTCCACCAAGGGGGTGGCGTTGCGAACGGCATTTTCCAGTACGGGCAGCGGATCCTGGCCGGTGCGCTCTCGCACAATCTCTAGAGCGTCGTAGAGGATCCTGGCGGCAAGAGAAGCCTTGCCCCTCATCATCAACTTGTGGATCAGCATGGTAACCAAACGGCTCCCGTACTTGGGATCTGGAGGCACGTCACGGCGAGGAGCACGGTTGCGGCGAGACATAGGAGCTGTAGAACTTGAAGGCAGGATGACGTCCAGAGGGAAACTATTTCTTCTTGCCAGCGGCGGCTGGGGCTTGGCCGGGCTTAGGCCGTTTTGCCCCGTATTTGGAGCGGCCTTGCTTGCGGTCTTTCACTCCTGCGGCGTCGAGCGTGCCCCGAATAATGTGATAGCGCACGCCGGGCAAGTCCTTGACCCTTCCGCCGCGAATCATGACCACCGAGTGCTCTTGTAGGTTGTGGCCAATGCCGGGGATGTAAGCAGTAACTTCAAAGCCAGAGGTGAGGCGAACCCGCGCCACCTTCCGCAAAGCTGAGTTGGGCTTCTTGGGCGTTGTCGTGTACACTCGGGTGCAAACTCCCCGCCGCTGAGGACATCCTTTCAGGGCAGGGGCCTTGGTCTTGCGAACAGCAGCCTTGCGCTCTTCGCGAATGAGTTGCTGAATGGTGGGCATGGGTTGGCTGAGAAGATCGCTACTCAATTATCCGGCAGTAGTAAATCCTAGCAAGGCGGGATCCCGGCGTCAACTTAAGGGATCAGCTTCTGGGCTGGTGGCTTGGCTGAGTGAGAATTTCAGCATCCTTGTTCCCCTCAGCTAGCCTAGAGGAGCTTCTGCACACCAGAAGGAACTCGCGAAAGGCGATGGACTGGATGGATTGGTGGATTTTGCTCCCTTGTCCGCTCTGCCAGCGCCCGGCTAAGGCTGTGTTTTGTCCAGACTGTCAAAGGCGGCTGCAGGCGGAGCGGCTCGACTCTTGGCCGGTCACCACTTCGCCTTGGCCGCTTTATGCTTGGGGGATCCACCGGGGAGCGCTGCGCCGGGCCATCTATTGCCTGAAATATGAAGGACAGCGGCGCATTGGCGCGGTTTTGGGGGAATGGCTGGGATCCCGCTGGCTGGAGAGCCGACAGAAGCGTTCGGGATCCCAGGGAAGCCATGACCTGCTGTCTCGCCACGACTATACGGTGGTGCCCATCCCTCTGCATGCGGAGCGGCTGCGGCAGCGGGGCTACAACCAGGCGGCTTTGATCAGCCAAGCTTTTTGCGAGCGGACGGGTCTAAGACATTTACCTGACGCTCTGGTGCGGGTGCGGGCCACAGCGGCCCAACATGAGCTCAACCCCCTGCAACGCCAGCAGAACTTGGCAGGCGCCTTTGCTCTCAAGCGCGCTCCCGCCACGCCGGTGCTACTGGTGGATGACATCTACACCACCGGCTCCACCGTCCAAGCGGCGCAGCAGGTCTTGGTCGCTGCCGGGATCCCGGTGGCCGGGGTGATCGTCGTGGCCCAGGCGCAGCAAGCTGCCGACCGTTCCACCCTGCCCTGGCAGCTCCGACGGCGTGGCCAGGCTTGACTATCGGGCCTGTTGCAGGGCTGCCTGCCGGGGATCCACGTTGAGGAACACGGTGGCATCCCCCTCGACGCGGATGATGCGCAGAGGGGGCAGCGAGTCCGTCGGGTTTTGGATGCGCTCTTGCAGCTTCTCGTAGAACAGCAGATCCGCCAGTTGCGCGTTCTGCGCTGCCGCTTGTCCTTTCAGCTCAATGGCCCGCTGGTTGGCCGCCGCCAAGATCAGCAGCCGCTCGGTCTCTTTTTCCTGAATTTGCGCCCGCACTGCCGCCGTTTGTGCTGTAATCGAGGCCACCTGTTTGCGTTCAATCGAGTCTCTTAAGGCTTGTGGGAAATCGGGGTTGCCCAGAAACAGGCCCTCCACCTGCACCAGAGGCAGGGTTTGGCCATCGCGGTTGACAGTAGGCATCTCTTGGCGAATCAAGTCCAGCGCTCGTTGTTCGATGGCAGCCCGCTGGCTTTTCCGGTAAAAGTCTTCCGAATTGAAAGAGGCGGAGATATCCCGGATTTTGGAGCGCACCACCGGCACCACCACCGTGGAAAGATAGTTCTCGCCGATGCTGGCGTGCAGCTCATCCAAAGTGGCGAGGTTGGGCCGGAGGGCAATGGCCACATCGATGGCAAAGGCTTGTCCATCGGCGGTGTTCACGGTGATGGCGTTGCTGATGGCATTGGCCGAGGCGGGGTTGTTGGTAAACTCCCAAACGCGGGTGAGCACGGTGTAGGTGATCGGCGTTTCGATCCCTGGAATCCGGAAGATGACCCCCGGCAATTCTACCCGCCCCTTTTGCAGCCCGGAAAAGGTATTGAACACTACAGTGGCATGTCCGGGCAAAGTGACGTACAGGCAAGCGCGGAGCACTCCCAGGGCCGCCAAGACGGCGATCCCTCCTACGGTTAACCAACCCACTCTGCTTTGGGGTGCTTCTCCTGTTGGATACATGGCGGCTCCTCGTGGAAAGAGGATGAAAAAGTGCTGGTTGCTATTTGGTAACCAGAGTTTCCAGGCGGGATCCCAGTACCGCGGCTTTGACCACCTCTAGGTACTGCGGATTTTGGGTGAGGGCCTGTGCTTTGGCTCTCAATTGACCGGCTTCTGCCTCCGCTTGAGAAATGATGGCGCGGGCATCTTGGCGGGCCTGCTCGATCTCAAATTGCTTTTGCGCCAGTTGATTTTCGGCAATGGTTTTTGCCTCAATGGCCGCTACGAAATCAGGATCGAAATCCACATCCCGCAGCAGAAAATCCAAAACCTCGATGCCGTATTCCTTCAGCAGAAGAGCCACCCGTTCCCGAATTTGTCCTTGCAGCAGCGGGCGCTCCGTGGAATACAGAGCCTGGGCGGAAAAGCCGCTGGTCTCATTCAGAATGACCGACCGGACGATGGGGGCGATGCGATCCAGGTAATTTTCCCCCAGTTGCGTATAGACCTTGGGGGCGTCCACAATGCGAAACTGCAGCGTCGCCTCAGCCGCAATCTGCTGCCCATCCTGAGAAAGGGCCACCAGCCGCGGTGCGTAGGCGGTCGGGTCGTTGTCTTTCCAGGTCAGAGCTTGGGTTTTCACATCAAAGATGACTGTGCGAGAGACAAAGGGCGGCACCCAATGGAGACCAGGCTGCAAAGCCATCGGGCTCACCCCCCCTCCCCAGGTGAACACCACCATATTTTCTCCATTGCCCACCAGTCGCAGCGGCCTGCCCATCGCCACTAGGATCAATACGGCTCCGGCAAGGGTGGCCTTGGGCAACCAGCGACCAACTCGCCTCTCCCAACCTTCTGCTCGCATCTCCCCATCTCCTGCGCATGCAGCCATTCTCGCGGCTGTGGGGAAATGAGGCCGAGAAATCGCCGCTATCTTTTAAGTTTTCTCCAGGGATCCCGCGAGAGATCCCGCGCTTGCTCGCCCACTGTTCTCAACGATGTCGAGAACTCTACAAAGTTTACAAAAGATTACTTCATACTTTGCAAAGACCCGTGACAGACAAGCGAAAAGGGAAGAAGATTAAGACATAATAAAGATTTGGGTTGCCGTTCATGCTACCTACTGTCGACTACGAGCGGCGAGACATCCAAGTGCCACTCTCGTGCATCCCCGTTGCCGCCCGGGCCTTGATCCGGCAGGGGGTATCCGTCTGCTGGCGGGAAGAAAGCCTGTCTGCCCTAATTCGTCTGGGATCCAAAGGAGCCGCCGACCGAGCCGCCATTCTGCTGGTGGAAATGAGCCTCATGGGCCAACCGGAAGAGCTAAAAAACTGGCTGGAGATGTGCTGGCAACTGCCCGCTTGTCTCAGGGAACCGCTGCAGGTGTAGGATAAAGGATCACTGCAGTTCAAGAGCCTGCCTCGTCGAGGAGAAACTGGCTGCCGTAGCCGGTAACGATGCGGGTTCCATCTTTGAGGATATGGATTTCCACCTGGTCGCTGGCCCAATTAAGTTGGTTTTCCAGGGCAGGGTTAAAGACATGTACCCGCTGGTTGCGGGAAGAGACCAGCGAGTGGGGGGAGCGAATGGCCTGGGATTGCAGGTAGGGCCCGTCCACCAAAATATCCAGCTCTTGCAGCAGCTCCTGGGCGCCGGGAGGAGCCTGGGGGGATCGCAACTCTTCCAGCGTGAATCCACTGAAGGCCATCACCGTCAGCCCTTTCGCTTTCAGGAGCCGCGCCAAGCTGGCCAGGGCAGGAGCCTGCCAGAAGGGCTCCCCTCCCGAGAAGGTCACCCCCTCGTTTCTGGGGTTGCTGAGGATTTGCTCGGCCAGGTCGGTGATCTTCACCAGTTGGTTGACCTCAAACGGCCAAGAAGTAGGGTTGAAGCAGCCCGGGCACTCTCGCAGGCAGCCCTGCACCCAGACCACAGCGCGCCGGCCCGGCCCATTGACTTCCGACTCGTCTACATAGCCCATCAGGTTAAGATAGCCTCTCGGGATCCGCGCCTGAAAGTCCAGCGCTATCTTTGCCTTGGACATGGGTCACCTGCTGCAAAACGGCTTTGAGACTACTCTTAGCCTAGTGAGAAGCCGAACGCGAAAGCTGTAATCTTATAGTCAAATTAATGGAGATGTCTCCAAAGCGCTCCGCGCCGCTGACGCCCCCAACCCCTCTCCCTCTGGGAGAGGGGAGTTAGGGATCGACGAAGCAACCATTTCGTTAGTCAGGTAGGCTGCTGGTGGAAAAGAAAGGTTCTAGCTGATCATCGCGCTAGGCGCTATCCCTCCCCACGGTATAGACGGTGGGGTATCCCCCGCCTTCAGATGAAGCCAGGAGCCCCGGGCAGACTTTTCGGGATCCGGTACTCCACCATGAGCCCTGCTGCTCCTAGCTTTGCAGCAAAGTGTCTCGTATCTCGCCCGGGTAACGTGCCACCTTCCACCGCCAGCGACCGAACGCGCCATGGGCATTGACGGCTTGCACCCACTCGTCCAGATAGCGCCGCTTCACCCGGTCTAGTTCGGTGTCCTGTCCCTTTGTTTCCAGAATGAGCATGTCGCCGTTGGCCAGGCGCACAAGAAAATCTGGCCGATACTTCCGCACCACGCCGCGATACAGGTACAGGACTTCGAAGCCCAGATGGTCGTTCTTCGCCCAGGCGCTCACGGCACTGCTATTGTCCAATACGAAAGCATCCGACGCCTCCCACGTGCTGTCGTAGACGCAGACGTTGATGTGCGACTTGCGCGTGCGTTCACAAGGTTTGCTGGTGTACCAGGTGCGCATTTGGCCCGTCGAGCGGATCGGGTGGTCGCGATCGAAGACTGGCACAAGTTTCTCAGTGTTCTCCTGCCGCACCGCCTCGCAGACATGTTGCACAACTCGTGACAGGTTGAGGGTGATGATCAGCCGACGGCGCAGTTCGTCCTGATAAAAAAGAGGTGGGGAGATCAAAATCCGGTCAGAGCGAATGAACTGCTCGACAATCCGCACCAACTGCGCCAGCAAGATTTCGCGACTGCCTCTCCAGCTTTGCCTTACCTGATCGAACACATTGCGGGCAGTTTCGAAGATGATGCGCTGCGTGCGAAACTCTCGCGCCAACTTCTCCAGTTCGATACGGCTGATCTGGTTTACGTCGGGCTTGCCTTCGAGAATTGGTGCCAGTTCTGCCACTTGCGGCGTCTGAGCCGCGTCTAGTTCCAATGGCTGCACCTTTGACCAATCGAGAGTCAACGTTGGCTGAAGTAAGCGCTCGATGCGCACCACATTCGGCCAGCGGATCTCAAACTCCGCTTTGGCCGGGTCCGGTTCTACGGCGGTCTTGGGCGTTGGCGGGGGCGGCGGGCCATCTCCGCTATCCTCGTGCGGCAAGAAAGTAAAAGGCACGCCGAAGATATTGACGTATTCGGGCTCAAGCAGCCCTGTTTGTGGGTTGATCTCGTAGGATGTGCGGCGCAGGCCCCGGCCCACGACCTGCTCGCACAGAAGTTGGGAAGTGAAGGCCCGCAGCCCCATAATGTGCGTCACCGTCTTGGCATCCCAGCCCTCACTGAGCATCCCAACGGAAATGACGTTCTGGATTTTCTCGCCGGGCTGCCCCACCTGGCCCACCGTATCTACGATCTTTCGCAAACGTTCCGCCTGCTCTGCTTTGGTCAGCCGGCATTCGACCGGTACGTCCTCCTCTTCTCCATCATCGGCCTCGTCTGAAGCTTCCACCACTGCAGTGGACTCTTCCTTTGCCTCAGCCTCTTCTAGCACCTTCGAGTCGATGTGCAAGATTCCCTCCGAGTTACACAGCTCGTCAATGGGAATGCGCCGTGATTCGAAGGCGTGCTTGACCCGCGCTGCCGTCTCAGTGCGGTTACAGACAGTGATCATCACAGGCGGCGTGGGCAGGTCGGCTGCTTTCCAGGCCTTCCACGTCTCCCGCCAGTCGTAGCCCAGCAGGTAGTAGGCGTTCAGCACCAGATCCGGCAGCAGCTCTTCGGGATTGGCGCGTCGGTTGAGGTCGTCTTTCACCTCCGGGTCGTTGTAGATGTGGTATAGACGGGACTTGTAGGTTTTGGCATTGGGCACAGCGTCGTCACGCACTACAACGCGCGGGGTCTTGACCAGCCCCGATTCGATGGCGTCGTTCAGCCCGAAGTCGCTGACGATCCAGCCAAAGAGCGCCTCTTCACTGCTCTTCTTTCCCGAGGGCGCGAAGGGGGTGGCGGAGAAGTCGTAACAGGTGAGAATGCCGCGCGAACGGTGCAGCCGATCCAGGCCTCCAACCCACACCGTCGCTTCTTGGGCGCTGTCTTTTAAATCACGCTGGCGCAGGTACTTGCCTTCGGCTTCCCAGTTGACGCGCCAGGCGTGGTGCGCCTCGTCGTTGATGACCAGCAGGTTGTGCGCGTTGGCCATCTCGCCCAGCACCTCGCGCGTATAGGCTTCATCGCTCTTCGCGCCGCGTTTGTCCACGCTCTTCCGCTTTTTGATCTGCTCTTCGCTCTCCCAGGCCAGGGCATGCCAGTTGTGGACCAGCACCCGCCCCTGCCGCAGCTTGTCGAGCAGCGTGGACGGCACAATGTCGAACGCTTCGTAATAGTTACCGGCGCCCGCGGGCTCCAGCACCGCCAGCCGTTTCTTGACCGTCAGACCGGGGGCAACGACCAGCACGTTCTTCGAAAAGCGGGCATCTTGGGGGTTGGCCACTTTGTTAAGGATGTGCCAGGCAATCACCATCGCCATGACGATGGTCTTGCCCGTGCCGGTGGCCATCTTGCAGCACCGCCGATCAAAGTCCCCGCCGTCTCCCGGGATCTCAATGCCCACCCGCTCGGCAGCAGGCGCCTCGGTCAGCCAAATGAGCGTCTCGACGGCTTCCAATTGACAGAAGAAAAAGCGACGTCTGTCGAACTCCTCCGGGTCATGCCAGTGCGCCAAGAGCCGCCTGGTGATGCTGGTGATCCCGGGATAGCCTGCCTCGCGCCAGGCTTTGACGCGCGGGCGGATCTGGTTGACAAGCGGGATTTCAACGAAGATGCCCGGATCGTCGAAAGATTTGGAACCGGGAGTCGCTACCACGTAACCCGCTGGCCGCCGCCCTTCAACCAGTTCGAACGTACGCGTCTCGCGATCGTAGCGCCAGTGCTTCTTCGGCTCCTCGTAGGGAGAGTTGATGATCAAGCGGTCAATGGTAGTCCGGGCCATCGCTTTCCTCGCATTCTGTTGCTGCGCTGATCTGTTCCTTCGCCCAGTGGCACATCCGGGCAACCACGCTCGTCAGATCATCGTCAGAGGCGAGCGTGATTTCCAAATCGTCGTAGCGGAAGGCGACGGCAAAAGGGTTCAGCCGGCGCAGTTGGCTTTCCGTGACTGGCAGCGTCACGCCGCGATTCGCTAACAGGCGCGCCAGCTTGACCAGATCGTGTGTGCGCTCGAACTCGATCTGTTGCAGGAACAAGACCGCCTTGAGCGATTTCTCCACCGCCTGCTGGGCGTGGAAATAAGTACAGCCTTTTAATTTAAAATAGGGTACAGGTATTCAAGAGGAAGGAGAGAAAGGAATGCCGACTCATTCTTTGGATTTGCGGCAAAGAGTTGTAGCAGCCTATCAGGCAGGTAACACCTCCATCCGCCAGGTAGCTAAACGCTTCATGGTGACCAAAAGAACAGTACACCGCTGGGTGCGTCAGTACCAACAAACTCAAGATTTAGCTCCTAAGAAAGCAGGCACCAAGCGAGTGGGCATTTTGGAACAACATCGGCAGGAAGTGATCGCAATTATTACAGAACACCCAGACTTCTACCTGTGGCAGTATCAAGAACTGTTGCGCGAGCGCTTAGGAATCAATGTAAGCATCGTCACGATACATAATTTCTTGAAAAAGCAAGGAATGACTCTAAAAAAAAGACCTACCGCAGTGCAAAAGTCAAAGAAGAGGAGGTGCAAAGGGAACGACTAGCTTATAGTCAAGAAGTCAGGGATATTCCAGCAGAGGATTTGATTGCCCTCGACCAGACAGGGGTCTGGGAGGGAATGGAGCGGGGAGTATCTCGGAGTTTACGTGGTCAACGGGCTTATCATTACCGTCAAAGATACAAGGGGGAAAAGTATACGGTTATTGGAGCTATTTCCTTGAGAGGTGTAGTTGGCTGTCGTGTCATCAAGGGTGGGATGAAGAAAGGAGACTTTTTGGAGTTTTTGAGAAGCGAGT
>NZ_AXUW01000001.1:1080127-1088893 GCF_002760415.1 Synechococcus sp. 65AY6A5
GAAAGACTTTGCTGTGGTAGCGCAGTTCCACAAAGCCAGAATAGTCTCGAAGGATGTCGCGCAGCAGATCTCGCATGGCAATGAGGCGGGAAGGCCGTACTCACTCCAGCATAGCTTTGTTTTCGCCTGAATCCTCCGCCAGCTGGGGCGGCTGCCACTTCAGCACCAAGGTTGAAAGAGGGGGCAGGCAGAGCTCAAGCGAGTAGGGCAGGTTGTGGTAGGGCCAGTCATCCGTCCACTTGCCCCCTAGGTTGCCAACCCCGCTGCCCCAGAACTCCACCGCGTCGCTGTTGAGCAGTTCCCGGTAAAACCCTCGCTGCGGCACGCCAATGCGGTAATAATGCGGCGCATGCGCTCCGGGGGGCTGGTGGGGGCCACCAGCAGGATGAGGTCGATCTCTTCGGCCTGGGCTGCTTGTCGCAGGGATCCCGCCTCTTCCAGAGGCAGATCGGGGACGACCAAGCCGGCACAGCCGGCCTGCCGCAGTTGATGCAGAAAGTTGGGGATGCCGAGCTGGTGGATGGGGTTGTAGTAGGTGAACAGGATCAGGGGGGCCTGCAGCGAGAGACAGCGCAAGCCTTGTAGAATGGCGCCCAAAGTGACTCCCCGACTGAGGGCGCGGGTGGCTGCTGCTTGGATCACCGGCCCATCCGCCAAGGGATCCGAGTAGGGTACCCCCAGCTCGATGAGATCGGCGCCACTCTGATCCAGAACCTGCAAAGCCTCGAAGGTCGTCTCCAGGTTGGGATCCCCGGCGGTGAGGTAGGGGATGAGGGCTTTTTCACCACGGCTGCGCAGCGCCTGAAAGCAGGCTGTGATCCGAGTGGGCATGGGATCCATTCGATTCTGAGGAGATTGAGAGCATCCCCCACTGTAGCGTCTGCCGGGATCCCTAGGGGAGAGGCACAAAATCGTAGCCGGTACCGGAGCGGTTGCCGGGCTCAACCCGCACCAGCACATGGGGAGCATTGCGGTCGCCGGAGGGCAAGAAGCGCACCTCTCCCGAAGCCCCGTCCTGGAGGAGGAAGTTGGGATCCTGCAAACGGGCCAGCACAGCGCTGCGGCTGGTGGCTCCTTGGCTGAAAGCTTGCAAGAAAACCCGGGTGGCATCATAAGCCAGAGCGGTGCGCCAGCTCACCTGCCCTCCCCAGAGCTGGGCTGCCTTCTGGGCAAACTCGCGGTTGCGCGGCACCTGGGGATGCCAGGGTACCGCCACCACCAAGCCCTCTACCGCTGCTCCCCCTTCTTGCAATGTGGTGAGGCTGAAGAGCACATCGCCGCCCAGAAGAGCAAGGGGCTTACCAGCTACAGCGTTCTCGCGGGCTACGGCCAGCGCTTTTTCGGCTACGGAAGCCGTGGGAGCTAAAAAAGCTACCTGGGCTCCTTGGCCGACGGCCCTTTGCAGGCTGGCCTGGGGGTTGAAGTCCGACGCCGATAAGTCGAACTCCGCCAGCACGATGCCCCCTTCGCTGGTCAGGGTGGAGGCAAAGGCGTCCCGCAGGCTGGTACTGTAAGCGCTGTTGGGGTTGTAGAAGATGACCACCCTTTGCAGCCGCAACGTGTTGAGAGCATAACGGGCCAGTTGCGTGCCGGCCACTTGATCCGAGGGCACGGTGCGAAAAATGGCATCCCCCAGCATGCTGATGCGAGTGCTGGTGGAGGTGGAGGAGATCATCGCCAAGCCGGCAGGCTGATAAACCTCGGCTGCAGCCAGGGTGGCATCGCTGGTGTTATGGCCAATCACCCCCAAGATCTCAGGCTGCGCCACCAGGGCTTTGGCCACCGCTGCTGCTCGCTCAGGGTTATCGCCATCGTCGGCAATCACTACCCGCAGCAGCCGTCCTCCGATTCCCCCCTGTTGGAAAAGCTCCTCCTGAGCTTGTGCCACCCCCCGCAGGGTCTCTTTGGCGCGGTTGGGGTTGCTGGAGATGGGCACCACCACCGCCAGGCTCAAGGGACTGCCTTGCTGCTGGGCGCGGGCGTTGTTCAAGAAAATGCGAGCTTCCGGGTCGTTGCGGTTGCTTTGCAGACCCATTTCCAACACCGAGATGGCTGCGCTGAGGTTACCTTGGCGCAACAGCTCTGCAGCGGCAACGGCAGCGGGACTGCTATCGGCAAACAAGGTGCGCTCGCCGCTGGTCAGGAGCAGATCTTGTGCTCCACCCCCCAACCCTGGCAGCGATACTGGCGGTAGAGAAATGCCTTCCGGCCAGCGAACATAGCCCGCCTGCCAAGCACGATGACCGCCCCAGAGTAGCAATAGCCCCAAGGCAATGTAGACAATGGGTGGTGGAGACTTGGCAACCATATATAGAGAGAAAACGCTAGCTTTTGGCCAGCAAAGACACTGCTTGTATCCTCAGGAATCCTCAAAAGTCATCTTTCCAAGGATCTCTAAGGATCTCCGACTATGCATCAGCATGAGTGCGGGAGTATGTCACGGATCGGGACGGTAGGAAGGGCTGTTGCGGTATTGGCGCTCTAGCTGCTCCACAATGGAAATGGGAACGGATGAGGTCTCGGAGGGCTCTTCTGGCGAGGTGCCGATCTGCGTCTCGGTCTCCACATTGAACTGCCGAGATGTTGCCCAAACCACTGCTGCAATCAGCAAAAGGACGATAGCGGCACCGTAAAGAAAGGCGACGATGGCCATCGGGTCAATGGTTTAGCTTTCCCCTTCCATGATAAAGGCTGTCGAGAATCACCCACTTCGGGATCCCTTAGAGCAAGCCCTATGGGACTGGCACCGAGGAGAGGCCAAGGGATCCCTGCTCTTGCATGCCTACGGCCTGGAGGGGATCCCGTTGGCGGAAGAGCCCCAGGTGGTCTCCCCAGAGGTGTTCTTCACCCAGGAGCTGCCGGAGGTGGAGGCCATGGCTTTGGATCTATGCCGCGGTCGGGTGCTAGACATCGGCGCCGGCACGGGCCGCCACAGCCTGCTGCTGCAGGAGGAAGGATTGGCCGTGGCTGCCTTGGATCGCTCCCCTGTGGCTTTGCAGATTATGGCAGAGCGGGGGGTGTGTTGCCGCATTGCCGCCGATCTTTTCCACTGGGCGGGGCCAGGAGAGCCCTTCGATACCCTACTCCTGCTGATGAACGGCGTCGGCTTGGCGGGATCCCTGTCGGGCTTGGAGCGTTTTTTGCGCCTGGCTCGCCACTGGGTTCAGCCCACTGGCCAGTTGCTCCTGGATTCCACCGATTTGAGCGATGCCAGCGACCTCGCAGATCTGCGGAATCTGCCGGCAGAAGAGGGAGGGCGTTTAGAAAACTTGGAAGATCCCTCTGGCAAGCTGGCCGCTCCTGCCCACCTCGAAGCAGGTGGCTCAGAAGATTGGCAGGAAGGGAGCGAGGCAAAAGCCAAGGTAGTGAACTTTGTAGCCGAGTACAACGGCCAGCGGGGGGATCCCTTTCCCTGGCTATTTGTAGATCCGGAAACCCTGCTGCAGTGTGCCCACGCCAACGGCTGGCAGGGGCAGATTGTCTATCAAGAGCCGGAGGGGGCTTTTCTGGCACGCCTCACCCCCTTCTGAAGGACTCGCTAGTGGGAAAGGATCTGGGATAAAAACAGGCGGGAGCGCTCTTCTTTCGGATTGCTGAAAAACTCTTGGGGGGTGTTTTCCTCCACGATCTTGCCGCGGTCGAAGAAGATAATCCGATCCGCCACCTCGCGGGCAAAGCCCATCTCGTGGGTTACACACACCATGGTCATCCCCGAGCGGGCCAACTCCCGCATCACGTCCAGCACCTCCTTGATCATCTCTGGATCCAAGGCCGAGGTGGGCTCATCGAAGAGCATCACCGCCGGATTCATGGCCAAGGCGCGGGCAATCGCCACCCGCTGCTGCTGCCCCCCCGAAAGTTGCCCCGGGTATTTTTCTGCTTGCTCGGCGATCCCCACGCGGCTTAGCAGTTCCATAGCCCGCTCTATCGCCTCACTTTTTTTCATCTTTTTCACGTGGATTGGGCCAAGGGTTACATTTTGCAAAACCGTGAGATGGGGAAACAGGTTGAACTGTTGAAAAACCATGCCCACCTCGCGGCGAATGGCATCGATGTTGCGCAGGTCGCTGGTTAGCTCAATGCCATTTACCACAATGCGCCCTCTCTGGTGTTCTTCTAAGCGGTTCAACGTGCGAATAAACGTTGACTTGCCCGAGCCTGAAGGCCCACAGACCACCACCACCTCTCCGCGGCGGATGCGGGTGGTAATGCCCTTGAGGACGTGGAAATCGCCGTACCATTTGTGAACATCTTCGCATTGGATAATGTCAGCGCTGGCTGCACTTTGCGGAGAGAGTGAAGACCTTATGTGCGGGGATCCTTGCATGGGTGGGTGACTCCCTAAGTTTCACCAAAGCAGGCATGGGTACCATGGCAGAACTGGCCGAGCCACAACCGTAGCCTCTGCAACATTTCCATACGCCCTGACATGTAAGGCTTTGAGAAAATCGTAGGCGCCTATGGCAAACCATTCTATGGGGTGTGGCAGGAGTGTAACCCAATGGCACGGTATCTCGGTTGAAGTGCCGTGTATGAACGACTGTTGACGACGAAGATCTTGAGGATTGACATGGGGTAATTTTATGAACTGGATAAGGCATTTGAACGGATTGGCTCCCTTGGCCGGGGCACTGGCGTTGTCTATGGGCCTGCAGTCCCTTCCCGCTTGGGCGCAGCTGGGGCCGCTCACCGACCGCATCAAGGCTCGGGGCGAGTTGATCTGTGGGGTGAACAACCAACTGCCCGGATTCGGCAACCTGGATGACCAAGGCAAGTATGTGGGTTTTGATATCGACATCTGCCGGGCAGTAGCTGCCGCTCTCTTTGGAGATCCGGACAAGGTTCGATACGTCTACCTGACGGCGGCCAACCGTCAATCGGCCATTCAAGCAGGCGAAGTCGATATGATCAGCCGCAACACCACCTGGACCCTCACCCGGGATCGCGAGTGGGCGGTGACCTTCGGCCCCACCACCTACTACGACGGCCAAGGATTTATGGTGCGGAAGTCGCTGGGGGTGGAAAAGCTGGAAGACCTGAACGGGGCCACCATCTGTGTGATTGCCGGCACCACCACCGAGCTGAACTTGGCGGATACCTTCCGCGCCCGTGGCATTGCCTTTACGCCAGTAACCTTCGACGGCGATGATTCCTCTTTCAACGCCTACGAAGAGGGCCGTTGCGATGCCATCACCAGCGACCAAAGCGCCCTCATCTCCCGCCGGGCCAGCTTGGCTTCTCCTGATGACCACGTGATCTTGCCGGAGGTGATCTCCAAAGAGCCCTTGGGGCCGCTGGTTCCCCACGGAGATGAGAGTTTTTCCGACATTATGAACTGGACGGTCTACGCCCTCTTCTATGCAGAAGAAAGGGGGATCACCAGCGCCAATGTGGACGAGTTCCTCAAGTCGGAGGATCCCGACATTCGCCGCTTCTTGGGCCAGGAAGGCAACCTGGGAGAGCTGCTGGGCCTGAAGCCGGATTGGGTGGTCAATGTCATCAAGGCGGTGGGCAACTACGGCGAGATCTTCAACCGCCACCTGACCCCCTTGGGCGTGCCGCGGGGCTTGAACCAGCCCTACACCAAAGGTGGGATCCAGTACGCGCCGCCTTTCCGCTAATCGCAAATCCGGGAGCCATCGCCCCCCCTGGGACAGGGATCCCGGTTGGTCAGTACCGGCCAGGGATCCCCTATTCTCTGCTGTGCTCTGAATTTTTGCTTGCCCCGCATGACTTCTCTGTCCGACCAGTCCCACCTTCGCCCCCCCTGGTGGCGGAATGAGCGCATCCTAAAAGTTCTGCTGCAGGTGGCCTTTGTCGTGGCCGTGCTGCTGGTGTTCGGGATCCTCGCCCAAAATCTCCTCGCCAGCCTGCGCCGCCTGGGCATCAGTTTGGGCTTTCGCTTTCTGGACAACTCCGCCAACTTTGGGATCACCGAGGGGCTGATCCCCTACGACCCCTCCGAGAGCTACCTGAAGGCTCTGGCGGTGGGAGCGGTGAACACCCTCTGGCTGTCGGCAGTCAGCATTGTGTTGGCGACGGCGATGGGCTTTGTCCTGGGGATGGCTCGCCTCTCCAGCAACTGGCTGGCCCGCCAGCTGGCCACCGTTGTTACCGAGATCTTTCGCAATGTCCCGGTGCTGCTGATCGTGATCTTCTGGTACCAGGGGGTGATCCTCACCCTGCCGGGGGTGCGCAACAGTCTCTCCATCGGCGGGCTTGTCTTTATCAACCAGCGGGGAGTGAAGCTGCCCGGGTTGGATCCCAGCGGCTGGCTGGTTCCCGCGCTGGCCATTGTAATCGCGGCTGGGTGGGGGATCCGCAAGCTGCTCCTAGTCTGCCGACCCGAGCTGGGATCCCTGCAGCGGAACCTGTGGGTGGCTGCGGGGGTGGTGCTGCTGGCGGTGGCCTGCTGGGTGCTCTTCCCAGAGCCGCCGGTGCGGCTGGATGTCCCGGTACTGGAGCGCTTTAACTTCCGGGGTGGGATCCAGCTTTCGGCGGAGTTTACCGCCATGATGCTGGGCTTGGTGACCTACACCGGCTGCTACATTGCCGAAGTGGTGCGGGGATCCTTTTTGGCGGTGCCGCGGGGGCAGTGGGAGGCGGCCCGGGCCGTCGGCCTGTCGGAGCTGCAAACCTTTCGCTTGGTGATTGTGCCCCAGGCCCTGCGGATCATGATCCCCTCCTTGAACACTCAGTATCTCACCTTGATTAAAAACTCCAGCTTGGCCATTGCCGTTGGCTTTTCCGATCTGTTCAACATCAGCAGCACCATCATCAACCAGTCGGGACGTTCGGTGGAGATGTTCGCCATCCTCATGGCCACCTACCTGACCTTTAACCTGGTGGTTTCCTACGGCATGAACTGGCTCAATGCCCGCGTCAAATTGGTGGAGCGCTAACCCATGCCCAGCAGTCTCTCCTCTCCCCTTGTAGAAGAAAAGGTACTCCCCCCCAGGGAGAAACAAAGTCCGCTGGCTTGGGTGCGTCGCAACCTGTTTGACTCCTGGTTGAGCACCTTGCTCACCTTGGTCTCCGCCTTGGTGTTGGCCTGGGCAATTTCCCTGTTCTGGAACTGGGCGTTCACCCAAGCCCGCTGGGAAGTGATCCCGGCCAACCTGAAAATCTTTGCCAGCGGCACCTACCCCAGCAGCCAACTGTGGCGGGTGTGGGCGGTGTTGGGAATTGTGCTGGCCACCTTGGGGGTAGCGGGGGGGGCTTGGGGCGGTGTGCTGCTGCACTACCTCATTCTCTTGGGAGCTGCTATGGGCTTAGCCGCGTTCCTGCCTTTGGGAACCCAGTCGCAGGGGTGGCTGGCGGTTTGCTCTGGCGTCACTTTTGCCGCTATTGCCCTCAGTCGCGGACGGGAATCCTGGCGGCTGGCTTCCATCTGGGTTTGGGCCTTGATCTTGCCCCTCTGTCTGGAGCTGCTGCTGGGCAACCTGGGCCCCAATTGGCCGGCAGTGCGGGCTGAGCAACTGTCTGGACTGCTGCTGACCTTGATCTTGGCGGCAGCCGCCATGATCATCGGCTTCCCCATTGGGGTGTTGCTGGCGTTGGGCCGGGCCAATCGGGCGTTGCCGGTAATCCGGATCTTCTGCACGCTGGTGATCGAGCTGGTGCGGGGGGTGCCTCTGACCACCATTCTGTTTGCCGCCTGGCTGTTGGTGCCCTTCTTTCTGGGGGGGATCAGCGTCAACCTGATCATCCGGGCGGAGGTGGCCTTCATCTTGTTTACAGCCGTGTACGTGGCCGAGGACGTGCGGGGCGGCCTGCAGTCAATCCCGCTGGGCCAGCTAGAAGCGGCACGGGCGCTGGGCTTGAACCCCTTTCAAGTGACCGCTTTGGTGATTTTGCCCCAGGCGTTGCGGGCAGCTGTTCCGGCGCTGGTGAACGAGTTCCTCACCCTCTTCAAAGACACGTCACTGGTGTTCATTGTCGGCCTCATCGACCTGCTGCAGGCGGGGCGCGTGGTGTTCACCAACCCCAACTGGCTAGGCACCCAGCGGGAAGTGCTGTTTTTTATCGGCCTAATCTACTTCATCTGCTGTTTTGCCATGGCCTATGCCGCCCAGCAGGTGGAAAAGGCGCTGGGCTTGGGCAAGCGCTAAAAACTGCAACCGCTCCCCTTCCCAGTTTCATCTGCTCAGGCCCCGGGATCCCCTTAACGGGCTTGGGCCACCGCCCAATGGCGAGGAGTGTTGGGCAAGTGCTTTTCCCTGGAGAGGGGGCAGCGCTAAGATAGCGGGGAACGTCTCGTTACACCTTGGCCCATGACCCTTGCCTCTGAGACCGAATCCCCGGAGCAAGCCGCGGCGGCCCCTGAGCCTGGTCGGGTGCGGGATCCGGAGTTTCCCTACGAGGTCGAGATGACCTTGATGGAGCACTTGGAAGAGCTGCGCAGCCGCCTGTTGGCCAGCGTGATCGCGGTGGCGATCTGCATCATCGCTTGCTTTGTTCCGGCGCCGAGATCTTGGCCGACCATCGCGAGAGAGCCGGCCACGTCCTCCGCCTCTTCCAGCAGTGGGAAGCCGACCGGCTGGTTCTAAGAGTTGCTCCCTAACTCCCCTCTCCCTTTGGGAGAGAGGCTGGGGGTGAGGGCTAAGCAGGCTGTCGGCCCCCCACAATGGCACGGCAGCGAATGTAGGGCCCTCCGGCGTCTACCTTGGCCGGCTGACCCTTGCCGCAGTGGCCGGATCCCAAGTCCCACCGGAAATCCCGCGACACGGCATCCACCGACTGCAACACCTCAAAGGCATTGCCCGT
>NZ_AXUW01000001.1:1089718-1120187 GCF_002760415.1 Synechococcus sp. 65AY6A5
AATTTAAATATCCACAAGAGTCGGGAAGTTGAGGAATTGATTAGGGGGACAGGAGCACGAATCCTATACCTGCCTGTGTATGCGCCGGAGTTGAATCCCATTGAGATGATGTGGTCGGTATTGAAGCATTTTATTCGGCAGCTTTGCAGAATTGGGAAATATAGCATGGAGCAGATAGTGAAGACTTCTTTACTACTGATCAATCCATCCTCCTTCCGAAGTTGGTTTGCTAAGTGCTGCTATTGTACCCCTTGAGCCCTTAACAGGCTGTAGCTGTGTCGTCGTGCCGATTACCTTCTACCTTCCTGCTAAAGCCATTCAAGCTCTGGATTTAACCCCGGGCCATGAGCTGTTGAAAACGTTGATGGCGGATCCTGTCCGGGCTGCCCAGCAGGTGTAATGCGCCATCGATTGGCCGCGCAGCCCCGACGATCCGCGCGAGCTGTCGGAGATCCCGGAGGTGCGCCTGTGGTTTATTCGTTGGGACACGGTCTGCCCCTGGATGCCCTACTTCCTCAACTGGCGCCAAGGAGAGCTGGCCCGTTACGCAGCCATGTTGGTGCCCCATCAATTCAACCCTCGCGAGGGCATTGTTTACAACCCAGAAGCGCTGGAAATCTCTTTGTGTTGATGCGGTGGTTCAAGCAGCAGAAACTGGGATCCCTCTCGATGCTGCGGGATATGGCTTTGGTGTTTGGCTTCGAGGTCCAGCTGGAGTTTCTCACTCTCTGGGAGTCTGAGGTGGGGGATCCGAACTCATGAGGGTGATGGTGGCCGATACCTGGCCGGGGATCCCCGGAGCCGCAGCAGTGGCCAGCGCCTGGCAAGAGGTGGTCCAGAGACCTTGAGTCCAGCTCAGGGTGGATCCCAACCCTTCGGAAGCTCAGCTCAAGGCCCTCTGGCAACAAATCGGCGAGCGGGCAACCAATCCCCTCCTGGTTCTGCCGGGCAGTGTCGCCGATCCCCTGGAGCCAGGCCAAACCTGGGCCGATTTGGCCCATGCTTGGGGGTTTAGCCTGCTCTTAACGCTGCGACGGGAGGCCGCCCTGAGCCAAGCAACCGCCTTTGCCGCCCTGATGCGCCAAGCCAAGGTCCGCAACTTGGGCTGGGTGCTGGTCGGATCCCTGCCCGAAACCGAGGATCCCCAAGCTTTGGAGGAGCTGGATGCAGCTTTGATCCCACGCCTAGAGGCTCAAGTTGGAATGCCGGTGCAGGGGAGAATGGCTCTGGATGGGCAGATCCTTTGGGACACCGATTCCCTTGAGCAACTGGGCTACGTTCTATGAAAAGCAGAAAAACCCCCCAGCGTCTGCCAGGGGATTCAAGAAGGACTGGTCGACTAGGTCAGGAGTGGATTAGCCGCGGATGGCCGGCGCCACTTCCACCGCCGCCAAATCCAGCGGGAAGTTGTGCGCATTCCGCTCGTGCATCACTTCCATCCCCAGGTTGGCACGGTTGAGCACATCCGCCCACGTCCCAACCACGCGACCGTTGCTGTCCACAATCGACTGGTTGAAGTTGAACCCGTTCAGGTTGAACGCCATGATGCTGATCCCCAGCGCCGTAAACCAAATCCCAATCACCGGCCACGCCGCCAGGAAAAAGTGCAGGCTCCGGCTGTTGTTGAACGACGCATATTGGAAAATCAACCGGCCAAAATACCCGTGCGCCGCCACGATGTTGTAGGTCTCTTCCTCTTGCCCAAACTTGTAACCCAAGTTCTGCGACTCCTCCTCCGAAGTCTCACGAATCAGGCTCGAGGTCACCAACGACCCGTGCATCGCACTAAACAGCGCACCCCCAAACACGCCGGCCACGCCCAGCTGGTGGAACGGGTGCATCAAAATGTTGTGCTCCGCTTGGAACACCAACATGAAGTTGAACGTCCCCGAAATCCCCAGCGGCATCCCGTCCGAAAACGAGCCTTGCCCAATCGGGTAAATCAAAAACACGGCCGTCGCCGCCGCCACCGGCGCCGAGTAAGCCACCGCAATCCAGGGACGCATCCCCAAGCGGTAGCTCAGCTCCCACTCCCGGCCCATGTAGCAGAACACCCCAATCAAAAAGTGCAGCACAATCAGCTGGTAGGGGCCGCCGTTGTACAGCCACTCGTCCAAAGAAGCGGCTTCCCAAATCGGGTAAAAGTGCAGGCCAATCGCAGCCGAAGAAGGCACCACCGCGCCGGTGATGATGTTGTTGCCATACAGCAACGAACCCGAAACTGGCTCGCGAATCCCGTCGATGTCCACCGGGGGAGCACCAATGAAGGCAATGATGAAGCAGGTGGTGGCAGTCAGCAGGGTGGGAATCATCAGCACCCCGAACCAACCGATGTAGAGGCGGTTGTCGGTGGAGGTGACCCACTCGCAAAACTGCTCCCACACGTTGCTGGTTGAGCGACGTTGGATAACAGTGGTCATGATGGCAAACTTCCCTGAGGAAGCGCGAAGATTGACAACCTAACCTTAAATCATCCGTTAAGTTCTGTCAACTACCTCGCTTGATCCTGAGAGAGGCCATGTCAGTTCCCCGCTGGATTTTAGGGATCCACACCACCACGCCTGTTCTGGGCTTGGCCGTGTTGCCGCTGGAGGAGAAGCTGGGGGAGAGCCGCAGCCGGAGTTGGTGGCTGGATCGGGAGATGGCGGCGCAGTTGCACCCTTGCCTGAAGGAGTTCTTGGCCGGCCAGGACTGGTCGCAGATGGCGGGGATCGCTGTCGCTCTGGGGCCGGGGAGTTTTACCGGCAGCCGTTTGGGGGTAAGTGTGGCGCGGCTGTTGGGCCAGCAGTTGCGCATTCCGGTGTTCGGCTACTCGACTTTGGCGGTTCTCGCCCGCCAGGTGTGGCAGGAGCAGGGATCCCCGCCTCAGCCGCTGACGGTGGCGGTGCAGATGGACGCCAAGCGAGGGGAGCAGTATGGTGGCGTGTACCGGCTGGGGCCAGAACATTGGGTTGCCGAAGTGGCGGATCAGATCTGGGAAGAAGCGGCTTGGCAGAAGGTTCTGCGGCAGTGGCCCCAGGCTCTGGTCGTCGATGCTGCCGACTGGGTGGATCCGGCGCCTGTGCTGGCGTTGGCGGAACTGGCCCGCGCCGACTTCCAAGCAGGCTTGCGCCCTTCCTGGCAGACGGTGTTGCCTCTTTACGGACGTCAGCCGCCCATTGATCTCAGAGAGCTGAATCGGAGTGCCCCGCAGCCGGGGTAAGATTGGGAAGTCTGAGCAACGGATCCCTGTGCTGACATGATCTCAAGCAACGACTTGCGCCCCGGCGTCTCTGTGGAAATTGATGGCGCTCCCTACAAGGTGATCGAGTTTCTGCATGTGAAACCCGGCAAGGGCGCGGCCTTTGTGCGCACCAAGCTCAAAAATATGCAGACCGGCAACGTTGTGGAGAAAACCTTCCGCGCCGGCGAGATGCTGCCCGCCGCCACTATTGAAAAAGTGAATATGCAGTATCTCTATTCAGAAGGGGACAATTTCGTGTTCATGGACATGGAGACCTACGAACAGGCTCCCCTCAGCGCTGCCCAAATCGGCTCTGCCGTGAAATACCTGAAAGAGAACATGGAGGTGGCCATCCTGCGCTGGAAGGGGCAGGTGATCGATGTGGAGCTGCCCAACACCGTTGTCTTGGAAGTGGTGGAAACCGACCCCGGCGTGAGAGGAGATACGGCAACAGGGGGAACCAAGCCCGCCAAGCTGGAGACCGGCGCTGAGATCCAGGTGCCTCTGTTTATTAAGGTGGGAGAACGGGTGCGTGTCGATACTCGCACCGACACCTATATAGGCCGCGAGTGATGGCTCCCCCTCTTCTTGCCGCTGGGCTGCCGTTGTGGACAGGTGATGCATCAGGAGTAATCTTCCCTTGGATGTTGTCAATTGGCAGGAAGTTCGCCTTCTGCTGGCCGCTCTGCAGGAGAGCGACGTTACCGAGCTAATCCTGGAGTACAAGGATTTCCGCCTCACCCTGCGCAAAGGGATCCCGGCTGGCCTTGCTGCTGCTGCCGCTGCTCCGCCCGCTGCCCCGCCGCCAGAACCCCCCCCTGCTTCCCCTGCAGAAGCTCCCCCTCCTGAGAGCGCTCCTAAGCCTGCCCCCAGCCACTGGGTGGAGGTGACGGCGCCGATGGTGGGCACCTTCTACAGCGCTCCTGCCCCTGGAGAAACGGATTTTGTGCAGGTTGGCCAACGGGTGAACAAGGGCCAAACTCTCTGCATTATCGAAGCCATGAAGCTGATGAACGAGATAGAAGCTGAAACGGCGGGCGTGGTGAGGGAGATTTTGGTGAGCAACGGCCAGCCGGTGGAATTTGGCCAAGTTTTAATGCGACTGGATCCCACCGGCTAACAACAAGGCTGGGGCAGAGATAGGGAGGGATCCCTTGGTGGAGGAGGGGCTGTGGCAATTTCTCTTGCCGACCTTTGCCTGCGACTAGGCAACTTTGCCGATGCTTCAGCCCAGAGCTGCCGAGATGGTTGAGGGAGTCACGGTTCTGCCCCCCCAGCACATCGTCGGGCAGGAGCTGGCGGCGCGGCTGCTCGTGGCGGCCTTGGAAAAGGGGCGGGTGACCTCAAGCTACTGTTTCTTGGGACCAGAAGGGGTGGGACGGAGCCTGATGGCCCGCTGGTTTGCCCAGGCCCTCTTCTGCGAGGCCAGCTCAGGGATCCCTTGCGGCCAGTGCTCCAACTGCCGTTGGCTCCTCGCAGGCACCCATCCCGATCTCCACTGGGTCAGCCCCACCTATGTCCACCAGGGCCGCCTGATAGCAGCAGACGCCCCGGAGGCACAAGCTCTGCAGCGGCGCTCCCCGCCGCAAATTCGCCTGGAACAGGTGCAGGAAGTGGTTCGCTTCTGTGCCCGTAGGCCAATGCACGCCCGCCGCTCGCTAGTTGTACTGGAGGGAGCGGAAACCCTGACAGAAAGTGCGGCCAATGCCCTGCTGAAAACCCTGGAGGAGCCTGAGCCGGCCCACATCGTTCTTATCGCCTCCCACCACTCGCCTACCCCCCCTCCCCACCCTTTGCCACCGACGCTGCTGTCCCGCTGCCAGATGGTGCCGTTTCGCCGCCTCAGCTCGGCAGAGATGGAGCAAGTGTTGACAGCTTTGGGCTGCCCGGAGCTGCCCGGGATCCCTCGCTCTGAGCTAATTGCCCTAGCCCAAGGCAGCCCTGGACGGGCGCTGGCCGCCCAGCAGCACCTGCAAAGCCTTCCGCCGTCACTGCTGCAGGACCTAAGACGCTGGCCCCACTCGCTGCGGCAGGCGCTGGAAGTGGCTAGGGCAGTGGCTGCTCTCGATTTGCCGGCGCAGCTGTGGCTGATTGACTATCTGCAGCAGCAGTTCTGGGCGCAGGGATCCCGCCAGGCCATCCGGCAACTGGAGCAGATTCGCCAACAGCTTTTGCAATTTGTGCAGCCGCGCCTTGCTTGGGAGGTCAACCTGGCCGGATTCGACAGCAGTGGCAACCCAAGCCCTGTGGCAAAGTGAGGAGAGAGCGTTCAAGACGTGTCTATGCCTGCATGGCTTTCCGCCCTCCTTGCCGCCCTTGGAGGCTACCTGCTGGGATCCATCCCCACCGGCTACTGGGTGGGCCGTTGCTGGGGTGGGATCGACCTCCGCCAAGCGGGATCCGGCTCAACGGGGGCAACCAACGTGTTGCGGACAGTGGGCAAGGGGCCGGCGCTGCTGGTGTTGCTGGTGGACGCTGCCAAGGGAGCGGCAGCGGTGGCGCTGGGATCAGCTCTGGGCTCGCCGTGGTGGGTGGTCGTGGCGGCCCTGGGGGCGGTGATCGGCCATAGCCGCTCCTGCTGGCTGGGCTTCAAGGGGGGCAAGTCGGTGGCCACCAGCCTGGGGATCCTGTTGGCCATGGCTTGGCCGGTAGCCCTGGCTACCTTCGGTGTCTGGCTGCTGGGGATCGCCCTCACCCGCATCGTCTCGTTTAGCTCCCTGCTGGCGGCGGTGGCGGCGCCGCTCTTGATGTGGGCTCTGGGCCAGCCTCTGCCGTATTTGCTGTTTGCCTTGGCAGGGGGGGTTTATGTCATTGCTGCCCATCGCCGCAACATCGAACGCCTGCTGGCCGGCTCGGAGCCGCGCATCGGCCAAAAATGGGCCCAATCCCCCTGATCCCGGTTGTCAAAGTTGCGTAGCTTTACATGGAACCCTCCACCGTGGTTTTTGTCTACGGATCCCTGCTGCGGGGCGGCCAGTACCACAGCCTGCTGCAAGGGGCAGAGTTTTTGGGCCCAGACAGCCTCAACCACATCGACCTCTACGATCTCGGCCCCTACCCGATGGCCGTTCCTGGCCGCAACCGGCTCTACGGCGAGCGCTACCGCATTCCCTTGGGCCTGTTGCCCCGCCTAGATGAGCTGGAAGACCACCCGCGGCTATACGAACGGCAGTGGGTGCAACTGGAGAGCGGCACCTTTGCCTGGGTTTATCTGGGTCGGCCTGAGCAGGTGCAGGGGTGTCCCCTCATTCCTAGTGGCCGCTGGCTGCCCTGGGACCCCTAGAGATCGAAGTGGAGCTTGACGCCCTCAACATACTGGGGCAGTAGCTCGGCTGAGGGTGGATCCCATTCTGGGGGATCCAACTCTCTGGCAGAGGGAGCAACGGCCTCTACGGGGCTGGACGTGCGCTCCAGGTAGTAGATGCAATCTCCGCGTCGCCAGATGCCCGGCTCCGGCAGGTAGAACAGCCGACCGACCTGGGACGACTTGCCCTTCTCCCCAAACCAGCCTCCCAGACGCTGCGGACGCACCAGCAACAAAGGCAGGCAGAGATCGGCTTTGATGCGGTAGGCGAACTGATCCCGCAGCCGCTCCAACGTGGGATCCTCTAGCCCCATCTGGGCCGAAAAAGGGTTGAGCAGCGCTGAGCCCGCTGCCGCGATCGACTCCTGAGCCGAGGCCGCGGCGGATTGGGGGGGCTTCAGGCCCAGGTCCGCCAGGGTGGGCAGGGTGATCGAGCGCAGCTCGGCCCGATTGGCCTCCAGGTAGCTGGCCCAGCGCTGCAGTTGGGAAAAAGGGATCGGCAGGGTGCGGATCCCTTCCGAGATGGGCATCTCCGGCAGCAACACCGTCCAGATGGCGGCAGAAACCGAAAGCTTCACCATCAGCTCGGCAATGGCCCAGTTCACCTGCGGATCCAAAGTCAGGATCAACAGAGTTTCCGCATGGTCGATATCGGCCTTCAAGAAGGCTGACTCGCTCAGCACGGCTTCCTGCAAAGATCCGGGCAGCACCTGGCCAGGTTCCTCTGAGGACTCCGTCCCGCTGACGCGAACCGGCAGGGCTTTGGAGCTGCCATTGCCGCTGGCGGGGTGGGTCCCTGAGGTATGGCCGGCTTTGTGGCCGTTGAGCTCGGCGGGAAGATTGGCGGTGCGCTCGCGCAGACGGGATCCCGACGGCAGCGGCAGCACCTCCACCGCCTGGTTGAGGGAGCGCAGCAACTGGGCCAACTGGCCGACCAGCGGATGGTTGCCGATGATCACCGTAGAACTCCCCTGATCCAAGCCCAGCCAGCGGGCCACCCAGGCAGCGGTCAGCCCCTGCACCGTCACCGTGACCGAGATGGTCAAAAACACCAGCGCCTTGAGGGCATCCCCCCCGGTAATGCCCCGCTCGGTGAGCAAAATGGCAAACAAAGAAGCCACCGAGGCCGCCACGATGCCGCGGGGGGCCAGCCAGGCCACAAACAGCTTCTGCCGCCAATTCAGGTCGCTGCGCCAGGTACACAGCCACACGCTCAAAGGACGCACCACCAGCATCAGGCAGAGCACCGTGGCCAAGGCTCCCCACCCCAGCGCAAATACCGCCTTGAGCGAGAGGGTGGAAGTCAGCAGAATAAACAACACCGAGATGGCCATCACCACCAACTGGCCGTGAAACTGGCGCACGCTCCGCTCGGCAATGGCCGCCTTCTGCCGCACCACCAACCCGGCCATCACCACCGCCATTAGACCCGCCTCGGAGCGCAGCGACTGGGCCAGGGCAAACACCCCCAGCGCCCCCGCCAGCACCACCGAGTTGCGCAGCTCCTCCGTCAAAAACTGCCGCGACCAGAGCAGGAAGGATCCCATCAGCCAGCCCCCCAGCGCCCCCACCGCCGACCCAATGGCCAAGCGGCTAGATAGCTGCTCTAGGGCCAGCAAGAAACTGGGGTGGCCGGAGAGCACCACCTGCAGCACCACCACCGCCAAGATGGCCCCCACGGGGTCGATGAGCACCCCTTCCCCCTCCAGCAGGGTGCTGACGGCGGAATCGACCCGCACCCGCTTCAGGATGGGGTTAATCACCGTCGGCCCCGTCACCACCACCAGGGATCCAAACAAAAAGGCCAGGGGCCAGGGAAACTCCCCCAAATAGTGGGCCGCCAGCGCTCCCCCTCCCAAGGTCAAAAGGGATCCCAGCAACACCAGATTGCGCAAGCTGTCGGAGACCTGGTTAAGGCGTTGCAGCCGCAGGTTCAGCCCCCCCTCAAACAGGATCAGAGCCACCGCCAACGACACCAGCGCCTCCAGGCCAGATCCCATGATTTGGGGACGAACCCAGCCCAGGCCATCTGGCCCCAGCAGCACCCCAAACAGGAGCAGGAAAACAATGCTGGGCACTTTAACAAAATTGGCCAGGACTTGAGCCGCGATCCCGGCCACCAAGGCCAGCGTAAACAGGATCGTCAGCTCAAAGGAGTTTTCCATGCCGAGGCTCAACCTCCCTTAGCGCGAACTCCGTCCCGGCGACTTTGTCCTGGTCAGCATTGGGGCCACAGACGGTTTACCATGAGCAGGCTGCAAACAGCTACAAGGCACCCCCGGCCGGGACAGACACAAGTGGGAGCAAAGAGAAGGCATCTTGGCGAACGGACGCAGCCTAGGCGGATGTAACACTCTATGTAACACCTTGAATTACTGCTCCCTGAGTCTAGGGTAGCTCAGGGAGAAGGCGAGCTCAAATGGCCGCCCTCGGATGGGGCCGCTCCGGGATCCTGTTGTGGGTTCTCCCCTTCACAGGAATTGAGGCGGGCCTCCGCCAGGGGCTTGACACGGCGAATGGGGAGGTTGGCGATCAGGGCCGTCGTCCCCCCTTCTGCCGCCAAGTGAAACTGCATCCCCTCCGAATCCAGCTCCACATAGCGAGATACTACCCCTAAAATCTCCAGGCGCATCGCTTCCAAGGCTGCCGGGGTGAGGTCGGCGCGGTCGTGGGCCAAGATCAGTTTCAGGCGCTGCTTGGCTTGCTCGCGGCTGTTGCCGGAGTGGCGGGAAAAAAGCTGATCCAAGAAATCGAGAAGCATGGGCTTTATTGAAGGTGCATAGCAGGGAAAGCAAAGACTCCAGGCAAAGAGGATGATCCCGTTGAGATGGAGCTCAAGAGCCGTTGAGATTCAGAGCACCTTTTGGCTGAAAAACCGCTTGGCCTTTTCCCAGAAAGACTCGCCCAAGCTGGCCAACTTGGGAAATTCCACCGTCTCCCCTTCCAGCCGTCGGGCAATGCGCTGGATGGCCTGGGCAGCCTGAGTCGGGTTGGCCGAGAGGACTAGGGGCTCCCCTTTGTTGGTGGAGACGATCACCTCCCGGTCTTCTGGAATGATACCCACCAAGGGGATGGCCAGCACCTCCACCACATCTTCCACTGCCATCATCTGGCCAGCGGTTACCATATCGGGGCGCAGGCGGTTGACGATTAGCTGGATAGAGGAAATCCCTGCCGCTTCCAACAAGCCCACCACCCGGTCTGCATCCCGCACCGCTGCTACTTCGGGCGTAGTTACTAGCAGGGCTGCCGTTGCCCCCGCAATGGCATTGCGAAACCCTTGTTCAATTCCCGCCGGGCAGTCGATCAACACGTAGTCATGGCTGCTGGCAAGCTTTTCCATCAACTGCCGCATCTGATCCGGGCCGACTGCCGTTTTGTTGCGGGTTTGGGCCGCCGGCAGCAACGCCAAATTGGGGGTGCGCTTGTCCTTCACCAATGCTTGTTCAAGGCGGCATTCCCCCGCAATCACCTCCAAAGCCGTGTACACCACCCGATTCTCTAGCCCCAGCAACAAGTCCAGGTTGCGCAGGCCAAAGTCGGCATCCACCACCACCACCGAGCGACCCAAGCGCGCCAAGGCAGTGCCCAAATTGGCCGTTAGGGTGGTTTTCCCCACTCCCCCCTTCCCAGAGGTGACGACGATAACTCGGCTCATACCCCCCTCCGCAGAAAATCCTGAAGGCTGGCAATGCAGATGACACCCTCCTGCAAGTAAACCACCTCTGGCGTGTTGGGAGGGGATCCGCCCTCGGGTGGACGGGCCACCTGATCGGCAATGCGCAACTGAGTTGGCTCCAACTGTAAGGCCAAGATCACCGCGCCTCTATCCCCCTCAGCACCAGCATGCACCAGCCCTCGCAGCCGTCCCCAGACCCAAATGTCGCCGCCGGCAATGATCTCGCCGCCGGGGTTGAGATCCCCCAGCAGAAAAACCGAGCCACGGTGGCGCACCGACATCCCCGACCGCACCGTGGACCGCAGGTAGAGGGGAGTAGTATCCGGGGAGACGGGGGGAATCGCCTCCAAGGGGGAAGATTGTTCCACAGAATAGCCTAGGGTCGCCGCCGCGATCGCCGTCCCTCGGGATCCGGTTTGGACGCGCCACAAGGACAACCGATGCCGCGACAACAAGACGGCCAGAGTTTGTAGGGTGGGCAAGTCCAGCTCTCGCTCTTGGCACCACAGGGTCAGGGGGGCCACTCCTGCCCAGTAGGGTTTGCGGCTGCGCAATTGCCACACCAAATCGTCCCAGACTTCTTCCCAAGCCAGGGTGGCGGGCAAATGCAGATGGATCCCTTGGGCATCGAATCGAAAATAAACACCCCTTTCGGATCCCCGCGGATTAGAGGATGAGGTCGGTGAGACTGCAGAAATTTCCGGGTTCCATGCCGGGGATCCCATCATGGCTGCCCAACGATTTGCCTCAATACAAAGCCTTATCCTATTCCATTCGCCCAACGTCGGGAATGCGCTGCAGTCTATGTTGAGCTATCGGGGCCTTCTACACTGCTACCCTCGGGGCAAAAGGTTGAGAGCAGTGAGCTGCAGTCCAATCAGTCAAAATAGAAGAGCGTAACCACCTTGTGTTGCTCCTCAGCGTGCCTGCAGGCCTCCAAAAGCGTGACGCTGTCGTGGAAAACAAAGCAGATCAACTGCTGGCACTTGCTGACGATCTCTAGGTTGCACAGGCGGCTGGCCTCCGCCAGGGGCAGGTGGTCATTTTCGGGGTGCTCCACCAGATGCAGCACCTGCTCCAGGCTGGCCCGCGACTCTGCCGGCTGTCGCTCCAGGCTTTGGGGCAGGATCACCGTCAGGGATTTCATGTCCGCCCGCATGGCTCCGCGAATCACAGCCAGGTTGGTGCCAATGGCCCCGGAAGTGAGAATGCGGTTGCCGGTAAGGGCCAAAGCGTAGCTGAGGGTTTCGATGAGGTACTGGTGGGTGATGGGCACATGGCGACTGCCCAGAATGGCTATCCGCTTTGGCCCCACTTGCTGAATGGCGGCCAGCTCTTGCAAGAACGTATCGACGCTGGTGGGGAGGTCAATGGATTGGGTCAAGGGGATCCCTCAGAAAACTTTTCAGAGGTGGGCTAGGCTATGTTAGCCTACACTGCGGCTTCAGGATCCAGCCAGAGAGCTGCTCGACCCGGTTGGAGCGGCCTCTACCAGCGCAACAGCGCGGCTGCTCCTTGAAACTCGTGGAGCAAGCGGTCTTCGGCCTCGCCGCGGACAAACTCCAGCCTAGCGCCGAAATCGCGGGCCAGCACCCAGACCTGATCCCGCAGCGCCACCGGTTGCGGCTCTGGGCAGAGGAGCTGGGCCATCTCTGGGGTTCCTCCCACCGAGCCGTCTGGGCAGCGCCAGATGGTGGCCTCTAGCCTCCAGGGCAGGACAAGGATTTCCACCCGGCCTAGCTGGAGGGCGTCCAGCACCGCATCTAAGCCCCAAGCGCCGGGCTGCTCTCGAATCCGCTCCAACAAAGCCAGCTCTCCTCGGCGCTCAGCGGCCTCCAGGACGGGTACCACTCGGTCGAGGATGTCTTGCGGCGTCGGTGTGTGAAGGTTGGCGGGGTGCCCCACCCGCGCGACGATGCGGTTGCGTAGGCCGCGGTTGAGATAGCCCTCGAAGTGGGACACCTGCCAGGCTTCGCCCATGAGCACCAGCCGCTCAATGCCCAGGCGATCCACTGCCTTATCCAGGGCGGAAGCCAGGCGCTGGTAGAGCTTGTGCATCCAAAGGCTGACCTTGGCCGCCTCCCGCTCCTTGGGGGAAAGCTTGTCGAAGGTGCCACCGCTGCGGGCGCGACGTTCGGCAACGGCATTTTCAATGCGGCCGGCCAGCTCCTGCAGTTCCTGCCATTCCTCGGCGCTGATGTTGGCAAAGATTTCCGTGTCCTCTCGCAGTTCTCCCAAAAAGAGCTCGTAGAAGCGCCACCTGCTGCCAGACAGGTGCAACACCCCACCCCGCTCGTATTCATCAAAGGCAAAGAAAAGGGGCGTGAGGTAAGGTTCCCCCCAGCGGGCCTCCACCCGCCCATGGGCCAGATCCACCACCGGCAGCTCCACCTGCAGGTCGATTCGGCGCAGCACTGGCTTGCCAGCGGGATTGCGGCTGGCAAAAAGAACCAGGGTGCGGGCCGAAGGGCGCTCCTGCTCCACTAGAGCAAGGACTTGCTCGCAGAGGGAGTTATCGGGCTTGCTCTCCCCACTCTCCAGCAGCTCCTTGAGGGTATTCTTGATGCGTCTCACCCAGGCTCGGCCAGCATTTTCGGGACGGGCAGGGTTGATGTCGGCGTATAGCGAGAGCACCGGCGTGCTGCTGTCGCCAAAGGCAGCTTGCAGATCCTGGATCAGGGTGTTGAGTTCGTCCATGGTTTTCAAGAGAGGGCTCGGTTAGAACTAGAAGCTAGCAGAATATCACGGCAGGAGAGACGCTGACAGGGTTCTCAAAGGATCCCGCTAGGATATGGGGCTCAGTTGGGCTTGGCTCTGCAGGGCGGATTCCGCCTCGATGTGAATGGTGTAGTCCATCTTGCTGTGAACGCCTCTGCCCAGCCAGTGGCCGTAGATGGGGCCGGCATCTTTGGGGTAGGCACTGGCCGCCAAAGCCACATGGCCATCGGCCACGGCCAGCCCTTGGGTGGGATCGAACCCCCGCCAACCGGCCCCCGGCAGATACACCTCTGCCCAGGCGTGCAGGTGGCGGCGGACAGGCTCTGCGGGCTCTTTGCCGGTTGTGCCCTGGAGTTCCAGGTTCTCTTGCAACGGCGGGCCGACCTGGTAGCTGCTGACAAATCCTGCCGCCAGACCTACTGCCCGACAGGCCTCCATCAACACCAGCGTCAGGTCACGGCAGGAGCCGGTTTTGCGCTGCCAGGTCAAGCCGGCGGGCGAGGGATCCCCCTTTTCCCGCAGGATGTGACGGCACTCGGAGTAGATGCGTTGGTTGAGCGCCGGCAAAAAAGCCGTCGTCTCCCCCTGCACCTGATCCCACAGCTCCCAGGCCAGGCTTTGGATGCCAGCATCCGCCTGCGCCGTCCGATAAGGCTGCAATTGAGCTGCCAGCGTGCTGGGATAGTCAATCGGAAGATGGGTAGCCCAATCGCAGAGCAGATAGTCAAAGGGATTCTCCCGCAGGGTGAGCACCGTGGCCTGAGTTTGGACGCGCAGATGTTCGGTGGGATCCCCAAACTAGAGCTGAACCGCCGCGTTGCCATCCAGATCCACCAGCTCCGATTGGCCTGCCGGCGGCGGATCCACCCGCAGCTCAAAGGCCAAGAGGGTTTGGATCCCGTTGCAACGGGGCCGCAACCGCTTTGAACTTGCACAGGCTTGCCCCAGGACGGTCAACAGACAGGTTTTGTCGCAAGTCTTAGTCGCTCGTCTGTGCTACAGTTACCCAAAATTGGCGATCAAATAAAATATAGGTGGGGCTTTGCCTTGGGCAAGTGTGCAGGGGCGCATTGACGGTGCCTTGGAGGTTTGCTTGTGGCCTGGGTGTCGGGTCAGCAGGACGGAGGTTTTAGCTTCTGGGGGTGCGGAGGTGGATAAGCCCCGACTTGTACCCCCCTACTGGGGGGCAGTCAGGGTTGGGATACAGCCACCCCCGCAAAAATATCGTAGAATCAGATTGGCTATACAAGACGGCATTGCCGGAATCTGGTATAGCCCCGCGCTAGAGCATTCCGCGGCTGCATGCCTAACGGCACGGCACAGCCGGACGCAGAAGGTTCTCGCAGTAGCTCCCCGTTCGCGTCAGCGGCGCGGAGCGCTTTAGGGTGAGAGACGAGAGTATGTCACTCGGTGAAGGCGTCACCCTACCTTCGAGGAGCGGCGGTTGGCAAGGGCGTCCTCCGAGCTGGGGAGGCAGCCAAAGCATCTGAGGGAGCCTGCCGGAAAGCTCTCCTGCTGGAACTCCTGTAGCCGTCCGCTGCTCAAGCGACCAGACTGCCACAGGAGGCTGGGCTAGGCTCTGGCCTGAGGATTTGGCGAAGCGGCGCAGCTTTCCTCTGACTCGAGCTGGACTTGCCCCTTCAGCAAAGCCAAGATCAGCCGATCAATTGCCTCCAGATCCAATTCGTCGTAAAGCCGCTCCTGGAGGAAATGGCAGATTTGGGATTCTTGGCAGCGGCTGAGGTAGGTGCTCTGGAGAACCGATTCGACAATGAGTCGAATGGACATGGGGCAGCGCTCCAAACTCAACTACCCCCATCAAATTCGAAGGGAAGGGATGCAGCGGTGATCCAGGTCAAATCGCCATCTTCAGCCAGCGCTTTTTCGGCAGCAATTGGCCGGACTAGCCGAGCAAGGCCACCGCGGGCAGGGGCAGTTCAGCCGCTGCCGCCGCATCCAGCAGCCATAGCAGCCGTCCTTGGGGGTTGAGGCGCTGGCAGGGCAGGTGGGCCTCCGTTGTCAGCGCCTCCTTGACGATCGCGGCTTTGCTGGCCCCCGTTACCAAAACCACCACCTGAGCCGCCCTGTTCAAGACAGGGTAGGTCAGAGTCAGGCGCGGCTCCTCCCCTTTTTGGCCCACCGTCACCCAGCGGTGTTGCACCTCCAGGGCGGCTGTACCGGGAAATAAGGAGGCCGTGTGGCCGTCTTCTCCCACTCCCAGCCAGATCAGATCAAAGGCAGGGCATTCGGTGCCGAAAATCTGCTGCAGGGTCGCCTCGTACTCCGCCGCATCCCGTAAGGGATCTCCTGAGTGGGTGGGCATGGGAAAGACTTGGGAGGCGGGAACCCCGACCGTATCCAGCAGGATCCGCCGTACCATGCCGTAATTGCTCTCGGGGTGATCCGGGGGAACGTAGCGCTCGTCCCCCCAGAACAGCCAGGTTTGCTGCCAAGGGATCCCCGGCGCCTGGGTTAAAGCAGCATACAACTTCCGTGGCGTGTTTCCCCCTGCCAAGGCCACCGTAAAGCGGCCCCGTTGACGGATGGCCGCCGCGGCCTGCTCTTGCCAGATCTCGACCGCCCGCCGGAGAAAGGCTGTTCCCTCCGGCCAGATTTCCAACTGGAACCCTTGCATGGATCGCCACCTATCGCCGCTTGCCCAACTGCCCGAGCCAGGTCAAGGGATCCCCTTCACGCAGAGGCCAAACCTTAGGAAGCAACCGCCAGCTCTTTGGCTTCCGCCTGAATCTTCTCGTAGAGGGCCCGCAGCTTCAGGCCCACGATTACCTGGATGAGTCCAGAGCCATTGCGGGATCCAGGATATTCCGGGTGCTTGCGCAGCAGCTCCGTCAGCTCGCCGTAGTAACGGGTCGACAGGTTGCTCAGGTGGTTCTCGATGTAGATAACCTCTTCCAGCTTGTCGAAGGTGCCGTCAATTTCCAACACCGAGACCGGCTGGTCGAAGTAGGTGGAAGGGCCGTAGTGCAGGCGAATGCCGGGATAGGAGCAGGTTAGCTTCTTGCCGCACGGGATCCAGTCAATGGTGGAGCCTTCGTCAAACAAATAGACGTGGTCAAAGTACTTCACCCCCTCCCGCTGGATCATGCGCACCCGCAGCACCTTGTGCTCCGGATCCAGCTCCGGCAGCAGCTTGGTGGGCAGCACCTCGATGACTACATCGGCATAGCGCTTCTGCACATCGACGTAGGCCTCGAAATCGGGGCGGCGGGCCTCAATGGAGCGCAACACATCTT
The DNA here is from genome assembly GCF_002760415.1 of Synechococcus sp. 65AY6A5. NCBI lineage: Bacteria > Bacillati > Cyanobacteriota > Cyanophyceae > Synechococcales > Synechococcaceae > Synechococcus > Synechococcus sp. 65AY6A5. The sequence goes on from NZ_AXUW01000001.1 coordinate 1,105,897, forward strand.
CATAGGTGTGGCCCCGCTCGGCCATGTCCCGCTTCACCTTCCAGGCAATCTTGATCTCCGGCGCCAGATCCAGATAGACCTTGAAGTCCAGCAGCTCCCGCACCCGCTCGTCGTACATGGGGTGAAGGCCCTCCAAGACGATGATGGGGCTGGGATCCACCCGCTCCGGCGGGTCAATGAGCCCTGTCTCGTGGTTGTAGATGGGCTTCATCACGCTCTGGCCATTTTTGAGCGCCTTGGCCTGCTCGTACATGAGGTCGAAGTTGTTGGCGCGGGGATCCAGCGCCGTAATGCCCTTCTCTTTGCGCTGGTAGCGATCCAAGGAGTGGTAGTCGTCCAGACAAATGGTGGTAATGAGATCCCGGCCAAACAAGTCCCCCAACCGCCGCAAGAACGTGGACTTGCCACAGCCAGAATCTCCGGCAACACCGATCATTACAATACGTTCAGGACTGCTTGCCATGGGAACTCCTTGGGGATGGGCAGGGCAAAACTGAGAGGAAGCCTCTAAAAAAGTTACTGTTCTTTATGGTCTTGCATATTACCACAAGACGCTCCCCCACAACCGAGCTTGAGGCCAGAGAGGCGGGCGGCGTCAAGGAACAATTTAACAAAAACTGCCTGTTTCCCGGCGACGACTGAGGAGAAGAGAAGTTTTCCGGGCGGGCTTTCTCAGGATCGGCCTGGGGTGTTCCCCTCCGGCAAGTTCCCTTCGGGCGGGCGGGCTGCTAAGGTGTTTGCTAGAGAGTTTTCTCCCATTGCCAGGAGCAGATCGCCGTTATGGTTGCCAGCGCCCAAAAGCGAGAAGTTGTTGTCAATCTGTACCGTCCCAACGCGCCCCTGATCGGCCAGTGTGTAGAGACCTACTCCCTTGTGGGGGAAGGGGCACCCGGCCTGACCAAGCACATTGTGCTCAGCCTGCCGGATCCCAACTACCGCTACCTGGAGGGCCAAAGCGTTGGCATTATTCCTCCTGGCGTAGATGACAAGGGCAAGCCCCACAAGCCCCGCCTCTACTCCATTGCCTCTACCCGCTATGGCGACGATGGCGAGGGGCGCACCGTTTCTCTGAGTGTGAAACGGGCCGAATACGTGGATAAGGAGACAGGCCAGCCGGGGGTAGGGGTCTGCTCCGGCTTCCTCACCGATCTCAAACCCGGCGACGAGGTGATGATCACCGGGCCCTCGGGGAAAACTTTTTTGCTGCCGGAAGATGAGAACGCCAACCTGATTTTGATTGCCACCGGCACCGGCATCGCCCCTTTTCGCGCCTTCATCAAGCACCTGTTTGAAGAGGATCCCAACTATCAGGGCAAGATCTGGCTGTTTTTTGGGGTGCCCACCACGTCCACCTTGCTCTACCACGGGGATCTAGAGGCCTGGAAAGCCCAGTATGGGGATCGCTTCCGCGTCGATTACGCCATCAGCCGCGAACAGCAAACCCCCGACGGCAAAAAGATGTACGTGCAAAACCGCATGGCCGAGTACGGCCCCGAGCTGTGGGAGATGCTGCAGCAGCCCAACACCTACACTTACATCTGCGGCCTCAAGGGAATGGAGGACGGCATCAACAGCGTCATGGCCCCCCTTGCCGAGCAAGCCGGTCAAGACTGGAGCAAGTTCCAGAAGGAGCTGAAGAAGGCCAACAGGTGGCACGAGGAAACCTACTGAGGGGATCCCTTTGGGTTAACTGGTTTCCGGTGGATCCCGTCGGCGCCGGGGATCCGCAAAACATGCCAAAATGCTGGTATCTTAGCCCACCTGAAGCCGAGAGCTGTTCTCCCCAGGAGCCCTAGACTGTGGACGCGCGCTACAATCCTCCGGCCATCGAAAGCAAGTGGCAGGCCCACTGGCGTGAACTCGGGTTGGATCGCACGCCGGAGCTGACGGCGGAAAGCCGCAAGTTTTATGCCCTGTCGATGTTCCCCTACCCCAGTGGCAGCCTGCACATGGGGCATGTGCGCAATTACACCATCACGGATGTGATTGCCCGCCACAAGCGGATGCAGGGGTACGCGGTGCTGCACCCCATGGGGTGGGATGCCTTTGGCTTGCCGGCAGAGAACGCCGCCATCGATCGGGGGATCCCGCCGGCCAAGTGGACTTACCAGAACATTGCCCAAATGCGGGATCAACTGCAGCGGCTGGGGCTTTCCTACGACTGGGAGCGGGAGATCACCACCTGCGCCCCCGACTACTACAAATGGACGCAGTGGCTGTTCCTGCAGTTTTTCAAGGCAGGCCTGGCCTACCAAAAGGAAGCGTCGGTGAACTGGGATCCCGTGGATCAGACCGTCCTGGCCAACGAGCAGGTGGATGCGGAAGGGAGATCCTGGAGATCTGGGGCTCGGGTGGAAAAGCGCCTCCTCAAGCAGTGGTTTCTCAAGATCACGGCCTATGCCGACCAACTCCTGGCTGACCTGGAGAAGCTCTCCGGCTGGCCAGAGCGGGTGCGCACCATGCAGGAGAACTGGATTGGCCAGTCGGTAGGGGCTAGAGTTCTCTTCAAAACCGAAACAGGGGAAGAGCTGCCGGTGTTTACCACCCGGCCTGATACCCTCTGGGGAGCCACCTTTATGGTGCTGGCGCCGGAGCATCCCTTGGTGGAGAAGCTCACCACCCCCGAGCAGCAGGCTGCCGTCAAAGCCTACCAGGCCGAGGCCGCTGCCCGCAGCGAGATCGAGCGCAGCGCTGAGGATCGGGAAAAGACGGGCGTCTGGACGGGCTCCTACGCCATCAACCCCGTCAACCAAGAGCGCATCCCCATCTGGATTGCCGACTACGTGTTGATGGGCTATGGCACAGGGGCCATCATGGCCGTGCCTGCCCACGACCAGCGGGACTTTGAGTTTGCCCGCAAGTTTGGTCTGCCCATCAAGCTGGTGGTGCAGCCGCCTCAGGGTGGGGTGGAGAGTGCCGAAGATCTCCAGGCGGCCTGGACAGGGGAGGGGGTGTTGATAAACTCCGGCCCCTTGAACGGAATCCCGGTGGGCAAGGGCCCAGGGCAAAGTGTGGAAAGGGCCATCGCCTGGCTGGAGGAGCAGGGGCTAGGAGAACGGCAGGTCAACTACCGCCTGCGCGACTGGCTTATCTCGCGGCAGCGCTACTGGGGCTGCCCCATCCCGGTCATCCACTGCCCCCATTGCGGCATTGTGCCGGTGCCGGAAGAAGATCTGCCAGTGCTCTTGCCAGAAGATGTAGAGCTGACGGGGCGAGGCGGATCCCCCTTGGCCCAGTTGGAGGACTGGGTAAAGGTGAAGTGCCCCACCTGTGGCGCAGAGGCCCGCCGGGAAACGGACACCATGGACACCTTCATCTGCTCGTCCTGGTATTTCCTGCGCTTTAGCGATCCCCGCAACGACCGCGAGATCTTCCGCAAGGATCTGGTCAACGCCTGGCTGCCGGTAGATCAGTACGTGGGCGGCATCGAGCACGCCATCTTGCACCTGCTTTACTCCCGCTTTTTCACCAAAGTGCTGCGGGATCTGGGGTTGCTGAATTTCGATGAGCCCTTCTCCCGCCTGCTCACCCAGGGGATGGTGCAGGCGCGCACTTACTACAACCCCAACAAGTCCGGCAAGGATCGCTGGATCCCTACTGCATTGGTCAAGGATCCCAACGACCCGCGGGATCCGGAAACCGGCGAGCCCCTGCAGGTTATCTACGCAACTATGTCCAAGTCCAAGGGCAACGGCGTGGATCCGGAAGAGGTGCTGGCCAACTACGGGGCAGACACAGCCCGCATGTTCATCCTCTTCAAGGCGCCACCGGAAAAGGACTTGGAATGGGACGATGCCGACGTGGAAGGGCAGTTCCGCTTTCTCAACCGCGTCTGGCGGCAGGTGTACGAGTTTGTTGTTCGCGGTAGCGGGACGGAGTCCTTGCAGGGCAAAGCCGCCGAGCTGCTGCAGGCCAAGGTTGAAGCAGGATCCCTGACCAAAGCGGAAAGGGATCTGCGCCGCGCCGTGCACACGGCCATCAAAGAAGTCAGCGAGGACTTGGAGGAGTACCAGTTCAACACTGCCATTGCTGGGCTGATGAAGCTGAGCAACGCCCTGGCTGAAGCCGAGATCCCGGACTCGCCAGTCTATGCGGAAGGGATCCGCACCTTGGTCTTGCTCCTAGCCCCCTTTGCCCCCCACATGGCTGAGGAGCTGTGGCAGGCCCTGGGCGGCACCGACTCAGTGCATCGCCAGGCTTGGCCTACCTATGACCCGGCGGCCCTAGTGGCCGATACGGTAACGATTGTGGTGCAGGTCAACGGCAAGCTGCGCGGCTCCTTTGAAGCCCCTGCCGATGTCACGCCCCAGGAGCAGGAGCGGTTGGCTCTGCAATCGGAGGCGGCGCAGAGGTATCTGCAAGGGATGACGCCGAAGAGGGTCATTGTGGTGCCGAAGAAGCTGGTTAACCTGGTTGTCTAACTCTCATAAACTACCCCACCGTATGGACGGGTGGGGTTGCCCCGCTTACCTGACGGCAAGGCTTTTGTCTCTTCCTCTGCCCCAGTTGCCTCATGGATCCCGTGTGGGGCTCTCAGCTCCTGTAGCCAGCAAAGAATCGTCGCGTGGAGTTGGTCGATCTGGCCGGCGGCAGGATCCCCTGGGGGGAGTTTCCGAGTGGTGGCGCAGGACGGGCATTGCCGAAAGTCTGGACACTGCGGCTGTGGCGAACTAGCTTAGAGGCAACTCTTTTTTCAAGCTATTTCGTGGGGTGGGATCCATGCTGAGGCCCAGTCTTTTGTTGTCCGGATCGGCGCTTTTGGGTTTGCTGTCTTGGCTGTGTTTGAGCGGCGAATGCGGCTGGTTGGCTTCCCTGCGCAAGGGACGGGGCGCTGTCCCTGAAGTTGCCTCGGCGCCAGCGCAGAGTGTTCAAGTGACGGCATTTGCCGATGAACCCGATCCTGAGCTCCTGCTCAGGCAACAAGCCCAACTGCAAGCCCAAGTACGGCAGCTTGAGCAGCGCTCTCAGGCGCATCAGTTGCTGGCGCAGCGGGGGATCCCTCTTTCCACCCAGGCTGGCGAGCGTTTTCACTTGAATCGCGTCTATCTGGCGCGGCTAGCTCAGTTTCTGGAACAAGAGCCGGGGAACGCGCAGCTCTATCTGCAGCGGGCTCAATACTTCTGGGATCGGTTGCAGAGCGATCCCCTGGCCTTGCCCGAGCCGGAGCAGGCGGCTGTCGTTGATCACCTGATGCGCAGAGCGCTACAGGATCTGGACATTGCCATTGCTTTGGATCCCTATTTGCCTGAAGCTTACTTGCTCAAGGCCAGAATACAACACGAGTATTTTGGGGAGCTGCAGCAGGCTTTGGCAACTTTGTCCCCTCTGGATCGCATTGCCTATCGCAACCCCCAACTCCACTTGTTGCGCTCTCGCATCTGGGCCGAACAGGGACATCTGGAATCGGCGTTTGATGTGTCGCACCTGGCCATCGAGCTGGCCAAGCAAAACCAAAGCTCTGCCGATCTTTTCGATGCTTATGTCCATCGCGGCCTGATGTGGGCCAGCATTTGCGACTTCAACTTGGCCGTTCAGGATTTCAGCCGAGCTATCGAGGTGCAGCCGCAGCAAGCCGAGGGCTACTACCACCGCGGCATGGCACGCGCCTATCAGGGAGAGGATAGGGCCGGTGCCGCTGCCGATCTGGGCCGTGCTTTGACGCTGTGGCAGGCTGCAGGCAGAGGATCCCCAGAGCTGCTGGAATATGTAGAAGCAGTACGGATGGAACTGTTGCGGTAACTCCACTGCTAGCTGGTTTTCTGCTGCGGATCTTTGTCTGGGCTATTGAGTAGAGAGGTTGCGGGTTTGGCGTCTTTGGGCAAGGGGCGTTTGGCAAGTTCGGCTAAGCCAGGCCAGGATGGTAGAGCCGTCTGTTACCCCGGGGGACTGAAACGCCCCCCTTGAAGAGAGCCCAGCCAGATGATGAGCCGAAGACAGCTGACCCTCTCCGTCTCCTCCATAGCCCTGGTAGTGGCCACAGGGATGCTGCTGCTGTTGCTGTGGCAACTGCGCAACCTGGTGGTAACTGTGATGATCGCGGTGGTGGTGGCGGCGGCGCTGGCTCCCCTGGTGGATCTGGCGGAGCGGATGCGGATCCCCCGTTGGCTGGGGGTGGTGGTTTATCTGAGTTTCATTGCCGGGATTGCCGGCTTGGCTCTGCTCATGGGTCCGACGGTGGTGACCCAGACCCAGCGGCTGCTGGCAAGGTTGCCCTCTTACCTGGAGCGGCTCCAACTGTTAGCAGACACCTGGATTGCCGATCTGGCAGGGGTGGATCCGGCGGCGCTGGACTACTTGAACCAGTTGCTGGATCCGCAGTCGCTGATGAACTGGGCAGTTCGCTCAGGACAACAGTTGCTGGTGCAGTCCTTCGATTTCACCCGCGGTCTGCTGGGCGGCCTGTTGACCGTAGTGCTGACCCTCTTCATTTCCGGTTATATGCTGGTGAGCGGCTCTGACCTGGTGCAGGGCCTGGTGGAGCTGTTCCCCTACCCCTGGAATGAGCGGTTGGCCCAGCAGGTGCAGCCGATGGCGCAACGTATGGGGGGCTACATCCAGGGGCGGGTCTTGGTCTCGGCCATTTTGGGGGTGATGATTGCCGTCTCGCTCCGCTTTTTGGGCCTGTCGGAGTTTGCGCTGGCGCTGGGGGTAATCGCCGGGTTTACCAATCTGATTCCCTTTATCGGCCCAGTCTTGGGATCCCTGCCGGCTTTGGTGGTGGCCATCGTCCAAGGGGGCTGGACTTTTTTGTGGGTGCTGATCCTGTACGTTGCCGTGCAAAACCTGGAAACCTATGTGTTGGATCCCTTGTTGGTGGGATCCTCGGTGCGGGTGAAGCCCTTGTATCAATTGCTGGCGGTGCTGGGGGGCACTCAGTTGTTGGGCATTGTTGGGGCGGTGATCGCGCCCCCCTGGGTAGCCGGTATGGCGGTGCTGCTGGAGAACCTTTATCTCAAGCCCAAGCAGGAGGCAGAGCTGCGCGCCAAGCTGTGCGCTCAGGCCGCCGAAGCCTCCGGTTCTCTGGCTTGGCGAGGGATCGGTAGCAACCTGGAGGGATCCTTGCCCTCTCCTGCCACTGGGGAAGCCGACTCCCTGACGCGGCCAGGCGGTTCTGAGGAATTGCCGCGGGTGGAAGATCGCGTGGCCGGACGCAGTCCTTGATGAGGCGACTTTGCTTAGTCAGACAGCGGGGCGGGATCCCGGCATCAGCTTTCTCCGGGCGCAGTCTTGGCTGGGTTGAGAGGAGCTGGCTGATCTTGCCGATCTGGCCCAGAGAAATCCAAAGGGTTGAAGCGGTTCATGGCCGTCTTCAATCCTTCTTGCAAGCAACACTCCACCGCTGCCACTGCCGCCCTTAGAACCCGGTCCAGCACTGCCTGCTCAGCGGGTTCAAAGCTCCCCAAAACATGCCCAACCCTGTCTTGGTGGCCTTTGGGCTTGCCCACGCCCAGGCGCAAGCGGGGGAAGGCTTCGCTGCCCAAGTGCTCAATGACAGACTTCATGCCGTTATGTCCGCCGGCGGAGCCAGATCCCCGCAGCCGCAGGCGACCCAGGGGCAAGTCCATATCGTCGTACACCACCAGAACCGAGGCAGGATCCAACTTGTACCAATCCAACACCGCCCGCACCGCCTCGCCAGAGCGATTCATGTAGGTCTCCGGCTTGAGCAGGCGCCGCTTGCCCCCCAGGGCAAAACCTTCTCCGTAGCTACCTTGGAACCGCTTTTCCAAAGCCAACGGGATCCGCCAGCGCTCCGCTAGCCGGTCCACCACCATAAAGCCGCAGTTGTGCCGGGTGTTGGCATACTGCGGGCCAGGATTGCCCAGGCCAACGATGAGCTGGAGGGCAACCTCCTCTGGCGGCTGGGTCTTGACCTGGGTCACAGCGTCTCTCGCTTCCACAGGTAAAGTAGGGTAGCAGAGTTACTTTGGATTGGCGACCCCCAGCCTCCCAACTTGGAGCAGCGGCAGGATCCCTGCTAGAGCTCTGACATCGCTCCATTGGGAACGCTTCTGAGAACACTCGTAACCCGGTGGAGGACAGGTTATGTCCCATGGGCCTGCTGCCTTCGATCTCTGTCTTGGCGAAGCTGAATTCGAGGCCGTTGCTGCCTTGCGCTTGAGTCAGCGGCTGATCCAAGTGGGGATCGCCCTTTCTTCGGAAACGGATTTAAGGCGCCTGCTGGAACTGATTGTTGCCCAAGCCCGCGAGCTGACGGGTTGCGATGGCGCCAGCCTGTTCATCCGCGAAGGGGAGGAGTTGCGCTTTTTTGTAGTCAAGCGCAACGAGGAACTGCAGGATCTGCGCCTGCCCCTTACTCCTTCTAGCATTGTGGGCTATGTGGTGCTCACCGGGGAGAGCTTGAATCTGCCGGACGTTTATCAACTGCCCCCCGACCTGCCCTACGCTTTTAACCCCCAGGTGGATCGGCAGACCGGATATCGCACCCGCTCCCTGCTCACTGTGCCGCTGCGGGATCCCTCAGGAAACATCCTCGGTGCCCTGCAACTGTTGAACCGCCTCAGGCCGGATCGCCCTGCTGACCTGGCGCCCGACCAGGTGGCTGACTGGAGCCAGCCGTTTTCTGAGCTGGAAGTCCAAGTGGCCGAAGCCCTGGCTTCCCAGGCGGCGGTTGCCTATCAAAATGTGCGCTTGCGGGAAGAGCTGAAAGCTGCTCACCTGGAAACGATTTTCTGTCTGGCCCAGGCTGCCGAATACCGGGATCAAGACACCGCCTTTCACCTCAAGCGGATGAGCCATTATTCCCGCATTCTCGCCAAAGAGTTGGGCCTCTCCAGCCATGAACAGGAGCTGATTTTCTACGCCAGCCCCCTGCACGATGTGGGCAAAATCGGGATCCCGGATGCCATCTTGCAAAAGCCAGGCCCCCTCACCCCCGAAGAGCGCCTGATTATGAACCGCCACCCCGAGATTGGCTACGAGATCCTCAGCCAATCCAACTCGGAGCTGATGAAAAAAAGCGCCATCATTGCCCTCACCCACCACGAGAAGTTCGATGGCAGCGGCTACCCGCGGGGCCTCAAGGGAGAAGAGATCCCGCTGGAAGGGCGGATCGTGGCTTTGGCCGATGTCTTCGACGCTTTGGCCAGCCGCCGCCCCTACAAAGAAGCTTGGAACCTAGACGAGATCTTTGGCTTTGTGGAGAGCCAAAGCGGTAGCCACTTCGATCCCCACGTAGTGGCCGCTTTTACCCGTGGCCGCGGCGAAATTCTAGAGATCTACCACCGCTACCAAGAGCCTCGCTGAGCTCAGAGCCGGCCAAATCGCGGATTTGGAGTATCCCCTCTTGCCGGGATCCCCACTCGGCAACGGGAAAAACCCGCCTTTGTCTTTTTTTTCAACCGATCCCCAGCCTGCGACCGTAGCCAGGGAACGAGATCCCAAGGCAAACTAAATGCGGTCGGCAGTAGTCTCCTGGCAAGCCGACCAGAGCCACTTTTGTGTGTTTCCCAATACATAGCACATCTACTGGCTACCTGTCTCGACCCAAGCTGCGCCGAGGATCCCTGTGATGGCTACCCTGACCAATCCGCCCACTCCCACCCTCTCGATCCACACCAAGCTGCGCGATCTGGCCCTGGTGGACTTTCAGGTGAGCGAGTCCACCCCTTGCGAGAACGTGGTGCGCCGCCTAGAGGATGACAGCAGCCTTTCGGGGGTGATCGTGTTGGATGAGCGGTCACAAGTGCAGGGGATGCTGACCCGGCGCGCCATTTTGGAGTGGATGCTGAGCAAGCCCTACGGCCTAGACGTGTTTTTGAAGCGGCCCATCAGCTCGATGGTGGAGTTCCATGGCCGGGGTTTTCTCCTTCTGTCCGGCGACTGCGATGTGTTGCAAGCGGCCAGCCAGGCCTTCCAGCGGCCCCAAGAAACCATCTACGACCCGGTGGTGGTGCAAATTGGCCCGCAAGACTACCGCCTTTTGGATGTGCCGGTGCTGTTGGTGGCCCAGTCCCAGGTATACTTGGCCACGCAGCAGAGGCTGCGGGAACAGCAGGAGGAGATGAAACGGCTCTTGGCCGAGCTGGAGCAGGAAAAAAACCGCAGCCTTCAGTATGCCCGCGATCTGGAGCGGCAAAAAGCCGAGATCCTCAGCCAAAACCTGGCTTTGGATCGGGAGCGGCGCCAAGCCCAGCAGCGCTCGGAAGAGCTGGCCCGCCTCAACGCCCGCATCATCGAGATCAGCTCGGTGCTCTCGGAAAAGGGCAAATCCACCTTTGCCGCCACCTTTGCCGGGGTAGAGGCGGTGCGCCGCCTATTTCAGGACATTGCCGACAGCAACCGGGAGCTCTCCCGCGAGCTCAAAGAAATCAACACCATCGTTGACTTGATCGTAGAGGTGGCAGGCTATATTCGCCTGCTCTCCTTTAATGCGGCTGTGGAGGCCAACCGCAGGGGTGGGGGCGGCGGTTTTGGTGCCATTGCCCAGGAGATCCGCAAATTGGCGGGGCGCACCACTGAAGCCAGCAACCGCATCCGCGGCTTGGCAGAGCGCATCCAACGCCAAAGCCAATCCACCCTGCAATCGGCTCAGGCCAGCGCCGAGATGGTGCAATCCCTTTACCAGCAGGCGCAGTCGGCCCAGGCAGCCCTGGAGGAATTGCAAGCGCTGTTGGAGCAGGCCCAGGTTTAGCCCTTTTGGGGAGTGGTTTTGCCCTCGCGGATCTCATAGGTATAGAATTGCCCTGCCACGGCCAAGGTTTCAAAGTGGTAGGTGGGCAGGGAGATCCCCAGCGGGCCAAAGTTAAGCAACGACAAATCGGTGCTGTAGAGGCTGAAGAGGATGAAGTTTTGCCGGCGGGTCTGGCGCAGAAACAGCTCCACCAGCTCTGGTTGCAGCTGTTGCACAAGGGCGTGACATTCCTCAATGAGGGTGGGCAAAAAAGCTGGGATCTGGGCGCAGTATTCCCGTGTAGCATAGGCAGCCAATTGGTCTCCTGCGTAGGCTCCGTACTCTTCCGGGGTGGGATTGGTGATGGCCAAAGCAGCCACCCCCCCAGCCAGAACCAGTCCGGAAAGCAAGGAAAAGACCCTCAGCATAGCGGCCTCCGAAACAAGATTTTCCATTCTGCTACGGGCTTGAGGTGCTCCGACAGGGATCCTTCGGCAAAAGCCATCGCCCAAGGCCGCTCTGTCGCGTCCTAGAGCCGGCGCGGGATCACCCAATTGGCCAGGAATGCGGTTCACAGTGTTGCAGCAAACCTGCAAAAGAGCTGGATCCCTTGGTTGAATTGCCAGCCTACAGGCTAGGATGAGAGCCGAAGCGCAGCTTGATGCTCTCTCTTGATGCTCTCTATGGAACTGGCCGATCTGAGACGCACCCTAGAATCGCTCACCTCGCGCCTGAGCAGTGCTCAGGACTATCTTTGACCTGCCCCACCTGGAGCAGCAGATCGCCATTTTGGAGCAGGAAGCAGCGCAGCCGCAGTTTTGGAACGATGCCGAGGCGGCCCGCCGCCACCTGCAACAGCTCAACAGCCTCAAGGCCTCCTGGGATCAAATCCACCGCTGGAAGGATCGCCTAGAGGATGCTGCCAGCGCCTTGGAGCTGCTGCAAGAAGACCCGGACCCGGAGCTGTTGGCCGAAGTGTCCGGATCCCTGGCGGCGGTGGAGCGGGAGCTCGGCCAATGGGAGCTGCGGCAACTGCTTTCGGGCCCCTACGACAAAAACGGCGCCATCCTCACCATCACCGCTGGCGCGGGGGGAACCGATGCCCAAGACTGGGCGGAGATGCTCCTGAAGATGTACACCCGCTGGGCGGAAAACCAGGGCTACAAGGTCACGCTTTCGGAATACTCGCAAGGGGCAGAGGCCGGCATCAAGTCGGCCACCCTGCTGATTGAAGGCCCCTATGCCTACGGGTATCTTTCCGCCGAGAAGGGCAACCACCGCATGGAGCGCATCAGCCCCTTTAACGCCAACGGCAAGCGCCAGACCAGCTTTGCCGGCGTTGAGGTCATGCCTATCCTGGAGGAGGACAATGAGTTCGAGCTGAGGATGGAGGATCTGGAGTTCGAGACTTCTCGTTCCGGCGGGGCAGGGGGCCAAAACGTCAACAAGGTGGAAACGGCGGTGCGGGTTATCCACAAGCCCACCGGCATTGCCGTGCGCTGCACCGAAGAGCGCTCCCAACTGCAAAACAAGGAGCGGGCCATCCAGATCCTGAAGGCGAAGCTGATCGAGCTTGAGGAAGAAAAGCGCCGGCAAAAGCTGGCCGAGATCCGGGGTGAGATGGTGACCCAGGGCTTTGGGGGTCGGATTCGCACCTACACTTTCGATCCCTACAAGTTGATCAAAGACCACCGCACCAACGCCGAAACCTACAATGTCGAGGCGTTTATGAATGGCGAACCGGAGGAGCTGATGCACTTTATCCAGGCCTACCTGCGGCAGGAACGGGCCAAGCAAGCCGCCGCCGTCTAGGGCTGGCTGTGGCGCTCCCACACCGCCTGCATCAGGGCTGCCCGCTCCTGGGCTGAGAGCGTGATCAGGGTGAGGGGATCCCCTTCCTGGAAAAACTCCCCCACCCCCCATCCCAAGGCTCTGGGATGGGCTGTTTTTGCCTGCAGGGATCCCGCCCAAACTAGGCCATGCCAAGCGCCGATGGGCGTTTCCAGGGCGGAGGAGAAGGCCAAATCTAGGCTAGGGTGTTGCCTGAGGTAGTCCCTAAGGGCAAGGCAGGAGCCAACCAAGGAGGGCTTGACCACCAGGATCCCTTTCCAGCCGGCTTGGTGGACAGCTTGCAACTGCTCCAGCCCAACCACGGACTCATCCAAGGCAATGGGAGTCTGAAACTCCCAGCTCAGCCGGCTTAGATCGGCGTGCTGCGCTGGTGGCAAGGGCTGCTCGAAAAACTCAATCTTGCCTGGCCACTCTTGGTTGATCCGGTCACAGAGGGCCAGCCAGCGCCGCGCCCCTTCCAGACTCAGCCCCCCATTGGCATCCAGGCGCAAGCAGGATCCTGCGGGCAACTGCTCCAGCCAGCTTTCTAGCTTTTTCACCTCCTGCTCGAGAGGCTCCACCCCCACCTTGACCTTGTAGGCGGGGTAGGAACCTGAGGGTGGGGTTTTCCCAAAAAGCCCACACCAGGAAAGCCCGGAGAGATCCCTTGCCAGCCAGCCGGGATCCCGACAGGCCAGCCAGGCGCATTCCAGCCCAAAGCGCGTGGCGGGCAAGGTTGCCGGGATCTTCTCGATCTCTGCTTCCGACAGCTCAGGGGGCAACTGCTGACAAAATGCCAGCGCTTCCTCTACGGTCTCGCTGCCCAACCAGGGGATGGGGGCAATCTCCCCATAGCCCTGACCTCCCGTCTCCGCGTCCGTCAGCCGAACCAGGATCCCTTCGCGGATAGACCACAGGCCGTAGCGCGTGCGCAAGGGCTGGCGGAAAGGCCGCCGGTATCGGCAAAACGCAAAGCGCATGTTCAACACCTGGGGATCCCCGCTGCTAGTTTCCCCCCAAGGAAGGGGGAGCCGCTTACTTGGCCAACCTACACCCTATCTAGGGATCCCCCGGAAGGGGGAACTTGAGGACGCGTGACTAAAGCAAGCCCGGGAGTTCTTAAACTCCCTGGGCGTTTCCAATTTCTAGGGATCCCCCCGAAGGAGGAACGATTGTCTTTCACCACCCTGATGAGTGGTATGAATACTAGTTTCCAATTTCTAGGGATCCCCCCGAAGGGGGAACAATGGACCCCTTTCGGTGTCCTTCTAATTTTCTAGGGATCCCCCCGAAGGGGGAACCTCCCCCATTGAGATCCCCATCGTTAACTGCCCTCCCGAGTGTTTCCAATTTCTAGGGATCCCCCCGAAGGGGGAACAATCCGAAGGATCTGTTATATTTCCTGGTTCCTGTCGTTTCCAATTTCTAGGGATCCCCCCGAAGGGGGAACACGGCGTCATCGAGTGGATCCCATCTTCTGGCCCGATCTGGGTTTCCAATTTCTAGGGATCCCCCCGAAGGGGGAACTTATCTTCTACGATCTGGAGACAGTCGTAGAGCTACTGGGGTTTCCAATTTCTAGGGATCCCCCCGAAGGGGGAACATGAGTACCTAGTGTACAACTAAGTGTATCGTATACGTTTCCAATTTCTAGGGATCCCCCCGAAGGGGGAACATCGTAGAGAAAATTCCTGAGTGGGTTCTTGCCAAGTTTTGTGAGTTTCCAATTTCTAGGGATCCCCCCGAAGGGGGAACCCAAGCACCCAGGATTGTTTCCTGGGTGTCTTTTATGTTTCCAATTTCTAGGGATCCCCCCGAAGGGGGAACT
>NZ_AXUW01000001.1:1120795-1127398 GCF_002760415.1 Synechococcus sp. 65AY6A5
GTTTCCAATTTCTAGGGATCCCCCCGAAGGGGGAACTCTACCCCTATTAAACCCAAGCAGGGCAAGGAATGCAAGGCCTATTTGCGAGGGGGTCGGTCGAAGGTGGCAAAAAAGGGCCCCGAAGAGGGGGGGTGAGAGGCCTGAAAGCCTTGTGGCGCAAGGCATCGAGCGGGTCAACGAAAGAATCAGCCTTTGCGGGTTTTGGCGAGGCGCTCGCAGAGGCGTTGATACCATTTTTGTGTTGCCTCGCAAACATAGCTAGCCTGAGGATTCACGCAAGGGTTTGCGGGCTGCCCAGGCAACTGGGGCGGAGCGAGTGGCGGGGCAGACAGGCCGACAACTGTTCTAGAGAGGGTACTGCATCAGCCAAAAGCCGGCGAAGGACTGGGCCCGGAAATCGCTCTGGATGGCAAGGAAATGGATCCCTTGGGCTTGGCGTTGTCGCTGGGCAAAGCCTTCTGCCTCCGCCCGCAGCTTTTCATCTTTTAATTGCGCAAACAGATAGCAATCGTTGAGGCCAGCCTCGAACAGCAGCCGTCCCTCGGCAACATGCAAATAAGCAGGCTCCATACCGCTCAGCCAAGCTGCTATGGGCAAAGCCCGCCGCGAGGCAATCACCAAGCCGGGAATGATCGTGTCCGGCGCCCAGGCCTCCCAGTTCACCGGGAACAGCTCGCCGAATTCCATTGGCCAGGTCTCGGCTTCCCGCAGATCCCTGGCCCGCAGCGTCACGAACGCCCAGCGCTCCCCCTGCAACTTATCCGGCAGGGGGATGGGATCCGGCGGCTCCGGCTCTACAGGGGGCTCAGGGCTGTAGGTGAACTGGGTTTCTTGGGGGTAAACCTGCTCTGCCCGCTCTCGCATCCAGGCCTTGAGGGCATAGACCCGACGGCTGGGCAGCATGGGGATCCCGGCGGCGTTGCAGGCCCGCTGCAAGATGGAGCTCATGCGGGCTCGGAAGACGCGAATGGCTGCAGGCGGCTGGGGGGCTGCCTCCAGATAGCCGCGCAACTGTTGGGCTACCCAGGTGCTATTGACCTCTTGGTTGCTGCAGTACTTGGCCTGGCGCAACTGGCCGCTGGCATCGCAGACCAGCAGCTCCCAAACCCGCCGCCCCTGCCCATCCCGCAGTGGGACGGCGTTGAAATCCATCTGCCAAATGGGGCCGCGCCCAGGGCTAGAGTGTAGGGGTTGAGTGGCCAAGGTGTTCCTCCCGTTTGCTACGCACTGCTGGGAGAGCGATCCGGAAGCTGTTGGCCTGAGGGATGGAAAGCAGTATCCCCGACCAAAGCCCATTCCCGCTCTCCAAAAATGGCGGCAGGGTAGCGGTAGTACTTAAACTCCAGCAGGTTGTAGAAGGGATCCTGCAAAAAGAAGGTGCCGTGCTCCAGGGGGGTGCCGACAAAGCGCCAGCGTGGCTCCTGATAGAAAAGCAATCCCCGCGTGCGGGCCCGCTCGGCCAGCGCCTGCCAATCTGCCTGGGCAGGGAAGATCAGGCCAAAGTGGCGGGGGTAGATGCCCCGCTGGGGCGTCAGCTTTTCCTGGGTGAGGTGGGCCACCAGTTGATGGCCATACAGGTTCAAGATGACGGCGGCAGGGGTTTCTCGACCGACCTCGCAGCCCAAGCCCTCGCCGTAGTAGGCCTTGGCCAAGGCAAGATCGGCAACCGGAAAGGCCAGATGAAAGCAGATGGGTTCCATGGGCTCTCCTGCAAATCGGGATCCCTGCTCTTTATCTAAGGTAGGCGATTTTAGAACGGCTGCTGCCAGGTGGAATGCCGACTGTACGCCTTTGCGCAGGAAGCCCAACCGCTCGGATGCTATAACACTAGCTAGCGTGTAATCTGCTTGCGCCAGCAGTGCGGAGCACTCTTGCGTCAGCGAGACGGAGTCCTTTGGCCGAGTCTGCAGCAAGAGAACTCGGTGTGTTGAGAGGTTTGTAAGAAGGGGCAAGCTTGGTCATGACCAGCATCTGGGTTGAACAGCGCCGCCGCGAGGAAGAGGCGCGCGACTTTTTTTGGATGGTGGCGCTGTCCTTGCTGCTGCACGTGCTGGCGCTGCTGGCCTTGCTCTACTGGAGTCGATTTTGGCCACTTCGCCAGCAAGAACAAGAGGCCATTGAGTTTATCCTGCTAGAGCCAGAAGATCTCAAGCCGCCGGAAGAAGCAGAGCTGGTTTCGGAAGTGGATTCCCGCGATGGGGGCGAGCGGGCGGAAGCCCCCCCTTCTCAGGGCAGTCCACCCCAATCCCAGGCTGCTCCTCGCCAGGAGGCTCCCCCACCTCCTCCGCCGCAACCCCAGCCGCCGCAACCGCAGCCGCCTGCCCCTGTTCCACCCCCTGCTCCGGCGGAAGTTGCTCTGGCCACTCCTCGATCTACCCCACCCCCTACGCCAACTGCGCCTCCGGCTCCTCCTCGGCCCACTCCCACCCAGACTCCGCCACCGGTGGCGGCTGCTCCCCCTGCTCCGCCGGCTCCCACCCGCCCCCCCACTGCCGAGCCTCTACCCGTGCAGCCCAGGGAGCGGGACTCGGATCCCAGCCAATTGCAGCCTGTTGCGCCTGCTCCCCAACCGCCGACGGAGGTTCTCCCTGCCGAGCGGCCCTCCGATGCTTCCCAGTTGGGGCCGCCCCTCAGCGCTTCCGCTCCCAGTGATGGGGCCGGGATCCAGGGCAGAGGAGCCAGCGGCTTGGCCAACCCCACCCAATCGGCTCCCAACCCCCCCAGCGTGGCGGCGCGGGCCAATGTGGACTGGGGCCCTTGGCTGGCAGCTCTGCAACGCAAAGTGGAGCAGAATTGGATCCCTGGCCAGACCGGCACCTCCCGCCGCACAGTGGTGATCTTTACAGTGGGCCGGGGGGGCGAGCTGCAGAGCATTCGCCTGGCCCGCACTTCCGGCAGCCAACAAACCGACGACGCAGCGCTGACAGCAATTCAGCGGGCGGCGCCCTTTTTGCCCCTGCCTGAGGCCTATGAAGGCAACTCGGTGACGATCAACTTCACCTTCGACATCAACGTCTTGGGCCAGTTGACGGTGGGGGGATCCGCCAACTAGGTGGGGGATCCGCTTCTGGCAAGTTTAGGCAGAGGCGGCAGCTGTTCTTTCGGGGGCGGCACCCTGCTCCTGCAGGGATCCCATCTGGATCAGCTCGATTTTGTAGCCATCGGGATCCTCGACAAAGGCGATCACGGTGCTGCCGTGTTTCATGGGCCCGGGCTCGCGCACCACTTTGCCGCCGCGGGCTTTGATAGCCTCACAGGTGCTGTAGATATCCTCGACGCCGATGGCGATGTGGCCGTAGCCGTTGCCCAGCTCGTAGTGGTCGGTACCCCAGTTGTAGGTTAGCTCGAGCACCGCCGTTTCCGATTCGTCGCCATAGCCCACGTAGGCCAGCGTGAACTCCCCGCTGGGGTAGTCTTTTTTGCGGAGCAAGTGCATCCCCAGAACGTCACAGTAGAACTGCAAGGAGCGCTCTAGGTTGCCAACGCGGATCATGGTGTGGAGAAGACGCATGGGACGAGCTCCAAGAAATGGGCGACGTTGCGTTTATTCTAGTCCTTGACTCCTAGAGATCCGTGGATGAGCTCAACTCCCCTGCAACGCA
This sequence comes from Synechococcus sp. 65AY6A5, assembly GCF_002760415.1. Classification (NCBI taxonomy): domain Bacteria; kingdom Bacillati; phylum Cyanobacteriota; class Cyanophyceae; order Synechococcales; family Synechococcaceae; genus Synechococcus; species Synechococcus sp. 65AY6A5. The sequence goes on from NZ_AXUW01000001.1 coordinate 1,124,398, forward strand.
CCCCCCTGTTTCCCCTGCACCAAGCCTTGGGGGCGCGGTTTGTCTCCTTTGCCGGCTGGGAAATGCCGCTGCAGTATCAGGGGGTGGTGGCCGAGCATCGGGCGGTGCGGGAGCGGGCAGGCGTCTTCGACATCTCCCACATGGGCAAGTTCGACCTCTGGGGGCCGGAGCTGGGATCCCACCTCAGCCGTCTGGTGCCCAGCGATCTGGGCGCTGTGGCGGTGGGATCCGCTCGCTACACGGTTTTGCTAAACCCCCTAGGGGGCATTGTGGACGATGTCATCTTCTACCGGCACCCACCAGAAGGCGAGCTGGAGCACTGGAGCCTGATCGTCAACGCGGCCACCCGCCAAAAGGACTGGGAGTGGCTCCATCAGCAGGGGATCCCCGGCCTGGAACTTCAAGATCACACCGAGTCTCAGGTGTTGCTGGCGGTGCAGGGGCCGGCAGCCGAAGAGGTTTTGCAGCCTTTTTTGGCGGGATCCCTGAGGGCTTTGCGCCGGTTTCAACACGGGCAGTTTGCGACTCGAAAAGAGAGATCCTCAGGGGCAGGGGTCTTTGTGGCCCGCACCGGCTACACCGGAGAGGATGGCTTTGAGCTCCTGCTCGGCCCTGCCGACGGGCTTTGGCTCTGGGAGCAACTGGTGCAGGCGGGGGTACAGCCTTGTGGACTGGGCTGCCGCGATACGCTGCGCCTGGAGGCCGCTTTCTGTCTCTACGGGCAAGACATAGATGAGAGCACCACCCCCCTGGAAGCCGACCTGGGCTGGTTGGTCAGCAATCCAGGGGACTACATCGGCAAGCCTGCCCTCGAAAGCCAACGCCAGCAAGGGATCCCGCGCCGTCTGGTGGGGTTTCGGCTGTTGGAGCGAGCCATTCCCCGCCGCGGCTATGCCATCTACGCTCCCAACTCCCCTGAGCCGATCGGCCGGGTAACCAGCGGCACCCATTCTCCCACTTTGGGCTATGGCATCGGCCTGGGATATGTGGATTCAACTTGGGCTAAGGTGGGATCCCAGCTAGAGATTGAGATTCGGGGCCAGCGCCGTCCTGCTGAAGTGGTGAAGAAGCCGTTCTACAGAGGGCAGGCTCCAGTTAGCTTGGGGAGTTGAGCTGTCTGCCGGCCTTGGGGGTGGAGTATTCCTGCTGTAGCCGCCGCAATTTCCGCAGGGCCCGCCGCTCAATTTGCCGGACTCGCTCCCGCGAAAGACCGATGTGCTCCCCAATCTCCCGCAACGTCAGGCCCTTCGACCCATCCAGCCCATAGCGGGCCACAATTACCTGCTGCTCGCGTTCGCTCAGTTGGCTCACCAGGGCGCGCACTTCCTCGCAATGGGCAACCCGATTCAGATGTTCGATGGGATCGTTGTCCTCGTCAGGGATAAAGTGCTGCAGCTCGGTGCCGTCCTCGTCGCCTACCCCTACATTAAGGGATCGGATCTCGGCCATGTGGCGGGTGATCAGTTCGCGGTAGTTGTCGCCAATATCCAGCGAATCGAAAACTTCCTCTGCGGCAGGCCGGGATCCCTTCTCAGCGGACAGCTCGCGGTAGCGCCGCTTCACCTGGGAGACCTTCTCGTACATGTGGGCGGGCAGCCGGATCAGGCGCCCTTTGTTTTGGATGCCGCGGTTCACGCTCTGCCGGATCCACCAGGTGGCGTAGGTGGAGAACTTGTACCCCCGCGTGGGATCAAATTTTTCCACGGCGCGGGTGAGGCCAATGGTGCCCTCTTGAATCAGATCCAGGAACGGCAAGCCGCGGTTGCGGTAGCGCTTGGCAATCGACACCACCAGGCGCAGGTTGCATTCCACCATGCGCTTTTTGGCCGCTTCCCCCTGCCGCAGGATCTGCTGCAGCTCCTCTAAAGGGATCCCCAGCCGTCGGCTCCAATCCTCCAGCGACTCGTGCTGCCGCCGCTGCTCCAGAAGGGCCATCATCCGCTGCACTTGGTGGGCCAGATGCAGTTCTTCCTCAGCGGTGAGCAACGAGTAGCGCCCAATGATTTTTAAAAAACGCCCCACTGCGTCTTGCAGCTCAAGATTCTCCGCCATATCAAACCCCACACCATAAGTTGATGCCCTGTCAGAATCTTCGCTTCTGCTGTCGCATCAAGCTTGCTTCCCACAGTACGAAGCCGACCTTGCTGCAAACAGCACTTTATTCATACCAGTAGAAAAGCCTTTCCGTAAAGGTTTTGGCAACCTAAAATCCAGACTTTCAGCGGCTATTTGATTCACTAAATTTATTGAGTCTTGTCCTTGAGCTACCGCCAGCGGTTCCTCAGTTCCGGCCTCTGTCAGCTCGCCGATTTACGGGTAGATGTTACTAAAATAAGGCGATTCCGTTACTCAAAACTTAAATCAATAGGACAGAAAAAAGCAAGCAAGATCGGTCATGCTCTCTCAATCGTTAACCAGATTGTACTGAGATAAGAAACATGTTTTTTGATACACTCTACATCGCTACAGATGCCTATTTTGTCTGTAGAAATCTATCGGAGAGGCTGGCCCGGCAAGGTATCAAACAGCCTGCTAATCCATTTCTGAAACCTTTTGAGGCTGATTTCAGAGAGAGTTGTCAATGAGCCTCAACCCCAAACCAGCCAAGGCAGATCCCAAGGAAAAGCCATCGTCTTGGCTGCCCCAAGTTTAGAGTAAATCAAGATAAATTTTGGATCTCAGACACTACCCATAGAGTCAAGTCTTCGAGCCGCCATCGTACTACAGGTTATCCGTCGAGTAGGGGCTATGGAGCCCAGGCGGGAAAAGCCGCAACCCCTGCTGTCGCACTCGCCGCTCCTGGAAGGGGATGGGGGTGACGCGCGGCAAAGGTGTAGCCACAGGCTGGGGAGTTGAAGTGGGGACAGGCTGCGGAGAGGGCTCTGGGCTGGGTTCAGGTTCAGGAGTGAGCCCTACGGGCGGTGGCGCGGGAACAGCCGGGATCCCTTCTGCGGTGGGACGGGAACGGTCCAGCTGAAAGCGAGGCTGGCGAGGCGGCGCG
>NZ_AXUW01000001.1:1127573-1135737 GCF_002760415.1 Synechococcus sp. 65AY6A5
TCCGCTTTCAGCTCGCCGCGGATCAGCTTGGAGAGCGTGTCTTGGCCCCCGGGGGTGTAGGTGATCTCGCGGGCAGCGCTGTTGAACACATTGCGGATGGGATCCCCTTTGCTGTCCACCAGCTCCACCACCATCACGTTGCGACCGGGCCTCAAGCCCTTCAAGTAAAAAGACTCCCAGCGATCCAGCAGGCCGGACTGGCCGTTGAGGGTGTAGCGGATGCGCCAATCCCGCGGCAGGTCGGTCAGCAAACTTTCGCGCACCGGGGCGTTGGCCAGCCAAAAATCCACCAAGATCGGCTCGGCACCGTAGCTGCCGCTGGGCTGGTTGTAGGTGAGCAGGGGCAACTGCGGTTGCGGCACATATTCCGGTGTGGAGGCGAGCACGTGGAAGCTGACCTGGGCGTAGGCCTCGGAGTTTTTAAAGCTCTCGTGCCAGGGCTTGCCGGCAAACACCCGCAGGGTATGGGATCCCGGCTCCAAATCTTCGAAAACGAGGGGAGCATCGGCGTCGTAATGGGCGATGTAGGGCCGGTTGTCCAGCACCACGTGCAGATGGGGGCCAAGGCCCAGTTGCGGATCTTTAAAGAGCGGGTACCCCTGCACCGCAAAGCGAACGGTTACTTGCCGCTCCGACAACACCTCTCCGGGTTGGGGGCTGAGGATCTGTACTCGCGGACGGCAGTGCTCCAAGTAGGCATCCAGCTTGGCGATCTCCGGCGGCACCGGTACCCGCTCGAGCTGAGGTAGCTGTTCCTGGGGCTGTTCAAGCGGGGATCCAGCGCAAGCGACCAGCACAAGAGCCGCCACCAGAGCCATCCACCATCCCCATCTCCAGGTTCTGGCCTTTCCCGCGTGTCTTTGCATGAGCCTCACATCCCAACACTTTCGGTATCCTGCCGAGCTGCAGATAAGCCATCCCCACATTACCAGCATGTGTCCTTTGGGGAAGATCCCCTCCCCCGCCCTAGAATGGGATCAGCGGTCTGGCCCAAGCCAGGTCAGGAGAACTTCTGAGGTCAGGTATGGCTGTGTTGGCGATAACGGCCCTTGCAGGCCTGGATCTAGCTCAGTGGCAGGCTTTGCTCAACAACGTGGCCTTTGCCGTTTGCTTAGGGGCCATGCTGTTTTATTGGGGCGGGGCAGCGTTTCCCCAGGTGCAGCTTCTGTCGGAGCTGGGCTTGGCGGGGATGATCGGGGCGAACTTGACGATCGCCGCCCTGCTGACGGCCCGCTGGATCGATGCCGGCTATTTCCCCTTGAGTAACTTGTACGAGTCTTTGTTTTTCTTGGCCTGGGGGATCACCGCCTTGCATCTGCTGGCTCTCCACTGGACTCGTAGCCGTTGGGTGGGGGTGACGACCGCCCCGCTGGCGACGGGCGTTGTGGCCTTTGCCGCCCTGGCCCTGCCGGCAGATATGCAGGAGGCCCAGCCACTGGTGCCGGCTTTGCAATCCAACTGGCTGATGATGCATGTAACGGTGATGCTTCTGGCCTATGCAGCCCTCTTGGTGGGATCCCTTTTGGCCATCGCTTTTCTCATCGTCACCCGCGGCCAGGAAGTTCAGTTAAAGGGCAACTCCCTCGGCCTGCAATTTGGACCCTCCCAGCCTGCAACCCACCCCGAATGGACAGAAGCCACCCTGCCATCGCCCGCTGCAGAACTGGTCTACGCCGGGATCCGCTCCCCCCGACCGGCTGAACCCCCTCCCCAACCGGCACCCGAAGGGATCCCGCTGCAACGGCTGAGCCTGGCGGAAATCTTAGACAACACCAGCTACCGGCTAATCGGGCTGGGGTTCCCGCTGCTGACCATCGGCATCATTGCCGGCGCCGTCTGGGCCAACGAAGCCTGGGGCACCTACTGGAGCTGGGATCCCAAAGAAACCTGGGCCTTGATCACCTGGTTGGTCTTTGCCGCCTATTTGCACGCCCGCATCACCAAAGGCTGGCAGGGCAAGCGCCCCGCTCTCTTGGCCAGCTTGGGCTTTGGGGTGGTTTGGGTGTGTTATCTGGGGGTGAACTTTCTGGGCAAAGGCTTACACAGCTATGGCTGGTTCTTCTGAGATCTCTTGGGCCAACAAATCAACCCCCGTTTGTGGGTATTCTGGTGCTGGCAAGCCGTCGTGGATCCCTCTGAGGAGAAAAGCATGCGACTGTTCAACTACCTGATCCTGTTCTCGGCCCTCCTGGGAATCGCTCTTTTCGCCATGCAAAACGCCAGCCCGGTCACGATTACCTTTGCCCCCGGCGTCAGCGTTGAAAGCCCGCTGGCGATCGAACTGTTGGCCTCTGCCGGGATCGGGGCCGCCCTTGCCTGGCTCTATAGCCTCTGGATGCGTCTCCAATTCAGCATCGAAGCCCGCGAGAAAAATCGGCAGTTGCAAGAAAAGGAAGTCACCATTAGCGAGCTGAAGGAAATGGTGGTGGAGCTGGAAGCCAAAGTCAAGCAACTGCCCCCCAGCAAGCGTGCCGAGCCCCAGGAAGACATTCAGGACGTTAAGGAAGTCACCACAGAGGGATCCCCTGCCTAGAACTGTTCCGAATGGATCCCGTCGATCTCCAAGCAGTTGGGGTAAAATTGAAGTTCTGCTTGCCTCTTCCACTAGCCCATCACTTCCTATGCAGGTCACACAAGAAAAACGTCCTGGCAGCCGGGTTGGCCTCAAGATCGTGGTAGAAGCCGACCAGGTTAAGCGCTCCTACGAAAAAACCTTGCGCCAACTGGAGCGGAATATCCAGATCCCCGGATTTCGCAAGGGCAAAGCTCCCCGCAACCTGGTGATACGCCAGGTGGGCCGCGAGCGCGTCATGGCCAGTGCCGTCGATGACCTGATCAACGAGGCCATCCAACAGGCGCTCAAGGACACCCAACTGCATCCCATCAGCCGCTTCGAGCTGGACGACAAGGTGGAGCAGCTTCTGGATCGCTTCAACCCGGAGGCCGACTTCAGCTTCTCGGGGTATGTGGAGGTGTACCCCGAAGCCCGTGTCGGCCAATACAAGGGCCTGACCGTCACGGCCACCCGCGTCACCGTCAAGCCCGAACAGATCGACCAGCTCATCGACCGGTGGCGGGATCAGCGGGCCACCCTCTTGCCGGTGGAGGATCGGCCCGCCCAGTTGGGGGATGTGGTGGTGATCGATTTTCAAGCCCGCGATGCCGAGGGCAATCCTCTGGAGGAAATCGCCGCCCAGGACTTTCAGTTGGAGCTCAAAGAGGAGAACTTCATCCCTGGTTTTGTGGCGGGCGTGGTCGGCATGCAGCTCGACCAAACCAAGGAGATCACAGCTACTTTCCCCGACGATTACTTCAGAAAAGAGTTGGCCGGGAAAACGGTTACGTTCACCGTCTGCCTCAAAGAGATCAAGACCAAAGAGCTGCCGGAGCTGGATGACGCCTTTGTGCAGGAGATCAGCGAGTTTCAGACGGTGGCCGAACTGCGGGAACACCTGCAAAAGCGCCTCGAGCAAGATGCCCTGCGGCAATCTGAGGAGAACCTGGAGACGGCCATCCTCAATGCCATCTTGGAAACCACCGAGGTGGATCTGCCGGAGACCCTAGTCGAGCAAGAAACGACACAACTGCTGGCCCGAAGCCTTCAGTCGCTGCAGCAGCAGCAAGGGGTCACGCCGGGAGAGATCCGCAAGTTCTTGTCCCAACTGCCGCCGGAAACTCTCAACCAGTTGATGGAGCGCCACCGGCCCGAGGCCATCAACCGGCTGCGGCGCACCTTGGCTCTGAGCGCTATCGTCCGGCAGGAGCAGATTGCCGTAGGCCCCAACGAATTGGAAGTCGAGGTGGAAGAGGTGATGGCGGCCTATGCGCAGCAAGGGCAGAAGCTGGATCGGGAGCGAGTCCGCCAAGCAGTCCACGAAGATCTGCTCGCCAACAAGGTGATGGCCTGGCTGAAGTCCCAAACCACGGTCAACTGGGTCGATAGCGAAGGCAACCCCACCGAACCGCCCACCCTCTCGCCCCGCTCTGAGGGTGAAGACCGGCAGGAGAGGTCTGAGTCGGCTAGGGCAGGGGTGCCGGAGACGGAGTTTGAGGCCGAGAAGCCAGAGGGATCCGCGATCCCCGAGGCAGTTGAGCCTCCTGTCGATGCGAAAGCTGAGGGGGAGGTTGCAACAGAGCCGCAGGCAGCTCTCCCTTCTGTAGAAGCAGAGGCGTCTGGGATCCCTGAGGCGGTTGAGCCTTCTGCAGAGGCGGCCACAGACCCTGCTGGCTTGCAACTGGAACAGGCCGTCGCGGAGACACCCAAAGCGGGCAAAAAGAGCAAAAAGGACAAGTAGAGGGTCCTGGTTGCCTCCCTAGACTTGCCGGTTCTCACACCTTGGCCGCCGGGGTCGGAAAAAGCCGGGCTACAAGAGGCCGCGCCGCATCTGGTCCCAGAGGCGGAGGTAGGACTCGGCTTCGGCGGGGCTCAGAGGCCGCCAAATCTCGGCGCGCTCCCAGGTAGAAGGCTGAAAGTCAGCCCTGCGACGCAGCCGAGGAGAGAGTTGGGCCAAATCCAGCGGCCAAACCGAAGGGATCCCGCTCAAGTTCACCAGGCGGGGGGCGAACTCTGGGGTTAGGACGAAGTCAATCCAGTCGGCCAGCAGGGATCCTTCCAGCTCTGGGGAAGCGTTGTGAGCTCTATGCGGCCGCACCCAGACATCCCACCAGATGGCGGATCCCGAAGCCGGGATCGCCACCTCCAGCTCGGGGTAGTTGGCCTGGGTGGCATAGAGATCCTGCGACCAGCCCACAGCCACCCAGCTATCGGCCAGGCGCAACATGGGCAAGTAGTCGGCGGAAGTATAGGCCAGAACCTGGCGGTGCAGGGATCCCAGCTCTCGCCGCAGTTCGGCCTCTTCGGGATCGAGGGGATCGTTGTAGGAGCGGCCCAGCTTTTTGAGGACGAGCCCGATCACCTCCCGGGGGTGATCGGGCAGGGTGAGTTTGCCGGCCAGCTCAGGCCGCCACAGATCCGCCCAGTCCCGGATGGGGTCGCTCACCCGGTCGCGGCGGTAGGCAATGGCCGTTACCCCCCAGCGCCAGGGCACGCCCCAGATCTGCCCCTCTCGCCGGGCAGCAGCCTGCCAGCGGCGATCCAAGTGCTGCCACCGTTCTCCCAAGAGGTCAGGTGGCAAGGGATCCAGCCAACCGGCAGCAATGGCCCGATCCAAGACGTCAGCTCCCAACAGGCTCAGGGCCGCTGCTGGCGGCTGTCGCCGGAACCATCTCCCCGGCTCCCACCAGGCCAGCTCAGGCGGCTGGACGCTCTGCTGCAGGTAGGCCAGCAACTGGGCCCGCTCGTCCAACAGTTGCAGCCGAAAGCGAACCTGGGTGCGGCGGCGAAACTCGTTCACCAAGCTGGCCGGGATCCCCTGTTTAAGGGCGAGAATGAGGGGCAGAGAGCCCCTAGGCCCGCCACAGCCGGCCACCGCCAGCCCCAGCAGGAGCCCGTACAGAAATTCACGTCGGCTCAGCCCTTGCTTGCCCACGCCAGTACCGCTCCACCAGAATCAGGGCCACCAGATCATCGTAAGCCTTGTCCGGCACCCGCATCCCCTTGGGCAACAGCCGCTCCCATCCCCGCGGTGGGTAAAAATCCCAGTAGCGCCGCCGGGCTTCTTCTGAGCTGTGCCTCTCGTCCACCAGAACAATCTGTTGGGGTGGGAGGAGCGACTCCAGTTGCCGTTTCCAGCCTCGCGCCGTTGTCTGATTTCCCAGGATGAGCCGCTCCGCCCCAAACTGCTGCCAGAGGGCCTGCAACCTGGCCAAGGCCTCCCCGGCTGAGACCACCTCCCGATGCAAGACCTGCCACGCCGGCTGAACTTGCACCACGGCAAGGCCGCACTTGTCCCGCCCCGGGTCAAAACCCATCAGCACTCGCCCCTCTTCCAGCCCGCCCAGATGGAGTGGATCCCTCATCCCCCAATCTGCCCCGCCTGCTGAACGGGGGTGGTGCCCTGCTGGCCAGAGGCCTCCGCCATCAGGAAACTCACCCGCAGCGGCCCCGCCGTGTAGATGTCGGTGTCAGCAACCAGCTTCACATCCAGGGGGGTAGTGCTCTGGCGGAGATGCTGCACAACTTCCAAGAACTTCACCTGCGAGAATTCTCCGACAGTGCCGGTGATGGGATCCGAGAGGAGGCCTTCTGCCTGGGAGCGCTGATTGGCCTGGTTGAGGAGCTCCAGCAGCCGCTGTTGGATTTCGTTCTCGCTCAAGCCTGGCTGGATTACACCCTGCGCCAGCACGGATCCCCTGGCGAAGATGCGCTGGTTGGGGTAAATCTCCACCAGCACAGGCACAGGCTCTCCCTTAAGCCGATTGGTGAGGGAGAGGATGCGCACTGCCCAGCTACCAGGTTCCTTCAACTTTTCCAGAGCTTGGTCGGCCTCCTCGCGGCGGATGAGGATGGCGTTCTCCAGAGGGGGGATGGGCCGGGAGCCGAGGGCAAGGGCCCGCTGTTCTGCCTGGGCCAAAACTCGCTCAAACTGCCGCCGGACTGCCGCCGGGTCTGCCCCTGCTGGCGTTTGCACAACTCCTGTAGCCAGGACTTCTCCCGCCAGAATGGCCAGCTCTCCCCGCCGCAGCCGCACCGCTAACTGGTTGAGCTGCGCGATCTCCTGCTCAAGCTGCTTTTTTTGAGTTTCCAGTTGGCTCAGGGCCGTCTGCGCCGTATCCAGAGAGCGCTCCAGTTGATCCCGATCCAGTTGCAGAGCCTGCTTTTGCGACTCCAGATCGGCAATCATCTTTCGGGCCGCCTCCACCTCTGCCTTCACCGCCTCCAACTCCGCCTGGGCCCGCTCCAGGCCGGGCTGCACTTGGGCCAGTTGCTCGTTGGCTGCCGCCAGCTTCGCCTCCGCCTCTTGCCGCTCTTGTAGCGCCATAGCCAGTTGATCCCGGACTTCGCTCAGGCGTGTCTGGGCTGCCGATTGCTGACTGCGAAATTGGTCGAGATCCAGCTTGAGGCGGTCTCGCTCGGCTCTGAGAGTGGCATTCTCCGCTTCCAGCAGAGCTTTCTGGCGGTTGAGGGCCCGCAGCTCCTGCTCTGCCTGGGCAATTTGGTTGGTGTAGCTGAACAGGGCTTCCGAAAGAGAGCGGTTGAGGAGCAGCAGCGTGCCCAAGGTCAGCGCCGAGATGCTCACGCCGGTAATCACGGCTACCAAAACGGCCGTGTGGCGGGGACGCAGGTTAAACCAGGTGAGGCGCTTTTTGCCAATCCGATACCCGACCCGATCCCCGACAACGGCAATCAGGCCACTGACAAACAACATGTAAAGGATCAGCAGTACGCCTTGCATAGCCCGGGATCCCTGCCATGGAAATCTTAGCAAGGTTACCCTGAAGGTCTGGGAAGTTGAGGGCAGGCCGAGCCAGAGAAGTGCGGCCCCGCGTAAGCGGATGGGGTTGAAGGACTCCGTCCGGCTGACGCGAACAGTAGCCCTGAAGCATGCTCGCTTAGAGAGCAAGCAAGCCCCGAACCCCCCCGTATACGCGGGGCAGGGGGGCTGGTTTATAGAACGCCCCAAAAGGGCGGTAACCTTTGCACCGTTCAGGTCGGCGTCACCCCTCCAGCCGCAATGTCCACAAGAAAACCCTTCCTACAAGACTTGCCTGGCTCTGGGTGGATGCGCAGACACCTACCTGCCGCCGCTACCTGCTGCACATGAGCCCCTTGAGAAGGCTTCCACCTGCTCAGCTAACGTCCGTTTAGAAATATCGACGCCGCAATAGGAGTAGCCACGCCGAATCAGTCCCAATGCCCACCTCGAGAAAATAGGTCTCAGGAGTGGCTCCCCCTGTCGCCAAGATGGCATCGGCGATCTCTTCCTCTACAGCGGGGAAAAAGCTGCGGGTAGCATCGTAAAAGTCGGCAGCCCGATCAAAACAAACGCTGTGGGATCCTGCCATCGCCGCCCTCTTCCCCAACAGGCAAACCCAGACAGACAGAGCATGACTCTAGTCAATGATATGCTGGACTATACTGAAAATAATGCCCAGTATGTTCAGTATGGCTGCTTGGTATGGCTAGGTATGTAAAACCGAGAGAAGCGGCGGATTATTTTGGAGTGTGTCTCCACACCTTGAGGCGATGGGAACAGAAAAGCTGGATCCATGCAGTACGTACACCATCCGGTAGGGCGAGAAGGTATAACCTCGACAGCTACAT
>NZ_AXUW01000001.1:1136225-1225708 GCF_002760415.1 Synechococcus sp. 65AY6A5
TAGATGCCCGAAGTGCAACCATAGGCTACCACGAGATTGGCAAGGCGCTCTGGGCGTTATGCTCAGGGCTTTGCGGGATACCGCCTTTCTGTTTGGACTCCGTCCGAGTAGCGCGGTCGCGTCAGCGTCGCGTAGTGACAACGGAAACGGACAGAATGCTATCGCTTCACCGCTGAGCAGTAATGCTCAGCAGTGTTCAGCGTAAATGTATCAGTATCAACAGGAGTGAGCAGGGATCGACCGGATCCCTGCCCCCTCAAGCCCAAAATTTGCTCTCTTCAAGACTCCGGCGCCAGGCGGGCATAGAACAAGCCCTGGACACGGACGGTGCGGGGTTCCAGTGCCCCTTGCTCGGTGCTGGACTGCTGAATGCTAACGAAGGAGCCGCCCATCTCTCCCGTGCTGGGATCCACGCGGGCAATGCGCAGCGACAGTTTCCCCCGCGAAACCTCGTCCACCTTGCGGTTGGTGGCGAAGTCGTCCTTGGCCGCCTGTAGCCCTACGGCTGTGTCGTAGCCGGTGTTAGAGCCGCGCCCGCGCGCGTCGAGGAAGGTGCTGGTGTGGTAGCCGGGCACCAAGAACTCCCCTTCAAAGTCGGTCGAGGGGTCAATGGCGGAGCCCTGAGCTGTGGCCACCAAATCTTTCACGCTAAACAAAAATGGCACCAGCTCGCGGCGGGGCAACTGACCGGTGGTCGGCTGAAAGGTGATCCCGTCCACCACTTTGAGCTCCAACCCGCCGTCTTTGGGGGTGACCTCAGCCTTAATCGGCCCCAGCGTGGCTGCCGAGATCATGATGTTTTTGGCCTTGATAAACTCTTTTTCCCCGTTCCGTTTCTCTTCTTCCACCTCAATTTGCACCGGCTGGAAGCAGACGTCTGTCAACTTTAGGGATCCCCCCTTGGGCACCTCGATGCGGCCGCGGGCATCGTCCGAGACGGAAGGGCATATGGCCGCCTTGCCGGTGTTGCGGATCTGGTCGTAGGTTAAGGGGGCCTTGGCCGCCTCCGCCGGCAGGGCGAAGACGCTCAAACAGAGCGCCAACAGGATGGCGAGTAGTGGACGGTACCGCATAATCAACCTCGAAAAACCTGTTTTAATCTCAATGCTGCTGGGGAAAATAAGCCCGAATGCCCCTATTGTACGCAATAGTGATCCCCTCTTTGGCCGGGCTTGCAGAAGTTTCCTGGCCAGGCAGAGCTGTCGGGTAGCTGCGTTTTCCTACTTCTTGGATTGCCGACCCCTGCCCTTCTACAAAGACCTCGCGGCCCCCTCAAAGCGGGCCACTCGCCACCAGGGATCCCAGCCAGCGCTCCCGAATCTGGTTCACCAGCTCGCCGATGGGCTGTTGGTTGACGCGGTAGCTGGTGGGATGGGCGATCAAGCGGGCGGTGCTCTCGAAAAGGCAGTCCCGTTCCACCAGGCCGTTTTCCCTCAGGGTACGTCCGGTGGCCACCAAGTCCACAATCGCATCGGCCATGCCGGTGATGGGAGCCAGTTCCACTGAGCCGTAGAGGGAGATAATTTCCACCGGCAAATCCAACCGGTCAAAATACTCGCGGGCGCAGCCGACAAACTTGGAAGCCACGCGGGCATGGGGAGGCAACTGGGCCGCCGAGGTGTAGGGACTTTCTTGGCGAAGAGCCACCGACATGCGACAGTGGCCGAACTTCAGATCCAGCAGGTGGGCCACTCGCACCTCGCTGCCGGCATAGCGCTCCCGCAAGACGTCGTAGCCGACGATGCCCAGTTGGGCCTGGCCGTACTCCACATACACCGGCACGTCGTGGTTGCGCACCAGCAGCGCCTCGTAGCGTTGCCCGTTGAGCTGGGTGGGCGATTCAATCCGCAGCAGGCGGTTGCCGGGATCCAAAAAGCGACTGAAATCGATCCCCACCTGTTGCAAGCAGCGGATAGCGTCGGCCAGCAAGGCTCCCTTGGCCAGGGCAATGGTGATCGGCTGGCCGGCGGAACGGCAACCTGGGGTATCGGGATGCGGGGCGGGGCTGAGGCCGAAAGCCATCGACATAGAAGGATGTCCGGGATCCCTGCTCTTGCCAGGGCTAGATAGAGAGTCAAGCCTTGACAGCGGCAGAGCAGTTGCGGGCGTTGCTTCCCCTCGATTGTAGAGGATCGGCCTCTTGGCGGCGATTCCCCCCTCTATCCCCCCGTACACGGGGGGACTGGGGGGCCAGCCCAGAGCGAAAACCCTCTTCTGTTATCCAGACTGCCGATCCTGGGATGATAAAGTCAGGAGACGATAGACCCGGAGGAGAGAGGACGGCATGAAAGCCATGATCCTGGCAGCCGGCAAAGGGACGCGGGTACGGCCCATCACCTACATGATGCCCAAGCCGATGATCCCGATTTTGCACAAGCCGGTCATGGAGTTCTTGGTGGAGCTGCTGCGGGAACATGGGTTCGACCAAATCATGATCAACACCAGCCACCTCGCTCACCAGATCGAAGACTACTTTCGCGATGGCCAGCAGTGGGGAGTACACATCGGCTTTTCCTTCGAGGGCCACTTCGAGAACGGCCAGCCGGTGGCCGAACCCCTGGGATCCGCCGGTGGCATGCGCAAGATCCAGGATTTTTCCGGTTTTTTCGACAGCACCTTCGTGGTGCTCTGCGGCGATGCCCTGATCGACCTCAACCTGACCCAGGTGGTCAACTTTCACAAATCTAAGGGGGCATTGGCCACGGTGGTGTTGCGAGAGGTGGATCCCAGCCAAGTCTCCAGCTATGGCGTGGTGGTAACCGATGCGACGGGCCGGGTCACCGCCTTCCAAGAAAAACCCAGGCAGGAAGAGGCCCTCAGCAACACCATCAACACCGGCATCTACGTGTTCGAGCCAGAAGTCCTGGACTACATCCCCCCCGGCTGCCCCTATGACATCGGCAGCGATCTCTTCCCCGCCTTGGTGAAAGCCGGCGCCCCCTTCTACGGCCTCAAGGCCGACTTCCAGTGGGTGGACATTGGCCGTACCCCTGACTACTGGCTGGCGGTACAGAAGGTGCTGCGCGGCGAGATCAAGGGGGTCAAGGTGCCCGGGATCCAGATTCGGCCCGGCGTCTGGACGGGGATCAACATCCGCGCCAACTGGGATCGCATCCATATCGAGCCGCCGGTCTACATTGGGGCCAGCACTTACCTGGCAGACGGGGTGAAGCTCATCGGCCCCACAGCCATTGGCTACGGCTGTGTGTTGAACGAAGGGTGTACGCTGGATGGCAGCCTCATCTTCAACTACACCCAAATCGCTGCAGGAGTTACCCTGCGCCACCAGATGGTGATGGGTCGCTACTGTATTTCCTCCGATGGCAATGCCATCGACACGGAAGAGTCCAACCTCACCTGGTTGATCGGAGATGCTCGCAGCCATGCCAACGGCAAATCCCAATAGCACCCTCTATCTCTACGGGATCGTCGCTGCCCCCGGCCCGCGCCACCTGAATGTGGTGGGGCTGGACAAGCAGCCGGTGGGGATTCACGTGCTGGGATCTTTGGCCTTTCTCTATTCCCAGGCTCGCCAGGAGCGCTACTTGGCCAGCCGGGCCAATCTGCTGGCCCACGAAGCTGTCCTAGAAACCGTGATGAGCGAGGGATACCGCGCCCTGCTGCCGCTGCAATTTGGCCTGGTGGTGAGCGGCTGGGATCAGGTAGAGCAGGATTTGATCAAACCGCACCTGGCCGATCTGCTGGCCCTGCTGCAGCGCCTGGAGGGCAAACGGGAGGTGGGGGTAAAAGTCTTCTGGGATCCCCAGCAAGAGCTCCAATTGGGGCTAGAGGAAAACCCGGCCCTGAAAGCCCGGCGGGACGAGATGGCTGGCACCCCCTTGGGGCTAGATGCAGTAGTGGAAATTGGGCAGGCTCTGGAGCAAATGCTGGAGCAACGGCGCCAACACATTGCCCAAACCTTCACAGCCGCCCTCGGCTCTCTGGCCAGCGATCGCGTCGAGGGAGAGCTGCTTACGGAAAACATGGCCTACAACAGCTCGTTTCTCATCAACTGGGAAGATGAGCCGGCTTTTGCCCAAAAAGTGGAGGAGCTGGATCGAGCCTTTCAGGGACGGCTGCGCATTCGCTACAACAATTTCACCGCTCCCTACAATTTCGCCAAGCTTTGACCGGCCTGTACTCCCCCCCCTATATCCCCCCGTCTACGGAGGGACTGGGGGGCCAGCCGCTTGGGACAGGCAGCGCGGATGTGGGACTCGCTCAGGTCGGGCATGAGGGCCAGGGCCCGTTGGGGATCGATTTGCGCTTCGCACACCGCCTCCAGCACCTGCTCGGCCAGAAGGGAAAGGGGCATATCGGCGGTTTGCTCAGGATCGGTATCCTCTCTAATTTGTCGAACTCCCACCGGCGGGGGAGGCAACACCGGCGGCGCCGCCTGCGGGGGCAAGGTGGTGGAGGTACCCACCTCCAACTGCGCTTCGGCCAGGGCCACACCGCGCCCTGCCACCAACAGGGATCCCAGCAACAGCGTCCCCCCCAACCTGCCTATTCCCTTGCTGAGCGGAGCATGCTTCCCCAGACCTTCTCCAAGGCTACCGCTAGCCAACCTTTTGCCCAGCGCTTCGCCGCTCATCTTACCCCTCCAAGACCACCCCTTTGTTCAAGATATCCAACAAACCTTGGATTTGCAGTAGGCTATCGTTGGCTCCCAAACCGTTTGCAGCCCCCCCCCTATGGCTCGTCTATCGCAAGAGCTGGCCCGATTTGCCTGCCTTCCCGCCCATCCAGAGCAGCCCGAGCCTTACCCAGAGGGATCCCCACCCATCCGCCTTGAAGAGATTCTCAAACTGGCGGGCGAGCGCAGCTTTGGCTTGTTTTTGGCGGTGCTCTCCTTCCCTTCTGCTCTGCCTCTGCCAGCTCCTGGCTATTCCACTCCCTTTGGCGTGGTTATTCTGCTGCTGGCCCTACAAATGCTGGCGGGGCGAACCACCCCCTGGCTGCCGCCATGGGTGCTGCAGACATCCATTGAACGGAAGCAATTTCAAAAGTGGGTGCAGGCCGGGATCCCGTGGTTGCAGCGCATTGAAAAAGTTGCCTGCCCCCGTTGGCAACCAGTCTGCACCAGCCGCCTGGGCCAGGTCTGGCTGAGCACCTTGATCAGCTTGATGGGTATTTCCATGATCATTCCCGTGCCCGGCACCAACACCCTGCCGGCGATGGGGGTCTTCGTCACCGCCTTTGGCCTCCTCGAAGAGGACGGGATCCTGTGCAGCTTGGGATCCCTGATCTGTGTGGCGGCGGGGCTGCTGACCACTTCCATTTTGGTGGGCCTGTGGCTGGGGGGAACGACTCTGTTGGATTGGCTGAGAAGATAGCCTTTTGCCCTCACTCCCAACCCCGGCCCCCCCTATATCCCCCCGTGTACGGGGGGATACGGAGTTGGGGATCGAGGCAACGCCCAGCTTCACCGATGGAAAGACGGTGACGAAGTTGTATCGCCTGTGTCTTGTTGCAACGGACACCCCCGCGCCGCTAGCGGGATTGAGGGACCAGCGCCAGATCCTGGGTGAGGCGCAGCTCGATCACCTGGTTGGGATCCAAAACTACCACCTGTGGCGCCGTGACGTTGCCGATCACCGCTCCGGCCACCCCAGCCCCCAGCACTTCTTCTGTGGCAATGGCATTGTCGCCGGTCACCAAGCCGAGAATGGCGCCCGCTGCCGCGCCGATGGCCGCATCTTGGATGATTTTGCCCGTGGTGGTGTAGCGAGGATCCTTAACATCGTGGATCACATCCGATTGGGCAGCCAAGGGGAACAGTTGGTTGTTGGCGATGATGCTTTCTGCCACAAAGCGCGTGCCCCCCGGTGCCGGCTCAAAGCGGCCATCCACCCGCGAGCCGAAAGGCACCAGAATATCCCCCTGGGCGTTGCGAATCGGGGTGCGGACGATCAAGGACAGGGGGCGAGTTTCGTTGGGGGCGATGAAGAGGCGCTCGTTGAAGGGGGTGGTGGTCTGCATCAGGGTGCCCGCCGCCAGCGTGGAAAGGCGCAGGTCAAAGCCCGCCGGGGGGGTGGAAACCCAACTGCTCGGGTTCTGGGCCACCAGGGATCCCCGATTGAGCAGGGCCTGGTGGGTAAAAGCGGCCACCTCGGCACGGGTGGCAGGGCGGTTCGGCTCCAAAAGCATAGGATCCGGGTAATTGACAATCAGGCCGGCACGGTTGGCGGCTGCAAGTTGTGCCAGGGCCCAGTTGGGAATGGCTGCCGCGTCGCGGTAGCGGCTGAACAGCTCGCTCGGCTGAGCCGCGGGGATGGCACTCGTGTTGCCAAGGGCGTTAGTCAGGATCACCAGCGCCTCGGTGCGAGTAACGGGCTGTTCGGGTCGGAAGGTGCCGTCTGGGAAGCCGGCCACCAAGTTGTTGGCTGCCGCCGTGGAGATAGCATTGGCCGCCCAGTGGCTGGGAGGCACATCCCGAAAGCCGATGAAGGTACCAGAGGTGTTGCGAAGGCGAAAGGCAGTGGTGACAAGGGTGGCAAACTGAGCGCGGGTCACCGGCTCGTTGGGACGGAAGGTGCCATCCGGGAAGCCGTTCAACACCCCTTGAGAGGAGAGGGTCTCGATATAGGCTTGCGCCCAGTGGCCAAAGGTGTCGCGAAAAGGAGCGGCCATGGCCACCTGGCAGTGGATGCCCAGTGCGGCTCCCGATAGGAGTAGGCCGGCTGTGCGTGGGGTCAACAGAGAGGGAAACATCGTGCATTCACCAAGTTGTCGTAGCGCCCATTGCTGGGTCAATAGCTACTCTTATTCTGGCTATTTCCTCAGTGGCGGCAATAGCTAAAACCCTTGCTGTGTCCTAATTTGAGCATTTCCAACCTAAGATTTGCATGGAAACGCAATAGCGGAGGATTGGTAAGGAAATCTCTTCATCTCTGTTGCGCCAGCATCGCGTATAGACAACACCCCAGCCTCAGTTGCTGTTCACGGCATTGCCACTCTGTACAAGTTTGAAACAGCCCCCCAGGGCTCCGCAGTGCCAGGGAGTTGATGCTGGCAGGACATAGGATCCAGCCCCCCTCCCAGAAGGAGAGGGAAGCTGAGCATCAGGGATAAGGGGTGCTGTTTCCACAGCCGGTGGCTACGAAAGGTCCCCTGCTGCTGGCGGGATTGGGGGATCGGCGCCAAGTCTTGGGTGAGGCCCAGCCCAGGGATCCGGAAGGCTCGCCCAGGAGCGCCTTGGCAGTCGGTATGGGTTAAATGACCTTGCCCTCGGACGTGATTCTCCCCTTCAGTTTGCCGGCCCGCTCTTCAGCTTCCTCGGTAATGAGGGCCAGTTGCTCTAACACCTCGCCGGGGTATTTTTCCAACACCCGCAGAGAGAGCGCTACCCGCCCTTTGGCCTCATCCACATCGATGACCACGGCCTTGAGCGGCTGACCGGGCTGGAACAAGTCGGATAAGGAGGCGACAAAGCTTTGGCTGACCTGCTTGATGGGCAACAGCCCGCTGCCCCCCTCCTCCAGCTCCACGAAAACGCCGAAGGGCTTGAGGGCGCTGACCTTGCCCCGCACCACCTGACCGGTGGTGTAGATTCCCAGGCTCTCAGCTTGTCGCGCTACTCGCTGGGAGAGCACCAGCTTGTTGGCAGCGGGGTTGACCTCCAACAAACTGGCGGTCAGCGATTGGCCCACCAGCT
Source organism: Synechococcus sp. 65AY6A5 (assembly GCF_002760415.1). Taxonomy (NCBI): domain Bacteria; kingdom Bacillati; phylum Cyanobacteriota; class Cyanophyceae; order Synechococcales; family Synechococcaceae; genus Synechococcus; species Synechococcus sp. 65AY6A5. The sequence continues at coordinate 1,143,883 of NZ_AXUW01000001.1, forward strand.
CTTCTAGATTTTCCCGTTGGTTGAGATGCGAGCGAGGAATAAAGCCCCGCAGCCCCTGCACGTCCACCAGAACCCCGCCCTTGTTGGTGCCGATCACCAGGGCAGTTACCGTCTGGCCGTTGGTCTGTTTTTCGGCCAGCTCCTCCCAAAGTCGCTTCAGCCGCAGCCGCCGCGCCGAGAGTACGATTTGCCCTTCCGAGTCCTCTCGCAAGATGAGAAAATCGGCTTCGCTTTTGAGGGGAAAAAGCTCGCTCAAATCCTCTCCTGAGCGGATCCCGGCTTCTTTCAGGGGCAAAAAGGCCGGCGACTTGCCGCCGATATCCACCAGCGCCCCATCGTTCTGGTGCTGGAAGATGCGGCCTCGCACCACCTGTCCCGGTCGAAAGTCAAGGCTTTGCGCCTCCAGAGCCTTGGCAAAATCTTCCGAAGAAAACGTATCGGCAGCCTGAGAGCGAGGGGAGCGAAAGGTCATGGAATGCAAAGGAAGCAATTCAAGAGGCAATGGGTTTCAGGATAACCCAAAACTTGACAGGGATCCCAGCCCCTCTCGTCCGCCTCGGCGGGAAGAGGTACTCACCCTCTTGAGAGGAGGCCAAGCCCAGGGCATCGACACCGGCAGCTTCCTCTAGATGTAGTACATCAACCTGGCCTGTTGCTGTTGCGCCTGCCGGTCGCAGAGGTCTTGCAAGGTCGTTTTTTGGAGAATGCCCACCGCTGCCGCCTGGGCATCTTGCCAAGCCTGCCAGAGCACCTGGCGCTCCGGCGAGAGATCGCCGCTGGGCAAGTCGCGGGGGCGGGTGAGATCTTCTCCCTCGATGGCCTGAATGATGTCCAATAGGGAGATCTGCCAGGGCGGTCGAGCCAGAGAGTAACCTCCTTTGGCGCCCCGCTGGCTACGTACCAGGCCCTGCCTGCGCAGCGTGGCCAGCAACTGCTCCAGATAGCGGTCGGGAATCGACTGGTGGGCTGCGATCTCCTTAATCTGCAATACCCGGCCGTCATGGTAGTGCTGGGCCAACTCCAGAAGGGCCAGGAGAGCGTACTCACTTTTACAAGACAGTTCCAAAATACCCATCCTTCCTGCAAGGATCAGGTCTATGATACTCCGGTTTTCCACCGGGGTTTTGTGGGATCCCCTTTGGGTTGCCGGTGGGTTGGGCCTGTATGGTGGAATAGGCCCCTTTGGGAGTGGTTTATGGCAAGTGTTGGCACCCTGTCCGGTTCAGCGCGGATCCCGGCGGAGCGATTGCAAACTTTGCGGCAGCAGATCGGCAAGCTGATCGCCAACGTCGAGTCGGTGTTTCAAGGCAAGCCACGGGTGGTGCAGGCCGTGGTGACGGCCCTGGTGGCGGAAGGCCATGTCCTCCTGGAGGACGTGCCGGGAGTAGGCAAAACCACGTTGGCGCGGGCCATTGCCCGCAGCTTGGGGGCCAAGTTTCAGCGAATTCAATTTACCAGCGACCTCTTGCCGACTGACATTCTTGGCCTCACCCTTTTCAACAAAGAGAAAGGGGAGTTTGAATTTCGCCCAGGCCCCATTTTTGCCCATGTCATCCTGGCCGACGAGATCAATCGCACCTCTCCCCGCACCCAGAGTGCCCTGCTAGAGGCAATGGCGGAAAAGCAGGTTTCGCTGGACAACCGCACCTACCCGCTGCCCAGTCCCTTTATGGTGTTGGCCACCCAAAACCCCTTGGAGTATCACGGCACCTATCCCCTCCCGGAAAGCCAGTTGGATCGGTTTCTGGTGCGGCTGTCCATCGGCTACCCCAGCCCTGAGGTGGAGCGGGCTTTGCTGCTGCAGCGACAGCAGGCAGAGCCGGTGGAGGCTCTCCAGCCGGTGCTTTCCCTGGCGGAGCTGCGGGAGATCCAGGCGGCGGTGGATCAGGTGTACCTGGATGGATCCCTGGCCGACTATCTGCTGCAGGTGGTGCAGGCGACGCGTGCCTCCAGGCTGTTGCGGGCCGGCGTGTCCACCCGCGGGGCGTTGGCCTTGGCAAGGGCAGCACGGGCGCAGGCGTTGGTGAGAGGGCGGAGCTTTTGCCTACCGGAAGATCTGCAAGCTTTGTTTGTGCCGGTGCTGGCCCATCGCATTTCTTTGGCCGGATCTGGGGACATGACGAGCAACCGACGGCAGGAGGCAGAGGCCGTCATCCGCGACATCGTGGCAACGGTTGAGCCGCCAGTTTGAGGAGGGATCCCTTAGGCGATAATAGGAGCCAGCGGTCTTGGGCAGAACTGCGGATGTCGGATCCCAATCAAGAAATTAAAGACCTCATCCTGGCTTTGGACAAAAAGCTGGAGGGAATCGACCGCAAGTTGGAAATCCAGGTGACGGAGATCAAAAGCGAGATCCGGCTGGTCAAAACCGACCTGGAAGCCAAGATCGACCTCACTCGCAACGACCTAGAGAGCAAGATCCAAGGCGCTCGCAACGAGCTGGAAGCCAAGATCGACCTCACTCGCAACGAGCTGGAAGCCAAGATCGACCTCAGCCGTAGCAGCCTGGAAGTGAAAATCGCGGAGCTAAGCGGCAAAATGGATGGCTACAGCAAGCGGCTTGACCAACAGGAGTTCATCAGCCGCGGCGCGATCGTGGCCCTAGTCGTTGGGGTGGCCTCAGGGTTTATCAAGTACTTTTCTTCAGCAATTGATTGGAGTTTGACCTGAGTTGCCTTGGGTTCCTCCCCAAAACCTGCAAGCGGCGGCGGGTCAGCACTCCTGGAATTGGTCGAGGGCACGACACAGCTCCGGGACAACTTCTGCTGGCCAGAAACCCTCACCCCGCCGGCCCTGGTGCAACTGGAGATAGAGGCCCCAAGCAGTGGCGCTGCCACTGGCAACCAACGTGAGGGCAGGAAAGGTCTGCTCCAGCGTAATGCTCTCCTCGGCCATCAGTTGGGAGGCGACAGCTTCCATATCCTGCTGCAGACGATACACCCCCTGCACAAATGCTTGCCATTCTTCTAGGGTTAGCTCCAACGCCCAAGTCTCTCCTCCCACCAGGGCCACAAAAGGGGAGCGCCCAGGATCCCAGCCCAACCGCCAGCCGGATCCCTTGCGTAGAGCAGGAGGAGGCAGGTTCGAGAATCCACCGTCGTTTCCGGTAAAAAGCAGGGAGGTAGAGGGGAGAGGAGCATCCATCGCTGCGGCTAGGCCAGAAAAGATGCGGGTACAATCGACAGGGTGTGTTGTCAGGATAAAGCGGCCATGGCCAGTTGTCAGTCTCCTACTGCCCAACCTCGCCGGTTTTTAAGGACTCCGCTCCGCTGGCGCAAACAGAGCAGCCTCATTTCCGGCTTGGGCCTGTTGCTGACAGCCTTGGTGCTCCGTGCCGCTGACGCGACCGGGGTTCGCAAAGAGGCCGAAGATCCTGTCTTGCCAGCGCAATTGTCTGCAGCGGCCACCCCCGAAAACCCGATCCTGCACGTGGGCATTGTGCAACGCTTTGGCCGTTCTGAGCAAGATCAGGTGGAGCTGGCAGCGCCGCTGGGGTCTTTCCTCACCCTGGAATTTGCCCAGGCAGACGGCAGCACCCAGAGGCAGCGGCTCCCACAAGTTACGGTTGGGATCGTCAACCGCGCCCTGGCCAGCCCGGAAACCGTGTACCGCCTCATCCTCAGCAGCCACAAAAGCTTCGAGAGCGCCGAGGCCAGCGCCAACTCCTGGGAATCTCTGGGCATCCGCACCGAGATCGCCCAACCGCAGGAATGGCAGGTGTGGGCCAGCCGCGCCTACACTCCCCAACAACTAATCCAGATTCAGCAGTATGCCCAGAAAGAAGGGATCCCTCAGGTGCGGCTGGAGGTGCAGGAGCGGCGCGAACGGGCGGAGCTGAGCTGGGTACATGAGCATTTTCGCTACCATCGCACCCGCCTGAGGGTAACCTCCGATGCCGGCTATCTGCGGGTGAACGACCGCTACTATGCCGGATCCATTACCATTCAGCCCAATGCCTACGGCAGCTATACGGTGGTCAACGCCGTGCCCCTGGAAACCTATTTACGGGGGGTGGTGCCCCATGAGGTGGGGCCAGGGGCCCCCTTTGCCGCCATGGCCGCCCAGGCAATTTTGGCGCGCACCTACGCCCTCAAGAACCTGCACCGCTTTCAGATCGACGACTACCACCTCTGTGCCAATACCCACTGCCAGGTTTACAAGGGGCTGAGCGGCACCCATCCGCGGGCCGACGAAGCGATTCGCCAGACCAGCGGCCTGGTGCTCACCTACAAGGGCGAGCTGGTGGATGCCGTTTATTCTTCCACCAACGGCGGCATCTCGGCAGGCTTTGAAGAGGTTTGGGACGGAGAGCCGCGCCCCTACCTGCGCCCGCAGGTGGATATCGCCCACCAGCCCGATCAGCCCTTCGATTTGCGGCAGGAGAGCGACTTCAAGGCCTTTCTGGCCCGGCGGGAGGGTTTCAACGAAGCAGGGGTATCGCGCCTCTTCCGCTGGGAGTTTTCTCAGTCGCTGGAGGAGCTAAACGCCCAACTGCGGGCCGCTCAAGAGTACCTCGGGATCCCTCTCCCCGAGTGGATGACCATCCAGGGGCTGCACGTCCTGGAGCGCTCGGTCAGTGGTCGGGTGCAGGCGCTGCACGTGGACTTGCAGACGCCCCAAGGGCTCCACTCGATTCTTTTGCGCAAGGATCAGGTGCGCCTGGCTTTTCCCCGCCTGTACAGCACTCTGTTTCGCGTGGAACCCCTGAAACAGAGCGGGCGGCTGACAGGCTACCGCTTTATCGGCGGCGGCTTTGGCCACGGGGTGGGGCTGAGCCAGTACGGCGCCTACACCCTGGCGCGGCGGGGGTTGAACGCGGCGCAAATCCTCGCCTTTTACTACCCCGGCACCACCCTGGCCGAGCTGGGATCCCTCTCCCTGCAGTTGCCTGAGGTTTCCCTGGCCTTTGACAGTAGCCAGGCGCAGTCCTGGTCCGGCTACCAGAGATAGGGGGCACGATGGAAGAAGAGCGACGGGAACGCGGCCATCCCCCTCTTCGGGATCCCGCTCCAGAGGAAGGGTGGCAGGAAGGGGCGGCCCAAGCGCCGCCAGAGCTGGCCCCCCCCTACATCCCCCCGTACACGAGGGGACAAGAGGGTGGCCGGGGGGAGGCGGGGCTGTCGGGGATCCCGGTCGCCCCACCGGGGTTTAAGTCGGGATTTGCGGCGCTCATCGGGCGGCCCAATGTGGGCAAGTCCACCTTGATGAACGCTCTGGTGGGCCAGAAGATCGCCATCACTTCTCCCGTGGCCCAGACCACCCGCAACCGCCTGCGGGGGATCCTCTCTTTGCCGCAAGCCCAGATCATCTGGGTGGACACCCCTGGCATCCACAAGCCCCACCACCGCCTGGGGGAGATCTTGGTACACAACGCCCAGGCTGCCATTGGGAGCGTGGATGTCGTCCTCTTCGTGGTGGATGGCTCGGTGCCGGCAGGGCGGGGGGATGCTTTTATCGCCGAGCGGATCCCCAGCGCGACCCCCTGCATCCTCGTCTGCAACAAAGCCGATCTGCTGCCCAAAGAGTCTGCCGCGCGCCAGGCCCACCAAGAGAGCTACCAAGCCCTGCGCCCCGGTGCCCCCGTCGTCTGGGTGTCGGCGTTGGATCCCGGCAGCTTGGCGCCCCTCATCCAGGCCACCGTCGACCTGCTGCCCCCTGGGCCCTACTACTATCCCCCGGATCTGGTGACGGATCAGCCGGAGCGGTTTATCATGGCGGAGTTGATCCGCGAGCAAGTTCTCTTGCACACCCGCGAGGAGGTGCCCCACTCGGTGGCCGTCACCATCGACCAGGTGGAAGAAACCCCCACCGTCACCCGCGTCCTGGCCACCCTCTACGTGGAGCGGGACTCGCAAAAAGGGATCCTCATCGGCAAAGGGGGGGAAAGGCTCAAGCAAATTGGCCAGGCCGCCCGCCTCCAGATTCAAAAGCTCATTGCCGGCAAGGTGTACCTGGAGCTGTTCGTCAAGGTGCGGCCCCACTGGCGGCGCTCCGAGCACCTGCTGCGCGACTTCGGCTACCGCGTTGAAACGTGAAGGGGTTTTGTGGCTGAGGTTGAGCTATCTGGTGGTATTGATGGGGATGCTGCACGTTGAGGTTAACGGCAATGCTGCGACTGTATGGGATCCCGACCTCCGGGAATTGCTACAAAGTAGAGCTGCTTCTCAAACAGTTGGGGATCCCTTACGAGACGGTTGAGGTCAACTCCAGGGTCGGAGAAAATCGCCGCCCCGAGTACCTGGCCAAGAACCCCCTGGGGCAGATCCCGGCTTTGGAGCTGGAAGACGGCACCGTCTTGGCCGAGTCAGCCGCAATCTTGGTTTACCTAGCAGAGGACACTCCCCTCTATGGCCAGACGCGGCTGGAGCGAGCCGAGATCTTGAAATGGCTCCTTTTTGAACAAACCCGCATTGCCCGCTACATTGCCACCACCCGCTTTTGGGTGCGAGCCGGCCAGGCCGAGGCCAATGCCGAGCTAATTGCCCAGAACCTGAAACTCGGTACCGAGGCTCTGGAGATCATGGAAAGCCACCTACGGGAGAAGGAGTTCTTCGTGGGCAACCGCTACACCATCGCCGATCTGGCCCTGTTTACCTATACCCATGTGGCCGAGCAGGGCGGGTTTGACCTCAAGCCCTTCCCCAACATCCGCGCCTGGTGTGAGCGGGTCAAGGCCACCGACCGCTTCTTTCCTCTCCCCGGCGCCTAGAATTTCCCAGTGGTGCCTTTGCAGCCGACCGAGTCGGATCTCGCTTCCAATCCTAGCGGAGGATTTCTCACTCCCAGCCCCTCTCCCTGAGGGAGAGGAAAACTGGAAATTGTTGCCACGAAGGGCTCCAGCGGCTTTGGGCCACCCCCCTCGGAAAATAGGAGCTGCCAGGAGCTTGTCGGGCCCTAGCGCCCCTTGAGCTCCCGCTGGATCTCCCGCCGCGTCTCCCGTTCCTTAATTGCTTGTCGCTTGTCGTGGAGCTTTTTGCCGCGGGCCACGCCCAGGTGAGCCTTGATCCAGCCGCGGTTGAGCACCAGCCGCAGGGGAACCACAGTCAGGCCTTTTTGCTCCACCAGGCCCCGCAGCCGGTCGATCTCGCGGCGGTGCAACAACAGCTTGCGGCGGCGGGTCGGGTCGTGGTTAAACACCTTGCTGGCAGTTCCGTGGGGGGCAACATGCAAGTTGTGCAGCCAGGCCTCGCCATCGCGAAAGAGGGCAAAAGCGTCTTGCAAGTTGGCTTTGCCCGCTCGGATGGACTTTACCTCTGTGCCGGTCAGTTGGATCCCGGCTTCGTAGGTCTCCAAGATCTCGTACTCGAAGCGGGCGCGGCGATTCTCCACCAGGGTTTTGACGTTGGGATCCACAGCCATACGCTTTCAGAAGAGAGCTTCGTCCACCAGAGGGCCTAACGAGAGGCCAGGGAACCCTCCAATTTTTGCACTGCCCGTCCCACCAGGCGCTCGGATTTGCTGCGCCAGCGAAAGCGAATGGGGGTACCGGTGAAGTCGAGGTTTTGCCGGAAGTGCTTTTCCAGGTAGCGGCGGTAGTTCTCTTTGAACAGATCGGGATCGTTGACAAACAGGAGAAAGGTGGGAGGCCGCTCCGCCACCTGGGTGCCGTAGTAGATTTTGCCCTGCTTGCCCTGGCGGTTGGCGGGGGGTGACTGCCAGGCGAGGGCATCCTGGAGAACTTCATTGACCACGGAGGTGGCGATGCGCTTGCGATGGGCGGCTACCGCTGTGTTGACCTCGGCAAAGATCTTGTGGGTGCGCTGCCCCGTGAGGGCGCTGACAAACAACAGGGGTGCCCAGTCAATGAAATAAAGCCGCTCGCGGATCTCGCGGGTGTACTCGTTAATGGTGTGAGTATCTTTGTTTTCCACCGCGTCCCACTTGTTGACAACGATGATGCAGGCGCGGCCTTCTTCTTCGATGCGGCCAGCCAACCGCTGATCCTGCTCGGTTACCCTCTCCAGGGCGTCAATGACCAGCAGCACCACGTCCGAGCGCTGGATGGCTTTGAAGGCGCGGTTAATGCTGAAAAACTCCACCCCATATTCCACCCGGCTTTTTCTGCGGATCCCAGCCGTGTCGATGAGACGATAGCTCTGCCCCTCCCACTCCACCAGGGTGTCAACGGCATCGCGGGTGGTGCCAGCAATGGGGCTGACAATGGCCCGCTCGGATCCCACCAGGCGGTTGAGCAGGCTGGACTTGCCTACGTTGGGCCGCCCTACAATGGCCACGGCGATGGGATCCGGCTCATCTGCGGCTTCTTGGGCCACTTCGGGCAAGTGAGGCAGCACCGCCTCCAACAGCTCGGCTACCCCATTGCCGTGGACGGCAGAACAAGGGATCGGCTCCCCCAGCCCCAACTCCCAAAAAGCCGCCGCCTGCGCCAGGCCCAGTTGCCCCGACTCGCACTTGTTGACGGCCACCACCACCGGCAGGGGTTGTCTGCGCAGCCAATCGGCCAATTCTTTGTCAGCAGGGGTCAGCCCCTCGCGGCCATCCACCACAAAGATTACAGCGTGGGCCTCGGCCATCGCCGCCATGGCCTGCTGACGGATGTGGGGCAAAAACTCGCTGTCGTCGCCGAAGACCAGGCCGCCGGTATCCACCACCCGCAGGCGGCGCCCGTTCCACTCCACCTCTTGGTAGAGGCGATCCCGCGTGATGCCCGGCTCGTCGTGGACAATGGCCGAGCGCACCCCCGCCAGGCGGTTGACGAGGCTGGATTTGCCCACGTTGGGGCGACCCACAACGGCTACAAGGGGTAAAGCCACTGCTCCGCTTGCCAAAAAGCCGAACCCAGACTTCTATCCTAGCCTTTGGGATCCCAGATGCCCAAACCCGCTGATCTCAATCATTGCCCTGAAGGCAGCTCTGGCGGTAAGTTAGGTAGCTAACCTCCCATCAGACACCGGCTGCACTTGTTTCCCCTCCTTGCTATGAACCGTGCCCTCGCCCCTGCCCAGCGGCTGAACAAACTGCCTGCCTATGTCTTTGCCCGCTTGGATGAGCTGAAGGCCCGCGCCCGCCAGCAGGGGTTGGATTTGATCGATCTGGGCATGGGCAACCCCGATGGCCCCACCCCCCAGCCGGTGGTGGAGGCGGCCCAGGCCGCCATTGCCGATCCCGCTCACCACGGCTACCCACCCTTCGAGGGCACGGCTAGCTTTCGCCAGGCAATTGCCGAGTGGTATTGGCGCCGCTACGGGGTGGAGCTGGATCCCAATGGCGAGGTGCTGCCTCTATTGGGATCCAAAGAGGGCCTGACCCACCTGGCCCTGGCCTACGTGGATCCAGGGGATCTGGTGCTGGTGCCTAGCCCTGCCTACCCGCCCCATTTTCGCGGTCCCCTGATTGCCGGCGGGCAGATCTACCCACTGCTGCTGCGCCCGGAGAAAGGATGGCTCATCGACCTGCAAGAGATCCCGCCGGAGGTGGCCAAGCAGGCGCGGCTGCTCTACTTCAACTACCCCAACAACCCGACAACAGCGGTGGCGACCCGCTCCTTTTTTGAAGCAGTGGTGGCGTTTGCTTGCCGCTACGACCTCCTCCTGGTGCACGACCTGTGCTATGCCGAGCTGGCCTTTGACGGCTACCGGCCCACCAGCCTGCTGCAGATCCCTGGCGCCAAGGACTTGGCCGTGGAGTTCCACACCCTCTCCAAAACCTACAACATGGCCGGTTGGCGGGTAGGCTTTGTGGTGGGCAACCGCCAGATTATCCAGAGCCTGCGCACCCTGAAAACCAACCTCGACTACGGCATTTTTGGCGCCCTGCAAAAGGCGGCCGAGACCGCTTTGGCCTTGCCAGATAGCTACCTACAGCAGGTGCAGGAGCGCTACCGCCGCCGACGCGACTACCTCATTGCCCGCCTGGCCGAGTTGGGCTGGCAGATCGAGCCGCCGCGGGCGACGATGTACCTCTGGATCCCGACCCCCCGCACCGCCGACGGCACGCCCGAGGGATCGACGGAGTTTGCCCTGCGGGTTTTGGAGTCCACCGGGGTGGTGGTGACTCCCGGCAACGCCTTTGGGGAAGGGGGAGAAGGCTACGTGCGGATCAGCCTGATTGCCGATTGCGAACGCCTGGGCCAGGCCATCGACCGCTGGGCAGAAGCTGGGATCCGCTATTGCTGAGCTCTAGGGTTGGCCCTCTCCCCTAGGGAGAGGGGAGTTGGTATTGCTCCACGATGCGCCGGGCAAAAGGAGGCACATGCTGCTCCAACTTGTGGGGATAGTGGCGGCGGACGTAGAGATAGTTGCGGACAAAGTGGGAGTCGATGGAAAAGCGGGCATATTCTAGTCCGCGCGGCCCAAAGCGCTGGATGGCCACCGCCAGGAGCTGGGCCAGCCACATGGGCAAGCTCAGGGCCTGCTCGTAGGCTTGGATCCCCTGTTGCACCGCCGCCCGCCGCGAGCCCCGCGAGATCACCGGCTGGGTTTCCAGCTCTTCCCAAACCAGATCCAAGAGCTCCCGCCCGCGCGCATTGCGCACCAGCAGCCATTGCCAGCCAAAGGGGGATCCCATATAGCCCACCACCAGATCGGCCAGGCTGTTGACGTAGTCAAAACAGGTAAGGCAAGAGGGGGCAAACACGTCTTTTAGTTCTTTGGTTTTGAGGCCAAAAAAAGGCACCTTTTCCACCGAGCCGTCTTCGTGCTTGAAGTGGACGTGGAAGTCCTGCATGAACTCGTAGTGCACCACCGTTTGCGGGGAGCGGCTGGTGGTTTCAAGAAACTTTTGCAGCCCGGCGCGGCTGACGTTGTCTACGCAGGGCGTGCCCAACACATAGAGCTTCTCCAGGCCCAAGTTTTTCTCCACCGCCCGCAAAGCCTGGATCTGGCAGCCCACCCCGATCACCAGCAAGCGCTTGAGGCCGCTTTGCTCCACCTGCTCCAGCACGGAGAGATTGGGCGATAGCGTTGGCTTGTTGACCCGCGCCGCCAAGACCGCTTCTGGGGTACGCGCCAAGACAGGCCGTGGCTGAAAGCGATCCCGGGGATCCGCCTGCACGCACACCACCCCTTCTACTAGGCCGCTGCTGAGGGCCTTCATGCCGATGCTGCTGACGATGCCCGTCCACTGGGCACCCGGGATCGGATCCCGCCGGCGGGCCGTGTACATTGCCTCGTAGACGCCGAAGTAGTCGCTGTCGCTGACGGCATCCGATTTGGAGCGCAGCGATTCCCGCGATCGCCCGTGGGTTTGCTCTTCTAGGCGGGTGAACTGCTGGTTCAAAAAGGCACAGGCTTCCTTGACGTGGGCGACGTAGCGGGTATCGCAGAGGCCGCACTGGCTGCACAGCTCCTTGGCCGGGTAGTGGCCGGAGCGGATGGGCCGGGCCGGACGCGGTAAACGGGATCCCATAAGGTCTAAACCGTAGCCGTGGCGGGGTACCTTCTTCAGTTTGCCGCCAAAACCGCAGACGGCGGGCAGAGGAGTTGAAAGATCCCCGATCCTGCCCAACGCTCGCCCGCCCCTCCAGAGTTGCCCCCAGACAGAGAGGAAAAGCCAGATCCCCTGAGTTGCCCTTTTGTCGGCAAGCGGCGATGCAACAAAGGCCCCCTCAGCCTCTGCCCAAACCACTTTCGAGGGCCCAGCGGGCCAGTTCGGTGCGGTTGTGCAGGCCGGTTTTGCTCAGCATGTTGCTGACATGGCTTTCGACGGTGCGCTGGCTCACTCCCATCACCTCGGCAATCTCGCGGTTGGACATGCCCCTGGCCACATACTGGATCACCTTGGCTTCCGTAGGGGTGAGCTCGATTTCCCGATCTAACTTGATGACCGGCTGAATGCCCGCATTCTGCATTTGCAACAGGCGCTCGGTGTGCTTGAGGACGGACTCCACCTGAGCCACCAGCTCTTCCGGCTCAAAGGGCTTGACCAGGTAAACATCTGCCCCCGTGTTGAGGCCGCGCACCCGATCTGCCGTTTGCCCGCGGGCTGACAAAAAGATCACCGGAATCCAGTCCGTCGCGCTGTTGGAGCGAATGGTCTGGACAAACGTGTAGCCATCCATCTCCGGCATCATCACATCGCAGATGATCAAATCCGGAGTAAAGTGGCGCATCGCCTCTAACCCTTCCAGGCCATTGCTCGCCGCAACCACCTCGTAGCCGCGAAACTCCAGGTAATCCTTCACCAGAAGGATCAGGTTTGGATCGTCGTCAATCAGCAACAATCGCTTTGGGTTGTCCACTGCTCATCCCTTTGCTGCAAGAAAGCCCAAGGAAAAAGGATAGCCCGCTTAGCGAACCTCTGGACAAATCGGCAAATCTACAGCCGAGGTGGCGCCAAGAAAAAACCTGCCAACCTCTAGCCGGTTCGTCAGTTTCCCCTAAACCTGGATAATAAGGTATCACATACAGACGGAGGTGGCGGCATATCCAAAGAAACACGAAGAGGCCGGGTACCTCCTCTGGCCGGCTCGGCAACTGCCTCCGCCCTGCCTTGGGATCCTCCCGCTGGCAAGCGCTCGCCCTCTGGGGCTGGTTTGGCTTGTCGGGTTTTCCCCATGGGCAGGAGAAGTAGAGCCAGGAGAAAATACAATTCTGGCGGCAACCTACATGGGGAAAGAGGGTGGAAAAGGGCACGCTGGTCGAGTTTCGCCACAACAACGAGCGGGTACTGGCAGTAGTTGAGGGCACCGAGGGCAAAAAGAACCTGCTGCTGGGCGTGGCTTCGGGGCAGGTGCACAGCGTTCACCCTCGCCAAATTACGTTTGCCTTGAACGGCAATTCCAGCTTTACGGTGTCCGATATCCCGGGCTTTTGGCAGGCGGTGCAGGCAAAGTTGGATCCCGAAAGTTTGGCTTTGGCCTGGGAATTGGTTCAGGAGGAGCGTCGGCCCCTGAGCCTGTCGGAGATGGCCCAGTTGTTGTTTTCCGACGATTCCCCGGTCTCCACCTATGCTGCCTACCGTCTTTTGAGCGAGGATTACGTCTACTTTAAGGCAAAGGGGGAAGGCTACGAGCCGCGTACTCCGGCTCAGGTAAAGGAAATTCTCCATCAAATTGCCGTTACCCAGCAGCGGCAGCAGGAGCAGGCCGAGTTTGAGGCCCGCCTAAAGGCAGCGGTGGCCCAGCCTGGGCAAAAGTACACTTGGACCCCGGCGGAACGGGCTCGTCTGGAGCTGTTGGAGCGCTTAGCTTTGCAGGGAGCACCCGATAGCCTTCGCAACTACGAGGATCTTTCCCACAACCTCACCCCCTCGGATCGCGAGCGGGCTTCCCACCTGCTGCGGCTCCTGGGATTCCCCGACACGCCCCAGGGAGCTTTTGAGGCCCTGGTAGCCCTGGGCCTGTGGAGCCGCCACGAGAACCTGGCCCTGCGCCTTACGGGGATCCCCACCCAATTTCCCAAGGAGGTGGAGCGCTACGCCCAAACTTTGCTTGGCGGGCCTCCCCCCTTCTTGGATCTGCCTCTGCGCCGGGATCTCACCCATCTTCACACCTACACCATCGACGATGCCAGCACCCGCGACATCGACGATGCTCTCAGCGTCGAGTTTGAGTCGGATGACGAGGTGAAGCTCTGGATCCACATCGCCGATCCCAGTTGTTGGGTGCAGTGGGGGGATCCCCTCGACTTAGAAGCCCGCAAGCGGGGCACCAGCGTCTATTTGCCGGAGCGGGTGATCCCGATGTTTCCATCGGAGTTGTCCACCGGCCCGATGAGCTTGGTGCAGGGGGAGGTGCGGCCTGCCCTTAGCTTCGGCATCCGGCTGGGATCCGACGGGGCCGTGCGCGACTACGAAATTTGCCTCAGCCAGATCCGGGTCAACTACCGCCTCACCTACGACGATGCCGACGAGATGCTGGAGTTGGGGGCGGAGGCCCAATTGACAGCCATTGCTCGGGCAGCGCGCTGGCGCTACGCCTGGCGACTGGCGCAAGGGGCGATCCCCATCGGCCTGCCGGAGCAGGACATCAAGGTCATCGACGAGATCCCCCACCTGCGGGTGATCGAGGATACGCCGGCGCGGCAGATGGTGGCGGAGATGATGGTGCTGGCCGGTGAGGTAGCCGCTCGCTTTGCCCGCCAAAACGGGATCCCGGTGCCCTATCGCCTGCAGCCGGCTCCTGAGCTGCCCCCGCCGGAGGTTTTGGATCTGTACCCCCAGGGTCCGGTTCGGTCGTTTGCCATCATGCGCTGTCTCTCGCGGGCGGAAGTGGCCACCCAACCGGGGCGACATACGGGGCTAGGGCTCGATGCCTACTGTCAGGTGACCTCTCCCATTCGCCGCTACCTGGATCTGGTGGCCCACTACCAGATCAAGGCTTTTTTGCGCGGGGATCCCTTGCCCTTGACAGAAGCCAAGGTGCAGCAATTGTTGCTGGGGATCGAGCCAGGCACCGCCGAGGCCAACCAGGTGGAGCGCAAGTCCAAGCGCTACTGGAGCATCGAGTACCTGCGTCAGCGACCGGGGCAGATTTGGCAGGCCTTGGTCTTGGGCTACCTGCGCGAGCAGGAGAACCTGGTGATGGCCATGCTGGATGAGATTGCCTTTCGCGTGCCGGTGCGCTTGGAACGGCAGGTGCCGCTGGGGGCCTGGATCGAGTTGGAGGTTCTGCAGGCAGATCCCCGCGCCGATGTCATTGAGCTGCGGGAGGTGGGACAGAATGCCCTTTAACCTGCGGCTTGCCCAGTCCGGGCAAACAGTTGATACAACAGAGGGGGAAAGTCCGCCAAAGTCTGGACTGCGAATTTCTCGAGGGGGATCCCATGACCGTACGACCTTCCGGCCCACCTCCGATTGTCTACATTCTTTTGCTGGCGATACTGGGGGGAGGCGGCTGGTATGCCTATCGTTCCGGCCTGCTTGACTCTTTCCTGAAGCGAGGGAACGCGCCTTCTGTCCCTGGCCAGATCCCGGCTGCCCAGCCGCAAGCGCCAACGGCCCCCAATCTTCCTCCAGCCCAGGCCCCCAACCAGCCACCCAGCGCGGTTAATCTGGATACTTCCCTGCCCAACCCGGCGGTGCTGCAGATGGACGGCAGCGTCACCATGATCCGCATTGTCTTGGCCTTGAAGTCAGGCTACAGCCAGCGCAACCCCGCCATCCCCATCACCTACGGGATCCCCGACGGCAAGCCCAATGGATCCAACGCCGGCCTCAAGGCCCTGATGGAAGGTCGCATCCAGCTTGCTGCCAGCTCTCGCCCCCTCAATGCCAGCGAAGTCCAGGCGGGTTTGCAGGCCATCCCGGTGGCCAAAGATGCCCTGGCGGTGGCGGTGGGGGTAAACAACCCCTACAAGGGCGGCCTGACGCTGCAGCAGTTGGCCGACATCTTCCAGGGCCGGATCACCAACTGGAGCCAGGTAGGCGGCCCCGATCGTCCGATTCGCGTTCTCAACCGCGCCCCTCAGAGCGGCACCTACAGCGTTTTCCAGGAGCTGGTGCTGTTGGGGCTGCCCTTTGCCCCCGATAACCCGCCCTACTTCACCACTGCCACCCAGGATGCCACCACCCCTCTCCTGCGGGCTTTGGGAGAAGACGGCATCACCTACAGCACCGTGGATCAGGTGCAAAACCAGCAAACGGTGAGGATGGTGCCCATCGACGGCCAGATGCCCACCCGCGAGGCCATCCAAAGTGGCCGCTACCCGCTGGCCCGCAACGTGTTTTTGGTGGTACCGCAAAAAACCAGCCCCGTGGTGGCTGATTTCATCAACTATGCCCTCTCCGACCAAGGCCAGCAAATCATTGGCCGCACCGAGTTCATCCCGCTGCGGTAGCTGGCCTTTGCCTAGCGATTGGCTCGGTAAAGTAGTCCTAGCCCCACTGCGGAGCAGATGAAGTTGGGCAACCAGGCCGCCACCTCCGGCCCCAAGGTTCCAATCTGGCCCAGCGCCTGGCTGACAAACAGGAGCACGTAGTAGGCGAAGATAATCAGCACGCTGAGGCCCAGGCCCAGAGAAGAACTGGTGCGCTGGGGGCGCAGCGCCAGGGGCGCCCCAATCAAGGTGAAGGCCAGACAGGCAAAGGGGATGGCGTACTTTTGGCTGAGGCTAACCTGAAGGCGGCGTACCCCCTGCAGATCCCCCGAGCTGGCGATGACCTCGATGTAGCGGCGCAGCTCTTGAATGTTCATCTCCTCGGGGCTGCGGACCTCCTGGGCCAAATCCAGCGGCGCGCGCGGCAGGCGCAACTCCTGGCGGGCAAAGGTGGCGATGTTGCTGTAGGTGCCATCAGGGGAGACGATGTAGTTGGTGCCCTCCTCAAACACCCAGAGGTTCTCCTGGGGATCCCAGCGCCCCTGCTGCGCCAGCAGGATCTGGCTGAGAGCCTCGTTGGAAAGATCCAGCACGATCACGCCGCGCATCTGCTGGCCATCGAAGCTGCGGGCATAGAACTGACGGGTTAGCCCTTGCCGGCGGGAAAAAGTGCCGTCTGGCTCGGGCGCGAGGATCTCGCCGAACTCTTGGTAGAGGATGTTCTCGCGGCGGAACTCTGGAGTTCGGTTCAAAGCGCGGTTTAGAGTCAGGGCCGCCTGGCGGTTGCTCACCGGCACCACCAGCTCGTTGAAGAGAAACGTTAACGTCGTCACCAAGAGGCTGAGAAGGAGGGCCGGCACCACCAGACGATAGAGGCTCACGCCGCAGCCGCGCAGGGCAGTGATCTCGTTATCAGCAGACAGGCGCCCATAGGCCAGCAACGTCGCCAGCAACATCGACATGGGGAACGTCAGGACGATGATCCCCGGCGCCCGCAACACAAACACTTGCAACGCTGCTGAAAGGGACAGCCCCGCCTCTACCACTAGCCGCACCAGCTCAAACAGGGATCCCACTGCCATCACCAGGGTGGTGAACGCTCCCACCCCAAAGAAAAAGGGCAGGAGCATCTCGGAGATGATGTAGCGATCCATCAGGCCCACCGCGCAAACGATGGAGAGCCTGTTGCAAGACTGCTTGATTGAAGGAGGAGTAGGGGGAGAATGAAGTTTCACAAAACCAAGGGAAGTAGCAGTCAGGACAACCCGAAGGCTGTTAACGACTCTAGACCGGAACGCTGGCCAACAAAAGGTTAATCGCCTCCCTTTTTCACCCTAACTTGCCTATGATCGACCCAAGGCGGGCTTGGGCCGGGCGTTGGGCTTGTTTGTCTTGAGATAGCTTTCAGCATGGCTTCCTCTTCCCCCTCTTCGCCTAAGCGTTTGCTAGAGCAGCTCCTGGAGCTGCGACAGCAAGTTGTGGAGGGATCCCAGAAGTACTTGACCGCCTGGGGCAGCCCCTGCAACCCCTCCCCCGCTCTCGAGAACCTAGCTCGGTATTTGGCGCTGCGCCAACACGATCTGCGCGACCTGCAGTTAGAATTGGCCGCCCTGGGGCTGTCGTCGCTGGGACGCTGTGAATCGCGGGTTTTGGAAAGCTTGGATGCGGTGATCGCCATTTTGGCCGCCGCTCAAGGGCTGAGCCACAAGGGACCTAGCTATGAAGCGTTTTACGCCGGGGATATGGCCCTAGAGCAGCACACCGAGGCTCTTTTTGGCCCTCCTTCTCCCCACCGCCGTGCCCGCATCATGGTGACCTTGCCCGGCGAAGCCGCCGAGCAGCCCGAGCTGCTGCTGCAACTGTTACAACGGGGCATGAACGTGGCCCGCATTAACTGCGCCCACGACGATCCCCTGGTGTGGGAAAAAATGGTGGCCCACTTGCGCCGGGCCGAAGCCCAGACTCAACGGCGCTGCAAGATTTTGTTCGACCTGGCCGGCCCCAAGATCCGCACGGGCCCGGTGGCCATGCCCCCCGGCAAAGCCAAGGTGTACGGTGGGGATCGCATCCTGCTCACGGCAGCCATTCCGCCGGTCGACTCTGACATCTGCTGCCAGGTGGCTTGCACCCTGCCGGAGATCTTGGCCCACCTCAAGGTGGGGGCAACTGTCTGGATCGACGACGGCAAAATCGGCGCTCGTGTAGTGGGGATCGAGCCGGCAGGGGTGGTGCTGGAGGTGGACAAAGTCGCCCCGCAGGGCAAGAAGCTGCGGGAGGAAAAAGGCCTCAACTTTCCCGACAGCCAGCTCTCGATCCAGCCCCTCACCGAGAAAGATCGCCAAGACCTGGACTTCGTGGTGCGGCATGCCGACCTGGTGGGCTATTCCTTTGTCCAGCAGCCGGCGGATTTGCAGTTGCTGTTTTCTGAGCTGGAGCGGCGCCAGGCCCGGCCCGATCTGGGCTTGATCCTCAAGATTGAAACGCAGCGAGCGGTGCAAAACCTGCCCACTCTGATCGCGGCCGCCGACGGCTGTCGACCGCTGGGGGTGATGATTGCCCGGGGAGATCTGGCCGTGGAGATTGGCTGGCTGCGCCTGGGCGAGATCCAGGAGGAGCTGCTGTGGATCTGTGAGGCCGCCCATGTGCCGGTGGTCTGGGCTACGCAGGTGCTGGATCAGCTCACCAAGGAGGGCCTGCCCTCCCGGCCTGAGCTTTCCGATGCGGTGCTGTCTGCCCGCGCCGAGTGCGTCATGCTCAATAAGGGCCCCTATCTCCTGGAGGCGGTTGCCCTGCTGGACGAGCTGCTGGCCCGCATGCAGGCCCACCAGCACAAAAAAAGCCAACGCCTGCGAGCTTTGTACTCCTGGCGATGAGATGGAGCGGCATCAAAGACGGAACTTCTCCCCCAGGTAATACTTGCGCACCAAGGGATCCGCCGCCAGCTCCGCTGGTGTGCCCTTGGCCAGGATGGCGCCGTCGTTGAGAATATAGGCCCGGTCGGTAATCTCCAGCGTCTCCCGCACGTTGTGGTCGGTAATCAAAACACCGATGCCCCGCTGCTTGAGCTTGGCCACCACCTCTTGAATATCCGCCACCGCAATGGGATCCACCCCCGCGAAGGGCTCATCCAGCAGCAGGAATTTTGGCCCGTGGATCCCGGCTGCCAGGGCGCGGGCGATCTCGGCGCGGCGCCGTTCTCCCCCCGACACCTGCAAACCCAAACTGTGGGCCACATGGGCAATGCGAAACTCCTCCAGCAGGTGGTTGAGCCGCTGCTGCCAGAGGCGGCGAGGCACCCCCGTCTGCTCCATGATCAGCAGCAGGTTGTCTTGAATGCTGAGGCGACGAAAGATGCTCGGCTCCTGAGCCAAGTAGCCGATCCCCAAGCGGGCCCGGCGATGCATCGGCAGATGGGTGATGTCCTGGTCATCCAGCCAGACATGGCCTCGGTTGGGCTGGATCAGGCCGGTCATGATGTAGAAGGTGGTGGTTTTCCCCGCCCCATTGGGCCCCAGCAGCCCCACAACTTCTCCCTGCTGAATGTGCAAGCTGACGTCGCTCACCACCTCACGGCGGCCATAACGCTTACAGATGTTTTCCAGTCGAATCTGCATAGGATCGGCACAGGGTTGCTGTTCGATGCTGACTGATTCTGGAGGGCTAGTTCCACAGAGGCTTCTCTCCCAAGGCTGCCCCGAACTCGACCCCTGATCTAGAGGGGGACGAGCAGAATTGACCACCTGCATGGGAATTGGGAAGATCTTCAGATACGGTTGCCGGATGCCGCAACTGCTCGCGCTGCCCCCGGATGGGATCCCTGGCCTTTCCCATGCTCCGCTGTCCAGCTTGCCATTGGCTCAACCTCGACTCCGATCGTCCCTGTCGCCGCTGCGGTTGCTTCCTGCGTTGTCGCCCTCTCCCCCCCTGGGAAAGCTTGCCCGTTGCCCGGCCCGGCCGGAGGAAACGCCAGCCGAGCCATCCTTCTCGGCTGGCAACCCGCTAGGATTGCGTCTTGGCTGCCTCGGCGATACTTTCGGTTTTGCTGGGACTGGGGCAACTGTCTTGGCATTGGGTGGATCCGCTGCTGAAAGATCCTCCCCCGCCCGGCGATAGCCCACAAGCTCTGGGG
This sequence comes from Synechococcus sp. 65AY6A5, assembly GCF_002760415.1. Lineage (NCBI taxonomy): Bacteria > Bacillati > Cyanobacteriota > Cyanophyceae > Synechococcales > Synechococcaceae > Synechococcus > Synechococcus sp. 65AY6A5. Next base: position 1,163,728 of record NZ_AXUW01000001.1, read on the forward strand.
CGATAAGGCCACAACGTCATCACACCTTGGGAGCGTCTGTCGATCCACAAAACCAGGCAGATCTGTGCAGTGGCCGAAGCCGGCAGATGCCACTATCATGTGACCAACGCAAAACAACCCCGCTCTGCCGGATTGTCTCAGTCAACTTTTTGTGAGGCTCGGTTACCATGAACTTTCATCTCAAAGCTTCCGCCATTTTGGCCCTGCTGGCCACGACAGCCGTCGCTTCCAATGCCGCCGCCACAACCCCCAACGCCTGCTTCCTGCGCTACCTGCTGGCCTCCAGAACCTGTCCCAATTGCCGGCTGGGATCCCTTGAGCTGAGCAACCTGGATTTGGCAGAGGCTAACCTCCAGGGTGCCGACCTGATCGAGGCCAACCTGGAGCGCACCATCCTCACTGGCGCCGATCTCAGCCAGTCCTACTTGGTGGGAGCCAATCTGCGGCGCGCCCAGTTGCGTGGCGCCGATCTCAGCGGTGCCTACCTGGAGGGAGCGGACTTGCGGGGTGCTGATTTGCGGGGTGCCGATCTCTCTTCTGCCTCCCTGTACGGCGCCGACTTGCGGGGGGCCGATCTGCGCGATGCCAATCTGACCGGGACTGACCTGAGCTTTGCCCGCACCTGGGGCACACGCCTTCAGGGCGCCGTTCGGGAATAGTGCAATCGGCTGGTTGACCACTGCCCGCTTCCCCTCTCCTCCTTGGGAGAGGGGCTGGGGGTGAGGGCCCAGTGCGGATGGCGAGACTCGAACTCGCATGGCAAAGCCACACGCCCCTCAAACGTGCGCGTATACCAGTTCCGCCACATCCGCATTCCAGGTTTAACCATCATAGCGGCAAAAGGGCGGGGCTGTTAAGAGGAGGGGCCATTGCGGTACGGGCTAGTTTAATCTTCTGTCCAAAACCGCTCTGAGAGATACTTATCGGCCCCGTCGCACAAGATGGTCACCACCACGCCGGAGGAGAGCTGACAGGCCACCTGTAGAGCCGCCACCACATTGGCTCCGGCAGAGATGCCCACCAACAAGCCTTCCTCCAAGGCCAAACGCTTGACCATTTTCTGGGCTGCTTCGGTGGAGATCTCGATGTGCTGGTCGGGCAGGGTGGGATCGTAAATCTCGGGCTTGAGAGCAGTGGCCATGTGCTTGAGGCCTTCAAGGCCGTGGAAGGGGGAGTCCGGCTGCATGGCAATGATCTGGATATCGGAGCGGTACTCCCGCAAGCGCCGCCCCACCCCCATGCAGGTGCCGCTGGTGCCTAACCCGGTTACGAAGTGGGTGACCTGTCCCTGGGTTTGCTCCCAGATTTCTACCCCCGTGGTCTCGTAGTGGGCCTGCCAGTTGGCGGGGTTGCTGTACTGGTCGGGATAGAAGTAGAGATCCGGGTTTTCGGCATAGAGGGCGCGGGCTTTCTCGATGGCCCCATCGGAGCCGAGGGCCGGATCCGTGAGCACTACCTCCACCCCGTAGGCGGCGAGGATCTTCTTGCGCTCTGGGCTGGCGTTGGCCGGCAGGGCCAGCTTCACCTTGTACCCCAAAGCTGCCCCGATCCAGGCGTAGGCGATGCCGGTGTTGCCGCTGGTGGCATCCAGGATGATCTTGCCAGGCGTAAGCTTGCCCTCGCGTTCGCCAGCGCGGATCATATTCAGGGCCGGGCGATCCTTGACCGAGCCGCCGGGGTTGTACCACTCTGCTTTGCCATACACTCGCACCGACGGCGGCAGGTCGGCGGTGACCCGCCGCAGGCGAATGAGCGGCGTCCGTCCCACCAGCTCGATGGGGCTATCGACCGCAGGGGGCAAGGGGCGAGAAGAAAACACGGTTGGATACAAGGGGGATCCCTCGCTAGATAAGCACTGGGCTGGACAACCATTGCTCATCTTATCCCGGTGTTTATCGGCTCTTGCCGGCTTTTTCTGGCCCTCTCCGCGCTTCCCCGAAAACCTCTGGCTAGACTCTAAGATGGGGGTAGGGAAGCACGAGTTCTGGACAGCGGCGTGATGCGGAGGGGCATGGCAGAAATCGGCATTGTAACCGCGCAACAATTTGACCGCCGGCGAGGCCAGATCCATGTTTACGACGGCGAGGGCAAGGGCAAGTCGCAGGCGGCGCTAGGGGTTGTGCTGCGTTCCATTGGGCTGGGGATTGAAAACTCGGCCCCCAGCCGGGTGTTGCTGGTGCGGTTTCTCAAGGGGCCGGGCCGCACCTATGCCGAGGATGCCGCGATTGCCGCTCTGCAGCGCGGCTTCCCCCACCTTATCGATCAACTGCGCACGGGGCGAGGAGAGTTCTTCGGCCCCGACGAGATCACTAAGTTTGACCGCCAAGAGGCCCGCCGCGGCTGGGATGTGGCCAAGGGGGCGCTGGCGTCGGGGTTCTACTCGGTGGTGGTGCTGGACGAGCTAAACCCGGTGCTGGATCTGGGCCTGCTGCCTGTGGACGAGGTCGTCAGCACCCTCAAGCAAAAGCCAGAGGAAATGGAGGTCATCATCACCGGACGGGGCGCCCCTAAGGAAATTATCGACCTAGCAGATTTGCACTCGGAAATGCGCAGCGTGCGGCGGGCGGCGGATCCCCAGGACGGCCAGCCCCTCCTCAGCGGCATCGAGATCTATACCGGCAACGGCAAGGGCAAGTCCACCAGCGCTCTGGGCCGGGCTCTGCAGGCCATTGGGCGCGGCATCAGCAAAGATCTCTCCCACCGCGTCCTGATTATGCAGTGGCTAAAGGGGGGAACGGGCTACACAGAAGATGCGGCCATTCGGGCTTTGCGAGAGAGCTATCCCGATCTAGTAGATCACCAGCGCTGCGGCCGCGACGCCATCGTTTGGCGGGGCAAGCAGCAGGAAATCGACTACGTGGAGGCGGAGCGGGGCTGGGAGCTGGCACGGGCGGCCATCGCCTCTGGGCTTTACAAGACCATTATTCTGGACGAGCTCAACCCAACGGTGGATCTGGAGCTATTGGATGTGGAGCCGATTGTTGAGGCTTTGCTGCGCAAGCCACGCGATACGGAGATCATCATCACAGGGCGCTGCCATGCGCCTTTGCCCTACTTTGAGCTGGCCTCTGTCCATTCGGAAATGGTGAGCCACAAGCACTACGCCGAGCAGGGAGCCGATCTGCGGCGCGGAGTGGATTACTGAGCAGGGTGGCGATGGGATCCTGGGTGGTGCTGGATCAGCTCCTGCAGCGAAGCGGGTTCCCCGACGCGAGGGCGCTGGCGCAGCTCTTGCTTGGCCTTTTCCAGACGGAGGTGTGGGTGGAGGGCAAGGAGCGGGTTCCCCAGGGCCCCCTGCTGGTGGTGAGCAACCATCGCAGCTTTTTGGATGCGCCGGTGCTGATTGCTGGGCTGGATCGACCGATTCGTTTTGCCTGCCACTACTACCTATCGCAAGTGCCCCTCTTGCGGGAGGTTGCCTTGGCTCTGGGTTGTATCCCCCTCCAGCAGGGATCAGGGCCGCAGCTTGCCTTTTTTCGCCAGGCGCAGGCCACTCTGGCGGCAGGCGGAGGGGTGGGGATCTTCCCGGAAGGGGCGGAGCAGATTACTCGCGAGACCTCGCCCCAAGAGCTGGGCTGGTTTCAGCCGGGCTTTGCCCATCTGGCCTTGGCTGCTGGCGTGGATCCCCTGCCGATCCTGCCGGTGGCCGTGTGGGCGCAGGAAGAGTGGCGGGCGATGGATATTCCCATGGCTTTTTTCCGCTGGTTTGATCCCACGGAGCCCAGGTTTCAGCGGCCGGGGGGGCATCCGGTGGTGATCTACCGTCAGGTGGTGGTTCGAGTGGGATCCCCTCTTTGGGTAGGGGGAGCAGGGCGCTCTACCTGCCGCCAGGAGCGGCTGCAGCTAATTCAGGAGTTGACGGCAGCCGCTCGCGAACAGGTGCGCTTGGGGTTGGCAAGGAGATGGAAACATTGAAGGGCAAGCCCATTGCCTCTAGTCCAAGCCGCCAGAAGCGGCCCTTGCTGCTCTATTTGCCGGGTATGGATGGCACCGGCAAATTGTTTTACCGGCAGGCACAGGCTCTGCAAGCCGAGTTTCACGTCCGCCCTTTGAGCTTAAACCACCCCGCAGCAGGGCAGAGCTGGGAGAGCCTGGCCGATTGGGTGGGATCCCAGCTGGACGAGGGAGCCTACCTGTGTGGCGAGTCCTTCGGAGCTTGCCTAGCCCTGGCTGTGGCTGCCCAGCAGCCGGAGCGCTGTCGTGGCCTGATTCTGGTTAATCCGGCCTCGTCGCTGCGGCGCCGGCCCTGGTGGTGGGCAGGTCATGTTCTCCTGCCTTTTTTGCCGCCGGCGCTCTACCACCAGATGGCGGAGCGGGGGCTGGGATTTTTGGCGGAGCTAAGCCAAATGGAGCCGCCGGATCGGGAGCGGCTGCGCCAGGCCGTTCACAGTGTTGAGCCCACGGTGGCCGCCCAGCGCCTGGCCTTGCTGGGATCGTTTGTCGTGGAGGAGCTGCCCCTGGAGTCGATGACCCTGCCGACGTTGCTGGTGGCGGGGGGGCGGGATCGCCTCCTGCCCTCGGTGCAGGAGGTGCAGCGTCTGGCGGAGCGACTGCCCCAGGCCCAGGTGGAGATCTCGCCTTTGAGCGGCCATGCCTGCCTTCTGGAGCGGCAGATGAACCTGCGGCGCTACTTGCTCAAGCCCGATGGGGTTTTTGCCCCGCTACTGCTTAATTCCGCTCCAGCGCATTGAGCAGGGAGAGGGATCCCCCCAAGTTTTCGATTCGCTCTTGGCAGGAGGGATCTTGTCCTTCTCGATCCAGCCAAAGGGCCCTCAAGCCTGCTGCCTTGGCCCCTTGATAGTCTTCGCGGCGGCTGTCGCCGATGTGCCAGGCAGCGGCGGGCGGGATCCCCTGGGCCGCTAGGGCAGCCTGGAAGATGCGGGGATCGGGCTTGGCATAGCCCACCTGGGTAGAGAGAGTAAGGCTGGAAAAATAGCCCCCTAGCCCCAGCGCCTGCAGCACTCGCACTAGACGGCTGTCGAAATTGGAGATCACCCCCAGCCGGATCCCTTCCTGTTGCAGAACCTGCAGAACCGGCAGCGTCTCGGGATAGAGCTCCCAGGGATCCGACGTGGCAAAATACTCGAAAAGGCGGGCAAAAAACGCCTCAAACCGTTCCTCCCCAAAAGCAGCCAGGGATCCCACCCCCGCAAAGGTCTGGCGCACCACCTGGCGCCACCAGGCCCGCTCCCATTCCTGGAGGGCGGATCCCAGAAGACCGGCACAGGCTGGCGGCGGAGCGCTGGCAAAAGCTTGGGCAAAGGCGCGATCCAACGCCTGCGGATCCACCGCCACTCCATACGCTGCTGCCACCTGGCTGTAGGCCTGGCCGACGCTGCCCCGCACCCGAAACAGCGTGCCCACGGCATCGAAGAAGATTACCCTCGGTCTCACTGCTGGCTCTCGTAGCGGGCGTAGGCATCCACAATCCGCTGCACCAGGGGGTGGCGTACCACATCCCGCTGGTCAAAGTAGCAAAAGGCAACCCCCTCTACCCCCGCCAGGATGCGCTCTGCAGCCGCCAGGCCCGACAGGCGATGCTTGCCCAGATCCGTTTGGGTGAGATCCCCGGTAACCACCATGCGGGAGCGGAAGCCCAGCCGCGTGAGGGCCATCTTCATCTGCTCCGGGGTGGTGTTTTGGGCCTCGTCCAAGATGATGAAAGCGTTGCTGAGGGTACGCCCCCGCATGTAGGCCAGCGGCACCACCTCGATGACTCCCTGGGCCATAAGCTGGGGCAGCTTGGCCGGGTCGATAAACTCGAACAGGGCATCGTAGAGAGGCCGCAGATAGGGATCTACCTTTTCCACCAGATCCCCTGGCAAGAAGCCCAGCTTCTCCCCTGCCTCTACCGCTGGTCGCGTCAGGATCAAACGCTCGTACTCGCGGTTTTGCAGGGCTGTGATGGCCACAACGGCAGCCAGATAGGTTTTCCCGGTGCCTGCCGGCCCGATGCCGAAGCAGAGATCGTGGGTGCGAATGGCTTGCACGTACTCCTGTTGGCGGGGTGTCTTGGGCCGGATCAACTCTCCCTTACGGGTGCGGGCCAACACACCTGCTTGCGCTTGCTGATAGGCCGTAGCCTCCTGGCCGGAGAGGGCGCGAAAAGCTTGCTCCGCATCAATCACCGTGACAGGGTGTCCAGTTTGCCAAAGCGGCTTCAGCAATTCTAGCCACTGCCGCACCTGCTGCCGCTGCTGAGGGGTGCCTTTCAGGTACAGGTCTTGTCCGCGCAGCGTTACAGAGGCACCACTGGAGCGACTGATCCACTTCAGGTTGGCCTCCTGAATGCCCGCCAAGGACATGGCCTGCCGAGGGCTTGACAAAGAGATGATCTCCAGATCGGTGGCGGCAGAAGTGTCGTGCATGCCGTGGGCGCCGGGCACCCCGCGAGACTTGCAATGGTGATCTTATCAAAAACGGTTGTCAAAGCGCTCCGGGTTGCGGAAAGCTGCTGCAGAGACCAAACGAGCGCAAGAGTGCTTAACAGGGGCATTGCACAAATTAATGTGTTTTGGAATACGAGGTCCCAGAAGATCTGCGCTGAGTAAGGATCTGGGTTTCGGCCTTGGTTGGCAATCAAGTCTTGGGGAATTAACAGATTCCTATGGTTCCCTAAAAAAGTATTGCAAAGGTCTATTTCTCTGGGAATAGCCGCCATCCATCAAGTAAAGTTGACCTATTACAAAGAGCTTGAGACCTTAATCTCTTGCCCGATCGAGGAAGAGCCTGAGGTTCTCAGCCCCGATGTCACAGTTCATCTGAGATTCTCCATCCAGCAGCAGGGAGAGGAATAGGTTTGTCTTTAAAACCTTTCCCCGGCTCATTTTTGGGATCCCTGTAAGCTCTTTACAGCTTCTCACTTCTGGAGTCATTTTGAAGAAAAGGAGAGATAGATGTTTACCCAATCGGCTACACCCGCTACGTCAGGGCTGCCACAAATGGATTTGACGCAAGTCCCGCCAGAGATTACCTGCGATGGCAGCGACTTAGACTGGAGCCAAGCCGCAGCGATCGAGGGCACCCAACCCCAAGAGGAGAACTTGCAGGGCTGGATCGCCTTTTACGGCCTGCGGGTCAACCAAGAACCGGGCAACATCCTGCACTGGCAGGGGCAGCCGCTGCGGGCCAGCCGCATTCGCTTTTTTGTGAAAAATGTGGCTTGGCGCTATGGCTTTTCTTTCTCCACCAGCATCCGCTCTCCTCTCGGCAAAGGGATCCCCACGCCTTCGGAGTGGCGCTACCCCGGTCTTTGCCGCTACGGCCTGGTGCTGTTCCAGCCCAACGCCCGGTTGGTGGCCCGGCAGGTCTGGGAATCCTCGCCGGAGCAGCCGCAAGAGGTGGATCTGGATCCCAACTTGGATATCGCCTTCAACGTCAATGACGCCAAGGGCAGCTACGGCGACAACAGCGGCAGCTTCGATATCTATGTGCAGGTGGTGAACTGAGCTGCAGCAGGGATCCCGCTCGAGAACAGTTGCCGGGTGGGATCCCATCTTCTACAATAGGTGAACCGGCGGCTGGATCCCAGCTTGCTGAGGTCTCTGCCGCTCTGGAGAGGTGGCTGAGTGGTCGAAAGCGGCTTCCTGCTAAGAAGTTACGGGGCCCAAAAGCTCCGTCGAGGGTTCGAATCCCTCCCTCTCCGTTGTTGTGGCCAGTTCCTAGCCGCCCTTGCCGGTGGTGGAGGGCACTCATGGGTCAGGCGTGGCTGCTGAGTCAGTGGGGGGTGGCGCTCTGGCTCAATCTGGCCTTGGTGGCGCTGGCCCTGCTGAGCCCCCAGAAGGCGCTGACGCGAGCTGGGGTTCTCCACGCGGGCCTGCTGGGCCTGTTGGTGTGGGGGGGCCTGGGAGGGCGGGGTTACCTGGTCGTAGCCGCCTATTTTTTAGTCGGCACCGCCGTAACCAAGCTGGGGATCCGCCGCAAGCAGGCCCAGGGGATCGCCGAAAAGCGAGAGGGGGCGCGAGGGCCGGAAAATGTCTGGGGATCTGCCCTGACGGGAGCTGCCTGTGCGGTGGGATATGCGCTTTTTGCCCATCCCCTCTGGTGGTTGGGGTATAGCGCCAGCTTCGCCGCCAAGTTGGCCGATACCGTCAGCAGCGAGGTGGGAAAAGCCTACGGACGTCAGACCTTTTTGATCACCACCTTGCAGCCGGTGCCAGCAGGCACTGAGGGAGCCGTCAGCCTGGAGGGATCCCTGGCGGGGGTGGCGGCAGCAGGAGGGATGGCCGCCTTGGCCTGGGGCATTGGCGGAGAATGGGTGGGAGGGAATCTCCTATGGTTGGGAATCTGCTGGCTGGCCGGGATCCTGGCCACTTTGGCAGAAAGCTGGATGGGGGTGGTGTTGCAGCCTCGCTTGGCTTGGATGAGCAATGAAGTGGTGAACGGCATTCAAACGACCCTAGCAGCTCTTTTAGCAGTGGGTCTGGGGGCGCTTTTGGGGATCGGATCCTAAAAAGATGCCCAAGCGCTCCGCGCCGCTGCCCTCACCCCCAGCCCTTCTCCCTCTGGGAGAGGGGAGTTAGAGCGTTGCGTAGCAATAACGAGGCAAAGAACCGTTTCGTTGCTGTTTGAAATGACTGTATTTTTGAGATTGAGAATGGCGCCGTTGCCATTGGGAATGGCTATGCAAAGCAAGAAATAAATAAAGAGGGAGAAGCTCTCCCTCTGCGCCGATTGGCTGGGAACTAGACCGATTGCTCTGGACCTCTCCTAGCGCAGGCCGCTGGGCTTGTAAACCAAGAAGCTGAGCACCTGGCACTGCTTAATGTTGTCGAAACCCACCACACGGATGAAGCAATTGGGGTAGGCGCTGCGGCAGGCCTGTACCTCGGTCAGCACCTCCTGGGGAGAAGTGGCGCTGAACAGGGGCAATTTCCACAGCGTCCAGTAGTGGTCGGTGGGCTGCGAAGACTCGTTGAATTCGATGGCAGGAATGTAGCCTTGATCCAAGATGTACTGCACCTGCTTGAGGATCTGCAGATCCGTCATCGGAGGCAAGTAGGAAAAAGTTTCGTAGCGGCGCTCTTTCGGCAAGGTTTGCATGACTGAAGTTACTCCGTTTCAGGTGTAGGGTTCTGAAGAGGGGATCCCGCTTCCGGGTGCGTGGCCAGCGGGGATCCCGCTGCTGAGGTAAGCCGTTCCAGGTGGCTACGGCGGTGTTCCATGTTGGCTTGCTGGATGCCGGTCTTGGCCATCTCCGGCAAGTAGTCCACCACCTCCGCCGCAATGTGCTCGCGAACGGTCATGATGCGATAGGCCAGGTCAGGACGCTCTGCCAGCAAAGCCCGCAGGTAGGTTTCCCCCTCCTGAAGGTTTTGCCGAGCCGAGAACTGCTGCAGCCACAGGGCCCTGGGAGGATCCGTCTCGCTCAGTTGGGCCAGCACCGTGCGCATTGCCTGATAGGTCAGGTAGCTGATCAAGGTTTTGGCCGTATCTTTGGCGATCTGTTTCAGATCCATGGCCAGTCCAGGGGTAAGCCGAAGCAGCGGGGCAAGAGAACTCTGGGGATCCCTTGCCCCCGGCAGATCTCTAGAGCGTATCGACGGGCTTGAACTCGAACTTGATCTCCTTCCACAGCTCGCAGGCAGCCGCCAGTTCCGGCGACCACTTGGCCGCTTCGCGGATGATCTCGTTGCCCTCACGGGCCAGATCCCGACCCTCATTGCGGGCCTGGATACAGGCTTCTAGGGCCACCCGGTTGGCAGTGGCGCCTGGCGCGTTCCCCCAGGGGTGTCCCAGGGTTCCGCCACCAAACTGCAGCACCGCGTCGTCGCCGAAGATCTCCACCAGCGCCGGCATGTGCCAGACGTGAATGCCACCGGAGGCCACCGGCATCACCCCAGGCATGGAGGCCCAATCTTGGGTGAAGAAAATGCCGCGGGAGCGGTCGGCCTCCACGTAGTTTTCCCGCATGAGATCCACAAAGCCCATGGTGATGGCGCGGTCGCCCTCCAACTTGCCCACCACCGTACCGGCATGCAGGTGGTCGCCGCCGGACATGCGCAAGCACTTGGCCAGCACCCGGAAGTGGATGCCGTGGTTTTTCTGGCGGTCAATCACGGCATGCATGGCGCGGTGAATGTGCAGCAGGATGCCGTTGTCGCGGCACCACTTGGCCAAGCTGGTGTTGGCGGTAAATCCGGCAGTCAGGTAATCGTGCATGATGATGGGGGCACCGATCTCCTTGGCAAACTCCGCCCGCTTGAACATCTCCTCACAGGTGGGCGCCGTCACGTTCAGGTAGTGCCCCTTGATCTCGCCAGTCTCTGCCTGCGCCTTGTGGACAGCCTCCATCACAAAGAGGTAGCGATCCCGCCAGCGCTGGAAGGGCTGGGAGTTGATGTTTTCGTCGTCTTTGGTGAAGTCCAACCCGCCCCGCAGCGCCTCGTACACGGCCCGTCCGTAGTTTTTGGCGGAAAGGCCCAGCTTGGGCTTGATGGTGCAGCCCAGCAGCGGACGGCCGTACTTGTTCAACTTGTCCCGCTCCACCTGAATGCCGTGGGGAGGGCCCTGGAAGGTCTTCAGGTAGGCCACCGGGATCCGCACATCCTCCAGCCGCAACGCTTTCAAGGCTTTGAAGCCAAAGACGTTGCCTACAATCGAGGTGAGCATGTTGGTGACCGAGCCTTCCTCGAACAGATCCAGCGGGTAGGCGACGAAGCAGAAGTATTGATTCTCTTCGCCCGGGACCGGCTCGATGTCGTAGCAGCGGCCCTTGTACCGATCCAAGTCGGTGAGCAGATCCGTCCACACGGTTGTCCAGGTGCCGGTCGAAGATTCAGCCGCCACAGCCGCCCCGGCCTCTTCGGGGGGAACGCCCGGCTGAGGAGTAACCCGGAAACAGGCCAAGACGTCGGTATCCTTGGGCGTGTAATCGGGCGTGTAATACGTGAGTCGGTAATCCTTTACGCCGGCTTGATAGCCCTTTTTGGTTTGGGTTGCTGAGTAGGCCACGTTGATCTCCCTCTAAACGAATCACAAAACCAGAAAATGCCATTCACGGATGCAATCAAGAGGCAAAACTCAGGGCCAAAACCACAGACCACCGAGTTTTCGTGAATGAACTCGCCTCACAACTGTGAGGCCCTACTTGGGCTTCGAGACAGTCTTCATCCAAGCGGATGTAAAGTCCTAAACCCTCCTTTTCAAGCGCTGCCAATCGCTAGCCTCAACCGCCTGGATTTTGGAAATCCAGTGGCGAGATTTCTATACACTGTCTAGGCTAGAACTTTGACAAACACAAGCCTACATTGGTTTAATCCTAAGCTATCATCCGCAAAGACAGGCTGATCGTTACTTTCTTTATGAGTTCGATTAGTTTGATTAAAGTAAGCCCCCTTGGTTGGCGCCGAAAATATAGATTTCTTTGGCTTTCTTAATATCCCTGGGTGGGATCCCTGGAAAAGGCAAAAGCTCCCTTGAGAAGGGAGCTGGGTGGGTTTGTCTGCAGCGGCCAGAGGGGCTAAGAAACGGCGGCCAAGGATGGTTGGGGTCTCCTGGTGATCACCTGGTCGATGAGGCCGTATTCTTTGGCCTGCTCTGGAGTCATAAAGTTGTCGCGGTCGGTATCGCGCTCGATGCGCTCCAGGGGCTGGCCAGTGTGGTAGGCCAGCAGGCTGTTGAGACTGTTTTTGATAAAGAGGATCTCTTTAGCCTGAATCTCGATATCGGTGGCTGGCCCCTGGGCTCCACCGAGGGGTTGGTGAATCATGATGCGGGCGTGGGGAAGGGCAATGCGTTTGCCTTTGGCACCTCCTGCCAGCAAAAAGGCTCCCATGCTGGCGGCCAAGCCAATGCAGATGGTGGAGACATCCGGCTGAATGTGCTGCATGGTGTCGTAGATGGCCATACCGGCATAGACGGAGCCGCCGGGAGAGTTGATGTAGAGGTAAATATCTTTCTCGGGGTCTTCAGATTCCAGGTAGAGCATCTGGGCCACGATCAGGTTGGCAATGTCGTCGTCCACCTGGGTGCCCAAGAAGATGATCCGATCCCGCAATAGACGCGAGTAGATATCAAAGGCGCGCTCGCCGCGTGCAGATTGCTCAATAACGGTGGGAATCATGCCAGTCCAAGCGATGGGTTGTTACTTTTTAGTGTAGTGTAAGCCACTGGACGGCTGCTCCGCCTAGGACGGTTTGCCGCCCTGAGGCTGTGCTGCGTTGCTCGGAGCCAGCAGCCTGTAAAGTTGACAGCTTGAGGCCTAGCATGGATGTGATCCCGGATGAACCCCTCGTGATTGCCGGCTTGCTGGGCCTGGCTCTGCTGGGGATTTTGATCCTGAACTTGGCAGAACGGGACTCGGGAGACGCCGACTAGGAGAGGACATAAGTTTAAGTTGACAAAATTACACCTCTCTCTTTACAATCAGGATCGCGTCACTTCTGGGATGCCCCCATCGTCTAGAGGCCTAGGACACATCCCTTTCACGGATGCGACAGGGGTTCGAATCCCCTTGGGGGTATGAAGGCCGGTGACAAGTGTTGGAGGGGGAAGGTGCTCGGGAGGCGCCTTGAGTCTAGCTTAGCTTCGGCTAGGCCCAAAGGGCCGTAGGCTAGGCTTCTCATCCAACTGCATGGGAATCAACTGCTGGCAGCTAGAGCTTCTGCCGGCGCGGCAGCAGCAACCAGATCGTCTTTGATCAGCTCTGCCAGATCCTGGAGTTGGCGAATGGCTTCTGCCCCTTCTAACTTCATTAGCTCCCGGTCATCCCGCATCTCCGTCCAACTGATGGAGCATTCGGAAACCAAAAAGCGAATCAAGTGCCCCTCCCGTAAGCTGACCATGAAGGAGGCGCTCTCAAATGAGGTGCCGCAGGTGTAGCAAGAAGCCGGGTAGCCCCGCTTCTCCAAAACAATGGCCAGAGCCTGCAAACTCATCACCAGGTCTTGAACGTAGCTGCGGTATTGTTCCGCCAACCGTGCGAACATCACACTCCTCCCATAGCGAGTTGGCCCATCGGGGCGCGTTCTAGTAATTTATGCCTAGTCACTTAGAGTCATATCTAGCATAACGATCGACAAATCCTCAAGAAAGGGATCCGTTTAGCATCTCTCCAGAGACTAAGCAAGACTACTGAAGGCCAAATAGCATGCTAGGCAAAGTCTAAGGCAGGAGGATGTTGTATTTAACACTCCTCTCAGAACAGACATTAAAGTTTACCCTAATTCAAAACTCTTGCCCGCTGGGATCCGATCCCTGCCGAGAACCGGTCAGTTTTCCTTTGGCGGGGCTTGGGCCTTGATCCCGAAGTGCTTTATCGGTGAAGATTTTGCCCACCCTTTGGCCAGGACGATTGTGGCACGTCTAGAAAGGGTTGACCCGTTTGCGAGGTCAAGTGGGCTAGGTCTTACAGACGGATGGAGGTAGGGTAGGTTCCCGAGGAATTGTGGTGGGAAAAGGCTGAGGAATATCACGGATAACTAGAGGGAAACACTCGATGCTGTGGCCTGGGGATTGGGAAGAAGGGAGACTGATTGCTCAAAGAGTCTCAAAGCAGTTGGGGATCGCTGAAGCCTGCTATCGGAGCGGATTTTGAACCCTGAATGGCGATCTTTTCACTGATCTGCTTTGAATCTGCTTCCAGAGCAGGGCGGCAGCTTTTTTAGACAATTGCCGGAAAGCGGCTAAGGCGGACGCAGCAACGGGAGACTGGGGCTGCATCGCTGCTTTATTTTAAGCGGGATCAGGAGCGCCTTGAGCAATTCTTAAGAAATTCTGGAGTAGCCGCACTGCCAGATCGGGACGGGATCCCCAGTGAAGGTGCAGATAGGAGGCGTGCAGGCGCTGGCCGGCCCAGCCTTCCCGGTGGGGCGGGGATCCCCAGCTGTAGATTGGGCTGGGGGAGGTGGGGGTGCTGCGGGAGCGGTGAAATTCGTGCCCGCGTAGGCGATCCCCGGCCTCGACCAGCAGAGTGGGGCGCAAAACAGTGGCCTCGCGGTAGCCCAGACACAGCCGGCTGCCCATGTCCACCGTGATGGGCAGCAGCCCGGCCATGGGGTAGGTCTTTCCCTGCAAATCGGTGAGAGATCGTCCCAGCACCATCAGTCCGCCGCATTCGGCATACAGGGGTGGGTGGGCGGGCGGCGGTGGCTGTCGGGCTATTTTCTCAGAGAGGGTGGCGGCAAACAGTTCTGGGAACCCGCCCCCCAAGAGCAGGCCGTCGCAGGGATCCGGCGGCCACAGCCCCACCTGCAGGGGAGAGTACGCCAGCAGCTCGGCGCCACAGGCCCGCAGCAAGTCCAAGTTGTCGGCGTAGTAGAAGTTAAAGGCGGCGTCTTGGGCCACCCCTACCCGAACCCGTTCACGGTGGCGGGACGGAGTCCTTTCCGCGAGAGAGGGGATCCCTGGCCATAGCTCTCCTGCTGCCGGGGGAAGCGTTCGAATCAGCGGCAGCAGCTTGTCCCAATTCAGGTGCTGCTCGGCCAGGTCGGCCCAGGCCTCCTGCCAGTGGGGGAAGTGATCCAGCTCTGAGACGGGCACCAGCCCCAGGTGGCGGCTGGGCAGGCGCAGATCCTCACGGCGGGGCAATTGGCCCAAAACCGGGATCCCTACCGCTGCCGCCGCTTGCTGTAAAATCTGGCCGTGCCGCTCCGAGGCCACCTGGTTGAAAATGACGCCGGCGATGGCCAGGCCGGGATCGAAGCGGCTCAGGCCGTAGAGCAAAGCGGCCACTGTCATTCCCATGCCGCTGCCGTCGATGACCAGCACCACGGGGATCCCCAGCAGGCGGGCCACATGGGCGCTGCTGGCAAAAAAGGGCTCCGTTCTGCTCGTGGGATCTGGCGGGGATGCGGGCGCCCGCCCATCGAAGAGGCCCATCACCCCCTCTACAATTGCCCCATCTTTGCCCTGGCAGTGGTGGCGAAAGCAGCGCTGCACAAAGTTCTCATCGGTTAAAAAGGGATCCAAGTTACGACAGGGGATCCCGCTCACCGCCGTGTGGAACAGGGGATCGATGTAGTCAGGCCCCACCTTGAAGGGCTGGATGCGCAGGCCCCGCCGCCGCAGGGCGGCCAACAGAGCCAACGTGACGGTGGTCTTGCCGCTGCCGCTTGTGGCTGCCGCCAACAGAATGGCCATCTTGCCCCACCCAAGGACTAGAACTCGATGCCGATTTGCGCTTTGATCCCTTGGTCGCGAAAGGGATGCTTGATCAAGGTCATCTCGGTAACCAAGTCGGCCCGCTCGATCAGGCCTGCCGGCGCGCCCCGCCCAGTTAGGATCACGTGCACTCGCTCCGGTTTCTCGGCCAGGCCGGCCAACACCTGCTCCAGGGAGAGATACCCCAGCTTGAGGGCAACATTGATCTCATCGAGGAGCACCAGGTGGTACTCGCCGCTGCTGAACAGCTCCCGCCCCTTTTCCCAGGCCGCCTGCGCGTGGGCGATATCCCGCTCCCGATCCTGAGTTTCCCAGGTAAAGCCCTCCCCCATGGCGTAAAAGGCAATTTTCCCCAGCTCCAGCTCGGGATGGGCGGCCAACTTGCGCAACAATTTGGCTTCGCCCGGATCCCAGGCCCCCTTGATAAATTGCACCACCCCCACCGATAACCCTTGGCCGAGGGCACGGAAGAGGGTGCCGAAGGCCGCTGTGCTCTTGCCCTTGCCCTGCCCCGTATAGATGATCACCAAGCCCTTGTCGTCGCGCATGCTCGCCAGGCGCTGCCGCTGGATCTGCTGGCGGCGTTGCATCCTTTGGCGGTGTCGCCGGTTTTGTTCGGCTTCCGGCTCGGGGGCCGAGGTGGGCAGGGATCCGGGCGTTTCCGGCAGGGGAGAGGGGGGCATGGCTATGGAGGGTTGGGAAGCCGCAGGAGGGGTCTGGCAGGCCGAAGTTTTCGCTCAGCAGACTGCTCTTCATCCTAA
Source organism: Synechococcus sp. 65AY6A5 (assembly GCF_002760415.1). Taxonomy (NCBI): domain Bacteria; kingdom Bacillati; phylum Cyanobacteriota; class Cyanophyceae; order Synechococcales; family Synechococcaceae; genus Synechococcus; species Synechococcus sp. 65AY6A5. Next base: position 1,179,591 of record NZ_AXUW01000001.1, read on the forward strand.
TCTGGCTTTCAGGTTTTCAGGTTTCAGGAGAGTTGGGGCAGATGGGTTAGGATCCCTGTCAAGCCAGAAGTTGGGTTTTGCTGCATACTCATCCCCAATTGGGCTGGGATCATGAAAGAGCCAGCTGCCGCTTTTCGAGATAGCCTGCTGATGTACTCTTTCATCTGGGCCGTGCTGGCGATAGGGTGTTTTCAAGTCTTGCCACGCCTGGAAATTGCCTCTGCTGCCCAGTTGCAGCCGTGGCTGGGGCCCGCCTATCTGGCTGGGCTGGGTGGATCCCTGTTGGCGGCTTTGGGATCGATGTTGGCCGTCTTGGCAGAAACAGCCGCGGGCGCTGCCAGCAAAAGACACCTGCATCGCCTAGCTTGGGCGCTGGGGACGGTCGGTTTTCTCGGCGTCCTCTTTCCCTTGGGCTTGGCCAGCGTCTTTTTTCTCAGGGCCGCCCAGTCCACCGACTGGTGGCAGAAGCTGTTGGACTGAGGCTCACTCAGCAACCATTTTTTTGACAAATGCGTCGAGGTTAGGGGTACGATAAGGACAAGTTCCGTTCTTTATCCAGAGCAGACTGAGGGATCAGGCCCAACGAAGCTGCGGCAACCGGCGGAAGCCTCCGCTACGGTGCCAACTCCTGCGGTTAGTCAGTAACCGAAAGATAAAGGAATAAAGCTTTCTCTAGAGGACAGTCCTCTTGCCAGGGGGACTTTTCTGACGACTTCGCCCTTTAGCGCTTCCCAATAGCTCTGGTTGCAGCAGCGGAGCGAGGCTCTATTGCTTCGGCGGCAAAGTCCTCGGTGCGATACGGCGCTCTTGCTCCTGCGTCGGCCACGGCCTAGGTCTGTTCTTCTGCTCGGCTGAGGTGGAAGGGATCCCTGCTCAGGCCGGCGGATGATGAACGGCAGCAGCAGGCTCTGCTTTCTGGGCAGTTCTTGGTTGTATCTGTTTCGTCTTAAGGAGAGGTTCGTTGTCCAAGTCGTTTTTGTTTTCCTCAGAGTCGGTGACAGAAGGGCACCCCGACAAAATTTGCGACCAGATCTCTGACGCCATCGTGGATGCCCTCTTGACGGCGGATCCCTTAAGTCGAGTGGCGGCAGAGGTGGTGGTGAATACAGGCATGGTGATCCTGACCGGGGAGATCACCTCGCAGGCGCATGTCAACTTCACCCGACTGGTGCGGGACAAGGTGGCCGAAATTGGCTATACCGACGCCAAGAACGGCTTCTCTGCAGAAAGCTGCGCGGTGTTGGTGGCTTTCGATGAACAATCCCCCGACATCGCCCAGGGGGTGAACTTGGCTCTGGAAAGTCGCACATCTCAGGAAGATGAATTCGACTTGATCGGGGCCGGGGATCAGGGCTTGATGTTTGGCTTCGCCTGCGACGAAACCCCCGAGTTGATGCCACTGCCCATCAGCTTGGCCCACCGCCTCAGCCGCCAGTTGGCCGCGGTTCGCAAAAACGGCACCCTGCCCTACCTGCGTCCGGATGGCAAAACGCAGGTGACTGTGGCCTATGAGGAGGGGCGGCCGGTGGGCATTCACACCCTGCTGATCTCTACCCAGCACACGCCGACCATCGGTGCCATTACAGAAGAGGCAGCGGTGCAGGAGCGGATCCGCGCCGATCTCTGGGAGGCGGTGGTGCAGCCGGTGTTTGCCGAGCTGCCCATCAAACCCGATGGCAACACCCGCTTCCTCACCAATCCCACCGGCAAGTTCGTCATCGGCGGACCCCAGGGGGATGCCGGCCTGACCGGACGCAAGATCATCGTCGATACCTACGGCGGCTATTCCCGCCACGGGGGCGGGGCCTTCTCCGGCAAGGATCCCACCAAGGTGGATCGCAGCGCCGCCTATGCCGCCCGCTATGTGGCCAAGAACATCGTGGCCGCCGGCCTGGCGCAAAAATGCGAGGTGCAGGTCAGCTACGCCATTGGGGTGGCTCGTCCCATCAACCTTTTGGTGGAAACTTTTGGCACCGGCCGCATCCCCGATGAAGCTCTGCTGCGGCTGGTGCAGCGCCACTTCGACCTGAGGCCGGCGGCCATTCTGGCGCAGTTCCAACTGCGAGAGTTGCCCCGCCAAAGGGGAGGGCGCTTCTATCAAAACGTGGCGGTCTACGGGCACTTCGGGCAAACCCATCTGGATCTGCCCTGGGAGCGCACGGATAAGGCTGCCCTGCTGCGGGAGGAAGCTTTCGCCGGGGCGACCGCCATCCTAGGCTAGGGGGATCAAGGGGGACAGGCTGGGCTCAATGCCTGCCCTGGTACAGTTGCTCGACAAGTAGGATAGCTCCGGCAGGATAGGCTGTGCACAGCCAGTTCACTGCCGCCGTGGAGCCTGGCGTCGAGAACTCCCGCTCAGCCCCGATAGGCTATGGCGGGAGCTTGACCTTCAACGCCAGTCTTGACTAGACCTGACACTCCTATCCCCCATCCCGCCAAGCTCTGCTGGGGTGGGAGCAGGCCGGAGTTTGTGATGGCAAGGATCCCTGAGGCAAAATCGCAAACTCACCCAGGCTGCCCTTGGGATGGCTGGTCAGGATCCACAGGGTCGGCAAGCTGCAGCTCCAAAGTTACCAAAAGCTCCGTCCCACCAGCGCGAGCCGCCGAGGAGGTCGGCGGGGCAGGATGAACATGAACGAGCAGGTGGCGCAGCTTGGGCGGGAGATCCTGCAGCTCATCCAACAACAAGTCGAGAGAAATGGCCGATTCTCCGGAGAAGAGGGATCCTCTCCTGAGCGGGGCTGGGAGCGGTGAGGGAGGGCGGGCAAAAGAGCTGGCGGCAGTCGAGACCAAAGACCGGATCAGCTCCTGTTGTTCCCGCCACAGGGATTGGCTGATTTCGGGGGGAAAGGTGAGGTGAGGAGCGCCACGGCGCTGCCAGAGGCGGAGGATCTGTTCCACAGAGGTGGCCTTGTAGCGACCCTGGTAGAGGGCTTCCAGCAGGGCCGCCGGGATCCAAGAGGCTGGGAACTGTTTGCTCCAGCGCTCCACCCAGGCTTGACTGGCTTGCCCCTCTAGCTCAAACCCGTAGCGCTCCAAAAAGGTCGCGGGATCCATCAGGGCCCAAGGACACTCAACCCAAGGCTAACCCAGATCCGGCGAGATAAAAGGGAGATAAAGCCTTATCCCCGGATCCCGCAAGACAGCTCCCGTCAGAGGATGCCGCTGTTGGCCTTCCATGCAGGCTCTGTGAAGAGGCCATGAAGCTGCAGTACGGTGAAGACTCAGTGGTCAACAGGCCCCAGCCCCAGCGCTGCCTCCAGAGCGCGATCGCTGTCGGGAAATTGCGCCAGCAGCCGCCCTAGGAAGGCAGCCTCTCCCGTCAGGCCGTCCAGACTCATGAGCACATCCCCGGCATAGCGGCTCTGCGGGAAGCGGGCCAGCAGCTCATTGCCGGCGTAGATTGCCTGGCGGGCATAGCCGTCCCGCAAGGCTTTGGCTTCCAGAAAGTAGCGATCTCCAGGGTCGCCGGGATCCACGTAGTCGGGCAGCGGCGTGTCAAAGGCGTAGCTGCGGCGGCTTGGGTCGGCGGATCCTCCCCAGCGAGCCAATACGGGGTAGGTGAGCGGAAACCAGCGGTCGCTTGGGCCGGGATCGAACGCTGTCACATCTCCATAGCCGGAGAAAGCGGCGTACCGATAGAGGATCAGATCCCGGTGCATCTGCAGCCGTAGCCGCTGCAGAAGGGCGTAGGCCCCGCCAGGAGGCCGGCGGCGAGGGCCAGCGTTGCCACAGGACGAACGGGGAAGCGGCGGGACGAGGGCGCAGCAGGCGGGGTGTCCGGATTCATAAAAACCCAATCCAAATCCAGGCGGGCGCCCCCACTCTACTCGATTCTTTCCGGGCGCGGATAGAGGGCCTACAGCCATTTCGGGCCAGCCGCTTTCGATCACGGCTGCCGACGTAAACACCACACGGCTCCGGGCACGTCGGTTTCTCCCTCTCGCCGCAGGGTAAAGTTCTGGTGATAGACGGGATCCAGCCCTGCCCGTTCTGCCTGCTGCAGCACGTAGGCGGCGGAGTGGGCAGAGCGCCCCGTGGTGGATCCCAGCTCGTAGCCGGGGGCGGATCCCTGCTCGACGGTGAAGGCCAAAAGCCCGCCGGGATTGAGCACCCGCCCACAGGCCGGCAAGACCTGGGCCAGATCCCCCAGATAGATAAACACATCTGCCGCCAGGAGCAAGTCGTAGCGCTCTGAGGTCTGCTGCAGCAGCTCCAGCAAGTCCCCCTGAATCAGGTGGTCGTAGATGCCGCTCCGAAAGACTTATGCAACGCTGAACAAAGCAGAACTTTGCCCAGCATCGCTGCTTTCTTCCTGCTTCAGCGACCCATGACTAGCGGCAGAGTTCACCCCTACCACCCCGCCAGAGGGATCTCCACAGGCGTCACTTCCCCCAGAGCTTGAGGTAGTTCTGTACCACCGCAACAGGTTTAGGGCTGCATTCAAGTCGCGGTCTAGCTCCAGACCACAACACGGGCAGCAGAACATCCTTTCCTGTAGCGGCATCTTCTGTCGGTGCCCACAGCGAGAACACAGTTGGCTGGACGGATAAAACCTATCCGCCACCACCACCTGACAGCCGTAGAGCCGGGCCTTATACTCTAGCTGTCGCCGAAACTCGTAAAAGCCACAATCTGACAGCGCTCCTGCCAGCTTGTGGTTCTTAAGCAGGTTCTTCACCTGCAAGTCCTCAATCACCACTACCCGATATTTCTTGGCCAGGTAGGTCGTTAGCTTGTGCAGATTGTCTTGCCGAATGCCTGCCACCCGCTTATGGGCCTTAGCGAGCTGTGCTACTGCCTTCTTACGGTTAGCGGATCCCTTCTGCTTACGACTCAGTCGCCGTTGCAGCCTGGCCAGACGCTTCTTCGCTTTGTAATAGGGCTTTGGATTCTCGAATACTTCCCCGTCGGAACAGGTGGCCAAGCGATTGATACCTAAGTCTACTCCCACAACTTCCCCGGTCTTCTCCACCTGAGGCGCCGGAGCTTCATACTTGAAGGAGACATACCAATGTCCAGCGCGAAGACTAATGACCACGTTCTTGGGTGTGGCAGTGGGGAGCAGCTCCGCACAGCGTAACCAACCAAGGATAGGTACCTTGATGCGGTCACCAGAGATGCGGATGCTACCTTCCAAGTAAAAGCTGTCTCGCACTCCCTTGCGTTTGAAGCGGGGGAACTTCCCCAACCCACTCCGCCAGCGCTTAAAGGCTTGCTCCAAGTTGCGGAGGGCCTGCTGAGGAGCGCATTTGGAGACCTGGTAGTACCAGGGATTTTCTTTCTTCACCTCGGCTACCAAGCGCTTGTGCAGGTCAATAGCCGTGGGTAGCTTCTGTTTGGATTCAACAGCCTGCTTGCAGATAGCCAGACCCCAGTTGTAGGCGTGACGAGCTACCCCTGCATGCTGAGCGGCCAAGGTCTTTTGCCGGTTATTTAGTTCCAATCGGGTGCAAAAACCTAGCAACATAACTTTGGGATAGCCGCGGCAGCACGCTTAATTCAGTATGGCTATTTTAGTTCCGTAAGACAATATGTTGTTCAGTAAATTCAGGACTAGAGGCTTGCCCTTTTGCCGGGCAATCTCCACCATGCGGGCGGAGAGATCCACACCCCGCAACTATCCAACGTAGGAGCGCACCTGGGATCCCGCCAGGCCGGTGCCACAGCCCAGATCCAGCGCCCGCTCAAACCAAGGAGACGCTCCCCCTGCGGCAGCCAGGATCCCTTGCCGCACAGCCTGTGGCCCCTGGTAGTTCAGTTTTTCCAGCAAATGCTGCTCAAAGCGGGGCGCATATTCGTCAAATAGACGTCGCACCCACTCCGGAGGAGTCCTGTCGGGCAGGGGCAGCTCCCCCACAATGGCCAGCATGTAGCGGGCATCGCTGTGTTCGGGCTGCAGGGCGAGCGCCCGCCGAAACCAAGAGCTGGCCACCTCCACTTGTCCCTGCTTCCAAAAGCCCATGCCGATCTGCTAAGGAATGTCTGCCTCTTGCTGGGATCCCTGCCAGGCCTGCAAATAATGGGCCAGAGCCGCCTCGTATTCTCCTCGCATCTGCAGCAGGTCGGCCAGCCCCACCCGCGCCATCAGCAGCGCTGGATCCCGGGCCAGGGCTTGCTCGAAGAGCCGTTGCGCCTGCTTTTTCTCGCCCATCTGCCGCAGTACTCCCCCCAGCAGCGCATGAACCTCAGCGGCCAAGCTGGCGGGAGCAGCAGGGGGACAGGCCACGATGGCCTGTTGGTAGTGCAGCATGGCGGCAGGGTAGCGACCGGATCCCTCCTCGATGCGCCCCAAAAGAGCATGGGCTTGCGTCAAGGCAATGGCCTCTTCCAGATCAGACCGGTCGGCAGCGGCGAGGATCTGCTCACAGAGCTGCCGGCAGCCAGCCCATTCCCCCCGCCGGAAGCGGCCTGCCGCCTGTCGGGCCGAGAGGAGCGGCTGTTTTTTCGCCGGTTTTCCAAAGCCCTTAGCCATCTCCCCAGTGTAGGAGAACCTAGCTTTCTCTCACGATATGCCCACGATAGGGGCATTCCAAATTGGCGACAATCTTGAGCACTCCCCAGTTGGGGATCGACACAACAGACAGCTTCGCTATGCTCTGGAACCTGGGTCTGGTTGCGGCTTGGGATGGGTGTAAGGTTGCTCCTCTCAGGCTGTGGCCATGGCCTTCGCGGCCTTTAAAATGAGGTAATCCAACATGCCGGTGTTCTCTTCGCCGCGGTAGTTAAAAGTGGAGCGCACCAGCCACAGCCCCTTCCGAGTTCGGCAACAGAGGTTGAGCAGCGTGCGAGCCAGGATTTGGTGACGTGCCTGTAGGTCTTGGGCTGCATTGAAAACCTCCCCATCCCACTCCGGCGTCAGCACACGGCTGTTGTAAAGCACACGCCAAAGAGAACGGGACCAAAGCGGATTCGTGATGTCGAACCAGAACTGATAATCCGCCTGCAAACCTCGGTTGATATAGGCCACCGGCGTCGCCACCACGAGGTAGCGGGAATAGTCGGGCTCGAAGCGGCTGTTGCTGGGGGTTTGTCCCGAGCGGATCATGGCCAAAAAGGCACGATCCTCTTCCGCAGGAAAGGCCCGGCGAAACCGTTGTGCCGCGTCGATCAGCGCTTGCAGCAGCTCTTGGTCTTGGGGCAAATCCATCCCCTGGGCTAGGTGCTCGGCGAAAAACCGCTGGAAGAAAGCGGCCAGGGAGGGCCCGCCGCGGTAGCTGCGCAGCCAATCCAGCAGCTTCTGGTAGCGCTCCAGGTTGGCAAACCCCACCCGCTCCGGCTGTCGCACGGCGGTCTTGGGCCGCAGGGAACGCCCTACCGGGTCAAGGGTATCTTCGGCCAGCAAAGCCGCCCGGATGGGATCCAGATCCAACACCCTGCCCAGGAGCAGTCGCCAGGCCGGCAAGGTGGGAAAAGCTCCCCACTCGGGATGGGCCACTTCCGCCGCCGTCAGCAAAGCCCGCACCAGTGGGTAGCGGATCAACGCCGGGAAAGGGGCGATCGGCAAGACCTCCGGCAACTGCTCCTGCAAGCTCAAGCTCACCCCCGCATCCATGCGAGGCAGCAGGACGGCGATGCGAGAGGCCGGGATCCCGGCCCGCAAAAGCTGCCGGATCTGGGTAACCATCGCCTCCACCGCCGCGAATTGGGTCTCGCCCTCCAGCACCTGCACCCTTGGCAGCCTCTCTGCCAGAGGCTCCGTCAGGGGATGGTCAAACCGCGGATCCAGCACCCGCGCAATCTGCAGTCCCAGGCGGATCATGCCGGCTGAGCCGCGGTAGCTCCCCTCCAGAAGCTGAACCTGGGTGTTTTCCCTCAGAAAGCGAGCCACGGCCTCTGGGATCCCCGTCAAAGAGACCCCGCCGCCGATGGTATAGCTGAAAAACTGGCTTTGCAGATGGGCTTGCCCTTGCCGGTAAAACTCCAGCGCCACCCCGCAACTGTCCTCCGCCTGATCCACGATCAGGTGATCCCACTCCTGCCAAAACTCCGCCAGCGGCAGGATGTGCTCGCCAAACAGCCGGATTTGCAGGCCGAAGTCCAGGGATCCCAGCCGCAACCCCACCTCCCACAGCCGCTCCACACAACAGCCCATCGCCTGCAAGGCCTCTGCCCGCCCCGGATCCCCCTCCGCCGGCCAGGCCGCCGCCAGCCGGGATCCCACCGCTTCCGCCGCCAAACCCGAAGCCCCCGCAATATAGGCAGCGCTGCTGATCTGATCCCAAATCTGGAACTCCTCCAGCCCAAGATCGGCAAAGACCTCCCCATGCCGCGGACACAAAGCACAGGCTCGCCCACAGAGAAATTGGGCCAGATCCTTGGCCAAGGGAATTGGCTCAAACGAGCGCGGCAACTGGGGAACCCGCTCGCACACCTGCGGCCAGTGATCGGCCAGAGAGCGCCCCACCCGCTGCAAAAACGTCTCGATCCGCCACGGGCCCACCCAGCTCGAGCTGAGCTGCTGTAAGCGCCGCAACACCCCCTCTGCCTGCCGCTGGCTGCGCACCAAAAACAAGATCCGGCCCGGATCGGATCCCGCCCGCAACAAATCCAGGTAGCGATCTACACAAGCCTGGGTCAGCCCGCTGCCCGCCCACCCCATCACACTCCTAAAAGGAGGTGGCTCTTGCCGTCGATAGCTCTTTTCGCCCACCAGAGCGGCTTTCACAGTCGCTGCCCCCCGACCGAGCCATTTTCTCGGCAAAATCTGGACAAACAGGTCTTCACCTCATTATGATGTACTACTGTTGCCAATTAAGTCCGCCCGCTCTGACGACGGCTCTCGGCAACCTAGCGTACTGCTAAACCAGATACTGCCTCTTTGCAGGTAAGTCTGAGCAGTCCTTTGAAAGCAGTTTGGCGTGTGATTTGAGGGTGAATTAAGCAAAGGGAGCAGCGCTGCTGGCGCTGTTTGGCCTGCGGGGATCCAAAGATTCCTTTTCGTTGCTTTTTCGCCTGAGCGGGCAGCCTCAGCTAGTCCTGAGCTTCCTGCTGCCGCGCCGTTGCTGCCTGGATCCGGCTCATTGAGCCAGTTGCAAGCTGACAGAAGCGAGTCGCAGAGGCTCGAGAGGAGGTTCTCGTGGCGCTTGGCATCCTTGGAAGAAAAGTCGGCATGACCCAGATCTTCTCTCCGGAAGGGTTGGCCATTCCGGTTACGGTCGTGCAGGCGGGGCCTTGCACGGTAACCCAGATCAAGACCCAAGCCACAGACGGCTACAACGCCGTGCAGTTGGGCTACTGGCCCACCGCCGAAAAGCACCTCACGCGAGCCCAGCGGGGCCACCTGAGCAAAGCGGGGGTGACGGAGCTGCTGCGCCACCTGCGCGAGTTCCGGGTCGACCAGCCAGAAGCTTACCAGTTGGGGCAAAAGATCACCGTCGAGATCTTCTCTCCGGGCCAGTTGCTGGATGTAGCCGGCACTTCCATCGGGCGGGGGTTTGCCGGCTACCAGAAGCGGCACCACTTTGGTCGCGGCCCCATGTCTCACGGCTCCAAGAACCACCGCCGACCGGGTTCTGTTGGCGCCGGCACAACCCCTGGCCGCGTGTTTCCGGGGCTACGCATGGCGGGCCGGATGGGAGGCTGCCGCGTCACCATTCGCAAACTGCAGTTGGTGCAGGTGGATCCGGAGCGGAACTTGCTGATCATCAAGGGCTCTGTGCCCGGCGTGGAAGGGGGGCTGCTGGAGATTACCCCTGCCAAGCAGGTGGGCAACAAACGCTAGGAAAGGGATCCCTGGCAAAGGCTGACCAGCATCTGCAAAGACGAGGAAACCATGGCAAGTTGTGTGGTGAAAAATTGGCAAGGGGAAACGGTGGGCAGCGCGGAGCTAAGCCTCAAAGTTGCCCGTCCCGAAACGGCCTCCCACATCCTCTATCTAGCTCTTCGCCGGCAGATGACCAACGCCCGCCAAGGCAACGCCCACACCAAGACCCGGGCTGAGGTGCGCGGTGGCGGCCGCAAGCCCTGGAGGCAAAAAGGCACCGGCCGGGCCCGCGCCGGCTCCATTCGCTCCCCCCTTTGGCGCAAGGGTGGAGTGATCTTCGGCCCCCGCAAGCGGGAGTACAACCTGGCCATGAACCGCAAAGAGCGGCAACTGGCTCTGCGCACTGCCCTGCAAAGCCGGGTGGAAGACCTGATCGTGGTGGAAGATTTCCAGGATCAGCTCAACCCGCCCAAGACTCGCGCCGTGGCCCAAGCTCTGCTGCGCTGGGGGGTGATGGAGGATCAGTCGGCACTGCTTATCGTCGCCGAGCGCTCGGAAGCCGTCGAGCGAGCCGTACGCAACATCGCCCGCGTCAAGCTGATCGGCCTGGATCAGCTCAATGTCTTTGATCTGCTCAACGTCGATTGGGTGCTGATTACCACCTCTGCCCTGGAGAAGCTCAAGGCCCGCTGGGGATCCGGCGCGGCAGCAGCAGCTCCAACCCAAGCCGATCGCCTTGAAGATCAGGCTCAGGCGGCAGAGCGAGAAGCTCGGCCAGTCGAACAAGCAGAAGGTCAAAGCCAGGAGCAGGAAGAGCAAGCAGAAGCTCAAGCCCAGCCAGAGGCTCCCCCGGCGCAGGCTGATCAGGCTAATCAAGTAGCTCTAGCAAACCCACAAGTTCAGGAAACCCAGGAAGAAGAGCTGGCCCAAGCACAAGAGCGAGAAGTTCAGGGACAAGCGGAACTAGCCCAAGAAGCAGAGCCCCTTGCCCAGCCGCCAGCTGGCGAGGAGGCCGAAACAGCCGCAGCAGAGGAGGAAGACAATGACTGAGAGCAAGCGGATCCTGGCCGATGTCCTGTTGCGTCCCGTCATCACCGAAAAGGCAACTGCCCTGATGGAACAGCGCAAATACGTCTTTGAAGTGATGCCCACTGCCACCAAGCCGCTCATCCGCGCTGCCGTCGAGGAGATGTTTGGGGTGCGGGTCACCGCCGTCAACACCCTTAAACTGCCCCGCAAGCAGCGGCGGGTAGGCCGTTCTGTCGGCTATCGCAGCCGTCCCAAGCGAGCCATCGTGACCTTGGCCGAAGGCGACTCCATCACCCTCTTCCCCGACACCTAACCAAACCCCTCTTCCCGCTTCGAGTTTTATTGCCACCCGTCCTTCACCCCCCCTCGAGCCATGGGCATTCGTACCTTCCGACCCTATACCCCCAGCACCCGCCACATGACGGTCTCCAACTTCGAGGAGCTGTCGCGGGACGAAAACGGCAAGCGGCCCAGACCGGAGAAGTCGCTGCTGCAATTCATCCACCGCAAAAAAGGGCGCAACAACCGCGGCGTCATCACCTGCCGCCACCGAGGCGGCGGCCACAAGCGGCTCTACCGCATCATCGACTTCCGCCGCGACAAGCGCGGGATCCCGGCCACCGTCAAGACCATCGAGTACGATCCCAACCGCAGCGCCCGCATCTGCTTGGTGGAATACGAAGATGGCGAGAAGCGATACATCCTCGCTCCCCGCAACCTCGAGGTGGGAGCCACCATTATGGCGGGGCCCGATGCCCCCTTTGAGCTTGGCAACGCCATGCCCCTGGAGCGGATCCCGCTGGGGACGGTGGTTCACAACGTGGAGCTGTATCCCGGCCGCGGTGGGCAAATTGTTCGCGCCGCCGGGGCCGGCGCCCAAGTAGTAGCCAAAGAGGGCAAGTATGTCTCCCTCAAGCTGCCCTCCGGCGAAGTCCGCATGATCCGAGGCGAGTGCTACGCCACCATCGGCCAAGTGGGAAATGTTGACCACAGCAACCTCAGCCTCGGCAAAGCGGGGCGTAGCCGCTGGCTAGGTCGCCGTCCCCACGTGCGCGGCTCGGTGATGAACCCTGTCGATCACCCCCATGGCGGTGGGGAAGGAAAAGCCCCCATCGGCCGCAGCACCCCTGTCACCCCCTGGGGCAAGCCCACCCTGGGATACAAAACCCGCAAACGCAACAAACCCAGCAACAAGTTCATCGTGCGCGGTCGCCGTCGTGGCGGCCGCCGGGACAAGAGCGGGAGGGCCGCTCAATAAGAGTCCGGCCATCTGCTGCGCCCCTGAATTTTCTTTTTCTTTCGACCCTTACCAGCTTGCCAGACTGTTGAGGTTGCTATGGGACGTTCACTCAAAAAAGGCCCTTTTGTCGATGCCAAGCTGCTTCTCAAAATCGAGAAGATGAACGAGCGCAATGAGAAGCACATGATCAAAACCTGGTCGCGAGCCAGCACCATCCTGCCCGTCATGATCGGCCACACCATCGCCGTGCACAACGGCAAGCAGCACGTGCCCATCTACATCACCGATCAGATGGTGGGCCACAAGCTGGGGGAGTTCGTCCCCACCCGTACCTTTCGCGGCCACGCGGGCAGTGACAAAAAAGCTGCCCGCCGTTAAGTCCAGCAACGAACAGAAGAGGCAATAAGCTAGGAGAGCGCCATGGCCGATCCATCCCCTGAAATCAAAGCGGTAGCTCGCTACATCCGCATGTCCCCCTATAAGGTGCGGCGCGTGCTGAACCAGATCCGGGGGCGCACCTATGCCGATGCCCTGATCCTGTTGGAGTTCATGCCCTACGCCGCCTGTGAGCCGGTTCGCAAGGTGCTGCGCTCGGCGGTGGCCAATGCCGAACACAACAACGGCCTGGATCCTCGGGACCTGGTCATCAGCAAGGCCTACGCTGACCAGGGGCCGACGCTGAAGCGATTTCGCCCCCGCGCCCAAGGTCGTGCCTACCCAATCCGCAAGCGCACCTGCCACATTACCATCGCCGTCCGGCCCATAGAACCTGAAGCGGCGACGGCCTCCTAGACGCCTGTACCCCCAGACTTTACCCCTCAACTGACACCACCATGGGACAGAAGATTCACCCCACCGGTTTCCGCCTCGGCGTTATTAAGGAACATCGCAGCCGCTGGTTTGCCGATCCAGCTCGCTACCCAGCCCTGCTGCGAGAGGACGATCTCATCCGCGCCTACCTGACCAAGCAGTTGAGCAGCGCCGGCCTGGCCGACATTCAAATTGAACGCAAAGCGGATCAGATCGACCTCGAGATCCGAGCCGCTCGCCCTGGAGTGGTGGTTGGTCGTGGGGGATCCGGCCTCGACGCCCTGCGCCAGGGCCTGCAGAAAGAGCTGAGCTCACACGGTAGCCCCGAGCGAACCATTCGCATCAATGTAGTAGAGGTCACCCGTGCCGATGCCGAGGCGGTTTTGCTGGCAGAAAACATCGCCCAGCAGTTGGAGCGGCGGATCGCCTTTCGCCGCATCGTGCGCCAGGTCATCCAGCGGGCCCAGCGGGCGGGGGTGCAAGGGATCAAAATTCAAATTGCCGGGCGGCTGAACGGAGCCGAGATCGCCCGCACCGAATGGACCCGGGAAGGGCGGATCCCTTTGCACACCCTGCGGGCAGATATCGACTATGCCGACCACATCGCTCAGACCACCTTTGGTGTCATTGGGGTCAAGGTCTGGGTTTTCAAAGGAGAAGTTCTCCCCGGGCAGGAACGGCCCGAACAAAAAGTTCCCCTGCAACAGCCCAAGCGGCGGCAGCAGCGGCGGCGGCCCACTTTTGAAGACCGCTCAGCAGTGGAGGCCTGAGGGCCAGCACCCGAAAATCCAGGGATCCCCATCGCAGTTGATTTAAGGAACGGCCATGTTAAGCCCCAAACGAACCAAATACCGCAAGCAACAGCGCGGGCGCATGAAAGGCAAAGCGACTCGCGGCAACCGCATCAACTTTGGGGAATACGGCCTTGTGGCTCTAGAACCCGCCTGGATCACCGCGCGGCAGATCGAGGCCAGCCGTCGGGCCATGGCCCGCTACGTCCGGCGGGGAGGCCAAATCTGGATCCGCATCTTTCCCGACAAGCCCGTTACCCAACGGCCTGCCGAAACCCGCATGGGATCCGGCAAAGGCAACCCCGAATACTGGGTTTGCGTCGTCAAGCCGGGCCGTATCCTCTTCGAGATGGGAGGAGTTCCTGAAGCCACGGCCCGAGAGGCGATGCGCCTTGCCGCCCAAAAGCTGCCGATCAAAGTCAAGTTTGTAACCAAGGCTAACTTTGAGGAGCCGGAACCTGTTCAGAAAGCAGCTCCAGAAACAACAGAAGTAGCAGCCAGCGCTATTTGAGGGAGGAGAGTTGAGCCATGCCCATGCCTAAAATTGCCGACGCTCGCGCCCTATCCGACGAAGAATTGAGCCAGGAGATCTACGCCGTCAAGAAAGAGCTGTTCGAGCTGCGTTTGCAGCAGGCCACGCGGCAGTTGAACCAGCCCCATCTCATTCGCCTGCGCAAACACAAGCTGGCCCAACTGCTGACCGTTGAGTCAGAGCGCAAGCGCGGCAAGTCCTTGTCCTCAACTCAGACCCAGAAGGAGGAGTAATGCCTGCTCGCGAAAAGATCGGCGTTGTCGTCAGCAACAAGATGCAAAAGACAGTGGTCGTTGCTGTGGAAAACCGGGTTGCCCACCCCAAATACGGCAAAATCGTCGTCAAAACCAAAAAGTTTAAGGCCCACGACGAAGAGAACCGCTGTCAAGAAGGGGATCTGGTGCGCATTACGGAAACCCGTCCCCTCAGCCGCACCAAGCGTTGGCGAGTGGCCGAAATCATACGGGAGGTCAAGAAACTATGATTCAGCAGCAGACCATGTTAACGGTAGCTGACAACACCGGCGCCCGCAAGCTGATGTGCATCCGCGTCCTGGGCAGCAGTGGCCGTCGCTACGCCAGCCTGGGAGATGTGATCGTTGGCGTCGTCAAAGACGCCCTGCCCAATATGCCGGTCAAAAAATCCGACGTCGTCAAGGCTGTGGTCATCCGCACCGTCGATACGGTACGCCGCCCCGACGGCATGTGCATCCGCTTCGACGACAACGCTGCCGTGATCATCAACGACGACGGCAACCCCCGCGGAACCCGCGTTTTCGGCCCTGTAGCCCGCGAGCTGCGGGAGAAAAACTTCACCAAGATCATCTCCCTTGCCCCGGAGGTTCTGTAATGGTTCGTCCCCTCAAGCCCAGCCAAATTCGACGGCTGATTCGGCAGACCGGCGTTCGCAAGCACCGCAACAGCCTACGCTACAAAATGCGCATCAAGAAGGGAGATACCGTCCAGGTGATCTCCGGCGACGACAAAGGCAAAATCGGCGAGGTGCTGCAGGTTTTTCCCGAACGCAACATGGTCTTGGTGGAAGGGGTAAACATAGTAACCTACCACCGCAAGCCGCAACGGGAAGGCGAAAGTGGTCGCATCGAGACCAAAGAAGCCCCGATCCACGCCTGCAAGGTGATGCTCTATTCCAAGAAGCAGGAAGTGGCCAGCCGTATTGGCTATCAAATCACCGCCGATGGCCGCAAAGTCCGTGTCCTCAAGAAAACCGGCGAGATCCTCGACTAGCCGTCCCTTTTTCGATAGAGCTCTGACCCAGCCCAGAGCCCCCAGGAGAACCGACCATGCCCCAGCGTCTGCAAATCCTCTACAACACCGTCATCGTTCCCAAGCTGCAAAAAGAGTTGGGCTACACCAACATCCATCAGGTGCCGCGTCTGGAAAAGATCGTGATCAATCGCGGCCTGGGAGATGCCTCCCAAAACGCCAAGGCCCTGGAATCCTCCATCGCCGAGATCAGCGCCATCACGGGCCAGCGTCCGGTGATTACCCGCGCCAAAAAGGCGATTGCCAGTTTCAAAATCCGCAAGGGCATGCCGGTTGGCCTGATGGTGACCCTGCGGCGGGAGCGCATGTACGCGTTTTTGGATCGGCTGATCAACATTGCCCTCCCTCGTATCCGCGACTTCCGTGGCGTCAGCCCCAAATCTTT
The DNA here is from genome assembly GCF_002760415.1 of Synechococcus sp. 65AY6A5. NCBI lineage: Bacteria > Bacillati > Cyanobacteriota > Cyanophyceae > Synechococcales > Synechococcaceae > Synechococcus > Synechococcus sp. 65AY6A5. The sequence continues at coordinate 1,195,370 of NZ_AXUW01000001.1, forward strand.
TGATGGGCGGGGCAACTACACCCTTGGTATTCGCGAGCAACTGATCTTCCCCGAAATCAACTACGACTCTGTAGACCAGATCAGAGGTATGGACATCTCCATTGTGACCACCGCCGAAACCGACGAAGAGGGCCGTGCCCTGCTCAAAGAGTTTGGCATGCCCTTTGCCTCTTAAGGTTTGCCCATCTGCAATTGTCTCGACTTGATCGATCTTCCGAGGAGCACCGACCCACCCATGGCCCACACCAACGACACGATCGCCGACATGCTCACCCGCATTCGCAATGCCACCATGGCTCGGCATGAATCGGTGGCGGTCCCGGCCACACGCATGACCCGCAGCATCGCTCGCGTTCTTCATGAGGAAGGTTTTGTGAGCGACTGGAAGGAAGAGGGAGAAGGGATCCACGCTCAGCTTGTGTTGCGGTTGAAGTACAAGGGCAAAGGTCGTAAGCCGATCATCAATGGCCTGAAGCGGGTGAGCCGGCCCGGGCTGCGAGTTTACTGCAACCACAAAGAACTGCCTCGGGTGTTGGGAGGAATTGGGATTGCCATCATCTCCACCTCCAACGGCATCATGACCGACCGGGATGCTCGCAAGCAGGGCATCGGCGGCGAAGTGCTCTGCTACGTCTATTGAGTTGTTCTCTTGCCAGGAGTTGGCCCATGTCTCGCATTGGCAAACGCCCCATTGCCCTTCCTGCCAAGGTAGAGGTTCAGATCGAGGGGCAGCAGATCTCGGTAAAAGGCCCGAAGGGAGAACTGTCTCGCAGTTTGCCCCCCTTGATTGCGGTGCATCAAGAAGCCCAGACGCTCAAGGTCAGCCGGGTCAACGAGTCTCGCCCGGCCCGCCAACTGCACGGCCTCTGCCGCACCTTGGTTGCCAACATGGTGGACGGCGTATCTAGGGGATTTGAGCGCAGGCTGGAATTGGTGGGTGTGGGCTACCGGGCTTCCACCCAGGGCAACAAGTTAATCTTGAACGTTGGCTACAGCCACCCAGTGGAGATCCCTTTCCCGCCAGGGATCCAAATAGCGGTTGAGGGCAACAACGTCATCGTCGTCTCAGGTATCGACAAAGAGCTGGTGGGCAACACGGCGGCGCGGATTCGGGCCGTCCGTCCGCCAGAGCCCTACAAGGGCAAAGGGATTCGCTATGTAGGGGAACAGGTTCGTCGCAAAGCAGGTAAATCCGGGAAGGCCAAGAAGTAGCTATGAAAATCACTCGCAAAGCTGCCACCCAACGTCGCCATCGCCGCATTCGCCGCAAGGTCTTCGGGACGCCCGAGCGGCCCCGTTTGGCCGTGTTTCGCTCCCATCGCCACATCTACGCCCAGGTGATCGACGATGTAGCCCAGCACACTTTAGTCTCTGCCTCCACGCTGGACAGGGAGCTGCGGGAAGCCTTCAAAGACATTGGCACGGCCACCCGAGAGGCTGCCGCCGTGGTGGGTCGCTCCGTCGCCCAACGGGCCTTACAGGCAGGCATTTGTCAAGTGGTGTTCGACCGCGGCGGCAAGCTCTACCACGGGCGTGTCCAGGCCCTGGCGGAAGCCGCCCGCGAAGCAGGCTTACAGTTCTAGGCCCTGAGGAGATGGCATATGGCTGAGCAAAGAGAACGTCGCAGAAGCAAAAAGAGCCGCGAAGAGCAGACTAGCGAGTGGCAGGAGCGGGTCATCCAGATCCGGCGCGTCACCAAAGTAGTTAAGGGCGGCAAAAAGCTGAGCTTCCGGGCCGTGGTGGTGGTGGGCAACGAGCGCGGCCAGGTGGGGGTTGGCGTGGGCAAAGCCAACGACGTCATCGGGGCTGTGCGCAAAGGAGTTGTGGATGGCAAAAAGCACCTAATCGAAGTGCCCCTCACCAAGGGTCTGTCTGTACCCCATCCCATGCGGGGATCAGGCGGTGGGGCCACTGTCCTGGTGATGCCGGCAGCTCCCGGGACAGGGGTCATCGCCGGGGGAGCGGTGCGCACGGTTCTGGAGCTGGCGGGCGTGCGCAACAGTCTGGCTAAGCAACTGGGATCCAGCAACCCCCTCAACAACGCCCGTGCCACCATTGACGCGCTGCGGCGGATGCGCACCTTTGAGCAGGTAGCTGAAGATAGAGGGATCGACGTGCGCCGCCTGTTTGGTAAGTAACAGCAAGTTAGCCGGAGGTCAGTATGCGACTAGAAGACATTCGCCCCCAACCAGGTTCGACGCGGCGGCGACGACGCCTGGGCCGTGGCATCGCTGCTGGACAGGGAGCCTCCTGTGGCAAGGGAATGCGGGGACAGAAGGCGCGCAAAGGAGGCGGTCCCCGGCCCGGCTTTGAGGGAGGCCAGACCCCCCTCTATCGGCGGCTGCCCAAGCTCAAGCACTTCCCCCGCTACGTGCGGCGCCCCCAGTACACCCTGATCAACCTGCGCGCTTTGGCCAAGTTGCCCGCTGGCAGCGAGGTCAGCTTGGAAAGCTTGATGGATTTGGGGATCGTGACCACCAACGATGGCCCGCTGAAGATCTTGGGAGACGGGGAAGTGGGCGTGCCCCTGACGATCAGAGCGGCTGCCATCACCCCCTCAGCCCGAGCCAAGGTCGAGGCAGCCGGGGGTCGGGTGGAGCTCGTGGGATCCCAGACTGCTTCCGCTGGATCCTAAAATTGGGCTGCAGTTTGCAGCTTCTCTATTTTGCCGACTTTCCCACCGGCAGCGTAGAGTGGTAAATAGCTCACCTTGCCTTTCCCTTCCGCGAGGTTTTCTAGATTTATGGCTGACCCACGAGGCTCCGCTCCCTCCGCCCAAGAGACCTTCATGCAGATGGCCATGGCTTCTGGCCTGCGCAGACGTCTGTTTCTTACCCTAGGCCTGTTGCTGTTGGTGCGGCTGGGCATTTACATTCCCATCCCCAGTATTGACCGAGCTCGCTTTGCCGCCGAAGCCGCCAACAGCCCTGTGTTTGGCTTTCTGGATGTCTTCTCGGGCGGCGGTATCTCCGCTTTGGGGATCTTCGCCCTCGGCATCCTGCCTTTCATCAACGCCTCCATCATCATGCAACTGCTGGTCTCGGCCATTCCGGCCCTGGAGAACCTGCAGAAAAACGAGGGGGAGCAGGGGCGGCGACAGATTTCCCAGTACACCCGCTACGTTACCCTGATTTGGGCCATCATCCAGGGCATCGGCATCTCCTTCTGGGTGCGGGAGTTCGCCAACACCAGCAACGAGTTGGCCTTTGTGGCCTCCACCACCCTGGCCCTGACGGCAGGTTCCATGTTTGTCATGTGGTTGGGGGAGATGATCACGGAGAAGGGGGTGGGCAGTGGGCCGTCGCTGTTGATCTTCGTCAACATTGTCGCCACGCTGCCCCGCGCTCTGGGCCAGACCATCAGCCTAGCCCGTGCTGATAGCAGCACCATCGGCGGCATCTTGGTGTTGATGGCCGTCTTCCTAGCCACCATTGTCGGCATTGTCTTCGTCCAGGAGGGCAGCCGCAAAATCCCTATTGTCTACGCCAAGCGCCAGGTGGGCAACAAGCTATTCCGTGAGCAGAAGAGCTACCTGCCCCTGCGGCTAAACCAGGGGGGCGTGATGCCGATCATCTTCGCCTACTCGGTGATGTCCCTGCCCTTTGCCTTGGCCCAGTACACCCAGAACCTGACTTTGGTGCAGGTGGCCAACCTTTTGGCCCCTACCTCTTGGTTTTACATTCCCTTCTACTTCGTGCTGATCCTCCTCTTCAGCTATTTCTACGCCTCTTTGATCATTAACCCGGTGGATCTGGCGCAGAACCTGAAGAAGATGGGGGCCAGCATTCCGGGAGTCCGCCCGGGCAAGGCCACTGCTGAGTACATCGAAGGGATCCTCAACCGGCTGACCCTGCTGGGGGCCTTGTTCTTGTGTGCGGTGGCCATCATCCCGACGACGGTGGAGCGGGCGACCGGCATCACCACTTTTCAGGGCTTGGGGGCAACTTCGCTGCTGATCCTGGTGGGGGTGGCGATCGAGACCTCCAAACAGATCCAGACCTACGTCATTTCGCAGCGTTACGAAGGGATGGTCAAGCAATAGTGCCGAGGTTAATCTTTTTGGGGCCGCCGGGAGCGGGCAAGGGCACCCAGGCAGAGCGGCTGGCAGCGATCTACCACACGCCCAAAATTTCTACAGGCGACCTGCTGCGGGCAGAGGTGAAAGCCCAAACGCCGCTGGGGTGCCAGGCTAAGGTGTACATGGATGCGGGAGAGCTGGTGCCTGACGAGGTGTTAATTGGGATGGTGAAGGGCCAGTTGCAACACTCGCCAGCGCAGGGCTGGATCCTGGACGGCTTCCCCCGCACCCTGGCGCAGGCGGAGGCTTTAGAAGAGCTGTTGCGGGAGTTGGGGCAAGACTACGACCACGTTCTCAACCTGGAAGTGCCGGACGACGTGGTGGTGGCACGGCTGTTGGCCCGCGGCAAGGAGCAGGGGCGCAGCGACGATGCCGATGAGGCGGTGATCCTCAAACGCTTGCAGGTGTATCGGGAGCAGACGGCTCCGCTGATCGACTTTTACGAGGCCAGGGGTCGTCTGCGACGGATCGATGGCAACCAGCCGATGGAATCGGTACAAGAACATCTGCGGGCTCTCTTGGAAGGCTTCAGGAGGACAGCGTGATCAAGACGGGGGCGGGAAATCTCTCCCCGCGGCGGGGCATGCAGCTCATTGAGATCAAGTCCCGCCGGGAGGTGGAGAAGATGCGGCGGGCCGGGCGGGTGGTGGCCCAGGTGCTGCAGGAAATTGCCGAGTGTCTGGAGCCAGGCTGGACAACGGCAGACATCGATGCCTATGCCGAGCGGCGGGTAGCGGAGTTGAATGCCCTGCCCAGCTTCAAGGGCTACTACGGCTTTCCCGCCTGTGTCTGTGTCAGCGTCAACCATGAGGTGGTACACGGGATCCCCAGCCCCCGCAAAGTGGTGCAGCCGGGGGACATCGTCAAGGTGGATTTTGGCGCCATGGTCGAAGGCTGGCATGCCGACTCTTGCATCACCATTGGCCTGGAGCCCCTCGGCGATGCCGCCCGCGACCTGATCGACACAGCGGCCAAAGCGCTGCAGACGGGCATTGACCACGTGCGCCACGGCGTCTGGCTGCAGGATGTCTCAGGCGCCATCGAGGACTACATCCAGGGGCGGGGCTACTCCGTGGTGAAGCAGTACGTCGGCCACGGCGTGGGGCGCAACTTGCACGAGGAGCCGCAGTTTCCCCACTACCGCACCCGCGACCTTCCCAATCCCAAGCTGCGCTCCGGCATGACGGTGGCAATCGAGCCGATGGTGAATGCAGGGGGAGAGGCCACGCGGGTGCTCTCGGATGGCTGGACGGTGGTGACGGTGGACGGCTCTTGGTCGGCCCAGTTTGAGCACACGGTCTTGATCACGGACTCTGGGGCTGAGATTTTGACGGATCGCACCCCTTTTCAGTCCTAGGGATCCCTTGCTGAAGGGCGGCAACGGCTAGGATAGAAGAGGTGGAGTATTGTTTCGGCTCTTAACTCGCTCTTAACAGGGCGGGTTTCCTATCGATATTTCTGTTGTGTTGTTTTTTAAGGAGGGTTCCTTGTCTAAAGAAGACGCCATTGAAGTGGAAGGGGTGGTTACCGAGTCCTTGCCCAACGCCATGTTCCGGGTGGACCTGGACAACGGCTTTAACGTCCTTGCCCACATCTCCGGCAAGATCCGCCGCAACTACATCAAGATCTTGCCCGGCGACCGGGTCAAGGTAGAGCTCAGCCCCTATGACCTGAACAAAGGGCGCATCACTTACCGCCTCAAGAAAAAGTAGCCGTCTGGCCTTAGCTGGGGCCGCTGAGCATGAAGGAGCTGAGCCAAGTTCTCAAAACCGGCCTCTGGGTTGCGGCCGGCGGGGTAAGTGCCCTGGCCGTGCTCAACGCCTGGATCGCTTCTCGAACCCAGCCTCTGCCCAGCCTCTTGCCGGGGGAGGAGAGGCACTATTTTTGGCGCGGCCACCGTCTGTTTTACAAGGTTGCGGGATCCGGCCAGCCCTTGTTGCTGCTGCACGGCATCGGGGCCGGCTCTTCCAGCTACGAGTTTCGCGCCGTGATGGCGGAGTTGGGCCAGCACTATCAGGTTTACGCTTTGGATTTGTTGGGTTGGGGCAACTCGGAGCGCCCCGATCTGGAGTACACCGGCCACCTATATGTCCGGATGATCGGGGATTTTGTCGGCCAGGTGATCGGGCGCCCCTGCCACGCCATTGCCAATTCTCTCTCGGCAGGGTTTGTGCTGCGCTCGGCCCGGCTGCAGCCTCAGCACTGGCAGAAGCTGCTGCTCATCGCCCCTCTAGGAGACAACAGCCTTGTCCCCGAGGCGCTAGGGATCCCTTTGGCTGAGGCGGTGTATGGTCTTCTCAGCTTGCCGGTTTTGGGGCTGGCCTTTTACAACGTCATCACCACCCCCTGGAGTGTACGTCTATTTACGGAGCAGAGCCTGTTCTCCCCTGGGTACGCTCTGGATGAGGCGGTGGTGGACTACTACTATCAGGCGGCCCACCAGGCGGGGGCCCAATTTGCCCCCCGTTCTTTTTTGACCGGCAAGCTTAACTTGCCCATTCAGGAGGACTTTCGCGTGGTGGACAAGCCGATGGCTCTGGTCTGGGGAGAAAACAACCGCCTTACTGGATCAGAACAGGCGGAGCGGTATCGTGCCTTGCGCCCAGAGGTGCCGATCTATCGACTGCCAGGGGCTGCTTTTCCCCACATCGAAGCGCCGCAAGCTTTTTTATCGGTGGCTTTGCGCTTTTTGGCCGAGGCCGATCCTGCCCTGCCAACCTAGGGGATCCCCGAGCAGGGAAAACTCACGCCTTTGCCGACTTTTTGCGGCGACTGTCCGGTCAGTCTGGTTTTTTCCAATCCAGGAAGAGTTCTCAGGCTCAGGCGCTCCGGCTGACATGGGGTCACCCCTAGGCCGTCACTTTGGGAGAGAGGAGCGAAGCCGGGCTCAGAGCTCAGGTTGGCTCCCCGGTATTCTCCTCCCAGGGGTCCCTATCCAAAGGGGAGCTGGGAGCGGCCGGGGCAGAGTCAGGAGCTGGCTCGGAAGGGGGGGCTTCTGCTTTGACGTACTCTTGCTCCCATTCTGGCTGCTCGGCAGCAGGAGCAGGCTCGGGCCGACGAGGAGGCGCCGCCTCGGCCTGGGGTTCAGGCTCTGCTTCGGGATATTCCTCTTCTTCGCCCTCGTATTCTTCGTCGTATACTTCCTCGTAGTTTTCCTCGACGGCAGGTTCATCAACGGCCCTGGGCAGGGCGGGGGCGGAGCCAGTGTCGACCAGCCAGGAGGGCTTGCCCAGGCCGAGGGTTTCCAAGATCCCTTTGGTCAGTTGGGCTAGGCGGGTTTCGGCGCCATCGGCCACGATGAGGCGATCGCCGCCGATGGAGACGATTTCATCAGCAGAGAGCAGGTAGGTGCTGAGGATAAAGCCGGGCAAAAAGGTCAGGCCGAGGTTGGAGAGGATCAAACCGGTGATTAGGCCGGAGACGGAGTTGAATTCGAAATCTTTGACTTTTCCAAGGCGGATCCCTTCTTCGGTAATCACCTCGCTGCCGACTACCCGGCTGAGACCCTCCAACTCCAAGTCCTCGAAGACTTCATCGCTGGGGACGAGGATGGCGTCTTGTCCTAGGGCCGTGACCTGCCGCAGCTCCAGAAAACGCGGCGATCCGGCAAAGGCCTTTTCCAGCACTCCTAGCACCAGGACTTGCCTAGCTTCCAGATCTGCCCAAACTTCGCTAACTACTCCAAGCCGGGCGGCATTGGCTTGGCTGATCACCTGCGTTCCCAGAACCTGTGACCGCCGACGAACCTCTGATCGCACCAGCGCAACAGATTCTTTCCCAGTCGTCATGGTGGTTTCCCCGTCGTGAGTCGAAGTGTCCGCGTCAGTGGGCTGGTCATCCGGCCCCAGGCATCAAAATCAAATAGTACCATTGCCTGTCTTCTCCCTAGCGGGCTGCCGGGATCGGATCCTGGACAATTTGCTCGCTCCAGGCCAGAAACCGCTCTGTCATGGCCTGCAGGGAATAGTGCTCTTCTGCGTGCTGTCGGCAGCGGCTTCTAGCGATCTGATCCAGGCGTTCCACCGCTGTTGCCAGAGCTGCCACGTCGTCTGGCTCCACCACCCAGCCGGTCTCGCCATCGCGGACAATTTCCGCCGGCCCGCCGCGGCGGTAGGTGATCACCGGCACACCGCAGGCCAAGGCTTCCACCGCCACCAGGCCGAAGGCTTCCACCCACTTAGGGGTCATGATCAAGGCCGAGCAGTGGCCCAAGAGCCGCTGCATCTGAGAGGTGGGCAAAAACCCCCGGTAATCCAATTGAGCCCGCGGGTACTGTTCTCGAATCTGCTGCCAGTAGGCCGGGTCTTGCAGGTGGCCCAGGATCAGCACCGGCCTCCCCGTCTTCTCGGCCAGGGCGGCGCAGTCTTCCAGGCCCTTTTCGGGGGCAATGCGGCCAACCCAGCACAGGGATCCGTTCCCCTCTGGCACAAACTCGTAGCGGCTGAGGTCGACGCCGCAGGGCAAATAGACAAAGGGATCCCGACCAGCCGCCATCTGGGCCCGGGCAAAGGCAAAGGTCTGGGCTTGGGCTCGCGAGTGTACCGCCAGCCGGCCAGGATAGGTGCGCGCGATGCGCTCCAAGGCCTGGTCAACGGCATCGCTAAGGGAGCCCATGCTGACGATATGGGCCACCGGCGTGCGGAAAAAACCTGTCAGGTAGAACGAGAGCCAGTCGTAGCTCCAGTTCACGATGAGCTCAAACTCATCCTGCAGTTGGGCAGCTCGCTGCCACAGGTTGGCCACCAGAGAAGGGGTGGGAAAACAGACCGGCTGGTCGCGGCGCTGGCTCTGGGCATAGGGCGGGGGGAGGCCGGCCACCGCCTCGATCACCCCTTCCGGCAAGTCGACACTGCAGGAGCCCTCAGGGGCCAGCACGCGCACTTGGGCTCCCCTCTCAAGCAGGCTCCGCGCCAAGTTGACAAGGTTGAGCTCCACCCCGCCGCCAGCTCCCGATCCCAGGGGCCCAACGGGGGTGGAGACAAACAAGAAGCGGTAGGTAGGAGGCATGGGCGCCCTAGCAGGCTCGACTCCTTGCTGGCTAGTCTGGTTGACCCTGGGGGGACAAGGTCAGGTTCTGGCCACGAAGATTTCCCCTTTCTCCACTTTAACTTTGTAGGCGGTCAGGTCGGCATTGGCCGGGCCACGGGTACGGCTGCCATCGGCGGCAAAAACTGAGCCATGGCAGGGGCAGACGAAGTTCTCCCCCCGCCAGTCCACGTCGCAGCCGGCATGGGGACAGGCTGCATCCAGAGCCAGCAGCGAGTCTTCCTTTTGGGGATCCCCGACTAGCCAAAGGGTGGCGGTGTTTTTCCCAAAGGCGTCTTCTACCTTGAAGGGGCCTTCTTTAAGATCTTCTAGCGTTGCCACTTTAACGAACTCCGGCTCAGCCGCTTTGGGGCCCGAAGCAGCACCCTGGGCAATGGCACGGTTAAAACGGCGCTGAGCCAAGGCAGGCAACAGGCCCACCAGCGAGCCAAAACCAAGCGCCAGCCAACGAAGAAAACCGCGACGATTGTTGTACATGGCCATGTGTCCTGAGATGGATGCAAGGTGTCGGTTAGGAACCAATCCAAGCGTGGCCTCCCAAACGGGACGCTAGCCCGGCGGCTCCTCTTAATATTTTGTTACACTAGGACAGCTTCAGCCAGCGCGAAACCGCACTTTTATGGGATTCTGGCGAAGGTCGGTCGGGCCTGTCCCTAGATTATGGGGAAGAACCGCCCACCCCTTCTAAGCATCGCCAGTCGGTTTCTTGGTCTGAGAGTGGGGAGGGTGTCAACGGGCTTGCTGTGGAGGGGGGATAGGTCGGAAATATCTTGGAGCAATCGCAGTCCCACTCACGAGATCTCGCGAAGGTAGCGGCGGCGCTCCTCGTATTCGGCGCGGGTAATCAAGCCCTGCTTCAACTGGATCTCCAACTGCTGCTCGGGATCCCGGACTTCCCGACTTTTCGCACTGGTCCAGTCCAGCTCGATGAGATCTCGATTGAAGCGAAAATCGAAGTCCTCATTGGTCATGGTGAGAAACCACAGCCCTTCCAGCAAACAAAGAGCGCGTACCCCGTAGCCGAGGAGCTGCAACGGGATGGAAGGAACGAACACCATCAGCCCCAGCACCAAGTAGCCCCAGCCCCAGCGCCTGTGGCCCATGTAAAAACGCTGCAGCCCTGGGATCAGCACCCCCAGCACCGCCAGCCAACCGGCCACCTCGCGCACCAGGCGCTGACGTTTCTGAAGGGGGGTATCAGAGCTTTTGCTCTCCGCCATCGTCTGCCCCACCTACACGTGCCACTAGGCTAGCTCAAGTGGCACGCGGCTCTGTCAAGCTACAGTTTGAGCAGGATCCTGCCGCATATACTTTATGGGGGCAGAGTCTGGGGGGAACATGGCAGAACGAGATCTGGCGGTGGCGATCCTGGCGGCGGGCAAGGGCACCCGCATGCGGTCGCAGTTGCCCAAGGTGCTGCACAAGCTGGGATCCCTGTCTTTGATCGAGCGGCTGCTGCGCACGGTGCTGACGTTGAAACCCCAGCGCTGTCTGGTGATTGTGGGGTACGAGCAGGAGCAAGTGCGCCGAGCCCTGCAGGAGTACCCGGTCGAATTTGTGGAGCAGGCGCAGCAATTGGGCACTGGACATGCGGTGCAGCAGCTTCTGCCCGTTCTGGAGAATTTTCAGGGGGATCTGCTGGTGGTCAACGGGGATGTGCCTCTGTTGCGGGCGGAAACCCTGCAGGCGCTGCTGGAGCGCCACCGCCAAGTTCAACCGGATGTGACCTTGCTCTCGGCCCAGGTGGCGGATCCCTACGGCTATGGGCGGGTGTTTTGCGATGCCCAGCAGCGGATCCTGGAGTTGGTGGAAGAGCGAGACTGCACCCCGGCCCAACGGCAAAATCGCCGCATCAACAGCGGGGTGTACTGTTTCCACTGGCCGGCCCTAGCAAGGGTGCTGCCCCGTCTGGGCCGGAACAACGCCCAGCAGGAGTACTACCTCACCGAGGCCGTTAAACTTCTGGACACCGCCATCGCCCTGGACGCCGAGGATGCGCGGGAAATCGTCGGCATTAACGACCGCCGCCAACTGGCCCAAGCCTACCAGATTCTGCAGGATCGCCTCAAGGAAGCCTGGATGGAAGCCGGGGTCACCTTTGTGGATCCCGACAGCGTCAGCCTGGAAGAGACGGTGGAATTGGCCCCCGAGGTGGTGATCGAACCCCAAACCCACCTGCGGGGCGTCTGTCGCATTGGGCCGCGCACTCGTCTAGGGCCGGGCAGTTGGATCGAGTCCAGCACCATCGGCTCCGATTGCCACATCCTCTACTCGGTGGTCAGCCACAGCCAGATCGGGGATCGCGTCTGGGTAGGCCCCTACGCCCACGTGCGCCCTCACAGCCAGATCGGCGACGGCTGCCGCATCGGCAACTTTGTGGAAATCAAAAACGCCCAGATCGGATCCCATACCAACGCCGCCCACCTGGCCTACCTGGGCGACGCCAAGCTGGGATCCCAGGTCAACATTGGCGCCGGCACGATCATCGCCAACTACGACGGCCAGCAGAAGCACTTGACCGAAATTGGGGATCGCAGCAAGACAGGCGCCAACTCGGTGCTGGTGGCCCCCCTCAAGGTGGGATCCGATGTCACCATTGCCGCCGGCTCCACCATTCCCGCCCGCTATCCCGTGCCGGACGACTGCCTGGTGATCGCCCGCGCCTACCCGGTGGTCAAGCCGGGCTGGCGACCGGGGAGCGCTGCTGCTGGCCGCCCCCAGCCTCTACCCACGGGATCCCTGCGCGTCTACCCCTTGCGCCTGCTGCCCGGCCAAGACCTAAAGCAGGAATTGGAGCGCTTTGCCCGCCAGCAACCCCTGCAGGCGGGGTTTGTCCTCAGCGCCGTCGGCAGCCTCAGCCAAGCCACCCTGCGCCTGGCCGATCAAACCGAGGATTACCTATTGTCGGAACGCCTGGAGATCCTGGCTTTGAGCGGATCCCTGTGCCCGGACGGAGTCCATCTTCACCTCGCCGTTGCCGATGCCCAGGGCCGAACTTGGGGAGGGCACCTGCGCCCCGGCTGCCTCATCTACACCACCGCCGAGATCGTCCTCGCCGACAGCCTGGAGTACCGCTTCTCCCGCCAGCCGGATCCGGCCACCGGCTACTTGGAGCTGCACATTGAAAAGGTGGCAGAAGCAACCCCGCCCTCTCCCCAGAGGGCAGATGGGACAGGGGTGGGGATCCCTTCTTGCCCGCCGTGAGCCGCAAGCGGCTGTAGATGGACGGTATAATGGCCAACATTTAGCATTGAGTCATTAGCACCTCGTTTGGCAATCAAGGGTTGCTGAAATAAACTCGGCAATTGGGGGTACGCGGCCATGCCCCGAGTGACCACTGCAGAGGAGCTGCTGGCAGAATATGCCGCCGGCGAGCGCAACTTTCAAGAATCCAACCTGGTGGGCGTGGATCTGGTGCGCGCCACCCTGCAGGGGGCGAATCTGAGAGGGGCCAACCTTTCCTTTGGCAAGCTGAGTGGAATTAACTTGCAGGAGGCCGATCTGCGGGGGGCCGATCTCAGCTCCGCCAACCTGATGGGGGCCAACCTGCGCGGGGCCAACCTTTGGGAAGCCAACTTGATCGGCGCCGATCTCAGCTTTGCCGATTTGCGGGAAGCCAACTTGCACGGGGCCTACCTTTGGGAAGCCAAGCTAACCCGCGCCCAACTGCAGGGATCCGACCTGAGCGGGGCAAAAATAGGCGGAGCAGTGCTGACGGGCGCTGACCTGAGCGGCGCCATCCTGCCCGATGGCACAGTGCAGCCCTGGGCTGCTCCGTCGGCCAGCAAGGCAGAATAGAACTGTTGCGACGGGATCCCTCATGCTGCTGCTGTTCAACCTGGCCTTGACACTGCTGCTGGCTTTGGGAGTGGCAGTCCTGGCCGGACAAAACCCCACCCCCCTGACCGTCCATTTTTTAATTTGGCGCTCGGTGGAGCTGCCCTTGGGATTGCTCATCGCCGTGGCCATCGGCCTGGGCCTGTTGACGGCGGGGCTGGGCTCTTTGCTTTGGCCGGGGCGCAGCTTCTCCCTGACTGCCCGTCAGCTCCAGGAACGGCTGCAGCAACTGGAAAGGCAAGATCAGCCGCTGCCTTAGCCGCCCTGGCTCTTGCCGATCGAGTCTGGGATCCCTTCAGATTTTTGTGGGCTGTCCTGCCGCCGGAGTGACCCACGCACTCAAGACAGGGCGTAAGCTGAGAGAGGATCCCTTTGCTGTTAGCGGTGCACAGCCCGAGTGACAACCATGCCTCATTCCCAACCCTCTTCCCCGGCTAGCTCCCCCCAGGATCCGCGCGCCCTGCGCAAGGCCCTGCGCAGCTCCAGCAACTACTTTGCCAAAGGGTTTGAAGAGCACAAGGATCAGGCCCAACGGGAGCTGCAAACCACCTACAAAAGCCCCCTGGTGGAGCAGATCCGCGCCCAGTCCTACTGCTATCGGCAGGGGGATATCACCATCCATCTGGCCAAGGCCTTTGGCTTCTGCTGGGGGGTGGAACGGGCGGTGGAATATGCCTACGAAGCGCGGCGCCGCTTTCCGGATCGCCAGATCTGGATCACCAACGAGATCATCCACAACCCCCTGGTCAACCGCCACCTGCAGGAGATGGGGATCCGCTTTGTGGAGAAAGGCCCAGACGGCAAGAAGGACTTCTCTCAGATCCGGCCCCAAGATGTGGTGATCTGGCCTGCTTTTGGGGCGAGTGCCTCGGAAATGGCGTTTTTTCGGTCGCAGGGCAATGAGATTGTCGATACCACCTGCCCCTGGGTTTCCCGCGTGTGGAACCAAGTGGACAAGCACCGCGCGGCTCAATTCACCTCTGTGATCCACGGCAAGTACAACCACGAAGAAACCGTGGCCACCAGCTCCTTTGCCCAAAAATATCTGGTGGTGCTGAACCTGGAAGAAGCAGAATGGGTCGCCCGCTACATTTTGCAGGGCGGAGATGCGGCAGAATTTCGGCGCCGCTTCGGCAAGGCCACATCTCCCGGCTTCGATCCGGATCGGGATCTGGAGCGGATTGGCATCGCCAACCAGACCACGATGCTGGAAGGGGAAACGCGCGCCATTGCCAAGCTGTTTGAGACCACCATGCTGCGCAAATATGGCCCCCAGGAGCTGGACAAGCACTTCATGAGCTTTAACACCATCTGCAACGCCACCCAAGAACGGCAGGACGCCATGTTTGAGCTGCTGGAGCGGCCTTTGGATGTCGTGGTGGTCATTGGCGGGTTCAATTCCTCCAATACGACCCACCTGCAGGAAATTGCCCTCTCGAAAGGGCTGCCCTCTTACCATATTGACGGCCCCGACTGCATCCAACCGCCCAACCGCATCCGCCACAAGCCCCTCCACCAAGACCCAATCGTTACAGAAGGGTGGCTGCCCGACGGGCCAGTGCAGATTGGTATTACCTCCGGTGCCTCCACCCCCGACCGCGTCGTGGAGGAGGTGATCCTGCGCATCTTTGCCCTGCGCGAACAGCCGCAGACCCCTCCGCAGGGATCCCTTCCCCTCGGCTTCTAGAAGGCGTGCTCACCACTCTTTTTCAGGTCTACCTCCCCCTGCTGGGCTGGACGCTGCTGGGGTTTGTCCTGCAGAGAGGGCTACCTCCCCCCTGGCGCCATTGGCTAAATCCCCAAGCGCTGGGCCGCTTCATGTTTTGGGTGGGGGTTCCCCTGGGCACCCTTGGGTTTATGCAGACGGCGGACCTCTCTGGCCAGCTCTGGGCGGCCCCTTTGGTCTGCTGGCTGGCCACAGGGCTAGGGTATGCCCTGGCCAGTGCCTGGCTGCAGTGGCAGCACCACACCTGGCAGGGGAAGAAAGAGTGGGATCCCTGGCTTTGGAGCAGAGCCCGGCGAGGCAGCTTTTACCTGACAGCCACCCTGGGAAATACGGGTTATTTGGGCTACCCCATCTGTCTGGCGGTGGGCGGGAGCGCCTACTTTGGCTGGGCTTTGTTTTACGACCTGTTGGGCACCCTCTTGACCGCCTACGGTCTGGGAGTCTGGGTGGGCAGCCGCTACAGCGCTTCCTTCATCCCTCCCCGGCAGGCTATGCTCCGAGTCCTAAGCAGTCCCACTCTCTGGGCTTTCTTTGTCGGCCTGGCCACCGCTCGCTCCCCTCTCCCAGAATGGCTGGCCCAAGGGCTGACTGCCTTTGCCTGGAGCACGATTCCCTTGAGCTTAATCCTTTTGGGCATACGGCTAGCCCAGGTGCCGCACTGGGGATCCCTTCGCCCCGCCGCCGCGGCCCTCTTCATCAAAATTGTTGTCCTGCCCCTTTTGGTGGGCCTGGGGTTAGCCTTGACCCCCTATCCCCCCTTGGCCAAGCTGGTGCTGGTCTTGCAGACCGGCATGCCTCCTGCTATTGCCACCCTGGTGCTGGCAGAGGAATACGACTTGGATCGGGAGCTAACAGCAACAGCCTTGGCCCTAGGCTACGTGGCGGCCCTGCTGACCCTACCTTTCTGGTTGCTGCTGTGGGGAACCTAGTAGGCCAGGTGAGAGAGGGTTTGCTCCAGGTAGCGATGTACCAGACGATCCAGGTCAGCCTCCTGGCTGGGCAGTTCCCGTCCTTGGAGCCATCCGCGGAAGCCCGAGCTTTCCACGATGGCCTGGCGCAACGGCTTCCAAACCGCTTGGGCGCGCCGTTCTGTATCGGGGCTGAGAGCAGGACTGGTCATGGTTTCTGAAGAGGAAGCTGAGAGCAGACTGAACTCAGGATAGCCCGGATCCCTGTTGGCTTTAGCTCTCTAGGATACAAATCTGCCTATCTCTCTCCCTGAGGGAGAGGGGCTGGGGGCAAGGGGATCCCTAAACGAACAATTGGCTGCGCTGCTGGATGCGCAGGGCTGGCCCCAAGGCATTGAGGAGGGCAACGCCATAGCTGCGGGCAACGATGCGGCTATCCAAAATCGCCACCCAGCGGGTGGGCAAGCCGGAGGCTTCACCTGCTTCTGCGCCTTGTCGCAGAGGTGCAACAGCCCGCTGCAATTGGCTGGCCGCCACTGGCAAGAGGTATTGGCGGAACCAGTCCTGTTGGGTGCGCTGCAGATACTGCACCCGTCCGGCCACCCTTGGATCCTCCATCGAGGGAAAGGGCAAGGTGGCAATGGCCAGCAGTTCCGGACAGGGCAGGCTGGCCTTGTGCTGCAGCCAGTAGGGCCAGTCGCAGACCAAAATGCCCTTTTCTCCGGGAAATAGGCTGTTTACCCGCACCCGCGAGCCAAATTCAGCAGCCAAAGCAGCCCCCACCTGTACCTGCAGAGGTTGATCCGACACCAGCACCACCACAAAGCCCTGCACCTGCGGGATCAGGCTCCTTAGCTCCTGCAACAGGTGCTCCCGGAAGAGGGGGCTGTTGGGCAAGGGCAGCCGCGGCAAGTAGAGGGAAAGGCTCGGCAAGGGCTCCCCGCCGGAACGGATCCAATCCTCGCCTGAGCTGAAGCGCAAGGGCGTCAGATCTGGCAAGCCCAGGCGCCAACGATAGGCCTCCGCCTGCCGATCCAGGTCCAGGGCCTCGCCGATGATCACTACCGGCTGAGTGGCCCAGATGGGCGCCAGCCACTCGTGTAGAGCCGCCGGGCTGTGGTAAAGGGTGAGGCGACCGGTCTCGCGGTCAGTTTCCGCCCACCAAACCCAGCGGGAAGCGGGATCCCCCTCAGAGCTGAGCCGCCGGCGGATTTGATCCCAGGGATCCGGCAGCCAGCCGGGGTAGCCTGTCACCAAAGACAGCACAGCAT
This sequence comes from Synechococcus sp. 65AY6A5, assembly GCF_002760415.1. Lineage (NCBI taxonomy): Bacteria > Bacillati > Cyanobacteriota > Cyanophyceae > Synechococcales > Synechococcaceae > Synechococcus > Synechococcus sp. 65AY6A5. The sequence goes on from NZ_AXUW01000001.1 coordinate 1,212,236, forward strand.
CCAGGTGAACCTGTTCATCCGCATGAAGCAGACAGCGGGAAAGAGGCCGCCGCAAAAGCTGAAGGGACAAATTGACCTGAACCTGGGAGAGCTGCTCCGCCTCGGCAGGGAAGATTTGCCGGAGCTGTTGCCAATGGCTGGCTTCCAGGGTCACCGTTAGCGCCTGGTAGGCCCAATCTTCCAGGTCTTCGGCTCCATCCAGGATCAGAGGGATCCCTGTCGGCACTTGCGAGGATCCCTTTCTCAAGCGAGCTTGCAGCCAATCCAGGGGATCCACCAACAGCAACCCCTGGAAATCGGGATCCGGCCAACGGTCTTTTTGCAGGACGGGCTTATGCAACTGCAGGGTGTGCTGTAGCCAGGGGATCTCTTCCCCCAAAATTTGCGCCTGCACAGGAGCTGTGGCACAGAGCAAGGTGGGGTTGGGCCACATCAGGGCCGGCAGCAGATAACTGAGGCGGTGCTGACCCCCAGCAGGCACCTGGATCAAGGTGCTGCGACCCAACCGCAACCCTCGCGCCACCATGCGAGCCATCGTCAACTGGTGGGGCCACAGGGCTTCGGGAGACTGCCGCAAAAGCTGCCGCAACTGTTGGTGGACTTCAACCTCAATCACAGTTCAGTACGCCGGGGATCTGCCACAGACGGTAGGGTGAACTAGCCTATTCTAGGGTAGAGAAGAAAACCAAATCCCATCTCTGGGGTGAGCGATGTCTCTTCTTTCTGCTGTTCCCACAGAGGGCCAACCCGTTGCACAGACGGGATCCCTGCTTCTAGACCGCTCCGGGTGGGGCCGTTTGCGCATGAAGGGATCCCCAGGCTTGGACTATCTGCACAACCGAAGCACCCAAAATCTGAAGGCCCTCAAGCCAGGGCAGGGGGCCGACACGGTTTTCGTGACCCCCACCGCCGGCATCCTGGATTTGGCAACGGTGTACGTGGGAGAAGAAGACTGCTGGATCTGGACTTCACCTCAGCGGCGCAGCCTGCTGATGCAGAGTTTGGGGCGCATGCTGCCTTTGGTGCGGGGAGCACAGTTGCAAGATGAGACAGATCAGACCTTTGGCTTTGGATTGCTCGGCTCCCAGAGTCAGGCTCTCCTGGAGAAGGTGGTGGGCTCAGAAAGGATCCCGACCGGGCCTCATGAGCACTGCGCCGTGGAGATCCAGGGGATCCCTGTCCATCTGGCTTGTGGCACGGGTCTTGCCCAGCCGGGGTTTACCCTCTGGGGCACCATTGACCAGAAAGTCGCTCTTGAAGAATGCTTGCTCCAAGCCGGAGCCAAGCTGGCCCCACCTGAGCTGTGGGAAGTCCTCCGCCTAGAAGCGGGTCGCCCCGCCGCCGACCGAGAGCTGACCTCAGACTACAACCCCCTAGAAGCCGGCCTGTGGCGAGCTGTTTCCCTTGACAAAGGTTGCTACGTTGGCCAGGAAGTCTTGGCCAAGCAGGTAACCTACCGGCGCATTCGGCAAACTTTGTGGGGGATCCGCCTTCAAGGAGAGGCTCAGCCCGGCACAGAGATTTTGCGGCAGGGGGAAAAGATTGGTTTACTGACCAGCGCGGGCTTGACTTCGCAAGGGTACCTGGGATTGGGATACGTGCGCACTAAATTCAATCCTGCCGAGGGGCTGGAAGTTGAAGTCGGCTCAGCGCCGGGAGTCCTGACCCGAATGCCGTTTTTGAGTTTCCCGCCTATTGTCTAGCATTATTTTTGCGGCAGAAAGCTCTCCTGCTTTGTAGAGAGAAAATGGGCAAAGGATTAAGAACTTACCAGTCAAAGTGGCGGCGAAAGCGGGGATCCCGTCGATCCTTTTTGCGTCGGTTGCAGGTTTTGCACAACGTTTGCAGATTGCTGATATCGTTACTGCCCCCTTGGGCAATGGGGATGATGTGATCGATCTGAAGCTGAACCTCTGGGGGCGACTTTCCGCAACCGCGACAACGGAAGCCGTCTCTTTGGAAAACATACTCCCGCACGGCTGCTGGAATTAGAATCCTTTCGCCGGATTTTCTTTCTTTCATCGTTATTCATCCATACTGCGAAGATCATCCAGTGGAGACTTTTCATCTAGAGGTTCTAATATCTCTTGGTCGGGTTCTTTTATCAGAAATTCAGGATTGTCAGGATAAAAGTCAATCGTAACTTCTACTCTTACTTTTACTCTACCGGTCTGCCAACCGTTAGTTTTAGGAGAAAGAATCGAGCATGGAACTCCTTTATGGAAAAAATGAACCTGATCTTCATAGGGAATACCTGTTTGTATCTCAGACGAACTCAAGTGACTGTCTAGTCCTCTTCCCATTTGGTCAAACTTCAGGAAATAAGAATTGATAGAATCGCAAAGCTTGGAAATCATGTAGACTTTCTGCTTATTGTTCTTGTTGATAAAAGTGATAACTCCGTCTCTCAGTTGGCTAAGATTAATGGATGTTTTTGTCATCTTATCGACCTCAAGACATAGAGACAACTTGAACAGCCCGTAAATCATCCAGTATAGAATCCTCTAGTTTTCTGGGAGCGCTATCTCCAGAATCTCTATATGGGTCATCAGGAACAAACTCGAGATAAACTTTGACTGATATCTTGCCAGAGATCCACGACTTTCTGGGCTGTAAGACTCTAGATTCTATTCCATCCACGAGCATTCTAATGTCCGCATAAACCTTTCTTGATTGAAGGTAACCGTTTGTCCGGAAAGTATCTGAAAGAAGGTAATTAATAATTGCACTATGCAAGCTACTTGGAAGGTAGACTTGATCACCAATTTCAACGACAGTTTCCCTATCATCTGACCTAAAAACTATCGGATCGGCCACAGCATTGTCTCCTATTGCTCACAGACTTTACTGACTGACATCTCCCCGAATGTCATCCAAAGGCGATCTACTGCTCCCTGATCCCGTTTCTTCTGGCTCAAACTCAACCACTAGTCTCATCCTAACTCTACCAGCAATCCACGGTGAGCCAGGACGTAAGAGTTTAGCAGGAATTCCTTTCACGTTAGTTATTCCGTTCAAGTTGCTCCATAGAATCGAGACTCCCTTTTCGCTAAGTTTGCTGGATAAGTAGGATCTGATACTCTCATAAACAATCTCTGAGTACACCTGAGCAAACTCTTGCGAGTAGATTAGGCGTCCTCCTATATCAATGACAGTATTTTGGAAAATATCTAGCTCAACAAAGCACTCCTGAGATTGATCATTACTTGACACTTGCCCAACCCCCTCTATGTCTCTCTGGCTTAGGCTAGCTCTCACTTTCGCGAAGGTCATCCAGAGGGGATCCGCTGCTGCTCTCTGAGCCTGTATCCTCTGGCTCAAACTCTACAATGATCCGCAATCTGACTCTGCCTTTTTCCCAATCCTTCTTGCCTGGCACCAAGAGCTGACAAGCAAGTCCCTGCCCAAACCACTTCGCTTCTTGCAACAATTTTTCTTCTGGCTTGGGAGCAAGAAGGCTACTGGCAATGTTGAGCAAGTCTTCCGGCGGCAGGATCCCTGAGGATCTCAAGGCCGCAATGAACAAGCGATGCAGCTCTTCTTTCTTGGTCAAGTCCTCTTGGGCTGCTTTGACCAAGTTGGCAACCTTGAAAGTTTTCTCCCTTACAGAGAGGATCCCTTCTGGGTGCTGCTGCAGAGGTATCGATTTGGATCCCATGACTTTATCTGGATCAAGTGAAAGGCCAAAAACAAAGACAAGCCGCTCTATCTCAGATCATCGAGGATGCTATCCAACTCTGGAAAACTCTCGTCTATGGGTGTAGAACGACCAAGAGCGACTGCTTTGCTTGCATTGCTGTCACCTACTTGCTGTTCAGGAAGACTTGCCAAAATTTGAACTGACTCACCAACAGAGGAAGGCTCAGGACGAGTAATCAAGGGCAGCATCTCGCGATTGAGGCCCAAAGCCTGCAGGCAGAGGTTGATCCCAGAAACAGCTTGGTTGTACTTGTCTATGCTTGCCTCCAGTTCTTTCAGCCGCTGTTGGTTAAGCGCAATTTTCTCTTCAGCCTCTTTTCTGAGAGTTGCTTCCATGAACTGCTTTGCTTCTGGGTACTTTTGCAAAATCTCATCGGCTACTTGCTTGGCAACCGGCAATAGTTGAGTTTTTAGAGTGTTGTTGGTCTCTTGTCGGAAGCTAGAACGCACTGTCTGGTTAATTTTCGGCTCGAAGTCAAGCTTAAGTAATTGTCGGATTCCAGGCTCTGCGTCGCGAATAGCAGAGATGTCATAAGATTGGCTGGTTTGCTTTAGGACTTCTCGAAACTGGTAGATCGAGAATGTTCCTTCGTCGTAGAAGCGGGGACTTTCTCTGAGGTAGCGGTCGCACTCTTTTCGGGCACCATTGACAAGAGAACTCAAAGTTACCTCCTTAACCAAAAGAAGCTTTTTCTCCAAGTCCCCATCGGATCCCAGTAGGCGAAACAACTGCCTGTAGTAGCTCGAGCTGCGAACTTCATCAACAAGGCGACGAAAGAAGTTCTCTACAAGCGTGCTGGCTGATTCTACCAGGATGTCCTCTAGATGGTTGGACAAATAATAAAAGGCTTCGACCAATACAGCTAAGAATGGAGCTGTGGAGTTGCGGGGACGAATGCGAACGGCTTGACTGTAAACATTGTCCAACGAAAAAGTATCCAAAAGCTCATCTAGCCTCCGTACCATCCTAGCCTGCAATTTACGGAAATCGTTCTCAAATTCTTTGTTTTCTCCGTTAATAACTTTATTGACTACTGTCTGGATATGCTCGTCAAACTCTCGGCCAATACTGGCTAGCTGCTGATTGATCAGCGTCAGCTCATAGGAAATCATGCTGTCAATCTCTTTGGGCTGGCTATCAATGTCTCGGTAGAGATCTAGATAGGACTTCCTCATCTCGATGCAGAGAGGTTGCAAATCATCGGCCAGCGCGGAAAATAGCTGTGGCCGCTTTTCTTCCGTTAAATAACGAGTGATCCCAGCCCGAAAGTCTTCAATACCGCTATCTTTAATCATATACTCAATCAAAGGTTTTCCCCACTCCCTCAGAATCCGAACGTAGTTATTTATGGGTGTGTCGTACCCATGTACAGAAGGGCGGAACGGGGATCCAACTAGCCTACCCGACGTGCAGTACTTATTAAACTCGCTGACAAACTGGGGCGTTTCTTCCTCACCACCCAATTCTTTGATGCTTTCTGAAAAAATCGTATCCAGTCCAAATCGATCCTCGGGGGTAGTTGCCTTGATCTGGGAACCATAGAAGCCGAGAAGGCCGCTTGTCTTAAATACGCGGAGTTGACGAAACTGCTGGTCGATAATGTTTTCTAGTCTCTGCTTTAGTTGTGCGTTGTACCAAGTCTCGTCAATCCGGTTAAATACATAGAAGACCCGATCCCTGATGCTATCATTACTTTGAATATGCTCAATAAGCTCTGTCTCTTCCTTGGTCAGCTCACCCGTTGCAGCACACTTGAGAACGCAAACAACTGCGGACGTATCCGGATCGGCAATTTTTCGATAAGTACGCTCTGCATCCGCTTTGACTGGAGCATCGATCCCAGGAGTATCGACAATAACGTTTCCATCTTCCAGCAAGGGGTGGTGGCAATAGTATTCCACCTTTCGCAAAACTGCGCTATTGGCGCCGCGCCGGGCAAAACCCGCAGCTTCTCTTAGGTTGCCGAAGTTGAGCTGCTCCATCGAGAAGACTTTGTTCTCGGTAGGGTGAATTTTGTCCCGGTTCTGCTGGAAACCTGTAATCAACAAGCGGAGGGCATCCGCCTGCTTTGCCCGCTCTGACTTGCTTTTACCTCCCTCCTGTTGAATAATAGCCTCAGCACGCTCCTTCAGGGGATTCAGTGCAGTGTCTTCCAGCCTGCTGAGTGACGGAGCCAAGTTTAGGAAAGCGCAGAAGGCGGTCATCTGTTCTTGCACTTCCTGCTCGCTGAGAAAAGTGAGCACCACTCTCTCAGCATTTGGCTCTGCGTAGCCAATGTAGCACTCTGTCCCTGTGGCGTGTCCTTCGGCGCTGTAGAGAAGCTCCCTTTCTAGCAAAGCGTTGATCAACATCGACTTGCCGGCGCTAAAAGCACCGGCGAAGACAATCTCAAAGGTTGGGGAAATAGCCTTGCTCAGCGAAGCTTGAATTCGGGTTGTATCTTGCTTTCCTGAAAGGGTGGGATCCTGCTGCCAGAGGTTTAGAATCGTTTCAACGTGCTCCCGTAAGTTTTCGCACTGAGGCAAGAGTTGCACAGCCATCTCAGGGATCTCCGCTAGGGCTGGGGAGATTATAACGCCCTCAGCCCTAAGGGGAAGGTTCTCATGCTACTTTTCTTCAGATAAGGCACCCTTTGATGGCTAACAGCACAGAACCTAGCTTGCCAGGGCAAAGAGGTCGCTCCACTCGCGGTTGGGAACGCCGGGCTTGGCGATGATCTCGAAGATGCGGTTTTTCGCTGCCGGTTGAAACAAGCTTTCGACAGCTACCTGGGCAACTTTGATGCGAGGGACGCTGCCCTCAAAGAGGGTATCGGCCTTGGAGAGGACAATGCCATCTTCGTTGTCCTGGTTTTTCAGGCCCCCTGGCCGAATGATGGTGTAGGTGAGGCCGCTTTTTTGCAAGTATTCTTCGGCTTGCTTTTTCCACACCAAGATCAGCCAAAACAAGTTGAGAGGATGGAACAACTGAGACACGCACAGAGAAGAAATCAAAACAAAGTGTTGGATCCCTTTGGCCTTGGCTACATCCACTAAGTTCTTGGTGCCTTGGTAGTCCACTCGGTAGGGCAGAAAGGGATCCCAACTGGGCCTAGCGCCAGTAGCGCAGAGCACCACCGTGCATCCTTCCATGCCGGCTTCCAGCGTGGCCGGATCCAGCACATCTCCCACCACCACTTCTGCTTCGGGGGGCAGAACCCGAGCGGCCAACTCGCGGCTGCGCACCAGCGCTCGTACCGGGATGCCGCGGCCCACCAACTCTTGGACAATGCGCCGCCCTGTTTCTCCTGTAGCCCCTGCAACAAAAGCCTTCATCTTCTCCCCCTGCCAAACTGCTTAATGTGACGGTGGCGGTTCCAGGTTCCATGCTGGCCTTGCTAAGACCATTATCTTCCCAAAATCCGCCCAGGCAGGGATCCTGTCCATGCGACAGGGGTAGTCGCGGCAACCGCGGGCGCCAGCTTCGATCCCGGCAGCCGGCCAGCTCCAAAACATCCTCCGCTCCACCGCCGGGTAGACCTGCGGTTCAAAGGGAAGGGATCTTGAAAGTCTTGAAGCTTTATTGAATAGGTTTGGCCACATCCCCCACCTTAAAGCCAGAGCTGCTGAGAATGCGGCCCACACTGGATCCCTGATCCACCTCTGTCAGTTGGATCTGGCCAGCGGGCTCAGTCAATTTGCGCAGGACTGCCCCCGTGGCTGGATCTTTAACCTCGCGAACGACGCGCTCCACAGACAGGATCAATCCCACGCGGTAGCCGTCGCTGCTGCCCTTGTTCAAGTCAAGATCACCTGGTTACCATAGACATCCGCCACCAAGGCATCGACGGTCGGCAAAGAGCGGGGCTGGGCCGCTAAGCGACTGGCAAAACCGGCCAACTGCTGGGCAATTTGCTCCACCGCCTGTTGGCTGGCCAAAACCAGCAGCTTTTCTTCGTTGCTGGTGGCCGATCCCCCGCCAAAGTCGGCAACCGTGACGGTGCTATCCGACTGGCTGACGTTGCCCCGGCCCTCGACCACGGCCAAGATCTCCGCCGTGCTGGTGCTCACCAGGCGGGCATTGAGCTGCACGTTGGCATCAGCATCCACCACCTCGGCCCCCACCGCCAGCGGGAAGCTGCCGAAGGGGGTCAAGACCCGCGCCTCACCCCCAGAACGGCGCACCGACACATCGAACTGGGTAACACTGCCGAGGATCACAGCATCGACCCCGAGGATCCGGCCCACCTGAGCGGCGGTGTTGGCATCTAAGCGCCCCGATAGCCCCAAGTTCTGCTCGGCCAAGATCGCGTCCAGCCGCGAGGGCTCGATAACCGAAAAGGTGCCATCTCTCACCAGCCGATCCACCAGCAGATCGCTCACCCCCCGGGATGCCTCGCGCAGGCTTTAGGAATTGCTGAGGCTGCTGAAATCAAAATCCAAAACCGCAACGCGCGGGCGAGTGGTGGGTTGAGGCGCTTGTCCTACCTGGCTGGGGGCAGAGAGATTGCAGCGAAGGTCTTGGGGAAACTTCTGGCACAGCTCCGGATTGGTGGATTGGGCAGCCACCGGGATCCCCATCCAACCCAAGCTCAGCAGCGGGATCCCGAACAGCAGAATGGAAGAGAGGCTGCGCATGGTTGAGCGATCTCCTAGATCGAAGAGGTGGCCACAGTCCATTCTCAGCTTGCACCCAAAAGCGGGGCGGTGACCGGCATCACCTGGGCGCCTGTTCCCAGAAGATGTCCTATACTCTACCGATTCCAAGGCCATTGGGAGAAGGGATTGAGAAGGTTGGCACAGAGGAGTTGACAGATCTCAACAGTTAAGACTGAGCAGAGATGCTCGCCCTTTGTGAGTTGCCGGAAAAAGCTTGACCCGCTTTATTGGGCCGGGTTTAGATTGGGATCGAGCGTGCAAACTCAGTGTTAGCCTAGTAAAGCTGTGTTTTTGTACAAGCTATGCCTGTTCCTAAGAAGAAAACCTCCAAAGCCCGCAGTCGCAGGCGGTATGCGGTTTGGCTGGGCAAAGCCAAGCTTCAGGCCCAGCGGGCGATGACCATTGGGCGCGCCATCCTCAGCGGTCGCAACACCGGCTTCTACTACCCCAAAGCCAAGTCGGAAGAAGAGGAGGGAGAAGAATAGGGATCCCCATAGCCGGAAGAGTGGTTTACATTGGGGTCAGGCTCTCTTGAGAGCTGTTCTGCTACCTCCCAGTCTTGGCTGTTCAGCGACTTGCATGCGCTCGTTGACCTCTCTTACCTACTACCAGCGGCTGGGCTTGTCTCCAGGGGCCTCTCCTGAGGACATTCGGCGGGCCTACCGGCAGTTGAGCAAACGCTACCATCCCGACACTTCTCCTCTGGCGCCAGAGGTGGCGATTCGTTGCTTCCAAGAACTCCAGGAAGCCTACCTTGTCCTCAGCAACCCGGCAAAACGGGCCATCTACGATGCCAGCCTGCGGGCGGTGACGGCCAACATGGGATCCCCCGGTGCTGATTCTCTGGAGCTGCGCATGGAAACCCGGCCTCTCTCGGCGGGCGAGCTCTGCGCCCTGCTGCTGATGGGCTCCACCTTCGTGGCGTGTTTGGTGTTGGCGGTTGCTTTGGCCTGGCTACGGGAGGGTGGGGTGGGCTGACCAACTCCGGTTGCTTGTGGATGAGGTTAAGACAAAGCGCTCAGGGCTTCCCATTGATAAGGTGCTTGAATGGAATAGGTTGTTAACTTTTGTTTTGTTCGACGGCTTCTCTGCGCGCCATCTCGCCATGCCTTTGCCTCCTGCAACTACGCCTCTCTACAATCACCCGCTCCACGCCATCGAACGCTGGCTGGAGGATCAGGGCTGCACCCGTGACCCGCAGGATGTGGAGCAGTGGTTTTGCGAGCGGCCCGGCTGGAAAGCCTGCCTGCGCCTGGAGGAGACCAGCATTTGGGTGCGCTATACCTATCCTGATGGCAACACCAAAACTCTGTCTTTTCCCTATTCGCTAAGCCGCCAGGATGTAGAGCAGGCCATTTTTGAGGACTAGCCGGCTATGCGCATTCTGCAACTGCCTGCCCTGCGCGACAACTACATCTATCTGCTGCACGATCCCGAGACGGCCACGGCAGCGGTGGTGGATCCGACAGTGGCCGAGCCGGTGCTGGATAAACTGGCTGAGCTAGGGGCGGAGCTGGTGGCCATCTTCAACACCCACCACCACCACGACCATGTGGGGGGCAACCTGCAACTTTTGGCCCGCTACCCCCGTGCCGTCGTCTACGGCAGCCAGGCGGATCGGGGACGGATCCCGGGCCAGACGGTGGAGCTGCAGGCGGGAGAGACGGTGGCATTTGCGGGCCGGCAGGCGAAGGTGCTGTTTGTGCCCGGCCATACGCGGGGACATGTTGCCTACTACTTTCCCGAAAGCGGGGATCTCTTCTGCGGCGATACCCTGTTTGCCGGGGGATGCGGGCGCCTCTTTGAGGGCACCCCGGAGCAGATGCTGGGATCCCTGGATCAACTGCGGCAGTTGCCGGAAGCCACGCGGGTCTGGTGTGCCCACGAATACACCTTGAACAATCTCAAGTTTGCCCTGACGGTGGATGGGGACAACCCCGACTTGCAGGCGCGCTACCAACAGGTGGTGGCCCTGCGCCAGGCGGGATCCCCAACTGTCCCCAGCACCATCGGCGAAGAGCGCCGCACCAATCCTTTTTTGCGCTGGGATCAGCCGGCTTTGCGGGCGGCTACGGGCGCTCAAGATCCGGTGCGGGTTTTTGCCCGGCTGCGGGGTATGAAGGATCAATTCTAAGGCTGGCCGGAACGCGAACGGGGCCGAGTTGTGATTGGGATCCTGTCCTGACGCTGGGGATTCCCAGTTTGCTTTCCGTAAGATTGGCTTCTTTTTTCGGGAAGGCGGGACATACTGCTAAGTAAGATAGGTAACCTCGGTGGGCCTGCATGGCTACTCCCTAAGCCCCCATGTCTTGTCTTGACTGCCCAGCTCTGCCCACCTTTTTGCAGGAGGCAGGGCGTTTGTTTCTCTGGCTGCCCACTCCTCATACCCACCGGAAAATCTGGCAGGCCCTGGAGGCCAAGACAGAGGTTCCCGTTCAACTTTTGGAAGACCTTGGCCTAGTTGTTGCCATTGCCCAGGGGGCCCTCAAGAAGACCCTGGAGACAATGGCCGAGGTTCTCTCCCAAGAAGAGATGCAGGCCAGCCGCGCCTTGTTTTTGCCTGGGGATAGGGATCCCTGCTGGCAAGATTGCGCCCGGGTGGAGTCGTTGCTGCAGTTGTTCCACCGCACCCAAGCCGAGCTGTTGTTGGAATTGTTGAAGGAAAACCGCCTCACCACCTATTTCCAGCCCATTGTCCGGGCGCGGGATCCCGCTTGGGTGGTGGGCCACGAAGCGCTGGTGCGGGGGTTGGACAGAGAGGGCAAGGTCATTGGCCCGGACTTGCTTTTTGCCACGGCCCGCGAAGCCGGGTTGCTCTATCACCTGGACTTGGCTGCCCGCCGCACGGCCATTGCTGCCGCCACCCAGCACCGCCTCGAGGGGGATCTGTTCATCAACTTCAGCCCCACGGCCATTTACGACCCAGCCTTTTGCCTGCGCTCTACTGTCTGGGCCATCAGCCGCGCCGGGATCCCGCCAGAACGGGTGGTGTTTGAGGTCAATGAATCCGACCGCAGCCCCGATTTGGATCATTTGCAGCGGATTTTGCGGTTTTACCGGCAGGCGGGCTTTCGGGTGGCGCTGGATGACCTGGGCGCCGGCTACGGATCCCTAAACCTGTTGCACCGGTTGCAGCCAGATGTCATCAAGCTGGATAGGGAGCTCATTCGCGGCGTAGATGGGGATCCCTACAAGGCGGTGATTGCCCAAAAGGTGCTGGAGCTGGCCCAAGAGCTGGGGATCGTCACCCTGGCCGAAGGGATCGAGACGGCAGAGGAGCTGCAGTGGGTGCGCGACCACGGGGTGGACCTGGTGCAGGGCTTTTTCATCGCCCGGCCCCAGCCTGTTCCCCCAGGATTAGGATCCATAGGATAGCTGCCCCCACGGCTTGAGCGGCTACTGAGAAGATGACCAAAGCTGGGAGGAAGAGATCGTAGAGCACCCCCATCAGGGCGCTGCCCAAAAACCAGGCCAGGCCGTAGAGGCTGGTAAACAGCCCAAAGGCAAAGCCCCTCGCCTGGGGAGCCACCATGCCGGCTACTGCCGCCTTCATGACCGATTCCTGAGCCCCCAAGCCAATCCCCCAGAGCACTATGCCCACCACCGCCAGCCCGTAGCTGCCGGAAAAGGCCAGCGGCGCAAAACCGGCAGACAGGACCACCGCCCCCAGCAGGCTCCCCAGCCGGATGCGGTCAAACAGCCAGCCACAGCCCAAGGCCGCCAAGGCATCCACCCCCATGGCCAGGGCGTAGAGCAAGGGGATCCCTGCCTCCTCGCTCCCCGACTGTCGTTGCAGATGGAAAGCAATGAGGGGAAAGTCGGCAAACCCCACGGCCACACAGGCCGCTGCTATGAGATAGAGCCAAAAGACCCTGGAAAAGCCTTGTGCTGGAGCGGTTTCCGGCTCCGGCTCAAAGTCGCGCGGGGTGGGATAGAGCCATCGGGCCAGCCCCAGCACCCCCAGCCCCAGGGCCGCCGGGATCCCCAAGGCCAAGAATCCACCCCGGAACCCGTAGCCGGCGGCAACCATCCCTGCCACCAGCAGCGGCCCCCCCACCGCCCCGATTTGATCCAAGGTCTCGTGCAGGCCAAACCCAATGCCCTGGCCCACCTGCAGAGCCGCATGGGAGAGCAACACATCCCGCGGCGGGGTGCGGATCCCTTTGCCCAGGCGCTCGGCCAGCAAAAGCAAAGCGGCCCAAGGCCAACTGTCCACCCAGGCCAAAGCGGGGATCGCCGCCGTGTTGACAACATAGCCCAGGGTGGTGAGCTGCCAGTGCCCTCGACTGGGCCGAGAGGGATCCCTACTGAGCCGGTCGCTCCAGTAGCCCACGCCCAGGCGCAGCCCATAGGCCAACAATTCTCCCCCGCCGGCCACCAGCCCCACCACCGTGCCGCTGGCCCCCAGGGATCCCAAAAAAGCTCCGGAGATGCTGCGGGCCCCCTCGTAGGTGGCGTCAGCGCAGAGGCTGACGATCCCGAGGAGGAAGATAAAGCGCCAAGCAGAATCGGACATAGCCAGCTCCTGAGGACGGGCAATCCAACTGGGGATCGGGACTATGGCTGGGGCTGAGGAGCGTGATGGAATACTTGGACGCTGTGGCAAGTAACTAGACCGTCGCGCACCAGGTTTTTGACATCCGGCAGAAAGGCCTTGATTTTCTCCGGCGTGTCGATAAACGTTACCAAAATGGGCAGATCTGTGTAAAGCTCGAGAAGGTTGCTGCTGCGAATGTGACTGTTGTGGCCAAAGCTGGCAATGGCTCTCACCATGGTACCGCCCGCCATGCCCCGCCGACGGGCCAGCTCCAGCAGAGCCAGGTAGAGAAGCTTATTTTGTCAGTGATCCGACTCGCCAATGTAGATACAGCCTTTTAATTTAAAATAGGGTACAGGTATTCAAGAGGAAGGAGAGAAAGGAATGCCGACTCATTCTTTGGATTTGCGGCAAAGAGTTGTAGCAGCCTATCAGGCAGGTAACACCTCCATCCGCCAGGTAGCTAAACGCTTCATGGTTACCAAAAGAACAGTACACCGCTGGGTGCGACAGTACCAACAAACTCAAGATTTAGCCCCTAAGAAAGCAGGCACCAAGCGAGTGGGCATTTTGGAACAACATCGGCAGGAAGTGATGGC
>NZ_AXUW01000001.1:1225967-1268467 GCF_002760415.1 Synechococcus sp. 65AY6A5
TCCAAAATGCCCACTCGCTTGGTGCCTGCTTTCTTAGGGGCTAAATCTTGAGTTTGTTGGTACTGACGCACCCAGCGGTGTACTGTTCTTTTGGTCACCATGAAGCGTTTAGCTACCTGGCGGATGGAGGTGTTACCTGCCTGGTAGGCTGCTACAACTCTTTGCCGCAAATCCAAAGAATGAGTCGGCATTCCTTTCTCTCCTTCCTCTTGAATACCTGTACCCTATTTTAAATTAAAAGGCTGTAACCAAAACTTTGTTTTCATTCCAACAGGTCGGTTCAAGGAGCGTATTGCGCAATTATGTCGGCATTATGGCATGGAGTTTATTGAGGTAGAGGAGGCGTACAGCTCGCAGGCAAGCTTCCTAGATGGAGATGAGCTACCTAATTCCTAATTATGGTGAAAAACCCGACGGGTGGAGACCCTCTGGGCTGAGGCGAATGCTGCCGCCAACCTGCTTAAGAAAGTCAGCAGAACCTTGGGGCTTTGCGTTAAGGAACTGTCTAGAGGCGCTTTGACAACGCCGTTGCGGGTTCTTTTGTGGACTGCGTAAGAATCCCCCGCCTTTAGGCGGTGGGAGTGTCAAGGTAGCTGTTCGCCGAGAGTGTCGGCAGACGGCTTCTCAGATGCGGAAACTTCTGGTCAGGTTTCACCAAGACAGGGTGGGGGGTGAATCTGAGGAGGAAGTATCTGCTGAGGCAGTTTGAGATTCCTTCACGTCAGCGGGCCGTAGGCCCTGTAGCGGGGGTTGTGGCGTCCCCCCCCCAGGGCTAGGGCGGCAGGGCAAGCAACCTGCGCCTCAATCGAGGATAAATACCTAGGGATCCTCCGCACAGGGAACGGCAACCTCAGAGGGCGCAGCTTGTCCTAGGCTATCCAAAAAATGCTGCAAGAGCTGAAAGCGAGGTGGGTTGAGGCTGTAGTAGATCCAGCGCCCCTGCTGGCGAGCGTTGACCAACTGCGCATCTCGCAAGGTCTTTAAGTGAAACGAGAGCTTGGATTGGCTTACCTGCAGCTTTTCGCAGAGATCGCAAACGCACAGCTCCCGCCCACGCAACAGTTGCAGCGCGCGCAGGCGAATCGGATCGGAGAGAGCGTGAAATCCCTCCCGTACCTGCTCACACAGCAAATCCTCCTCTACCTTGGCCAACCACGAAACCATCCTTCGACTAGGGTAGCAAGAGCTTTGCGCTCCCGTCGGCAAGCACTCCCCCCACCCCAGTTGCTCCTGGACTGGGAAGGCCGCCATTGCTTTGCAGCACCAGCGCAACCCTAGGCTCGCGCTGCCTCTGATCAGGTCAACCCCGGCAGCAGTTGGTAATGCAACACCTGCGGTGGCCGAGCAAAGTAGGGCTCGAGGAGGGCGCGCCAGCGGACAAAGTTTTCCGATTGGCGGAAGTTAACCAAATGGGCCTCCAGGGATCCCCAGTGTACCAGCAACAGGTATTGCTGAGGGTGCTCTAAACAGCGCTGCAGTTGGTGCTGCCGATAGCCATCGGTCTGTTGTAGGTAGACAAAGGCTTGCGCGATGGCAGCCTCAAAAGCGGCTTCAGAGCCGGGGCTGACTTCAAACTGAGCCACCTCTAGGACAGGCGAAGGGTTCATAGGCTAGGTGTGCAGGCCGCACTCGGTTTTGGCTGTGCCCTTCCAGCGGCCAGAGCGGGGATCCGCTCCCGGCTCCACCGGCGCCGTGCAGTGGATGCAGCCGATGCTGGGATAGTTGCGGTCGTGGAGGGGGTTGTAAGGGATCCCGTGGTCGAGGATGTACTTCCAGACTTGGCCGTTTGTCCAGTCGGCGAGCGGGTTGAGCTTGAGGCGGTTGCGCTTGCCATCCCACTGCACCTTGCCGATATCGGCGCGGGTGGGGGATTGCTCGCGGCGCATCCCCGTAATCCAGGTGGTGCAGTTGGCCAGGGCGCGATTCAGGGGCTCTACCTTGCGGAGGCTGCAGCAGAGGTCAGGGTTGGTGCGGTACAGCTCCGGCTCATATTGCGCCGCCTGCTCTTCGGGGGTGAGCAGCGGTTTGAAGATCTCCAGCTGCAAATGGGGGTAACGGGCCAACACCTGCTGCTGCAGTTGCAGGGTTTCCGGGAAGTGAAAATCGGTATCCAGGAAAAAGGCGCGCACCTGGGGGCGAATGGCCGTGAGCAGATCGATGAGAACCAGATCTTCCGGTCCAAAGCTGCAGGCCAGCACCAGCCCGTCCCCAAACTCCGCAACGGCCCAGGCCAGCAGGTCGCTCGCCGACAAAGGCTCAAATCGCTCGCTCAGAGAAGCTACCTGCGGCTGATACTGCTCTCGTAACGCCTGAGCCGCCAGCTCCCAGTGGCCGGAGGAAGAAAGGGTTGCAGTCATAGGGGGAAGACATCGAATCCAAGGCTCTTTGCCTTTTTAATCTACACTAATTCGGTCAAGGTTTAGGATTTTTGGCTACTGGGCAACGGCGGGCAGGGATCGAGATCCTTTGGCCCGCAGGGGGATTTGTCCCCAGCGATCCCGCCGAACTCCCATGACCAGGCCATGCCAGAGAGGTCTGGGATCCGGCTCCGGCAGGTGAACCCAGTGGTAGCGCAACACCCCTCGCCGTGGGTTGACGTCCAACTCAAACACGCGCAGAGCGGAGACCGGCCCCACCAGAGGCGGCGCTGTCAGGTAGGGGATTCCGTCCTGCACATAGACCTTCGGCACGTGCAGATGTCCACTCAACACTGCCACCACCCGCCCGTGGTCGGCCAAGAGGGTATGCAGAGCTACAGCTTGCTCGCTGCGAAGCCGGTACTTGCGGAACAAAACCGCATCCATTTGGGTGGGGGAGATAAAGGGAGGCTGATGGATGAGCAGGATCAGCCATTCCTCCGGCACCGCTTGTAGATGTTCGCCTAGCCAGCGCAGTTGCGCGGGGCGCAGCACGCCCTGGGGCAGAGGGAACTGGCCCAGGCTGGCATCGAGGGCAATCAAGCGGATCCCAGGCAGGGGGGAAAGGCTGTAATCGACATAGCCTGTGGGGGCAAGGGGCAACGGAAATTGACGTTGGCACCAGCGGATAAATTGCTCCCGGTTGAAGCGCCCCTCCCTCCCCAAGGTGTCGATATCGTGGTTGCCGAGGCTGAGGTAGTAGGGCACCCGCAGTTGGGCGAGGATCTCCTGGAACACCTCAAAGCTCTCCGGATCGGCTTGATCCACCAAATCGCCGGTGAACACCACAAAGTCCAGATCCGGCACTTGGTTGAGATGGGCAACGGCAGCTTCCAACTGGCGGCGGGGGGAATCGGACATCCACCAGCAGCGGCACCCTGTCTCCGGCATTAGGTGAACATCTGAGACTTGGGCAAAGCAAATCCTTTGGGTGGCCATCACCTAGGTACTTATTCACACCTCACGCCCGCATCATAGTCAATAACCGGCTAGAGGGCTATGGGCTTCTCTTAACCTCAGCCAGGATACCCTCACCCCCAGCCCCTCTCCCTTTGGGAGAGGGGAGTTGTGGTTGCTGCGATTTGGAATCGTCACAAATGAGTCTGATTCTTGTTCCGGCGCCGCTGCCGAGCAACTGCTAGGGTATAGCAACACGGATCTTCGACAAGAGGATCCCTCAGTTCAAGCAAGGAGAAAAAATCATGTCTGCTACCACCCTTGTTCGTTGCGCCTGTGACCACTGCAACTGCAGCTTCGAAAGCAGCCAAGGCTATCGCTACGAAGGCCAACTCTACTGCAGCCAAGCCTGTGCCACCCATGACCACGCCCACCCCTCCCCTTGCTGCGTGGCCTCTCACTGCTGTCAATAGCAGGTTGGCAGGGATCGCTCACCCCCGCTTTTGCTTTCCGGGATCCCAAGCTGCTTTTCTCCCTGAGCAGTTTTTGATAGGCTCCCAGGGAGTTTTATTCCTGTCGAGCTTGCATGGAATACCGCTGGGAGCTGCTGCCCACCCCGCCTCAATTTGATCCGGAGCTGAGCCGAGAGTACGGCAAGTATGCGGCCAAGGTGCTGGCTCTGCGGGGGTTGCACAGCCGAGAACAGGCGCGGGCTTTTGTCGATCCTAATCAGTATTCTCCCACGCCAGCGGGATCCCTGCCGGATCTGGAGCGGGCGGTGGCGCGGCTGTTGCAGGCAAGAAAAAGAGGAGAAACCCTCTGCATTTGGGGAGACTTCGACTGCGATGGCGTTACCGCCACCAGCCTCTTGCTCTCGGCGCTACAAACCTTGGGCTTCCGAGTCCAGTTCACTCTACCGCTGCGCAGCACCGAAGGGCATGGCTTGAACCCTCAGCGGCTGCAGCAGGTGCTGGATCAAGGCTGCCAGGTGCTCCTGACGGTGGATTGCGGCATAGGCAATGCTGCCGAGATTGCTCTGGCCCAAGCCCAAGGGGTGGACGTGATCGTGACGGATCACCACGCCCTGCCGGATCCCTTGCCCCCTGCCTATGCGGTGGTCAACCCGCTGCGCCTGCCAGAGGAACACCCGCTGCGCTTTCTGCCGGGGGTGGGGGTGGCCTACAAGCTGGCGGAGGCCCTCTACCAAGCGCTGGGGATCCCTGGTGTAGAAGAGTACCTGGATCTGGTGGCGGTGGGGATCGTGGCCGATGTGGCGGTGTTGCAGCGGGAGTGCCGCTACCTGGTGCAGCGGGGCCTGCCCGTGCTGGCCAACACCCAGCGTCCGGGGCTGCGGGCTCTTTTGGATTGGGTGAGCAACAGCCAATCCTCAGGAACGCCGACAGCCCAGGACATCGCCTTTCGCCTTGCCCCCAAGCTGAACGCCATTGGTCGCTGGGACGATGCCAGCCTAGCGGTGGAGCTGTTGACCACCTCGGATCCGCAGCGGGCCCAGACGCTGGTGGAGCATTTCGTTGCCCTCAATGAGGAGTGTCGGCAACTCACCCAACAGGTTCTGCAAGAGGCCAGCCAACAGGTGGAGAGCTTGGATCTGGCGCGGGAGCGGGCAATTGTTTTGGCCGGAAGCGGCTGGAATCCGGGGGTTTTGGGGATCGCCGCGGCGCGCTTGGCGGAGCAGTACGGTTGCCCGACGGTGTTGATTGCCAAAGACGAGAGGACGGGACGGGGCTATGGTTCGGGCCGCTCGATTCCGGGGGTGAACCTGGTGGAGGCCATCGAGGCTGTGCGTCCCCTCTTGCTGGGGGGAGGCGGCCACCCCATGGCCGCTGGGATCCAAGTGGATCTGTCCTGCCTGGCCGCCGTACAACTGGCTTTGCGGCGGGAGCTGGCCGCACGGGTCGGCCCGGATCGCCAAGCTCGCGCCTTGGCGGTGGAGATTGTTATCGATTGGGAGCGGTTGGCCTCTCAGGGCCGGGATGGGGTGGCAGAGCTGGACGAGGTGTATCGGCAGTTGCAGCTTCTGCAGCCCTTTGGCCACGGCAACCCCAACCCTGTCGTAGCCTTGATGAACGTTCGCCGCGGCAGCGTCAGGCTGAGGGCTTCCCAGAATGGCCGCCACCTGAAGTTTGAGCTGGGATCCCGTGCCCTCTGGTTTTGGGAAGCCGGCGAAGAGCTGGAGCGGTGGCAAGCATGCCAGGCCTTGGACATCGCCCTGCAGTTGGAAGCCGAGCAGCCCTGGCAGGGCAAAGTGCTGGCGGTGCGCCCCTCTGGCGACTGGCAGGCGCCCACCGTTTCCGCCCCCAGCCTTCGGATCCAGGATTACCGGCAACGCCCCCTGCCGGATTCCCTCCAAGAAGTCTTCCGCTACGATGGGCAGGCCCTTCCTCTCGAGCAAGACTTCCTCCCGTCGGCAAAAACAGCTCTGCTGCTGGCCCGCTGGCCCTGGCTGCCGGCAAATCTAGCCCAACTGCTGCAGCAGGTGCAGCCGCAAACGCTGATCCTGGCCGCTTCTGGTCATCACTGGAAGCGCCTCCCCCACCAAATCGCCCGACTCCAGGAATTGGGGCGGACGGGACAATGGGATCCCCATGTCCTGGCGGCGACAACCGGCTTGCCCTGGCAGTGGCTGGCGGAATTGGAGGGGCCGGAGCAGATCCCAACACGGCTGCTGGGCCGCATTCAAGAATCCCAAGCTTTTCACCGCTGGCTGGACGAAGCCAGCCCCACCCAGATCGCCCAGCTCTGTCAGCGGCTGCTGCGACCGGATCCCCTGCCGGCAGTTGTTTCTCCGAAGTAGAAGACGCCCCCCGGCACCACCATCAGCCAACTTTGGGATTGCGCACTACGCTTAGCCCTGCCGGCTGGAGTTGTGCCTCTTCGGCTCTGTCGGGCAGCGGGCGCAAGGGAGGGCCAAAGCGGCCAACGGCTATGGTGTTGTGCAAAGCCGGGATCCGGCGGATGGATCCCTGGCGTAGGCAGCGGTGCAGGCGGCGCAGCAGGAAGAGGTCAGCCTCGGAGCAATCCTCTTGGAAGACTTTGACGTTAAGTTCGTGTTCCTGAGCAGCGGTAAGCAGACCGGTCATCATGGCAGTTTGAATAATTTGCTGCACAATCGTGCTTTTGATCTCGCTCATGGTGGGGATGCTCTTGGATTGAGACTTTTCGCTGGTTTCATTCTCGGCAAGACCCTCTGAAATGGACTCCGCCGAATGGCGGATTGGATATACGCACTTTGCCGGCTTTTTCGCTGCCCAAGATCCCGGGCCTTTCACGGGTTTATAAGCTTCGACTTTGCTCAGATCCCATGCGGAGAGAAACCTAGGATCGGCGGTGCGTTAGACTTTCACGTCTAACTCGAAGCCGGAGCAGCAATTGGATACTTAGGGATCCCATTGATGGGGCAGTGCAAAATTAAACTTGCAAATGGCTTGTCTGAACTTGCTTAACTTGGCCGACATCCTATTTTTTCGAGCCACTGTCTGTAGTAATACGGAAACGAAGAGGCCTTGCAACTACCGACAAATGGCGTAGGCCTGTCCAGACTTTACTTTCTGCAATCCCTGCCAAGGGAGAGCTGGCTCCCCCCTCAGGGGGCAGCGCAGCCGTTCTGTGTTAGTTTGGGGGCGTCCTACTTCTGCGATTGGCTGTGTCGGAAAGCCCCCAAAAAGTCGGCTGTGCCGCCCCTTTGGGCTGCTGTGGATGCGGCTGTCTGGGCCTGCTGGCGGTGCTGGGCTTGGGGCTGGCGGGGGCAGGGATCCTGGTCTGGAATGGGATCCGGGCTTCAGGCGCCTATCGCACCTACCAGTTGGCGGTGGAGCGGCTCGAACAGACTGCGGTGGTGGTGGAGCGGCTGGGGGATCCCCTGCGTCCGGGCTGGCCCTCGCGGCTGCGCTTTCAAGAGGATGAGCAAGCCGGCTGGGCCTGTCTGTCCTTTTTGATCACGGGATCCCGGCGCACCGGCGAGGTGGCTGTGGAGTCGGAGCGGGGGGTGGCCGGCTCAGCCTGGCAGTTGCGCCATCTGCAGGTGAAAGTGGATGGGGATCCACAGGCCATACAGATCCTGAAAGGGGAGGGGGGATCCCGCTGTGAACAAGAGGAGCCGGCTGCAGGGGCAGTGCTGCCGACAGGCGAGATCTGAGTAGTTGGACATGCTTAGCCGCGGGTAAAGTCAAAAGGACTCCGTCCCGCTGACGCGAACGGTTGTGGCCCTGGATCCCTATGCGAACAGTTCCCTATCTGCGCTTGCTGCTGCTGTTGGCGCTGTTGGCCTCGTTCGCGGGCCTGATCGTCTGGCTGATCCAATCGTTTTTGGATCTGTACTACGCCACCCGCTACCACCCGATTTTGGGGGGGCTGTTGATCGGGGTGCTGGTGTTGCTGCTGCTGGTGTTTTTGGCCGCTTCCATCTACTACTTGTTTCTGTTCCGCCCCGCCCCTAAAACCGAGAGGCTTCCCAGGCCAGCTCCCCCGGCAACTCCTGCCGAGAAGTGGGAGGCAGCCCGGCGCAACCTGGCGCAACTAGAAGCTCAGATGGCGCAGATCCAGGATCAGGTGGCGCGGGCGGCGCTGGCGGAACGGTCGGCCCGGCTGGCCCAACAGTTGGCCCAGCCGCAACTGAAGGTGGTGGTTTTCGGCACCGGATCGGCGGGCAAAACCTCGCTGGTGAACGCGCTGCTGGGGCGGCGGGTGGGGGCGGTGGGGGCAACGCTGGGCACCACGCAGGCGGTGGCGGTTTACGATTGGGACCTGCCCGGGATCCCCCACCCGGTGCAGATCGTGGACTGTCCGGGCATTTTGGAGATCGGGCCGGCAGGGGCGATGCGGGAAGAGGAGGCGCAGGCCCAGGCCCAAGCTGCCGATCTGCTGCTGGTGGTGGTGGACGGGGATCTGCGCCGGTCGGAGGTGGATCCCTTGCGTCGGTTGATCGCCCTGGGCAAGCGGGCTCTGCTGGTGCTCAACAAAATCGACCGTTACACCCCCGAAGAACGGCGGCTCCTGCTGCAACGGCTGCGGGAACGGGTTTACCCCTTGATCCAACCGGAAGATGTGCTGCCGGCCGCCGCTGCTCCAGCCCCTGTACAGGTGGGATCCCAAACCTGGCAGCCGGAACCGGAGGTGGCGGTGGTGCGGGATCGCGTCCAGGCGGTGCTCTACGCCGAGGGGGGATCCCTGGCGTTGGACAATGCCCTGCTGCAATCCCAGCAACTGGGCGAAGAGGCCAAGCGGATCATCCAGGCGCAGTTGCGCCGCCAGGCGGAGGAGGTGATCGACCGCTTTCAGTGGATCGTGACCGGCGTGGTCTTTGCCAACCCCATCCCGGCGCTGGATCTGCTGGCCATTGCCGCCATCAACGCCCAGATGGTGGTGGAGCTGGGATCCCTCTACGGCTGCAAGATGAACCTGCAGCAGGGGCGGGAGCTGGCCCTGTCGCTGGCCAAGACCCTGGCCGGCCTGGGGCTGGTGGAGGGGGCGCTCCAACTGACCACCGGGCTCCTGGCCACCGTGGCTGAGGTGAGCGTGGTTGGCTTTTTGGCGACAGCCCCCATCCAGGCGGCCAGCGCCGGCTATCTCACCCGCATTGCCGGCAAAAGCTTCATCGAGTATTTCCAGCGCAACCAAAGCTGGGGGGAAGGGGGGATGCAGGCAGTGGTCAAGGCCCAGGTGGAGAGCGCCCAAAAATCGGGCTGGCTCAAGGAGTTTGTCCGCCAGGCCTCAGAACGGGTTTTTCGCCTGCGCTAGTCCTTGTTGGTGGCCTCGACAGCAATGTCCGTCGGCATGAAGGCCAGCTCCATCTGCGCCACGTAGTCGGCGTAGCTGAGGGCGGGCACATCGTCCCATTCCGCCAGGCCGTGCATCCGCTTCGACCACTCGATAAAGGGGGCAGGGTAGGCGTAGGTCAAGCTGGGATCCGCCAGCACCTCTTTGGGCAGCGGCGGAACCGACTTGAGCACGGCCAGCAACGCCGGCGGTCTGTAAATGACCACGCGGGCGGCTTCGATCTGCTCCGGGGAAACCTTGAACTTGGCAGCGATGAACGAAATTACTTTGGAAAGGGCCATCCCCCACCCTCAACTTGGCCTGTACAGCTAGATCGCCGCAAGGGCAAGCAGTCGACCACGGGAATCCCACCGGGGATCCCTTGCTGCAGATTGTTGTTGCCCGCTATCCTAGTAAAGCCGAAAAATTGGGGAAACAGGTGAGCCGTGGCTAAAAAAAGCATGATCGAGCGGGAGAAAAAGCGCCAACGCTTGGTCGAAAAATACCGGGAGAAGCGCCAACAACTCAAGGCGGCCATGGCCGATCCCAACATCGACCAGGCCACCCGCATGGAGCTGCACGCCCAACTGCAAAAACTCCCTCGGGCCAGCTCGCCCACCCGCCTGCGCAACCGCTGCTGGAAAACCGGGCGTCCCCGGGGTTACTTCCGCGATTTCGGCCTGTGCCGCAACAGCCTGCGGGAAATGGCCCACAGAGGCTTATTGCCAGGTGTGGTCAAGTCTAGCTGGTAGCTACCCGACCTTCGCCGCTTGGTTGAACGGCCAAAACATCCTTTTGAGAGATCGTGAGTGGGCCTGCAACCTTTCCAGCTCTGTGACGAAGATCTCACCCCTGCAGTGGCAAAAGCCCTGGCCGGGGAACCCCACTTGGCCGTGGATACGGAGACGATGGGGTTGATCCCGCAGCGGGACAGGCTCTGCGTGGTGCAAATCGCCAACCCTGCCGGCGAGGTGGTGTTGTTGCGGTTGAGCCGTGGAGTAAAGCAGGCTCCCCTTCTGGCGGGGCTGCTGACGGATCCCAACATTGAAAAGATTTTCCACTACGCCCGCTTTGACCTGGCGATGCTGCGCTATCACCTGGGGATCCGGGCGTGGCCCGTCTTTTGCACCAAAATTGCCAGCAAACTGGCCCGCACCTACACCAGCAAACACAGCCTCAAAGATGTGGTGAGCGAGCTGTGCGGGGTGGAGCTGAATAAAACTGCCCAGAGCTCCGACTGGGGAAACGTCCAGGCCCTCTCGCCGGAGCAGTTGGAGTACGCGGCCAACGATGTTCGTTACTTGATCCCGGTGCGCCACAAGTTGGCGGAGATGTTACGGCGGGAAGAACGCTGGGAGTTGGCGCAGCAGTGTTTCCAACATTTGCCTACTTTGGTAGAGCTGGATCTGTTGGGCTTCAGTAACGTCTTCGAACATCAGTAGGCGGGGCTTTACTTGATAGACAGTCACTGTCTTCGATGACCGGGCCCTCGGGGATCCCACATCTCCTGAAGCTGAACATGGGGGGACCTCACCGGCCCACAAAGTATCTGGCAACACAGCTGGCTGCCCCTCTCTCTGATGTAGTGGGGATGGGGTTGGCCATACCAATCGAGATAAACCGGCCTGCAACCCTCATTGCTCCCGCCATCATCTGTCTGGATCAGGGGGATCAGCCCTCACTTGGGCCACTATGAAAATCATTGGAGTTGAGTCAATGTTGGAGTCGCAGAGGGTAGTTCAAAGTGGGTTATCTTCCCCCGCTGTTTCGGGCAAGCCCGTTCTGGAGTTGCGCCACGTCTCGCTGCAGTACCCCACCAAGGGATCCCCAATCACGATCATCCGCGACGTCAGCTTTTCTGTTGCCCACTCGGAGTTTGTCTCCATTGTTGGGCCGAGCGGCTGTGGCAAGACTTCTCTTTTGAAGATGATGGCCGGCCTGAACACTGACCATGGCGGCACCCTCTACTTTCAGTTGCAGCCCATCGCCGGCCCCCTGAAGAGTGTGGGCATGGCCTTTCAAAACCCGGTGCTGCTGCCCTGGCGCACAACCCTGGAGAACGTGTTGCTGCCGTTGGAGGTGGTAGAGCCCTACAAGCGCACCTTCAAGCAAAACCTGGCCCAGCACGAGAAGTCGGCGCTGGAGCTGCTGGCCACCGTGGGCTTGGAGGGTTTTCAGAAAGCCTATCCTTGGCAGCTTTCTGGGGGAATGCGGCAGCGGGCTTCCCTGTGCCGCGCTTTGATCCATCAGCCGGAGCTGTTGTTGTTGGACGAACCTTTTGCCGCTTTGGATGCCTTTACCCGCGAGGATATGTGGGAAATGTTGCAGCGGCTGTGGCTGCGCACCGGCTGCACCGCCATTTTGATCACTCACGATTTGCGGGAGGCGGTTTTCCTCTCCGATACCATTTATGTGATGGGGCCACGACCGAGCGAGATCATCTTTTCCCTCAAAGTGGATCTGCCCCGTCCACGCCCGCTGGAGATCTGCCTGACGGACGAGTTTCACCGCTTGGTCTCGGAAGTGCGCCAGCACATTCGGCGCAGATATTAGGCCAAAGAGCCCTTGATCCAAAAAATCTGGAAAGGTTTGCTGGACAGGTTACCGCGCATTTCTGCCGAGGGATCCCATGAAAAAATCATTTGACCGATTTTTGCAGACCCAAACGGCTTCTGTGGTCTTGCCCGCTGTCACCATCGTTTTGACCCTTGTGCTCTGGCAGGTGGGGGTGGGGCTGTTCAACGTTCCTCGCTTCATTCTGCCGGCGCCCACCCAGATCCTCGCAGCCATGAACCAGTGGAGCCCGGTGATTCTGCGTCACTCCCTAACCACCCTCACTTCGACGCTGCTGGCCTTTGCGCTGGCTTTGGTGGGGGGGATATTGCTGGGATCGATCATCGGCAGCTCCCGCCTGGCCCATCTGTGTTTGTACCCGCTGCTGGTGGGGTTTAACACCATCCCAAAGGTGGCTTTGGTGCCACTGCTGGCGATTTGGTTTGGCTTGGGCACGATCCCGGCGGTGATCACGGCCTTTTTGCTGGCCTTTTTCCCCATTGCAGTCAATGTGGCGGTGGGGCTGGAGACGGTGGAAGCCGAGATGCGAGATGTGCTGCGCTCGCTGGGGGCCAGCTCTTGGGAGATCTTCACCAAGGTGGGGCTACCCCACAGCATGCCCTACCTGTTTGCCTCGTTGAAAGTGGCCATCTCCTTTGCTTTTGTCGGCTCGGTGATCTCGGAGACGGTGGCTTCCAACCAGGGGCTGGGCTACCTGATCGTGTCGGCCAGTTCTTCTTTTGATGTGCCTTTGGCCTTTGCGGGTTTGGTTGCCCTCGGCATTATGGGCATTTTGCTCTACACCTTTTTTGCGGCTCTGGAGCGCTATGTCCTGTCCTGGCGACAGTAGCATCTCTCCCCAGGGAGCCAACCCCTGCCTGAGCTAGCCCAGGTCTGGAAAGGTGGCTCGCACCGCCGGGTGGATGAGCTTGCCTGCCCTGACGTTTAGCCCTTTGGCCAAGGCTGGGTCTTGTTCCAAAGCAGCGGCCAGGCCAAGGTTGGCCAGCTTGAGGATGTAGGGGAGAGTGGCGTTGACCAGCGCTTGGGTCGAAGTCCAGGGGACAGCCCCCGGCATGTTGGGAACGCCGTAGTGCAACACCCCGTGGGCTTCGTAAACCGGCTGGGCATGGGTGGTGGCCTTGGTGGTGGCGATGCACCCCCCCTGATCCACCGCCACATCCACAATGAGGGAGCGAGGACGCATTTGGGCCACCAACTCTTCTCCCACCAAGACCGGCGCCCGCCTTCCCGGCACCAGCACTGCCCCCACCAGCAGGTCGGCCTCGCGAACACACTCTTCCACGCTTTGGGCCGTGCTGTAGAGCAGCTCTACCCGCGAGCCAAAAATCAGCTCCAGCTCGTTCAGCCGCTGCAGGTTAATGTCCAAAATCTGCACCCGTGCCCCCAAGCCTACGGCCATTTTGGCCGCCTCAGTGCCCACGGTTCCCCCGCCCAGGATCACCACCCGCCCCGGCGGCACGCCTGGGATCCCGCCCAGCAGCACGCCTCGCCCCCCCTGCTGGCGAGTCAGGTAGTGGGCGCCCAATTGCACCGACAGCCGCCCGGCAATCATGCTCATGGGCATCAAGAGGGGCAGGGATCCATCTGCCAATTCCACCGTTTCATAGGCAAGGCAGGTGGCCCCCGACTGCAACAGCGCCTGGGTCAGCTCGCGGCTGGCGGCCAAGTGCAAATAGGTGAACAGAATAAGGTCGGGATGGAGCAGAGAATACTCAGCCGGCAGGGGCTCCTTGACCTTCACCACCAACTGCTGCTGGTAGATCTCCTCAGGGGTGGCGGCCAGTTTGGCCCCCGCTTTTTGGTAGTCCTCGTCGCTAAATCCCGCCCCCTGGCCTGCTTGGGTTTCCACCCACACCTGGTGCCCCTGCTCCGTCAGAGCCCGCACCGCCGCCGGCGTCAGGCCAACGCGAAACTCCTGCTCCTTGATCTCTTTGGGCACACCAATGCGCATAGGGATCCCCATAGGGCTGTCTTCCAGTCTAGACAGACCAGCGCTGGGATGGGATCCCTGGCCGACGGGGGGCGGCAGGAATTGTAAAGTTTTGTGCGCAATCTGTCGGGGCGAGCCGTTGTTAGCTTTCCCCTGGCAACACCAGGCTTTAAGAGGAATCTAGAACTGCTTGCCCAAATTGACCCAAAAACGTGACATAATGCCCTCAAAACAGCGAATTTCCCGACTTGCGCTTATCCGGCGAAGCAGTGTTAATATCTGTTTCGGGAAGTCTCCGTACTCCCTCGCAAACGCACCTTGAAAACCTTATGGATTCAGCCTTTTCCGGGGGTAGGATTGATCCCTACCTTTTCCCCGCAAGGGGACGGAAACCAGTGGGCTTCACCCCAAATTCTTTGAGCTGCCGCCGCAACGCAGCGTTGATCCCTACCTTTTCCCCGCAAGGGGACGGAAACTCTCTCAACTCGTGTTCTACTGTCAGTAACTCAAGTAATGTTGATCCCTACCTTTTCCCCGCAAGGGGACGGAAACACCCAATCTGGGTGGGCCTCGATGAAGTGGTCAGAAGTTGATCCCTACCTTTTCCCCGCAAGGGGACGGAAACGACGCCATCCAAATGGACATGGCGTCGGATTTATCGGCAGTTGATCCCTACCTTTTCCCCGCAAGGGGACGGAAACTATAGGGATCCGGTGGATCCCTGGTTAGGTCGGGGGTTGCTCTGCCCAGAAGGGATCCCTAGCGCAGGAAGCGGGCCAACAGCAGCAGGCCGAGGCCGCCGAAGAGGATGTTGAAGCTCCAGGCTGCCGCCCAGGGGGGAAGGGCTCCTGCTTCGCCCAGGCTGCGAGACACACTCAGCACCACGTAGTAGGCAAACACCAACAGGATCCCGAAGACGACACCCCCATAGCGGCCCACCCGCCGCGCAGTGGTGGATCCCAGGGGAAGGGAGATCAAGACGGCAAAAAAGCTGGCCAAGGGCAGGGAAAAGCGCATGTGGAACTCGGTGCGCAGGGGCTGGGTATTGAGGTTGGAGCGGGCCAGGCGGGAGATGCGCTCCGCCAGCTCCGGCAGGCTCAGCTCGTTGGGCGGAACCGGCGGCTGCATCAGGGCGGCCAGATCTTGGGAGACCTCTAGCGGCTTGCGGTCGAAGGGCTCTTCGGCCAGGCTGAGGCCGTCAGGGCCGTAGCGGTGGGTCACCCCTTCGCTGAGGGTCCAGTCCAGGCCATTCCACACCGCCTGGGCCGCCAGGGTCACCTCTGCCAACTGGTACTTGCCCCCCGGCAAGGGATCCACCTGCAAGATGGTGACATCCTGCATGGTGTTCAGCCGCGGATCCACCTGGCGGATGAAAAACCAGAGGTTGTCTTCCGTCCCGCCAACCCGGGCGGTTCTGAAAAAGACGTCGTATTGCACCGGGGTGGTGGCCCGGGCCAGGAGCGCCTGCTGGTCGATCTGGCGGATTTCTCGTTTGCTGGCCGGCAGGAGCACGTTGCTGATCCAAAAAGCGCTCAGGCTCATGAGCAGCCCCACCAGCAACAGGGGACGAAAAATGCGCGTAAACGGGATCCCGGCTGCCCGCATGGCGGTAATCTCGCTGTTGCCGCTCAGCTTGCCCAAGGTGAGCATGGTGGCAAAAAAAGCGGCGATGGGCATGCCCAGCAGCACCATCTCCGGCAGATCCAAAATGAGAAGGCGCAACACCGTCAGGGGCGGCACGGATCCCTCGACCAGCCGCTCGGCCAAGGTAAAGAGCCGGCCTGCCAAAAGCAGCAGGGTTCCCCCAGCTATACCGGCCAGCACCGGCGTGAGCATCTGCCCAAACAGGTAGCGCTCCAGCAGCCAGAACTTGGTGAGCAAGCGGGCCATGTCCAACAATTGAGGGATTGGGGCTATTTCAGGCTAGCTTGAACGGTTCTCCGGCAGGCCCTCACCCCCAGCCCCTCTCCCAGAGGGAGAGGGGAGCTGGGATCAACTCACAAGCTGTTTCATGGCTGTTTGCCATGACCATGGCAGCGCTGGCGTTGAACCCAGGTTTGCCGGCCATTGGCTCTGGATCAAGGCCTCCGGGAGGCCGGCGGCTCGGCAGGAGGGGGTAAGGGCTCGGTTTCGCCGCCGGGATCCAAACGGCTGGCCGAGGAGTTGAGGGGAAGCGGGGGCTCAGGATCCAGCTTGGCTCCCCAGGCGGCCAGGTAGGCTCTTTGTTCGGGGGAAAGGCGACGCACCCGGCGAAAGTCCGCGCCGGCCACGATGGCGCCGGCGTAGGCCCCGCTTTTAAAATCGGGCTTTTTTCCTGGCTGAGCCGGAGAAGCCGTCTGCAGGGATCCCACAAACAAGAGGGCGCGGTAGAGATCGGCGCCGCGCAGGTCGGCATTGCGCAGGTTGGCCCCGCAGAGGTTGGTGTGGCTGAGGTCGCAATCCCGCAGGTTGGCTCTTTCCAGGCTGGCCTCGCTGAAGTCCACCCCCCGCAGCAGGGTGCCATGCAGGTCGGCCCCTTCCAGCATGGTGCCCAGATTCACCACCCGGATCCCGTTGAGGCGATCCCGCTGGTAGCCGCCTTTGCCGTCCAGGATGGGCCGGCCCAGGTGTTCGTCGCGGCGCAGGGGGCTAAGCAAGTTAGCGGTGGAGAGGAAGCGCAGGATCTTGGCTTTGCCAAAGCGATCCACGCCGTTGAGGAGCGCCGCCGTGCGCCCGGCCGCAATGGCCCGCTCCAGGGGCCAGTCGTCCAACTGCCCGTCAGGGGAGAGAACCAGGTTGGAGATGCCCTCGAAGTAGGCGTCGATGGTCTGCTGCTGGGTGATGATGTTCTGCTGGATGGTGAGGTCGCGGGAGATGACGTACTGCCGCCAGGCGATGTAGGCGGCCAGGAGGGCGATCAGGATCTGACCTGTAGCCCCGAACACCTCGCCCAAAGCCCCGATGGCCTCCCAGCTCAGGGATCCCAGGGCCGAGGAGGCTCCACTCCAGACCAATCCTCCCATCACCGCCAAGCCGAGAGCTGCTGCCGCCCACCCCAGGCTGGGCCAGGTGGTCAGCCACTGCCAGAGGTCGCGCCCGATCTGCACCCAGAGCGGCTGCCCCCACCAGCCGGCCAGGCCCAGCCAAGCCAGCACCGCCCCCCAGCCCAGGGCCGGCTGCCCTGCCCACTGGCCCAGCAGCAGCAGCAGGGCTGGGATCCCCAACAACAGCAGGTTGAGCAGGGGGCGCCCAGACGAGAGGGAAGCCAGCGGCAACTCTTGGGAGGAGCCTTCGCGGGCAAGGGCTTCGTCGGTCATGGCAAGGGTATACTCTAGGGGTAGCGTTGGATCTACAAAAAGAAGCCTGCATCAGTCCGTATTTGGAGTTGGGGAAGAGGGCAGGATCCTGCCTGTCAGGTTTGGTAGGATAGCCTCGACCCTCCTTCTTTCTCTGGCCCAGCCTGGTGTGGGGATGACTCCTATGATCTCTTCCTTATCGTTCATCCGTCTGCAGAAATCCGGCGAACACCAATTTACAGCAGTCCTGCCTGACTTGCGGTTGCAGCGTCACGGCTCCGCGACGCTGACGCGACTGGCCACCTCTTTGCTGTTGAGCACCAGCTTACTGCTGGCGGCAGGAAGGGATCCCAGTTGGGCGCAAACTTCCCTGGACACCGGCCTTTTGGAGAAGCAGGCCCTGCCCCAAGCGCCGCCGCTGCCGGACGACCGCCCCGCCATTTTTGTGGATGCCGCCAATGGCAGCGATACCCAAGGGGATGGATCCCGCAACAACCCCTTCAAGACCATCACCCATGCCATCAGCCGGGCGCCAGCCGGCAGCATCATCCAGCTTCTGCCGGGGGTGTACAGCGCAGAAAGCGGCGAAGTCTTCCCCATCCGCCTCAAGGCCGGCCTTATCTTGCGCGGGGACGAGTCCACCTTGGGAGAGGGCTACCTGATCGATGGCGGCGGCACCTACATGAGCCCGACCTTGGCCCGGCAAAACGTTGCCCTGCTGGCAGAGACCGGCTCAGAGGTGCGGGGGGTTACCCTGCGCAACCAGGGTCGGCGCGGCTACGCCCTCTGGGTAGAATCGGCTTCCCCGCGCATTCTCAACAACAGCTTTGTGGGCAGCATCCACGACGGCATTTTCATCGCCGGCGCCTCCAACCCCTGGATAGAAGGCAACCGCTTCTACAAAAACGGGGCCAACGGCATCTCCGTCTTGGGCACCTCCCAGCCCACCATTGTCAACAACCTCTTCCAAGAGACCGGCTTTGGCCTCACCATCGACCAGCGCTCGGCGCCGATTGTGCGCAACAACCGCATCCTGCAAAACCGCACCGGCATTGTGGTCGGCGGCAGCGCCCGTCCCATCCTGCGCAACAATCTCATTGCCCGCAACCTGGAGACTGGCCTGACAGCTATCACCACCGCCCAGCCAGATTTGGGCACGGCTTCGGATCCCGGCAACAACATCTTTGAGGGGAACGGCCAGTACGACATCCACAACGCCACCCGCGGCCTGCGCCTCAACGCCAATGGCAACCAACTGGCCGGCAAAACCAAAGGGGAGCTGGATCTGGCCGGCCAGACCACGGTGGCTGCGCTGCCCAGCAACGCCCCGCCACCCATTGCGGCAGGCGGCTTGACGCTGCCCACACCTCCGCAGGCCGAGCCTCCGGCTCCCAGCAGGGATCCCCAGCCGGCGGCGGCCTCTCCCACCTTGCCGGTGGTGACGGTGCCCCAATCGACTGCCCCCGTTCCCCCTCCTGCAGCGGGATCGGGAGGGCGCATTTTGCCCAGTGCCCCCCCTCAGCCGGCAGGCGCTCAACCCCAGGAGTTTGTTGCCGTCCCCTTCACCCCCGATGGCTCCACCACGCCTGCCCAACCGGTTGAGCCTGCTCCTGCCACTCCCGTCCGCCAGCAATCTGTGGCTCCTCTCACGGATATTACTACCCTCCTGCCACCCCCGGCTCGCCGACAAGCGGGCAGCAGCCCAACAACCCCCCCTGTTCCCGTTGCCGCGGCTCCAGAACCGGCGGTAGCCCCAGCAGAGTCGGCCACCCGCTTTCGTGTGCTGGTGACCCCCAAGGGCAGCGACGATTTGCAGCGGCTGCGGCAGCTCGTCCCCGAAGCGGTGGAGACCGTGTTCAACGGCAGGAGGGTGCTGCAGGCCGGCCTCTACGACAGCCGCAGCCAGGCCCAGTCAGTCTTGGATCGGCTGTTGGACGCCGGCTTTGACGCGGTGGCGGAGATGATCTTCCGTTGACCTCACTGCCCAGGGATCCCCCCCGGCAGGATAGGAACTCCCCAGCAGGGAATGTATGATGCCTAGCACGGCTTTTTCCAGAGCAATGGGGAGGAAAGCCGTGCCGTCAGGTTGTCCTGGGGATCAGCCAGGGCAAGCAATGGGGAAAGTCCGGTGCAAATCCGGCGCTGTGCCGCAACTGTGATGGGCTGAGGCCCTCAGTCAGGATGCCCGCCTGCGGCTTTGGCTCAAAGCTTAGCCCTTCCGCGTCGCACGGAAGCAGGAGCAACCGGATGAAAGTAACTGTATGTCTCAGCCTTGGGCTGGGGATCTTGAGTTTGGGGATCCCGGCCTGGGGGCAGGCAATCTTGGATACCGGCCTCAGCGCCGAGATTTTGAATCAACCCGTCACCACCCCGTTTCGCCGTCCCGGCCTGCTGCGAGAGTCTTCCCGCCCAGTCTACGTCATCACCCGCCAGCAGATGCGCCAGCAAGGGGCAAGGACGGTGCAGGAAGCCCTGCGCTACTTGCCCGGGATCCTCAGCAATGGCACAGCGGGAACTCAGTTGGGAGCTCTTAGCTCTCAATTCATGCGAGGGGCGCGAACGGCGCAGGTATTGGTGCTCTTGGATGGCCGCCCTCTCAACGATCTGGGTTTTTTCGGGGGGTTTGACCTCTCCCAAATCACCACCGATGTCGTCGAGCGAATTGAAGTCTCCCCCGGCGGCGGCTCTACCCTGTACGGCTCAGACGCCGTTGGCGGCGTGATCAACATCGTCACGGTGGAGCCGCAGCCAGAAACGGAGACGGTGCTGGAAGCGGCGGTCGGCAGCTACGGTCTCAATGAGCAAGGGATCCAAAGTCGCGGCCAAGCCCAGGATCTGGGCTGGGTGCTCAGCTATCGCCGTCTGCAAAGTAACAACGACTTTCCCTTTGCCATTGAGCGGCTGGGCAAGTCAGGCAGGCGGGAAAACTCGGCGGTGGAGTACCACAACTTGCAGGCCAAGCTCACCTGGCAACTGGCCGAAGATCAAGTCCTAACAGCCAACGCCCTCTACCTCAACAAAGCCTTTCGCGTGCCCGGCAGTGTAGAGTTTCCCTCTCCCGACGCAGAGCAAAACACCAACGATCTGCTGCTGGATCTCAGTTGGCTGTGGACTCAGGAAACAGGATCCCTGCAGGCAAGAGTCTTTTTGGACGATCTCAACTACCGCTTCAGCGCTCCGCAAAGCCAGGGATCCCGCGACGTCATCTTGCGCAATGGCTGGGGATCCCAGCTTCAATATGCTTGGCAGGCCGGCGAAAACCTAGAGGGAGTTTTGGGGGCAGATTATCGCTCTATCTCAGCCCGCAATACGACTTTTTCTTTTGCCAGGGGTTCTGCCAATATCAACTACGACGATACGGTTAACCAGGGGGCCCTGTTTGCCCGCCTGGACTACAGCCCGGATCCCCAGTTCCACCTCGACCTGGGCATCCGTCAGGACTTCAGCAGTTTGGCCAACGGCTCGGCCACCTCGCCGGCTGTGGGGATCCGGTGGGCAGTTGCCGAGGGAACTACCTTGAGGGCCAGCTACGCCGGCAGCTTTCGCACCCCCTTGATCTCGGAATTGTTCTTTCGGCTGCGCGGCTTTTTTGAAGTGGATGGCAACCCCAATCTCCGCCCAGAGCGAGGGGAGAGCTTGGACATCGGCCTGGATCAAACCTTGGGAGATTTTGGCCTGCTGCGCTTAACTTTTGCCCACAACCGCATCCGCGATGGCATCACCTTTGTCAGCCTTGGGCCGCGCCGGGGAACCTATGAAAATATCGGGCTGGTCGAATATACCGGCCTGGAAGCGGCTTTAGATTTGCGTTTGGGGGAAAACTGGACGCTTTTTGCCAACTATACCCTCAATGATCCCATCATCCGCGCTGCCCTTAACCCGGCCACAGTTGGCAAAGAGCTAGCCTTTGTAGGAGCCGATAGCTTCAATCTAGGCCTAAGCTACCGCCACGAGCAGGGCTGGTACGGCTCGATTTTGGTCCATCACATTGGGAGCTTTTTTACCAACAATGCCAATACGGAATCCCTGCCAGGCTACACCACCGTGGCTCTGCGCGGCGGGATCCCGTTGGCTGAGGCCCTGAGCCTAGAGTTGGGGATCG
Organism: Synechococcus sp. 65AY6A5; assembly: GCF_002760415.1. Lineage (NCBI taxonomy): Bacteria > Bacillati > Cyanobacteriota > Cyanophyceae > Synechococcales > Synechococcaceae > Synechococcus > Synechococcus sp. 65AY6A5. Next base: position 1,246,938 of record NZ_AXUW01000001.1, read on the forward strand.
ACAACCTGCTGGATGAGCAGTATGAAGTTTTCCCCGGCTATCCCGGAGTTGGCCGCACGCTGAGGGTGAACTTGCGGGGGCAATTTTAGCGATATCCCAGGCTGTTTTTAACTCTCCGGCTGACCACTTTTAGCGAGAACTTTCCAAGTTGATTGTCTGCTTTACGGTTTAGTTTGGATGCAACTTATGGCGATCTCAACCAACTCTCTATCTCCTAACTTTTCTCCATCGACAACTTCGGCTCAAGCTGAGGCCGAACATTACCTCTGGATCTGCACCACCTGCGGATCTCGCTGGGTGAACGGCCAAAAAGAAGGGACTAGCAAAGGAGAAATGCTCCTGGCCGCCTTGCAATCGCAAGTGCTCAATTCCCAATTGCACCTGAAGCCAGTTGCCTGTATGAGCGGCTGCAGCCATGCCTGCGTGATTGCCCTAGCAGCCCCGGGGAAGATGACCTATGTCTTTGGCGATCTCGATCCAAAAGATGTAGAGCCAATCTTACAAACGGCGGAGCTGTATTTGACAAAGCCCGATGGGATCCTGCCCTGGGCAGAGCGCCCCATCAAAAAGGGGGTGATTGCCCGCATTCCGCCAATCCAATAGGAGCAACCTATGGCCGCTTTCAGTCCCTGGATCACGCCCTTAAACCAGACTTGGCAAGAGGTTTTCCCCACCGGCTGGACAACCGTTTACGAAGGGATCCCGGCTCACATCGACTGTCTTGGGCCATTGCTCTATGAGCTCTTTCAGGAGCGCTGGGCCGAGATCCAAGTGGGCCAGGTGGTGGAGGGAGGAGTGCTGGAGGCGGCCTTCAAGGATCCCCCTGCTCTCTGTGTGCTCTACGACGGCTATTTGACCGTGGCCACCGAAACTTGGCATTTGCACCTGTGTCTAGAAGAGCACCAGGGCGGCCCCTACAGCAGAACTCCACCTGAGCTGCGCCGCAAAAGATTGGTCGGCCGCGCCGCCCTCTATCGCCGCCTCAATCCGCAGGGCCAGCCTCGCCAATGGGGGATCCAATTTTGGAACGGAGCAGAGGAATCGCTGCTGCAGATCTTTTTGCCCAGTCCCTTTTTGGGGCCAGGAGAAGACTACCTGCCCGAAGGCAAAGCCGACTATCAGAAGCTCTCCCTTTATGAACGCCTGCGGGCCATTTACGTCGAGGGAAAAGAGCGGATCCCGTATGAAGATAACCCCCTCAAGCGGCCCTATTTGGCGGTTTGCCGTTCCAGCCGCTGCTATCCTTCTCGCCACTATCAGCCCGTTGTGGAAGCTCTGCAATCGGCCCTGCGGGAAGCCAATTTGGATATTCAGGTCATTACTTCCGGATGCCTAGAAGTCTGTCAACAAGGGCCGGTGGTTTTTTACTCCGGAGATCGCACCTGGTACAAGCGGGTTACCCCCCAAGTAGCGCGGCAAATTGTCCAGGAGCATCTGCTAAAGAACTGCCCCTTGAAAGCTCACCTTTTTCCTGGAGATTAGCCTATGGTTAGCCTACAAGCTCTTGTCCAGTCCATCCCCAAGCCTCGCCGCGGGATCCCAGAAGTAATTTGGATCCAAGCCAGCCGAGATCTAGCCCAAGGTCGATTTTGGCCCAGCCTATTTACCACCATCGGCTGCCTGAGCAACATTGCCTATACCTGCACGCTTCCTTTTGTAACTGTTGGCATCATCGCGGGCACCACGTTAACTCGCCAAAGGGCAATTATTAGCGCTTCGATGATTTGGCTGGCCAACCAAATCTTTGGCTACACCTGGCACAACTATCCCCGTACACCTGATTCTTTTGCTTGGGGGTTGGTCTTGGGGATCGGCACGGTGGGGGTCGCTTTTGCTGCCGGCTACCGACCTCTGTTTTCTCAGTCCAAACCTATTAGGCCAAGGCAATTGCTGCTGAACTATCTTTGGATCCCAGCCATGCTGATCCTAGGGTTCCTTGCTTTTGAAGGGCTGATCTTGGCAGCCGGCCTGGTTCTGGGCGGAACGGAGGGCTTGACCCTGCCCATCTTGGCCAAGATCTGGCTGGACAACTGGCTGTGGACGGGATTTTGGCTTGGGATCCACGCGCTGCTGGCGTGGGACAGAGGACGCCGGTTGTGGTGGGAGAGGGGAAACTTCGCTGATCTGGAGCATCCCTAAGGGAGATCCAGGCCACAATGGGGGTGACCTGTGCCAGAAGGGATCCCTTTGCAGCCTGCTCAACTCGATTGTGGCGGGAGCGCTTTCCGCCTGTCTCTCCTTTCTCCTTGCCAGCGTCTGCTGCTGTTTAGCGGCAAGGGGGGCGTAGGCAAAACCACCCTCACCTGTGCCCTGGCCCGTCACCTGGCCCAGGCGCAACCAGAGCGCCGTCTGCTGCTCCTGTCCACCGATCCGGCCCACTCCCTGGGGGATGTGCTGGGGATCCCGGTGGCCGACGTTCCCCAGCCCCTGCCGGATTGGCCCAACTTGCAGGTGCGGGCTCTCCAGGCCGAGGTGTTGCTGCAGGATTTCAAGCAGACCTACGGCCCGGCTCTGGAGCTGATTGCCGAGCGGGGCAGTTGGCTGGCCAAGGAAGATCTCCTGCCCCTTTGGGATCTGGACTGGCCGGGGGTGGACGAGCTGATGGCCATCTTAGAGGTCAACCGGCTGCTGGCGGGCCAAGAGGTGGATACAGTTATCCTGGATACCGCCCCCACCGGCCACACCCTGCGGCTGTTGGAACTGCCCGACTTTCTCGACAATTTGCTGGCGGTGTTTGCCACCTTCCAGGCCAAGCACCGCGAGGTTGTCCAATCCCTCACGGGCGCCTATCGACCGGATGAAGCCGACGCCTTCCTGGCCCGCTTGCAGAGCGAGCTGGAGGGGGGCAAAGCCCGCCTCACCGACCCGGAGAGCACTGCCGCCTGGCTGGTGCTGATCCCGGAGCCGTTGAGCGTGGCGGAGACGCGCCGCTTTTGTCAACAACTGCAAAGCCGCCGGGTGCCCATTGGCGGCCTGTTGGTCAACCAGGTGTTGTTGGGAGCCAGCGGGAGAGCGTCGTCTGGGATCCCGCCGTCCCCCCTCTACCTGGCCCGCCAGCAGGAACAGCGGCGCTGGCTAAAAGCGCTCCAAGAGGAGCTGCCTGGCTATCCCATCTGGGTTTGTCCCTATCAACTGGAGGAGCCCATTGGGCCGGCGGCCCTGGACAAGCTGGTGCAGCAGCTTCGTCCCTTGCCAGAGGTGCTGCTGCAGTTGGAAGAGATTCCCGCTAGCCCAGGGGAGCCTGTCGGCGGGATCCCCTCCCCCCCAAGGGTGGCCCTGCCAGATTTTTTGGCCCAAGGGATCCGCCTGCTGCTGGTGGGAGGCAAAGGCGGGGTAGGCAAGACCACGGTGGCCGGGGCGCTGGCCTGGAACTTGGCCCAACGCCATCCCGACCGGCAGCTCTTGCTGGTCTCCATCGACCCGGCCCACTCGCTGGGGGATCTGTTCGGGGTGAAATTGGGGCAAGATCCGCTGCCGCTGCTGCCCAATTTGCTGGGGCAGGAGATCGAGGCGGCGGCAGTGCTGGAGCGCTTCCGGCAGGAGTACCTGGAAGAGGTGGCGGCCATCTTGGCCGGCGAAGGGACGGCGGGGGTGGAGGTTCAGTACGACCCGCAGGCCTGGCGGCAGCTTTTGCAGATGGCTCCACCGGGCCTGGACGAGGTGATGGCCCTGCTGACGGTGCTGGAGCAGGAGGCCAGCGGCCAGTTCAACCTGGTGGTGGTGGATACAGCCCCCACCGGCCATCTCCTGCGCTTTTTGCAGATGCCGCAGGCCCTGGAAGGTTGGGTCAGCCTGGCCCTGAAGCTGTGGCTAAAGTACCGCGACGTGGTGGGCCGGCCAGAATGGGCGCAGCGGCTGCGGGATCTCTTAGGCCAGGTGCGGCAGCTCCGGCAGCGGCTGCGGGATCCCCAGTTTGCTAGCTTTATCCCCGTCTTCAACCCGGAGCAGGCGGTTCTGGCGGAAACCGAGCGCCTTCTGGCGGAACTGGATGCCCTGGGGATCCCTCATCCCTACGCCGTTCTCAATCGGGTTTGGCTGGAGGAGGCCACCCCCTTTGGTGCAGCGCTGCGGCGCCGCCACCAGGCCATCTTGGCCCAGTTGCCCCAGCGATTCTCCCAGCAGGCCATTGTCACCGTCCCTTTTCTGCACCCGCCCAGCTTGCAGGCCGTTGGCGCCTACTTGCTGACTCCTGAGGACCCTGCCTTGCCGGTGCCAGAAGTCTCAACCTAGGGCCTGGGAGAGCCGCTAGTCTGGAAAAGGGGCTAGTGCAGCCCCTTCCTTCTGCTGCTTTTGCCTATGTTGTTCAACCTCCCCCTGCAAGCCATTCCCCTGTTCTCCATCGCAGCGGCCATCCTGTTGGTGTACCTGCCCATGGGCGTGGTGGGCTATGCCCGCGCCCGCGTCGGTTATGACCCGCATGCGCCGCGGGCGATGTTCGACCGGCTGCCTCCCTACGGCCAGCGGGCCACCTGGGCCCATGCCAACGGCTTTGAGGCCCTGGGCACCTTTGCGCCGTCAGCCCTGATAGCCTACGTCACCGGCCCCCACCCGGATCCCTGGCTGTTTGGGCTCAGCGGCGACGAAGGGGTGGCCCTGCTCTGCGGCGTTTTCTTGCTGGCGCGGCTGCTCTACAACTTCTTCTACATTGGCGACATTCCTATCGGGCGCTCCCTCTCCTTCTTGGTCGGGTCGCTGGCCACGCTGGGCCTGCTGCTCATTGGCCTGTTGCCGTTTCTGGGCCAGAACCTGGCCTAGCCGGGCAGTTGCAGGGAAGACAGGGCCACCCCAGCCCGGTGGGCCACCACCACGCCAATGGCCTCTAGGTAGGAGCTAACGGCCACATGGGGGATCCCCAACTGGCGAGGGTGGACCTGCATCACCGTGGCGTTCTCTTCGACGGCGATAAACAGGGGCGGGCGGGGGCGGCTAGCTAGGTAGAGCAGGCCGGGGCCGCCAAAGGCAGTGGCCGGGGCAATGACGCTGTCCACCTGCTCCGCGGTCAGGTCGCCCGGCTGGGGAGGATCCCCCCTCTTGACAAACTGGGGGGCATAGCTCAGCCCCGCCAAAACCGAGGGCAGGAAGGTAAACCCCACCTCTTCGGCGGCGGCGCGGGGGTGGACCGGCTTAGGGGCGGGATCGGGGTAGAAGGCGGGGGCGTGGGCACAGGGGATCCCCAGCTCTCGCACCACCAGGTGGCTGAGGATGGCCTCGGCCCCAGCCAGGGGATCGACCCCCTGCCCCTGCTCGTACCGGCTGAAGTCCAGATCGTCGGGGAAGCGGGCCACCACGGCAAGGGCCTCGGCTCCCAAGCGGACGAGCTCTTGGGCAGTTTCCAAAAGCGCATCCGGCTGGGCCAGGGATCCCTGGCTGGCCCCGGCAGGGGAAAAGCTGACGGAAACGCCTAAGGGTCGAGGGGTCAAGCGCCAGGGGCCAATGTCCAGCCCCAGGGTGGCCTGGGCGGCCTGCAAAACCTGCAGGTGGCGTTGGCGCAAGTCTTCTGGGATCCCGGCATCCAGCACCACCCCGACGCGGTTTTGCCGCACCGGCCTGAGGAACCACTCCCCGGCGCAGAAGCGATCCAGGCCGTACCCTTCCACGTAGAGGACGTTCTTCAGGGGCCAAAACAGGGTGGCGCCGTTAAGCACATTGGGATGGGTGACGAGGCAGTCGACAGCAGCCGCCAAAGCGCGGGCCACCGGCAGGGCATCGCCGGCAAAGCCACCCACGCGGGCCCCAATGCCCGTGGGAACCAAAAGCAGCGCCGTGTAGGGGCGACCCATTGGCCACTTGGGAGGACTAGACCTGGGACAACAGCTGCTGCGCCAGCGCCTCGGCCCGCCGCACGCAATCGCCCAGGGCCACGCCATCCAGGTAGTTGGCACACACCCAGATCCCCGGCGTCTGGGAGGCCAGGTGGGCCTGCACCTGGGCTATGCGTTGCCGGTGGCCAAGGGTGTACTGGGGGATGGCGCGGGGCCAGAGACGTTCGCCCAGGTAGACGGGCTCGGCGCGGCGGGTGAGCAGAACCTGGCTAAGCTCGGCGTGGGCAATTTGCGCTCGCTCCTCAGGAGACAGCGCAGGGATGGGTGGGATCCCTTGCTGGCGGGCCAAGGCCGCATCGGTGGCGCCGCCCAGGAAGCTGAGGAAGCTGTGGTAGCCCTGGGGAGCCCGCTCTGGAAAAAGGCAGGAGGCCCAGATCGTGCCCAGGGTGCGCAGGCCCTGGGAACGGGGGATGAGGTGGCCAAAGCCCCGCAGCGGCTGGGGCAGGGCCTCTTGGGGATAGGCCAGAGCCACCACCGCCACCGGCGGATAGAGGATCTCGGCCAAGAGCTGGCTGGCCGGGGGGTTGAGCTCCTGTAGCAGCGCGGCAGCCTCGTAGGCGGGGAGGGCCAGCACCACCTGGCGAGCAGCCACCCAGCGGGATCCCTCTGGCGTCTCAAAGCCCACCCAATAGAGCTCTCCCGCCCGCTTCAGCTGCAGCGCTCGCCAGCCCAGCCGCAGGCTGTCGCCCAGCTTTTGGGCTAGGGCCTCTGGCAACTGCTGCAGCCCCTGCCTCAGATTGCCCAGTTGGCCCCGTTTGGGCGGGGGTTGGATGGCCGCAGGAGAAGGCTGGGGTCTTTGGCGCAGAGCCTGCAGGGCGCCGGCAAAGAGGCTGCCATAGCGCTCCTCCAGGCCCGCCACGCGAGGGAAAGCCGCCACGGCGCTGAGTTGATCTGGGTCGCCGGCATAGACTCCTGAGGTGAAGGGCTCCACCAGGCGCTCGGCCACTTCGGATCCCAGTTGTCGCCGGAAAAACTGCCGCACCGTTTCCTCGCGTCCTGGCGGCGGCGGGACAAACCCCAGCAGGCCCTGCAGAGCCCGCAGCTTGCCGCCCACGCTGAGCAGCCGTGATCCCAGGGCTGCCGCGGGGCTCAGAGGCACCGGCAACAGCGCTCCTTCCCAGTAGATGTAGCGGGGCAGCTTGGCATCGGCCAGCACCAGTTGGTCGGTCAGGCCCACCTCAGCAATGAGGTTGAGCAGGGCAGGGGTGGGGGTAAAGCTATTGGGGCCTTCCTCCCAGCGGTAGCCGTCTTTGGACTGGGTGGAAATGCAGCCGCCGACGCGGGAGCTGGCCTCCGCCAGGAGCACCGCTTGAGGGGATCCCCCCCTAGCCGATAAACCCTGCTGCAGGCGCCAGGCCAGCGTCAGGCCGCTGATGCCCGCCCCAATGACCACCACCTCCGCGTTAAGGGGTTCAGGGGTTGCAGGATTCACTGCCGCTTCCAAGGTGTTTTTCCTCCATCACGTCCGGGGGGCCAATCTTCGTTAGCGCAGTACGCGAAATAGGCTGGGGATCTCGGCCACCTGGGGAAGCTGCTGGATCTCGGCCAGCGCCTGGCGGCAGTCGGCCTCGCGCACGCTGTGGGTGAGGATCACAATCTCCGCCAACTCCTGGTGGCACTCCTTTTGGGTGATGCTCTCCAGGCTCACCCCGTGCCGGCCAAAGCAGGTGCCGATGGCCCCCATCACCCCCGGCCGATCCTGGGCCAGCACTCGCACGTAAAACTCCGACTGCGCCTCTGCCAGCGGCAGCAAGGAGGCAACAGGAGGGGAGGCGGCAAAGCCCCACAGGGGATTGGGCAACTGAGCCCCCGTCTGCAGGTGGGCAAGTAGGATAAGCAGATCCCCGACCACCGCGCTGGCGGTTGGCCCCCGGCCCGCCCCTGGCCCTGAGAGCACCACTTGCCCCAAGGGATCCCCTTGCACCCAGACGGCGTTGTCCACCCCGTGGATGTTGGCCAGCGGGTGGGTAACCGGCAGCAGGGCGGGGTGGACGCGAATATCCAGGGTTGGTTCACCTCCCTGCCCCTCGGCCCTTTGGGCGATGGCCAAAAGCTTAAAAGTATAGCCCCACTCGCGGGCGTAGCGGATGTCGGTGGAGCTGATGCTGCCGATCCCTTCGCAGGGGATGGCCTGTCGCGGTACCGACACCCCAAAAGCCAGGCTGGCCAGAATGGCGATCTTGTCCGCCGCATCCCATCCTTCCACATCGGCGCTGGGATCCGCCTCGGCGTAGCCGCGGGCCTGGGCCTGGGCCAGCGCTTCGGCAAAGGAGCTGCCCTCCTGGGTCATCTGGCTGAGGATGAAATTGGTGGTGCCGTTGACGATGCCCCAGACCGCCTGGATGTGGCTAGCCCGCAGCGACTGTTGCAAAGCCTGGATGATGGGGATCCCACCCCCCACCGCTGCCTCCAGCAACACCGCCACCCTGGCCTGGGCGGCAGCCTGGAAAATCTCCTCGCCATAGCGGGCAATGACCGCCTTGTTGGCTGTGATCACCGGCTTGCCGTGGTCGATGGCCTTTAGGATCAGGCTGCGGGCCGGCTCCAAGCCGCCCATGAGCTCAATCACCGCGTCAATTTCGGGATCCGACACAATCCCCTCTAGGTTCGTGGTCAGGCGCTCGGGCGGGATCGCCACCTGCCGCGGCTTGTCCAGGGAGCGCACCCCCACCGCCGCAATCTCAACTGCCTGCAAGAGGGGGTGAGGAGGGCGCTGTAGAATCTCGACCACGCCCGTGCCGACCGTACCCAGCCCCAATAGCCCAACCCGATAGACCACAGCCGCTCCCTCGGGCCCAAAGACTTTCTTACCTTTACCAGGTTGACACACTCTTGGCCCCCTAGGGCGAGATTTTGGCCATCCATCCCCAAGGGCTTCAGGAGGAAGGCGCGCCGAGCCAGGCGCAGGGATCCCTCGCCGCAGGGGCAGTGCTGGTTTGGAGTTTATGCTGAAGGAGGGATCCCTTTCTCTCATAGCCCTCATGTCCAGAACCTGTACCATCTACCGCCGCGCCCACTTTGCCGCCAGCCACCGCTACTGGCTGCCGGAGCTCTCCGAAGCTGAGAACCTGGCCCGCTTCGGCTCCCACGCCCGCTTTCCCGGCCACGGCCACAACTACGGGCTGGAGGTGGGCTTGACGGGGGAGGTGGATGAGTACGGCATGGTGCTCAACCTCTCCCAGGTCAAGCAGGTAATTCGGGAGCGGGTGATTCAAGAACTGAACTTCGCCTACCTCAACCAAGTCTGGCCAGAGTTTGCCCAAACCCTGCCCACCACCGAGTTCATTGCCTACACCATCTGGCAGCGCCTAGCCGACGCGCTGCCGCTCAGCAGTGTGCGCCTCTACGAAGATCCCCAGCTTTGGGCCGAATACCGAGGAGAAGCCATGCAAGCCTATTTGACCGTTGCCACCCACTTTAGCGCCGCCCACCGCTTGGCCCTCGATCACCTCAGCCTGGAAGAGAACACTGCCATCTACGGCCTCTGCGCTCGCCCCCACGGCCACGGCCACAACTACGGCCTGGAGATTACCGTCAAGGGATCCATCGACCCGCGCACAGGGATGATCGTGGATTTGGCAGCTCTGCAGCGGGTGATTGAGGAGCAGGTGGTGAAGCCCCTGGATCACACTTTCTTGAACAAAGACGTCCCCTACTTTGCCCAGGTGGTGCCCACCGCCGAAAACATCGCCCTCTACGTCCAGCGGCTGCTGACTTTGCCCCTGCGCGAGCTGGGGGTGCAACTGCATCGGGTTCGCCTGCAAGAGAGCCCCAACAACAGCAGCGAAGTCTACGGGGAGTTTCCGCTAGAGGAGCTGGGCGCAGCTACCGCTGCCACCACATACCCCGCGAGCGAGGGCAAGAGGGATCCCTCCGAAGTGGAGCCCCTGGCCGCCGGCAGGGCTGAGCCAGCCGCCTATGCTGGATCTGGTTAAGCTGAGCGGGCAGATTCCCGCCTTTGCCCGCCACCTGCAGCAGGAGTCGAAGGCCAACCAAGAGCGTCTGCGCCTGGCCTTGCAGGAGTTTGCCCGCCTGCAGCGAGAACCCCAAACCTGGCAGTCGCGCTGGGCGGAGTGGAGCTCCCATCTCGCCTTTACCTGCGCCAGCCCCGCCGAGCCGCCGGAAACCTGGGGATCCCTGCCCAAAGTCGAGCCCTTGCAGGGGCCGCACACGGTGGTGGCCACCGACGGCTCCCAGATCCTGCCCAGCCACCACGAGATTGCCTACTGCTCGCTCATCAACATCGGGCGGGTGGCTCTCCACTACGGCACGCAAGAGTGGCCGCTGCTGGACAGCCAGCCCCTGCTGATCTACGGGCAGGAGCCCTTTGCTCAACCTGAGCGATCCAACTCTCTTCCAGGAACAGCCCTCCACCCTCTTCGCCACCGACCCAGCCGATCGCGTAGGCAGGCCGTAGGCCTTGGGGAAGAAGATCGCGGGGAGGGGGGGGAGATTGCGTTGGATGCCGAAGCGGTGCTGGCTTTGCGGCGGGCTCAGGCAGAGCTGGAGGAGCTGGCCCAATTGGCCCTGCCGCTGCCTAGGAGTCGCCCCGTGCTAGCGCTGCTGGATGGATCCCTCATCCCCTGGGGGCTGGAGCCGCTGCCCAAGCCAGCCCAGCGTCCCTGGCTGGATCCCATCCTGGCAACTCTGGAGCAGTTGCGGGCAGCTCGCATCCCCCTGGTGGGCTACATCAGCGCTTCCCGCAGCAGCGAAACCCTCAACTATCTGCGCCTGGGGTTGTGTCCCTACCTGGGCTGCGACTGCTATCGCTACTGCGCCGGCGAGAAAACTCCCCCCTGCCAGCCCTTTGCCCCCCTAGCAGATCGCGTTTTTTGGGGATCCCTGCTGCAGCCGGGAGAGCGCAGCCCCCTCTGGCGCAGTGGCGCCAGCGTCTTGGAGACTTTTGGGGAACACCACATCCACTGCTGTTACTTGAATGTCGGCGCAAACCCTGGGGAGGGATCCCTGCCGGAGATCGCCCGGCTAGAGTTTCCCGCCTGGGTGGCTCAAGACGCCGAGTTGCTGCAGCGGGCCCTGGCCGGAGTGCTAAGCCAGGTGCAAAAGGGCTTTGGCTACCCCATCGCCCTGGCGGAAGCCCACCATCTGGCCGTGGTGCGCAGCGGGGATCGGCAGCGCTTCTTCGCCTTGATCGAGCAGGAGCTGATCCGCGCCGGCCTGCGCCATGTAGCCGTCTCCCGTAAGGAAGCCCAGAAGCGAACCGGCATCGCCTAATTGGTGCCAGTGCTGCAAAACCCTTCCTCCCTACCTCCCCTCTCCCTCAGGGAGAGGGGCTGGGGGTGAGGGCTCCCCCTGGGAGAGGGGCTGGCGGTGAGGGGTTAAAATCACCCTGTCAGACCCAAAACCGCATCGCCTACCGGGATCCCTGGCACCCCAGAAAAGGCTGCAGCCTATTGAGGGGATCCCTGTTCAACGGTTAGGGTTGCCAAGGTGTCCAAATCCTGTCTCTGTTGCCGATATGATGAGCCAAGCCCCTCTGCGCAGCCTCGTCTCTCCCTTAACCTACAACCCCCTCTGGTACAAAGACGCGATCATCTACGAGCTACCGGTGCGCGCCTTTTTCGACAGTGATGGCGATGGCGTGGGCGACTTCCAGGGTTTGACCGAAAAGCTGGACTATTTGCAGGATCTGGGCATCACGGCCATCTGGCTGCTGCCCTTTTTCCCTTCCCCGCTGCGGGATGATGGCTATGATGTTTCTGATTTTACCAACGTTAACCCCGCGCTGGGCACCCTAGAGGACTTTAAAATCTTTCTAGATGCCGCCCACCAACGCGGGATCCGCGTCATCATCGAGCTGATCCTCAACCACACCTCCGATCAGCATCCCTGGTTTCAGCGGGCTCGGCGCGCCGCCCCCGGCACCCCTGAGCGGGACTTCTACGTCTGGAGCGACACCCCGGAAAAGTACAAAGAGGCCCGCATCATCTTTCAAGACTTTGAAACCTCCAACTGGGCCTGGGATCCGGTGGCCAAGGCCTACTACTGGCATCGCTTCTACTCCCACCAGCCGGATCTCAACTACGACAACCCCGCCGTGCAGAAGGCCATCTTCGAGGTGGTGGACTTTTGGTTGAGCATGGGGGTGGACGGCCTGCGGCTGGACGCCGTGCCCTACCTATACGAGCGGGAGGGAACCAACTGCGAGAACCTGCCGGAAACCCACGCCTTCCTCAAGGCCCTACGCAAATACATTGACGAAAGATATCCCAACCGCATGCTGCTGGCAGAAGCCAACCAGTGGCCGGAAGATGCTGTGGCCTACTTCGGCGACGGGGACGAGTGCCACATGGACTTTCACTTCCCCCTGATGCCGCGGCTGTTCATGGCCATCCAGATGGAGGATCGCTTCCCCATCATCGACATCCTGCAGCAGACTCCCCCCATTCCCGAAACCTGCCAGTGGGCCATCTTCCTGCGCAACCACGACGAGCTCACCCTGGAGATGGTCACTGACGAGGAGCGCGACTACATGTACCAGGTGTACGCCAAGGATCCCAACGCGCGGGTCAATCTGGGCATCCGCCGCCGCTTGGCGCCCCTGCTGGGCAACAGCCGCCGCCGCATCGAGCTGATGAACAGCCTGCTGTTTTCTCTGCCCGGCACGCCGGTCATCTACTACGGCGACGAGATCGGCATGGGGGACAACATCTACTTAGGGGATCGCAACAGCGTGCGCACGCCGATGCAGTGGAGCGCCGACCGCAACGCCGGCTTCTCTCGGGCTAACCCGCAGAAGCTCTACCTGCCCATCGTCATCGACGCCGAGTACCACTACGAAACCGTCAACGTGGAAGCGCAGCGGAACAACCCCTATTCCCTGTGGTGGACGATGAAACGGATGATCGCGGTGCGCAAGCGCTTCCAAGCCTTTGGCCGGGGCTCTTTTGAGCTGCTGCACCCGGAAAACCGCAAGGTGCTGGCCTTTATGCGGGCCTACGGCGACGAGCGCATCCTGGTGGTGGCCAACCTCTCCCGCTACGCGCAGTTTGTGGAGCTGGACTTGGCCCACTGGGAGGGGCTGATCCCGGTGGAGATCTTCGGGCGCACGCCGTTTCCTCCCATCGGCCAACTGCCCTATTTCCTGACCCTGGGCCCCCACTCCTTCTACTGGTTTTCCCTCGAGCCGCAGCGACAAACGGAGCGGATCCACCCCAGCCACAGCAAGCCAGAAGAGTTGGATCGCCTGCCCACCCTGCTGGTTCAAAACGGCAGTTGGGAAAGCCTCTTCCAGGGGGAAAGCCAAAAGCAGGTGGAGGCGGTGCTGGGCGACTACCTCTACCGCTGCCGTTGGTTCGGCTCCAAAGCCCGCCAGATCCAGTCGGCCCAGATCTTGGATGCCATTCCCTGTAACCGGGAAGGGGATCCCCCCTTTCGGGGCCAGATTTTGCTTTTGCAGGTCGAGTTTACCGAGGGGGAGGCAGAACTCTACTCTTTACCCGTGGGCTATGCCATCCAGGAGGCGGCCATGCACCTGCGCGTAGAGGCGCCCCAGGCGGCGATTGTCCCTGTGCAAGTGGCTGGGGAGCCGCCGGGCGTGCTGTTCGACGCCCTGGCCGATAAAAGCTTTTTGTCGTTGCCGCTGCAGATCATCGCCCAGCAGGGCCGTCTGCGCCACTCCTCAGGGGAGCTGTGGGCCACCACCTTTGCCCCTTTTGAGTACCACCTCGGCCTGGAACCCCGCATCCTCAAGGCGGAGCAGAGCAACACCTCGGTGGTCTACGGCAGCCAGTACATCCTCAAGTTCTACCGCAAGGTGGCCGAGGGGGTAAATCCAGAGCTGGAGATCGGCCGCTATCTGCTGGAGCACCATCCCCAGGTGCGGGTGCCGCGGCTGTTGGGATCCCTGGAGTATCGCCGCCGCCGTGGGGCGCGGGGCTTTGATCCCGGCGATCAGCCCATCACGTTGGCCATCTTGCAGGAGTACATCCCCAACGAGGGGGATGCCTGGCACTACACGCTGGACAGCCTGGGGCAGTTTTTCGAGACGGTGCTGGTTCATCACGCAGAGGCGGAAGCGGTGCCCGTGCCGCGGGGATCCTTTCTGGAACTCTCGCACCTTCCCTTGCCGGAGCTGGCCTACGCCACCATCGGCAGCTACCTGGAGTCGGTGCGGATCTTGGCCAAGCGCACCGCCGAGCTGCACTTTGCCTTGGCCGCCGACACCGAGAACAAGGACTTTGCCCCCGAGCCCTTCTCCAGTCTCTACCAGCGCTCCATCTATCAATCGATGCGCAATTTGGTGGGGCAGGTGTTTCCGCTGCTCAACAAGCAGATCCCCAAGCTGCCCGAACTGGAGGCTAAGTTGGCCCGCACCGTTCGCGACCAAGAAGGGGGGATCATGAGCCGCTTCCGCCTCATCCTGGAGCGGAAGATCACGGCTTTGCGCACCCGCTGCCATGGGGATTACCACCTGGGCCAGGTGCTGTTTACCGGCAAGGACTTTGTCATCATCGACTTTGAAGGGGAGCCGGCCCGGTCGCTAGGAGAGCGCCGCCTCAAACGCTGCCCCCTGCGGGATGTGGCGGGAATGCTGCGCTCTTTCCACTACGCCGTCCACACCGGCTTGCGCCAGCAATTGGAAAGCGGGCTGGTTTGCGGGGACAAGTGCCCTGACATGATGCGCTGGGCCCAGTTTTGGCACCGCTGGGTCTGCGCCGCCTTCTTGGCCGAATATCTGCAGGTGGCTTCTCAAGGGGCTTTTCTGCCCCGCAGCCCGCAGGAGCTGGAAGTGCTGCTCGAGGCCTACCTGCTGGAGAAGGCCATCTACGAGCTGGGCTACGAGCTCAACCACCGCCCCGAGTGGGTGGAGATCCCGCTGCGGGGGATCCTGCAGTTGCTGGGCATTTCCACCAAGGTCTGAGGGATCCCAGATGTGCGGACGGTTTAGCCTGGCAGTTGCCCCCGAACGGCTGCAGCAGCATTTTCCAATCGAGAGGGGGGCAGTTGGGGCGCTCCAGCCCCGCGACAACATCGCCCCTTCTCAGCCGGTGCTGGCGGTGGTGGCGGGATCCCTGCAGCGTCAGGCAGTCCATTTCCGCTGGGGCTTGATCCCTAGGTGGAGCCAAGCTCCCCAGGCTGGGTGGATCAATGCCCGCGCCGAGACGGTGGCCGAAAAACCCTCTTTCCGCCAGGCCTTTTGCCGCCGCCGCCTCCTGATCCCGGCAGATGGCTTCTATGAGTGGGTCGGCCGGGGCAAGCAGGGGAGGCAACCCTACTGGTTTTACCTAGTGGAGCGACTGTTGACACTCCCACCCAGGGGATTCTTACGCAGCCCACAAAAGAACCCGTAACGGCGTTGTCAAAGCGCCTCTAGACAGTTCCTTCACGCAAAGCCCCAAGGTTCTGCTGACTTTCTTAAGCAGATTGGCGGCAGCATTTGCCTCAGCCTTGACCAACCACCCCTTTGCCGTTTGGTACAGGCCCCGCTTGACACGCTTTCCAGAGGGTCTCCACCCGTCGGGTTTTTCACCATAATTAGGTAGCTCATCTCCATCTAGGAAGCTTGCCTGCGAGCTGTACGCCTCCTCTACCTCAATAAACTCAACGCCATAATGCCGACATAATTGCGCAATACGCTCCTTGAACCGACCTGTTGGGACGAAAACAAAGTTTTGGTTAAAACCGCATTCTTGTTTTTGTTCTTTGTTCCAACCGAAGAGGATTCTCCCAATTGAGTGGTGCAAACAGAAGTCAATGACCTTGCCCACAGCTTTGTGGACCGCATTCTCCGGTTTCCGTAATTCGACCAAGCTTTTGCAACCAAAACCCCCGCAGCTTGTGAGTCTTGAGCCTAGCCAGCTCCTTGTTGTACCACTGGTTAAAGGACTTGACTTTGCGGCCATCAATGATGAAGCTATGCCCTAAGTTGCTAACGCACGTAAGCCAGTTGTTGACTCCGTGGTCAATTGCTAGAGCTTTTCTCGGATCCAGTGATTTGGGCTGGGCAGGCTTGGCATAGACCCACTCCAGCTACAGACTTACACGTCTGTTGTGCGGCGGAGACATACATTGCGATAAAGTGCTTGCTTTGGGTTCTCACCATCTCAGCGCAAAGCGCACCATAGCTTGCCCATCGCTTCGTTTTGAAATAGACTTGTCTCGCATAGTACAGAGCACAGTTGCTTATTAGACTGTTGACACAAGTACTCTAGTAGGGGGACTAGCTTCCTGTTCCTGACTCGAACCTGCTGACAGCCGCACTCCATCATTGTTGGCAAGCGGCATGACAACCGCAGTCTGACATGGGCAAGCGATAATGCGAGAGGAAAGTCAACGGTACAATCACTACAACCATGGTGTGGGGCTAGCGGTTGTTCATCTCATTTTTTGGCCAAAGAGAAGGAAAAAGGTGTTGGTGGGAGAAGTCAGGAACAGGTTGTTTGAGCTATGAAACTATATCAACGACCCCCATCATGGGTAAGCGACTAAAGTGGCTAGCGGGCTTTTCCGGCGCGCACTCAAGTGCGGGGCTACCAAGCTATCCTTTTGTGTCGGGAAGCAACCTGATCTTTTTTGGAGCGGCCATGAACGCGCGTCAACTGGCCCTCTTGGCTCTGCAGAAGATCGAGCGGCACAACGCCTATGCCGACGTGGTGCTAGAACACTTGTTGGCCCATAGCCGCCTGATCCCTGCCGACTGCCACCTGGTCAGCGAGTTGGTGTATGGGATTACCCGCCGTCGCCGCACCCTTGATGCCCTGATCGACTGCTTTGCCCGGCGCCCCGCCCACCAGCAACCGCTCGATTTGCGGCTGATTCTCTACCTTGGCTTCTACCAACTGGCTTTTCTGGATCACATCCCGCCCAGGGCCGCCATTCACACCAGCGTGGAGCTGGCCCGCCAGGTGGGCCTGGGATCCCTGACGGGGGTAGTCAACGGCATCTTGCGCGCCTACCAGCGGCAAGCGTTGGATGGGGCGGAAAAGGATCCCCTCAAGCCCTTGCAGGACACTCTGCCCACTGACCCGATTCAGGCCTTGGGGATCCGGCATAGCTTTCCCGATTGGCTGGTGCGCCTCTGGTGGGAGCGCCTGGGACCAGCCGAGACCGAGCAGTTGTGCGCCTGGTTCAACCAGCCGCCCCACCTGGATCTGCGGGTCAACCCGCTGCGGGCGGATGTGGACAAAGTCATCCAAGCCTTGGCAGAAGCGGGGATCCCTGCCTCACCCATCCCTGAGGTGCCGGGCGCCCTGCGCCTGGGACAACATGCCGGCGACATCACGGCCCTGCCCGGCTTTGCCCAAGGCTGGTGGAGCGTTCAGGATGCCAGCGCCCAGCAGGTGGTGCACTATCTGGATCCCCAGCCGGGAGAGCGAGTCATCGACTGCTGCGCCGCTCCGGGCGGCAAGACCACGCATATGGCCGAGCAGATGCAGGATCGCGGCGAGATCTGGGCCCTGGACCGCCATCCCCACCGCCTGCGCCGCCTAGAGGAAAATGTGCAGCGCTTGGGCTTGAGCTCGATCCGTCCCCTGGCCATCGACCTGCTCTCCCTGGACGCCGCTGCCGAACCTCCTGCACCCCTGCCCCCGTGGCAGAGCGCCGACCGAGTGTTGTTGGATGCCCCCTGCTCCGGCTTGGGCACCCTGCACCGCCACGCCGACGCCCGCTGGCGGCAAACCCCCGCCCAGATTCAAGAGCTGGCCCATCTGCAAGCTCAGCTTCTGCAGGTGGCAGCCCGGTGGCTCAAGCCGGGCGGACTGTTGGTGTACGCCACCTGCACCCTGCATCCTGCCGAAAACGAGGCAGTCATCCAGTCTTTTCTGAACCGGCATCCCCACTGGGCTGCCGAAGGGGATCCCCTGCTCATCTGGCCTCATCGCCAGGATCGGGATGGATTTTTTATCCAACGGTTGCGTCGCCGCGATTAAGCCTTCCCCGCCCCATCTCTCCTCTTCCTCCGCATGGCTTCTGAGCTGCTCACCAGCCCCAAAAACCCTTGGATCCGACAGTTGCGGCAGTTGCACCGCAGCAAAGGCCGGCGAGAACAGGGCGCCTTCCTGGTCGAGGGATCCCACCTCCTCGAAGAGGCGCTGGGGGTCGGCTGGCCTCTGCGAGCTGTCTGCTACACCTTCGACTGGGCTGAGCGTCACCCCCGCTTGTTGGCCAGCCTGCCCAAGCATCTGCGGCGGCAGGCCGTCAGCTTGGAAGTGATGGCGGCCCTCTCTACGACCGAGTCTCCGGAAGGGGTTGTAGCTGTGGCCGTTAGCCGGCAAATCGCCTCCCCTCCCCCAGAGGCGCTGCGCCTGGGCTTGGTGGTCGAAACGCTGCAAGATCCAGGTAATTTGGGATCCCTGATCCGCGTCGTGGCGGCCACCGGAGCCGATGGCCTCTGGCTAAGCGCAGACAGCGTCGATCCGGAAAACCCCAAAGTCCTGCGGGCCTCCGCCGGCCAGTGGTTTCGCCGCCCGCCTCAGGTTCTCTCTGACTTGCCCGCCTGGATCCAGTCCTGTCGTCGCCAAGGGATCCAAGTTTTGGCCGCCACCCTCGCCCCTCTGGCCACCTGTTACTGGGATCACGACCTCACTCGGCCAACCCTTTTTCTCTTGGGCAACGAAGGGGCTGGCCTGCAGGAATCGACGATCCAACTGGCCGATGCCCAGGTGCGGATCCCGATGGCTGCTGGCGTCGAGTCCCTCAACGTGGCCATGACCGGGGGATTGCTGCTCTACGAAGCTTTGCGCCAGCAGCGAGCCCAGTTGAGAGGCACAGCTTGAAGAGCCGCCCTCGTTTCAAAACTCCTCATCTGCAAAGATGGGGGCCTCAACCTCTTCCTGCTCTCCCTCCTCTATCCCCCCCGGTCGGCTGGCAGAAACCGTTACCCCTGCAGAAAGTTTTTCCCGCACAGCCGCTTCCACCTCCGCCAGGATCTCCGGCTTTTCTTTCAGGTAAACGACCAGATTGTCTCTCCCTTGGGCCACATTTTCCTCTTTGTAGCTGTACCAGGAACCGCGTCGTTTGAGAATGCCCATCTCCTCGGCCAGATCGACAATGCAGCCGATGTTGGAGATGCCCTGGCCGAAGATGATGTCGAATTCTGCCCGCCGGAATGGGGGAGCAACTTTGTTTTTCACCACCTTGACCCGCGCCCGGATCCCGTATTCTTCAGCACCTTTCTTCAGAGTTTGCACGCGGCGAATATCCAGCCGCACCGACGCATAGAACTTGAGGGCATTGCCGCCAGTGGTGGTTTCCTGGGGGCCGTAGCCGATGCCGCCGATTTTGGAGCGCAACTGGTTGAGGAACAGAACAATTGACCCGGTTT
Source organism: Synechococcus sp. 65AY6A5 (assembly GCF_002760415.1). Lineage (NCBI taxonomy): Bacteria > Bacillati > Cyanobacteriota > Cyanophyceae > Synechococcales > Synechococcaceae > Synechococcus > Synechococcus sp. 65AY6A5. The sequence goes on from NZ_AXUW01000001.1 coordinate 1,266,045, forward strand.
TGCTGACGTTGCCGGCAATCTTGCGCAGCGCTTGGCTCATCAGGCGGGCCTGTAACCCCACATGGGCGTCTCCCATATCCCCCTCGATCTCGGCGCGGGGAACCAACGCTGCCACCGAGTCCACCACCACAATGTCCACAGCAGCAGAGCGCACCAGTTGATCGACAATCTCCAGGGCGGCCTCCCCCGTGTCCGGCTGGGAGATGAGCAGATTCTGGATATCTACCCCCAAAGCCGCCGCGTAGGCGGGATCCAGCGCGTGCTCGGCATCCACAAAAGCAGCCGTTCCCCCTCGTTTTTGCACCTCAGCGATGGCGTGCAGAGCAACCGAGGTTTTCCCAGAAGATTCCGGCCCGAAGACTTCGATGATTCGCCCCTTGGGGTAGCCACCGCCCATGGCCAAGTCGAGGGTGATAGCGCCGCTGGGTATGGTCTCCACCCGCATCTGGGCCGCATCTCCCAGGCGCATGATCGCCCCTTTGCCAAAATTGCGCTCGATCTGGCCCAACACCTGATCCAGAGCTTTGCGTTTCTCCGACTTCAACTTGTCCAAGTCGTCGCCGTTGTTCACGTCGGCAGCTTTGCGGGCCATAACCAGCACCCTCCCCCAGGAGTCGCGGTGGAAAATCAAGCCTGCATTCTAACATTGTCGCCTTGTTGCCCCCAGCGGATCCCTTGATCTCCCTCCAATTGCAGTCAGCTCGTACCTTGCCTCGGTTCCAAGCTCCCCTCTCCCTGAGGGAGAGGGGCTGGGGGTGAGGGCCGCTCCCTGAGGGAGAGGGGTTGGGGGTGAGGGTCGCAGAACAGGTAGAGTGAGCTAGAAAGACCGGTTTAGGAATACTGCCGTGTTCACGACCCTGGTGTTGCGATCCCCCGGTCCAATTGTGTTTAGCTGGGGGCCATTCAGCCTACGCTGGTATGGCCTGCTGATCGGCTTAGCAACCGTTTTGGGCCTGTTTCTAGCTCGCCACCTGGCGGCACGGCGCGGTCTTCCCCCCAATTCCATGTCCGATCTGCTGCCGTGGCTGGTGGTGGGATCCCTGCCCCTTGCCCGTTTTTACTACGTGGCTTTTGAGTGGGAGCGATATCGAGATGGCCCTTGGTGGAAAGTCCTGGCCCTCTGGCAGGGGGGAATGGCCATCCATGGCGCTTTGCTCGGGGGCACTGCAGCGCTTTACCTGTTTGCCCACCGGCATCGGCTCAACTTCTGGCTGCTGGCCGATTGCATCGTTCCTTCCCTCAGCCTTGGCCAGAGCATCGGTCGCTGGGGCAACTTCTTCAACAACGAGGCCTATGGAAAGGCTTTGTCTCCGGCTAGTTCTCTGTGGATCCAACTGCAGCTCCCCGACGGATCCCGCGTGCATCCCACTTTTTTGTACGAATCCCTCTGGAACCTCGGCCTCTTCGGGATCCTGCTCTTTTTGAACTATCGGCGCCAGCCTCCGCCCGGTAGCCTCCTGGGCCTCTACCTGCTGGGGTATAGTCTTGGACGCTTCTGGATCGAGGGGCTGCGCGCCGACAGCCTCATGCTGGGGCCCCTGCGGGTGGCCCAGGGGGTGAGCCTACTGCTCATCGGAGCTGGCCTGGCCCTGATGCTGACCGCTCAAAGACGTGCTTCTGCTCACCTGAGCCCAGTGAGGCCCTCACCCGCTCTCTCGACAGGGATCCCTGCCCCTGAGCACCCCCCGAAGGAGCCGTAAGCCATGGCGAGCGCACGAGATGAAGAGCTTTGGCAACAAGCTTCCCCTCTGGTGTTGTCCTCTGCCGCTGCCACCCAATCGCTGGCGGCCCTGGTGGCTCAGGCCGCCGTTCGCCTCCTCAGAGGCCCGCAACACAGCCCCCAGCGCAGGAGCAAGACAGACTCCCCTCCCGGCCTGGTGATCCTTCTAGAGGGCAATCTGGGCAGCGGCAAAACCACCTTTGTGCAGGGGCTGGGGCAAGGGCTGGGGATCCCGGAGCCCATCGACAGCCCCACCTTCGTGCTGGTGCAGGAATACCACACGGGACGGATCCCTCTTTTTCATTGCGATCTCTACCGTCTAGAGTCCGCCTCTGGCGGAGCCGAGTCCTCAGCTCTGGACGATCTGGGGCTGGAAGAACTTTGGAGCCAAGCTGGGATCACCGCCATCGAGTGGCCTCAGTACCTGCCCTACTGGCCAGCAACCTACCTCTGGCTGTGCCTAGAAGCCCATCCCCAGGCAGAGGGATCCCGCCTGCTGTATGCCAAGGGCAAAGGATCCCAGCTCGCCCACCTTTGGCAACAAGTTCTCTCTCAATTCACCCAGCAAGACCCTCAAGAGAACGGGATTCTCTTCTCCTCCTGAAAGGGGATCCCGAATTCGTATGGACTTACCCTCAACCCAAGAGCCAAAACTCGCGCAACTGAAAAGACGGAGCTCACTTTCCTCGGCAATAGCCACGCC
>NZ_AXUW01000001.1:1273467-1315652 GCF_002760415.1 Synechococcus sp. 65AY6A5
ACTGCAGGGGTGTTCTGCCTTCTCTTGCTGTGCAGCTTTCAAGGTGTTTTTCCCTTTGCCTGGTGCCTATGGCGATGTGGAACCACGCCGACCCCATCCCGAACTCGGACGTGAAACGCATCAGCGGCGAACCTACTTGAGGGGTGACCCTCCGGTAACCTAGCTCGGTGCCAGGCTCATCTCTCCACACCAACCCCCCAATACAAGGGGGGTTGTTGCGTATCTCAAGGGGTAACTCTGCAGTCTCTATGGGTGTAGAGGGTGTACGGAATTCCTTCTCCGGGACTATTGGGGTGCTTTCACAGGAGCGGGTGATGGGTTGTTGCGCAAAAAGGGTTGTACAGCTACGAAGCCCAATCCAAAAGAGGCGACTACCAAAAGAACTGCAGCGGCCATCCAAAGCAAAACGGATCCTTGGGATCCGTGATGTTGATCGCGCACCCGTTGGTAGACACTGGTGGCATGAACCTCGCCACCCATATTCTGCATCAACTCTTCCAAGGAGGGAATCTGATAGCCGGCACGGGGGTAAGGAGGCTCAGCAGGAGTGTCTTGACGGGGACGGGGGGGTAGAGTGGAGGGCTGAGATCGGGGCTCAAGGGGGGGGGTGGCAAAGTCAGAGTAAGAGGGAGTTGGATAGACGTTGCCAGGGAAGGGTGAAACCTCGCTGCGAGCTTGGCGTCGCTTGAGGCGATTCAAAAAATCATAGGAGGGAGAGGCTTGGTCATGTTCTGAGGTCAGGCCATCCCCTCGAAAAGGGGCTGCAGCAGCCTCTCTTTCAAGAGCAGCGGCTTGGCTTGTGTCAGCAAGCCGTAGGCTGATTTGCTGTAGGCGCTTCAAGGCCTGGCCCAATTGCCCCTGAAATTCTTGCGCGATGGCAGTAATTTCTCCAGACAATTGTTGATGCAGAGCGCGCAGGCGCTGGTTTTCGGAGGAGAGGCGGCTCACCTGCTGACGGGCAGATTCCAGCTCTTCAGCCACTTGTTGATATACCTGGATTGGCACTGTCCCCGGCCCGGTCTCTAGTGAGGCAGGGGCGCGAAAGCTGCTGTTGCCGGGCAAGCCATTGGGGTTGCCGTTGCGAGCTTCAGAGGGGCTAGAACCCCGAAAGTCGTACTGCATAAGTTGAATCAATCCGTCAGAAAGGATGAAAAGCTGAGGAAGGTGGGCAGGCGGGGATCCCGAACAGACAAGGCCGCAAGGATCACCCAGGGGTAGCGCTGAACACCGACCGGCCGAGGATGCCTAGCGCTATGCTTAGTGTAAGCGGCAATTGCTAACCCAAGCATACCGCTAAGCTTTTTGGATGGGAGCCCCTTTCTAGCAGTTTTTCTCGCCCGCAAGCGTTATTTCGGGATCTCCGAGAGATTGCTCGAGGTGTCGTTTTGATCGAGGAGTTGGGGAATACCCCCCACCCAGTCTGGAGAAGCTGTGGATTCCGACTCTGAAGGGGGAAAGTTCCGCAACGGCCGCTCCAGATCTCGTCGTAGGTGGGTTTCCAACCGTTCCAACTGTTCCAGTTCGGTAACAAAGTCTTTTATACCCTGGAACTTGCGGTACACGGAGGCAAAGCGCACATAGGCAACTTCGCTCAGGCGCTGTAGGCGCTCCAGTACCATCTCGCCAATGCGTAGGGTAGTTACCTCTTGAACGTCTTCCAGTTGCAGTTTTTCTTCGATTTCGTTGACCAACTCCTCCATCTGCTTGACGCTAACCTGGGTTTTTTGGCAAGCGCGCATCACCCCCTGCAAGATCTTGTTGCGGTTAAAACTCTCTCGGGATCCATCCCGTTTAATGACCATGATGGGCATGAATTCGATGCGCTCATAGGTGGTGAAGCGATAGCCACAGGACATGCACTCCCGCCGCCGCCGCACGCTTTGGCCACCTTCTGCCGAACGGGACTCTAAAACACGAATTTCTTGCTTGCCGCAGCGGGGACATTTCATGACGTGGGCTCCTTGAACCAAGTAACACGTGAAGAGAGGGTGCTCCAATTCTAGTGAATACCAGACAGCTAGGCATTGGGGGTGGACTCCCACCAAGCAGCGGCTTGCGCTTGGATTTGGGCCCTCTGCTCTGGCTGGAGGCGATCCAGGTGGGCCAGTACCCCTTTCATTCTTCCCAAGGGAAGCAAAAGGGGCCGGTGGCGCAACAGGAAATCCCAGTAGAAGGTATTGAAGGGACAGGCCCGTTCGCCCACCTTTTCGCTGGGATTGTAGCGGCAATGGCGGCAGTAGTCACTCATTTTGCGGATGTACTGGGCGGAAGCGGCGTAGGGTTTGGTGGAAAGCATGCCCCCGTCGGCAAAGAGGCCCATGCCGATGACGTTGGGCTGCATCACCCAGTCGTAGCTGTCGATGAACACGTCGTGAAACCACGCTTCTACGGCTTGAGGTTGGATACCGCTGATGAGCGCGAAATTGCTGAGCACCATTAGGCGCTGGATGTGGTGGGCATAGCCATGGCGGCGAATTTGCCTCAGGGTGTGCCGCAGGCAGGCCATGTCCGTTTCGCCTGTCCAAAAAAAGTCGGGCAGGGGGCGGTAGTGGCCAAAAAAGTTGGTCTGGGCATAGCCCTGGGGCATTTGGTATTCGTAGAAGCCGCGCATGTATTCCCGCCAGCCCAGGATCTGGCGGATGAAGCCTTCGGCAGAGGGGAGAGGGATCCCGCCGCGATGGTAGGCCTGCTCGGCAGCGGTGATGACTTCTTGGGGGGTGAGGAGCCCTAGGTTGAGGTAAGGGGAAAGGAGGGAGTGGTAGAGGAAGTCTTCTTCGACTTGCATAGCGTCCTGCCAGGGGCCGAAGTGGGGCAGGCGGTGCTGGATAAAGTCCTCAAGCACCTGCAGGGCTTGGGCACGGGTGACGGCCCAGCCAAAGCCTTCCAGGGATCCAAAGTGGTGGCCGTAATGGCGCCGCACTTTCTCCATCACCGCCTGCGTGATGGCGTCGGGGGGAAACGTCAGAGGCGGCGGGTAGCGCCGGCCAGGTTGGGGAGGCTGCCGGTTTTCCCGGTCGTAGTTCCAGCGCCCGCCGAGGGGCTGGGAGCCGTCCATGAGGATGCGGAAGCGTTTGCGCCCTTGGCGATAGAAGTCCTCTAGGAGGAGGCGCTTGCGGCCTGAGGCCCAGTCGATAAATTGGCGGGCTGTCCAGAGAAAGTGGTTATTTTCCAAGACCAGGAGGGGGCAGGGGAGGGCAGACCTCAGCTTTTCCACCTCATCCCGGACGGGAATATCGGTGGGCTGCATGAGGCGGATCTGTTGCAATCGATGTTGCCTAGCCCAGGCTTGCAGGGGTTCGGCATAGTCTTCGGCTTCCGCATAGGTGACGGGGTGGCCGCGCTGTTGCAATTCTTGGGCAAAGTGGCGCATGGCCGACCAGACCAGGACCAGCTTTTGCTGGTGATGGTTGCGGGAGCTGGCCCAGGCGTGGGACTCGACAAGGAGAACGGGAACGCGGTGGGGGGGGAGGGCTGAGAGGGAGGCCAGGGCAGATTGCTGCGGATGCAGTTGATCCGAAAGGATCCAAACTCCTTCTGAACCCGTGGTCGAGACGGTCATGGGGAATTCTGGATAGCTTAGATAGCTGGATCCAGGTTGAGTTTAGCTCTGGGGCAGAACGCTAAAGGGAGGGGATCCAGCCGGCTATGGGCGAGATAGCCAGAAGGAAGGTCCAAAAGGGGCAAGGGATCCCCTTTCTCCAGGTCTGGGCCGGGCTGGGGATGGTGGCGCTGCTGCTGCTGCTGGTTTGGAACTGGAGCGATCCCCTGCCGCCGGCCTGGGATGAGGCGCAGCACCTGTTGCAGGCGCAGGCGTTTGGGGATCACCTGAGCCGGTTTCGCTGGGAAGGGCTGTGGTGGCAGCAGTTTTTGCACTTGAACCAGCGCTACCCGCCTCTGGCCTATTGGTTGGGGATCCCGTTGGCAGCGCTGCATCCGTTTGGCCGGGCCGATGGGCAGTTGCTCAATTTGGTGTTGCTGGGGATCCTGACCCTGGCCACCCAGCGGCTGGGGTGGCGGGCCTATCGCTCTTGGGAAGTGGGCTGGCTGGCGGCAGTGTTGGTGCTTCTCTATCCGGGGATCACGGCTTTGGCTCATGTCTACATGCTGGAGCTGCCGCTGCTGGTGGCGGTGACGCTGGCTTTTTGGGCGCTGTGGGCCTACGCGGAGGAGCCGTCCTGGCGGGGGGCGGTGGGGGTGGGGGCGGGGCTGGCGGCGGTGCTGCTGACCAAGTGGACGGGGGTGCTGTTTTTGCTGCCGCCGCTGCTGGCTGTTCCGCTGGGGGTGAGGATCCCTTGGCCGCTGCGGCTGGCCCACCTGGCCCTGGGAATGGGGGTGACGCTGCTCTTGTGCTGGCCCTGGTATGGAGCTAACTGGCTGTTTGTGCTCAGCAATGGGTGGGCCTATGCCGACACCGCCCACTACTACGTCACCTGTGCGGCGGGATCCCTGTGCTGGTGGACGGCCTACTTGCGCTGGTTGCCCCTGCAGATGGGCCCTTGGCTATGCCCCTTGCCACTGCTGAGCTTGTGGGGATCCCCAAGCCGGCGGGAGGCTCTCCTCTGGGGTCTCTACGGAGGGGGCTACCTTCTCTACACCCTGGTAGCCATTAAGGATGTGCGCTTTACTTTGCCGCTGTTGCCCCTGCTGGCCATCCTCTCGGCAGGAGGGCTGGCCAAGCTTTGGCGCTACTTGGGCGAGCGCTGGGGGGAAAGGGCGCTGCGCCGGGGAGTGGGCATGAGCCTAGCCCTGGGAGCTCTGGCCCTCTTGAACCTGGGGCAGCCCCTCGCTCCCGGCGTGGCTCCGCTCTGGAAAGGGATCCAGATGCGCTGGCAGGGGCAGCACCCTCAACAGGAGCTGACGCGGTGGATTGGATCCCGGGTGCAGCCAGGTTTGACCGCCACCCTAGGCGTTCTTCCCAACACCGAGCTGATCTCGTCGGAAACTCTCAGCTACTTGGCGGCCCTACAGCGCTGGCCCATCACCTTCCGCGGCGCCGGCCAAACCCCCTGGCCAGAGGTGGAGCTGGCGCTTCTGGATGGGTTTGTGGATGCGCCAGGGGAGCAAGGAATTGTCGGCCCCTACGGTCCAGCTAAGGAGCAAATTCGGCAACTCCTAGACAAAAGTCCTGACTGGCAGCAAGAGCATTTTGATCTGCCGGCGGTGGGCCGGCTGTCCACCTACTTCCCCAGCAAGCCCAGGGTTGTGCTGCAAGAGTTGCCCGCTGCGGCAGAGGCGGTGGAGCTGCTAGAGCTCCAGGTCTTGCCAGAGGAAGGGATCCCAGCCTGGCACTTGCGCTGGCAGGGGCCAGCCCAGGACTTGGCGCAAACCCTCGTCTGGGCGCGACTGGAAGATCCCCAGGGGCAGGTCTTGGCCAAGCGGGCCTGGGTGGTGGGACAGAACCGCCTGTTGCCCTACGCCGCCGGCAGTTGGCAGGTGGAGGAGATCTTGGCCTGGCCAGAGCTGGCAACCAAAGAAGGAATCCTCCACCTGGAGTGGCAACCTCCCCAGGGAAGGCGTCGGTCGTTCAGTCAGCCCTGGGAGGGATCCCGCAGCGGGAAAGGGGGATCCCTTATCTCCCCTGGAGATCCCCTCTTTCTCCTACAACAGGCAGCTAGGGCGGCTGCGATTGGGGATCTGGAGGCGCTCTCCCTCTACCTCAACGCCTGGACGACGTTGCAATATCCAACTTTCCTCACCGATCCGGATCGGGTTTTGATCCGGCAACTGCTGGAGGGAGAAGAGCAATGGGCAGCCGCCCAGAGCTGGCGGGAACGGCAGATCCAAAGCCACTACGAGCTGGCGTTGCTGGAGGTGGCCCTGCTGCGGCCGCAAGCAGCCCAGCGGCATTTTCAGCGGATTGTCGAGCTGGATCCCGAAGACAATTGGGCACGGGCCTATTTGGCATTTTTACGGGTCTTTTTTACCCATGATTTTCGGAGCCTCCAGGGGTTGCAGCAAGAGCTGGCGGCTGCAATTTATCCCCTTTGCCAGAAAGCCAATCCGGATTGGGACTTGAGTTGGCTCTGCGCGGCTCTTTAGGAGGAAGATCCAGATCTATTTGAGAAACTTGAGAAAGCAGGAAATCGGCAAAAGCTTTGGCTACCACCGAGAGGCGCTTGGAGCGCAAATAGACCAAATGCCAAAATCCACGGATGGGAAACTCTTCCACATCCAAAATGGTCAAATGGTTTTGCCAATCTCCCAGAGCCAACACATGCTGAGACAAAACCGAAATGCCCAGCCCGCCGATAATGCCCTGGCGAATGGCTTCGCCACTGCCTATCTCCATGCGGATGTTGAGCTTGAGGTTATGTTTGTCGAAGAGCCGCTCCACCGCCATGCGGGTGCCGGAGCCGGGCTCGCGGGCCAAGAAGGGCTCTTGAGCAATACGGGCCAGGGGGATCCGCTTCTGGCCCGCCAAAGGATGGTGAATAGGAGCCATCACCACCAAGGGATTTTCTAGAAAAGGTTGCGCCACCACGTCCAAATCTTCCGGGGGCATCCCCATCACATAGAGATCGTCCATGTTGTGGCTGAGTCGCTCCAAAACCTGCTGCCGGTTCAGCACCTTGAGGGATACATCGATGCCGGGATACCGCTGACAAAACGTGCCCAGCAGGCGGGGAATAAAGTATTTGGCCGTAGTGACCACACCAATGCTCAGTCGCCCTTGTTTTAACCCCTTCAGGTCGGCGAGGGTCATCTCAAATTCGTTCAACTGCTCAAAGATTTTTTGACAAGTTTGGTACAAAGCTTGCCCCGCCTCTGTGAGATAGAGCCGCTTGCCCACCTGCTCAAACAGCGGCAGCCCCACCGATTTGCTCAATTGCTTGATCTGCATGGAAATCGTGGGCTGGGTCAGGTAAAGCTCCTCAGCGGCACGGGTGAAGCTGAGATGACGGGCAGCAACCTCGAAGATTTGCAACTGGTGCAGCGTAATGGCCTTCATGGAGAATCAAGGATCACTAAAGGTTTACTCTTAAATCATAAAACTCAATCTATGACCCTTGGCGAGATTTCCCTGAGAGCTCGCCGGCTCGAGCGGGTCTCCGCGGGCTCTTCTTCTGGAGGACGGAGAGGGACTGGCGAGCCGTTTAGCTACTGTGAGAATGTCGAAGGCCAGGTGCTACCACCCCTTTTTGGGCAGATCTGGAGGAGAAGGGTAAATTAGGATAGGAAGACACGGTTGTGCGGTGTGGAGCAGCGCCTGGTTTTTTCCCGGAGCAGCGCAGATGGCAGTTTACGAAGGCAATTTTGTTCAGACGGGGGATCTGCGTCTGGCCATTGTTATCAGTCGGTTTAACGATTTGATTGCCGGCAAATTGTTGGAGGGGTGCCAAGATGCCCTGAAGCGGCATGGCATCGATGTCAGCTCGGAGAGCCAGCAGGTGGACTATTACTGGGTGCCCGGCAGCTTTGAGGTGCCTATGTTGGCCTGCCAACTGGCGCAGTCCCGCCGTTACGATGCCATCATCTGCCTGGGGGCGGTCATTCGGGGCCAAACCCCCCATTTCGACTATGTGGCAGCAGAGGTGGCCAAGGGGATCGCGGCAGCCAGTTTTCGCACCGGCGTGCCGGTCATCTTCGGGATCCTCACCGCCGATACCCTACAGCAGGCGCTGGAGCGGGCTGGGATCAAGAACAACAAAGGCTGGGAATACGCCATGAGCGCTCTGGAGATGGCCACCCTGATGCGCCAAGTAGCTCCCCTCTTGCAAGGGAGCGACAGGGCTGCCAGCAATGGGGCGGCCTCCCGCCCCTCTCTGCCCGGTGGAGCGGAAGCCCTGCAGCCGGGGGTAACTCTGGAGGGTGCCGCCTACTGACGGCGGGTTAAACGGGTGAGCACCTCGTTGGAACGCTGCACAAAGGCCCGTGCGGCTGCCGGGTCAAAGCTTTTCTGGGTAATCAGCGCCAGATCGTAGATGTGGTTGCAGATGAGGTTGACCAGCTCCGGATCCCGCCCCTCCTCGGCCAGAGCCTGCAGGTTTTGGATCAAGGGGTGGGCGGTGTTGAGCACCAGCGTGTGCTCTTCCAAAAACTCCATTGGCTTCTGTTGCAGGATGGCATTAAGCTCCTGCAGGCGCCGCAGCGCCTCCGGCAGCAGGATCATAGCCGGAACCGACTCCGACTTGAGGGCCTCGGCTTTGATCTGCAGCTTCTCTTTGCCCAAAGCCTGACGAAAGAGATCCACCAGCTTTTCGCTGCGGGTTTTTTGTGTTACCGGGTCGACGAGCTCGGCAGCTTTGTCTTTTTGGATCAGCGTCTCGTCCAGCTCGGAATCCACCCGCTTAAATTGGATCCCTTCTTCCCGATACTCCCGCTCCAGGAAGCTGCTGAAGTGGCTGTCGATCCAGCTATCCAGCATAATGACTTCTAGTCCTTGGGAGCGGTGCAGGTCGATATAGGCGCTCTGGGCTGCCTCGTCGGTGGCGTAGTAAACCCGCTTATTCTGTTTCTCCCGCGTGCGCTCCAGGTACTCTTTGAGGGTCACGTACTCAGGTTTATCGGCAGGGGATCCGGCCAATCGGAAGATGAGAATGTCTTTAATCTGGGCGAAGAACTTGTCGTTGTTCATCGCCCCAAATTTCATGAAGAGGCTGATATCCGGCCAGACCTTGACATATTTTTCGTAGTCTTCTTTGTAGAGCTCGTTGAGGCGATCCGCCACCTTTTTGGCCACGTGATCCCCAATGCGCCTGACGGTACGGTCATTTTGTAAAAAACTGCGGGAGACGTTGAGGGGAATGTCTGGGCTGTCGATGGCGCCGCGCAGAGGCAGGAGGAATTTGGGAATGACTTCTTCGCAGTTATCCTGGACAAAAACTTGGTTGCAATACAGCTTGACCTGACCCTTAGTGGGATCGATATCAGGCCGCAGCTTGGGGAAGTAGAGGATCCCTTGCACGATGAAGGGGTAATCTGTGTTGATGTGTACCCAGAAGTGGGGATCCTCTTGGAAGGGATAGAGGTAGCGGTAAAACTCTAGGTAATCCTCATCCTTGAGCTCAGAGGGAGGAATCTTCCAGAGGGGCTTTTGCCGGTTAATGACTTCTCCGTTGAGTTTAATGGGGACGGGAATGAAGTCGCAGTATTTGCGCACCAATTCGCGGATGCGGCCCGGCTCCAGGTACTCCTCGCTATCCGGGCTGAGGTAAAGGGTAACCGTGGTGCCGATGGCGGAGCGCTGGGAATCGGAAAGGGTAAAAGTTGGGCTGCCGTCGCAAGACCATTTCACAGGGGTGCTGCCCGGCTGATAGGAAAGGGTGTCGATCTCCACCCGCTGCGCCACCATAAAAGAGGAATAGAACCCCAGGCCAAAGTGGCCGATGATCGCCTGTTCTGCGTCTTTGCCTTTGTACTTTTGAAGGAACTCCTCAGCGCTGGAAAAGGCCACTTGGTTGATGTATTTTTTCACCTCTTCGGCAGTCATGCCGATGCCAGTGTCGCTGACCGAGAGGGTCTTGGCCTCTTTGTTGAGCGCAATCGTGATTTCTGGCTCCGGGGGATCCGCCACTTCGCCAGCCAGTTTGGCCATCTTCAGCTTGGCAATGGCATCGGCGGCGTTGGAGATCAGCTCTCGCAAAAAGATCTCCCGATCCGAATAGAGAGACTGCTTGATGATGGGGAAGATGTTCTCGGTGTGGATGGTGATGGATCCCTGTTCCAGCACAGTCATAGATGGCTCAGCACGCAAACAAGCTAGTGCCAATCTACAGAGGCAACAGAGGCCCCGACAAGCCGAACTGTTTCCAGAAATCCGCACTCGCCACCGAACCGGCCCTAGAGCTGAGCCCCTCTGGCCGGACTCTGCGCCTGGTCAATATCGAGGGTAAGCTGCTGGGCCCAATCTTGGCCGATGCGAATGGTGATGTCGGAGTTGAGCACGCCGGTGGATTCCACCCGCAGCTCTCCTAGCCCAAGGGCGGCCCGCACCTGCTTGGCTCCCTCGCGATCCCCGCTTTGGGCGAGGATCTCTGTTTGCGGCAACACCTGGGGGCTGTCTTCGACGGCAAAAACCTGGGTATAACCCTGTCTAACCAGTTCTTGCACCATGCGGCGGGCCATTCCCGGCTTGCCGGTAGCATTTTGCACGGCTATGCGCAGGCGTTGCGGCGGAATGCGGGCTACCTCTGCCTCTAGGCCAAAGTGGGAGACAGCCACCCGTCGGATCGCGGCTGGATCCGGCAGCCAATAGCTGGTGGAAAATTCTCCTGGCTGACTGAAGCGGCCCGGCAACAGCACCAGGTCGATGCGATCGCCCCCAGAGGTGAGGACAAACTTGGCCAAGCTCAGAACCTCTTCCCAGGTGAGGTTGGTATCCAGGTGGGTGCGGACGACCTGCAAAACCTTCGGGATCCGAGGCCAAACGGCGGGGGAGAGCAGTTCTCGACTCAGGGCCCGCAGCAGTTCCTGTTGCCGTTGCACCCGACCAATATCCCCCAACCCCAGGTGATCGCGGCGAAAGCGGGCAAAGTGGTGGGCTTGTTCGCCGTTGAGGCGTTGCCAGCCGGGCTCCAGGTTGATGAATAGCCGCTGCGTGTGATCTACGTAGTGCATCGGCTCCGGCACGTAGACTTCCACACCGCCCACCGCATCGATCAGCTCTTCCAGGGCATCGGTATTGAGGCGAACGTAGCGGTCAATCGGGATCCCGCCCAGCAAGGTGCTGACCACCTGGGCCGTTAGAGCTGGTCCACCCACCAGGTTGGCTGCATTGATCTTGGTGACACCAAAGCTGGGCAAGCGCACGCGGGTATCGCGGGGGATGGATAGGACGGTAATCCGCCGCGCTTGGGGATCGAAGCGGGCCAAGAGAATGGTGTCGGTGCGGGTGTTGAGACGCTCCCGTTCTCTGGACAAGGGCAGGGCGGGATCCGGGTTGTCGGTGCCGAGAATGAGAATATGCAACGAGCGATCCAGAGCTGCCGCCCGCAAAGCATCCGGACGGAAGGCTTCTTGTTCGCCGGGAGTGAGGGAAGTGGGGATCACCGGACGGGGCAACATCACAGCCAAGAAGGCGCCGGCGGAGCCCGCCAACACAGCCGTGAATCCCAACAACAGCCAAAGGATCCCCTGGCGAATGGCCTGCTGACGAGCGGCGCGGACACGGTCTGGGCGGGGTGGATAGTGGAAAGAGGACATCAGGTCAAACCGGGCCTCGCGAGCGCCTGCAGGGAGGGGTGTACTGTCTAGGTGGTGTTGCCAACCCCACCAATTCAAGGTCATGTTACCGCATCCTTATTCTCTAGGACTGTCCATACCCAACTTCGGCGAGATGGCAGCTTCCCCGGCGGGATCCCTGCAACTGTTGCTGGCGAAGTCGGAGGTGCACTTGTGGCTCCAAGTCTTGCCGCCGCTGGCGGAGTTGCTCTCTCAGCTTGATCTTCTTTCTCAGAAGGAACGGCAGCGCGCGGAGCGTTTACAGCGGCTGGAGGCTCGGCGTCGCTTTCTGGGTGGTCGTTTGCTATTGCGAACCCTGCTTGGCCGCTACAGCGGCCTCCCTCCCCACGCGATCCCCCTCGGCTACACCACTGCCGGCAAGCCCTATTGGCCGGATCCACCCCTACCGCTGCAGTTCAACCTCAGCCACTCCCACGAGTGGATCCTGGTTGGCTTGACGTTGCAGCGTCGAATTGGCGTGGACCTAGAGCGGATCCGGCCCGTGCCCCGCTGGCAGCGCATTGCCCAGCGCTATTTTTCCGCCGCCGACCAGGCCCGCCTATGGATCTGTCCACCAGCAGAGCGGGAGAGGGTTTTCTTGGAGCTGTGGACGCAGAAAGAAGCTCTCCTGAAAGCCATGGGCGTGGGGCTGGCTGGAGCCAGGATCGGGGCCGGGGATCCCTGTTGGCTGACCCTGCCTCTGCCGGTTGCCGAGGGCTATGTTGCCGCTGTGGCGATGGAACAGCGGGAAGCCGGCGAGGCAGCTCCGACTGTGCGGCTCTATGAAAGTGCCGCTCCCCTGACCCCCACTTGAGCTGCTATCTTGGGTTTCCAAGCTAAGTTTTCAGGGTGTCGCCATGTGGAGTGGGCTGCGTCACTTCCTCATTTTGGGCCTCTGTCTGTGGATTGGGTTCGTCGGGATCCCGCATCCGGCATGGGCGCGAGATCTGTCGCGGCAAACGCCCCAGGACAAAGCTGTCGAGTTAGGTACTGCCGACAACCAGTTGGTCTTTGTGCCCAAAGAGCTCTTTTTTCGCAACGGCAACCTCTATCGTTTGCACTTGAGCAACCCCAGCCAGTTGAAGCACTATTTCAGTGCCAAAGATTTTGCCGATGCCGTTTGGACTCGCAAGTTGGAAGTGGCCGGTGTGGAAATCAAGGGCCAGATCCGAGAACTGGAGCTGAAGCCAGGCGCGGCGGTGGAGTGGCAATTTATTCCTTTGAAATCTGGGGTTTACTCTCTGGTTTGCACCATTCCCGGCCATGCCGAAGCGGGTATGATCGGGCAGATCACGATTGGCGACTAGGCTATCTCCTGGGCTAGGGGAGCAAAAGGGGATAGAAAAGAGAAGAACGCTGCCAGGCAAATCCTTCTATGAGAAACCCCCTCACGTCCCCAGTGCAGCGCTGGAGCCGGCGACCTCAGGCAGCCTCTTCTCGAAAAGCCCAGCCCCCCCTTTCCGAGCGGGTTGTCGGCTACGCCCTAGCGCTTCTCTCCCTCACTGCCGTCCACGGGATCCGCTACTACAACGAGCCGCAACTGACCGTTGGCAGCCGCTCCCCGCAAACGTTTCTCGCCCCTGCAGCGGCAGAGATCGAGGACGTGGAGGCCACCCAGGCCCGGCAAGCCGAGGCGCGACGGCGGGTGGTACAGGCCCTCAAAATCAACAGCGCCGCCAACGAGAGCATGCGGCAAAATCTGGAGGCCCTCCTGGCCGCAGTGGAGGCGATTCGGCAAGAGGCCGGCCCTCTGCCCTACGTTTCCGTTCAGTTGCTCTCCCTGCCTACTCAGATCTATCTGCGCCAACTGCCACCCGAAGAATGGGAGGCCTTACAGGCGGCAGTGCGGGAAACGGCCATCGGCACCCCCTCGACCGCTCCGCCTTTTCCGGCACAAAGGCGTCCGGAGCAGCTTCCCCCCGACCAGCGGGCCAGGCAAGAGCTGGTCCAGGTTTGGCAGCGGGCCTGGTTGGATGGAGCGGCCACTCAGACGGCGGCGACGGATCCCTATACCCAGCTAATTGCCCAGGTGGAGGCGGCACAGCAGCGCTACCAAGGGGCTTTGCCGTCTCTGGAACAGCTCACCCCCCCTGTCCCGGCCACGGTTCTCAACTTGACGGAGGCCGACTGGCAACATTTGCAAAACTTGAGCCGGCGGGTCTTGGAGCGCCTGCAGAAGATAGGCATTGTGGATGGCCTGCCCCGCGAGGTGCGCGCCGAAGGGATCCAAGCCCAACTGGACGATCTGGCCTTTCCGGGCAGTGCCGCCCAGCGGCGGGAGCTGCAGGGGCTGGTCTATCAGTGGCTGCAGCAGGTGCTGATCCCCAATCTGGAGGTGGATCCGCAGCGCACCGAGCAGCGCATTCGCGCCGAGCTGGAAAAAGTTGAGCCCGTCCTGATCTCGGTTGCCGAGAACCAGGTAATTGTGCGAGTGGATCAGGTCATCACCCCCGAGATCTTTTTGATTTTGGATCACTTTGGTTTTACCCAGCGCCGGATCAACATCTGGGGCCTGGTGGGGGTAGCTGGCGTCATGGGCTTGGGCCTGGCTGTCTTCGTGCCTTTGCAGCAACGCTTGCAGCCGGGATTGCGCCGCCGGGATCGGGTGTTGATCCTGATGGTTTCCCTGACTGCTCCCCTGTTGGCGGCCTTGTTCAAGCTGGAGTTCAGCTCTTTGCCGGCGGTGGGGCTGTTGCTGGGCAGTTTTTACGGGGCTGGGCTGGGCCTGGTGGTAGTGGTGGGCCAGGCGTTGTTTTTGCCCTTGGTCTCTGCTGCCAACCTACTCACCTTTGTGCCCTTACTTTCCGGCAGTGTGGTGGCCTGCGCCCTGGCCGGGCGCTCGCGTTCCCGCGAAGAGCTGGCCCTGCTGGGAGGAGGGGCGGCGGCAGTGCAGATGCTCACCTATGCGGCTGCTAGCTTGACCACAACGGGCGGCATCGACCTATTGGCGATGGCCTTGGGGGGAGGGATCACGCTGGGGTGGAGCATTGTGGCCCTGGGGGCCAGCCCCTACCTGGAGCGCCTGTTCGACCTGGCCACCCCCATTCGCCTCATCGAGTTGAGCAACCCCAACCGCACCTTGCTGCGGCGGCTGGCGGCAGAGGCCCCTGGCACCTTTCAGCACACCCTGTTTGTGGCCACTTTGGCGGAACGGGCCGCCCAGAAGTTAAACCTCAACGTGGAGCTGGTGCGCACCGGCACCCTCTACCACGACATCGGCAAGATGTTGCAGGCCCGCTACTTCATCGAGAACCAAATGGGCGGCCTCAACCCCCATACGCAACTGGACGATCCCTACCGCAGCGCCCAGATCATCAAAGCGCACGTCAGCGATGGGCTGCGCCTGGCCAAGCAATACAATCTGCCCACCGCCGTCCAAGCTTTTATCCCTGAGCACCAGGGGACGATCCTGATTGCTTACTTTTACCATCAAGCCCAGATGAAAGCCGGAGATCAACCGGTGCCCGAGGAGCCGTTCCGCTACGATGGCCCCATCCCCCAGAGCAAGGAGACAGGGGTGGTGATGCTGGCCGATGCCTGTGAGGCGGCCCTGCGCAGCATGACCCTGAGCGACGGCTTCGGCCCTGAGGTGGTTGAGCGGGCTAAGGCCGTTGTCCGCAAAATCGCCCAGGCCCGTTGGCAAGATGGCCAACTGGTCGATAGCGGTCTGACGCTGCGGGATTTGGAGGTGGTGGCAGACGCTTTTGTGGAGGTGTGGCGGGAATCCAACCACGAGCGCATTCCCTACCCCAGTCCTGCCCCTGCCCTGCCCTCGCCTGAGTCCGACGCTGCCCAGGCCCAGATGCCCGTGCTGATGACTCCTTCAACGGGATCTCCCTAGCCTCGGCGAGCTGAGTAGGTCGAGAAAAGTCTAGTCCCAGAGCTCATCCATCGGTACGATAAGGGATCATTTGCGCCGGTGGCGCGTGGCGCTGTTGCGAAGCGACACAGCTCCAAGTTTGACCTGCACTCAAGCTCTCCGCTTAGGATCCGTTACCCTCGTTTTTGGATGGCCTGCTGAATGCCTCATGTAGCTCCTGCTTCGTCCACCCATCTGCAAGCTTCGGCAGTCCCTATTCAGATCCCGCCGCTCTCTCAACCCAGCTCTGTCCAACTTTCGCTGGTCGTTCCCACCTATAACGAGGCCTCCAGCATTTGCAGCCTGATCCGGCAGTTGTGCGCCCACCTCGACACGATTCTACCGGGAGCCTACGAGCTGATTGTGGTGGACGACAACAGCCCGGATTACACCGCCAAGTTGGCCCAGGAACTGCAAGAGGAGCTTCCCCAACTCAAAGTTATCTGCCGCCAGCGGGAACGGGGCCTGGCCACGGCTGTGTTGCGCGGATGGCAAGCGGCCCGCGGCGAGGTGCTGGGGGTGATGGACGGGGATCTGCAGCATCCGCCGGAGATCATTCTCAAACTATGGCCTGCCATCCAAGAGGGAGCAGACCTAGTGGTGGGCAGCCGCTACGTGGGGTCGGGGGGGGTGAGCCACTGGAACCTGGGCCGGCGCCTCGTCTCTCGGGGAGCTCAAGCCATCGGGCTGGTTTTGCTGCCAGGGGTTTTTAGGCGGGTGTCGGATCCGCTCAGCGGGTTATTTCTGGTCAGACGCCAGGCCATTGCCGGGATCCCGCTCAGCCCCAAGGGTTACAAGCTGCTGATCGAGGTGCTGGCACGGGGCCGGGTGACAACCATTGCTGAAGTCGGCTACATCTTTCAGGAGCGCCAAAACGGCGAGAGCAAAATTCAACTGCAAACCTGTCTTCAGTATCTCCACCATCTCATTCACCTGCGCTTCTCGCTAGGGCAGGTGGGAGCCTTTTTGCGCTTCAGCACAGTCGGCCTGTCAGGCACGGTGGTGGACATGGTTTTGCTCTATTTGTTACACGACCCGGCCAACTTAGGATGGGATCTCATCACGAGTAAGCTGATCGCTTCGGAAATGGCCATTCTCAATAACTTCCTGTGGAACGATCTGTGGACGTTTCGCCATGTTACCCGATTGCAGCCGGGCCTCTCGAACCGCCTGAAGCGGCTGGCCAAGTTTAATATGATCTGTTTGATCGGCCTGTTTCTTAACTCTTCGCTGGTGATTTTGCTGAGCGAGCGCTTGGGCATTCACTATCTGTTGGCCAACTTAATTGCGATCGGTATTGTTGTATTCTGGAACTTCTACCTCAACTCCAAGCTGAGCTGGAAAAGTGCAGAGGCTAAGCTGGATCCCGGGGGCGACAAGTCTTGAGCGTCTGGTTATTTCAGACCCAATTAAGACACTCCTGAAGCGCTCTGCTCCAGTGCCCTCATCCTCAACTCCTCTCCCAAGGAGTTAAGGATCGGCTTCTCGATCGGTTCCATTGCCATTGGATAGAGATCAGGCCATGTCAAGGGGAATTGGGACGGATCCCCTCTAGGGTGATGATCTCCTGGATAACCGAGCGAACCACAGGAGCCGCCGTTGTCGATCCGAAGGCATCTTCTCCCCGCGGCTCGTCGATCACGGCCAAGATCACGTACTGGGGGCGAAGGGCGGGGAAATAGGCCACAAAACTGGTGATGCGCTTGCCAGGCAGATAGCCTCCCCGCGGCCCTGCCTTTTGGGCCGTGCCCGTCTTGCCGCCGATTTCATATCCCTCGATCTTGGCCGATTGCCCGGTGCCAAAATCCACCGCATCTCGCATTTGGATGCGCACCGCCAGGGTAGCCTGCTCCGACAGCACCCGCACCGGCTGGGGTTGCGGGGATCCCCAAACCAAGGTGTCTGTATCCTTTTCGACCAGACCGCGCACCACGTGGGGCCGCACTTTCAGCCCGCCGTTGGCGATGATGCAGTGCAAGGTGGCTAACTGCAAAGGCGTGAGGGCCAATCCCTGGCCAAAGGCGACGGTGGCCCGCTCCACCGGTACAGTTACAAATTGCCGCAGGGGCTTCAGGCGGCTGGGCGGCTCAAAGGGCAGATCGACACCGCTGCGCTCGTTCAATCCCAGCCGCAGGAGGGCATGGTAGTACTGGCGGGGATCCAGCTTTTGCATCAGGTGCACCATGCCTACGTTGCTAGACAGGCGCAGAACCTCGGTAACGCTCAGCCAGCCATGGGCACCCCGCTGGCGGTAGTCGTGGTTTTGGATGGGCCAGCGACCAATCCAGATCTGCCCCGCGTCGTAGACCCGTTCGTTGGCCGTGAAGGCGCCGGCATCGAGCCCAATGGCGATGTTGATGGGCTTGAAGGTGGATCCCGGCTCGTACAAATCCGTAACAGCCCAGTTGCGAAAAAGGGCAGGGTCATACTCGAAGTAGCGGTTGGGATCGTAGGTGGGCTCGCTCACCAGGGCCAGGATCTCTCCCGTGTGAGGTTGCAGGACGATCACCGTGCCCCGTAGGGCTTGAAACCGTTCCAGTTGCGTTTTCAGGGCGGCGCGAGCAGCCCTTTGCAGCCGCATATCCAGGGTGAGTTGCAGCACCGTCTCGTGGGATTGCAACAGTCCTTCCGGCACTTCGGCCGCCAACAACTGGCCGTAGCCGTCGCGGGGAAGGGTAAGGTGCTGAACCGTCCGCTCCAGCAAGACCTGTTGAGAGTACTCCAGCCCCGCTTGGCCGCGGTGATCCAGATCCACATAGCCCACCACTTCGGCGGCCATTTCCTTCTGGGGATAGACCCGCTGCCGCTCGCTCACCAGCTCCAGGCCGTCCAGATACAAGGCCTGAATTTGAGTCGCCACTTCCGGCGACAGCCAGCGCTCCAGCCGTACCGCGTGAGTGGCCGACAACTGCTGGGTCAGTTGCTCAACTGGCCGCCGCAGCAGAGGGGCCAGAGCAGTGGCAATCTCCTGGGGGGTACGCTTGCCGAAGAGGCGGGGATGGGCCCAAAGGGTATAGGCAGGGCGATCTACAGCCAACAGCTCCGCCTGCTGCCGAGCTAAGGAGTGGCGGTCCACAATCGAGCGGCGGGGGATGAAGGGCCGGAGCTGGGCCCGCTGCTGGGCCTCGGCCCGCTTTTGTAAGAGCGGGCCCTGGTGATGTTGTAAATAGACCAAACGTGCCCCCACCCCCACCAGGGCGACAGCCAGAACCAGGCCCACCGCCGCGATGCGAAAGTTTAGTTGTCGGACTGTCGGGATCCGCTCCCCCAAAAGCCACGCCAGCCGGGATCCCTGGGGCCGGTGGCTGGGCGGCCAAGGGGGCCAAGCAGGTCTGCCCCGCTGCCGTTGGGCAAGTTGCCGGCTTCTCTGTCTGGTCTGCAAAGGTTGCTGGCCCAAACCGGCTCCAGACCTGTCTTCCACTGCCACTCCTGTGTAGATACCACCGTTAGTTTGCCGCCCATCGCCTTGTCCGGCCAGCTTTCGCCTCATTGGGTGGAAAATCCCTGTTGACGCAACGCTTCAAAGAGGGCGATCGCCACCGCATTGCTGAGATTGAGGCTGCGCACCGGCCCGCTCAGGGGGATGCGCACACTGGGATAGGTTTCCAAGAACATAGGATCCAGGCCACGGCTTTCGCTGCCGAACACCAGCCAGTCTCCTGGCTGATAGGCCACCTCGGTGTAGAGGGCCTTGCCGCGCACGCTAAAGCACCAGAACCGCGCCTCGGGGTGGGCTTGCACCAGAGCAGACCAAGAGGGATAGCGATGCAGTTGGACGTGCTCCCAGTAGTCCAGCCCCGCCCGCCTGAGGTAGCGATCCGAGAGGCGAAACCCCAAGGGATCCACCAGGTGGAGGGGCGTGCGGGTAGCTGCACAGGTGCGGGCGATGTTCCCCGTGTTGGCCGGGATCTCCGGAGCTACCAAAACAACATGGAAGGGCATGAGCCGCTCTCAATGGCTGCCAAACCCGCGGCTACCGCCTCCCTTTTTGCCCCCACCTTTGCCCGGCTTGCGGCTGGGCTGCTGTCGCGGCGGCGCTGCAGAACGTCCTCGCCACTGGGGGCCGCCCACCGGCAGTGGGCCTCGTCCACCCGGCATCCCTGCAAGGCCGCCCAGGCTCATGCTGCGCATCATGTCGCGCATGCGCTGAAAATCGCTCACCAGCCGGCTGACATCCTCCAGCTTGTGGCCAGAGCCCAGGGCCACCCGCCGCTTGCGGCTGACGCTGCGGGCCAAGAGATCCGGGTTGCGGCGCTCTTCGGGGGTCATGGAGTTGATCATGGCCTCGGCGCGGGCCAGTTGGTCTTGTCCTTTTTGCAATTGTTCCTCGCTGATTTTGCCCATCCCCGGCATCAGCCGCAGCAGCCCCGCCAGGGATCCCATGCGCTTGATCAGGCGCATTTGTTTGAGGAAATCGGTGAAATCGAACTGGGCGGTCATCATCTTTTCCGCCATCCGGGCGGCATCTCCCAGGTCGATTTCCTCCTGGGCTTTTTCCACCAGGCTGAGGATGTCTCCCATGCCCAAAATGCGCGAGGCCATGCGATCCGGGTAAAAGGGATCCAAGGCCTCCACCTTTTCGCCGACGCCGACGAACTTGATGGGCTGGCCGGACACCTGGCGAATGGAGAGGGCGGCTCCACCGCGGGTGTCCCCATCCAGCTTGGTGAGGATGGTGCCGGTAAGACCCAGCCGCTCGTGGAAGGCCTGGGTGAGGTTGGCGGCCTCCTGCCCGATCATGGCGTCCACCACCAGCAGGATCTCGTGGGGCTGCACCGCCGCCTTGATCCGCTCCAGCTCCGCCATCATCTCCAGGTCGATCTGCAAGCGACCGGCGGTATCCAAGATAACGTAGTCGTAGCCCTGTTCCCGCGCGGCTGCCACTCCCTGGCGGGCGATCTCGACGGGATCCGTCTTGCCCAGGTCGAAGACAGGGATCTGAATCTGCTGGCCCAGGGTCTTGAGCTGGTCGATGGCCGCCGGACGATAGATGTCGCCGGCCACCAGGAGCGGCCTTTTGCCCTGCTTGCGCAAATACAAAGCCAGCTTGGCACAGGTGGTGGTTTTGCCGGATCCCTGCAGGCCGACCATGAGCACAATGGTGGGGGGCTGTTCCGCCTGGGCAATGGGCACATTCGCCTCCCCCATTACCTTCACCAGCTCGTCGTGGACGATCTTGATAAACTGCTGGTCTGGCGTCACCCCCAGGATGACCTCAGCTCCCAGAGCGGCCTGCCGCACGTCCTCGATAAACTGCTTCACCACCTGGAGGTTGACGTCGGCGTCCAACAGGGCGCGCCGCACCTCCCGCAGGGCTTCTTGGATGTTGGTTTCGGTGATCTTGTCCTGGCCGCGCAGTTTTCTCCAGGCCAGTTCCAACTTCTCGGAGAGGGCATCAAACATGAGCGCTGTTCATCCTGTCAAGGGCTGCTAGGGCATTTCCTACCATAGTTCAATTGGGGCAGCTCCATCTTGGGGATCCCGGCCCCAGCCGCTACCTGGGCCGAGAAAGGCTGGCTACTTTACGAAAGTTTAAGCAACAATAGAAGGCGTCGCTTGCAGACTGGCCATGGTCAGCGTCGCTTCCCGCTCCTACAGCACCACCGACTGGCAGTTGGGCTATCGCTCTTTACGCCAGGAGTATGACTATTGGGCGACGGAAATCGAGGGGCGGATCCCCGAAAGGCTGCAGGGAACCCTCTTCCGCAACGGGCCTGGCAAGCTGGAGGCGGGATCCCAGCGCTACGGCCATCCCTTCGACGGCGACGGCATGGTGTGTGCCATCACCTTTATTGACGGGCGGGTGCA
This sequence comes from Synechococcus sp. 65AY6A5, assembly GCF_002760415.1. Taxonomy (NCBI): domain Bacteria; kingdom Bacillati; phylum Cyanobacteriota; class Cyanophyceae; order Synechococcales; family Synechococcaceae; genus Synechococcus; species Synechococcus sp. 65AY6A5. The sequence continues at coordinate 1,294,295 of NZ_AXUW01000001.1, forward strand.
TTTCCGCAACCGGTTTGTGCGCACTCCCGAGTTTGAGGCCGAGGAGAAGGCGGGACGGGTGCTCTACCGCGGCGTATTCGGCACCCAGAAGCCGGGAGGCTGGTGGGCCAATTTCCTCGATCTGCGCTTCAAAAACCCCGCCAACACCAACGTTATCTACCAAGGCGGCAAGCTCCTGGCGCTTTGGGAGGCCAGCGCTCCCTATCGGCTCAACCCCGCCACCTTGGCCACCGAAGGGAGCGAGACCTTTGCCGGTGCCCTTGCCCCCAACCAGCCGTTTACGGCGCATCCCCGCCGGGATCCAGCCACGGGGGATCTCATGGCCTTTGGGGTGCAGACAGGACCTTCCTCCACGCTGCTGTTTTACCGCGTCGACGCCCAAGGAAGGCTGGTGGAAAAGCGGGACTACCGCCTGCCGGGTTTTGCCTTTCTGCACGACTTTGTCTGGACGCCCCGCTACTGGATCTTTTTCCAGAATCCGGTGGCCTTCAACCCCTTGCCCTATATGCTGGGCCTGCAGCCGGCGGGCACCTGCTTGACCCTAAAAAAAGGAGAGCCCACCCGCATTTGGCTATTTCCCCAACAGGGCGAGCCGCTGCAACTGCAAACGGAGCCGGGGTTTGTTTTCCACTTTGTCAACGGCTACGAGGTTGGGGATCAGGTGGTGGTGGATGCCGTTCTCTACGAAGCCTACCCTGCCCTGGAGCCAGGGGCTGACTACTTGCAAATTGACTTTGCCCAGGTGCCAGCCGGCAAGCTGTGGCGCTTTGAGCTGGATCCCAAGGCGGGCAAGGTTAAGCGGGAGCTACTGCTGGATCGCTCGGTGGAGTTTCCGGCTATCCATCCGGCCCGTATGGGGGGATCCCATCGCTACATCTACATTGGGGCTACCCATGCTCCCGGCCCCAACGCCCCCCTGCAGGCCATTCTCAAGTTGGACACGACAACAGGCCGCAGCGAGCAGTACAGCTTTGCCCCCCGCGGCTTTGTGGGAGAGCCGGTATTCATCCCCGATCCTGAGGACGCTGCAGAGGAAGCCGGCTGGATTGTAACAGTGGTCTTTGATGCCGCCAGTCAGCGCTCGCAGGTGGTGATCCTGGATGCCTCAGACCTGGCTGCCGGCCCGGTGGCGCGGATCCCCTTGCGGCATCACATTCCCTACGGCCTCCACGGCAGTTTCACCCCTCAGACATGGGTAGAGGCCAGATAGGGAAGGGATCTTGGCATGGCTGGGTTAGTCCCGGGCCGCCGGGCGCGAGCTGAGGAAAAGGTGCGGCTCTGTAGCTCAACATTCTGCAACCTGGGCCGGAGCAGTTGCTACTATCGGCTAGACTTCAGCTACAGTGTTGACAACCGCTGAACCGCGACTTGTTGGGCGCAGGCCTTGGGCGGGTCTGCTAAGCTGACGGGAGGAAAAGAGGAAGGCTGGTAAAGCTCGGTGGTGTGTTGAGCGGGTCTTGGGTCAAGGGCAGAGGTAAGCCCTGTTTTGGCAACGGCAGATGTCTTGCACTGCCTCCCAGCGTCGTCGCCCACCGCTGGGCATTCTGGTAAACATCCTGGATTGACTGCAGCGGAACCGTTACGATGTCCTCAGATCTGAGACCTCCCCTTCGAATTGTACGGCCCCCCAGGCCCACCTCAACCAGCGAGCCCAGGGGATCAGCTCAAGATGTCGGGTCAGCTGCTGGTGGGGGCCAGCCTGTTGTCGCCGCCGCCGCTACGCTAGAGCAGAAGAAAGCGATGGGGAGAGAGCGACCTTGCCTGGAGCCCATCCCGCCGCCCGGGGAGAAGATGCAGTACCGGGCGATTGGCCTCATCGAGGGGCGTTACATTCCCTCGCCCAACCACTTCACTCGCGGGATTTTGCGCACCTCGGATGGTTTAGATCTCAATGCGGTACTGCTAGGCCGGGTGATGAGCCTGGTGCGCAAGTACCTGAAGCCGGAACGCAACTATTTGTGGGTGGTCTATCCCCGCACCCGCGACAAGAGCCAGGATCTGCACGTGCAGTTGATGGGGGTGTGGGCCCCAGAAGAAATGGGGCAAACTCTGCCAGAGGGATCCCGTCCGACGGTGGTGCCGGACTGGTTTTCCATTCGCGGCGAGGTCGTTTTCCAATCGCAGGAAAAAGGGTTCATTATCGTCAAAATCCGTCAATCCGGCAAAAAGAACTCCGCCGGCTCTTCCCCTCAGCGGGCCCAGACGGCCAAGGGCGCCGCATCGCCTGCGGCAACAGCTCCCAAGCCTCAGGCTTTTAAACTGCGCCTGATCGGATCCTTGCCGGGCAAAGGAGTGGGCATCTTCTGGGATCTGCAGGTGCGCCGCCGCGGATCCCTGCTCTACGTGGAGGCAGGAACTCCCATCGGTCCTGTGCTCAAGGCGCCGCCACGCCCGAAGCGTTCCACTCCCCGCCCCAAACTCAAGAAACACTCTCCCCCCTCCACTCGCGGGCAACAGCTAAGCTCAGCTCAACCTTATTCGCCCTCGGATCCTGCCAAAGCACCCAAGCCAGCTAAGCCGATCAAGAAAAAACGTCTGTAGCCTCCATTCCTGGATACGAAGTTGTCTCTACTGCACTTCTGATATTGACCTCGTTGTAATAAACCTTTCACCGTGGTTGCGACATGGCAGAGTCAAACCCCCCTCCCAACAAAGATGAATTTATTTCCCCTCGCTATCCCTACTGGGGTGAGATAAAGCCGCAGAACTTAATTTTCGATGCCAATCTCCAAGAATTTAGCAATAAGGTGTCGCTGATTTGTAGCTTAGAAACGGGGGGCAAGATCACGCCGGAAGAGGCCTATCGCCAAATTAAAGAGCTGTGGAAACAGCTCAAACAGACCAAAAAAGCCATCCTTGACGATCCCAGGTGGAATGAACCTCCTCCCGAGTTACCGGAGGAAGAGTAGCGGGCCGGATCCTCCAGTTCGAAGCGCTCCTAGCTTAACCGCAAACAGTGTACACTGGGGGCGGATGCCAGGCCCATTCAGGGGACATGCGGACTTTTCCTTCTCCGGAGGTGCTCCGTCGGCTGCCGGCTGGGGCTGCCGATGGGGCCATCATTTTGGGTACGTTGGTTCTCCTGGGCTTGGTGGCGCAGGTGGGGGCAGGGACTTTTGAGCGGTTTCAGCCGCCGGCGGTGGTACCTCATATCGACTTGGATCCGCGCAACCTGCCCTACTACGCCGCCCGCTCCACCTTGCGCATGTTCATCGCCCTCGCCTTTTCCACCCTTTTTACCCTGATCTACGGGTATATCGCCGCCAAAAGCCGCTGGGCGGAGCGAATTTTGATCCCTTTGCTGGACATCCTGCAATCGGTGCCGGTGTTGGGGTTTCTCTCCATCACCGTTACCGGCTTTATCGCGCTTTTTCCCGGCAGCCTGCTGGGGCTGGAGGCAGCTTCTATCTTCGCCATCTTCACCAGCCAGGTCTGGAACATGACTTTTTCTTTTTACCAATCCTTGCGCACCCTGCCGCAGGAGCTGGTGGAAGCGGTCACCCTCTACCGCCTATCCGGCTGGCAGCGCTTCGTCCAGTTGGAAGTGCCTGCGGCGATGGTGGGCCTCATCTGGAACGCCATGATGAGTTTTGGCGGGGGGTGGTTCTTTGTGGCCGCCAGCGAGGCCATCAGCGTGCTCAACCAGGAATATACGCTGCCGGGGTTGGGATCCTATGTGGAAGCTGCCGTCCAGGCGGAAGATCTGCCCAAGTTGGGTTGGGCGCTTTTGACCATGGCGGTGGTGATTCTGCTGGTGGATCAGCTCTTTTGGCGGCCTCTGGTGGCCTGGTCGGATAAGTTTCGCCTGGAGCAGAGCGCCGGCGCGGCTGCCCCGGAGTCGTGGCTGTACGATCTGCTAACCACGGCGCGGATCCCACGGCTGATTGGCAATTGGCTAGCTCCCTCCAGAGAATTGGCGGATCGGCTGTTGTCCCATTTAACTCGCCTGCGCTGGGGGGATCCACCCAATCCAGAGGCGGAGCGACGCCGCGAGCGGCTGTTGACTCAGCTCTCTTGGGCTGCCATTGCCGGGATCGGGATTTGGATTGTTTATTTTGTAACCACCACCGTGGGCTTTGGGGAGGTGCTGCTGACCTTTGGGCTGGGGATCCTCACCCTGCTGCGGGTCAGCGTGCTGTTGGTTTTCGCCACCGTGATCTGGACGCCGATTGGGGTGGCCATCGGCTTTAATCCAGGCCTGGCGAAGCTGCTGCAGCCGGTGGTGCAATTTCTGGCAGCTTTTCCGGCCAATTTCCTCTTTCCGTTTGCCACCTTGTTTTTTATCCGCACCCAGATCAGCATTGAGTGGGGCAGCATTTTGCTCATGTCGCTCGGTGCGCAGTGGTACATTCTTTTCAATTCCATTGCCGGCGCCCAGAGCATCCCCACCGATTTGCGCGAAATGGCCGTGGATGTGGGCTTGCGGGGATGGCAGCGCTGGCAAAAGCTGATTATTCCGGGGATCTTTTCCGCCTGGGTTACCGGGGGGATCACGGCCAGCGGCGGGGCTTGGAACGCTAGCATTGTCTCGGAGATCGTGGCCTGGGGATCCACCACTCTTAAGGCTACAGGATTGGGCACCTATATTGCGGAAGCAACGGCGGTGGGAGATTGGCCCCGCATCACTTTGGGCATTGGCATGATGAGCTTGTTTGTGGTGGGCATCAATCGCCTTTTCTGGCGGCGGTTGTATCAATTGGCGGAAGAAAAATATCACCTTTAATCTTTGAGGCCATCTGATATGAGCTCTGCGGCTTCTCCGGTTCTGATCGAGGTTGAGAAGGTCTACAAGCGCTTTCCTTTGCCGGAGGGCAAGGGCGAGTTTACAGTTTTAAGCCAGATCGATTTGCAAGTGCGGGCGGGGGAAGTTTTGGCTTTGTTGGGCCGCAGCGGCAGCGGCAAAAGCACCCTGCTGCGCATCATGGCGGGCCTGATCCCGCCTAGCGAAGGGCGGGTGTTGAGCAATGGCCGACCCCTGCGGGGCCCCAACCCGGATGTGGCCATGGTGTTTCAGAGTTTTGCTCTCTTGCCCTGGCTGACGGTGCAAGAAAATGTGGAGCTGGGGCTGCAGGCTCAAGGGATCCCGCGCCAGATCCGGCGGCAAAGGGCCCTCAAGGCCATCGACCTGGTGGGCCTGGATGGGTTTGAGAACGCCTACCCCAAGGAACTCTCGGGGGGCATGAAGCAGCGGGTGGGCTTTGCCCGCGCCTTTGTCTTGGAACCCAAGGTGCTGTTTATGGATGAGCCCTTCAGCGCCCTGGACGTGCTGACGGCGGAGAACCTGCGGGGGGAGATCGACGAGCTGTGGAACACCCAGGCTTTCCCTTCCCAGAGCATTCTCATCGTTACCCACAACATCGAAGAGGCCGTGTTTTTGGCGGATCGGGTGGTGATCCTGGGATCCAACCCGGGGCGGATCCGGGGAGAGGTGAAAATCGACCTGCCGCGGCCCCACGAACGTACGGATCCCCGCTTCAAGTCCTTGGTGGACTACATCTACGAGATCATGACCAATCCGGAGATCCCGGTCACCGGCGAGGTGGCTGTCCCCAGCCGGGTGGGCAGCAGGGCACCCTCTCCCTACGCGCTGCCCCTGCCTCATGCGCGGGTGGGCGGCATCAGCGGTTTGCTGGAGCTGATTGTGGAATGGCCCCAGGGACGGGTGGAGATTGCCGAGCTGGCCGAGCGGCTGCAACTGGCAGTGGACGATCTGCTGCCGATTTTGGATGCGGCGGTGCTGTTGGGCTTTGCCGAGGTAACCGGCAGGGTGGTACAACTGACCGAGATCGGCCAGGACTTTGCCAACACCACCATCTTGCGCAGCAAGGATCTCTTCCGACAGCAGCTTTTGGCACGGGTGCCGGTCTTCAAGAGCATCCTGCAGACTCTGGAAGAAAAAAACAGCCGCTCCATGCGGGCGGACTTCTTCTTGGATCTCTGGGACGAACATTTTCCCCACGAGGAAGCTGAACGGCAGTTTGCTACAGCCGTTGACTGGGGCCGCTACGCGGAGCTCTTTGAGTACGATGCTTCGGAAGAGCGGCTGTATCTCCCGGATCCCAGCGAAAGCTCCGCCGCTTCTGAGCCCGTCGGCCTCGATTCCCGTTCTGGCTAGGGCCGGCTTGGCTCTGCCTTTTCCAGAGCTGTGTTGTAGGGCAGAGGTACGATGCCTGTCTCAGAAAGCCCAAAGATTTATAGCCGTTTCAAACAAAATACATAAGACACCACCCAAGCACCCCGCGCCGCTACCTTCACCCCCAGCTCCTCCCCCTGTGGGAGAGGGGAGCCCCGGAGCGCTGCACAGTTTTCATCTCTAGCTTCTGTTCGAAGGGAGAAGAGAGCTAGGGATCGACGCGACGAACCATTTTGCTGCCGCCCTACTCATAAATCCAGCTTTGGGTGGCGGGCGTCCAATTTACCAGCTCAGATTCCTGAAACCAAAGGGCGATCTCCCGTTGGGCGGTCTCAGGGCCATCGGAGCCGTGGACGAGGTTGCGGCCTATGTCGATGCCGAAATCGCCGCGGATGGTGCCCGGCTCGGCGTCCAAAGGGTTGGTCTTGCCGATGAGCTTGCGGGCGGCGGCAATCACCCCTTTGCCCTGCCAGACCATGGCCACCACCGGCCCCGAGGTGATGAACTTCACCAATCCGGGGAAGAAGGGGCGCTCCCTGTGCTCGGCATAGTGGGCTTCCGCCAGCTCTTGGCTCACCTGCACCAGTTTCAGGCCCACCAACTGGTAGCCTCGGCTTTCCAGGCGCTGGATGATGCTGCCCACCAGCCCCCGCTGCACGCCGTCTGGCTTAATGGCGATAAAGGTGCGCTCCATGGGATCTCCCCTTGTTGTTACTAATCTTCACCGTTATCCTTGTACCGGATTGGGGATCCCCAGTGCAAGGGTGTCTAGGATCCCACCACGGCCAAGGCTAGGAAGCCACTCCCCACCACCGCGATGGCCCAGCCGGCCCAGCGCAGCAAGCCCGGGATCCGCGACCCCCAGGTTTCAGCCGCCCAGAGGGCAAAAAGTGCCACTCCGTACTGAACCAAGCTCAAGCCCAGCAAATAGCCCAGCCAAGGCATGGGTTCGGCGCCGATGATCGCCTCGGCATAGGCATAGCCATGGAATAGCCCCGCCAGGGATCCCCACAGGAGCAAAAGCCAACTTGGGATCTGCCGCGATTGGGCCAGCAGCAGGCCAAAGAGCACCACCGAGCTGGCGATGACCAACTCCGTCAGCCCCAGGGGATCCCAGCCGGCCAGGTGGATCCCAGTGCCCACCAGACCTGCCAACACAAAGCCCAAAGGGATCCCGTAGCGCCAGGGTTGCCTTGCCGCAATTAAGCCAATGGCCACCACAAAGGCCAGGTGATCTGGGCCGATCACCGGATGGGCCAGGCCCGACAAAAACCCCTCCCACCCCGTGGCGGGCAATCTCCCGCCCAAGGCGTGGTGGGCAAAAGCCGGCCCAGAGGCCAGCCAGGCGATCCCCGCCCCCAGTCCAACGGCCCAGCCGCGGCCCACCTGAGCAGGCAAGGACAAAGGTCGCTGCCACTGCCAAGACATGCTTTTTGCTACCTCACGATTGAACCTATGCGAATGGGTCTAAGCTTGCTGTACCAACAGGCGGGTTTTCTGGGCAAGTTCAAAGGCGCTCGCTGTACCCTTGCAAGTTCTCCGGCTCAAATTGGCGCAAGATCCGCGTGGCCTCGCGCAGGCGGGTTTCGTTCTCTTCCTCCACAATGAGCACGTATTTGCCCGCATTGAGACGGTTGCGGTAGGCCAAAGCATCGCCGGAGCCACTGGTCAGGCCCACCCCGCCCCCGACAAAAAAGCTGCCCATGGCCCCGCTCAGCGCACCCAGCAGGCCGCCGATGAGGTGGTTGCCCAGGGATCCCGCCCAGGCAAAGGTATCCAGGCCGCTGAGGACGCTGAACCCCACCCCGGCCAAAAAGCCAAAGGGCACCAGCCAGATGGCCAGGCGCTGCATCTGGCGGCGGGCCGCTTGGGCCGGATCGATCAGCCCAAACTCGTCCGCCGTTTTGTAGCCTCGCCCCAGTAGGTGCAGCCGCTGCAGGGGAAAGCCAGCCTGTTCCAGGGCGCTGTAGGCCGCCTCGGCAGCCATGCGATCCGGCAGTACTGCAATGAGGTAACTCATAGGTAGCTCATGGGATAATCTGTGCCCGTCATCGGCCAATTCCATTGTCTCCTGAGTTTGGGGAGGGATCCCGGTGGCCCAGTCTGTCAGCCTCTACCAGCGCTTCTATGAGGTCGTGCGGCGGATCCCGCCGGGCCGAGTGGCCACCTATGGGCAGGTGGCGCGGGTTGCCGGTTACCCCGGCTATGCTCGCCAGGTGGGCTATGCTTTGTTTCGCCTGCAAGGCCAAAACACCGACATCCCTTGGCACCGGGTGATCAACGCCCAGGGCTGCATTTCCTACTCCCCTTTTCGCCTCGGCTACGACGAGCTGCAAAAAGTTCTACTCCAAGCCGAAGGGATCCCCTTCGACGCCGAGGGCCGGGTGGACTTGCAGCAATTTGGCTGGGATCCGCGGCAAACTTAACCTGGGCTTGACCCAATCTTAAACAGGCCATAGCGAAATCCCCCTCCCAGCCCTGGTAACGTAAACGCGGATGCGTCTTGTCTTGTGGATGGAGTGAAGGAATTGTCATGAAACCAGCTTGTCGCGCTCGAGGGTCTGCCCCTGCCAAGAGATGGCTTCCGGCTTGGCTGAACCCTCTGGCCAAGTCCCTGTGGGTTGGGCTGTGCTGCCTGGTGCTGAGCCTGGCCAGCGCCTGCGGTACCAGCAGCAGCTCAGTTCCCCCGTCCGGCGGCGGGGCAGGGTTTATCGCCTCGGATCCCAACGTCACCCTCTCCACTCAGCCGCCCGCTTTTACGCTGCAGATTTTGCACGCCAGCGACTTGGAAGCTTCCATTGCCGCCGTTCAGGATGCCCCCCGCTTCTCCGCCGTGGTCAACGCGCTGCGGCCCGCATTTCCCAACACGGTGGTGCTCTCCAGCGGCGACAACTACATTCCCAGCCCCTTCTACAACGCCAGCACGGATCCCTCGCTGCGGGGCCGGTATGACCGCACTCCTGGCAAAGCCGACATTGAAATCATCAACGCCATCGGCTTCGAGGCGGCTGCCTTTGGCAACCATGAATTTGACCAAGGCACACGCCAAATTCGCGACTTGATCCGACCCGACACCAGCCGCGGCTACGCGGGCGCCCGCTTTCCCTACTTGAGCGCCAACCTCAGCTTCAGCGGCACTGGCGAATTGACCAGCTCTGACTTTGCTGCCGATGGCCAAGAGGCCAGCTCCATCCGCGGCAAGATCGTCAAGACGGCGGTGATTACGGTGGGAGGGCAGCGGATCGGCCTGGTGGGTGCCACCACTACGCGCCTGGCCGCCATCTCTAGCCCTGGCCCTGAGGTGAGGGTGGAAGGCAAAGTGGACGACACCGACCAGGTGAATGCCGCCCTCATCCAGAACTTCGTCAACCAGCTCACCGGCCAGGGCATTAACAAGATCATCCTCCTGGCCCACCTGCAGCAGCTCCAAAACGAGGTAACCCTAGCCAGCCAACTGCGGGATGTGGACATCATCATCGCCGGCGGCTCCCACCGGGTGATCGCCAAGCCCACCGACCGCCTGCGCCCTGAAGATGTGCGCACAGGTGACTACCCCATCCTGCGCTCCTCGGCCAGCGGCCAACCCGTGGCAGTGGTGAACACCGGCGCCAACTACCGCTACGTGGGCCGCTTGGTGGTCGGTTTCGACGCCAACGGGGTGATTGCCCGCATCGATCCGGTGAGCGGCGCCTATGCCACCGACGACCAAGGGGTAGCAGCCGTGCGCGGCACCCCCAACCCCGACGTGGTGCGGATCGCCAACGAGATCGGCAACATCATCCGCACCAAGGATGGCCGCACCTTTGGCTCTACCACCCAATTCCTCAACGGCCTGCGGGCCGAGGTGCGCACCGAGGAAACCAACCTGGGCAACCTTACGGCGGATGCCAATTTGGCCTATGCCAGAACGGTTGACCCCACCACGGTCATCTCCCTCAAAAACGGCGGCGGCATTCGCGCTCCCATTGGGGCTACCACCGGCGGTGGCGGCGGCGAGCCGGTGCGGCGGATCCCTCCGCTGGCCAACCCCGATGCCGGCAAGCAGGCGGGCCAAGTTTCGCAACTGGATATCGAAACTTCCCTTGCCTTTAACAACGGCCTGTCGCTGGTGACGGTTACCGCTGAGGAGCTGAAGCAACTGATGGAACATGGGGTGGCGCAAAGCCAGCCGGGGGCCACGCCGGGCCGTTTCCCGCAGATCGGCGGCTTTGCCTTCAGCTTCGATCCCTCGCGGCCACCGGGATCCCGCGTGGTCTCCTTGCGGGTGGACACGCCCACCGGCCGGGATGTGGTGGTGCGCAACGGCCAGTTGCAAGGGGATCCCCGCCGTACCTTCCGCCTGGTGACGTTGGGCTTTTTGGCCGACGGCGGGGATGACTATCCCTTTCCGCGCCTGTCTAACCCCAACCGGGTGAACTTGGCTCCCAGCTCCGGCAACAGCTTCGATACCCCCGGCAGCGAGCAGGATGCCCTGGCCCGCTACTTGCGGCAGATCGGCGTGTTTACCCAAGCCGACACTCCGGCTGCCCAAGATACCCGCATCCAGAACCTGTCGGTGCGCCAAGATACGGTGCTGCAGGGCTTGTAGGCTGGGCTACTCTCAACCGGTGGATGAAGCCAACCGCCCCTCTCCTCTCTGGGGAGAGGGGATGGTTTTAATGAGGAGCCATTCAGCATTCTCGACCCAATAGAATATGCCACCATAGTGCTGCGGGTAGCGCTAGACACGCCAACGCCCCATGAGCCTGTCAAACCCATCTTCTCTGGCCGCCCCCCCGCTCGCTTCTTGGAGAGTGCAGCCGGATCCCGTCCTCATCCTTGGAGCCGGTCTAATGGGGCGCCTGTTGGCTGCGACCCTGGTCGAGGTCGGGCATTCTGTGCGCATTGTGGAGGCAGCTTCTCCCACTGCCCCTGAGAGCAGCGCGGCCCATCTGGCTGCTGCTATGCTGGCTCCTCTGGCGGAGTCTGCCGTCGCCGAGGCCAGCGTAGTAGCGCAGGGGTACTATGCCCTCTCCCGCTGGCCCGCCCTTCTGGCCAGCCTGCCAGAGCCGGTTTTCTTTCAGCAGGAGGGCACTGTGATCCTTTGGCACCGCCAAGATGCCGGGGAAGCCAAGCGTTTCTCGGCCCTACTGGCTGCTGTAGGGGAACGCCTTCCCCATCTCCCCAAGCCTCAGCAACTAGATGCCCAGGCGCTGGCCGAGCTGGAGCCCTCGCTGGCCGGGCGATTTGGGCAGGGCCTGTATCTTCCCCAGGAGGGCCAACTGGACAACCGCCAACTGCTGGCTGCTTTGCTGGCCAAATTGCGCCAGCACGGGGTGGAGGTGGAGTGGGGCCGCCCCTGGGATCTGGAGCAGGCGCGAGCTTGGCAGGAGCAAACCGGCGGGTGGGTTTTGGACTGCCGCGGCCTGGGATCCCGAAAAGAATGGGGCGGACAGGCACCGCTGCGGGGAGTTAGGGGCGAAGTGGTACGTCTGTATGCCCCGGAAGTATCTTTGCGGCGCCCGACCCGGCTGTTGCACCCCCGCTACCCGATCTACATCGCTCCCAAGCCGGGGCACTTGTTTGTGGTGGGAGCTACCGAAATCGAATCTGAAGATCGCTCGCCGGTGAGTGTCCGCTCGGCTCTGGAGCTGCTCAGCGCCGCCTACGCCGTGCATCCTGCCTTTGCCGAAGCGCGTATCCTGGAGTTAGGCAGCCAATGTCGCCCCACCTTGGCAGATCATCTCCCCGCAGTGGTGGAGCGCTCCCCGCGGCTGTTGCAGATCAACGGCCTCTACCGCCATGGTTTCCTCATCTCCCCCGCCATTCACGATGCCGTTTTGGAGTACCTCCACCACGGCAGTTGCCGCTTGGCGCAGCAGCTTGGGATCCCCTTTCAGGTGCAGGCTGCCCCTCTTGCCGGTGAATCCCTATCGCCATGCGTGTCTTGATCAACCAAAAGCCTTACGATCTGCCGGAGGGCACCACGTTGGCCGAGGCGATAGCCCAGGTGGGGGCCAGCGGCCCTTTTGCGGTGGCGGTTAACTTGGAGTTTGTGCCACGCGACCGCTACGAGCAAACCCGTTTGCAAGAAGGCGACCGGGTGGAGATCGTCGTGCCGGTTGCCGGCGGCTAGTGCCCGATTGCCTCCCCTCAAATCCCGCATTGTTGCCCCTCAGCGATGTCCACTCTTCTTCCTGTCTCCCCTTCAACTCGGGCCGATGAGGATCCCTTGGTGCTCTACGGCCAAGCGCTGCCCAGCCGCCTGCTGCTGGGGACAGCCCGCTATCCTTCGCCGGCTATTTTGGAGCAGGCGGTGGCGCGGGCCCAGCCCTGTTTGTTGACCGTTTCCCTGCGGCGCCAGGGGGCGCTGGGGCCGGAAGCTTCCCAGGGGTTCTGGGCCTTGCTGCAGAAGCTAGGGATCCCGGTTCTGCCCAACACCGCCGGCTGCCACAGCGTGCAGGAGGTAGTCACGACGGCGGAGATGGCGCGGGAGGTGTTCGGCACCGACTGGATCAAGCTAGAGCTGATTGGCGATGACTACACCTTGCAACCGGATCCGGTGCAACTGCCCGCTGCCGCCGCCGAGCTGGTTCGGCGGGGGTTTAAGGTCTTGCCCTACAGCACCGACGACCTGGTGCTGTGCCAGCGGCTCTTGGATGCCGGCTGTGAGGTGGTCATGCCCTGGGCCGCCCCCATCGGCACTGGCAAAGGCCCCCTCAACCCCTACAACTTGCGCCTGCTGCGGGAGCGGATCGAGGCGCCGCTAATTGTGGATGCTGGACTGGGCTTGCCCTCCCACGCCTGCCAGGTGATGGAGTGGGGCTTCGATGGGGTGCTGTTGAATACAGCGGTGGCCCTGGCCCGGGATCCGGTGGCGATGGCCGAGGCCTTTGCGGAAGCGGTGCGCTCAGGCCGCCGGGCCTACTTGGCCGGCGCGATGACGCCTCAAGAAGCAGCTCAGCCCAGCACGCCAGTTCTCGGCACCCCCTTCTGGCACCAGGGTTAACTGCCCTATAACTCAAGCAACAGGCTTTTGCGCCTGGACGACCTGCAGGGCTCCTCCAGCGTGCAGGGTCTGCCGGACGGCTTGCCAGCCCTGCTGCTGCAGGTACTGGGGCAAGTCCAGCTTGAGGAAGTGCCAAGCAGTCTCGGTCTCAAACAGGGCTAGAAACAAAACCAGTCCAGGCCAAAGTAGGGGCTGCCGGGGCGCGTGCAAATCGAGAATTAAAAGCCCTCCCCCCGGTTTGAGCACCCGCCACCCTTCGCGCAGCACCTGTTCCAGATCGGGGAGGGGCAGCTCGTGCAGGGCCAGGCTGGTGTGTACCCAATCAAAGCTGTCGGTGGGGAAGGGCAGATCCTGGGCAAAGGCTTCCACAAATTCGACGTGGGGGAGGCGCTGGCGGGCTGCCGCCAGGGCCTTGGGGGAAGCATCCAGCCCAACGACGTTTTGGCTCAGCTCGGCCAAGATCGGGGTTACCTCAGCGGGGCCACAGCAGAGATCCAACACCCGCTCCTGGGGATGAATCTGGATCCCTTGTAGGGGCAATCGCCGCAATCGCTCGCGGCCCCCCACCGCCAGGGCCGCCGCGCGGCTGATGCTGCGGTAAAGCCAGGGAAAGCGGTAGCTCCAGTCGCGCAGGAAGGTGGCCATAAGCAGGGATCCCTGGGGGGCTTCTTCAACCTACCTGTGAGACGGCTCCCCTGTCTCCTTGCTGCCCCTCACCCCAACCTCTCTCTCGGAGGGAGAGGGGAGTTGGCCTGGCTATTTTTGCCTGAGGTGGAACTTTCTTCTGCTGGCAATCGTCTAGACCAGCAGGTCATCTTGGGCCTTTTCCCCACCCACCTGCTGGTATGACTCAGTTTGAGCTGCCTCCTTCCCCTTCCGCAAGGCCTGGCCGGCACAGCGTGGTTTGGCTGGTGGCTGCTGCCGGGCTGACGGTCTTGCTCTGGCAGTTTCCCTGGGGCAATTACCTCCTCTACCCCTTTACCCTGTTAGCCACCTGGTTTCACGAGATGGGCCATGGCCTGATGGCGCTGCTGTTGGGGGGAGAGTTTCATCGTCTCGAGATCTATCCCGACGGCTCGGGGCTGGCCATCCACAGTGGCCAGCTATTTTTGGGGCGGGTGGGGCGGGCCTTGGTAGCCGCTGCCGGGCCGATGGGGCCGCCGCTAGCCGGGGCCCTGTTCATCCTCACCTCCCGCCGCCGCGGCACAGCTCGGCTGGGGCTGGTGTTTTTGGGATCCCTGTTGTTGCTCTCGACGCTGCTCTGGGTGCGCTCTCCCTTTGGCCTGTTGTTCCTCCCGGCCATGGGTTTGGGCATCCTGGCAGTAGCTCGCTGGGCTTCTCCTTGGCTGCGGGGCTTTGCCTTGCAGTTTTTGGGGGTGCAAGCCTGTGTGAGCACCTACCACCAACTCGACTACCTGTTTGTGGAGTCTGCGGTGATTAACGGGCGGCTGGTCCTCTCGGATTCCAGCCAGATTGCCCAAAACCTGTTTTTGCCCTACTGGTTTTGGGGAGGGGTGATGGCGGTGTTCTCTTTGGTCTTGCTGATCACCAGCTTGCAACTGGCCTTTCGCGACTAGGGGGCAAAACCGCAATTTTGGAAGTGATTCCTGTCACCTAAAAATCCGTCGCCCATCACTGCCCAGCCGCAAAAACCGCCGCTACAGTAGGGGGCATGAGGAGTGAGGAGTGTGGGAGCGGATTATGTGGCGAGATGTTATCGGACTGGCCCTGGCGGCCACGCTGTTGTTGATTAGCAAAACGGCGGCTGATACCCTCGGCCAGAACCAAGAGCCAACTCATTCTGTTCCGCTGCAAGACAAGCTGCTGGAATAAAGTTGTGCCGCTGCTGTCCCAAGCCGTTATCTCGTTGCCGTTTTGTGCAACACTCATCCTCAGAGAATCTTTAGAGTCTTTTCATTAGGCTTGGGATCCCAATGCGCATAGCCCTGTTTACGGAGACGTTTCTGCCCAAGGTGGATGGCATCGTCACGCGGCTTTGCCACACAGTGCGCCATCTAACGGCTCGCGGCAACTCGGTGCTTATCGTCGCGCCTCAGGGAGCCCCCAGGCGGTTTGCGCGGGCACGGGTCTACGGGATCCCGGGCTTCCCCTTGCCTTTGTACCCGGAGTTGAAGCTGGCTGCCCCTGGCCCGGCCATCGGCAAGCTGCTCAACCGTTTTCGACCGGATGTGATCCACGTGGTCAACCCGGCAGTTTTGGGGTTGGGGGGCCTCTACTACAGCCAGACGATGGGGATCCCGCTGGTGGCCTCCTACCACACCCATTTGCCAAAGTACCTCAAGCACTACGGGCTGGGTTTCCTAGAGGGGGTGTTGTGGAGCCTCCTCAAGCTGGGACACAATTTGGCGCGGCTCAACCTCTGCACCTCGACGGCCATGATGCAGGAGTTGAGCGCCCACGGCATCGAGCGGGTACACCTGTGGCAGCGGGGGGTGGATACGGAGCTGTTTCACCCGCAGGCTGCTAGCCCAGAGATGCGGGCCCGCCTCACGGCAGGGCAGCCGGAGCGACCCCTGTTGCTCTACGTGGGGCGGCTCTCAGCAGAAAAAGAGGTGGGGCGGATCCGGGTGTTGCTGGAGCAGATCCCGCAAGCGCGGCTGGCCATTGTGGGCGACGGGCCGGAGCGGGGATCCCTGGAGCAACATTTTGCCGGCTACGATGTGGTGTTTACGGGCTACTTGCAGGGGCAAGACCTGGCAGCGGCCTTTGCTTCCGCGGATCTGTTCGTGTTCCCCTCCCGTACCGAGACGCTGGGGCTGGTCTTGTTGGAGGCCATGGCTGCCGGCTGTCCGGTGATCGCCCCCCGCTGCGGCGGCATTACCGATGTGGTGGACAGCGGCCGCAACGGCTTTCTCTTCGAGCCGGACTCCGACAGCGACTTTGTTCGGGCCACGCGGCAGCTGTTGGACAGCGCCGGGCAGCGGCAGCTCTTCCGGCAGCAGGCCCGCCAAGAGGCTGAGCGCTGGAGTTGGTCGGCAGCCACGCAGCAGTTGGAGGAGTACTACCGCGCCGTCATCGCCGAGTCGGGATCCAGGCTGCGGAAATGACGTTCCAGGACACCTAGGGTGGAGTCCACTTAGGCAGAGACGGGCCGATCCCCTTCAATAGCCCGCACCTGGTCGACGAAGAATTCTTCCAAAGATTGCCGCTGCAGATGCAAATCGGTCACCACCGCCCCCGCCTGGCTTAGAAGCGTTAGCAGCTCCGGCAGGGATCCGCCCCATTCCCCCGACCAGTGGGATCCCTGGATGGAGAAGTGCTCGAGGCGGTCGCGGAACTGGTCGATGGCGCCGCCGTGCCCTTGCACGTGGTAGCTTTTGCTTTGGCCCAGCAGCTCGTCCAACGTCCCCTGCTGCACCAATTTGCCGCCGACCATGAGGCCGACGCGGTTGCAGATCACCTCCACATCTCCCAAGATGTGGCTGTTGAAGAACACCGTTTTGCCCTGTTGCTTGAGGGACAAGATGATCTCGCGCATCTGGTAGCGGCCCATGGGATCCAGCCCCGACATCGGCTCGTCTAGGAACACCAGCTCCGGGTCGTTGATCAGGGCTTGGGCCATGCCGGTGCGCTGCAGCATGCCCTTGGAGTAGGTGCGCAGTTGCTTTTTGCGGGCCGTATCGATAGAAAGCCCCACCAGCTCCAGCAGTTGCGGGATCCGCTCCTTGAGGAGGCTATCGGACAGGCGAAAGACCTTGCCGGCAAAATAGAGAAACTCCCATGCCGTCAGGTAATCGTAAAAATAGGGGTTCTCCGGCAGATATCCCACCCGCTGCTTAATGGAGCGATCCCCCAGAGGCTTGCCCAGGAGCGTGCCCCTGCCGCTGGTGGGCTCCACAATCCCTAGCAGGCATTTGATCGTGGTGGTTTTGCCGGCCCCATTCGGCCCCAACAGCCCAAAAGTTTCGCCGCGGGCTACCGTTAGAGAAAAATCCTTCAGGGGGCTGACCACCTTGTTTAGCCAAAAGCCGGTGCGATAGGTTTTGGTCAGGCCGGAGATGGCAATGGCCGGTTCGGGATGGAGGTCAGTCGCTTCAGGGGAGGGGGCAACCGTCTCGCTCATAGAGAGAAAGCCGGGGCTGAGAAAAGAACCAGGGCGAACCCTGGGGGATGCTGGGCCGCTATCCAGTTTACCCTGTCCCAGCTACTGGTTTGGTTGCAGTTTCCTAGAAGGGCCTCTTGACCTTGGGTTGTTTAACCTTCAGCTCGCGAATCCGTTTCAACATCTTTTGGAAATACTCAGCCAGGTAGTCTTCAAGGGAGGTCAGGGAAGCCAGTTCAATGCCCAAGGCTTCGCACACAGGCGTCATGTCGGCATACATCGGCTCTTTGGCGGCAATTACCTCCACAAACGCCAGCCGGTCGGCAATGTTCCAGCTCCACTGAAAAAACTGGGCCACCCTGCGCGCTCCCCGCAAGACCCCCAGTGGTATGGTTCGAACCTTGGCCTTTTTGCCGGAAAGCTGCTCACAGAGAGCGATGACCTCTTGGGAAGTCCAGGCCTTGGGTCCCACCAAGGGAAAGACCTGCTGCTTGGCGGCTTCGACGCTGAGGGCTCGCACGGCAAATCGAGCTGCATCTAGGGTGTCGAGGTAGGCCGTGGGGATGCTCTCGCTGGCTACCCAAACAATTTGCTCTTCCAAAATCGGGATGGCGTACTGGCCGATCAATCCCTGCATAAAGCCCGCCGGACGAAAGATGGTGTAGGGCATCTGGGATCCGATCAAGTATTTCTCGATGTGGTGCTTGAAATTCATCAGGGGCACATTAGGGTACTCGTGCTGAGCACCCATGATGGAGAAAAAGATAAAATGCCCCACTTGGGCAGCCCGTGCCGCATTGATCAGAGCAACTTTGCCATCCCAATCCACCTGGCGGGCGCTGAGGGTGTCGGTTACTCGCACCGTGGCACAGTCGATCACCGCCTCGATGCCTTCCATGGCGGAGTTGAGGGTGCTGGGCTGAAGCAGATTTCCCACCTTCAGTTGAGCGCCCCATTCACTTAAGAAAGCAGCCTTTGCCGGATTTCGCACCAGACAGGTAACTTGGTGTCCCTCTTCGATGGCTCGGCGTACCACTTGACGGCCCAGCGTTCCCGTCGCCCCCACAACCAGCACGTTCATAAAATTATCATTTCTTAACCTTAGGCTTAGTCTATCAGACCAGCGCAACTCCCGACACAACCTTAGAGGCAGCAACAAACCAATGGGGATCCTCTGCCAAGCCGGCTCTGAAGGGATCCCTAGAGTTAGGTACTGAGAAAGCGTTCAGCCGGCCAGCTCGTTCATGCGTTGCGCCAGGGTAAAGTCCAGTTCTGTAATGCCCCCGGCATCGTGGGTGGTAAGATGCACCCGCACGCGGTTGTAGACATTGGTCCATTCTGGATGGTGCCCCATGCTCTCGGCCACCAAGGCCACACTGCTCATCCAGCCAAAGGCTTCGACAAAGGAGCGAAACTGAAATTGACGATGCAGCTTCCCATCCTGCAAAGACCAGCCCGGCAGATTTTCCAGCTTGGCTTGGACCTCAGCTTCACTGAGTTTGACAGGTCTGGACATGGGCTTTCCCTCCGGTCGATGCCATCGTTTTCATCACGCTTTCATCAAAGGAGCAACTGAGAGCGGATCCCAGCTTATTTACAAAACTTCATAACCTTTTGGTTCTGCCACGCCAGCAGCGCCGAGGGGTTTGTACAGCCAGTAGCCTTGCACGGAGAAATGGGCCCGCTTGTAGAAATTGAGGGCAGCCTGGTTATGGCGATAAACCTGCAGGGTGATGGCCGCCAGCTGCTGCTGGGATCCCCAGCGTTCCACCTGTTGCATCAAAGCTCTGCCCAGGCCCTGCCGACGATGGGCGGGATCCACCCAGAGCAAAAAGACGTAGGCCACCCGCCGATGGGTGGCTTGATCTGTGGAGATGCCGGCCCAAACACAGCCCACCGGCTCTGCAGTTTCTTCTTTCAAGATCCACCAGCAGGGGGTGCGGGGGGGGTCGAAGAGGCGATCCAGCGTCTCTTCTAGGTGATCCCAGTTGCTTTGTTCTGGAAAAGATTCCTGCAACGTGGCCTGCAATCCTCGTCGCACCCAGGGCCGATCCCAGGCTGAACCGATGCGCCAACGATAACCCACAGGCAGAGGGATCCCTTGTTCAGCCATCCTCAGGCATTTGCAGAAAGGGCCACAGGCGTCGCTTCTTCTAGAGGGGCAGGCTGGGCCATATCCTCCGGCAGAAACGAGCGAATGCTCACCACCACCAGGGTAAACAGAAACACCAGCAGGATGAGGGCAGGAAAGATATATTGCCGCAGGATGCTCATATTTCTACATAACCTTGGTCTCTACAGCATAGCGTGCAGAGGGGAATCCCTAGGCAGCTTTTCGGAAATCTCCTCGGTTTTTCTTCTCCTGGTCTCCATCTTAATCCCTATCAACTGACCCTGGGGGATCCCATGCGTCAATAAGGTGAGAAAGTGTAGCCTACGATTCCAAAGTGAGGTTGGCTGTGCATTAAGGTCGAGCGTAGTTGTGGGTCATCCGCCCCACCTGATCCCACTGCTGCGCGACGCGAGCGGAGAATCCATGAGCACTCCCAATCGCCCCTTGAAGACCCTTGGGATCCCTCCCAATGCCTGGGCCGTGAATGCCGAAATGGCCGACCTCACCCGTCCGCCCTTGGATCCCCGGCCCATCCTGCTACCCACCTCCAGCAAAACCCTGCGCTTGGATCTGGCCAAGGCGGCGTTGTTGGTGATCGACATGCAAAACGACTTTTGTCATCCCGACGGTTGGCTGGCCAGCATTGGCGTCGATGTTACACCTGCACGGGCTCCCATCGGCCCTCTAAAAGCCCTGCTGCCCCGCCTGCGACAAGCTCAAGTGCCGATTGTGTGGGTGAACTGGGGCAATCGCCCTGACTTGCTCAACATCAGCGCCGGCTTGCGACATGTGTACAACCCCACCGGAGAGGGAGTAGGGCTGGGGGATCCCTTGCCTAAGAACGGGTCTTTGGTCCTCACGCGGGGCAGTTGGGGCGCTGCTGTGGTGGAGGAACTGGAGGTCAAGCCCGAGGATATCTGGGTGGATAAGTTCCGCATGAGCGGCTTTTGGGATACCCCTCTCGATAGCATTCTCAGAAACCTGGGGCGCACCACCCTCTTTTTTGCCGGTGTGAACATCGACCAGTGCGTCATGACCACGCTGCAAGATGCCAATTTCCTCGGCTACGACTGCATTTTGCTGGAAGACTGCGCCGCCACCACCTCTCCTGAATACTGTTTGCTAGCTACCCTCTACAACGTCAAGCAGTGCTTTGGCTTTGTCGCCTCCTCCTCAGATTTGCTCGCGGCTCTCCCCTGTTAGCACTTGCCCACTATTCACCCCTCATCTCTTGAGCGGAGGATCCGGATGCAAACGCTTTCCCGCTGTGTGATCCCAATTGTTAAAACCCCTGCCGATTATCAGGCTTTTCGCATCAGCCCCCACGATACCAATCGCCTGGCCATCGTGTTCGATCCTTCTCATGCTCAGATTTCTCTAACCTTTTGTGTGGAGATCTTCGATGAGGGAGGCAAAACCCCTCCAAATCGCCATCAAATGGCTGTGGAAATGTTTTTTGTTCTCAAGGGGGAAGGCCTGGCCATTTGCGATGGAAAAGCGGCCCCCATCAAAACCGGAGATAGCATTCTGGTACCGCCGACCGGTGTACATGAAATCCACAATACCGGCCCAGGCCGCCTCTACGCCCTCTGCTTCATGGTGCCCAACGAAGATTTTGCCGAGCTCATCCGCTCCGGCACTCCTGCGGACTTGGATGAGGAGGATTTGCAGGTGCTGTCGGGGGGCTGGAGAAGGGCATTTGCTGAGGCTTAGGCCTCAATGGCTCTGGGAGCTGTAGAGGTTGGAAGTCAGGGGTACTGATACATTCACGCTGAACTCTCCTGAACATGGTTCAGGAAAGAAGCGATCGCATCCTGCCTATCTCTGAGCAGGAAGGCGGTATCCCGCAAAGCCCTGAGGAATACCCCCCGAGCGCTTTCCCCCTTCACTTCCCGGCAACCGTTGCGGTGGACTCAAGGATCAGGGGGAAACTTGGTCTACTATATCCCTCTCAATGACTTTTGCCAAACCGCCTAAAGCTCAGTAAATTCAGCAAAGTTCAGGGTTTTGGGGGTTAGAGGCATGCTCCGACAAATCTTTTCCCAGGGTCTCTGTTTCCAT
>NZ_AXUW01000001.1:1321540-1346038 GCF_002760415.1 Synechococcus sp. 65AY6A5
GGTGAAAAACCCGACGGGTGGAGACCCTCTGGAAAGCGTATCAAGCGGGGCCTGTACCAAACGGCAAAGGGGTGGTTGGTCAACGCTGAGGCAAATGCTGCCGCCAACCTGCTTAAGAAAGTCAGCAGAACCTTGGGGCTTTGCGTGAAGGAACTGTCTAGAGGCGCTTTGACAACGCCGTTACGGGTTCTTTTGTGGACTGCGTAAGAATCCCCTGGGTGGGAGTGTCAACTCCCTCACCATCCAAGCTGATGCCCTCGACCAACACCGGCCAAGGCGCCGTGCTAGGCGATATCGCAAAACGCCCTGTCCTCAACCGGAGCCAGCCGCACGAGGGGGAGTATTAAGCGCAGGCAGCCCTGTTTAGGTGGAAGTGCTCCCTTCTGCCATCTCTTGTTCAGGTGTCCTAAGCCAGGGCCTCCAACGCAGCAGCCGCCGCAGCTCCACCAGCAGCACTCCGGCCACACCCGTCAGGATCCAGCCCAGCCAGTCCGCCGCCGTGCCCAGGTAGCGCACCTCCACCCGATGCTCCCCCGGCGGGATCCGCACTTGCAACAGCCCCACCCCGTTGGGTTCGGCAGCTCTGAACCGTCCATCGATTTGTAAGCGCCAGGCGGGGTAGTAAAACGTGCGTAAGGCTACCGATTGTTCTTGGGAGGTAGGGTTAACCGCGCGAAAGCGACGGTAGCCATAGCGCCACTCTTCCACCTGGAGCAGTGCGGCTGGATCCTCTACCTCGCCTTGCCACTGCAAGAGCGGATCCACCTGTGGGGGCGGCATGGGCAGCGTCGCCTGGCGGGGCCGGTATTCCAGCGCATCCACCAGCGCCAACCCATCGGGAAAGCGCCAGTGCAGGTGCAAAAAAGCAATGCCCGGCCGCTCTTGCGGCTCGTGGGGGAACTGCTTGGCCGCAGCTAGCTCTTGAAAGGTTTGGACAAGCTGCAGATCGAAGCCGGCTTTGGACATCAGTTGCAAGCCCTGCCAGGTTTGTACTCCCATGGCCAGGCCGATCCCCACCAGCAAAAGGAGCTGCAGGCGCTTGTGCCCCCATCCCCACCCAGCTAAGGATCCCAATAGCCAAGGCACGGTTACTGCCGTCACCGCCATCCAGCGCCAGGAAAACTGGATGCGCCGCAGCGGCAAAACCCACTCGTAGAGCCCAGCCAGCAGATCCGTCATCATCAGCAACGCCACCAGGCTGGCTCCCAGGCTGTAGAGCAGGGTGGCTTTGGCAAGAGGGAATTCGTCAGCTCCGCTTCCCTGCAAGAGCAACGTCCCCTCTGTTCGGCGGGCCAGCCACTCCAGAAAAACCAGGAGCCCCGCCCCCACCAGAACCGCTGCCATCCAGACCCAGTACCCCACCAGGTTGCTCTCAAACCAGTGCTCTGTCCAGCGCGGCTGAAGCTGCATGAGCCCGCTCAGCATCAGGCGATGGTGGGGCGTGTACTCTTCGGCAAAGTTGACAAAGTCCACCTGGACATGGCGCTGATCCCAAAAGGCCGGCAACAGATAAAAAGCAGCCCACCCCAGCCCCAGCCCAAATCCTAGGTAGCAGCGTCCCACCCTGGGCCAGAAGGGATCCCTTCCCCCCAACACCCAAGGCAGGGGCAGCCAAATCAAGGTAAACACCAGCAACGTGGGCAGATGAGAGAGCGTCAGCAACCCATAGCTCAGCGCCAAAACCGCAACCGGCCCAATGGACTGGGGCCGGCAGATCGTCTGCAGCGAGGCCCAGAAAATCCAGGGCAGGATTGCAATGGCCCACACTTCTCCAATTGCCCCCCGTTGGTAGATGTCTACCAACCAATAGGGGCCGGCCATGCTCAGCAGGGCCAAGCCCAGCGCCAAAGCCCAAGGAAGCACTTGCCGCAGCAGGACGTACAGCCCCAGCCCGAAGACTGCCATCGCCAGGCCCATGCTGGCCACCAAGGATCCAGGCATATCCAGCCCCAGCAGGCGAAACGGCAAAGGGGCCACCATGCATAGAGGTGCATAGAAGGCAAAGGTGGGGTTGCCGTAGCCGAAGTTGGAATACTCCAGCCAGCGGGGGTAAAACTGCCCGCCGAAAAACTGCCGCTGATACTGAAAGGCCCAACTGAGGTTGAAGTGGGTGGAATGAGTGATGGGGTAGCCCCGCTGCAGCATCGGCCAGAGCAGGGCCAGCACTCCAGTTAGCAGCGCAAGCCCGACCAGCAGCTTCGGTTGGCGTAACGCTTTCATCCTCACTTCTGGACTAGGCGTTGCCTACCTCCCTCTTTGCCAGGAATTAATAGCGAATCCAGGCATAGGCGGCATCGGAGAGCACCGGCACCTCGGCATAGTGGCCGCGAACGTTCTGCACCCAAGCGTAGACGGTGATGGCGATCACGCCCAGAAGTGCGGTGGTGGCCAAAATGCTGACAAGTGCTGCCAGGCCGAGGTTGCCAAAGAGCATAGCAAACACCTGCATCAACACTTGCACCAAGAACAGGGCAATGTTGAGCAACAGCGCCTGCATGGTGTTGAAGCGAACAAAGTGGGCGACACGGCTGTTGCGGACTAAAAATAGCAGGGCGAGAAATATCCCCACCCCCAACCAGCCTGTGGCCAGGGGCAGCAAGCGCAGCAGTGGACTAAAAATGGGGATCAAACCTGGCAGAGATTGAAACAAACCCGAGGGCACAAAGCCGAAGGGCAGGGCCCATACCAAAGGCAGAAGGTAGGGAAGGGATCCCCACAGCCGATTGATGGGAGTGATGTCGCCGCGCCAGGTCATGTCTCGAGCCCCTCAGTTCAGTGCAGTAGTGCTGGAGTCTGCTTGTTGGTGCGCTTTCAGAATTTCTTTAAACGGCACCTAAGCTTTGCGCTTATTGTAGTCGATGAAGTTGGCCGGCTCAACGCGCCTAGCCCCAAGCTGGCCTCCGCTTTCGAGTGAGGGGGAAACTGTTCAAGATGAGCATCTTGCAGGATTGGGGTTGATATAATCGACGGCAACTCCCACCCACAGTGATTTTTGGCCTCCGCCATGAAGATTTCGCCATCTCTCGCTGCCCGCCTCTTGGGAGCTGTTCTCTGGCAAGCTTGGTCTGTGCTTGTCGGCTTTTTCAACGACCGCCTGTTGCCGGAGCGCTGCCACGTTCGGCCCGAAGCTCTGCCGGAGTGGATGGCTCAGGTGTGGGCCGGCTATCTGCGCTATCGCAAAGCCTCTCGTCCGGGAGCGATTCAGTTTCGCGGCTTAACGGTGGATCCCGGCCAAGAGGGATCCTCAGCTCACCTTGTTGGGGCTGGCCCGCTCCGCTACCGTGGCTGCCCTCTGGAGACAGTTGCCCGGGATGCCGTCCAACCCTTTGGCAAAACCCCTTTTGTGCCCCCCTACCAGCGGCTGCTCAATACGCTGCGCTTGAAGTTGAGCCTGGCCGATGTCGATAGCTATTCGGTCACGCCGGCCCTACAGCGGGTTTACCGCGGCCAAGAGTTGTAAACTACCCGGCTCCGACTGCCCCCCGTATACGGGGGGCAGGGGGATGTAGGGTGGCCGGTTTACAGCAGCCCCCAATAATGCAATGACATAGGCGCTACGCTTCGCTGACGCTAATGCTGCGTTGTAGTCTGCATCCCCTTCCCAACTGCAAGCCGGGTTGACACAACGGAAGCGTTTCCCTTCCCGTTGCCCGATCCACAGGCACTGGTGGCAAATCTGCGAGGTATAGGCAGGCGGCACCACCACAACCGTGACCCCGGCCCGCAGCGCCTTGTAGTGCACAAACTGCCTCAGCTGGTAGAACGCCCAACTATTCGACCGCCGACGCTCCGTTTTGCTCCGTGGCGGTTGGTTGACACGCTCTCCGATTCCAGTTAGGTCTTCCAAGGCAATCGTGCTATTGGTCGCCTTTGCCCTGGAAACAATAGCCTTGCAGATGCAGGGATTGACCCAGGTTTGCAAGCGTCTCTCCTGACCAGACAGCTGTTGCAAGAGTTGGCGGCATCTACGCCGACTAGACCTTGTGCCCTGACTGGCTTTGCATGGGAGCACCGCTCGCAACCAGGATCAACGGCTGTCCATTCCAGGGATCTCCCTCTGAGGTATGGGCAATATCTCTCCTCCCCAAGTCCACCCCAATCGCCTTAGCCGCGGTTTGCAGCTCCGGCGGTTGCGTTTCCACACAAATCGTAGTAAGAACCCTCTTTGCGTTTGACAAGGTGGCCGATTGGGGATTGGTGCCGGCCAGCATCCCTCGTTGATAGTTGCCGATGGACAGCTCCAACCGTTCCCGCCCCTCAACGGTGGTGAGCGATACTGTCCAGTCTTTCGCTCGGAAGGAGAAGATGCGGGCAGCGTAGGTCACGAAGCCCGCCTTGAAGGCTTTGACCGGACGGTTTTTTCTGGCTGGCAGTCTTGCGGGCAGATACCACCCGTCTGCATACCTGTTGTGCCAGGTTGCTGGATAGGCCAAAGCGGGCACGGATGTCGCGGTAACCCAGAGATTGGAGCTTAAGGGCGTTGAGGATCTTCTCCGGCGTGTTTTGGTTGACCCAGTTCAAGGCCTGCACAAAGGCGTCCAGCGTCGCATCTAACTTGGCGGCTTGCGACTCCGATAGGACTCCGTCCCGCTAGCGCGAACAGTTCGCAGGAAATAGTCAAGACTTGGGTCATGCTGTCACTATACATCAACAGACCGCATTCCTCCCGACGCTCGGCTGCGCCAGAGCGCGGGGCTCCTGCGGTTTCTAGCTGACACCGGGCGGAGCAGTAGGGGAGGAGGGGGGATCCCTGGCTAAGGATGGGGGCCGAGAGAAAGCTGAGAAAGGTTGCAAGAAAACTTAATGCCCCTTCCCCGCTGGGGGGCAAGACCTCCTACAGTGGATAAGGAAGGTCATTGGGTTTGTCATGTCCAAAAGCGGCGTGCTCCTGCTGAACTTGGGGGGGCCAGAGACCCAGGCTGATGTGCAGCCCTTTCTCTACAACCTCTTTGCCGATCCCGAGCTGATCCGCCTGCCCTTTCCCTTTTTGCAGAGGGCTTTTGCCTGGGCCATCTCCACGCTGCGGGCGCCCAAATCCCGGCGCAACTACGCGGCCATCGGGGGGGGATCCCCTTTGCGGCGCATCACCGCCGCCCAGGCACAAGCGTTGCAGGCTCAACTGGTGGCGGCGGGCTACGACGTGCCGGTGTATGTGGCCATGCGCTATTGGCACCCGCTGATCGAGTCGGTGGTGCAGCAGATCAAGTCGGATGGGATCACCCGCCTGGTGGTGCTGCCGCTCTACCCGCAGTACTCCATCAGCACCACCGGCTCCAGCTTCAAACTCCTGGATCGCCTCTGGGCCGAAGACCCGGAGCTGGCCCGCATCGAGCGCCGCCAGATCTGCTCTTGGTACGACCAGCCCCAGTATGTCCAGGCCATGGCTAGGGCCATCCGGGAGCAGTTGGATGCCTTCGAGGATCCGGCAGGGGTGCATGTGCTCTTTAGCGCCCACGGCATTCCCGAAAGCTATGTCACCCAGGCCGGGGATCCCTACCAGCAGGAGATGGAGGCCTGCGTCCAGCTCATCTGGCGGGAAGTTGGGCGCCCCAATCGCCACACCCTCTCCTATCAGAGCCGGGTGGGCTCGGTGCGCTGGCTGCAGCCCTATACCGAGACGGTGATCCCAGAGCTGGGAGCGTGCGGGGTCAGGCAACTGCTGGTGGTGCCGATTAGCTTTGTGTCGGAGCACATCGAAACCCTGCAGGAGATCGACATCGAGTATCGGGAGCTGGCCCACCAGGCTGGGATCCGCGAGTTTCGCCGCGTGCCCGCGTTGAATGCCGACCCGCTGTTTATTGCCGGGCTGGTGGCGCTGGTGCGGCCCCATCTGCTCACTTCAGCACCTGCTTTTGTACCGGCGGCGGTGGGCGGCTCGCTGCTGGAGCGATAGCTAAAAGGGATCCAGGCCGCGAGCGGGCCTGGGCAAGCGAGGGTCAAATCCCCAAAAGCAATCGCTTGTTTTTGCGCAGCGGTCAGGTGAGGGTACGGCCTGTCTGGTTGCTTGCGCTCTGGGGATCCTAGCCCTTTAGATCATCGAAGTCTCCCCCCTGTGCACATCGATGAGCGAAGCCCTGCTGAGCAAGTGGCTGCTGACCTATTTCCGCCAACGGCTGCCCTTTCCCAAAGAGTGGCTGCCCCAGGGGAGCTACTGGGTGGGGGGATCCCTGCGGGATGCCTATCTGGCTTGGCTGCGGGGCCAGGCTGGAGACTCCAAGGGGCCGGTGGATCTGGATTTAATGTGTCCGGCGGATCCCGTGGGGTGGGCGGCGGGGGTGGCGCGGCGGCTGAAGGCCGGCTTTGTGGTGCTGGATGCGGAGCGACAGATTGCCCGCATCGTGCTGGGCCAAGGAGGGGCTTCCACCCCCACAGCGGCGACGGTGGACGCGGCCCTGCAGGTGGGCCCCACCCCGGAGGCAGATCTGCGGCAGCGGGACTTCACCTGCAATGCCCTGGCCCTGGAGCTGCGGGAGGGGCAACTGTTGGATCCCACAGGGGGGCGGGCGGACATTCAGCAGGGGTGTCTGCGCATGGTTCACCCCGACAACCTCAGCGCCGATCCGGTGCGGCTGTTGCGGGCCTATCGCCAGGCAGCTCAACTGGGGTTTGCGCTGGATCCGGCCACGGCAGAGGCGATTCGTCAGCGGGCCCCCCTTTTGGCCAGGGTGGCGGCAGAGCGGGTGCGGGCCGAGGTGGTGACCTTGTTGGAGACGGGGATCCCCGGCTTGGCCCACCTGCAGGCAGCGGTGGCGGCAGGTCTGCTAGCGGCTTGGCTGCCCCGCCTAGCGCCCCAGAGCCCCGGCTTTGCCCAGGCCCAAGCGGTGTGGCAATGGGCCGAGATCTGGCAGCTTCAGTATCCCCGCACTCTGGCGGAGCTGGCCCAGCCTTTGGCGGATCGGCGCGGCGGCCTGTTGGCAACGGTGTTGGCAGCCCTGCTGTGGGATCCGGCGGGCACCCCTGCCGAGACGGTGGAAGCCGAGCTGGAACGGCTGCGCTTTAGCCGCGCCGAGATGCGGGCCATCCAGAAGCTGCACCAGCTTCTACCCCTGTTGCAAACGCTTCTGACCCATTCCCCCACTCCCGGACAACAGTGGCGGCTCTATCACCAGGCGGGATCCCTCTTCGGCGGCCTGGCCCTGCTGGCAGCAGCCACCGGCAGCAGCCCCCGAGAGATAGAATCCTGGCTCCGGCGCTACGAAGATCCCCAGGATCCCCTGGCCCATTTGGTGCCCCTGCTGGATGGGAACGACCTGCTGCACAGCTTGGGTGCTAAACCCGGACCCTGGGTGGGCCAGTTGCTGCAGGCTCTACAGGAGGCGCAGGCCGCGGGGCAGATCCAAACCCGCGCCGAAGCCCTCTCTTTTGCCCGCCGCTGGCGTGAGAGGAGTTCCCAACCCTAGCCAAAGCGATAGCCGAAGCCGCGCACCGTCACCAAATACTCTGGGTTGCTGGGATCCAGCTCCAACTTTTCCCGCAGCCAGCGGATGTGGACGTCCACCGTTTTGCTGTCGCCCATGAAGTCGGATCCCCAGATGCGCTCCAAGAGCTGTTCCCGCGTCCAGACGCGGCGAGGGTTGGACATAAACAGCTCCAGCAGGCGGAACTCCTTAGGCGAGAAACTCACCTCCACTCCCCGCACCAAGACGCGACACTCTTGGGTAAACATGCAAATATCCCCGTAGCGGAGCACCGTGGCCTCGCTGGCGTGGGACTGCTGCCGACGGCGCAACACGGAGCGACAGCGGGCGATCAGCTCCCGCATGCCGAAGGGCTTGGTCAGGTAGTCGTCGGCTCCCAGCTCCAGGCCCACCACCCGGTCGGTCTCGCTGCTTTTGGCCGTCAGCATCAGGATGGGGATGGTGTTGCCCTCCCGGCGCAACAGCCGGCACAGATCCAAGCCGTTCAAGCCGGGCAGCATCAAATCCAAGATCATCAAATCCAGCCGTTCGGCCGTGTGAACCAGCTCCAGCGCTTGTCGACCATCGGCGGCCTGCAAAACTTGGTATCCCTGTTCTTCGAGAGCAACGGCAACGGTTTCTCGGATTGCATCCTCATCGTCCACCACCAGCAGAGTCTCCAGAAGGGGAGGAGCTTCCTTGACTTGAACTTCGGGAAGTTGACTGGTCATGGAAAGGGTTGCTTGCATGGCAGACTCCGTCTCGCTTGCGCGAACGGCCTCACAGGGGAAAAGCAGCAAAGTTCATCACCCTCAACAGCAGCCCCCCGCTAGGATATCAAACTTCTCAGGCTGGCCAATAGTGGGAAAAGAGGAGCCAAATGCTGGCCAAAAAGTAGAGACGGCGAGGGGGACGACAAGGGTTCCAGGGCGGGCCAGTTTAGGATGATTTAAGATCGGTGCGGAGCTCCATTCCTCTCGGCAACTGGCCCTCTTTCGACCTGGCTATGTCTGCCTCTCCTTCTGCACTCTGGGCCACTGGCGGAGCGATTTTACGGCTGTTGCGCTGGCATAAGCCGGCAGGGCGGCTGATCCTGATGATCCCGGCTTTGTGGGGGGCTTTTCTGGCCGGACGGGGAACGCCGCCTTGGCCGCTGGTGGGGATCCTGATTTTGGGCAGCTTGGCCACCAGCGGGGCGGGCTGTGTGATCAACGACCTCTGGGATCGGGATTTGGATCCCTTGGTGGAGCGCACCCGCAACCGCCCCTTGGCCAGCCGCGAACTGACCGTTGCCGTCGGCATCGTGATGGCGCTGCTGACCTTGGCCTGTGCGGCGGGGCTGGCGCTTTTTCTCAACCCGGTCAGCTTTGCCCTCTGCGTGGCGGCAGTGCCGGTGATCCTGCTCTATCCGGGGGCTAAGCGGGTGTTTCCCGTGCCCCAACTGGTGCTAGCCCTGGCCTGGGGATTTGCCGTGCTCATCAGTTGGACAGCGGTGAGCGGCCAAGATCCCCACACACCCCTGGGGGAGGAGGGGCTGGGCTGGCTGTGGCTGGCCACGGTGTTGTGGACGTTGGGGTTCGATACGGTCTATGCTCTATCGGATCGAGAGGACGACGAACGGGCCGGGATCCACTCCAGCGCCCGCTTTTTTGGGAGACAAACCCCAACGGCGGTGGGGCTGTTTTTCTTGGGCGCCGCCCTTGCCCTCTTGGGGGTGGGGATCAGCCTGCAGTTGCACGCGGTCTATTTCCTTAGCCTGGCAGTTGCCGCCGCTCTCTGGGGCCGGCAAACCTGGCAGCTTCACCAGGTCAATCCCCCTCCCACTCTCTACATGGCCATCTTCGGCCAAAACGTCCTCCAGGGCTTCATTCTCTTGGCAGGGATGATCGCCGGATCCCTGCTGGCCTGAGGAACCCTGGCTGGAGCTAGTTGGGATAGATGCGCAGGCGGCGGTTGGGCTCTTCGCCGAAGCTCTGGGCCCGCAGGTGATAGTGCTCCACTAGCTGGTGCTGCAGCTTGCGGATCAGAGGGGAGCGGGGCAGCAATTCCACCGGCTGGGACTTGGGAATGACGATCTGCTCTACCGCCAGCCGGGCCTCCTCCAAGGCTTCCGTTTCGTCGCCCGAGCTGGCCCGAATGAACAGCTCTAGGTCGGAATCGGAGCCGTCCTCGCTTTCGATGTTGAGGATGTGACGCAGGGCGCGGGCAAGGGCGATCAGGGTATTGGCCTTGACGGTGTGAATCGGGATTTGGCGGGCGTGGGCCAGTTGCTGGATCTTGGAGCGGCTGCGCACCTGGGATCGCAAAGCCAAAACAATATCTGCCTCATCCAGATCTTTGGTGACATCCGCCGACAGCTTCAAAGTCTGGATCACCTGCTCCAGATGGAAGCGGCTAACCCCGTAGGGATAGATCCTCAGCGGCCCATCCAGATCCCGTTGCCGTTCTGCCAGGGCAGCCGCAGCAGGTTCCTCCCAGTCGGCATCCTCTTCCGCCTCAGCCCTGGACTCTGCCTTGGGGCTGGCCATAACTTGAGGCTCAGCACGGGATCCCGCTGCTGCTGGCGGGACAGATTCCTCCCCCTTGGCCGAAGGCGAGCCAGATTCGCCGGGCTGGCGCAGACGAGTTTCACTTGGTTCTAGGGGCAGAGCTTCCATCCGCCCAGAACGGCGCCATCCCCCCCGCTCCCGTGTTGGGGACAGGGTGCTGCCGGCAGGGGGGGGCCACTGGGGCCCAGACAGGGTGGGGCGCTCGATCACCACTTGGCCGCGTTCGTCCAGGCTGCGCAGTTGCACCAGCGGCTCGCGGTTGCGCAGGAGGCGATCCACAGTGGCCGCCACATCTTCGTGGATGACCCAGCGATCCCGCTCCAGCATCTCCACCGCAATCTCAAACGTGGGGGGGGCCTTCCGCTCCAAGACGCTCTTCTGGCAGCCCCGCCGCCGCGCCTCTTCGTCTCCGAGCGTGACCGACTGGATCCCGCCAATTAGGTCGGAGAGGGTGGGGTTTTTGATCAGGTTGTCGATGCGGTTGCCGTGGGCAGTGGCCACCAGTTGCACCCCCCGTTCGGCGATGGTGCGGGAGGCCAGAGCCTCCAACTCGGTGCCGATCTCGTCGATCACCACCACTTCCGGCATGTGATTTTCCACCGCCTCGATCATCACCTTGTGCTGCAGCTCCGGGCTGGCCACCTGCATGCGCCTGGCCCGGCCAATCCCTGGGTGGGGCACGTCGCCATCGCCGGCAATTTCGTTGGAGGTATCGATGATGATGACCCGTTTGTGCAGCTCGTCCGCCAGCACGCGGGCAATTTCCCGTAGGGCGGTGGTTTTGCCCACCCCTGGGCGGCCCAGCAACAGCATCGAGCGGCCCTGCTCCACCAAATCGCGGATCATGCTGATGACGCCGATAACGCAACGCCCTACCCGACAGGTGAGGCCGATGATCGTGCCCTGGCGGTTGCGAATGGCGCTGATCCGGTGCAGAGTTGAGGCAATGCCGGCGCGGTTGTCGCCGCTAAACTCTCCCACTTGGCTGATGACCAGATCCAGGTCGGCGCGGGTGACCACCTCCTCCGAGAGGTAATCGGCAAAGCCGGGGAAGCGGGCTTCCGGGCGGCGGCCCAAATCCAGCACCACCTCTACCAGCCGATCCAACTGGGGATGCTGCTCCAGGCGCTGGCGGATGGAGGCGGGCAGAACGTCCAGCAGCTTGCCCAAATCGTCGTTGTAGAGGACTTGCCCGGGAAAAGAGGTGCGTTCGCTGGAGCGGTGCGGAGCACCTTCCCGATCCGCCGACGGGTTGAAGGGCTGTACTAAGAAACTCATGGTCGGGCAACGTTGTTAAACACTGGAAAAACAGGTTTGTCTGGGGGCCACCGCTCGTTGCTTCACTTGCTGCACCAACTGCTTGGCCACTGGGATCCCACCTGCCAATCCAGGCCCCCCCTCCAAGTAGGTGGCCACCAACTGTCGCGCATAGCTGCCGAAGGCCACCCCCGCCACCGGCCAACGGGGATCCAGCAGCGACACCGTTTGCCCATTGGTTCCTCCTGCCAACTGCACATAGCCGGGCAACCCCATGCTCAACACCTTTCGGGCCAACTTCAGAGTGGCCTTGCCGGCGCCAGCTCCAAGATCCCCGCTCATAGGCCGACCGTCCACCTGCCAGATCAACACCTCCGGCAAGGGATCCATCAAGGCCAGCAAATCCCGCAAATAGACCTCGAGGCCGGGACCATCGTTAAAGCTGATCGAGACGGCCCGCAGCCACCGCAGCCAGGGCTTTAGGGATCCCCACAATTGCGCGAATTGGCTCTGTCGACCGATACGGGTGTGGATTTCCACCGCCTCAACCCCCAGCTCTAGCAAGGACGGCAGGATCTCCGCCGCCGCAACCTGATAGCCTTGGGTGGCGATGCGTTGGTGGGGACACACCGGCTCACAGCGGCCACAGCCGTAACAGAGCTCTGCCCGGATGTGAACCTGGGTGGAAGTGCCTGCCCGGATCAGGGCGTGGGGCGGACAAACGGCTAGGCAGGGCTGCGGACAGTCGGCAGGACAGACGGGATCCGTCAGCACCGCCTTGCGAAAATGCACATCTTCGCCGTCGTTGACGCTGACCATCAACCAGGGGGACCCCACCTGGGGATCTTCTGCCTGGGCCCGCCGGATCCCTTCTTGGGCAGCTTGCACAATGGCTGGGTCAGCGGCGACGTCAATGCAATCGGCACCGGCAAGCGTGTAGAGGAAAGCTAACTCTCGAATCGACGGCAAGTGGTGGAAACTTGCGCCGCAGATCAGCTTAAACCAAGTACCCTGTTGCAGCGAGACGTTCGGCAAGGTCACAGGCACGGAAGGCCACCGGCAAGATGAGAGTCTGGGCTGCAGGCCGCCTACTTGAGATGGTAGCAAAGAATTTTCGAGGAATCTGAACAGATCCTCAGGCACTCTGCAGAGGTTGCCACCGAATTGACCGCTCTCGACCCAGCTCCACCACAAATTTCACGCCCTTATCTTCTTGGCTCAGCTTCACCAGGTAGGAGAGCTCTTGCCGGCTGAGCACATGCCCCTCGTAAAACCAAAACACCAATCCCTTGGCCTTTGGGGGCAAGGTGGCGCGGTACTGCTCGATCAACGAGGGGTAGAAATAGGTGCGCCGCTGCGATTTGCCCAGCGTGGCAGGCCGCACCCCATGGCTGGACGTCAGATAACTGGCCAGATCCCCAATCCCCTTGCTGGAAAGGGTGACTACCTCGTAGCCAGCTCCGCGCAGCCGCCGCAGGTAGTGCCCTTCCGATCCCCCTTCTGGGGTAACAAAGATGGCCAGAGCCCCACACTGCTCGAGCTGCTGCACAAACTTGGCGCCTGAGCCGACCAGCAACATGGCAATAACTCCGTCGTTTTCAGGGTTAGCAAAAGAATCCCCAGGCCAGCCCGCCTAGGCCGAACGGATCCCTTGCCTGTGCTCATTGTAGCGGGAGTATGTCCCCAGCCAGGGATAGAAGCTACAGATAGAACTCATAGAGAAGCTCGCCGACTCTTTGCCGCGCGGAAACTGCCGGCTTTGGCTGAGGGGTAGCCGACCAATGGTGAAGATACCCGTACCTTCGCCTTTGTGGGGAAGAAGACGTGAAGAAGAGTTAAGATACATACAAGCATCTGCTTGCAAGTCTCAGAAACAGCCGGACAGGGCAACTGGAGAGTCCGGCGGCGATGGCTTCACCCATGTCAGGACGGACAAACCGCTTATGCGACGAGGCAAGCTTTTGACCTTGACAGTGGCCGGGTTCGTTACGGCACCCCTCAGCTTGACAGGAGAGCAACAGGCGATGGCTCAAGAAATCTATCCCGTTACCAAAACCGACGCTGAGTGGCGACAACTGCTCACCGAAGAGCAGTACTATGTGCTGCGCCAAGAGGGAACCGAGCCCCCCTTCCGCAACGCCTACTACGACAACAAAGCTCCAGGGATCTATGTCTGCGCTGGCTGTGGGCAGGAGCTCTTTTCCTCGGCAGCCAAATACGACAGTGGCACTGGTTGGCCCAGTTTTTGGGAGCCGATTGCTCCTCATGTGATCGGCACCAAGACGGATTGGAAGTTGCTTGTGCCTCGCACCGAGGTTCACTGCTCCAACTGTGGTGGTCACTTAGGGCACGTGTTTCGGGACGGTCCCCCACCAACGGGTCTGCGCTACTGCATCAACTCTGCTGCTCTGAAGTTCATCCCCGCCACCACCTGAGCCTCTCCTCAGGCAACGCTAGAATTGAGCCACCTGCCTGGGTGAACCTATGTCGGACTACACCTTTTTGGATGCTGCCTCGATTTTGCTGCGGGAGGGTCTGGAGGCGCTTTTGGTGCTGGTGGCTTTGCTGGCCCTTCTGCGCAAAAGTGGGCAGTCGGCCCCGCAGCGCTGGGTGTGGCTGGGGGGATCCATGGGTCTGCTGGCAGCGGTGATGCTCGCCTTGCTGGTGAAGTTGTTTTTCCAGCAGTTGCTGACCCACACCCGCCAAGAGGTACTGGAGGGGATGACTGGGCTGGTGGCAGCAGGTTTGCTGTTTTCGGTCAGCCTCTGGCTGCACCGGCGGGCCGCCCTTGCTTCCTGGCAGACCTTTGTGCAAGAACAAGCCCAGGCAGCGCTCGCCACAGGCCAGGTTTTTTCCCTAGCTTTCCTGGCCTTTGCAGCGGTGTTTCGCGAGGGGGCAGAAACGGTGTTGTTTTACGTGGGATTGGCCCCTTCCCTGGCGGCAAAAGATCTCTGGCTGGGGATCGGTCTGGGATCCCTGCTGCTGGTGGGGATGGCGGTCTTGCTGCTGCAGGTGGGGCTGAAGCTGCCCTTGGGGGCTTTTTTCCGGGGTTTAAGCCTGCTGATTTTTTACTTGGGCTTTAAGTTCCTGGGCAGCGGCCTCCATGCTTTGCAAGTGGCGGGCTGGCTTCCGATCACCCCCTTATCCGGGATCCCGAAGCTGCGCTGGTTGGGGATCTATCCCACTTGGCAGACGCTGATCCCACAAATGGTGCTGCTGGGAACAGCCTTTGTCTTGTGGATGAGGCAATGGCGGCGGGCTGACTCTGCTCAAAAGCTTTCTCCGTGAGAAACTTTCTTTGCGAGCAGGGTGCCTCCCACAACCCTCAAGTTCGAGGGGCTGGGGTTTCGAGGGTTGTTGCTCGAAGTAGCCGGCGATCCTCCCTCTTCCTGGGGTGAGCAAAGTGTCCCGGCTGGACTCAATTCTCGGTGCCCAGCTACGCATTCCGGCCCAGAAAGACGAAGCCCGCCAGCAGGGAGCTGGCAGGCCGCTGGATCTTGTCGGGGATCCCACTTGCGATCGCTGTCGATAAACCGAGACCGATCTGCAGGGTTACCAGAAATCAGGTGTCGTAAACACGGCACTCGACGGCGTCGGGGTTTTCAGCACAGTGCTGCTCAAGGCTGCTGGGAGCTTTGGGCTGGTGGCTGCGGGCTGCCAGCACTTCCTCAACAGCATCCCAAGCTGCACGGCAGTGGGGATCCCCTTCGCCGTACTCAGAGCAGACTTTGCGCGCGTTCTCCAGCTCTTTGGCAATGACTTCAGACAGTCCCATATTCTCAAGCTCCTTTCAACGAGATGGGGCCAGGGGCCCACGGGTATAATCTGCTGACGCAGATCCGCAGGGATCTAGCGCACTCGCGGATCAACAGGCAGAAACCTGCCGCTCCGCAGGGTAGATAAGTCCAGGATGATGCCTTGCTGCCAACCTATCGATCGCTGTGGATACATTACCATTCTAAGCAGCGACCGCCGGGGGTTGCAGCCACCCTTTTGCGATCTCTTCGGGATCAGCGGGGCTAAGACCTGAAGGCGCCAAACAGTTGTCCAAGCTGTTGCCGCACCTGCTCTGGGGATCCCTGATGGCGCACCTGTCCTTCGGAGAGGAAAATTGCTCCATCCGCCCATTCCAGCTCTGCCAGCCGATGGGTTACCCAGAGAGCGGTGATCCCCTCTTGATCCACCAGGCGGCGGATGCACCGCAGCAACTCCGCCTGGCTCTCGGGATCCAGCAGGGCTGTTGGCTCGTCCAAAAGCAGAACCTCGCTGCGCCGGGCCAGCGCCCCGGCGACTGCCACCCGTTGCTTCTGTCCACCGCTGAGGCCGTGGATGGGCCGGCGGATCAAGTGCCGCAAGCCCACCTGCTCCAAGGCCATTTCCACCCGCTCGGCAATCTCTTCCAACGTGAGGGGTTCTGCCCCCAAACCAAAGGCGACGTCTGCCCCTACCGTCGGCATGAACAGTTGGTGATCCGGGTTTTGAAACACGTGGCCCAGCCGCCCGCGCACCTCCAGGTGGCCCGCTAGGGGCTGAGGATGGGTGAGGGATCCGGACAACAGTTGCAATAGGGTAGACTTGCCGCTGCCGTTAGGCCCCAGCAGCATCCACAACTGGCCTTTGGGAATGACAAAGCTGCACTCCCGCAGAACCGGGGGACGCTCCGGCCAGGCAAAGGTCAGGCCCTCCACCCGAATGGCCGGCGGGGACTCCCTCTTGCCGCCGCGCAAGGACTCTGTCCCCCTCTCCGACATGAGAATCCCTCGCGAAGACCCGAAGAGCTGCTCTCAACCCTGCAACTGCGCCAAAAAGCCGGGACGAGTTCCTGGGGCACCAGGGCCACCCGACTTGGTGGTCATTTGCACGCCACACAGCTCGCCGGTGAGCAGGAACACCTTTTTGCCGGTGCGGTCACAGGTCAGCTCCAAGCTTTGGGGGGATCCGCTCTGGAGAGCGTTGACCACGCTTTGGTAGGCGCGGTTGGCCGCTTCCTCCTCTTTTTGGTGGACGACGATGGGGGCGGGATTCCCTTTCAAAAGCAATTCTAGGATATACATGGCTGACCGTTCGCGTAGTGGGCTGTGGACACCTGATCCCAGTATCGCAGGTCGGCGGAAGACCTGGAGGCCGGCAAACCCAGATCCCAGCGCTAGGGGCAGGGGCGGGCGGAGGTGGGATCCCCTGGATTGAGACCGGCAAACCAGCTCGACAGGGCCGCCGGCAGGCAGAGGCCAGGGTTGCCCTCGATGTGGAGCCGTTCCAGCCGCGGCAGTTCTGCCAAAAAGCCGGGCAGCTCGCCCGTGAGCCGGTTACGGGCCAAGCGCAGATCCCGCAATTGCTTGAGTTGGGCCAGCTCCGGAGGCAGGGATCCGCTGAGGCGGTTGTCTGACAAGTAGAGGTTTTCCAGGTTGTGCAGTTGCCCCAGTTGGGGCGGAATGGGCCCAGAGAGCTGGTTGCGATCCAAAAACAGCCCCTTAAGAGAGCTGAGCTGGCCGAGTTGGCTAGGAATGCTGCCACTGAGCTGGTTATCTTGAAAGCAGAGGTTTTCTAGGCGGCTGAGCCGACCTAGCTCTGGAGGAATGGATCCAGAGAGCTGGTTGTGATCCAAAAACAGTCCCCGCAGCTTGCCCAGTTGTCCTAGCTCCGGTGGAATGGGGCCGGAGAACTGGTTGTAGTCGAGAAAAAGCTGTTCCAACTCCCTCAACTGCCCTAGCTCGGCGGGGATGGGGCCAGAAAGCTGGTTGTAACTGAGAGACAAAGCCCGCAGGTGGTGGAATTGGCCAATCTCCGGCGGCAGGGATCCGCTCAGCCCGCGGCGATCCAACACCAACTGGACAAGGCACTGATCCCCATCAAACAGAGCCACTTCCTCCACCACCACCTCAGGCCGGCCCATCGCAGCCAAGACTTGCCGTAGGAGGAGAGGATCCCGCTCCCGACAAGAGGCGAAAGACCAGGCCATCGTCCCCCAGCTCAGCCAAGCCCCAATGGCCAGCAAGAGCAAAATCCGAGCTTGTCTTTTGACTGATCCCATTGCCCCTTCCCGGCCAACGTCTTAAGGGAGCATAACTCCCCTCCAGATCCTTGCCAACTACTTACTAGCTGGGGGAAGGGGCAACAGTTCTTCCAGAGCAGGGCGCCAGGCAGGAGCTAGGATTGGCTGCCTTGAGAGCGCTGGATCACCTCAGCTTCGCTTAGAGGGGTAGGGGCGTGGAAAGACAGGCACCAGGGAGTTTGGACTTTGCAGGGCGGGTGAAGCTCCTGCGAGGAGAGGTAGAATTGCCCCACCTTCAGGATCGCTACATCCTCGCCGCTTCCTCCCCGCTGGGCAATTAGCTCCCGCACCACCTCGATAGCCGCTGGCGACGTGACCCGGCCAAAGAACTGGGTGGAGCAGTTGGTAATAATGTTGTGGTCGATGCTTTTGGGAGCCTGGGTGGCGAAAATGAGGCCCAGGCCGTATTTGCGCGCTTGGGCGGCTAGGCGCAGCAGGCTCTGCTTGCAGGGGGTAGTCCCCTGGGAGGGCACAAAGTCTTTGGCCTCGTCGATGACCAGCAGCCCGCGCACTGGCGCTTCCGGCGGGGCGGGGTTTTTCTTGATCCAGGTAAACAGCGCCATGGCCAGTTGATTGAGAAATTGCTGCTGTTCCCCCAGGGTGGGAAGGCCCACCAAGTTGACAACCGACACCCGGGTTTTGCCGTAGTCTGAGCCCAGCCCCAACAAGATGGCCGGATCCAACGCCATCCCCTGTTGATGGAGCAACTTGTTGTTAACCATGGCAGCCTTGAGGAGATTAGCCATCTGCAGCGCCAGTTGCGGCGCCTTGCTGATACCGGCTCCTGCTTCCGGAGGCAGGTCCGCAAGGAACTCGGCAAAGTCAGCTAGAGATCCCGGCTGGTGGGTGGCAAAGTATTTCAAAGCTGCCTTAAGAACCCCCCGCTTCAGCTCGTCGCTGACAGTCTTGCCGGGGGCCACGATCTCCTGGAGGGCGCCCCAGGCCATGTCGACGGCTTGCTCCAGCTCTTCGGGATCACCGGCCAGCGCAGCAAAGTCCGGCAGGGGGGCGAGGGTGAGGGGGTTGCCCGCCGCCAGCCCAGGGGTCCAAACCACCACCTCGGTTTGGGCAAAGTAGCGCTCTGCCTTGGCTTGATCCTCCTCTGTCCAGCCCTCGGGAGCGGCAGGCCAGGGATCCCCCAGCCGGGCCAAGTCGTTGGCTGCATCGATGACGATGGAAGGGATCCCCTGCAAGGCTGCCTCTTCCACCATTCGCCTCAAGAGCACCGTTTTCCCCGAGCCGCTGCCAGCCAAAATCACAGTGTGCCGCACCAGCTCCTCGATGGGCAGAAAAACTGGCTCACCCTCCCGGTTGGCTATCCAGCGTCGTCCGACAAACAAACCTGGCGAAGGTCTCGGCGGCTGCAAGTCTTGCTTGGCTTCAGGAGCTTTGCCGTTGCCTGCCCTAGGAGGGGAGGAAACTCCCTTTTCCTCAGGCTCAGCTCTCGTAGCCCAGTCAGCCGGGATCCCTTCCCTCAGCCAGGCAAGGATTTTGGCCAGCGCTGAATCCGGCTCAGCATTTGCCAGTTGGGTAAGAGGTTGCCGCTCCGCCAGCCAATCTCTAAAATCGCGTCTGGATTTGAGCTGCTCTAGGGCCAGCAGAACCCTGATTTCCTCCTTGCTTGGCTGCCAGTGGATCCCACCCTTTTTAAGAAAACTCTGCCACAAGCTTTGGCTTACCGGACCTCTTGGGCGAGGAATGGTGCGCACCACCACCAGCTTGCGGAATCGCAAGGCCGGATCGATCCCAGCTTCTGTCTCAGCGGCTACTAAGCGCGCCTGGAAGGCTTTGTGATGACCTGATTGAATGGCTCTCAAACAAAGGTGCTTTTCTCGCTCATTTGCCTCATGGAAGATCAGCCGCAGACGAGAATGCAAGGGGGAAAAACTTTTGCCTCCAGGGAAATCAGTTTCGACCTGGGTACCAATGCTGGCTGGCAACCGTTCTTGCCAGACGAGAAAGTGACATACAGAAGTCAAAAGTTTCTTCCATGGACTATCCCTGTCTTCCTGTAAGTACGGAGAGATATCAACGTCTTGCTTGAACTTCTCAAACTCGCAATCCAGTTCTCGCGGACGACGACGTGGAAGAGGAGGAGAAGGAATGGGAGCCTCGATAACTGTCCCTAATTCCAAGCAGATCTTCTTGTGCTCATCGCATTTTCTCAGAAGCTCTCGAGGAGACAGAAATTGATTGATTTCGAAAAACTCCGGCTTAAAGGGGTAAGAGGGATAAGGAGGGGTAAAGTTAACCTTAGGATAGGCTTTTCCTAAACGAGAGACAACAACAGCCTCAGCGGTTGCTGCAGAAGGAAGAAACGTTAAGATCAAAGGAGACTCAAAACGATCTGAAAAGGTAAAAACAACCGTCTTTTTCAGAATTTCCCAAGACTCTTCTAAACAGGAGACAACTACAAGAGATTGAGAGAGATAATCCCGTAGGGCAATAAGGCCACCCCCAATGCTGTGAACGATATCTCCTACTGCCTTTGCCTCTGCTCCTGGTTCTCCCGAAGCTGTGTGAGATTGTGCGATGATCGGATCCAGTTGATCCAAAGCAACTACAGTGGGCCCCCTCAGGCTCATGAGCCAAGAAAGCCCCGCGACGGTCTCGCTGGGAGCTAGGCCTGGCGAGTCAAAACCGAGTTGTTCCTTCATCTCTGGATCTACGCCTAAGCCCTCTATCCAGCTTATTCCAGCCGCAGCTATCGCAAAGTTGGCAGAGTTGGCCAAAATCATGGCCCTCACACAGTCTCTATACTTAAGTGTGTTGCTCTTATCCTGAGTGGACAGCCATTGCAGAACTCGATTGACAACTCTGAATAAGAGATTGGGAGGAAGTCTGCCAATCTCTTCTGCTCTCCTAGGACTGGCCAGAGCTTTCAGGAAAATTTGATCGAGAACCTTCTCTAACTGGCTTCTTCCATCTGGCTCTTCCTGCATCAAAGATGTAAGGTATCCCTGAACCAATGTTTTCCAGAAATCCTTCACATCTGTCATGTCCACCAGGACGAATCCCACGCCCTTTTCAAAGCAGCGCTGCCTCAATACCCTGAGCAGGTGAGTTTTCCCAGTGCCGCCGCTGCCGAGGACAGGGATCCCCAGCGGAGATCCGTTTTTGGGAGATTGAATCAGCTTCTCCAGCCGCTCGAATAGTTGCTCTCTGGCTTCTCGATTAAGATCGGGAACGTCAAACTCTGGTACCTGCCAGATTTTCTTCAGATGAACTGTCCAATCAAAATCAACTTCCTTGAGAGCCTCAAGGTCCTTCTGTTGTTCTGGCAGAGAGATCACAGTTTCCGTGCTCCGCATACTTAACTCCTAATTCGCAGAAAGTGTCTTTTGGCACCGGAGAGGGTAATAGCCGCCGCCTCGCGTTCAGGAGTGATAGTTGAGGGATCGTCAAGAGGCATCAATACAATCTTGGCCTGGCGATCTAAAGCCACAAGAGCCTGATCCAATTGCTGACGTGGCACATGGGGAAATCTCTTTCGCAAATCCGATAGGTAAACCCGGGAGTGGCGCCCTCCCATCCCCTCGCAAGTTCGAAAGACCTTCTCCAGGAAGTCGAGATCGACTTCTACCCCGTTGTCGGGACGGGGTTTGCTAGGGCTATCTGGCCTGTTAGCGTCAGCGGGCCGTAGGCCTAGGATACGGGCCAAGGGAACACTCTCCTGCTTGGCGTAGTCCACTAGGGTTGCCAACGCCTTTTGCAAAACAACTGCTGCCTCTGGCGACTTGGAGCGGGCGATGGCCGTTGGAGGTGTGGTAGAAGCCCAGTCCCAGGCCTTGTCAGTCAGCGCAAGCCGGGTTATCCTCCTTCCCTTTTCGACTACAGTCTTGCATTCAATGAGGCCCTTTTCCTCCAACAGCTTGAGCTCTTTGGCCCTATGCTTTGGCTTCACTTGCGACTTGGTCGGTTCTTCCCCTGTTAGCAGGAGCTTCCAGAGCAAGATTTCGCTTTTGGGCAACAAATCGCTCATTTCCCCAACCTCCAGCCCTGCCTCAAAGCCGGCTCTGTTGCAATTGAACCACCTTGCGGATCATCTCCACCGCCCGCTCGCAGTCGGACATCACCAGCTCATTGGGAATCCGCAACACCAAGTAGCCGGAGATGAGCAACTCGTAGTCCCGCAGGCGATCCTGGTAGTAGTGGTTTGGCTCGCGGTGCTCTGGCCCATCCACTTCCACCACCACCTTACCCTCCCGCCAAAGCAGATCCGCTCGGAAAGCGCGTCCGTTAACACTCTGTACAGTTTGGTTGAATTCCAGCAAATTCTTTAACTGCGCATCTGCTGCCACCCGGTCGGCCAGCTTTCTCTCGGCGGGACTGAAGGGGTGAGGGGATCCCTTGTAACCCACCACCACCTGCACCGAGCTGTCGAACTCCTTTAGCCTCTCAGGAAGCGGCAGTCGAATGGCACCGTAGCTCACGGAGGCCAATTCGGGGTGATCAGTCAAAGCGCTCGGCACCACCAGCACCAGCCGTGCCTGACTGTGGTCAGCCAACCAGATAGCTGCCTTGGCCAAGCCGAGTAAGTAGCTGGGCGCCGGCTCTGTCTCATTGGTTGCCAAAGCCAAGGTCAGCTCGCGAGGGGCAATGGCCTTGGCCAGTTGCTGCACCTGGATCGCCCGCTGGATCCCTGGCAGCAGAGGCAGGCGTTGCTGTTG
The DNA here is from genome assembly GCF_002760415.1 of Synechococcus sp. 65AY6A5. Taxonomy (NCBI): domain Bacteria; kingdom Bacillati; phylum Cyanobacteriota; class Cyanophyceae; order Synechococcales; family Synechococcaceae; genus Synechococcus; species Synechococcus sp. 65AY6A5. The sequence continues at coordinate 1,343,466 of NZ_AXUW01000001.1, forward strand.
GCACAGGTGCATGGCCGCCCTGAGCCAGGCGTTGGCAATGGTGGGATCCTGTTTTGCTGGTAGCTCTTGGGCGCGGAGACGATTGTGAGCTTGAACCTCTGCCGTTGTGCCCGGCTCAAACTTTTCCCCATACCAATAAGGCCAGAGGGATAGGGCTACCCTCGCCAGCACCTGCAGACACTCATCGAGGATGGCATCCTGGGCAGGAATTCGGTGCCAAAGCTTGGAGACAAAGACCGTCTCTCGAGTTTCAGCCTCCTCCGCCAGGCTCGCTAGCGCCTCCTCCACGCACGGCGCCAGTAATAGCTTGACCTCCCCCTCTTTGCCTAGGTCTTGCCACGAAAGAACGGCCACCTCGCCTCTCCCACCTGCCTCCTGGAATCCTAGCCTAGGCCAGGCCGGGGGGAGAGGGTATCGCAAGCTGGGTCGGCAGGGATTCGAACCCTGGGCCAATCGGTTAAAAGCCGAGTGCTCTACCGCTGAGCTACCGACCCGAGTTTACACTTTCGTTATGATAGCAGGACTTTTGTCACATTCGCAAAGACTCTAGCCGGATCCCCGAGAGTTTTGCTAGTCTAGATGTAGGCTAACCCCGGGGCTGTAACGGTTTCGACGGGGTGGCGAACAAGGGTTCATGATGCAGGTCGGGCTTGAGCTTATCCCGTTACCACTAGGCTCAACACAGTACGTGCGAACAACGTCGTACCTTTTGCTCGTAAAGCGGCCGCTCTGGCTGCCTAAGGCTCAGTAACCAAGAACTTACTCTGAGCTCGAGGATCCTCTCACGACCCCGTTAAGTGGGCGGATCACAACCCCAACGGGTGCAGCTCTCTTCTCCGGCTCCGTCGAGGGAGAGCCTAAGGCTAGGCGGAGAATTCCCATCGCCGGGATCTAAACGGCGATCCCTGCCTTGAGGGTTAGAGAGGCTAAGCCTGTGAAGGAGTGAACCCCCAGTACCCATCTCGGACACGGGTTCGACTCCCGTCGGCTCCATCTCCAGGTCAACCTGAGGTTATTGGCCCAGACCATCCTCGGTCAGGAGGGAGACGGGGCCTTTGAGTCCCTCTAGAGGTGAGTTCCTCAAGCGGCTTTACGGGCGGGGAAGCTGCCATGGCTGTGCCCTACAATCAGGGACAGTGGGTTGGAGGAAAGAGGGCCATGCGGCTCGTCGATGAACGGGGGCGTCTGCTGGGGAAGGTCAGCCTTCTGGATCTGGGGGCGCTGGCCATTGTAGTAGCGGCGATTGTGGCTGTCCTGTTTTTGCCAGGGCGGCAGGCGGGCAGCGTCGTCCAGGTGGGGGGTGGCCCCACGCTGCCGGTGGAAGTGGATATGATTGTGCGGGGGGTCAGCAGCCGATCCCTGGAACCTTTTCAAGCAGGTCAGAAGGCTGACTTGATTATCCGCAACCAACCCTACGGCCAGGTGGAGGTGGTGCGGGTGGAAAACGTCAGCCGCACTGTGCCGGTGGTTTTTCCCGATGGACGGGTTGAGAACTTGCCTGACCCAGAGCCCTACCGCTTTGATCTGGTGTTTACTTTACGGGGACGGGGCCAGCGGACAGAAAATGGCATTGTCCTAGGCAACAACCGCGTCAAAGTCGGCGTTCCCCTGGAGCTCGAGACCTTTAGCTACAACTTGCGTGGAACCGTGATGGATGTGCGGCTGCTGCAATCGTAGAGGACCTCAACCCTGATGCAGCTACAGGAGATCGCCCAACAATTGGGGTGCGCCTACGAGGGGGATCCCACCCTAGAAATCCACGGCGTGGCTAGCCTAGCAGAGGCGCGCCCAGGAGAGCTGAGTTTTCTCAGTGAAGCCCGCTACCTACCCTTGCTAGAGCAGACCCAAGCCAGCGCCGTCATTGTGGAGGAATCGCTGGTTCTGCCCCGCCCCATTGCTTGCCTGCGAGGGAAGGATCCCCGTCTGCTCTTTGCCCAGGCCATCGAGCTGTTTTACCAGCCCTATCGCTTGCCTGTTGGGATCCATCCCACCGCTGTGATTGATCCCAGCGTTGAGTTGGGAGAAGGTGTGGCCATTGGGCCGCATGTAGTGGTGATGGAAGGGGTGAAAATTGGCGACTACACCCAAATCCACCCCAACGTAACCATCTACCCCCACGTGCGGATTGGATCCCGGTGTCAGCTTTTCGCCAACTGCGTCATTCACGAGCGCACGGAGATTGGCGACGACTGTCTGATCCACAGCGGCGCTGTCATTGGCGACGACGGCTTTGGCCACATTCCTCTGGCAGATGGCTCCTGGCGGCGCATGCTGCAGGCAGGCCGGGTGGTGCTGGAAGACGGCGTAGAGGTGGGCAGCAACACCACTATCGACCGGGCCGCTGTTGGCGAGACCCGCATTGGCCGGGGCACCAAGATTGACAACCTAGTGCAGATTGGCCACGGCGTGAAGACGGGATCCCACTGCTTGATCGTGGCTCAGGTGGGCATTGCCGGCAGCACCCAATTGGGCCACCACGTCATCTTGGCCGGGCAATGCGGCCTGGCTGGGCACCTGCACATTGGCGATGGCGTACGCGTGGCTGCCCAGACAGGAGTAACCAGCGACGTCCC
>NZ_AXUW01000001.1:1346238-1351152 GCF_002760415.1 Synechococcus sp. 65AY6A5
TACAATCACCAAGTCAAACTCTTTATCCACAATCTGCTCAGACTGCTGGACAAAGTCATAGAGGTCATAATCTCCTTCCGGACACTCCACTAAGCCTTCACGACGGTTGACATAGCCTAGTCCAAAGCCCCCCACTTTTTCTTTGGGACAGACAGTTACTTGCCGATCTGAAAACTGCGGCGGTGGGACGTAGTCTGGCGGAATTGGCCAGCTCAGGAGAACTCGCGGTTGCAGAGTTTCTTTGTTGGAATTTTCCATGGCTCGTCCTTCTAATCAGTGCTGCTGACAAAGTGTAGCTTCTGCCCAGGCTACAAAGAGGGCTAGTTTTGCACTATCCTGCCCTACGTGCATCCATAATGACAAAGTCAGGAGCTAAGTGCTGATTATACCTACACACCTACCAAGTTAGACGGTGCATTCGCGGAAAGCTGGCAGCGCAAGTGCCAAATGGACTCACTCATCTGCGTTACCCAAGCCTGGTCGCAGCAGCGCCCCAGCTGCTTTGCTGGCAACAATAAGATGGGGGAAGGTTTCCAGACATTGAGGCCGCGTGGGTTTGCTGGGCCACTGCTTCTGGGGAATTGGTGCCCACCGAGGCCGAACTGGAGCGGCAAAGGGCTGAGCAGGCCGAACAATGAGCAGAGCGCCTGGCCCAGAAGCTGCGGGAGCTGGGGGTGGATCCCGATACCTTGTAAGGGTAAAGAGAGGAGAACTGGCAATGACTAACCCGAACCCAATTACTGAGGTGCTGGATCCGGTTTATCTACCCGAGTTGCCCCCCACCCAAGACGAGCTCCCCTACGACGACAGCGAACCTATGGAAAGCTGGCGGCACAGGTGCCAGATGGACTTGCTCATCTCCACTACCCAAACCTGGCTGCAGCAGCGCCCTGATGGCTTTGTCGGTGGCAATATGTTTCTCTACTACAGCTTGGAGCAGACCCGCGGCCGCAATTTCAAAGGGCCGGATTATTTTGTGGTGTTGGGTGTGCCTAAAGGCGAGCGCAAAAGCTGGGTGATTTGGGAGCAGGGCAAAGGGCCGGACGTGGTGATTGAGCTTCTTTCTCCCAGCACTGCCCAGGAGGACAAGACAAGCAAAAAGCAACTTTATGAGCAGATTATCCGGGTGCCGGAGTACTTTTGGTTTGACCCGTTTGAGCCAGAGGACTGGGCGGGGTTTCGGCTAAGGGGCGGCCGCTATGAGCCAATTCAAGAGGATGCAGAGGGTTGCTTGCCGAGCGAGGTTTTGGGATTGTACCTAGTAAAGTGGGAGGGCAGGTTTCGGGACATCGAGGCCACCTGGATTCGCTGGGCCACTGCTGCTGGGGAACTGGTACCCACTGAGGCCGAACTGGAGCGGCAAAGGGCTGAGCAGGCCGAACAACGGGCAGGGCGCCTGGCCCGGAAGCTACAAGAGCTAGGGGTAGATCCAGACGCCCTGTAGACAGCCAAGTAACTCAAGACAACAGATGGATCCCTAGGAGGCCAACAGCAACACAGGTAGCTTTTGAATAGCAGGCCGTAATCCCTTGGGAAAGCGCTCCCGCTTCAAGGGATAGCGATAGTTGAGTTGGGGAATAAGTCTCTCCCATTGATAGGGGTTCAAGCCAGCTACCACTGAACAGAACGGCTCTCTACTGAGCTCTAACCCCTCTTCCATGAGCCTGAGAGCTATGTTGCCTGCAGCTATCTCCAGAGTTTGATTGGCCAGTTGCGGATCCGGATCCCCTAGGAAGATCAGAGCATAGTCTTCTGGCTGAGGACTGCGCAGAATTGGCTCCAGCAAGCCCTCCAGTTCTTGGATAAGCTGCTCTGTCTCCATTTCCCAGTAGGGGAAAAGGCCCACGTTGATCTTGCTCAGGCGGATCCTTTCTGATTTAGAGATTTCTGTTAGGCCATCTCTAACCACTAGCCAGTTCTCAGAAGGACTCAGCCAAACTCCTGTGTAATCGACACTATGGAGCTGAAAAAAGGCTCTGATTTCCTGCTCGAAGTCATGAACAGCTTTCCAACACCCTTGCCAGTGTCCGTAATCATCGATTTGGATGAATCCTTGGGAATGAACCTGATCATAGAAATGATGAAAAATATCCATCGTTGATTGATACCAGTCAGCATCTGCATGCAGCAGAGCAATCTCACCCACTTGCTCTCGATAGGCAGGCAAGGTGTCGGAAAAGAGCCCTGGCACGGGGACAATGAGATCCCAAACTCCCAGTTCCTTGGCAATCACCTCTAAGTTCTCCGAAATGGGTGCCGCTAAAGCACCGGATCCAAAACCCGTATCGTTGGAAGCAACTCCTCGATAATCTCGATCCACCTCTGTTGGATCAGGCATACCTGAGAAGGTATCGAAAGCATATAGCTTGCGAGGTCGACGGCTGTAGTTCTTAATCACCCAGGCCAGCAAAGCTGAGCTTCCACCCCTGCAAACACCACATTCTACAAAGTTCCCAGGAATGTCTTCTTCACAAACCTGCTTAGCCAGTGAATAAAGGCTCCAAAGACGCTCAAAGCCCAGCAAGGTAAAAGATTTAACTTTCTCTAGCACCCTAGACAACTCAAGGTTACAGACCGGATAGTCCTTGAGGTGCTCTGGCAATGTCCAATTCACAGCAGGGTCTGGAATATGCTCAACGGGCCTGACATTGCCTCGCCAGGCCACTCCCATAATTTGCATGGTCTGGTAAATCATCGTGTTCCAGCCCCTGTCTCTCAAGTAATTCAAACCTTCAGCCACATCCGGCGAGGCTAGATCATGAAACAGAATCAAGTAATTCAAACCTTCAGCCACATCCGGCGAGGCTAGATCATGAAACAGAATCAAGGCATCCTCAGCAGCATAGCGCTCTGCCACTTGAGCATCCTGCAAGGGGGCTGGTGAGTCATGATTCCCATCAATGAAAATCAGAGACCAGCGACAATCCTCTTGCTGGGCAATTTCCTCTACCTTCCCTGGGCTGTAGCCAGGGTAGAGGCTGACGTTGGAGCGGACTCCAGCTGAGCGGAGAGACTGATCAACGCTTGCATAGACTTGAGGATCAGCCAGAGCAGGGTCCACCACATCAAGGGCAACTCCTCCTGCTGCCAAGTGAGCGGTTGACCAGCCCAACCAACAGCCGATCTCCAGAGCAGATTTTCCTCGAAACTTTAGCGCAGTATTGTACAGAATGTGTGCCTCGTCCCGACTAACAAAGCCGATGGTAGGTTGACGTAGATCCGTATGCCAAAGGTGAGGAACTTCTTTCCGTAGATAAGGCCAGGGGTGAGAGCTTGGCTCGGCCGCAATCATTGAAGGAAAGCTATGGTCAAGATGTATTCTAATCTGGTTAGGCGATACGTAGTCGTATCTCTTGACCGGAGTGGAGATGATGCCTGCATACCGCAAGCTAGCTTCAATCTTAAAACCTTCAGTTGTAAGCGCAATATGAGTTGGTCTCACCTTAACGTCGGCTGTAAGATGTATGATTCCTACTGGATTGTGAGGTGGAAAAGGATCCACCCAAATCTTCCTTTGCAAATCCCATTGGGGCATCTCACAATGGGCTAGCCAGTTGCAATTTAATGGCAAAAGTTCAACTCTATCCAGACCTATATCTCTATAAATAGCCACGTTTAGAGCAAACTGGTCTGTCCACAAATCAAGGCACCTAGAAATAGCTTGACCTAATCTTTTGCCCCATATTGACCAATGAATAGACTGTCTGGCACCAGAAAACACACCGGCATTCAGCAAAGGCTCTATCTCTAAACCAGCAAAATCCGTGTAGTGAAAGTAGCGACTATATTGCAAAGTTATCCAAGCGTGTCTCACGGATTTGGTGCTGTGTTTAGCAAATAACCCCGGGACTATTGCAAAGCCCTTTCTTTTTGCTCCCAAAGCAAGAAGATAAATTGCAGACCAATCTTGCACCCAAGCATCTGCATCAATCCAAATATAAACTTCATAGCCTGGAAAGTATTCAGGAAGGAAAGGCCTAGAAACTAGTGCCTTGAGATACTTGGGTTGTCTATCAATGTCGGGAATATCATAGTTCCAACCTGGCTCAACGATGTGGTCAACGTACTGACCTATCCATTGCAACTGCTCCGGTGTACAGCCTACATCCAAGAATCCAATATCTACAGAGTGCCCCTGAGGTTTCTCTCGGATGGAGAGAATAGTCCCCTGAACCAATTCAAAAAACTTGCTGTCAGCAGCCGTAACGATAATGGTTGAGTTTATAACCTTAAGTCTCTCCTCCAAGGCTTGAATTGTTGTCGACAAAGCAAGCTCTGCTTAGATAGCAAAGGACTCCTCTTTGGCCTGCTACAACTTCTCCCTGCCAGAGGAGATGGGTAGGATCCAACATCTGGTCAATCTGCTTGCGGTCTTGCTCAGAAGTAAACTCCACGTAAATCACCTTGATGTCTTTGAGCTGCTCTTGCAAGCTGGTCAACACCTCCACCTCGTTCCCACCTGTAGCCACCCTGAGCACATCGATGGGCTCCAAACCCAACTCCTTGAGGGCTGCCCTAGCTTCCCGGAAAGGGAGCAGCTGCTCCACTCCCCACTCGGCCTGAGGATCCTCCGGCCAGAGGCGACGGGTTCTGCAACTATCCTGCCCCGCCAGCCCCACCGAATGCACAAAGCAGTTGCCCAAGCTGAGAATATTCTGCCGCAGCAGGCGTAGAGCTACCGAATGCACAAAGCAGTTGCCCAAGCTGAGAATATTCTGCCGCAGCAGGTGTAGAGCTAGGGGATCCACCTCAAAACAATGAATGGCCGCCTCAGGGCAGAAACCCCGAAAACAAAAGCTACCAAGGCCTACCCCAGCTCCGATGTCGATAACCGTCTGCACCTGACTAGACAGAAACACAGGAAAGTTAAGATACGTCCTCTCGTAAAAAACGGTGTCTGGGTAGAGCTTTACC
>NZ_AXUW01000001.1:1354551-1397854 GCF_002760415.1 Synechococcus sp. 65AY6A5
GGCTTCGGAGTTGTAGGTGTCGCAGTAGGTGCCGGGCGCCAAAAGTTCGTCCAATCCTGAGGCGAAGGAGAGCTGGTCAGTAAGCAGAAAGCCCCCTGCAGAAATCACTTCCAGGTTCCTTAAGTTCAGATCCCCATTTTGGCTGCAGTTAAAGGAAATCAGAGAATGGGCAAACCATTTGGCTGCCTCTTGGCGGTTGGCTGTTTTGATGAGGATGGGCAAATCTGCATTCTTTATGGCTTGAACCAGCCGGCAACGCCTGGGATGGCGGGATCCCTGTTGGCCGATAAAGACCACTTGATTTTCTCTATCTTCCACCCAATCGTGGGTAACAGTGCGCATGGAGATAAGAGGCAACCAGGCAAGATTCTCAGCGCCTGCTGCGGCAAACCAGTGCAAATGCTGGAAGTTATAGGCAGTAGCGACGTAATCAAAGCCTTCAGTAGCCCAGTAGGCCAAGAGATGGTTGATGGGAAACTCCCAGTGGTGGGTGTCTCCAGCCAGTAAAACAGTTGGACAGCCAAACTTTTTGGTATTAAGAGGATTGCTGTAGTCGAAGCTCGAAGTCCAAACAACAACTAGGTCAAACTCCTTATTTGTAATTTGCTCAGACTGCTGCACAAAGTCATAGAGGTCATAGTCTCCCTCTGGGCACTCCACCAATTCCTTAGAGAGATTGACAAAGTTTAGTCCAAAGCCCTTGGCTCTCCTCTTGGGGCAAAGACTGACCTGCCGATCTGAAAGCTGCGGGGGCGGGATATAGTCTGGCGGAGTTGGCCAATTGAGGAGAATTCGCGGAGCATTGGCCTTGATGTCTTGCATTTCTCGACTCCCCAAGTTGAGCGGCAGGTTCTTCTAGATCCTACAGGCTACTAGGATTGGACACAACAACAAGGGATCTCTGTTGCCCTGGAAAACGATAAGCCGAGAATAGGTTATAAGCAACCTCATGGATCCCTGTCTGCAAGAGCCGAATCCAGTTTACCTGCCTGGATGGCCCCTACCCAAGACGAGCTCTCCTACGACAATGGCATACCCATGGAAAGCTGGCGGCACACGTGCCAGATGGACTTGCTCATCTCCACCACCCATGCCGAGCGAGGTTTTGAGGCTGTACCCAGCGAAGTGGGAGGGTAGGAGGCCACCTGGATTCTGTGGGCCACTGCCGCTGGGGAACTGATGCCTGCCAAGGCTGAACTGGAGCAGCAAAGGGCTGAGCGCCTGGCCTAAAAAGCGCCTGGCCTAAAAGTTGTGAGAACTGGGGGTGGATCCGGGTACATTAAGCTAGAGCAGACGTCAGGGATCCCTCCCCATGGATTGCCAAGACCTTGCTCAGGATCTTCTCCTAGAACTGGAGCAAGCTCAGAGTCTCACCCAGCTCCTAGATTGGGCTTTAGCCTGCCTTCCTAGCCAGCAAATCTTCTGCCAGATTGGCTGGGAAGAGTCCGCAGCTGTTTTGCAGGCAATGCTTCGCTATCCTGAAAAGTTAGCAGTGATTCTACGGAATCCCCTACAGAGCTCATCCGAAAAGTCAATCAGCACAGAAGATATCCAAACCCAAATTTCTCAGTTGGGATTAGAAGAACGGGTTCTACTCCTAGAAGGCCCCATTCCTGCCCTTTTGGCAGATCTCGGTCAATGTTTCCCAGAGACCCAGATTGGCGTTTGTTTCTGGACTGAACTCACGGACTACCGTACCTGTCTGCTTCAGTCTTTGCTACTGCGGGATTACTTGGCCGACTCAGCCCTATACTTGGTCAACCATTGCCGCTACGGAGCCATAGCCCAAGCCAACCTAGATTTGATGGGGATAGATCCCAGTTTTCATCTGCAGAAGGTTTTGCCCAATCTAGGCCAAGGGATCCATCTCCTCACTTGGGATCCCCAGCGCAAAGGCTTAAGCGAACGAGACCTGGCTTACATCCAAGCAACTGCCCCTGGATTATTGCTATCTACCAGTCCACTGTTCCTCACCTTTGCTCAGCCGGATCCACCGGAGCCAGCGCGGTTTTATCCCTGCAGGTACGTTAAGCTAGATAACTTCCTACCTGCTGAAGTCAACCAAGCAATTCTAGAGCATGCCATCGCTCACCAAGATAAGTTTATCCCCTCCAGAAGCTATAGCCAAAACAACACCGAAGCTGAGTCACTGAAGTTTCGGCGATCCTTACGTCTGGATTATGCTTATTTTCAAGAGTATGGATCCCTGCTGAGAGAAAAAATTGCGGCAGTGGCTCCCGATATCTTTGTTAAGCTTGGTATTGAAGATTTTGATATTCAAATCTTTGAAATGGAGATGGTTGCTAGCCATGATGGTTGCTACTTTACCATGCATGCTGATAACTCCTACCCGCAAACCGCTTTTCGACAAGTGAGTTGTGTATATTACTTTCACAGAGAACCAAAGCCCTACCGAGGAGGTGAGCTGCGTATCTATGACACGCAGAGGCAGAAGCCACACCCACCAATCCTGTACGGAACCTATGACGAGGTGATCCCGACCAACAACAGCATCGTCTTTTTCTCCAGCAGTTGCCTACATGAAATCCTGCCGGTATTTAGCCCTAGCCAAGCCTTTGCCGATAGCCGCTTTACTATCAATACTTGGCTAGGAGCCAAGCAATTCACCTAAAGGCTTGCAGCTCCACCATGGCCAGAGTTTGCATAATTACCACTGTTCGGGATCCAGGCGTGTGCTTGGAGTCGTTCATTCGCTATCACCTTGCCCTTGGAATTGCCCATATTTATATCTTCTTTGACGATCCAGAGGATCCCGCTATTCAGGTAGCACTTCAGTTTTCCGATGTAACGGCTATTCCCAACGATGAAGCTTTGCAAGTTCAACAAGCATTGGGGAATGTTCTCTACCCAAAATATGGCCCTCATGTTGGCTATGAGGTCATGGCTCGTCAGATCCTTAACGTAGAAACTGCTATACAACTTGCCCTGGATCAGGGCATGGACTGGATTCTTCATATTGATGGAGATGAGCTTTTTTATCCTGGCCAGATGATGGCTTTGGATTGGTTTGATCAAGTAAGCGACGATATATTCCAGGTTACGTTCCTAAACCACGAAGCAGCTCCCGAAGCGTTTGAGATCGAAGACTACTTCCGCGAGGTCACTTTATTTAAGAGAAACCCTGCTATTTTGGATCCCGGATTCTATACCCAGTTTCAGAAGATCTCTAGTAAGAGTCAATACTTTTTGGCTTACCAGAATGGAAAGTCAGCAGCTCGGATCTATCCCTCTCTTCTGCCTAACAGCGTACATAGCTTTGATATTCCAGAATGTCATACCTTGGTAACATCATTCCCCTCTATTTTGCACTACTTAAACTGCGGCTTTCAAAACTACTATAAAAAGTATGCTCAACTGGGAAACTTTCCCGACTACTGGTGGCGCTCAAAGTCTAATCCTATTCGGGTTCCCTTTCACTTGGCCTCACGGGATGCCTACTGCTCAGGAGATATGGCTTGCATGGCAACCCTCTATCAAGAGTTCGTACTTTATGACAATCCTGCAATCAACCAGAGCCTCATCGAAAAGGGTATTCTTACTCGCATCTCCTACCCATCACAGTTACTGTCCTCGCTCTAGTTCACTGGTTTAGCCTAGAGCCCTTGCCTACTCTTGAGGGAGACTGGAGCAACTGAAATAAAAAAGCTCCCCACAGGGAGCCACGGAGTACATAAAGTAGAGATAGAAACTAGTCAAAGACGTTGCAGCTCTTACCAACAAAGGTAGCCGCAGTAGCCACAACTGTTTCCTTTGATCCCAGCCCAATCGAGCATTGAATTTTGTTGCCAGAAGCGTTGATGTACTTATTGTTGTTTGCTGTGGTGTCCCAGCGCATTCCCTGAGGCGAAACAGAAGAAATCTCGGTGGCCACTGGTGTCTCGTAGTTGGGAGCGCTCCACGGGTCATTCATGTATTTATCCTTCTTACTGCCGCAGTAGCTTGTGGGGCAGCCGTACTGAATCGTAGTGTAGTCACTAGGATACTGGGAGAAGTCCAGCCGATAGACTTCAGAAGCACGACCTACCGCAGTAAGAGCTGCCTGGGCTTCAGCCGTACGGGAGCGGCGCACTTGGTTTAAGAACTGCGGGATCGCCACCGCCGATAGAATACCGACGATTACAATCACCACCAACAGCTCAATCAGGGTGAAGCCCTTGGCTTTGGAGAGAATTTGCTGAGCCAGCTTGGCCCGCAACAGAGACTGACGAGACTTCGCACTCATGGTACTCGATCCTTTGACAACCTAGAGAGTTAACCGTGCAGGTTACCTGCCGCTATTAACTTACCCCGCTGGCGGGCAGTTCATAACAGTCCCCTCCCACGGAGTGCAATTGCGGATCTCTGCTAGGGGCAGCCCAAAAACCGGTGGTCTAGCTGAGCTGGCTGCAGCGGGGCAAACTAGGACTAGTGCTCTCCTTCCCACCCATGAACCCTACACTGCAAGCCCAGATCCTGGAAGCTAGGCAACTGCTTCAGCAGGCTCCCAATGCCTTTGCAGAGTGGCTGGTGGCTTTCTACCGAGAGCAAGACGCAAAGGGTTGGCGGGAGTTTTTGCGGGGCTTCTGTGACCTCCCCTCATCTTCATTGGCTGATGAGTCGGCTTCTCCCTCTGAGCCAGAGGCAATCACCCTATCGGCGCTGGAGCAGGCCTTGGTTGCCAACCGGCTGAACCTTGCCTACCAGCTCTACACACCTTTGGTAGAAGCAGGAATCCTACCGGCGGAGAAGGTGGTAGAGGTGTTGCTATCCTTGGCAGAAAGCCTGGAAAAAAGCTCCACTGAAGATTCGCAGCAACAACGTTTCCAGGTTTGCCTGAAGCTGCGCGAGCTGGCTTTTGAGCTGGATCCATCCCGGCGGGACAACACCCAGGTTCTACTGTTGCGATCCCTGCAAGCTCAAGACGAGCTGGCCGTGGGCTTTTACGGGCAGGCTTTGGCGGAGCAATTGGCCAGTTTGGGAGAAGAGCAGACCCTAGACATTACCCAGGAGCCCCTCCTGACTCAACTTCTCACTCGGCTATGGGATGACGGCTACCTGGATCTGTTCTTCGAGGTGGCCACAGCTTTACAAGCTCGTCTTTTGGAGGACCAGAAATCCGGATTTGCTGCTTTGCTGGCCCAGCTAGCCAATGCGGTGGATCCCGAGCAGGCGAAGCGCTATGAAGGTTTGTGGACGATAGAGGACTTAATCGGTGACTTTTTTCAGAGGGCAGCCCGCGCCTTCTTCCGGAACTCTACCAGTGATGGCTATTCCATTTTAGGAGAAGCTCTCATCACGGCGGCCGAGAGCTCACAGGTGCAAGAGAACTTTACTCTTCGCCTATCTCTTCTGTCAGAATCCATGGAGAAATTGATCCATGCTGCACAGCTGGAACGGGTAAACTTTGTTATCCAGAAAATTATAGACTTAATTTTATCGAGGGAAGCCGACTTAGGATCACTAAGAATTAACGATGAAAATCTACTCGAGAGTCTAACGATTGCTAAAGCCATTCTGTTTCGAGTTTGCTTTTGTTGGAGTTATCTAACTGATGATCGCTCTCTGATTCGTCATTACCAACAAATTGGTGGTAGAATCTTTAACGACTGCCTAAGCTTAATGGCTTCTCAGCGAGACTTTCTTTGGTCGGAATATTGGCAGAAGAATCAGCAAGACTACTGCGGATCTGGCAGAACTAAGCGAAAGCTGAGGGTAGGCTTTCTGGGTAACTGCTTTCAGCGACATTCGGTTGGCTTTCTCAGCGAGGCTACTCTCAGGAGCCTATCTCGCGATCTTCTGGACGTTGTCTACTACTACTACCAGGGGTGGAAAAATGAAGATATGGCCAGTCATGACAACATGTACCAAAAATTTCGCTCTCACGAAAATCTCCATTTTCGCTTTTTTCCAGAAGAAACCAAGCCGCCTCAAGTAGCTGCCCAAGCGCGTGAGGATCGCATCGATATCATGGTTTTTATGGACTCCCTTACCAGTCACGATGCCAGCATCGTAGCAGCTTTGCGGGCCGCTCCTATCCAAATTGGTTGGCTTGGCGGAGATGCTGTCGGTTTGCCGGAATTTGACTACTTCTTTGCCGATCCCCATATCCTTCCTGAGGAGGCCCAAGCTGACTACCATGAAAGAATTATTCGCTTGCCCAGCTACTGTGCTGTTGATCATCTGGACGTCTGTGCTGCCAACGAGGTAGACTTTAAGACTGGTCTGAGAATAGAGCCGAAAAATGTTGTTTTCCTAACCGCAGCTAGTGCTTACAAACGCACTCCCAAATGTATCGACGCTCACCTGCAAATCTTAAAGGCCGTTCCCAACGGAGTTTTGATTGTCAAAGGATCAGGAGAAATTGCTACGGTTATTAGACACTACCAGGAAAGAGCCAAAGAGCTGGGCGTTCTCGATCGCGTCCGATTTCTTGCTCGAGCCAGCAGTGTGGAAGAGCATCGTGGCCAACTAGCCTTAGTGGATCTCGTTCTGGATACCTTCCCCTACACAGGTGCAACCCACACCATGGAAGCTCTCTATATGGGTGTGCCAGTCCTTACCCTAGTGGGCAGGCATTACTATGGCCGAATGAGTTACAGCCTGCTGAAAAATGTTGGCCTCGAGGATTGCATCACCTGGTCGGTGGAGGAGTTTATTGAGCGTGGGATCCAGCTAGGCAATAATCCAGAACGCTTGGCTAAAGCTAAGCAAACTATTCGAGATTCATATTACAGATCAATAGTATGGGATCCAAAGCGGTTGGCTAAAGCTATGGAGAGAGTTTTCTTCGAGCTAGCTTATGAGCATCAACTTATTCAATCTATTCCTCCTCTAGAAGATTGCCAAGCTGAGCCCAAGCCCGCTGAGTCTATTCGTCTTCATATTGGAGGTAAACAGCCTCATCCAGACTGGAAGATTCTAGATAGTCAGGTAGGAGACCATGTGGATTATGTTGGAAGCGCCATTGATCTCAGTCAATTTGAAGATAACTCTATAGAAGCCATCTACGCTCCCTATATTCTGCAGCGCTTTAACTACACACGTGAACTACCTACTGCTCTCAAAGAGTGGCACCGGGTTTTGCGCTTTGGGGGCCAGTTGATGATCAGTGTCCCAGATATGCCTACTCTCTGCCGTCTTTATCTGAAGGATGAAGTTTCTTTAGAGCAGAGGTTTCGCATTATGCGTATGATGTTTGGTGACCAAGTAGATGAGCAAAACTACCATAAAGTTGGCTTCTCGTGGGAATACTTATTTGCTTTACTTGCTCAGGTAGGTTTCAGGGTTATTCGAAAGGTGGACAGATTTGGGCTGTTCAATGATTGCAGCGATATGGTCTTTCTCGGGGAACCAGTTAGCCTAAATGTAGTTGCAACTAAGTAGGGGTGCAACTTCAGCAACCGGAATACGGTGTATTGAGCCGCTTGTCGATCTAAAAGCTTACTCAGGAGTTAGATTTGCAGTTTAACCCAAAGAGCGCAGGGACTCCATTAGCTGCTGGGGCGTCATCTGCTCGTAGGGCTCAAAGGGCTGGTGGATCCAAGGGTTATCCGGCAAGTAGTCCACATAGTAATCCGGCTGATAGATGGAAGCTGCTTTGTACCAGAGCACGCCGGTGCGGATTTCCTCGATGTAGAAGCCGTAGTGGTGCTTGAGCCAGTGGACAGAGCGCTTTAGGGTCATGCCAGAGTCTGCCAGATCGTCCACCAACAGCACGTGGCTGCCCAGGTTGGCGGTGGTCATGGCTAGATCCCGCGAGAAGGTCAGTTGCCCCCGCTGGCGGTTACCGGGCCCAGAGTAGGAAGAGGCTGAGAGAATAGCCAGGGGCAGGTCGAAAAGACGGGCCAGGGTATCGCCAATGCGCAGCCCCCCCTTGGCAATACAGACGATTTGGTTAAATTCCCACCCGCTTTCGTAGACTTTGACGGCCAACTCCTCGATTTTGCGGTGGTAGTCGGCCCAGGTAATGGAAATTTCGTGCAAGGGATCCCCCTCTACCCATCTAGAGTGCTCAGTTTAATAATGACGCTTCTCCCCTCGACTAGGGACTAGCTTTCTTTCAGAGGGATCACCTTCACCCAATGGGCATAGGCGGGATCCCGATTTTCGGTAATTGCCGTCAGCTTCTGCCGCAACTGCTCGGTGATGGGGCGGGAGGAAGGCAAGACGTACTGCTCGATCTGGCGAATGGGGGTGATCTTGGCGGCAGTGCCAGTCAGGAAAGCTTCATCGGCAATCAACAGCTCCGACTTATCGACAGGCCGTTCTTGGGTAGGGATCCCCAGATCACGGGCCAGGGTGAGGACGCTGTCGCGGGTGATCCCTTCTAGGATGTCCTGGTCGAAGCTGGGGGTAATCAGCACGCCGTTGCGCACGATGAAGATGTTCATGCCCGAGGCTTCGCTCACTTTGCCCTGGGAGCTGATTAAGATAGCTTCGTCGAAGCCAGACTGTACTGCCTCGGTCTTGGCCAGGGAGGAGGTAATGTAGGCACCAGTGATCTTGCCCCGCAGCGGTAGGCTGCGATCCTCTTGGCGGGCCCAGGAGCTGATGCGGCAGGTGACTCCCTCCGGCGAGAGGTAGTCTCCCAATTCCAAGCCGTACACGAAAAAGTCTTTCTCGATATTGTGCAGCCGCGGCGAAATGCCCAGGTCGGAGGTGTACACCAGGGGGCGGATATAGAAAGAGGTGGAAGGGCGATTTTTCCGGATCAGCTCCACAATGACCTGCTCGATCTTCTCGGCGGGCAGATCGAAGCAGAGCAGGCGAGCACTCTGACTCAGCCGTCGGCAGTGGCGATCCAGGCGAAACACCAGCACCTGATCTGGGTTTTGCGGATCGGGGATCCCGCGCAGGCCGCCAAACGCTGCCGTCCCGTAGTGCAGAGCATGGGTGGCAATGGAGATCTTCGCCTCGGCAAAGGGGACGATCTGGCCCTGAAAGTAGGCGTAGGGCAGAAAATCGGGCATGGTCGGCACCTACTGCGGTGGGGAAAGATGTAAGAGTAGGAATATTATCACCGATGGAGGCAGCGCCGGCAGCACTCGGGAAGATATATGCACCGCAGGGTTTTTTAGCCAGTCCATTTCTGCGAGGGCTGCGGCGGCAAATAGCTTCTAATCTACGAGGGGCTGACGAACTACACCCTATGACGCAAGGAGCCCACTCCCCTTGCGAAGGCAACAATGCTCTTTTTGGCAAGGCTTCTTTCACCCCGAGGGTGGTAGGGTAAGAATGTGGTTACTCAAACAGTTGGAAATGAAGCTTTCAAAACCTTCTGTTGCTTCCTTGCTTTTGCTGGGCGTTTTGCCCCTCAGCAGCCCGATGCTAGGGGTAGGCGAAAGCACAGAGGCAGCTTTTGCTCAATCTCCTGCTCCAGCCGTCCGCATTGAAGAAGCGATTCAGATTGCTCGATCTGCTGTTCCCAATGCTGTGATCAAAGAAGTTGAGTTGGAGCGCGAAGATGGGCGCTTAGTTTGGGAAGTAAAATTCACCAACGATGTTGAAGTCAAGATCGACGCCACTAGCGGCGATGTTGTCGATATCGATGACTGCACGAACTGGGGTAAGCGTTGCCGGAAAAAGCGGTAGTTGCCACTGCTTGATGAATGCTTGATGAAAAAGTAGCAATCTTGAGAACTGCAAAAGCTGGGGATCCCGTTCATTTGGGCAGGGGGAAGGTGTTCGCATAATAGCCGCCCGATGGCTGAGGCCAGTTTAACTGCTGGCCAGGGGCAGGTGGTCGAGTCGGTCTGGGCTAAAATGCTCTCTATCCGTCTTGCTGCTCCCCCTGATGGACGACCCTCCTTTAGCCTCGGCCCCCAGCCCTGAGTTCTCTTGGGGAGAGGCGTCTCTCAGTCTCCTCTGGGTTATCGCCCTTCTCCTCATCAACGCTTTTTTTGTGGCGGTGGAGTTTTCCTTGGTGTCGGCGCGGCGCTCCCGCATGGTGCAGCTGGCCAGCGAAGGGAACCGCCAGGCGGGGATTGTGCAAAAGGCCCAGGAACAGTTGGAGTATGCCCTCTCCACCGCCCAATTGGGCATCACCCTAGCCAGCGTCCTGTTGGGCTGGATCGGGGCCACCCAGGTTGCGCCGACGCTGTTTTTGGCCTTGAGGCAGTTGGCTTGGCTTCAGAATGTGGATCCCGCCCTTATCCGGGGAGTGGCAGTGGTGGTGGTGTTTTCGCTGCTCACCTATTTCCAAATTGTGGTGGGAGAGCTGATCCCGAAAACTCTGGCCATTCTCTACTCGGAGCCGATTGCGCTGCAACTGGCCTGGCTTAACCGCTTGGTGAGCCGCTTTTTGCACCCTTTCGTGGAGCTGCTCCGGTTCTCCTCCCGCTGCTTGTTGCAGCTTTTTGGCGTCCGCATCCCGGAGGCCACTTCTTTTTACAGCACCATGACAGTGGAGGAGCTGCAACTGCTGATTGCCTCGTCGGTGGAGTCGGGCAACATCGAGGCGGAGGAGCGGGAGCTGTTGAGCAACATCTTTGAGTTTGGCGAGACAGTGGCCAGCGAGGTGATGATCCCGCGCACCAGCATCGATGCGGTGCCGGAGACGGCCACGGTGCAAGAGGTGCTGGCCGAGGTGGCCGAATCGGGGCATTCCCGCTACCCGGTCTATGGCGAGTCTTTGGACGACATCCGGGGGCTGATTCACGTCAAGGAGCTCATTGGCGAGCTGGCCAAGGGATCCCTGGATTTGCATAGCCCTATCACCCCCTTTATCCGCGAGGCCCACTTTGAGCCGGAGAACAAGCCGATTGCCGAACTGTTGCCGGAGATGCGGCAGCACCACTGGCCGATGGTGGTGGTGGTGGATGAGTTCGGTGGCACGGCGGGCCTGATCACCATCCAAGACCTGGTGGAGGAGATCGTCGGCAAGCTCTCCGATGGCCCAGATCCCAAGGCGAAGGAGCCGGATATTCAGGAGCTGGACGAAAATACCCTCCTCATCCAGGCCCAGTTGGACATTGAAGAGGTCAACGAGCGCTGCCACCTCAACTTGCCCCTCCACGAGGACTACCAGACCCTGGGGGGCTTTTTGATCTACCACCTGCAGAAGATCCCGCGCGTGGGGGAAAAGTTTACCTACCAAGACATGGAGTTCCAGGTGGTGCGCATGGAAGGGCCGCGGGTGGATCGGGTGAAGGTCGTCCGCCACCGCCGCAGCTCTCCCAACCCCCTGCCTTCCCTGCCCCCTGCTCAGACGGCGCAGCCGGGCACTTGAGGAGCTAGGTTTTGACGACCTTGAGGGTCTGCAGCCGCACATCTTCGGGGCCGTTGATAAAGCCGCCTGCCTCGTGCACCAACAGCAGATAGTCCACCGCTTCCTGGGTCACTTCTTCGCCGGGCACCAGGATTGGGATCCCAGGGGGGTAGGGGGAGATGATCTCGGCACAGATATGGCCCACAGCCTCCTGGAAGGGGATCCGCTCGATGGGGGCGAAGAAGGCCTGTCGCGGCGAGAGCCGTTGCGGCGGCAGGGGAGGGCGTTTTAACTGGGCCAGGCGCCGCAGTTTCTCGGCCAGCGCCAGCGAGGGCTGGGATCCCTGCGCCTGCTCCGACAAGGCGGCCACGCTCTCCACCAGCCGGTCAATATCCCGCTGGGTATTGCCGAGGCTAACAATAAAGACCACGTTGTGCAGGGTAGACATCTCCGGCTGCACGTGGAAGTGCTCGTTGACCCAGTCATGGGCGTCGAAGCCAAAAAGGCCCAGCCCCGACACCGTCACGGTCAAGCGGGTGCGATCCAAATCGAAAAAGCCGGGAGTGGAGCCAATGCGTTCCGGGCCAAAACAGAAGATCCCGGAAATACGGTTGAGGCGGGCGCGGGCCTGATCCGCCAAAGCCAGGGCTTGGCCCAGGAGAACTTCCCCTTCCAGGGCCATCTGCCGCCGCGCCACGTCCAGCGACATCATGAGCACGTAGTTAGGGCTGGTGGACTGCAGCAGCTGCAGGATGTTGCGGACTCGGTTGGGATCGACTCGGGATCCCTTGAGGTGCAGCATCGACGCCTGGGTCATGCCGGAGATGACTTTATGGGTGGACTGCACCACCAGGTCAGCCCCGGCTTCCAAGGCGGAGAGGGGCAGTTCTGGGTGAAAGCCAAAGTGGGGCCCGTGGGCTTCGTCCACTAGCAGAGGCAGGTTGTGGGCATGGGCAATGGCTGCCAGCGCTTCTAAGTCGCAGCAAACCCCATAGTAGGTGGGGCTGACCACCAACACGCCCTTGGCGTCGGGGTGTTCTGCTAGGGCCCGCTCCAAGCCAGCTGGGGTGATGCCGTGGGCGATGCCCAGCTCCAAGTCAAAATCTGGCTCAATGTAGACGGGCACGGCCCCAGAGAGGATTACGCCGGCGATGGCCGACTTGTGACAGTTGCGCGGTAGTAGGATCTTGTCCCCTGGGTCGCACACCGCCATCACCAGGGTTTCTACGCCACAGGTGGAGCCGTTGACCAAAAACCAACTGCGATCGGCGCCGTAGGCCGCTGCAGCCAGCTCCTGGGCCTCTCGGATCACGCCATCGGGATCGTGGAGGTTGTCCACCTCCGGCAGCTCCGTCAGATCCGCCCGGAAGACGTTCTCTCCCAGAAAGGCTCGCAGATCGGCAGCGATCCCACGTCCCTGTTTGTGGCCTGGCGTGTGAAAAGGAGCCTTATCCAAGCTGCAATAGTGGCGGATGGCCTCAAATAGAGGTGCTCGCTCCTGGGCTTTGCGATCCAGCGAGCGCAAGCAACGAGAGGTTTTGGACAGATTGGACAGAACCACAGACCACTCCTCAACACACCAGGTGGGCATTTTGTGATTATCCATCCCAATGGAGGCTAAGTCCACCGCTGGCGCTTTTCCTGCTAGCCTGGGTTTTCAGGTGGCCTTTCTTCCTCTCCTGTATGTTTGAAAAACTGCCCTTCCCCCTGAGCACTCTCGTGTTGCTGGCCGGCGTTGCCGCCACGGCTTGGGGCTTTGCCCACTACAACGATCCCACCCTCAATCTCATCGGCCTGTTTGCCGGGATCCCCTTGCTGTTGGGAGGGATAACCATGAAGGTAGTGGAACTCAAGCCGGTACCTGCCCTGGCTGCCCCTTCTCTCGAGGTGATCCAAGCCCGCGCCCAGCAGGCCACGGAAATTCAAAAGCAAGTCCGCGCCGATATCACCAAATATAGCTACGGGGCTAATGCCCACCTGGAAGATGCCCTGGAGTTTCTGGGTCTGCGCGGCCCTCTGGAAGCAGATCTGCCCAAGGTGAGAGGGTACAGAGAAGAGCTGCGAGATGGCCGGTACACCTTAGTGCTTCTGTTCGATTCCCCCAAGGTTCCCTTCCAACAATGGCAGGAAAGCTACCAGAAAAAAATGCAAGGCTTCTTTGGCCGAGATGTGGAGGTGCAACTGGGGCAGCCCCAAGAAAATCAGGTGGAGTTGGCGCTTGTTGCCCGAGGTGGATCCCAGGCCACTTGAAGAAGCCATTAGCTGCTGAATGCAACTCAACGGATCCCGAAGCTAATGCAGCCAGTAACTCAGGACTGTCGAGAGTTAACTCATGAGGGGTGTGGGGAGCTATGGGTCCTGCGCTGTGCCTGTAGTATCAGTGTTGGGAGGATATCACGAAACTTGGCAGTTCGGCATAACCCTATTTTACGGATTGGGAATTTTACGGATTGGGAGGAAGACCAAAAGCAACATTATCATCCATAATGTAGGGCGTTAGCATGAAGACCACCTCATTGCGCTCGTTATTCACACTCTGAGATCGGAACAAAGCACCCAAAAGAGGCAAGTCGCCTAGGAAAGGCACTTTTTGAACGTCAACAGTGTCTCTGTCTTGAATGAGGCCAGCAATAATAAAGGTTTGCCCATCTCTTAACCTGAGCTGAGATGCTTCCAGCCGCCTTCTGTCGATGTTAAAAAGTTGAATGCCTGCAAAGTCTCCGCCTTCCAATACTTGAATGGGTACAGGAATAGAAATTTCCGGCTGAATGGTCAGGGTAACAAACCCATTGTCATCTATCCTAACTTCTGAGACGTCAAGGATAACCCCAGCATCCTCTCGCTGCAAACGCTGAGTAACAACTGGAGGCTGGTTTTCGCCCTGGGGTATGGTGATGGTTTCAACGTTAACAGGCACGCTGGTTGCAATGCTAATTCGACTGGATCCGCCATCTGCCACCACAACTTTGGGGTCAGTTAGAATTTTTCCAGTTCCATTTTGTATTGCAGACTGCACTCTTAGAGCCAAAGACTGCTGCAGCCGGTTGAGAGTGTTAAATATTCCCGTGATGGATCCTGATGGGCCTGCAGGGCCGATAGAGCTTACCGAGGATCCCGCAGGTTGATTGAGCGGTTGACCACCAAAATTGGCGTCTCCCAAGGTTCCAAGGGCAAAGTTGCCAGATGCCCCTCCCAAGTTAACTGATAAGCTTTCGTTTTTGTTCAAGCGAATATCAACTGCTCTCAGGGAAATCAAAACCTGTCGCCGACGCACATCCAATTGGGCAATCTGAGCAGCCGCGATGTCCTGCTGCCGCGAGTTGCCGATCACCGTAATGGAGTTGGTGCGCTCGTCCACAACGAATTGGGCACCGGGAGCAACGGCGTTCAAAACTTCTTCCAGCCGACTGGCCAAATCGGTGGCGACTGCCTGATTCACGCGGTAATTGCGCACCAGGATCTCAGTCACCCCTGGCAGGTTTTGTCCAACAAATACGGTTTGGCCCCTTCGCTGGGCCTGCAACTGTTTTAGCCGCAAGATAAAGTTGAATGTCTCCTGTAAGGGCGAGTCTTGCACGTCCAGAGAGATGGTTAGATCGGGTGGGACGTCGTTGAGCACCACATTCAACCCTGCTCGCCGCACCAACAAGCTCAGCACATCGCCCACAGGAGCATCTTTCAAGGTCAAGCTAATCCTGGCATTGGATCCGAGATCCACTGTAGGTGGATCAGGCAGGATTGTGCCAACGGCAATATCGCCAGCAGGAGGAGCCACAGCTCTCCCCTGGAAGGGGGATCCAGTGGGCAAGCTTCCTGGCGGCAATTGCGGTTGGTTAAGCTGGCCCACGGAGGGCACCTGAGAAATGACCGGCCTAGGAGAAGCTGGCTGAGGAGTAGGAGCTGTCTGAGCTGGCGGGGAAGAGGGGGAGTTTTGGGCAAGAGGCTGAGGAGTAGCAGCTGCCACGCGGGGAGAAGGAGAGTTTTGAGCAGCCGGAGAAGAGGCAGGGGTTGCCGGTGGGGCACCAGGCTGAGCTCGAGTTGGCGAGGCTGGTTGATTGGGCACTACTTCTTGGCTGGGCGCTGCAGCTACAGGAGCTGGCAGGGCAGAGGGCAAGCCCTCAAACTCGAAGACCAACTGCGTTGGGCTACGCTGGGCCAGCAAGCCCTGGGGAGCTGCCGCAACGCCGGCAATTTCTATCCGCACGCTGTCATTGCCCATTTGCTTGGCCTCGATGAAGCGCACTCCCGGCAGGGGAGACTCCTGACGATAGCGACCTTGACCTCCATCCAGTTGGGCATTGGTGATATCCCCAATCCAAGATTGGCCCTGCTGGGTAAAGAACACCTGTGGACGGGCGCCCCCTGCGGTGTTGATCTCCAGCTTCATGCGGTTGCCGTGGGGCACCAGGCGGATATCGGTAATGCGGCTGAGGCTTTGTGGATTGGCGGAGGTCAACTGCTGGGCGGCGGCTTCATCGAGCTGGCTTTCCACAGCCAACAGGGGCAGTGAAAGGATCAAGCTCAATGCACATCCCCAGGCGACTCGACGGTTCATCATCCTCACACCTCACTCCGTTAGCCAAGCGTGTTTCTGCTTTACTTCAGCACGGGTTCACCCAGTGCTTCCCTAATCAAAGCCGAAATTTTCGGCTTTGCCACTACCTGCAGCCGCTTTAGGGGAAATTTTTCGATAGGCAACACTATCTGTGCTTTTCCCCAATGGTTCCCATTTCCCGCCCGTCCCCTCCAATCCCAGTAGCGAGTCTCTTCAGGTGGGATCCCGTGGGGAAGCGACACTCAAACGCAGTGTATAGATTGGCTACAGATTGGCCTTGCCAAGCCGGGCTACTGGCTGGGTGTTGGCTGTCCTCCCTCAGGAGGTGTTTGCCCTTCAGGTGCAGGAGCAGTGCCGAGAGGAACGCCTTTGTTGTAGTAGTAAGCAACCAGATCGAAAGCGGCGTCTAGGTTCTCTGTGCCTTGGCCAGGGTTGAGAGAGATGTTGCTCACCCGGAACAGAGCGCGAAAACGCTCGATGTCTCTCATGAGGTTGATGATGTCGGTGTAGGGACCCCGCAGGGTGACGCGGGTTGTCTGCAGTTGGATGGCTGGGGCGATGATGGCAGGCACTTCTGGGTTGTTCGAGGAAGCTGGCGTCAGAGGGGAAGGGCTGAAACTGAGCAACTGAGCATTGGGTTGTCCCCGCACCAGTCGGTTGAGATCGATCAGTTGCGTGTCGGCATTCTCGGGGGTGGCGAGCAAGGCGCTGATCTGTTGCTGCTGCACGCGAGCCCTCTCGATTTGGTTGGGCAGATCCTGTAAGCCGGCAATCTGGCCCTGTACCTCCTGCAACTGGCTGGTTTTTTGGGCTACCTCTCTTTCTAAGGCTTGCACCTCTCTAATCAGAGGACGGAGTTGGGTGAAGGCCAAAAAGCTCGCCGCGCCCAGGCCCAGGATCCCGATCAACAGGCCAATGCGAATAGGGGTCAGCTCGACCCCCAACAATACCGGCGGCCCTGCCGGAGGTGCCACCAGTTGTTCGTCGTGAAAACTTTCCACCGAGCCGGTCATCAGTTCCCCTCCACTTGACGCAAAATGCGGATCTTTTCCACCAAGCCTATCGCTCCCCGCTGCTCCAGCTCGCGGGTCAACTCCGGGTCGGGATCCCCTATGGTTCGAATAGTAACCGTTAGGCCGTAGGTGACGCTGGGTTCAGTTTCAGGGGTGCCCTCCACTCGAGAGGCACTGTTGAGAACGGCACTGGTTACGAAGTTGGAATCCAGCAGAGTGAGCAAAAAGTCGTTCACCAAGGGAAAATCCAGCGCCCCGCCTTGGATGTTCACAGTATCGCCAGAGGCGCTGATGTTGGTTATCCATACCCCTTGCCCAGGGATCCTGCGCCGCAGTTCTTCTAGAATGGCCGACCAGGGCTGGACGGATCCGAGAAAAGAGCGAAACCCTTCCGTCTGGGTGCGAATGGTTTGCAGTTCTTGGCTGAGGCCCTGGAGTCGGGTCAACTCGGCATTGGCTGTGCTGAGTTCACCGTCGAGGCGGGTTCGCTCTGCCCTCAGAGTATTCCGCTGACGGGAAAAGCTGTCTTGGAAATACAAGAAAGCCCCCATGGCCACAGCAGCCACGGCAACCCCCAGACCAATGGCCAAAGCCCAGCTCTCAGCTCCGGCGGCAGTTTCCGGGCCAGCCACCACTCCCCCTGTCTGAACTGTGGTGGGAACCTCCGGTCTTTCTTTCAGAAAGTTGATCTCTGGTGTGTACATCTCACCGCCTCGCTCATGGTTGGGTATTGCGCTTAGGGGATCCTCTTGGGCGGATCCCGAAGACTACTTGCTGGCTTCCCGCATGGCCAGCCCCAGGGCCACTCCCATCGCCGGTCGCTCCTCCAAGGGCACCTCGATTGAATCCGGTATCAGGATGCTGCCGAAGGGATCCGCTAACTCTACGGCCAGGCTCAGCGACTGCGACAAGAAACCATCCATTTGGCCAATAGCCGCCCCCGGCCCAGCCAACAATACCTTCACCACAGGGGAGTTACTCTCTGCGCTGGTAAAGAAATCAATGGAGCGCCTCAGCTCGTCCGCCAAATCGGAAACGACCCGCGCCACGGCTGCCACGCCCGGGTTACTGGGAACCGGTTGCTCTCCCGTGGCCAAAACATCGGCGGGGTTGATCAAGGGTAACCTTAGAGTTCGCAACAGGTCGCCGGTGCGGCTAACCGGCAAATTCAGGGCCTGGGCTAGCACCTGCCGCATGTGAATGGTGCCGATGTTGACGGTGCGGGTAAACTGCGGGATGCCGTTGACCAAGATGCTGATCTCGCTGCTGTCGTAGCCGATGGAGCTGAGCAACACCGCCTCTTGGGGGCTGTACTGGATGAGTTGGTCACGGATGGTGCGAATGAGGGAGAAGCTGGCCAGCTCCACACAGCGCGCCTTCAAGTTGGCCGCCTGCAGCACGGCCAGGTAATTGTCCACCACCTCTTTGGGGATGGCTGCTAGCAGCACCTCGATGCGCTCAATGCCATCCTGGGAAAGGTCTAGGCCCAGGGGCTGGTAGTCCACATCCGCCTGATCCCGGGGGTAGGGGATGTAGAGCTCCGCCTCCTGTTCTAGAACCACCCGCCGCAACTCATCGGCAGGCAGGTCAGCAGGCAGGCGAATGAGACGGACGATCGCCTCTCGCACCGGCACCGCGGTCGCCACTGGCAAGCTGGTGGGCACCTTGTATTCGTTTAGTAAGTTGGCCAATGTCAAGCCAACTGTGCTCGGATCAAGAATGCGCCCCTCGATCACTGCCCCCTCTGGCATTTCCACGCTGTGGTAGTGAACCAGACGATAGCGACCATTGCCCTGCTTCTTGACTTGGGCAACAGCAAGGCGCTCGGGATTGATATCTACCCCAAGCATGGTTTGAGTTTTGGAGCCACCAAGAAAGCCGAACACGCCCTGCCCTCTGCGCCACTGCTAGACGCATACTACCCAATTTGTCTGGGGGTTACCACCATTTGCAGTTGACTGCTGGCAAAGATTTGTGCTAGCTGACCCTCCCCTGCCAGGGATCCCAACCCGTTCCAAGCAAGCGAGGCTTGCCTGTAGCTACACCCTAGATGGGAAAGGCAGAACTTGCGGCTAGAATCGTAGTCTGTATCTATATATATGGACACTGGGCTGACCCTATCGCCCCTCTTTGAAATGCTGAGAACTTGTGAATTCGACCTGGCCATTCCGGCCCCAGGCCGGCTATACCGCGGCAGCGGCATCCTCGAGGCTGTCCCCCTGACAGCTCTGGGATCCCGCGTGTTGGTGATCGGGGGGGAGCGCTCCCTGGCCGTGGCCGAGCTGCCCCTGAAGCGCAATCTGGGGCGGGATCCCGCCGTTCAGGTTTACTGGAGCACCTATGGTGTCGACTGCAGCGAGTCGGAGCTGGCTCGCCTACAGGCCCTGGCCACGGCAGAGTCCGTAACCGGCATTGTAGGGGTGGGGGGCGGCAAGGCCCTAGACACGGCCAAGTTGGTGGCCCATCGCTTGGGGATCCCGGTGGCGACGGTGCCCACCTCCGCCGCCACCTGTGCCGCCTGGAGCGCCCTGTCCAACATCTACTCTGACACAGGTGCCTTTCAGCGGGATGTGGCTTTGGATCGGGCACCTGCCGCTTTGATTCTGGACTATGAGCTCATCCTGCAGGCCCCGGCGCGCACCCTGGTGGCCGGGATTGGAGATGCCTTGGCCAAGTGGTACGAGTCTTCTGTCAGCAGCGGCGCCTCGGAAGATGCCCTGGTGATCGGAGCTGTGCAGCAGGCCCGCGTTTTGCGGGATTTGCTCTTGCAACAATCGGTGGCGGCCTTGAGGGAGCCGGGTGGCACGGCTTGGAAGCAGGTGGTGGATGCCTGCATTTGCCTGGCGGGGATCGTCGGCGGCTTGGGAGGGGCCAAGTGTCGCACCGTGGCCGCCCACGCCGTTCACAACGGCCTAACCCATTTGCCGGGACACCGGGCCACCCTGCACGGGGAGAAAGTGGCCTTTGGCATTTTGGCCCAGCTCCGCCTAGAGGAGATCCTGCAGGGAAGCCAGTTGGCGCTGGCCGCCCGCACCCAGTTGCTGGCGTTCTACCGCCAGGTGGGGCTGCCCCTCAACTTGCGGGATCTCCACCTCGACCACCTGGGATCCGCCGAGCTGCTGCAAGCAGCCCAGGTGGCCTGCCAGCCAGGCTCCGATATCCACCACCTGCCCTTCCCCGTCAGCCCGGAAGCCCTGCTGGTGGCTCTTACCACCACCGACCTGACCAGCTCCAGCCCCGCCTTGCTGCGGCTTTAGGCCCGCCAGCCTCTGCCACCTTAAACTTTGCCGGTACGGGCCTGAGTTTTCCTCACCCGCCGCCGCGCCTCGCCGTAGGCCCCGGAGGTGGCGCCTGCCAAGATCAGGGCTCCGCCCAGCCAGGTCCACCCATCTGGGAGCTCGGCAAATGCCCAGAAACCGATTAGACTGGCCCAGAGCAAGCGGGAAAAATCCAGAGGCAGCAGCATCGTCACCTCAGCCAGCTTGTAGGCTTGGGTGAGGGCCACCTGGCCCAGGCTGCCCAACAGCCCCATCGCTGCCATCCACAGCCACTGCTCCGGCGAAGGCCAGGTCCAAACCCAAACAGCAGCCAAGAAGGAAAGGGGGGTCTGCAACAGGCCCATGTAGGCCGTGATCGTGAGGCTGGACTCGGTGCGGGCGAGGATCTTGAGCACAATGGTTACCCAGGCAAAGAGCGCTGCCGCCGCCAAGGCCAGCCCCGTTCCCAAAGAGAACTCCCGCAAGCCCGGCCTCAACACCACCAAAGCCCCGACAAACCCCAGGCCCAACCCCAGCCAGCGGGAGGGGCGCATCTGTTCGCCCAATACCCAGACCGCCATCATGCCGGCAAACAAAAGCTGGACAAAGCTCAGCGCCGTGGCCTCTGCCAAAGGCAAGAGGCTGGCCGCCCAGAAGGAAAGCAGCATCCCCACCGTGCTGATTGCCGAGCGCAGGAGGTAGAAGCTCATCTTGGCGGTGCGCAGCGAGTGGATCCCTGCTCGCAAAAGCAGCGGTACCAGGGCAAGAAACCCGAATAGGTTGCGCGAAAACACAATCTCAAAAGGGTGCAGGGCAGGCGTGTTGAGGCGGATGATCGCCCCCAGGCAGGCAAAGCAGAAGGTGGCCAGCAGCTTCAGGGCAACCCCTTGCCAAGCCCTCTTGTTTCTCCGCTCGGCAAGGTGATCCACCTGGTGGCGATACCCCGTCCCCAAAGTCACAGCTCACACCCAAATGGTTTAGGCACAGAGTTTTCAGCCTCGGGCTCTCAGCTTAACCAGGCTCCTAGGGATCCGGCTGCGCTTCTGGGCACTCCCTGCCGTCCACTGGCCCATCTGATCGGCGGGGCGGGGATCCCTGGGAGCTATGGCCATCTCAAATAGCCATGAACAAGTTGTTCCCTCGCTCCACAGCTCCCCTCTCCCAGAGGGAGAGGGGCTGGGGGTGAGGGGAGAGACGGGCTGGAAGGTCTAGGTCTTCTTCAGGATCTGTCGGAGGTAGGCAATCACTGTCTCTGGCTTGAGGTGGGCCATGCAGGGGTGGCCTTCCACCAGGCAGGCTTCGTTTTTGAACTTGTTTTCTGCGCAGATCCGGCATTTATAGGAAGTCTGGGTAACGTAAACATGGGGCAGGCGTGGAGCCCACAGCCGCACGGGGCTAGCTCCATCGCCATCGGCGTCGTTGCCAAACAGGGCAATGGTGGGGCAGCCCACGGCCGCCGCAATGTGCATCGGCCCCGCGTCCACGGAAATACAAACCCGCGCCCGCTTCAGGGCCCCGGCCAACTCGAGGAGGCCGGTCTTGCCCCGCAGGTCGATCATCCCCGTCTGGATCAGGAGTTGGTCTTCGCCGTCGCCGTGGTAGAGGGATCGCTGTAGCTCGGGGGCGCTGCCAATGAGCCCCACCTGCAAGCCCTGCCCCTGGCACCATTCGATCACCTGGCGCCAGTACTGCAAGGGCCACATCTTGGCACGGCGGGTGGTGGTGATGTGCACCAAGACTTCCGGTACTGCAAAGTCGGGATCCCGGCTGGGCAGCTCCAGGCGGAAAAAGTCGGTCTCTACGTAAGCCAGGCGGCAGAAGATCTCGGCGATGTAGTTGCTAGTGAGGATATCTTTGTAGCGCTGCAAAAACGCCAGGCTGTTCCAGTCGTCGTCCTGGAGCATGCGCTGCACCGGGTCGGAGCCGGGATCCAACTTGCGGCGAAAATCCAGGGTCAAGCCGGCCCCGGCAATGTACCGGGGTCGCAGGGCCGTCACCGCCACCAGGTTGAGCTCGCTGAACTCGTCGCAGTTGATGGCCAGATCGTAGGGCCCGGCCTGGGCCACCCGATCCCGCACTGCCGCCGTCAGGGCCTCGAGGTAATCGGGGCGGCGGCTGTAGAGGGGGAAGCTGAAGTCGATATAGGGACAGTGGAGCTCAAAGTCGCGGGTGGTCTCGCTGCCGAAAAAATCCAGGACACAGCCGGGGTATTTCTCCTTGAGGCCGCGCAAGAGGGGGACGGTGACCACGAAGTTGCCCACCTTGCTGGAAGAAAATACCGCTAGGTGGGGCCGTTCCCGCAGAGGCTGGTTGGCAAACCGTTGCATAGGGTTGGGATCCCCAAAAAAAGCCGTTTGCGTCGGCGGTGCGGAGCACGTTTGCTAGGCTAGCATCCCCAGATCCCCTTCGCGGCCAGCGCCGGGATCCCTGGGCCAGACTTTAAGGCCGGCTGGCTTGGCTGCCATCCCAGATGACCACCACGGCAAAGCGATCCAGAAAGCCGCTGCTGGCGTTCATCTGGCGCAGGTTGAAGGCGTCTTCGGCGGAGATCACCAGGTCGTAACCCAGCGTGCGCATGGCGCGAAGGCGGTGGGGCCGTTCTCCAATCCGGTTGACCAGCGAGCGGGCCTGCTCTTCCGAGGTGGTGTAGGCGGCGGTGCCCTCGCTGCCCACAAAGGCGGCGTTGAGGTCTTGGCCAAGGTTGATAGGCGGGTAAACAGGGTTGCCGTCGGGATCCAAAAGGCGCATCGACTGGCTGGGCAAAAAGTCCAGGCCCCGCGCATCGACAATTAACCCAGTTACCTGGGGCTCTCGCCGCCGGGATCCCGCCTCTAGGCCAGTTCCACCCCCTGGGCCCATCCCTGAGCCAGGGCTGGAGCCGCGCACCCCGCTCTGGCCGCTGCCGGGCCCGATCACGTCTCCCTGTCCAGAGCCAGAGCCGCCGCCGGGGCTGGTGCCCAACTGCCGCAACAAGTCCAGATCGAAAATCGGCCCTTCCGACCCTGCGTCCTCGACAGGAAACGCCGACTCTACGTTTTCTACCTGGTCGGGAGTGACCGGACGCCAAGGCGTTTCTTCCGGGAGGGGTTGTTTCTCAACCGCTGGGGCAGGGGATCCCCCCTGGAGGCGGTAGAGGGGAGGAAACAGGGTTTGCGCTTCAACAGCTTCCCCCGGCCAGACCAGGATCCCCAGCGCTGCCCAGATCGCTCGCATCCCTGCACCGTGAGTCCTATCTTTCCACCACCTCATGCCCACACCTCTTGGCCTGATAACCTGCGGCTCACCCTTCCCCCATGCTACCCAGGCAAGGCCGGTGCGGCAGGGGATCCCGCGCAGTCCTCTTTTGGACTGGAGAGCAGCGGCTGATGCTTGGCCGCCCATCCGCCGGCAAGGGCGGGCCGCAAGCCCATTTTGGGGATCCCTGACTCGAGATGGCGGGGAA
Organism: Synechococcus sp. 65AY6A5; assembly: GCF_002760415.1. Lineage (NCBI taxonomy): Bacteria > Bacillati > Cyanobacteriota > Cyanophyceae > Synechococcales > Synechococcaceae > Synechococcus > Synechococcus sp. 65AY6A5. The sequence goes on from NZ_AXUW01000001.1 coordinate 1,378,025, forward strand.
AACGAGGCTTTGATCCCCAGCGATCCCCAAGCTCTTGACCAATAGGCAAAAATACGTGAACATAAGTTCATCATTCCTTTGATCCCCGTTGATCCCGACCTATGGTCATCAGCGGTTGGAAAACGCCAAGCAGGCTGTTACCCCAGTGGGCCAGGGGTTGCCCTTAGCCACAAGCTGGGATCGGCCTTTGGGTTAGCCAGTGGAGTGTGCGCACAAGCCCGATCTGTTGAGGACAGGAGACCCCGACCATGCCACAAGAGCGGATCCCGTTGGAAGAGATGACCATCCGGCAGTTGCGAGAAGAAGCTGCCCGCTACCAGATCCCCAAGTACAGCCGCATGACCAAGGATCAGCTCATCCAGGCTGTCCGGGAGGCCCAGGCCAAAGCTGGCCGCCCCGCCGATACAATGCCGGAGCCGAGCGGCCAAGAAGCGGTGACTGGCACCAAGTTTGTCGGCCCAGGGCGTAGCAATCCCGATCTGGTCGATGTGGACAAGCCGCTGGGGGATTTGCCGGATGGCTATGGCGAAAGCCGCATCGTTTTGCTGCCGCGGGATCCCCAGTGGGCCTACGCCTATTGGGATGTGCCCAACGAGGCTAAAGAAAGCAAGCGCCGCGAGGGAGGGCAGCAGTTGGCGCTGCGCCTCTACGACGTAACCGATATCGATTTCGAACGCCAGCCGGCCCACAGCATGCAGGAGTACCCCTGTGACGAGCTGGCCCGCGAGTGGTACTTGCCGATCCCGGTGAGCGACCGCTCCTATTTGGTGGAGATCGGCTACCGGACCGCAGATGGCCGCTGGCTGATGTTGGCCCGCTCGGCGGCGGTGATGGTGCCGCCAGTCTTTCCCTCCGACTGGTTTGAAGAGCACTTCCTGACGGTGCCCTTTGACATGCCCCTCCAGGGCCGCACCCTCTACCAGCTCACCGAGCCCTACAAGCGCAGCGCCACCGGCATGGGCGTGGTGGCCTACAAAGGCGACGAGCCGCAGCGGCAGAGGACGGCGGATCCCTTCCTGGAGATGGTGGGCGGCTTCGAGGCGATGCGGGTGGCGGGATCCCTGTTTGGCAGCCACCAGATGGGCAGCCGTCAACTGGTGCCCGAGCAGGCCATCAGCTCGTTTATTATCCCGTCGGGCGTGGGCATGATGGGAATGGCTATGGCCATGGCCGAAGTGCCTGCTGCTCCCTGGATGGCTTCCGGGTCGGGACTAGGGCTGTTCTCCGGCGCTTCCGAAGTCCTGCCGCGGCGCTCCCGCAAGTTCTGGCTGGTGGCCGATGCCGAGCTGATTGTCTATGGGGCCACGGAGCCCGATGCCACCGTCACCATCGGCGGGCGCAAGATCCAGCTCAACCCCGATGGCACCTTCCGCTTCCACATGGCTTTCCCGGATGGCAACATCGACTTCCCCATCTTTGCTGTGGCTGCCGACGGCGAGCAAAACCGGGAGATCCACATGACCTTCGACCGCCGCACCCTCTCCCGCCGCACCAACACCAAGGAGGAGGCCATCGAGGAGCTGTTGCCCTAAAGGATCCAACCTTCGGCTTCTCGCCCCCTGGAGCTGGCCGGGGGGCTTTCTTTCCTGGGCTGGAGAGCTTGACTCTAGTCATCGAAACAGGGGATCCCAGCCCTAGGAGAGCATGACTCTAGTCAATAATAAGCTCAACTATACTGAAAATAATGTATAATATGTTCAGTACGGATTACTACCAGTTGATCTTTCTGTTTACTTTCGAGTCTGCCAACATGGTAGCCAAAGCAAAGCAGAAAATTGGTAGTAAGACGACACGGAAACTGCGCTTTGGGTATTCTACTCAAAGCTTTGCGGGATACCGCCATTCTGGTTGGAAACAAACAGAATGCTATCGCTGCATAGTTGAACAGTGATGTTCAGCAGTGTTCAGCGTAAATGTATCAGGTCAACCACCTGGATCAGTTGTTTCAGCTTCTCCATCACCCGTCCAGAGCGAAGCAGGTCTTCCGCCTGTTGGATCCCTTCTGGCAAGGATGGGGCGTGGCCGAGGAGCCACAGATAGCTGCCCCCATTCCAGAGAACGGCTGGGGTGAGTTCACAGGGATCCCCGCTGAGCACCTGCTGCATCTGTTGGAGCAGCTCTTTCTCGCCGGAGAGGGGAATCTCCGGGCCTGCCAAGTGACAATCGCGAGCCTTCAAGAGCAGCCGTTTCCCGCCCTGGTTGAGAATGGCCGCCCGTTCCCGCGGCAGGTCGCAACTGCCTTCCAAACCTTTGACGGTGGTAAATTGCCGGATCTCCCGCAGGGCAAACAGCTCCAGCATCGTGGCCTCGGTGGGCGGATGCACGTACCCGGCCACCAGGTGAAAGGGGCCTTGGTAGGGTGTCCAGACCAGCTCCAAGGTGGCCAAGGGGGGGCGCTTGCCGATTTGATCCCGGTAGTCCATCAGGGCCTGAGCCTGGGGAAAACAGGTGGGCAAATACAAAAATCCCAGCCCGGTTTGTTCCAGCAGTTGCCCCACCCGCTCCAGGGATAGCCCCCGCCAATCCACCCCCAAGCTCCGCCACACCGCTTCCAAGGGCAGCCCATACTTGGTGGGACAGAAGCCAGAGCCATGCAGCAAAACGGCTGACCCTGCCGCCGCCAGCAGCAAAGCCACCAGCACCCCCAGCGGCGCAGTCCGCGAGCGGCCATCGTAGGGATGGCCAAAGATGATCAAGGGATGGGGCAAATCCCGTTGGGGCAGAAGAGGGCCGTCTTCTGCGTAGGCATCCAACATACCGGCCAGCTCTTCGGCAGTGGGGCGCTTGATGCGGTGGGCAATTAAAAAAGCCCCGATCTGGGCGGGAGTGGCCTCCCCCCGCAGGAGCATTCGAGCAGCGCTGGCGGCCTCTGCCCGGCTGAGATCCTGGTGGGTGTGGGTGCCGCTGCCGATTTTTTTCAACAGCTCGCGAAACTCTTGGCTCATAGCATCGGCGGTCGGGAGCGCTGGGCTACCCAAGTAGGGGGAGATAACGGCGGAACACTTGCAACTACCGATACAGGTATTTGACAACTTACAGAAATTTCTACAAAAAATCCCTACAGAACTGACAACAGCCCGGCAGAGGGCTGAGGGAAATGGGGATCTGTACCGGAAGCAGGCTCAACCTCAGACTGCCTGATAAGCTGGGCGGCCAACTGCAAAAACCGGCGAATGGGAGGGATCCGATAGCGATCGCTGGTGGTAACCATAACCACCTGTCGCCTCAATAGGGGGGGCTCGGTGGGTCGCACCTGCAAATCCGGATCGGCGCAGCAGTCCACCAGGGCCGACTCCGGCAGGAGGGCAATCAACTGCCCCTGTCGCACCACCCCCCGAAAGGCATCCAAGGTGTTCAGTTCCAGGGCTGCTTTCAGGGGAAGCCCCTGTCGGGCCAGATGGGATCCCACCAAGGAGCGCATGGCATAGCCATCCTTGAACACAGCCTGGGGATACTCCGCCAGCACCTTCCAGGGGATCCGCTCGTAGCGGCTGAGGGGATGGGTGGCGGGCATCAATACTTGAATTGGCTCCGAGTACAGTGGCTCCACCACCAGTTCTGCCCCCCGGGTCATCAGGGGATTCTCCATTACCAGGGCCACGTCCACCAGCCCATCCCTGAGCACCTTCAAGGCGCGGTCGCTGCCCAGAGCGGTAACCCGCAACTGCACCTCTGGGTACTCCCGGCAAAACTGTTGCAGCACCGGCGGCAGTTGATGGGCGATCAGGGAATGGATCCCGGCAATGCAGAGCTCGGTTTGCTGGCCCTGCAGCCATTCTCGAATGCTTTCCTGAGCCCGCTGCCATTCTTGACAGATGCGACGGGCATGGGGCAAAAGCCGTTCCCCGGCCACAGTTAGGGCCACCGGGCTTTTGCGATGCAACAGCGGAGCCCCCACCGCTTCTTCCAGGGCCTGGATCTGGCGGCTAATAGCCGATTGGGTCAGACCGCTGAGGCGAGCAGCGGCCAAAAAGCTGCCCGTTTCCACCACGTTCAAAAAGGCTTGCAACAACTCCAGCCGCACTCGGGATCCCTTGATGATGTAGCCTGCCGTGGTGGCATCCTAGCTGGGGAAGCGGTAGGCTTTTGTAAACACCGTTACAAGTTGTTTGTTGGACTGGGGATCCTCAAGCCGGGAGGAGAGGAGGCAGATGGGCTGGGATCCGACCTTGCTGGAGGGGCTGCTCAACTCCGCCATTCCCCACCTTTTCCCCGCTGCCCAGGTGGTCATCCGCCACAAGGGAAGGTGTATCTACTCAAGGGCGGCAGGCCATCTCGACCCTGAGACCCGGCGCCAACCGACAACCTCGGCCACCCGTTTTGACCTGGCCTCGCTGACCAAGCTGTACACCGCCACCGCCTGCATGGCCCTGGTGGAAGCCGGAGCGTTGCTGCTGGATCAACCGGTGAGTCTCCTGTTGCCGGAGTTTCAGGGATCCCGCCCCATTGCCCCCTATGAAGATCCTCTGCAGCCGGGGAAATGGATTGCTGTGGAACCGGAATCCTTAGGCCAGCTTGTTGCAACAGAACAGGTGACGGTGCGGCAGTTGCTGGCCCACACCGCCGGTTTGCCCGCCTGGCGGCCCCTGTTTCGACAGCCCGATGCCGAATCGGCCCGGCACATGGCCCTGCACACCTTTTTGGCCTACAGGCCGGGATCCCGCAGAGTCTACAGCGATCTTGGATTGATCCTGCTGGGGCTGGCTTTGGAACGTCTGAGCGGAACCCCTCTGGATCAGATCTTGCATGCCCGGATCTTGCAGCCTCTGGGCCTGAGCCAAACTCAGTTTTATCCAGGGGATCCTTTCGACCCACCCCCTGTCTCTGTCTCTTGTGCCCCCACCGAGCTGTGTCCTTGGCGAAAGCGCCGCCTACAGGGGCAGGTTCACGACGAAAATGCCGCCCGCCTGGGCGGGATCGCCGGCCATGCCGGACTATTCGCCACGGCAGAGGAAGTAGCCGCTTTCGGAGAGAGTTTTTTGACGGGATCCCTGTTGCAGCCGCAGACGGTGAGGGAAATGACCCGCGAGCAGTTGCCTCAGCAAGGGGATGCCCACCGCTGTCACGAGCGCCGGGGTTTGGGGTTTGCCTTGCGCTCCCCGGATCCCTTGGCCAGCAGCTACCCGTTCAGCCCCAGCGCCTTCGGCCACACCGGCTTCACCGGACCCTCCCTGTGGATCGATCCAGAGCGGGAGCTGGTGGTGACGCTGCTCACCAACGCCGTCTACCACGGTCGGCAGGAGAACGGATTCCAGGCTTTCCGGGTTGCCTTCCATCAGGCCATCCTAGAGGGGCTTTCTTGATCATTGAGTCCCTGACCGTTCCCGCTAGGGTGCCGTAGGCATAACCGAGGCTGAGGTGGACGAGACCTTTTACCGACAGTTGGCAGACATGCTGATACATTTACGCTGAACACTGCTGAACATCACTGTTCAACTATGCAGCGATAGCATTCTGTTTGTTTCCATTCGCGTTAGCGGGACGGAGTCCAAACAGAATGGCGGTATCCCGCAAAGCTTTGAGTAGAATACCCAAAGCGCAGTTTCCGTGTCGTCTTACTACCAATTTTCTGCTTTGCTTTGGCTACCATGTTGGCAGACTCGAAAGTAAACAGAAAGATCAACTGGTAGTAATCCGTACTGAACATATTATACATTATTTTCAGTATAGTTGAGCTTATTATTGACTAGAGTCATGCTCTCCCGCGGGCCGCTGGTGGTAGCCACCGTGATCCGCACCCAGGGATCTGTGCCTCGCCAGGCGGGGGCGAAACTGGCTGTGGGATCCGATGGCACCCTGTTGGGCACTGTTGGCGGTGGGGCTGCCGAAGCGGAAGTCATTGCCCGAGCGCAAACCCTTTTGCAGACCGCTGTTCCCGTTGGCGATGGCGATGGGGAGTCCTCGCCGGCTGGGATGCCGGTTTCCCTCGATCTCAACAGCCCTCCCTTGGGCGTTTGCGGGGGACGGATGCACATTTGGCTACAGCGATGGCAGGGATCCCTTGCCCAAACGTTGGTGGCCCAGATCCTCCAGGCTCTGACCCAAGGGCAAAGGGCTTGGCTGATCACTCCCCTCCATCCTCAGGGGTTCCCCTACCTCAGCCTTAGCGACAGCGGTGCGGAGCACTTTGCCCCCCTGCCATCCCGCCCACAGCTCCTCGCGGGATCCTGGGTCGAGCCCCTCCTCCCTTCCCCCACCCTGCTGATCGTCGGAGCGGGCCACTGCGGCCTGTCCCTGGCCCAGGAAGGGATCCCGGAGACCGCCTTCAGCTAGAAATCGCAGGAGCCCCGCACTGTACCCGTAGGGTCAGTGTCGGGAGGAATGCGGAAGTTATGATAGAACCATGACCCAAGTCCTGACCGTCTCCTGCAAGCTCAAGGTGTCCCAGTCGCAAGCCGCAAAGTTGGATGCGACAATGGATGCCTTTGTGCAGGCGTTGAACTGGGTCAACCAAAACACACCAGAAAAAGTAGTCAACGCAGTCAAACTCCAGTCCCTTTGCTATTACCAGATTCGCGCTCGGTTTGGCTTGTCCAGTAACTTGGCTCAGCAAGTCTGCAGACGGCTGGCCGGTGCCCGTAAAGTTGCCCAACAGAAAAACCGCCCCGTCAAAGCGTTCAAGAGAGGCTTTGCGACCTACGATGCCCGTATCTTTTCGTTGCGCGAGAAAGACTGGACGGTGTCGCTGACCACGGTGGAGGGTCGGGAGCGCTTTGAGCTGGCGATTGGCCGCTACCAGAGAGAACAGTTGGCAGGCTCCAATCCCAAATCTGCCACTCTGGTCAAGCGCAAAGACGGTTCCTACTCCATTCAAATCTGTGTGGAAGCGGAGCCATCCCCACCGCAACGCACGGATAGAGTGCTGGGGGTGGATTTGGGCAGGACGGATATTGCTCATACATCGGAAGGAGATAACTGGAATGGACAGCAGTTGAACAAAGTCCGAGACCATCACTCGCGGTTGAGGGCGGTACTTCAACGCAAAGCCAGTAAGGGCACCCGCAGTTCGCGGCGCAGATGCAGAGAACTGTTGCAACGGCTGTCTGGCAAGGAGAGGCGCTTTCAGGCGTGGGTCAATCATCGCATCTCCAAAGCTATTGTCTCTAGGGCAAAGGCGACAAACAGCGCTATTGCTCTGGAAGACCTGACAGGGATCCGGAAAAGAGTCAATCAACAGCCACGCAGCAAGACAGAGCGTAGGCGGGCAAATAGTTGGGCGTTTTATCAACTCCGTCAATTTTTGGAGTACAAGGCTCTGCGTGCGGGGGTTGCTCTGATTCTTGTTCCGCCTGCCTACACGTCGCAGACCTGCCACCGGTGTTTGCACATTCATCCCGACCCTGCGCAATCCTACCGCAGTGGAAAGAAGTTTAAGTGTGGACACTGTGGATGGGAAGGGGATGCGGATTTGAATGGTGCGAATGTGATTGCGCTTTTGGGGGCTGTCGTAAACCAGCCTAGAGGTTCGGGCCTGTTTTGTTCTCTGGTAGAGCAGAGCAGGCTCAGGGCTACTGAAAGCCCGCTCCGTACCGCTTTAGCGGTCGGAGTCGGGTAGTTTACTCGGCTCTTTGCCCCCATCGGTCTGGAGATCCACGCCGAAACCCCCGCCGAGATTGCCATCAGCATCACCGCCCAGCTCATCCAGGTGCGACGGGGATCCCCGAAGAGAATGCCCGGCGAAACTCAAGGTGTAGGCTTGCCGGTTAGCCGGAGGACAAGCTAGGCTAGAAAAGCGCCGCGGGGTAGAGCAGCCTGGTAGCTCGTCGGGCTCATAACCCGAAGGTCACTGGTTCAAATCCAGTCCCCGCTATAGGAACTCAACATCTGCAGGCATTGGGAGAGCTTCTCTAAGTTGTCTTGAGCCGAAGCTAGGAAGACGGTGCATGGATCCGCGGGAAATCGAGGCGTTGATACAGGCTGCCCTGCCCGGAGCCAAGGTGCAGGTAGAAGATACAGTTGGCGATGGCAACCATTTTCAGGCTGTCGTCGTAGCTGAGCAATTCCAAGGCCTCCCCCTCATCAAACAGCACCGGCTGGTGAACGAGGCCTTGAAGCCCTACCTTCAGGATGGCCGTCTCCACGCCCTAGCCCTCCGTACCTTTACCCCTAGCCAGTGGGAGGAGCTTCGGAGAGCAGCCCCCGGCTCAGCTTGAGCGGGCTTGCACTAGCCAAAGCTAATACGGAGCAGAGAAAAATCATCCTCAAGATCGGCCTTGCCGCGGAAAGACTGAATGTGCTGCAGAACGTGATCGAGGCCAACGCAGGCATGCTTGCTTAGGAAGGACTTCCAGTTCTCTATCCCCCAGATCCCTTCCGAGCTGGACACTTCGTAAACCCCGTCGCTGAACACGTAGAGACAACTGTTGGCCGGGATCCGGACTTCGTCCCTAGCAAAGTCCTGATCGGGCAAAATGCCAATCGGCAAATTGGGGGTCTTCAGCTCTAGGGGGATGGGGTCTGATTGCGCAACCAACAGAGCGGGGGGGTGGCCAGCGCTGGCAAAAGAAAGCAAGCGAGATCCCGGCTGATAGACCCCATACCAAAGGGTGAAGTACATTTCATGGTGGGATCCCATTGGGAAGGATTGGTTGAGGGCGCGCAACACCGCATCCGGCTGCCGCAGGTCTGTATCGGGCAGGCTCTGGGAACGCAACTGGTTCATCACCGACACCGACAACAACGCGGATCCCACCCCGTGCCCTGACACATCTAGCAGGTAGATGGCCAGGTGATCCTCGTCTAGCCAGTGGTAGTTAAACGAATCCCCCCCCAGCTCCTGGGAGGGCAAAAAGCACCACTCAATCGCTATTTGGTGAGGTGGGAAGTCGGCCGGCTTGGGCAAAAGCGAACGCACATAGCTGGCTGCTTCGGCCAACTCCGCCCGCAGTCGGGCCGTTTGCTGCTGCAGGTCATAGCTGAGCTGGTGCAAGCGCAGCCCAGCCCGCACCCGCGCCCGCAATTCATTGGGATCGATGGGCTTGCTGAGGAACTCATCTGCCCCGGCATCCAGGCCCTGGATGCGGTCTTCGACTTCGGTGCGAGCGGTAAGCAAAATAAAGAAGGTGGTGGAAAACTTGGGATCCGCCTTGATGCGCCGGCAGACCTCCAGCCCATCCATATCCGGCATCATCCAGTCACAGATAATCAGCCCCGGGGTTAGGAGATGAGCTTTCTCCAGCCCTTCCAAGCCACCGCTGGCCATCTCGACGGTGTAGCCCTGCCGCTCCAGGGATCGCTTCAACACCAGCCGAATCGTGGGATCGTCGTCCACAATCAAAATGGCCGTCATGACCACTGCACCTCAATCCCGAATCAACCCGAATTAAAACGCAACTCTAGCCCGTACTGGTAGGCAGACCGTTTATCCTAGCCCAGGAGTTGCGGCAGAAAAACCGGCTTGGAGGGCGGTTAGCGGAAAAGCCTCAGCAACCTCATCCCCCAGAGCTAAAGTTGCGTATCCCTTAGTGGATCCCTAAAACCGTGGTTGCACGCTACCCAAAAGCTGACCGTTTCAAGATACTGGTGGGAATAGATAACAGCGGGGGGGTTTTTGGGCAGATTCTGCTTTAGAGACTTCCATTGGACAAAGAGATACGGATCACATCTTATCCATCCTTTGCCGGTCTAGAGTGAACTTTGAGGTTAAACGGCCTTGGCTGCATGAGCGCGTCTCCTCTACCGTTATCTCCTCCGTCCGTTCGGGATTCGCAGGCGGCTTCAGCCGCGGCACCCCGCCAAGCTCCCAGGGGAGAAATCCGGCTGGAGGATCTGGACGAGAAGCAATTGCTGGCCGGCCTGTCGTCGGTGGTGCTCAACCCGGCAGCTTGGAGTTGCTTTAGCATCAGTGAAACCAGCCGCTTGCTGCGCCCCCTGCAAATTTGCCCCGACTTGACCGGAACTCCCGTTCTCTCCCCAGGCGCCACTGCTGAAGTTGTCTATAAGTTCCTGCTGAGCGACGGTCGGATTGGAACCATGAAGGGGCTGATCTCGATCGAAGACTTTCGCAGCAAGCGGCTGCATTCTATTTACGAGGAACTGCGTATTGAAAAAATCATACCGGTTTTTAACGAAGCGGTTGTCGAGCAGATCATCGATCAGTTGAAGCCGATTTTTGCCCGCGACCTGGACGAGCTGCTTTGGCAAGAAAGTTTTTACTTCACCCCTCAAGATCTACGCCAGCCGGAGTTCTTGTTGCGCGGCCTGCGGCCCGAGGCGATCCCACGCCGCTTTCGGCCGCACCTGCAAAGGGTGTACTCCCACATCATAGGGGTGTGTCGCAGCTTGCCCAACATCGCTTTCCAACTGTGTCTGCGGGCCTACCTGGAGTACAACGAGGTCAAAAACAAGCATCTGTTGGCAATTCTGCTCAGCAAGTATTTTTACACGCTCTATCGCATCGGTGGACTGGACGGTTGGAAAAGTCGGGATCCGGTGGAAGTGGGATCCCTCTACTCTTCCAATCGACGGGCTCGGCTGCAGGCTCTTTCTCACCTGCTGACGCTGGACAACGACAGCGACGAACCGCTGGCAAGCCTTGGGGATCCAGGGCCGCGCGGCAGCTATTTCAGTGGAGAGGGGGAGCCTGCTGCTGGCGAGGTGCCGAGCGCAGAAGAGATCGAAAAGCTGCGGCAAGATGTGGAGGCAGCGCGCAGCCAGGCCGCCGAGGCCCAGCAGCTGGTAGCCCAATATCAAGAAGAGAAAAAACAAGAGCTGCTCAACCGCCTGCAGGATCCCAATAAGTTTCTCCTTTTCAGCCTCCATCAATTTTTCGACACTCTCCTCACATCCCTGCCGGTGGAGGTGAAAAGCGAGTACGGAGCCGTCTGGGTGCCCCGCACTTCCCACTTGGACGAAAAAGAGCGGGACAAGCTGACCGAACATTTGCACCAGATTACCAGCGAGGCCTATTTGCTGAGCATCCCCTTTGCCGAGGCGACGATCATTGGCTATTGGCGGGTTTTGGCCGATTCGTTCTACAACCAATGGGTTTTGAATCAGTACAAGCAGTTGCAAAGCTACGGAGTGGATCTAGAGCAGCAGGGCATCCAAATCCTGGAGCGCGAACGATTTTTAGATGAAGTGCAACTGCGCTTTGCTGGCCGCCACCGCGAGATCGTGACTCAAAATGTGGAGAAGATCAGCCAAATTGTGGTAGACAGCCTGGCCAAGCGGGTGGCCCTCAACACCAGCCAACAGAGCTTTCAAGCCATGCGAGCCAAATTGGCCACCGTTTTGGATATGGAGATCTCCCGCAAGGACATGGCGCAGGTACGGCGGCTGATCGACTACTTCACGGATGTGTTTTTGGGCAAGCGGGAGGAGCTGCGCTCGCCCTATCCGGTGGGCACCATCTTGCAAGTAAGGGCAGCCATCGAGCTGCGTCCCCCCGACAGTCGCACCCGCATTGGCCTGGAAATCCTAAACCAGATCTACCGCGAGTACATGCCTGTGCTGTAGCAAGAGTAGGGGCAGGGATCCCAGGGGCTGGCAAGTTTTGGGCACAATGGGGACTGGTGTGCTGTTTAGGGTTGGAGACGGCAAGTTCCCATGCGCTACCGCCAGCTTGGCCACAGTCCTCTGCAGGTTTCGGAGATCTGCCTCGGCACCATGACGTTTGGTGAGCAGAATACCCAGACTGAGGCTTGGGAACAGCTCGATTACGCAGTAGAACACGGGATCAACTTCATCGATACGGCGGAGATGTACCCGGTGCCGGCGCGGGCGGAAACCCAGGGAGCCACAGAACGCTACATCGGCGAGTGGCTGCAGCACCAGCCGCGGGAGCGCCTTGTCATCGCCACCAAGATCACCGGCCCGGGGCGGCCCTGGCACTGGATCCGCGGCGGGTCTCTCTCGATTAGCCGCAACAACCTCAAACAGGCGGTGGCCGGCAGCCTCAAGCGCCTGAAAACCGACTACATCGACCTCTACCAAATCCACTGGCCGGATCGCTATGTGCCCCTGTTTGGGGGTGTGGCCTACGATCCCTCTCAAGAGCGGCCCACGGTTCCCATTGCCGAGCAACTGCAGGGTCTGGCGGAACTGGTGCAGGAGGGCCTGGTGCGCTACATCGGCCTGAGCAACGAAACCCCTTGGGGAGTCTGCGAGTTCTGCCACGTGGCCGAGCAGTTGGGCTTGCCCAGGGTAGTCTCGATTCAAAACGCCTATAGCCTCCTCAACCGCACCTTTGAGATGGGGCTGGCGGAGGTCTGTCGCCACGAACAGGTAGGGCTGCTGGCCTACAGCCCCCTGGCCTTTGGGCTGCTGACGGGCAAATACCTGGGGGGCGCCAAGCCGCCGGGATCCCGTTTGGCCCTGTTCGAGGGCTTTGGCCAGCGCTACCGCAAGCCCAATGTGGAAGAGGCCGTGGCTGCCTACGTGCGCATTGCCCGCCAGCACGGCCTGACCCCTGCCCAGTTGGCTTTGGCCTTTGTGCGCAGCCGTTGGTTTGTCACCAGCACCATCATCGGGGCCACCAACCTGGCCCAGCTCAAGGAAAACCTCAGTTGCCTCGAGGTGGAGCTGTCGCCTGCGATCCTGGCAGAAATTGAGGCGGTGCACCAGCGCTACCCCAATCCCGCCCCGTGAAACTTCGGAAACCGATAGAACTTTTCAGGAGATTTTTTCGTCTAGGGTTACGGAGTGGGTAACTCCATCCGGCTCTTCTTCGATTGTTGATTGTTTGGGCCGATGTCTTTTCTTAGAGCCTTTCTAGCAGGTAGCGAGGAGTTGTAGGGGATGCGTGAGTTTTCTCTTTGGCAAAGTTGGAAGGCGGCAGCCGTGATAGCGAGCTGGGGCAGTTTGTTGCTGGTTGCGGATCCCGTTTGGGCGCAACTTTCCGATATCAGCACCTACTGGGGCGCCCAGTACATCGCCGGGCTCAATGAGCGGCAGATCATCGGCGGCTTCCCAGACGGCACCTTTCGCCCCAACGAGTCGATTACGCGGGCCCAGTTTGCCGTTATCGTCACCAAAGCTTTTGGGCTAGATACCAACGTCCCTGTGCGCCCCTTTGCCGATCCCATTCCCAGTTGGGCAGCTCCCTCCATCGGCGCGGCGGCAGCAGCGGGGTTGGTTTCCGGCTTTCCCGACGGCACCTTCCGTCCCAACGATGTCCTCACCCGCGCCCAGGCCATCACCGTTCTGACCCGCGCCGCCACCAACGGCAGGCTCCTCGAGGATCCCGGTCAAATTGAAGCCATTCTGTCCGGCTTTACCGATGCCAATTTGGTTCCCAATTTTGCCCGCGCCCCCATCGCGACAGCAGTTCAAGAAGGTCTGTTGGTGCTCTACCCTGATCCCACCCGACTGAATGCCCAGGCGGTGGCCACGCGGGGGGAAGTGGCGGCTCTCACCTACCAAGCGCTGGCCAAGGTGGGCCGGGTGCCCAGCCTAGACCCGCCTGTGGGAGCTGCCATCCCCGGGCCAGGGATCCGCACCGAGCTTCTGGCTCAGGTCCCCCCCACGCCTGAGCCCCTGGCCACGCCGGATATCCCCGTGGAGCCGCTGGTGGAAACGCTGCCCGCCGCCCCAGAGGTGAGAACTTTCTTTGCCCGCGAGGAGCTGGGATCCGTCAAGCCGGGAGATACCTTGACGGTGTATTTGCTGGGATCGCCAGGGGCGCAGGCGTCTTTCTCCATTCCCGGCATTGCCTACAACCTGCCCCTGCAGGAAACCCGCCCCGGCCAATACGAGGGCAGCTACACCTTCCGCAGCCAAGACCGGGCCTCGGAAGCGCCAGTATTTGCCCGTCTGGAGCGGAATGGGCTGGTGACCCTGGTGCGATTGCCGGACAAAACCATCAGCATCGGTCGGGTGACCGACACCACCTTCCCCACCATCAGCGACCTGGCGCCGCCCAACGGAGCGGTGACCGACAACCCGCGCCCATCCATCTCCGCTCGCTTTCAAGATGACCAGGGAATCGACCTCAATAGCTTTACCCTGCTGGTGAACAACGTGGACGTTACCGCCCAAGCTCAGCTCAGCCGCACCGGCTTCGCCTACACCCCAGCCGAGCCGCTGCCCACCGATCGACCGACCTTGATTGCCGTCCAAATTGCCGATACCAGCGGCAACACCGCCATCCAGCAGTGGTCTTTCCAGGTGCAGGCCGCCCAGCCCACACCCACTCCAACGCCCACCCCTACTCCAACACCCACACCCACTCCAACACCCACGCCGACTCCCACACCCACGCCCACACCGGAAGCGACTCCGACCGCAACAGCAACGCCTACCCCCACCCCAGAGCCTGTAGTGGAGCCTTTGCCTTCTCCCTCTCCCAGCCCTTCTTAGGCAAGAGGGATCCCATGAACAGGCTTTAGTGGTGTTTTAAAGGCCAATGGGTTGCCCCTAGATACTACATCTAGTGGGCACGAGCTGGTCAGGATGCTAAGCTACTGCCAGTTGTGACTGGACGGGATCCATGAGCTCAGCGTTGCAGCCGTTTTTGCCGTCGTGGCAAAGGGTTGGCTTTGGGTGGCTGGTGAGTGGGGTGTTGTGGGCTGCGGCGGTCGCTCCCATCACTGCCCAGCAGTTCGAGTTCACGCCCCAAGCCCCTCAGCCAAATCCCGTCCCTACCCTGCCTCTGCTCAGCAACCCGCCCGGCTCCACGGCTCCGCAAGCCCTGCCGCCTGTGCCTCAGGTGCCGCAAATGCCCCTCACGGGGGATCCCCTCCCCCCACCGGGGGATCCGAGCCCGGCCCCAATTCCGGTGGTGCCCGTTCAAGCGGCCCCAGGTGGACCAGCTCCGCCAGGCGAAGCCTACTCCTATCAACGGCGGCCCGACCTCAGCCCAGGGGGGAACCTGGCTGGGGCCGCGCGGGGCGAGCTGCCTGCCGGCACCCGTATTCCTCTTACGGTCTACCGACCCATCACCTTCCAGCCCTACCAGGCCATCAGCGCCAACCTGGAAGTCTCCGAGCCAGTGCTGGATCGCTTTGGCCAGGTGGTGATCCCGCCAGGGAGTGTGGTGTGGGGCACCTTTGAGCCGGTTTACAGGCCCAGGGATCCCCTCAGTCGTGGCGAAGACAATGCCGACCTGCGGAAACAGATCCTCGGCAACCGCTTTGTGGCCAACCGCCTCACCATCGGCCCTTCTACCTATCTCATTAGAGGCCAGTCTGCACTGCTCCCGGTTGGGTTGGATCGCAACGCCGATGTGGGCACCACCGTCGCCCGTGGGGCGGGCTATGGGGCGGCGGGCGGGTTGGCCTTGGGGGTGCTCACAGGGGGATGGGGCTTTTTGCCCATCCTGGCCGGCGGCCTGGCGGGTGCTGCTGCAGGTAGTACCAACATCGACCGGGTGGTGACGCTGCAGCCCAACGCCCTGGTGGAACTGGAACTGAGCGAGAGCCTGATCATCCAATAGCCTTGACAAGAAGCGAGCAGGAGCGGGTCGGTAGAGTAGAGAAGATCCCCCCAAGTTTGCTCCATGGCCCTTTGGATCTACGTCGTGCCCCCCCTGGCCGGGCTGGTGATCGGCTATTTCACCAACGACATCGCCATCAAGATGCTCTTCCGGCCCTACCGGGCCTATCGGATTTTCGGCTGGCGCATCCCCTTCACGCCCGGCCTGATCCCGCAGAACCAGCCCCGCCTGGCCAAGCAGATTGCCAAGACCATCATGGGATCCCTGCTCACGCCAGAGGAGCTGCACAATCTGGCCCGCAAGCTGCTGCGAACTGAGCGCATGCAGGCAGGGATCCGCTGGCTGCTGGGGGTGGCGCTGGATCGGCTGCAAAACCCCGAGCAACAGCAGCAAACCGCTCAGGTGCTGGCGCGCATCTTGGCCGATCTGTTCAACGAGTCGTTGCCCCGCCTGGTGAAGGTGCTCGCCCGCCAGGAGACTTTTTTGGAGGGGCCGATTAACCAACTGTTCGACCAGGTGCTGCTAGAGCTGCGCCTCAACGCCGAGCAAGCCCGGCAGCTTTCGGAGTGGATCCTGAAGCAGGCGCTGCCCCCCAAGGTGTTGCGGCAGAACCTGGTGGATTTTCTCACCGATCGCAACATCGAAGCTTTGGATGAAGAATTTCGCGAGCGGGCCACCGGCTCCTACTGGCTGGTGGCCAACTTGTTTGGCCTCAAAAACGCCCTGCTGCGCCTGCGCACCTATTGCCTGGAGGAGCCGGAAGGGGCAGAGGCCATCTTGGAAGATCTGCTCAAAGACATCAACGCCCCCCGCCGCCTGACCGAGATCCTGCAGAACCTCTCCCTGCAAAACCTGCCGGTTTCCGCCGTACGTCAGTTGCGCCGTGCCCTGCGCGATGGGATCCAAGATTACCTGCGCAGCCAAGGGCCAGAGGTTATCAAGGGGCTGGGGGAGAGCATCGATTGGGAAAAAGTGGCCAGCCTGGTGTTGGGTCGCCTGCGCAACTCCAAGGCGCTGATCGCCTCCATCGATCAGATCAGCGCCGACCTGGCTTTGATCCTGGAGCGCTACCTAGAGCGGGATCTGGAATCGCTGATGATGCAGGTGATCCCCGTGTTGAACTTAGATCAGGTGATTGCCGACAAAGTCAACGCCACCTCCCCTGCTGAGCTGGAGCAGGCCATTCAGCAAATTGTGCGCCAGGAACTGCAGGCCATCGTCAACTTGGGGGGGCTGTTGGGTTTTTTGGTGGGCTGCGTGCAGGTGCTGTTTTTGCTGAGGTGACGGCCCCCTTCCCCAGAAAACGGGAGCTTGGATTGCGGCTTTTGCTTCAGTTATGATATTGGAATGCGGTTAACAATTCTCCACACTTCCGATCTCCACGCCAACCTGCATCCCTGGAACTACTTTGCCGGGATCCCTGCAGAACATGGCTTGGCCAAGCTGGCCACCCTGATCAAGCGTGTGCGAGCAGCCAGCGAGGATCCAGTGTTGCTCATCGACAGCGGCGACACGATCCAGGGATCCCCCTTGGGCACCTACTATGCCCAGGTGGAGCGGGTCTCCCCCCATCCCATGGCCCACGCCCTCAACGCCCTCGGCTACGACGCCTTTACCCCCGGCAACCACGACTTTAACTTTGGGCTGCAGGTGCTGCAGGATTTCACCGCCGATCTCCGCTGTCCCACCCTGTGCGCCAATATTCTCCGCCACAACGGGGATCCGCTGTTTCGCCCTTACCTCATCCGAGAAGAGGCCGGGATCCGCGTCGGCCTGCTGGGGCTGACCACCCCCCGCATCGACACCTGGGAGCGGCCCGACTACATTGCGGGGCTGCGCTTTGCCCCCCTGCTGGAAACTGCCCAGCACTACCTGTCGCTGCTACGGCCCCAGGTGGACGTGTTGGTGCTGATCCTGCACAGCGGTTCCAGCCAACTGCCTCCCCTGCGCAGCCCTGAGGGCTGGCGCAGCCCGGATCGCCGCGGCTGGGCCAGCAACAAAAGCTTGGTGGGGGAAAACGAGCTGCTGGCCCTGGCCGAGCTCGAGGGCATCGACGTCATCCTCTCCGGCCACACCCATCAGACCATTGCCGGCCTGGGGGGGGCCAAGGCCCTGGTGGTGCAGCCCGGCTACTGGGGCAGCCACCTTTCCCACGTGTCTTTGGAGCTGGAGCGCCACGGCGGACGCTGGCAAGTTGTCGGGAAAACTGCCCAGTTGCTGGCTGCGGAAGGGATCCCTGCCGATCCCGAACTCCTGGCCCTGACAGAGCCCTACCACCAGGCCACCTTGCGCTACATCCGCCAGCCCATTGGGCAGGCCCGTTGTGCCTATCGCGGCGGGCTGGCAGCCCGTTTTGGGGCCAACCCCCTAGCAGAGCTGCTCCATCAGGCCCAACTGCAGGCGGTACGGGAGGCCGGCCTTTCGGCGGAGCTCTCCCTGGTCAACATCTGCAGCAGTGCCGGCCTGGCAGCGGGCCCCATCTTTCTGCAAGACGCCTACAGCCTCACCGTTTACGACAACACCCTCTGCGTCTTGGAGATCACCGGCGACATCTTGCGACGCGCCCTCGAGCAAACCGCTGGCTATTTTCGCCAGTTGGATCCCGAGCATCTCCCGGCAGATCCCGCCTCTGTCGTCGCCCCCGAAGCCCGCGGCTACACCTTCGACCTCTACCACGGCATCGACTACTGCTTCGATCTCACCCGCCCTGTAGGCGAGCGCTTGGTGACCCTACAATTTCGCGGCCAGCCGGTGCAGCCGGATCAGACCTTTCGCCTGGCCATCAACCACTACCGCGCCGGCGGTGGGGGGGGCTACAGTATGTTCCAAGAAGCCCAAACCCTCTGGATCTCCGCCGACAGCATCCGCGACTTTCTCGCCCGCCACATTCACACCCATTCCCCCATCCAGCCCATCTACCGCCACAACTGGCACCTCATTCCCAACTTGGCCGAGATCTACTTTCCCCAGAGCTTGGGCCAGCTCCAGGACAGCCTGCTGGTAGGCTAGAACAACTAGGGATCTCAACTGGCTGGCAGAGGAGTCGGTAGAATACGATCAGCACAGAGCCCAGTTTGGCTGATTGCGACGCTGGTTTTGAGACTGCCAAACTGTCGGCACCCGACGTTACTGCTCCTTAATCACGCTTGTCGACATAACCCATGACTGCTGAAGAAAAGCAACCGATGCCCACAGAAGATGCCTATCCTGAACTCCAGGAAGAGGAAATCGACGTAGAAGCAGAGCTGGAGAAGCTGATTTTGGAAGACCGTGAAGCGGAAGCCAGCACCTCCTCTGGCGAAGCCAGCGCTGAGGCTTCTCAGGATCTCAGCGAAACCTTAAAGCAGCTCCAGCAGGAGTTGGAAATAACGCGCCAGCAACTGAAAGAGAAGGAAGAGTCCTACATCCGCCTCTATGCCGATTTTGAGAACTACCGACGGCGTACCCAGCGGGAAAAAGAGGAGTTCAGCCAAAAAGAACGGCAGAAATTTGTGCTGGAGATCCTGCCTGTGGTGGATAGCTTTGAGCGGGCGCAGCAGCAGTTAAAGCTGGAGACCGACCGCGAGCGGGAGGTGCACAACAGCTACCAAAGCGTCTATCGCTTGCTGGTGGAATGCTTGAAAAAGATGGGCGTATCCCGCATGAAATCGGTAGGCCAGCCCTTCGATCCTAACCTGCACGAGGCCATAGCCCGCCAGCCCAGCAGCGAGTACCCCGAAGATGTGGTGGCCGTCGAATATCAACCGGGCTACAAGCTGGGGGACTTGGTGATTCGCCACGCCATGGTGGCTGTCTCGTCGGGCAGCCCAACCTCTGAACCGTCTCCCTCAGACCCAGCCACCCCCAAACCCGAGCCGGAAAGCACGCCTGCCTCTCCCCAAAACCCCCAACATTCGTGACGTACTCCCGCACTCATGCTGACGCATAGAGTGCGGGCTTCCCAGTGACTCCTGCCCAATAGCAGGACATTTCCTGAGCTTGAAGAACGGGACGCCCCACCGCTCTAGATTTGATGACCCTCGCCGAGCTGTGATCCCTGCCAATCCTCAACCCACAGTGCGGACAATCGTGCCACCGCTCATGCAGCTTTTTGGGCACATCTCGACCACACCCCGAGCACCCTTGACTGCTGCCGCGGGGATCCCCTGCAATCGTCAACAGCCCAGCTCTTTCAGCCTTGGCTGCCAAAATTTGCAGGAACTCACCCCACCCAGCATCATCAACAGATTTGGCTAGTCTGCTTCTAGCCAGACCCCTAATAGTAAGCGCCTCATGAGCAATGTGCTTCCCCTTACTTAACAACTTCTTTGCCATCTTGTAGTGAAAATCTTTGCGCTGGTTGGCTACTTTGTAAAACCGTCGGGCAAAGGGCGGTGTTGGACCAGCTTGACCGGCCCAACCTTGGGCAGATGGATAAACTGCCCTCGAATGCAGTCCTGCTTCATCTGAGGGAAGGT
>NZ_AXUW01000001.1:1397864-1437131 GCF_002760415.1 Synechococcus sp. 65AY6A5
GGCAAAGGGCGGTGTTGGACCAGCTTGACCGGCCCAACCTTGGGCAGATGGATAAACTGCCCTCGAATGCAGTCCTGCTTCATCTGAGGGAAGGTGAAGGAGCGATACCGCCCTACTCCCTTAAACCTAGGCCTGCCTGCCCGCTTGCCGTTACAGTCACCTTTTAGCCATCGCTCAAAGGCCCTTTGCACCCGCTGTAGGCAGTCTTGGAGCACCTGGGAATGAATCGCTTGGTATTCGGGGAAGAGAGCCTTTGTGTTTACCAAGTCTCGCTTCTGGGAGTCGAAGGTGGGCTTGTCTTTCAACACAGGCAGATGGCAGACTGTCAACGGGCAAGCGTGGCTGTTGCAGCGATTCTGCTCCCACCCGTTGAACCGTTCTGCCAGGCGATAGTTGTACTGCCTACGCAGCAGCTCCAGCCACTCACCCATCAGGGCGACTTGGCTAGCAGTAGGGCGCAAGCGGTACTGGTAAGCGGTTCTCATGATGAATGCATTGTACCTGTTGAACGCTCCCGCCTCTCATCCTGACTCTGGCCGGCCCGCCCCCCTACATCCCTCCGCCCCCCTATATCCCCCCGTATACGGGGGGACTGGGGGGCTGGGATATAGGGGGGTACAGAGCGGGGCTTCCAGGACTACGTCCCGCTAGCGCGAACGGCGGATTAGCTAAAACCACTATACTGATAGGCTCTTGAAGGTTTCAGGAAAAGCCATGAAAGCCGTGCGCCTGGCGGTGATCGACTATGATGCCGGCAACCTGCATTCAGCTTGCAAAGGGCTGGAGCGGGCCGGGGCCGAGGTGCAGCTAGTCACAGAGCCGGCTGGGCTAGCGGCTTTTGATGGCCTTGTCCTGCCCGGCGATGGGGCCTTTGACCCAGCCATGCAGCAGTTGCGGGCGCGCGGCTTTGGGGAGGCAATCCGACAAGCCATCGAGCGGCAGCAGCCTTTCTTGGGCATTTGTATTGGTTTGCAAGTTTTGTTCGAAGACAGCGAAGAGGGGACAGAGCCGGGGCTGGGCATCGTGCCGGGGCGGGTGCAGCGCTTTCGACCGGAGCCGGGCCTGCGCATCCCCCACATGGGCTGGAACCAGTTGCACCTTACCCAGCCCGACTCTCCCCTTTGGGCAGGGATCCCCGAGCAAAGCTGGGTTTACTTTGTCCACTCCTACCACGCGGTGCCCAAGGATCCAAGCTGGGTGGTCGCCACCACCCAGCACGGCAGCCAAACCTGTGTGGCCGCCATTGCCCGCGGCACCTTGTTTGCCACCCAATTTCACCCCGAAAAGTCCGGCCCTGTAGGCTTGAAGATATTGCAAAACTTTGTCGAGTTTGTTGCCCGTCGCTTGCCTGCTGCCGGCGCCTAGCGTTTCATGAACTACTGGCTGATGAAATCGGAGCCCAGCGTCTACAGCATCTGGGATCTGCAGCGGGACGGCCAAACCCTTTGGGACGGCGTGCGCAACTACCAAGCCCGCAACTACTTGAAGGCCATGCAGGTTGGGGATCGCGCCTTTTTCTACCACTCCAACGCCGACCCCCCCAGCATAGCCGGCCTGATGGAGATCGTGGAGACTCAGGTGGTGGATCCCAGCCAGTTTGATCCCACCAGCCCCTACTACGATCCCAAGTCAACCCCTGCAGCGCCCCGCTGGCAGACAGTGCGGGTGCAATTTGTTGCCGCCTTTGGGCGCTTGATCCCTTTGGCCCAGTTAAGGGCCACTTTTACCCCTGCGGAGTTAGAAGTGGTGCGGCGAGGCACGCGACTGTCGGTGATGCCTGTTCCCCAGGCTGTGGCAGAACGGCTGCTGGCCTTGGCAGCCGTTCCCCTCTAGGGTTTCCCCTGGCTGCGATCCCGGCCAAGCCTGCTTGCCCTAGGCCATTTTTGCTTTCAAAAGCCAAAGGCTGAGAGGCCCCAGCGCTGCAAGCTCTCGAAAGCGGCGTAGGCCGTTAAATCCGGCTGCAGGGGCGTAATCGACACATACCCCTCGGCAACCGCCCGCACATCGGAACAGGGATCCACCTCCTCTTCCACCACCTCTCCTGCCAGCCAGTAGTAGGCCTTGCCGCGGGGATCTACCCGTTTCTCGTAGAGATCCGTGTACTTGCGCCAGGCCAGGCGGGCCAAGACCATGCCGCGTATTTCAGCCAACCCTAGCGGGGGGACATTGACGTTCAACAGCATCGGCTTCTCTAAAGGCTTCAGGCTCAGCTTCTCCAGCAGCATCAGCACCACCTGGGCCGCCGGCTGAAAATCCTGGTGGGTAAAGCTGGCCAGGCTCACGGCTAGGCTGGGGATCCCTTCCAGCAGCCCTTCCATGGCTGCCGAGACGGTGCCGGAATAGAGCACATCAGTGCCCAGATTGGCTCCCTGGTTGATGCCGGCAATGACCCAGTCAGGGGGCTGCTGCAGCAGACCGTCCAGGCCCAACTTGACGCAGTCCGAGGGCGTGCCCGAACAGGCCCAAGCTTGCACCTCTGGCGGAAACCCCTCCCGCACCGGATCCACTCGCAGCGGCTTGTGCAACGTCAAGGCGTGGCCGGTAGCCGAGCGCTCCCGATCCGGACAGACCACCGTGATCTGATGTCCACCCACCTGAGCCAGCGCAGCGGCCAGACATCGCACCCCCGCCGCCTGGATGCCATCGTCGTTGCTGATAAGGATATTCATCGCAGCCACCCCACACCTGTACTCAGACATCCACCAGTCTGACCCCATTCTGCGCCATCCCCTAGCTGGCTGAGTTCGGCGACAAGCTCTGAAAATTTACGGCTTCTTGAGGTTATTATTGGACGTAGCCTTTTGAACAATATCAGTAGAAACCCGATGTCGCCCCATAGGGTTCAGTGCCATTATGAAGCTAAGGTAAAGTAAGCCTGTAGGTTCTCTCCTCTTTGTTTTGCCCCCTTGCGGTTTCCCCATCCTCTCACGACTCCGTTCCGCGGACGCGAAGGCGAAAGCGTTGTGTTGCAACAGTAGCCAGGTAAAGCTGGGGAGTCTGTAAAACCCATCAGGTTGCTCGAGCGACAGGAAGTTGATCCCATGACACTTGTTTCCATCACATCGGCAGCAGAGGCTCAGGAATGGCGGGAACTCCGCCAGTGGGCCGAAGAGCACTACCGCTCTCGTACGTTTCCTAAAGATGTGCGCATTCCAACTCGTCCGGGATTGGTGTACATCCCCCAAGAGGGCGTGGTGCGCCTGGTCAGCCAAACGCCGGAGCGGCGGGAGGTTTTTGTCGGGTTTATCACGCCCGGGGTGCCCTTTGAGCTGAGCAACCCGGAGCGCTTTGAGCTAAAAGCCTGCACCCATGTCGATCGCACGACGGTGATGTGGTTTTACTGGCAGGATTTGGAGCAGTGGCCCTATCTGCACCAGAAAATTCAAGAAAGCTTCCGCCAGCAACTGCAACGCAAGTTGCTCTGGCTGGGCAACTTGGGCCAGCGTCGGGCCATCGACCGCCTGAAGGGCTTTTTGACCTTGTTAATCGACGAGTATGGGCAGCCCTGTGAGCAGGGGATGTACCTCCCCTGGCCCCTCACCCACGCCCAGATCGGGGATGCCATTGGTGCCACCCGCGTGACGGTTACTCGCCTGCTGGGATCCCTGCGCTCGAAGGGGTTTGTGCAGGTGCTGGATCAAAACTTAATCTGCATCCCCAACGGGGTGAAGCTGCAGCCGACGCCAAAAAAGGCGGCCAGCGCCTGACCCTGCGATTTCAGTGCAATTTCAAAGTGCTCTGGTAAGCCGATGGGCCTACAGCTCCACTGTCGTGTTTGGGGAGAAGGGATCCCTTCGCTGCCCATCCTGCTGCTCCACGGCCATCCGGGCAATGCCGACTGCATGGAAGTCTTTGCCGAGGCGGTGGCGGGGATGCACCCCTGTGTGGCGCCGGATCTGCGCGGCTACGGGCGTTCGCAGGTGCGGGATCCCTTTGAGATGTCGGCCCACCTGGAGGATTTGCAGGAGCTGCTGGATCGCCTGGGCTGGCGGGAGTGCCTGCTGCTGGGCTGGTCGCTGGGCGGGATCCTGGCCCTGGAGCTGGCCTTGCGGCTGCCGGGACGGGTCAAAGGCTTGGTCTTGGTGGCCAGCGCTGCCTGTCCCCGCAGCAACCATCCCCCCACCGATTTTTGGGATCAGCTCAACACCGGCATTGCTTCGCTGCTCAACTGGCTTTGGCCCGGCTGGAGTTGGAACATCAACACCTTTGGCCGCCGCTCTCTCTACCGCTACCTAGTCCAGAGACATACCCCGAGAACCTATCGCTACCTGGCCCAGGCAGCTTTGCCGGCTTACCTGCATACCTCTCCTCAGGCTCGCCAAGCCCTACGCGCTGCCCTTCGACAGGGCTACAACCGCGAGGGAGAGCTGCACCGCCTGCACCTGCCGGTTTTGATTCTGGCTGCGGAGCAGGATTGCCACATCACTGTTGCCAGCAGCCTAGCCACGGCCCGCCTTCTCCCTCAGTGCACCTGCATTGTCTATCCCAACGTGGCCCACCTCTTTCCCTGGGAGATCCCTGAGCAAGTAGGGCAAGATCTGCGCCGCTGGCTGAGGGCTCAGGATTGGGCCAAGGGAGGCTCTTGCAAAGTCCCCTCAGAGGGCGGGGCGGCCTCCTGAGCCTGGGCTAACCTACGCAGCCGAGCAAAGGCCTCTTCCTCCAGGTGGATTTGCTGCTGCTGTTGTTCTTCCGGGGTGCGCAGGCGTTTCCCCAAAGGCTGTTGCAGCGTGCCCAAAAGTAAGGGCTCGGAGACTCCCGGCTCGGGGTGGATGACAGTGCGGGCCTGCAGGGTAAATACCGGCGAGCCGGTAGAGAAACGACCAGAGGAGGCCAGATCGCTAGCTGCCTGCTTCAGCGTAAGGATCAGTTGCTCCGGGGTGATATCTGGGCTAACGGCAATGACCGCCCGCTCCGCCCCTTGGTCATAGACAGTGGTGTAGGGAGCAGCCCCGGGGATGCGGGAGCGGAAAATGGGCCCTAGGCTCAGAGCAAAACAGCCTGCCGTTAGGACCAAGGTAAAGGCCGTGTAGCCCACTAGCGAAAACTTCCAAGGCCAGTTGCGTATCCAGGCCAGCAGAGTGAGCAGCGCCAGGAAGACCGCTACTCCCAGCCCCACTTGCGAAGCAGAGGCGAAGAAAGATTGCAAAGAGCCATCCATCATTCGCAAACTACCTCTTGTTGACCCCAGAACTGCCGGCGGCTATGTGCATTTTAGATCCATTTCTTTGTGCTACTAAATCAGCATTGCTGTCAAGAAGGACGCTGAAAAAATGCGAAGAAAACGAACCACGGTACTAGCGAAAGGACTATAATGCCGGCGAAGCGGCTTGAGAGCTGTCGGCATGTCATCTTCAACTCTATCTGAAGGAGCGCATCACAGGCTTGATTCTACGATCCCTCGGTAGCCCTGCGGATCGCAAGAGAGTCACTGTTCACCCTTGGCAACCTCACTGCTGGGATCCTCAGCGAATACCACGACGTCATTAGCAGCTCTGTGCTGCTGGAAAAGCTGCAGGCCTTTCGGGTTGTCTACGAAGAGGCCGTTGCCCGCCTACAGAAGCCCTCCTTCCGGATTGCCACCATTGGCACCACCTCTTCGGGTAAATCCACTATTGTGAACGCCCTCATTGGCCGGAAAATCGCGCCTATTGAGGCCCAGGAGATGAGTGCCGGGATCCTGCGGATTAGGCACAGCGAGCGGAGCAGGCTAGTTATCCACAATACCGAAGGAGCTACCTGGGAATGCGGCACGTGGGAAGACCTGAGGGACGAAGAAATCTACAGCCGGCTCAAGCTGACGATGGAGGCCTACCACCAAGAGCGACGAAAGAAGAGAAAGAAGAGGGATGAAGCGGAGGTGGGCATCCCTCAGGTAGACGTTGAGTGTCCGCTGCTGCCGGTCAGAAACCCTTTTCTGTTAGGCCTGCCTGAGGGCTTACAGGTCGAGATTTATGACTTGCCTGGCCTAAACTCAATTCA
Source organism: Synechococcus sp. 65AY6A5 (assembly GCF_002760415.1). Lineage (NCBI taxonomy): Bacteria > Bacillati > Cyanobacteriota > Cyanophyceae > Synechococcales > Synechococcaceae > Synechococcus > Synechococcus sp. 65AY6A5. The sequence continues at coordinate 1,403,844 of NZ_AXUW01000001.1, forward strand.
AGATAAACAAGCCTTAGGATTATCCAAGAGCATGTCAGCAAGTGCTTTAGCTTTGTTGCACTGGATTACTCTCAGACAGATTGGCAAGGACGGGAAACTCTCTTGAGAGAGCTAAAGGATGTCGTAGAGTTTCTCAGAGGTCAAACCAGTTTGATGGTCTTCTTGCTCAACAGGGTTGACATGCGGAATCAAACCGACAACCCTCTAGAGCAAAGGATCGAGGAGCTGAGGGAGGAAATTCAGGAGATTCTGGCTCTTCCAGAGCCGCCTTGCATCATTCCTCTTTCTGCTATTGCACTCTTTTATGCTCAATGTGCCTGGGGAGCTAACTCTTCTGAAGCGTCGGATGTAGATCCCAGTACCAGGCGGTGGATGGTCAGCTCTCTTTTTAAAGACTGCTATAACTTCATTAAAGCCTCTACGAGAGGTGATAAGGAGCTGAGGTCGTGGCTACTTAACCTCGAGAACAGCATCGAGGAAGGACAGGAAATATCCGAATTTTTTTCTCTGACCAAGCCCATCAGATCCCTGTTGAGCGCCAGGTCCACTGCCTATTGCTCAGCGATATTGCTCTCAAGGGTTGGGCGGTTTCCCTAGCGGCGGAATCCCAGCTTCTGCTTAAACATGGGTACCTTCAAGATGCTGTTGATGTCCTAAACTTCGAGGTCCCTCGTTTCCGGGAACTGAGCGAAAGGTGGTGTGCAGCTCTCTTGCCAGCAGATCGGCCTCAGCTCCGGACGGCCTATACGTACAAGGCTTCTGGCTTCGCTGGCCGCATCTCTAGCGAACGCATCCAGCGCATTGCTCGTCTTTCCCCATTTGATCGAGGGCTTACGCCAGAGCAGGTCTTTCTCAGAGAAAAGAATTTTTCCGTCGAGTTTCAGATGACCTATTTCCAGGAGCTGGACAAGTCTTGGCACCTTTCCCAAGCTGCTTTAGCCGAATACCTAGATACCCTCAGCGAGCTCACGGAGCGCCTCGAAGGTCTCCAGTCTTTTGCTCACCTCTGTCGAGAGCTTAACCAGGCGGATCCCTACCGATTGATCCCCTCTGAACCCCCAAGTCTTTATCTACTGGCTACCGAGTGAGAAGCTTACAGGCCTTAGCCCACCTCGCGGGCGGCCCGGACCAACAGCCCCGCCATGATCAGCCCCGCCAGGATCGAGCTGCCGCCGTAGCTAAACAGGGGCAAGGGCACCCCTGTAGTCGGAAGTAGGCCGCTGACCACGCCGATATTCAGCAGTGCCTGCCCTACCAAAAACATCAGACAGCCGCAGACCACCAGCCGGGCAGGCAGGTCGAGACAGCGCCGCATAACCCGCAAGCTGACCCAGGTGTAGGCGCTCAATAGCCCCAGGAAGAAAAGGGATCCCACCAGGCCAAACTCTTCTGCATACACAGCAAAGATGAAGTCCGTGTACTGGATGGGCAGGTAGAACAGCTTTTGTAGGGAAAGACCATAGCCTTTGCCCCACCAGCCACCTGAGCCAATAGCCAAAAGGCTCTGCACCAACTGGTAGCCGTCCCCCTGAGCATTCCCCCAGGGATCCAAAAAGGCTAAGATGCGCCGCCGCTGGTAGTCTTTGCTGAGAATGCTCACCCCAGCCGCCAAGATCCCCAGTCCCGCGGTAGCCAAGAGGGTAAAAAGGGGGAGCCCAGCCGTCCAGGCCATGACCCAGAGGGTAAGGCCGCAGATGGCGGTGGTACCCAAGTTGGGCTGGATGAGGATCCCCAGCAGCGCCAAAGCAAAGAGCCCGACCCAGACGCCGCGAAACCAGAGGGGATGGTAAAACCAACGGCCAAACACCCAGGATCCCTGCAGCACCAACAGGGGCTTGAGCAATTCCGCAGGCTGAATAATCGGGATCACCTTTAGATCCAGCCAGCGGCTGGCATCCAGGCGGGAAACCCCCAGACCTGGCACGTGGGTGGCCCAGACCAAGCCAATGCCCAGCAGGCAGAGGATCCCCGCCCAGGGGAACCAGCGCTGCAAGGGGATGCGCACTAGGATGGTGAAGCAGACCAGCCCCAGCCCTGACCAGAGCACCTGGCGCTTAAAGAAATAGAGGCCATCGCCGGTAGTCTGCTGCGCCACCGGGTAGGAGGCGGAAAACAGCATCGCTAGTCCCATCCCCAACCAGACCAGCGTCAGCCAGCGCAGCCAGCGGGCTTCAGCATTCCAGGGATCCCACAAGGGCTTGGCAGCAGGCGCGGAAGTGGTGGCCACGGTGCTCAAAGCTGGAGTACTGGTCAAAGCTGGCACAAGCAGGCGAGAGCAAGACGGTGATGGGCTGGGCCGGATTGTCCAGGGCTTGCGCTAGGGAGCAAGCAGCTACAAAAGCCCTTTCCACCGCCACATCTAGCGTTGGCAGGATCTCGAGGTCAGTATAGCGGATCTCCTGGAGGGCCTGGGCCAGGGCAGGGGCAGCCTCCCCAATGAGCAACACGCGGGCCACCTTAGCCTGAATAAGCCGCAGCCAGGCTGAGGGGTCCCCCTGTTTGGCCCTTCCACCGGCAATGAGGATGATGGGCGGGGAGAGGGCGTTGAGGGCCACCCAGCCGGCCTCGTAGTTGGTGGCTTTGCTGTCGTTGACAAAGCGGATGGGGGTGGATCCCACCTGGATTTGGGCTACCCGCTCCAGGCGATGGGGCATGCCGGCAAAAGAGCGGATGGCTCCTTGAATGGCAGTGTTGGGGATCCCGGCCAGATGAGCAGCCGCTGCCGCTAGGAGCAGGTTCTGCAAGTTGTGCGAGCCTGGGCAGCGCTCGGCAAAATCCTCCAGCTCGGCTACCGCTTCTCCCTGGATGTAAAGAGTGCTCCCCCGCAGGAAAACATCCGCTTGCGGATCTTGCAGCGAAACCCAGTAGGTGTTTTCCCAGTCCTGCCGGCGGCGAAAGAGGTAGGGATCCTCGCCGTTGACCACCCGCCACTGGGCCCGCTGCAGCAGCCGCGCCTTAAAGCCGGCGTAGCGCTCCAGGGTGCCGTGCCGCTCTAGGTGATCGGGGGTGAAAGTTGTCCACACCCCAATGCGGGGCGGGCTGCCGGGGGAGCTCTGCATCAGGTGGCGGCTGGCTTCTAGTTGGTAGCTGCTCAGCTCTGCCACGATCCAAGCCGGCTGCCGCCGCCCTTGCCAGGTTTCTAGAGCCACTTGCGACAGAGGTAAGCCGATGTTGCCGCAGGGGATCCCTTCGAGCCCTGCCACCTTGAACATCTCCGCCACCAGGGCCGTGGTGGTGCTTTTGCCGTTGGTGCCCGTGATCCCCACCCAAGGCAGGTGCTCAAGAAACGGCCAGGCCAGCTCCGCCTCTCCCACCACCTCGATCCCTTGCCGCCGCGCCTCTTGCAGCAGCGGGTGATCCCAGGCAATGCCCGGGCTGACCACCACCTGCTTCACTCCCGGCAGCAGTTGAAAAGGCTGGCCCAAGTGGACAGGGATCCCTTCCCGTTCCAGCTCCGCCTGCCGTTGCCGCAAGAGCTCCGAATCCTGCTCGTCCCAGACCCACACCTCTTTTCCCTGGGCCCGCAGCAGCCGTGCAGCCGACCAACCCGCGATCCCCAGTCCCAAAACCTGATGGCCCACGTCTATCCTCTTGGAACTTTGGCTTGCAGATCTGCATCTTACGGCTTTGGCCGCTCTCTAGAGCGCAGCGCGGGGCCTAGGGATCGGAGCGACAGAGAAAGGAGAGAACCTCGCCCATTAGACGGTTTATGGCTTGGTACTTCTCAGGGGAGGCTGAGAGGATCTCTGCTTCCGACTGCACATAGGTAGATGGCAACAGTTCGTTGCGGCAGTGGGAGACAAGCCCTTGCACCAATTCTGGCGTGGTTTCCAAGTGAAACTGGAGGCCGATCACTGAGCGTCCAAGCTGAAAGGCCTGGTTCTCACAGCCTTCGCTCTTGGCAAGGTGAATTGCACCAGGGGGCAGCTCGAAGGTTTCCCCGTGCCAGTGAAAAACCTCAATCGAGGGCGGGAAGCGAAAGGTTAGCTCATCAGGGGGCTGTACCCCTCGTACCGGCCACCAGCCTATTTCCTTAACACGATTTGGAAACACTCGGCTACCCATTACGCTGGCAATCAGTTGCGCCCCCAGACAGATGCCCAAAATGGACTTGCCGGCCTCGATGGCATTGCGGATAAACTCCTTCTCCTGACCTAGCCAAGGAAATGCACTTTCGTCATTGGCACTCATGGGGCCACCCATGACGATGAGCATGTCAAATTCATCTAGGCTCGGCAATCTCGTCGATTCAAAAAACCTTGTGCCCGTTACAGGGTATTCCTTGGCTTTGAGCCAGGACTCTATATAGCCCAGACCTTCAAAGGGCACATGTTGTAAGTAATGGACACGCATGCTGATTTCGATGACTAACACCCCAGCATAGCATAGCTCCTGTAACTTCCCTGCTGATCGTAGCATTCCTAAGATATTCATGATAGGAAAATCAAAATTCTGTTCCGTTGTATAAGGAACAAAAAGAATGCACCTGACTGGCCACTCCTCTTCTCTTAACCTCTGGCTCACTTCTTCTAAATACGCCCTAACCTATTTACAGCAACGATAGTCCGCCCCATCCCAAAAAATCGCTATCCTTTGTTCTTTTTTCTCAAGTCTTAAGTACTCTATAAACGCTCTCATGCTTTGAGAATCTGCCTTATTATATACTTGCAACAGAAACTCTCTCTTGTCATAATCTAATGCCCCAAAGTAACTTCGCCTCCCCCTGATATTCTTAATATCGGCCGCAATCTGTTCTCCTTTACCCCCCACCTCTATCCACAAAGGTAACCTCATAGCGGGTGACGCTCATCTACCATAAACACTGTTAGCTCCCCCTTGTCCATCAGGAGCTTCTACTCTTTTGCCTTATGCCGTATCTCTTTTTTTGAGCAACTGCTTCCTCATTCTTCTGGGACTGCCTCTTCTAAACTTTCCTTCAGCTCATCGCAATAGCAGCAGCTTTTTATTCGGGAGAGAGATAGGGCTTTGAGCCTCGATAAGCTAGAGCAAGTCCAGCAGCTCCTTGGTTTGGGAGTATAAGTTCCGGTTGCTGATAAAGCTTGATGACACTTGCAACACGTCACAGACCTAGGGGTGAGTATGGCCTTGGAGTGTTGTTTTGACAGCTAAGGCTTGCCCCAGCTCTCGGAGATCGGGGTTGCTGTCTACGAAATCCACGAGCCCCTGCATTAAATCCATCTTGCCCCCGATCACTAATCTGTATTAAGGTTGCTATGTGCTTCTGCAACAGCAGATGAAAACCACTGCTACTGGACTCCGGAGATCGGCTGGTTCTTGAGGGTGTGGCACCGACAAAAAGTAGAAACCACAGCCACCTACTTGCAGTGGTGGACTGCCGACGGGAATTTGCTTCTGGGGGAATTGAACAAGTAGGGCAGGAGCGGCAGTAGCAGCCCTCGCCCAAGTCCGTCAGGAACAGCAGCGCCTAGCCGCAAAGCTTCGGGAGTTGGGTGGCGATGGGAGAGCGCAGGGGTGGTGAAAACAAACGAAGCTGATTGTCTGTGAGGAGTTTTCTCTATGTCAGGAAAAAGAACAGCGCCTAAAAGTGGTGACGAATTAAAGCAGCGAGTTGTTGCTCTGGCACAATCTCTTGGATTGAAGACCAGCACGAAGGCTGTGGGGGCAACAGCGGTATATTGATGTGGTCATTAGCGATGAAAAAAGCGGCAAGCGACTGGGAGTGGAGTGTAAGTTTCAGGCGACGTCAGGCACAGCGGAAGAGAAGATCCCTGCAACCATTCAAGATATGGAGCACTGGCCTATTCCAGGGATCGAGGTAATTGACGGCGAAGGGTTTTCAAAGAACATGCAAGGATAACTGATGTCTACTGAGAAAGTGGTTTGGTTCAGCGATTTAGAAGATTGGTTACGTTTGTATTTTGGATTGTAACATGAGCGATTTGCTTCTTCCGCGACCTTTTCTAAAATGGGCCGGTGGCAAGACACAACTGACAGACGCCCTATTAGAGCGGATGCCGGTCTATTTCAGAACTTACCACGAGCCTTTTGTTGGGAGTGGCGCGCTTTTCTTTCGCCTGTATAGAGAATGCAAAATCAAACAGGCGATCCTTTCCGATATCAACGCTGAGCTGATAGATACTTACCTGGCTATTCGCGATCATGTTTGGGAAGTTATTCAACTACTCTCCGAATTTCCACACAATGAAAGTTTTTATTACCAGATTCGAGAGAAAGATCCTTGGTCAATGGGTCTTGTAGGACGAGCAGCGCGCATGATTTACCTGAACAAGACAGGCTATAATGGTTTGTATCGCGTCAATCGGCAAGGAAAGTTCAATGTTCCTTTTGGGCGATATAAAGCTCCAAAGTATCTAGACAAGGACAATCTTTTAGCTGCATCCCTTGCTCTACAAAATGTTGAAATTTTGTGCGTGCCATTTGATACGGTTGTTGAGAGGGCCAAGCCAGGCGACTGGGTGTATTTCGACCCGCCTTACGTTCCTGTCTCGCAAACATCAAACTTTACCTCCTATCATGCCAGTGGCTTCGGCCTAGAGGATCAAGAGCGATTACGAGACATTTGCATTGACTTAAGCAAGAATAAGGTGTACATCATGCTTTCTAATTCTGACACCGCAATCATTCGCTCTTTGTACGCTATGCCCTTCTTTGCTATTGATGAAGTTCAAGCAAACCGGGCTATCAACTGCAAGGGGACAAAACGAGGCAAAATCACGGAGCTAGTGGTCACAAACTACCCTGTTGAAAGAGCGGTGCAGCTAGGCTTACTCGATCAGGGGTTGCCTTATTTGAGGGCCACCCAACACTCGCTTGCGCCTGCTGTCACTCCGCTGCGCTTCGCGGGGCAGGTGAGATCCTGAGGCAGTCGACTAGTAGGTGCGCCCGCGCCAAGAGCGGGGGCGGCTGAGGGCTGACAAGATCACCCGCAGGACAGCCAAGGGATCCGCCAGCGGCGAAGCCCAAAACGTCCAGGGGGGATCCTGATAAGAGCCGCGAATGCCCATCAGCACCCCCAGTCGCAGGGCCAGCAAGCCCAGGTTGAGCCCCAACAACACTTGCTCTGTTAGGGAAAAGGGGAACCCCAGCCCGGCCTTGATCCCCAGCCCCCCCACTGCCAAGAGTGGGATCCCTTGGGTAAGCACCAGCAGGGCCATATCCCCCCACAGTTGGGCCCTGGGGGTGGCGTCTTTCAAATCCAGGGATCGGCCCCACTCCCGCCAAGTTTCGGCCAAAGAGGTGTACATGCGCACCTTGAGCAGGTGCCGACCGTCGCAAAAAGCTACTTTAAAGCCGGCTGCCGCGATCTGCCGCACCAGGGTGACATCGTCGCAAAAGGAGGCCCGCGCCAGGGTATAGCCGTTCATGGCTTCCAGCACCGAGCGGCGCACCAACATACACTGCCCATTGGCCATCGTCCGCTCCGGCAAGTGGGGAGTCTCCCCTGCCGCCCCATAGCGGTAGATCAGGGTTGTCAAAAGAGCTGGCTGCAGCCAGCCTTCCCCCCAGTGCTGCAGGATAAACTGCGGCGCCAGGGTGATGAGATCCAGCTTTTTGGCCTGGGCAGTTTCCAGCAGCCGCTCCACCAGGCCCGGCTGGGGGCGGGTGTCGGCATCAATGCCCAAGATCCACTCAGAGGCGGGATCCGACTGGAGAAATCCATAGTGCAACGCCCAAGGGCGACCGACCCAGCCGCTGGGCAGGGGATCGTCGGTAACGAGGCGAAAGCGGGGATCCCGCGCGGCCATTTGCAGCACTTTTTCGCGGGTGCCATCCTGGGAGCGGCTATCCACCACCAGAACTTCGCGCACAACCGCTCCCTGGCGGTGCAGCCCTTCCAGACAGGGATCCAGGCGCTCGGCCTCGTTGAGGGTGGGCAGCAAGACGCTGACCAGGCCCGTCGGGAAGGGGATCCCCGCTTGGCCAGGGGGCAGAGGGGAAGGGCGCCACAAAGAGGGCAGCAGCCGCGCCAGCAACACCGCCGCCATCGGCATCTGCAGGGCCAACAAACCCAGGGCAGCCGCATCCCCCAACCAATCCGGGATCCCGTGCGTATCCATTAGAGCTACCTTCCCACATCTCAAATAAAAGTTGCCCGGCGGAACCCAACCCGGCGGCTTTGGTTCAGAATCAATGTGGCTCCCGCCCTTGACTTTCTCAGCCTTTTGTTAATCTTTCCACCCGGCTCAGCCCCAAGGGATCCCTTGTTACCCTCGTCAAGCTTCCGCCAGGAAAGCTGGATCCGGTTCTGGTGCGCCAAGAGCTGGGCACGGTTCTCGCCGAGAAACCAAGACATCTCTTGCTGGATCTAAGTCAGGTTCCGCTGATCGACAGTAGGGGGGTGTCGGCTTTGGTGTGGGCAAGACGCCTCTGTTCCGCTGCCGGCTGTCCTCTCAAGCTCTGCAGCCTGGGAGAACAAGCGAAGCTGGTTCTCAAGGTTACCCACCTAGATTCCCTCTTCGAGATCTATCCCTCGGTGGAAGCGGCCCTCAAGGAGGTCTCCGAGTCTTGAGGGGGACGACTCTCCTCAGGGAGCAGTCTCCTGGCTCTCAACAGCCTGAGGCTGGTTTCTTTGGGCAGAGAGCTCGGCCTCTTGCCGGATCTGCTCCCGCAGCTTGGGTGGGGCCAGGCGGGCTGCTTGCTCAAATAGCTCCGGGGCTTTTGCCCGTAGGTTTTCATCGGTGGCGGAGCTAAGGGCTATTGCTTTGCCCAACACGGGCGCAAAGTCGCTGGGATCCGCCGCAATCATCTCGTCGTAGAGGGCGACAGCCTTTTCCGTCTGGTTATTGCGGACGTAGATAAAGGCCAAGCGCAGACGGACATCGTTATCTTCCGGGACTTCCTTCAGATAGTTCTCCAGTAGTTCAATGGCTTGAGAAGGGCGGCCCAGCGCTAGTTGAACGTCGGCCAGCTCCTGCAGGACTTGGCTATCTTTGGGATCCTTCTCGTGAAGGATCTGGAGCTGCTCTAATGCCCCTTCCAGATCCCCTGTATCTTGCTGAATCTGGGCCAAAAAAGCTCGCAGTTGCCGATTTTCCGGCTCCAGTTCCACCAGCTTCTTCAGCGGCTCGATGGCCCCTTGCGGCTCGTTGAGCTGCAGTTGCGTGTCGATCAACCCCCGCAGGGCGATGGGGTTATCCGGCTCCCGTTCCAGCACAGCCCGGTAGCCGTCCGCCTGGGCCCGCAGTTGCTCAGTAACCAAGTTGGCGGTGTCTTGCGAGTCCGAAGGCCCCAGCGCCTGGAGGATGGGGCCAAAGGAGAAGCTTAGGAACATCGCTGCGCCGACCACCAGCACCAGCGCTTTGAAGACCTTGCGGACGAAAGGTTCGTCAGGTTTGGACTGAGGCATGAAGGGGCTCGCACAAAACCTCTTTGTACTCTATCATTCGCTCCCCTGGAAGCCTAGCAGCCTCCTGAACCAGTGACCCACTTTGCCCTCAGTGAGGAAGGGAGGGGCAGTCCCCTTAGCTTTGAACCTGCTGGAGCCGCTGCACCTGGGCCTGTAGGTAGGGGATCCCCACCCGGTGGCAGTAGTCGCCAAAGCGCTCTTGGGGGTGGCGCTCCTGTTTGTAGAGCTGCAGGAGAATCCTCATCAAAGGCACAATTTGGCTGATGTGCACCCGATCCTGAAACGGCTGAGCCAGGCGATCCCCTTGCGGGCTGGCCCCCAGCCAAATCTGGTAGTGATCGGGAGCGGATCCCACCAGTCCCAGCTCTGCCAAGTAGGGGCGGGCACAGCCATTGGGACAGCCGGTCATGCGCACCAAAAAGGGCGAATCCTGCAGATCTAGCTCCCGCAACACCTGATCCAACTGGCGGATCAGGGTGGGCAGGGCCCGCTCCGACTCGGTAATGGCCAAGCCACAGGTGGGCAGCGCCGGACAGGCCATGGAAAGCCGCACCAGCTCCGGGATCTCCTCTTTGGAGAGCACCCCGTGGGACTTGAGGATCTGGTTAATGGCCTCTCGCTGGCCCTCCTCGATGTCGATGAAGATCACGTCCTGCGTGGGGGTAAGCCGCAGGTGGAGGGAAAATTCCTCCACAATCTTGCGCAGGGCCGTTTTCAGCTGCCGCTCCGGCGTATCCTGGATGCGGCCATTTTCAATGGAGAGGCCCAAAAACCAACGGCCATCCCCCTGCTCGTGCCAGCCCAGGTAGTCGTCGCTATTGGGGACAAACTTGGGCATCCGTCGGAAGGGCAATAGCTTTTCCCCCAGGTACTGCTCGACCACGCGGCGAAACTTGCGGATCCCCCAGTCGCGCACCAGATACTTCAGCCGCGCCTGCTTGCGGTCGTAGCGGTTGCCGTGATCCCGCTGCACCGCCAAAACCGCCTGGCAAATCCGGTACACCGCTTCCGGCGGGGCAAAGCAGAGTTTCTGGGCCAAAAGGGGTTGGGTCTCCTCCTTGCCGTGGGTGCGCCCCATGCCGCCGCCCACCACGATGTTGAAGCCCTTGAGGTTGCCCTTGCGGTCGGTGAGCACAATTAGGCCCAGATCCTGGGCGTAGATATCGACCGTGTTCTCTCCAGCCACGGTGATGGCGGTCTTGAACTTGCGGGGCAAGTAGACTGGGCCATACAGAGGCTCCGGCCCTTCCAGCCTTACCCCATTGCCGACAAACTGCTCGGCTTCCCGGACTTCCGGATCCACCGGCGGGATGGGAACCGCCTCCCCATCCACCCACAGCTCGTAGTAGGCAGAAGTCTTCGGAGCCAAGAGATCCGCCAGCTTGCGGGCATACTCCTGGGCATAGCGGTAGGCAGGCCGGTTCTTGTAGGGGGCAGCCGGCGCCGTGATGTTGCGGTTAACATCTCCACAGGCGGCCAGGGTGGATCCCATCTGCCGAATAATGCTGGCCACTGTGGCCTTGAGATTTTTCTTCAGGATCCCGTGTAATTGAAAGGTCTGCCGGGTGGTGGCCCGCAAAGTGCCGTTGCCGTACTCCTCCGCCAGCCGATCCAGGGTCAAGTAAAGCTGTGGCGGCACATGCCCCCCCGGAATGCGGGTGCGCAGCATCATCTGGTAGGCCCGCTCCAGTCCCTCCTGCTTTCGCTGCTGCCGCAGATCCCGGTCGTCCTGCTGGTAGACACCGTGGAACTTGAGCACCTGCACCGCCGCTTCGCTGAAGTGGGTGGTGTCTTGGGCCAACTCCTGCTGCAAGGGATCCCGCAGGAAGTGGCTATCTGCTTTGATCTGCTCCACCTTGGAGCGCTTGGCCTCAGAGGCGGCAAAGGGAGTCATCTGATTCTCCAGTAATCCGGTCGGAATACCTGTGAAACAGGGTAGCATCTCCCCTGGGTCGCGTCCAGTTCTGTGGGTTGGGGTTAGAACAGCCTGCCCCCCTCTCCCAGAGGGAGAGGGGATGGGGGTGAGGGGTGCCGCCGCAGATTGAGAGCTGCGGCAGCATCTCTAGCCGGCCAGCGCCAGGCGGGCGCCGTAGTCTGCCGCCGACCAGAGCTTCCAAGCAGCGTTGCCCTGCAGCTCCAAGACCAGATCGTGGTAGGCCAGGAGAGTGGGTCGGTGGCCGACACTGACGTAGGTGGTGTTGAGGTGCTGCAGTTGCAGGTAGAGCAGCTTTTCGTTGGCCACATCCAGGGCGCTGGTGGCCTCGTCCAAAATGGCGTAGCGGGGCTGAGTAATCAAAATGCGGGCAAAGGCCAAGCGCTGCTGTTCGCCCAAAGAGAGGGTGCTAGCCCAATCTTTCTCCACGTCGAAGCCGCCCACCCGCTCCGGCAAATCGGCCAGGTTCACCTGGGCCAAAACCCGGAGGAGATCTGCGTCGCTAAGATCCCGGCGGCGGCCCGGGTAGAGCAGTTGATCCCGCAGGGATCCCAGCAGCATGTAGGGCTTTTGCGGCAGGAAGAGCATCTCGGTGGTATCGGGGCGGGCAATGGATCCCTGGCCGTTGTTCCACAGGCCGGCAATGGCCCGCAGGAGGGAGCTCTTGCCGCTGCCGCTGGCTCCCACAATCAGCAGCCGTTGGCCCGCCTCTAAAGTCAAGGACAAATCCCGCACCAGGGTTCGTTCCGAATTAGGCGTTAGCAAAGTCACCTGCTGCAGGGCCAGTTGGGGAGCAATGCGGGTTTGGATGGTACTTTCTCGAGGGCGCAGCTGGCGCAGGGCAGGATTCTCCAAAGCTTCGTAAAAGGATCCCAGGCGGTTGATCCCGGCGGCAAAGCTGGAAATGCTCTGGATCTGGTTGGCCACAATCGAAAGGGCGCTCAGCACCTGGCTAAAGGCGATGGTAGCCTGGGTAATGGTGCCGAAATCGCGCACGCCGCTAAAGTAAAGGGGGGCCACAATTACGTAGGGCACAATGCGAGTGAAATAGTTATAGGCGTACTGAAAAATGTCGATAATGGCCTGCCAGATGATCAGCAAATTAAAGTTGCGCAAGGCGGCAGCAAAGCGGTTCAAGATCTGTCTCAGCTCCAGGTCTTCCCCTTGGTAAAAAGCAATGGACTCGGCGTTGTCCCGCACGTGGACTAGGCTGTAGCGGAAGTCGGCCTCGTAGCGCAGTTGATCGAAGTTAATTTTAATCAGCTTGCGGCCGGCCAAAATGGCGATCCCGGTGCCGATGGTAGCATAGATAACCAGCCCCACCGCTAGGGGGCGGGAAATGCTGTAGAGAATCCCAGTAAAGGCGTAGAGGGTGAGGATGGAGTCAAGAATATCCAACAAAAAAGAAAGAGTGGTGCCGGTAAAGGAGCGTACATCTTCCGAGATGCGCTGGTCAGGGTTATCGATCTCTGTGTTAGCGGCGTTGGAATCCAGCTCGTAGTAGGCCCGCCGATCAAAGTAGCGATCCAGAAAGTAGTCGGTCAGCCATTCCCGCCAAAACAGGGCCAGCTTTAGCCGTGTATATCGGTAAATAACCAAAATGGGGATGGCGGAGATGATCAGCACGCCATAGATGATCAAAAATTGCCAGAAGGTGCTCTCTTCTTTTTGCTGCAGAGCCGTGTCGATAAACCGGAAGATAAAGCTGATCATCACGTTCAGCCGGTTTACCGTTAGCGACAGGAACAGCAAAAAGGTCAGCAGCACCCATTGCAGCCAACGGCGGCAAATCTGGCGCCACACCAGCCCAAAGGCCAGGCTGCTCAGGGCCAAACTGGCTGCGGCCACCCATAGCACCGGCGAGGCTAAATTCCTCTCTGTTTGCTCGACCAAGCCTGCTGCTAGGGTGCGGAAGAACTCTGGAAAAAGAGCCTGTCCAACCAGGGTTACCCCAATCTCGACAAAAAACATGAGGGCAACCACAAACACCATGGATGCTGCTAGCAAGCCGAAGAAGATCCAGCCCCCGTAGCGCACCCGCGGGTAGAAGTAGGGTTGCGCTACGCTGATAAAGCGATCCCAGAGTTGGCGGTCGAAGTTAAATTGGGCGGCTTGGGATTCCATGGTTGCGGTTGTCGGCAAGAGCGCGGGGTATTGATATTTTTCAGGCTAGCAGGTCAGGGATCCGCATCTCTGTCCAACAGGAGCCAATCCATCGGGAATCTGAGGAAGAGCCCCGTTGCCTACTCTGGAACATTTCCGATCTGGCTCCATAAATCCTTATATCCAGCCAGATCTTATGCACGAGCATGCGCTTGTCCAAGGCCCAACCTTCTTAGGCGGGATCCCCCTGCAGCCGCTTTTGCCAGGCCGCTTGGGCTGCCAGCCACACCGTCTGGACCGGCACGCGGAACTCTTGGGCGCGGGCCACACAGTCGCGAAACTCCGGCTGGGCGTTGACGATGTGGCCGTGGCGGCAGGCCACCTTGATGTCCACCAGGCCGTAGGGGGTTTCCACCCGCTCGATCCTTCGCTCCAGGACGGTGCGCTGCTGCTGGGAGTGGCGGATGCCCAGGGTGGTGGTTTCCCGGAAGATGAGATCTTGGCACTCCGGCACCCGCTCCGGCGGGCAGATCACCGTCAGTAACACTCCCGGCCGCCCTTGCTTCATGGTGATGGGCTGGGTAAACACGTCCCAGGCACCTAGGGCCAGCAACTGCTCGCAGGTATAGGCAATCACTTGAGGGTTGAGGTCGTCAATCTGAGTTTGCAACACCGAGACGATCTCGGTCGGCTCTTCCCCCTGGGACTGGCCAATCCAGAGACGAAAGATGTTGGGAATGGGCAGCTCGCGGCTGCCGGCCCCACGCCCCACTTTTTCCAACCGCAGCGGCGGACAGGGCCCAAACGCTTCTGCCAGCGCCACCGCCAAGGCCGCGCCGGTGGGGGTGACCAGCTCGGCTTCTACGCCATTGCTAAACACTGGCACCCGTCCCATTTCCCACAGCTCAATCACCGCCGGCACCGGCACGGCCAGCTTGCCGTGCTCAGTGTCCACCCAGCCGCCGCCAATGGGGTGGGGAGAGGAGATCACCCGCTCCACCTGTAGCCACTCCAGGCCAACACAGGTGCCGACGATATCCACCAGGGCATCGACAGCCCCCACCTCGTGGAAATGCACTGTTTCCAGGGGCACCTGGTGAACCTTTGCCTCCGCCTGGGCCAGCTTCTCAAAGACCTTGAGGCTGCGGGCCTTGACTGCGGGGGCCAGCCGGGATCCGGCAATCAAAGCCTGGATCTCCAACCAGGAGCGAGGGGGCAGGGATCCGTCCAGCACCTCCACCACCGCCTGCAGGGCAGGCTGCCCACAGCGCTGCACGCGACTCACCTGCAGGTTGTATTCCCCCCCGATGCCCAAGGCCTGGAGCTGCTGGTTGAGATACTCCAGGGGCACCCCGCAATCCAGCAGCGCCCCCAGGCACATGTCGCCGGCAATGCCCGCTGCGCAGTCAAAGTAAGCTACTTTCATACCAAAGCATGTTGACTTGACATACTCCCCTCGCCTAAAGGCGAGAGATTCTTGACGCTTCACAGACTGCTGCTGGCTAGCCAGTCTTACGCAGTCTCCACGTCCGTTTTAGAGTCGGGCGATGCCCCATCCCGACTTGCTTTAGGTTGTTGGCGGCATTCACATCCCTGTCATGCACTGCCCCGCAACCGTCACAGACCACCACACGGGTAGCCAAATCCAACTTGCCCCAGTGCCAGCCACAAGCCGAACAGTACTGGCTTGTAGCCTCCCACCGGTCGATGAGGCGCACTTCCCTCTGGTACTTCTCACCTTTGCCCTCACAGAGAGCCCGAAAGGTATGCCACCCCTGCTGACTAATCGCCTTGGACAACCGACGGTTTTTCAACATCCCGCTAACGTTGAGGTCTTCCAAGCACACGACTTGGTTTTCGACCGTGAGCTGGGTTGACAACTTGTGCAGGAAGTCGAGCCGCATGTCGGCAATGCGGTTGTGCAGCTTGGCAATCCTCAGCCGGGTTCGCTCCCACCGATGGGATCCCTTCACCCGCCTGGCAAGCTGCTTTTGCAGCTGGGCAATACGGTTGTACAGAGGCCTATAGTTGGGACTGGGGAACTTGGCCCCATCGCTTGTGGCGGCGAAGGTCTTAATCCCCAAATCCACTCCAATACTGGGTGAGCGAGCAGGGATGCTAACAGGTTCCGTCTCCACCACAAAGCTGACAAAGTAACGCTCGGCAGTGTCTTTAATTACAGTGACGGAACTAGGGGTACTCGGCAAAGGTCGGCTCCAAATAGGCTTAATGGCTCCCACCTTGGCCAAGTAAACCCGCTTACCGTTGATAGAAAAAGCTCCCCTAGTTAGCGTTGCTGACTGCTTGGCTGCTTTCTTTTTGAGCTGCGGCGCACCTCCTTCCTGGGCAAAGAAACGCTGGTAAGCTTTGTCCAAATGTCTGAGAGATTGCTGTAAAGCAACACTTGAAACTTCGCCCAACCACGGAATCGATTGCTTGAGCTCGGTTAGGCGCTTGGCCAAAGCGTTGTACCCTGGATACTTCCCAACGGCTTGGCAGTGGGCTAAGGCTTCATTCCAGACGTACCTGACACAGCCAAACAACTTGGCAAGCTTCTGCCGCTGTTGGTCTGTGGGGTAGAACCTATACCTGTATCGAGCTTTCATGGGCTAGAGTCAAGTTGGCATTTCCAAGATAGCACATGAAATTAAGGAGAGACCGCAACAGTGTTTCTAGCCTGCAGGCCCATTTGGTGTTTGTCACAAATCCAGGCGAAAGATATTCACTCAAGAGAGTTTGAACTTGATTGCGGAGGCGTTTAAGAGTGTTGCCCGAAAGATGGACTTTGAGGTCTTGGAGTTTAACGGCGAGGCAGACCACGTCCGCCTTCTAATTGCCTACCCGCCCAAGTGGTCTATCTCTCAAATGGTGAATGTGCTTAAGGGAGTTTCGAGTCGCAAGTACGGGCAAGCTAAACTACCTAAACCTTGCGGCAAGAATGCCTTGTGGAGTCCCAGCTACTTGGCTTCTAGTGTTGGGGGTGCTCCTCTGCAACTCTTAGTGGCCTACATCCAAAACCAAGAAAAGCTGCCCTAGAGGGCAGGGTTTTAGACCTAGATTTTCTGATAAGAACTTGCGGAAGGAGTTGAGCCCTTTGAAGCGTCCTGAGGTACTAAAGGGGGGATCCCAGATGCCGTCAACACTTTGCATCCTTCTAGGGATCCTGCTGGGGGCAACGCTGCTGCTGTGGGGCCTGTGGGGATCCCCGGCGGGTGGCCAGACCCGTCTCAACTTCAGCAACGCCGATCTGCAGGGGCAGGATCTGTCGGGTCAGGACTGGCGGGGCAGTAGCTTTGTCAGCGCCAACCTGCAGGGCGCCGACTTGCAGGGGGCCAACCTGGCCGGCGTGGCCTTCACCAAGGCCAACCTGGCAGGAGCCAACCTGGCGGGGGCAGATCTCAGCAACAGCCTGCTGGATCTGGCCAACCTAGCGGGTGCTGACCTCCGAGGGGCCAACCTTAGGGGAGCAATCGCCGCGCGGGCCGTTTGGGAAGGGGCCCAGATTGCCGGCGCCGACTTCAGCGAGGCCTATGTGGATCGGGCGGCCCTGCGGCAGTTGTGCCAGCGGGCAGAGGGATCCCATCCCGTAACCGGAGTTTCCACTCGCGCAAGTCTCGGCTGTCCTTGAAAGCTGGCAAAGGTAAAGAAAACAGGATCCCTGACCCTCGCCAGCCGGATTGACCTTTAGATTGGGTGAGGCATTGATCGTACCTCAGCCATGAGCAAGCCCAGCTTTGCGGTGATCGGCCTGGCGGTGATGGGGGAAAACCTGGCCCTCAACGTCGAACGCAACGGCTTTCCAGTTGTCGTCTATAACCGCACCCGCTCCAAAACCGAGCAGTTCATCCAAGGGCGAGCCCAGGGCAAACAGATTACCCCCGCCTACAGCCTGCCGGAGTTGGTGCAACAAATGGAGCGGCCCCGTAAAATCTTGATCATGGTCAAGGCAGGCCCAGCGGTGGATGCTCTCATCGACGAGCTCAAACCGCTGCTGGAGCCGGGCGACATCCTCATCGATGGGGGCAATTCTCTCTACAGCGACACCGACCGGCGCGCCGCGGCCCTGGAGCCTACTGGGATCCACTTTGTCGGCATGGGGGTGAGCGGCGGGGAAGAAGGCGCCCTCAACGGCCCCAGCCTCATGCCTGGCGGCAGTCTGGAAGCCTACCACTTACTGGAGCCCATCCTCACCAAAATTGCCGCCCAAGGGCCAGACGGGCCCTGTGTCACCTACCTGGGGCCCAAAGGGGGCGGGCACTACGTGAAGATGGTGCACAACGGCATCGAGTACGGCGACATGCAACTCATTGCCGAGGTCTACGACCTCATGCGCAGGGGGCTAAAGCTTTCGGCACCCCAGATGCAGGAGATCTTCCAGGCCTGGAACGAGACGGAGCTGGAGTCGTTTCTGATTGAGATTACCGCCAAGATCTTGGGGACGCTGGATGCGGAGACGGGCAGGCCGCTGGTGGATCTCATTTTGGACAAGGCGGGGCAGAAGGGCACGGGCCTGTGGACGGTCAAGGACGCCCTGGATTTGGGGGTGCCGGTGCCCACCATCGAGGCGGCAGTGCAGGCTCGCATCCTCTCGTCGATGAAAGAGGAACGGGTGGCCGCCTCCCAGCAGTTGCCAGGGCCAGGAACAACCTTGGAAGGGGATCCCGACAGCTTCCTTCAGGATCTGCGCGCCGCCCTCTACTGTTCCAAGATCTGCTCCTATGCCCAGGGGATGGCCCTGCTCAGGCAAGCCACCGTTGCCCACGGCTATGTGTACACCTTCAGCGAGATCCCTCGCATTTGGAAGGGGGGCTGTATCATCCGCGCCCGCCTCCTGGGCAAAATCCAGTCGGCCTACCAAAGGGATCCGGAGCTAGTCAACCTCCTTTTGGATGAGGAGTTTAAGCGGGCCATCCAGGAACGGCAGGGATCCTGGCGGCGAGTGGTGGCCACTGCAGCAGCCTTGGGGATCCCGATCCCGGCCATCAGCGCCTCCCTGGCCTACTACGACAGCTACCGCACCGCCGAGCTGCCCCAGAACCTCACCCAAGCCCAGCGGGACTTCTTCGGGGCCCACACCTTTGAGCGCATCGACAGGCCGGGGGTTTTCCACCACGCCTGGAACGCCTAGGCAGGGCCCCGCCCTGGGGCAGCCGCCAGATCCAGCGGCGCTTGCTTAAACGTAGAGCCCCACACTTCGGTGTGGAAAGGCTCCCTTTCTTGGGGGAAATCCCTGCGGAAATGGCATCCCCGGCTTTCCTCCCGCAGCAAAGCCCCCTGGGCTACCCAGCGAGCCAGCAACAGCAAACTCCCGGCCTCGACCTCTTCCCGACTGGCCCACGGCTTCTCCTCCAGGGGCAGGGCTTCCGCAAAAGCCAGAAAAGCCCGCAGCCGCTCTCCCTCCCGCACCACCCCCAGGGCTTCTTCTGCTTGCTGCCTGAGCTGGGGAAGTAGAGAGGGCGGCGCTGTCAGCACAGGTAGAGCCTGCACCTGAAGGGGGGGCTCCTGGAGGTCCCGCAGGGCAGCCAGAGCAGCTCGCTTGCCCATGACCAGCCCTTCCAAAAGGCTGTTGGAAGCCAAACGGTTTGCCCCGTGCAACCCTGTGGAGGCCACCTCCCCGGCAGCATAGAGGCCCGGCAGGCCAGTGCGGCCAAAAGCATCCGTTCGCACCCCCCCCATGACGTAGTGAGCAGCAGGAGCAACCGGTAGGGGATCCTTGCCGGGATCCAGCCTCAAAGCGCGGGCAGAGGCAACCACGGTGGGAAAGCGCTCTTCCAGATGGGGCACAGCCCGGAGGTCAAGGTAAACTCCCCCCGTCCGCTGCCGCTCCCAGAACACCGCCTGGGCCACCACATCCCGCGGCGCCAGCTCTTCCAGCTCCGCATAACGAGGCATAAAGCGCTCCCCCCAGGCATTGAGGAGCACGGCCCCTGCCCCTCGGGCAGCTTCACTGACCAGGGCTCCATTGGGCAGGACGGTGGGGTGAAACTGCACAAACTCCAGATCCCTTAGGATGGCCCCTGCCCGCCAGGCCAAGGCCATGCCATCGCCGCTAGCTCCCGGCGGCGCCGTAGAGAGGGGGAAGAGGCTGCCAAACCCGCCTGTAGCCAGGAGAACCGCCCCCGCCCTCACCTGCACCAGTCCCTCAGGACCCAGGAGCAAGACCCCTGCCACTCTCCCCTCGGTCATCAAAAGACTGAGGGCCGTGTACCCCTGCAAAGGCGGCTTGCTCAGGCGGGCCAGCAAGCCCTTGAGGAGCCACAGCCCGCTCCGATCCCCTCCCAGGTGGCGTATCCGCGCCCGCGAGTGTCCCCCTTCCCGCACCGGCTCCGGATGGAAGGGGAGCCCCCAGGACAAGAGCTTCTCCAGGTGAAAGGGCGCTTCCTGCAAGATGGAGCGAGCCACCTCTGCTTCTACCAAGCCACGGCCTGCTTGCAGGGTGTCCTGGAGGTGGGCTTCCACATCTGCTGCATCCAGTGGAAAAGCTATCCCCCCCTGCGCCCAAGGAGTGGATCCAGAAGGCAAGGGATCCTTGCTTACCACCAGGGTTCTGGCTCCCTCTGCTTCCGCCCACAGGGCTGCATAGATCCCTGCCACCCCTGCCCCCAGGATCAAGAGGTCTGTTTCCGCTAGGAAAGACGTAGACAACACTGGACAAAACAGACCCTCGCCAAGGGTGCTCCCTCTAGGCTCCAGCAGGCACTGACAGCATGGCCAGGATGGACTTGCGGGCTTTTTCGGCCACCGCCTCCGGCACCTGGATCACGTAGCGCATCTCCACTAGGGAGCGGTAGATCTTCTCCAGGGTAATTTTTTTCATATACTCGCAGACGGCGTCCGCCTTGACGGGGATAAAGGTCTTATCGGGGGCCTCTTTTTGCAGCCGGTGGAGAATGCCCACTTCGGTGGCAACCACAAACTCGCGGCTGGCCGAAGTTCTGGCATAACGCACCATCCCCTCGGTAGAAAGGAGCTTGGCGTCCGGCTTGAGAAATAGACAACTGGAGCCGCAACTGCACTCGGGGTGGATGAGGAACTCCGCCTCCGGGTGCTTCTCTGCCATTGCCTTGAGGTGCTCCTCGCGAATGCCCACATGGACGTGGCACTCGCCGGGGAACAGATCCAACTCCCTCCCCGTTGTCTGGGCTACATAGGCCCCCAGGAACATATCCGGCACAAAGAAGATGGGGCGATCCGGCGGCAGGCTGGCCACCACCTGCACAGCGTTGGCGCTGGTAACGCAGACATCGGCCATGGCTTTAATCTCGGCGGCCGTGTTGACATAGGCCACCACCAGCCCCTCGGGGTTGGCCTCCTTCCAGCGCAGAACGTCCTCTGGGCGGATGCTGTCGGCCAGAGAGCAGCCCGCCTCCAGATCCGGCAGCAGCACCGTCTTTTCCGGGTTGAGGATAGCCGCTGTCTCGGCCATGAAGTGGACGCCAGCAAAGACAATGACCTGGGCATCTGTCTTTTGGGCCTCGCGGGCCAGGCCCAGGGAGTCTCCCACAAAGTCCGCCACTTCCTGCACCTCGGGGAGTTGGTAGGAGTGGGCTAGGATAACGGCCTGCCTTTCCTGCTTGAGTCGAGCAATTTCCTGGACAAGGGTTTCTTGGGTCATGGTGAACCTTCTGTTTTGGCTGGGCCGGCCACGGGTGCAGAGCTGGACTGGTGCGGGGCTAAGGAGAAGTTGCCAGCAGGCAGCAACTGGCCTTCCTGCTTTAGGCGGGATCGTTACCTAGCCTAGCATTAGAAACAGCGCTCCCTGGGGCAAACCTCAGGGCCGCACCACGAGCAAGGAGAGATCCAAGGCCTTGGCTGAGTGAGTCAGGGCCCCCACACTGATGTAATCCACGCCTGCCTCAGCTGCTTGCCGGGCGCGCTCTAGGTTCATGTTGCCGCTGGCTTCTAGGGGAACTTTCCCCCCTACCCGTTGAACGGCAGCCCGGATCTGCTCCAAGGGGAAGTTATCGAGAAGGATGAGATCGGCGCCTGCCGCCAAAGCCTCCTCCAGCTCTTGGAGGTTGCGCACCTCAACCTCGACCTTGAGGTGGTGGGGGGCACCTGCTTTGGCCCGCTGGACGGCTGCCAAGATGCCGCCGGCACCGCGAATGTGGTTTTCCTTAATCAAGATGCCGTCGAAGAGGCCAAAGCGGTGGTTTTTGCCGCCCCCTACCCGCACGGCGTATTTCTCCAGGGCGCGCAAGCCGGGGGTAGTTTTGCGGGTGTCCAGAAGCTGGGTTGAGGTTCCCCGCAGCGCCTCTACGTAGGTGCGGGTGAGGGTGGCAATGCCGGAAAGCCTTTGGAGAAGGTTCAGCGCCAGCCGTTCTGCCGCCAGAATGCCCCGCAGGGATCCCTTGATCTGGACTACCTCCTGGCCAGCGACAACAGAGGCTCCCTCCTCTACCTGGGAGGCGAACGCTAGCTGGGGATCCACCAGCCGGAAAACCCGCCTGGCAATTTCCAGGCCAGCTAGGATCCCTGGCTCCTTGGCCAGGATCACCGCCTCCCCCTCAACGCTGGGGGGCAGGGTCAGCTCGCTGGTGAGATCGCCGTGGCCGAGATCTTCTTGTAGCCAGGCACACAGGGTCTCCTCCGGGATGTATAATGCTTGCGTCATCTTTCGCTTTAGTTACCTATGGCCTCGGTTGGATCCTCTAGACCCAAGGGCGGCACCTTCAGCCGTCGTCAGCTGCTCAAAGCAGGAGCTGCCGCTCTTGGAGGCAGTTGGCTGGCCGCAGCAGGGGCTCAGGCTCAACGACGGGCTTCCCCCACTCTGATAGTGGCCCAGAGATCCAAGCTCGAGCGAGTTTCCTATGCTACCAACTGGTATGCCCAGGCCGAGCATGGCGGCTTTTATCAGGCGGTGGCCACAGGCATTTACCGCGAGTATGGGCTAGACGTCACCATCAAAATGGGTGGCCCTGGCGTCAACATCACCCAGATTTTGGCTGGCCGAGCCGCCGACTTTGCCATGGGGGGAAGCGCAGGGGTCATCAACGCTGTGCGGGAAGGGATCCCGCTTATCTGCGTGGCGGCTATTTTCCAAAAAGACCCCCAGGTTCTCCTCGCCCATCCCGGCACCCAGCGCCTGGAGGAGCTCAAGGGCCGACCCATTTTCGTATCCAAGGGGGCCTTTACCACCTACTGGCCCTTCCTGAAAGCCAAGTACGGCTTTACTGACGACCAAACCCGCCCCTACAACTTCAACCCTGGCCCCTTCTTGGCCGATCCCAGCTCGGCCCAGCAGGGGTATCTCACCTCTGAGCCTTTTGCCATTGAAAAACAAGGAGGCTTTAAGCCAGTGGTCTTCCTCCTGGCCGACTACGGCTACAACCCCTATGCCACCACCATCGAGACGCGGCGCCAACTGGTGGAAAGCAAGCCTGACTTGGTGCAGCGGTTTGTGGATGCTTCTATCAAGGGCTGGTACAGCTTTTTGGAGGATCCCCGCCCCGCCTACCGCCTCATCAAGCAGGATAACCCGGAGATGACTGATGAGCAGTTGGCCTACAGCTTTGGGAAGCTGAAGGAGTACGGCATCATTTTGTCTGGCGATGCCCTGGAAAAGGGCATTGGCGCCATGACCCACGAGCGTTGGCAAAGCTTCTTCGAGAGCATGACAGTGGCGGGTGTCTTTGAGCCAACCATTAACTACCAAGCCGCCTACACGTTGGACTTTGTCAACAAAGGCACTGCCTATTACAAAAGCTAGGTCAGGTTGCAAAAAAGGGAAGGGGGAGGGGATTGCATCGGTTTGGAGGGGGCTGCCGACCGTTCCGCTCTGCCAAAGGCCCTCACCCCCAGACCCTCTCCCTTTGGGAGAGGGGGACTAGGCATCTCACTGCTCCACTGCTACTTGTCAATGAATGGCTGTAACTAACCTTCGGGTATCCTGCCGACCGCTGGCCAAAGCTACTGCTCGGCAATGGTGACGTTGAAGCCCTTGTTCTTCAAAGTTTCAGCGTGGTAGCGGGCATATTCCAGTTGTTCAAATGCTGCCAACTGCACGAACTTCTGGCCGTTCACATCTCTTACAAAAGCGTCATTGGCAACTTGCCGAGCTCGCGCCAAGCTTTCCTCTCCGGAGTAGGTGGTCAGCACCAAAAAAGTTCCTTCGCCGCGGTTAGGCCCCAAGGAATCGAGATCGTTGCTGTGCAGGGGCACCGTGAGCAAAGATTCTGAAACAGTGGCCACTTTGGGCTGGGAGGGGCGCTCCAGGCTGGCTGCCACTTTCTCCACTGTTTTCGGGCGGGAAGGAGCAGGTTTCTGTGCAGCCGCGGCCAAGTTGGTTTGTAGGCTGTCCAACAAGTTGGCGACATCCTGAAGGGGATCGACCCGCAGCTCCTCCAGATTGGGAGTGTTGGCCAACCCTAGCGCCAACTGACTGGGATCCAGCCCACCTGAATAGAACTCTTCCCCTACCTGTCCTGGCAGCGGCTCCAGGGGAAGCAAGGGCAACCGGGCCAAATCCACCTGGGCAGGGATCCCTTTTTCCGTCTTGTGGGCCAGGACAGCGGTTTGGGGAAGCGACAGCTCTTCCGGCCAGATCAGCCAGCGCACCCCAAAGCCGATCCCCGCGCAGGAGAGGGCCCACACCAGCAAGACCCAAAGAGGGGAGAGCACCCCCGCCGGCCGTGGCGTTTCTTCCTCCTCCAAGTCTTCCACGACTTCTTGCATCAGCACAGGTGAAGAGCGCTCCACGGGGATATCGCTTCCAAGGGGATCTGCCCACGGCAAGGGGACAGATGGCCTGCGCTGCAAACGTTGCCAGAGGCGAAATCGCTCCAATTCCTTGAGCTCATCCAGATGCAAGCAGCTCAGCGCTTCCTGAAGCGTCAGTTGAGGAGTCGGCTGGGCTTGCGGGGCCCTCGGTAGGGGTCGAGTAGCATCTGAGGGAAGTGGAGAAAAACTCATAGGCAACTCACCCTCGCTAGACTAAGAGCTAGGAAGCCAGCAGAACCGATCCGGTGCTGAACCCGAGAACCGCTTAACCACAGAGCCAACCCCAGGGACAAAGGCAAGCCATCACTACCATGCCACAAGCCGAAGGCCTTCTTCTAGGGATTGGCCGCAAGATAGAGGGCGCGCACATCTGCCGGCAGATGCTGAAGCAGGAGCTGGCGAGCGGAGGCAACAATGGCATCCACCTCCTCTGGGGCGAGGTAGTACCTGTCAGCTTTGAGCTGGGCAGCGATGCGCTCCGGCGACCAACCAAACCGATCCCGTAGCAGCAGAATAAAGCGCATATCTCCCGGCAAGTTGTCCAGAGCCGCGCTCAGGTAACAGGCCAATGCCGGCGAAAGAGGGGGCTTCGCTGCACCAGCGCTCGCAGTTTGAGGAGGGGCAGCCTCACCCTCAGCAGCGCCGTCAGACCGCCCCGCAAAAGGCCAGATCAGCTCGCGGATTTGCGCCGCCAGCCAGGGTGCCAGCACCGGATCCCCGCCCCCCTCGCTCTGGAGCGTGCGGACATCGAGATGCTGAAGGCGCGCATACAGGCGCAGCCAAACCTCCTCTCGCCAAGCAGCCCGCTGCTCCGGGGGCAGATGCTCGGCCAGGATCCCATCCACCCAGGCGCAGTAGCGGCAAAACAGGGCGATGAAGTAGCGCGCCGCCTGCGGCTGCCGTTGAAAGGCTCGCAGCAGTTCCAGATCGCTGTGGTGGGCCACCCCCTTCACGATAGAGGCCTCGCACTCCCGCCAAAGGGGAGTCACCACCTCAACCATAATCCCTCTCGCCAGAAAGAAGCTCTCTAGCTATTTTCCAAGATCTCTCGACAGGCCGATAGCAACTGCTCCTGCTCCGGCAGGGTTCTTAGGCCAATGCGCAGATAGCGATCCCCCAGCTCTGGAAAGCTCAGGCAATCCCGCACCAGGATGCGGTGCTGCCGCAACAGCTTTTCTTGAATCTGCGTAGCGGAGCCAGGGCAGCGCACCAGCACAAAGTTGGCTTGGCCGGGCCAGGGATCCCAGCCGGGTAGCCCCTGTAGACCTCTCAGCAAATGCTCCCGCGCCGTAGGCAGCCAGGCCAGGGTGCGCCGGCGAAAGTCTTCATCTGCCAGAGCCGCCGCCGCCGCCACCGCCGCCAATCCGTTGACGCTCCAGGGATCCCGCCACTGCCGCCAGCGCCGCCAGTGATCCGGATGCCCCACAGCAAAGCCGATGCGCAAGCCGGGCAAGGTAAAGAACTTGGTCAGCGAACGGATGACGATGGTGTTGGGGTGGGCCTCCAGGTGAGGGATCAAAGTCTGGCTGCGGGGCAGCTCTCCCACCTCTGAGCTGGCGTCCAGAGGGGGCAGCTCCTGCGGGGCGTCTCCTGGCAAAAAGTCCATAAAAGCCTCATCCACCACCACCTGCTCGAACTGGGGCAGAAGGGGCAAGATGTCTTGCCGGAGGAAAAGCCGGCCCGTCGGGTTGTGAGGATTGTTTAGCCAGAGCACCCGGCCTGTCTTGTCCGCCCGGATCTCTTTCTGCAGCAAGGCCAAGGGGGGGGATCCCTGAGAGGGCAAAAGATCCAAACCCCTGAGGGTTACACCCGCCGCCCGCAGGGCCCGCTCATAGTCCCCAAAAGCCGGCCGGGGCAGCCAAACCTCCCGTCCCTGGGCATCGCGGGCCGCCCAGGTGAGCAATTCCGCCGCCCCGTTGCCCACGAAGATCCACTCCGGATCGACCGCCCAGCGCTGCGCCAAACAGGCCCGCAGCTCGCGGTAGTCGGGATCCGGATAGCGGCTAATCGCAACTGGATCCGACGCCGACAGGGCCCGAGCCAGAGCTTGCAAAACCGACTGCGGCGGACCCAGGGGGTTGAGGCTGGCCGAAAAATCCAAAATAGCCTCGGCAGGGCAGCCGGCAATGGCTGCCCCCCAAGCGCGATTGCCACCATGCTGAGGCCGTTGCACGCCTGTCCATCCCAAAGCCCAGGTTCGCTGAGAGAACTCCGCCTGAGGAGCGCGAACGGCTGGGATCCCGTCAAACTCCCGAAGACTTGTGGCCACCTGCCACCGCATCGCGGAAAGTTTTGCCTGCAGTGAAAGTCGGGACAATGCTGGCTGGGATCACCATCTTCTCGTTGGTCTTCGGGTTGCGACCTTCCCGTTGTTTGCGCTTGCGGGCCTCAAAGGAGCCGAAGCCCACCAGGGTCACCTTTCCTTTGGGTTCACCGTTTTCATCGCGGGATGCGACCTCTTCGACAATGATCTCCAGCGCCGCCGTCAGGACAGCTTCAGCTTCTTTTTTGGTTACGTTGGCGCGATGAGCGACGGCATCCACAAGCTCTGCCTTGTTCATCCTGATCTCCTCGTGAGTTAGGCAATAGGGTTAAAACAGACTCTGGCCGCGTACTTGCGAGGTGCTGCGAAGCAACCACGGCCCAGAGTGTTCTCAGTTTTTAGGAGCGGGGCTTGCCCTGCACTGCGCCAAGGCGCCGCTGGCGCGAATGGCAGGATTGTGGCAGTTTGGCTCCAAATCACTGACATATTCTACAGCCAAGTTAGGGCAGAAGCCGGTTGGAGAAGGGATTTTAGGGGGGCTGAGTGGAATTTTTTGGGAACAAAGAGAGATCAACCGATAATCCTAATATCCACTCCCCTCGAATGCCGGGGCAAGTCGCGCCCAGGGCCTCACGAGTCACGTTGGAAGTAGGCCCGCATCACCTCGCGGAAGATCGGGGCGGCCCGGGATCCACCCCCGCCGCCACTGTTTTCCAGAAAGACCACGACTACCAATTCGGGCCGGTCGTAGGGGGCATAGCCGACAAACCAGGCGTGGGAGCGCCGCGGCGGATCCTCGGCGGTGCCGGTTTTGCCGGCGGTGGGGGGAAAGCCCGGCCCCAGGTTGGCGTTGCCGCCGGTGCCGTAGACCACCACATCCCGCAACCCCTGCTGCAGGATCTCCAGCGTGGCGGGGGAAAGACCCACCTTCTGCCGCAGGGGCACGGGGCTTTCCGGGATCACCTGCTGCGAGAGCAAGGGGCGAACCCGCCAGCCGCCGTTGGCCACCGCTGCTGTTACCACCGCCATCTGCAGCGGCGTGGCGGTGATAAATCCCTGGCCGATGGACATGTTGACCGTATCGCCCACGTACCAGGGCTCGCGCCAGTGGCGCTGTTTCCACTCGGCGTCGGGCACCAGCCCAGCAGCTTCCCCTTTGAGGCCGATCCCGGTCAATTGCCCCAGCCCGAAGCGGCGCGACCATTCTTGCAGGGGGGCGGCCTTGGTGCCCAGGGCAATTTGGTAGAAGAAGGTGTCGCTGCTGTAGGCCATCGCCTGGCGGTAGTTCAGCCGCCCGAAACCGGCCCGGTTCCAGTCCCAGAACCTCCACCCGCCCACCTGGATGTAGGGGCCGGTCTGCAGCACCGTATCCGGGGGAAAGGCTCCCGACTCGATCCCGGCGGCGGTGGTGATGATTTTGTAGGTGCTGGCGGGGGGATAGGGCCGCAGGGCGCGGTTGAGGAAGGGGAAGTCCCGCTGTTGCAGGCTCTCCCACTGGGCTTGGGTGATGCGGCTGGAAAAGAGGTTGGGATCAAAGGTGGGATAGCTGGCCATGGCCAGGATCGAGCCGTCGCGGGGATCCATGGCGACCACTGCTCCTTTCTGCTGGCCCAGGGCCTGCTCCGCTGCCTGCTGCAGGCGTACATCCAAAGTCAGCTGCAGGGTGTTGCCCGGTCGAGGCGCTTGCTCTCCCAGCACCCGCAGCACTTCTCCCATGGCGTCTACCTCCACCTGGCGCCCGCCCCATTGGCCGCGCAGATGGCTCTCGAACAATTCCTCCACGCCCATCAGGCCGACGATATCCCCCAGGCGATAGCTGGGATCGGCCCGCAGTTGTTCCTGCGAGATCTCGCCGGTATAGCCCAGCAGGTGGGCGGCCAGGTCGCCATGGGGATAAAACCGCACCGTCTCTGCCTCCACCATCACCCCCGGCAGCTCGCGGCTCATCTCTTCCAGTTGAGTGACCACCTGGGGGCTGGCGTTGCGCAGGATGCGCACCGGAAACGGGGAGCGATAGCCCGCCCGCTCCAGTTTTTGGGCAATCTCTTCGGGAGCCATGTTCAAGGACCGGGCCAGCTTGGGGATCGTCTCCTGCCAGCCCTGCCGCGATTGCACCAGCGGCCACAGGAAGACCGAGTGGGAGAGCTGGCTGCCCGCCAACAACACGCCGTTGCGATCCACAATGCGCCCCCGTTCCGGCGGCTGGGGCAAGAGACGAATGCGGTTGGTATCGGCCAACTGGCGGTAATACTGGGTGCGCACCAGTTGCAGGTAGGCCAGGCGGGATCCCAGCCCTCCAAACAGCAACACGCTGGCCAGCAGGAGCAAGACAACAGCTCGGTAGCCCTGGCCCACCGCTTTGGCTGGCGGGGATCCCAGCCAGCGAGGGCTCCTGGGCGGCGGGGGAAGGACGCGGCGCGGGTCGGGGGGCCTGGAGTGGAGAGAAAACAGGGTCTTCGGATCCCGTCCCGCCGATGAGGCGGGGCCGCCAACAGGGTAAAGTTTGGCCATGAAGAATTGCTGCAAAAGTTGCAACTCATCCACCCAGCGCACAACGTCACACGTCTGGGCGGGCCGTCTCGGCCTCCCTCCAGTATCCCCGGCTGCGGCAAGCTTCGTCCAGGAGGGCCGCGTGGATAGGGCAGGGCAACGACAACGGCTGCGCCAGGCTGCCTGGCTGATGGTGGGCAATGGCCTGCGCCTGGGGTTGTCCGGGGCCTATTTCATCCTGCTGGCGCGGCTGTTGGGGCCGGAAGCTTTTGGAGTGTTCTCCGCGATTTTGGCCTGCAGCAACCTAGCTGCCCCCTTTGGCTACTGGGGCCAATCGGAATTGCTGATCCAGCGCCTAAGCAACCGGAGATCTGCCGCGGCTGCCCCGGAGATCAGTCCCAGCCTGTGGCTGGCCGGACTGGGCTGCGGCGGGATGGCGCTGCTGTTGGCGCCCCTCCTGAGCCTCTGGCTGGCGGAGACTTCTCCCCTGCTGGTAGGGATCCTGCTGGCCAGCGACCTGCTGTTTATCGCCATTCCTGAGGTGTACCGAGGGATCCTGATTGGGCAAGAGCAAGTTGCCGGCGTGGCCCTCATCGACACCGGCATGGCGCTGGGGCGATTGGGGGCTGTGCTGCTGGCGGTGGCCTTGGGCTGGGGATCCCTAACCCAATGGGCCATTCTCTACGGGCTGATGGTGCTGGCGGTGCTGCTGCTGATGGCGCGGGGGATGGGGCGGTGGAGCAAGCCTTCTCCCCCCCTGGTCTGGAGAGATCTGGGGGAACGGCTGGTGGCGGGCTGGGACTTTGCCGTGGGGCTGGCGGCGGCCAAAACCTTCACCGACCTGGACAAGCTGCTTTTGCCCCGCCTGGCCTCGGCAGCAGCGGGGGGGCTCTACAGCGCTGCCTACCGGGTGATCAACTTTTCGCAAACGCCGATGATCGCTCTGCTCACCAGCCACTTTGCCGAGCTGTGCCGCCAAGGACAGAAAAGCCTGCCGCAGGGCTGCCGCTACGCCTGGCACCTTTCCCCTTGGGTGGCGGGCTACGGCAGTTTGGCCGCCTTGGGGGTGGCATTGGGCTCTTACGGGATCCCTTGGGTGCTGGGGTCGGCTTACCAAGAGACGGCCCTCATCTTGCGCTGGCTTAGCCCGGTGATCTTGCTGGAGGGGATCCACCTGCTGCTGTCTCACCTGCTCACCGGGTCAGGGTTGCAAAAGCCCCGCAGCCGCCTGCAACTGCTGGCTCTGGGGCTCAACGGGCTTTTGAATGCGGTTTGGATCCCGAGGTGGGGTTGGCGAGGGGCGGCTTCGGCCACCTTGCTCTCAGAAGTGGCGCTGGTGCTGGCCTTGCTGCTGCTAATTCGACAGCAATTGCGCTTTCCAGAGGGAGGCCAACCCAGCTCGAACTAGGAGGTCTTGACGATGTAGGTGGCCTTGGCGTCCGGACCAAAGCTGATGACATCCCCCGACTTAAGTTGGTGGGTAGAAATTTTCTGGCCGTTGATCAGCAGGCCGTTGGTGCTGGGCCTACCCTCCAGATCGCCATCGAGAATGCGGTAGTAGTACTCTCCCTCCTTCTCAGCAGGAACGCGCAGCAGCATGGCGTGGTAGCGGGAGGCGTACTGGGAGTTAAGGCAGATGTCGTTGGCCAGGTCGCGACCAATGAAGTATTTCGCAGAGGTCAGCACCTGGCTGCGGCGGCCATCTCGATCCTCCACGACCAAGATGTGCTGCTGAGCACTCGGAGGAGAAGGCGCAGAATCAACCATAATCCCTTCCGCTGCAACTGCCCGAATCTAACCTTAGCACCATACTATAGAATAGAAGCTCGACTCCAGAATTGGCAGAGCTGCAGAATCGCCTAAGATGACCTGCCAAATCTCAAGGTCGGCCAGCGGCCCTTTGCAGCAGCGGGCCCACCAGCTCTGGGAAAAGGGCATAGGCTCCTACTGCCCATTGGGCCATGCCCACCACCACCTCCGACTTGGACTGGCGAGCGGCGTCCCAAATGGCTGCGGCCACTTCTTCTGGCCGGCTGGCCCAAAAACTCTCCAGCGCCTGTTGCATTTGCTCGCGGGCTTTCCCACCTGAGGCTTGCGATTGGCCATCGGGAGAGGACTCCGGCCCCCCCTCATCCAAAAAAATGGCTCGCTTGAGAAAATTGCTGCTGACAATGCCCGGATGGACGCCGATCACCTGGATCCCGTGGGGTTGCAGTTCCAGCCGCAGCGCCTCCGTCAGCCCACTGACCGCGTACTTGCTGGCACAATAGGCGCTCATTTGGGGCAGGGGCATCTTGCCGCCGACCGATCCCACGTTGATGATCTGACCTTTTTTGCGCTTCAGCATATCGGGGAGCACGGCCCGGATGGTGTACAGGTAGCCCCAAAAATTGACCGCCATCAGCGCCTGCCAGTGTTCCAGGGTGGTTTGCAAAAAAGGGCCCTTCAGGCAGATGCCGGCGTTGTTGATCAGGCAATCGATGCGGCCATAGCGTTCTAGGGTTCTCTCCACCAGGTTTTGCACCTGTTCTGGCTGCGTGACATCGGTGGGAACGGCCAAGACCTCGGCGTTTAGGCTTTGCTCCAGCTCGATGGCGGTTTGTCTCAGGGTTTCGGCGGTACGGGCAGCCAGCGCCAAGCGGTAGCCGCCACGGGCAAAGGTAAAGGCCGTGGCCCTGCCGATGCCTTCGGAAGCGCCTGTAATTAAAACAACATCGGCCATCCTGCTTCTCCGCAAATCTGGACTGGGATCCCTTTACCTGTTGTAGCTTCTTTGGGGGTTGGGGATCCCTGCTTGGCCTGAGGGCTTAAGATACGGAGCGGTAGCGAAGATACAGTTTATGGCCTCTACCTACTCATTCGATATCGTCAGCGACTTCGACCGGCAGGAACTGGTGAATGCCGTGGATCAAGCCCGGCGGGAGATCAAACAGCGCTATGACCTCAAGGATACTCAGACAGAAATCGAGCTGGAGGAGGGATCCCTGACCATCACCACCGCCAGCGAGATGGCTCTCAACTCCATTCGCGATCTCCTCCTCACCAAGGCGGCCAAGCGGGGCCTCTCCCTAAAGATCTTCGACTTTCAACCTCCGGAGAGTGCCGGCGGCAACCGGGTGCGCCAGGTGGTTCGGCTGAAAAAGGGCATCGATGCGGCGCTGGCCAAGCAGATTGCCAAACAAATCCGCGACAACTTCAAAAAAGTGCAGCCCTCCATTCAAGGGGATCTGGTGCGGGTTTCCGGCAAAGACAAAGATGAGCTGCAGGCGGTCATTCAAATGCTCAAGCAGCAGGATTACCCGGTGGCGCTCCAATTTGTCAATTACCGATAGAGAGCCGATACAAAGTCGGGGGGATCCCTGGTTGATGATAAGGATTGGTGCAGAGCGATCCCGGCTCTCGCCATCCCATCGCCACAGCCTCTCTTGGAACCAGTCTGCAGAAAAAGCTAGGATCCCTTACTATGGGGATGATCTCCATCTCCAGCCGCGACTCTGCCGTGCCAGTATGTACACTATCTCTGAGTTCGATCGCCTGATCCAGTTTCTCCCGGTGGAGATCCGCCCCGAGGTGCAGATCGAGATCGGCACCCCTGACCAATCTCGGGTTGTGCAGCCGCTCTGGCGCTTCCCCTGGCAGAAGTACACCCGCTTCGCCATTGACCTCAGCCGCTGGCAGAAGCTGAGCCCTGACCAACAAAAGATCTACTTTTTGCGGGAAGCGGTGATGGCCACCGAGCTGGCCTTGGGGGATAACTGGTCGGCCCTGTTGCTGTATCCCGCGCTGATCGGGGCCGGCAGCATGGGCATTTTGGTGGAGTTGCAGATGGGGGATAACCTGGGCGTGGGCTTGGCAGCCGGCTTGGCGGCGTCGGCGGTGTTTCTTTTGCGCAAAGCAGAGAAAGGCCAGAAGGCCCAGGTGGCAGCCGACGAGTTTGCCGTGCGCTACGCCTCCCAAAATGGCTACACCTCCGAACAGGCGGCTGCCATTTTGCTGAGCGCGTTGCAGCAGGTGGCCATCCTGGAAGATCGCGTCAAGAACGACTACGACACCACCATGCGCCGCCGCAACCTGGAGTTTCTGGCGCAGCGGGGCCTGGGATCCGGCACCTTGACCATCAATCCCAAGTACCGCAACAAGGGCCAGAACCCCAACCCCTACCAAAATCCCTTTCAGCGTTGAGCAGTTCCTGCAAACTAGGTGGGGGATGACTCCCGACCCTCAAACATGGGTGACGCCACGCTGCGCGAACCGATAGCGTACCGGCTTCACGCTTCACTGACTTGTCTCAGCATGCTGCCACCGTGCAACCCACGGCGGAAACCAGTCAGGGAAGCTGATACATTTACGCTGAACACTGCTGAGCATTACTGCTCAGCGGTGAAGCGATAGCATTCTGTCCGTTTCCGTTGTCACTACGCGACGCTGACG
>NZ_AXUW01000001.1:1437656-1446563 GCF_002760415.1 Synechococcus sp. 65AY6A5
GCAATCTGTCTCTCCAAGTCTGGCTTCTGCCCTCGACTTTTGACTCGGGCGTACAAAACGACTCGTTTATCCTTCTTGGGTGCTCTGATGTAACTGTCGAGGTCGTACCTTCTTGCCCTACCGGATGGTGTACGTACTGCATGGATCCAGCCCTTCTGTTCCCATCGCCTCAAGGTGTGGAGGCACACCCCAAAATAATCCGCCGCTTCTCTCGGTTTTACATACCTAGCCATACCAAGCAGCCATACTGAACATACTGGGCATTATTTTCAGTATAGTCCAGCATATCATTGACTAGAGTCATGCTCTCCAGAGATTTAACTCAATCTCTTCAACTGAAGCACGAACGGCTTTCATCCCGACACTGATTGGCTCTTGAGTCAACACAATTCACCCATACAGTGCGGGGCTTCCCGCCGATTAAGCTAAACTCAGAAAACTTTGAGGAGCACCTAGGCTTGCTTAAGCTTCCTCTTCCAGTTCTTGGATCTCTTCCGTAGGGGTGTGTCCAGTCGCTTTGTCTTCCTCAATCTGAACTGTACCAGTGGGGTTGTAGTACCGGCGCACATCCCACTCAGTAATCCAACGGCGAATAATTGACCGCACGGTAGTTGTGCCGTAAAGAGGAGGGAGCTCAGACAGTGATGGCCGTACCCAATCAGGGTAGGCCTTCTGGTAGAGATCCGCCACCTTGTGCAACATCGCTTGAATGGCCTCCTGAGCTTCCGAACAGGAACGGAGGGGGATAGCTTGCTGAATGGCCTCCATGCCCGCTTTTACAGCTTCTTCAGAAATATGCTTCTGGCGCGCCATCTCAGGTGCCTTCTCCCGATCCCCTTTTTCCTGCAAGATAGACTGCTCAAAGTCGCGGGTTACTGCTCCCGCTAGAATTAGCGGAGCTGCTTTTAGTTCTTCAGGTAAAGTTTCCTTGCCAAACAAGTGGCCAAGAACGCGGTAGGACTTGACCCGCTGCAGGATGCTGTACTGTGCAATCAGCTCGATCTCATCCACCAAAACCACCAAGCCCCTGAGCCCTATGGCCCGACATAGCTGAGCAGAGAAAGCCAGGCGCTGCCAGTGCAGACTTTCCGCAGGAGGTAGCTTGCTGACGGAGTAAGCCCCTGCCAGGCCGTGATCCCGAAGTCTCTGCCGCACCTCTGACAGCCTCAAGGTAGGTTCACCAGCCCAAAAGCGGACAATAGCGTCTAACTTCTCGTCGTCACCCTCTAGCCTTTGGTGTAAAGCTAGAGTAGCCGGCCACCAGCCCTCTCCAAATCGCCATTGGTTAACCGAAAGCTGGAACTCCTGGAAAGAAGGCTGTTTGTACTGCAGACGAGCTGCAATGCCTTGAAGCCCGCGCTCAGCCATGTCAGGGAGTTCGATTTCGGCAAGAATGCGGGGAATTAGGCGACTAGGATTGCCAAGAGGCAGCTCTTTAGAGATGACAACCAGCGAGGTGGCAAAACCCTGCTTCTTTGCTTTTTCCTGCAGAGTTAGTAGAAGATGAGACTTACCAGTTCCGAAGTCCCCCTTCACGAGCATCCCCCCAGGCTCTAAGCTGGGGGCGTTGCATAATTCCCAAAACTTCTCTTCGACCTCTTGTTGCCAGGAGCCAAGTTCTGCAACTGCAAATGGATTGGGAACACCGTTTCGCAGCGCTTCAATCGCTCGTCGGGCTACAAGTGATGCGCTCATTGAAGTTGAACCATAGTTGTACAAGGATTGGGATACTTGGAGGAATATACCTCGTTCTGGATTCGAGTTTGCAAGGCTCGGTACTTATGGTAGGACAAAAGTTCTGATTCAATGAACTCTGGAGGGGCCATGAAGATTATGGCTGTTTTCTCAAGCTTACTCTCTGCATCGATAAACTCTCGCAAGGTTTCATAGAGATCGATGATTTGCCTACGGGTAAAGATTGGACGTCCACTTTCTCTTCGCTCGTAGTAATGAAACAGACTGACAAGGATTGCCGTAGAACCGAACTGGCGTGTAAAAAGTCTCAGAAAAGAAAGTA
This sequence comes from Synechococcus sp. 65AY6A5, assembly GCF_002760415.1. Classification (NCBI taxonomy): domain Bacteria; kingdom Bacillati; phylum Cyanobacteriota; class Cyanophyceae; order Synechococcales; family Synechococcaceae; genus Synechococcus; species Synechococcus sp. 65AY6A5. The sequence continues at coordinate 1,439,674 of NZ_AXUW01000001.1, forward strand.
GGATCTCTCTGGAGTTTGTCCTATCAATCCTTCGAAAAATAGCTGCTCCACGCACTTGACTAATAGATTTCAGCGTGCCTTTGAGCCACTCCTGAACCGCAAGGCACAAACCTTCTAGAGTGCCTGGACTTTGGAGAGGCTCGTAGATAAGACGGGAAATAGCCTTGCGAAAGTCGAGAGCCAGAGAGTAGTCCTGAAAAATCAGCCTCTTGATTTCTCGCTGGAACTGTATGTTAATCTCGCGGGCCTCGACTTGGTAAAACTCTGCCAGTTCCTCTAAAGTACAGTCCTGAGGTTCTGAGCTGAGGGGATATCCAACTTTTTTGAGAATGCTATAGCGCAGTTCTCTGGCAAAAGATTCCCAGTCTACCCTCTGAGCAAGGGCAAACCAAAAATTCTCAATTGAATGTAGATTGATGCACTCTTCGGTTAGATCAAAAAGCTGAAAAGAAGGAGGGGATAGCTTTTCCCGAAGAGATTTGTAGAGGCGGGAGTAGGAATCTCTTGGGACGACAGCTAGCTTGACGGTTGCACCGCCCTCAGGTATGAAGGATCTCAGGTAGTCTTTCTCAAGACAACGCAGCCATAAATCAAGCTGTAGACAACTATGGGTTTCCCCACTCATAGACGCTCAAACTCCAAAAGATAGTAAATATGTTCCTCACCGCGTTCATCGCGAATGCGATAGCAGCGACCTGAGCGAGTGCCTGTAGATGCAGAGAAGATCAAGCGATAGCCATCCACATTGTTGATTGGGCTTCGATCTAGAAGGTAAAGATGTCGGGTAAATTCTACTTCTGTGTAGTCTGAGTTATTGAGGTGGAGAACCTCAAAGACATCTCGCGCAGCTACGCTTATGGAGTTAGGTAGCTGCTCCACACACTTTCTCAGGTAGCCTGCCGCAATTCTTGCCGCCTTCCAAATGAGCTGAAGGACAGCCTGGGGATCAGTCTCTTTGCTCTTGCCGCCTCTTGCTCGCTTGATTGCTTCAGCAATAGCACTGGGCCGCTGGGATCGGAAAATCTTGCGGTCAATACGTATCCGCTCTCTGGCAAAGTGCACTGAGACAGGAAAGGCCACAAAAATGTTGGGATTCTCGGTAGGAAGCCAGGGCTGGCCTACCCGTTCCCCCACTTCGCGGGCCAGGTCTTCGAGGGAGGGGGTGGACAAAACTTGCTGGGCTTGTTCAAGAGCTCGCCTCACCAGCTCCGCTTGGGAGAGAGCTGTGTTCAAGGCAGAGCCGCAGCTTTCCACCTGGCGGTTTACTGCTTGGAGATCTCCCCTTCTGCTAGCAGCTTGAGCGCTGCCTACCGCTTTCGTCACTTTCTTAGTTAGCTCAACCAAGCTGGCCAGCTCGCCGTCGAGAGCTTTGAAAGCCTCCTCAATCATTGCTCTTCCAGTTTTTCGACAAGGTAACACTGCCAGGGAATGAGATGCAAGACTCAGCCCCCGTTGGGTTGCTCAAGGCATGCGCAGCTCCCCTTCCACCTCCAGGCGGGTGTAGGGGCCGACGGCGAGGAAGCGTTCCCCCAGCATCTCGGCGGCAGCCGGTTGGATCCAGCCCATGCGCTGCAGCAGGTGCAGGGCCAGGGCATATTTGGCCCGCGCGGCCCCGTCTTGTACCTTGATGGCCAGGCCCATCCCCTCTCCGACGCGCCCGATGCACTGGATCCCTTCGGCGCCGGACTTGCTGACCAACTCTCCCTGGGTGGCCCGCATCAATTCGGTGTCGAAACATCCCTCACCAGCCACCATTTCGGGGTGGTGGGTCATGGCGCGGGCGATGGCCTCCAAGTCCGGCCGCTCGCCGGCGGTCAGTTGGGCATATAGGGAAGCCAGGTGGTTGAGTTGTAGCTGGTAGGTGGGCACGCCACAGTCGTCACGAGCAAACAAAAACTCTTCTGAGGGCATTTGCAACAAGTCGGCCAACTTGGCCCGCACCAGGGCCTGGACGGGGTGTTGCCGCTGGGCGTAGTCCTGCAGAGTCCAGTTCTGAGCGCGGCTGGCCAGGAGCATGCCGGCATGTTTGCCGGAGCAGTTGTGGCAGAGGGGGCTGGGCTTGCCGGGTGGGGTGGGGCAGACCAGCAAATCGGGAGACAGATCGGCCCGCCAGAGCATGCTGAACACCTGCCGCGCATGGGCCGTGGTGCCCTGATGGGAGGCGCACATAATGGCGATGTCTTTCTCGCTGAGGCGATAGCGCTCGCGGATGCCGGTGGAGAGCATGGCCAGCGCTTGGAAGGGTTTGAGCGCAGAACGGGCAAAAACAGGGGTGGTGCTCTTGCCGGCCATGGCCAGGGATCGCCCGCGGCTATCGGCCACGACCGCTTGGCAATGATGGATGGATTCGGTCAACCCCTCCCGCAAGACATGGATCAACAGTTCGGGGGTGGTAGAACGATTCTCAAATGACATGAAATCCTGGGAAAGGGCCGACGAGTCTGAAAAGGAGGTGTGTACTTTATCAAATCATACGCGCAGATGCGGCGCGAGACGTTGCCGGAACCTTTCCAAGTAGCAAAATAGAACAGTTGCGTCTGGATCCCTGACTGCTGCCATGTCCTCAGCCCCGCTGGTGTTTTTGGTTTGTCACGGCAGCCGGGATCCCGAATACCAGCAAGCGGCGGCGGATTTGCTGGCCCGGGTGCGGCAGCGGCTGGCTCCTCAACCGGTGGAGCTGGCCCAGTTGGAAGGTCAGCCTCTGAGCCTGGCGGAGCAGATTCACAGACACCTGACAGCCCGCCTGGAGGGGCCGGTGGTGCTGCTGTCGCTGTTTATGGGCGGGGGATCCCATGTGGAGGAGGACTTGCCGGCTGCCCTGGAGCAGGTTCAAGCTCGCTGGCCGCACCTGAAGCTGCTGTTGACACCGCCGATTGGCCAGCATCCAGCCCTGCTTGATCTGGTGGCAGCGCGGGTGGCAGCGGCGCAGCGGTTGGGGGAACTGACCCACGGCTGGATCCTGTTTGGCCATGGCAGCCGCCTGCCGGGATTTGCCGCCCAGCTCCAGGCCGGGATCCAAGCTCTGGAACAGCGCTTGCCCGGAATCCGCTTGCATGTGGCTTTTGCCGCCCAGCCCCCCACACTGGAAGCGGCCGTAATCCATTGCCTGCGCCTCGGCCAGTATCGCCTGCGGGTGCTGCCGTTTTTTCTCTTTCCGGGCGGTCTGCTGCGCGCTTTACAGGAACAGGCTCAGCGGCTGCAGCGAGAATGGCCCTTGTTGCAGATCACGGTGGAGCCGCCCCTCTGGCGGGATCCCCAACTGGTGCAGGCCATTCAGGAGACCCTGCAGACGGCCTGTCTGACCTGGAAGTAGAGTTGGTTGGTCAAAACTGTCCTGTTCCAGCAGAATAGATATCTCCGGAAAACCATTGGGACTCGAGATGGGCAAAGTGTATCTGGTGGGGGCAGGACCTGGGGATCCGGGACTGCTGACGGTGAAGGGCAAGGCCCTGCTCGCCCATGCGGACGTGGTCATCTACGATGCCCTGGTGGGCTCCCCCATTTTGGATTTGATCCCGCCCACAGCAGAGCGGATCTACGCCGGCAAACACTGCGGCGCCCACACCCTTCCTCAGGAACAGATCACCGCCTTGCTGATCGAGAAAGCCCAGACGGCAGCCGTGGTGGTGCGCCTCAAGGGCGGGGATCCCTTCATGTTTGGGCGGGGGGGAGAGGAGATGCTGGCCCTGGTGCAGGCCGGGATCCCGGTGGAGGTGGTGCCGGGAATTACAGCGGGCATGGCCGCCAGCGCCTATGCCGGGATCCCCCTCACCCATCGCGACCTCAGCTCCTCGGTTGCTTTTGTTACTGGCCACGAGGCGGCAGGCAAATACCGCCCCCAGGTCAATTGGCGTGCCCTAGCCGAGGCCGTAGAAACCTTGGTGATCTACATGGGCATGCACAACCTCGGCTACATCGCTGCCGAATTGTTAGCGGGAGGAAAAGATCCCGCTACCCCAGTCGCCTTGATCCGCTGGGGCACCACCCCGGAGCAAGAGATTCATCTGCTCCGTTTGGAGTCTCTGGCCGGTCAGCCCTCGCCTGCGGCGCCGCCCGCCATTGTCGTGGTGGGGGCGGTGGTCAATTTGGCCAGCCTGTTGCCCACCTTGTACCCCCTTGCCCCTTCAGAACCTCAATGAACGCCTTTTTTCGCAAGCTGAGCGCGCTCTTTGCCGCCTACTACGCCTACATGCTGGAGTACCGGGCGGAGCTGCTCCTGTGGGCCTTGGCCGGATCCCTGCCCTTGATCATGATGGGGCTCTGGAGCGAGGCGGCCCGTTCAGGAGATTTCTCGCTGTCTTCCCTAGAGTTCATCCGCTATTTCCTGGCCGTGTTCCTGGTGCGCCAGTTCAGCATCATCTGGGTAATCTGGGACTTTGAGCGGGAGGTGGTGGAGGGAAGACTCTCGCCCCTTCTGTTGCAGCCTCTGGATCCCGCTTGGCACCATGTGGCCAGCCACCTGATGGAACGCCTGGCCCGCCTCCCCTTTACCGTGGCTTTGATTGCCCTCTTTTTCCTGCTCTACCCCCGCGCTTTTTGGATCCCGTCTTGGCAACAAGTGGCGCTGGGATCCCTGGCCATTTTGTTGGCGTTTGCCCTGCGCTTTCTCATGCAGTACACCCTGGCGCTGCTGGCCTTTTGGGTGGAGCGAATATCGGCCTTGGAGCAATTCCACTTTTTGGTGTACCTATTTCTCTCAGGGGTGATCGCCCCTCTGGAGGTGTTTCCGCCGGCGGTGCGTCAGGCCTTGGCCTGGACGCCCTTTCCCTACTTGGTGCATTTTCCCGCCAGCCTCTGGGTGGGGATCCCGCAAGATATCCCGCGCGGTTTTGCCATGGGCCTGGCCTGGCTGGTTCTGTTTTGGCTGGTCAACCGCTGGCTGTGGCGCAAGGGTTTGCAACACTACTCCGGGATGGGAGCTTAGGCCCAGTCCGCCTGAGCCGGCAGCCAGACCGCTTCCGAAACTATCATGGGGCAAGGATCTATCTATAGTTGACTGCCAGTATCCCTGTCTAAACTTCAATCTTGCGGCAAGGGTTGAACACTGCCCTCAAGTCATCCCTCTGTTACGCCTCAACCATTCCTCAACAGCCTCTCCCCGGTCATCATGAAGCGCGTATTGGTCGTAGATGACGATCCCCTCTCCTTAAAGGTGCTGAGCCGCCACCTCACCCAGCACGGCTATCGGGTTTGTACAGGCGCTTCGGGTGTAGAAGGGTTGCGCCTGTTTGCCCAAGAGCAGCCGGATGTGGTGGTATCGGATGTGGTGATGCCGGAAATGGATGGCTTCGAGTTTTGCCGCCAACTGCGCCAACAGCGGGGCGGCGAACTCGTTCCTTTCATCTTCCTCTCCTCTCGCAGCGAGCTGGATGACCGCGTTCAGGGCTACGAGTGGGGAGCCGACGACTACATCATCAAGCCCTTCGAGCCGCTGGAGCTGGTGGCCAAGATCGAGGCGCAAATCGAACGAGCCCGCCGCACCCAGTTGGAGATTCTGCGCCTAATCCAGCAGCAGACCCAGGCCAAAGCTGAAGCTGCCCCCCGTCCCACCTTGGCAGATCTCCCCCTCACCCCTGCCGAAGAGCGGGTGTTCCGGGAAGTGATCCGCGGCCTCACCAACAAGCAAATTGGCGAGAAGCTGTTCATCAGTCCGCGTACCGTGCAGACCCACTTGACCAACATTCTCAGCAAGCTCTCTCTGGAAAATCGCTCCCAACTGGTGCGCTTTGCCTACGAACGGGGCTACATCCCCCGGGAAGAGTCGAGCGACAAAAAATAGGTTGGGAGAGAGGGATCCCTTCTAGGCTAGGTGGAGTCTTAAGACGGCAGGCGTTGCCTTGCGCACCCGGCAAGGAATCCGCTCCCTACCCAAGCGGACAAATGCCTCGTAGCGGTGGCAGCCCGAGAACCCGTAGTACTCTCCCTCCACTTCCAAAACCTCGATCGGCTCCTGCAGCCCGATTGCTTCGATGGAAGCCATCAGTGCCCGCACCTTCTCCGGATCCGTCTGCCGCGGCAAGGGGCGACGAATTTGGGCCAAGGGAATCTCGCGAATTTGCGCCATGGTGAATTCTCTCCCTAGGTAAGCTCCTTAATCATACTCGTTATGACTTTGCTCTAGCAAGGCTTGCAGAGGGGGTGGATTCTCAGGTCAGAGCATGGCAGGATAGCACCATCCCTCGCTGCCCTTTCGCTCAGGAGCCAACTTAGCCATGTGGCAACTCCTCCAGGCTTTATGGGGAAAGATCGCCGGCAAGGCTCCTCCCGTACCCCCTGCCGTCAGGACAGGCAAGGCCCCACAAACCTCCCCTGGCAAGAGGCCGCCGCAGTCATCTTTCACGTGCCCAGCAGAAGCCTCTCAGCCCACGCTGGAACCTTCCACTCCAGCGGTAGCCCGGCAGGGTGGGGAAGCGGCGGTGTTGATCGCTTCCCAGGAGAAATCCCCCGACTCTGAGACAGTAGAATCTCCCCTGGGCACCTCTACGGCCAAAAGCATCGGCAGCTTCTGGGCCATGGCCGATACAGGATCCCGGATTTCCCGCATTGCTTCCGCCACCGACAGTGGCCGCGCGGTCAGTTCTATTTCAAGAAAACGCGCGGGATTCCCCATCGTCTATACGGTGGGGAGGGATAGCGCCTAATATAACCTGCATGACCCAAGTCCTGACTGTCTTCTGCAAGCTCAAGGTATCTGCCTCGCAAGCCACAAAGCTGGATGCAACTTTGGATGCCTTTGCCCAGGCCTGTCAACCAAAACACGCCAGAGAAGATAACCAACGCTCTTCAGCTTCAGTCTCTGAGCGACCGCGAAATCCATGCACGGTTTGGGCTGTCCAGCAACTTGGCTGTGCAGGTATGTAGGTCCATCCCCCCGTATACGGGGGGTGTGG
>NZ_AXUW01000001.1:1446573-1455366 GCF_002760415.1 Synechococcus sp. 65AY6A5
CCACACCAAGTTGGGTGGCGCAAAGGTGTTTAGATGCCCGAAGTGCAACCATAGGCTACCACGAGATTGGCAAGGCGCTCTGGGCGTTATGCTCAGGGCTTTGCGGGATACCGCCTTTCTGTTTGGACTCCGTCCGAGTAGCGCGGTCGCGTCAGCGTCGCGTAGTGACAACGGAAACGGACAGAATGCTATCGCTTCACCGCTGAGCAGTAATGCTCAGCAGTGTTCAGCGTAAATGTATCAGTGTCAAACAAAAGCTCGGTAAGCAAATGCTCAAGCTTGCTTCCGGGGCAGCAGTAGAGACCTTTGGGCCCTGCCCGTCCAAGACCCTGTCTTAGGAGGCACTTGTGGCGGCCAGGGATCGTTGCACGATCCGAGACAAACGCGCCTTCCGACGGGCGGCTGTGTTTTTGTGGAGAACCCCTGTTTTGGCCGCTTTGTCGATGCGGCTAAAGGCAGCGCTCATCGCCGCTTGAATCTCCTGCAGGGTTTCCGGTTGGGGGTTGGCGGCGTAAGCAGAGGAGAGAGAAATGACTTTTTTCATCAGCGCGCGCACCATGGCTTTGGTAGCTTTGTTGCGCAGGCGATTTCGCTCCGCAATCTTGACGCGCTTGATGGCAGATTTGATGCGTGGCATGGTTGAAAGGGAAGCGACAGCGAGGATCTAGCATACCATTAGAGTCTGGAGCCCCACCAGTTCCTGCCTCTCCTACGACGGGATCCCCATGTTCCAAGATTGCAGCTCCCTCATCCAGTTCAACCCGCCTGCTTTTTCCTATGGAGTTGCCATTTGCGATGTGGATCGGGACGGGGCTTTTGAGCTGTTTGTGTGCGGCTTCCGCGGCCCGAATCGGGTTTTGAAGTGGAACGGCCAGGCGCTGGTGGATTTGGTGGACGATACTCTGGCCGATGCAGGGCGGATGGCCATTGGGGTGGCTGCCGGCGACTTCGACGGCGACGGGCAAGAAGAACTCTACGTCTTGAATACTGATACCTTCGGCGGGCGCAAGCGCTTTGGGGATCGCCTCTTCGACTGGCAGGGATCCCGTTGGGTGGATCTGTTCTCTCTGCCCCACAACCAAGATGCCCTCAACTTGACGGCAGGTCGCTCGGTGGCCTGCGTGGATCGCTTTGGCCAGGGGCGGTACGGGTTTTTCGTGGCCAACTATGGCGGCCCCATGCGCCTTTACGAGCTGTCCGCCGGCCAGATGATCGCCGATGTGGCGCCAGAGGCGGGGGTAAACCGGGTAACGGGAGGGCGGGGGCTGGTGGCCGTGCCCCTGGTTTCCCAGCGGATGGACATTTTTGCCGTCAACGAGCAGGGGCCCAACTTTTTGTTTCGCAACCGCGGGGATGGCACCTTTGAGGAAATTGCCGCCGAGGTGGGGTTGGCGGATCCCGGCGAGCACGGACGGGGGGTGGCAGCGGTGGATCTGGATGGGGACGGGCGGTTGGATCTGGTGTACGGCAACTGGGAAGGGCCGCATCGCCTCTGGATCCAAACTTCCAGCGGCGTCTTCAAAAATGTGGCCCCTCCCGAGCTGGCCAGGCCCTCCCGCATCCGCACGGTGATCGCTGCCGACTTCGACAACGACGGTTACCCAGAGCTGTTTTTTAACAACATCGGCGAGCCCAACCGGCTGTTTGGCTGGCGCTCCGGCTGCTGGCAGGCTATCGACATGGGAGATGCTGTCGAGCCGCAGGGACTGGGGACGGGAGCGGCGGTGGCGGATGTGGATGGGGACGGTTGCCTAGAGCTGCTCGTTGCCCACGGAGAATCGGGCGCCCAGCCCCTGAGCTTCTACCGTCCGCTGGCCCCTGGCAACAACTGGCTGAGAGTTCTGCCCCTCACCCGCCAGGGATCCCCAGCCCGCGGCGCCTTGGTACGCCTGGTTACCTCTACCCGCACGCAGATCCGACCCATCGACGCCGGCAGCGGCTACCTCTGCCAGATGGAGCCGGTGGCCCATTTTGGCCTGGGATCCGAGTCGGCAGTAGAAGCCATCCAGATCCAGTGGCCGGACGGCAAACAGGTGCAGGTGGCTCACCCACCGGTCAACCAGCTCCTGCGGATCCCCTATCCTGGTTAGCTCCCCTGAGAGGGGTTTTGTCTCTATCTACTCAGCCGAGCCCGAGATCCCTGCCCATTCCGGCTGTACAGGGCGCTGCCAGTGCTCCCACCAGGCGGTCGCAGGCTCGGGTGGGCCGCTGTCGCGGCTGCCGTTGGCATGGCCGAGGAGCGGCGGGGATGGGGGCTGCGCCGGCCAGCTCACGGGGGTGGGGATCAGACAACTGGGGTAAGGAGGGCGCAAATCGCGGTAGTGGCTGCTGCGGATGGCCAGAATCTCCTGCTGGATGACCTCCAGGGGCTCGTCCAGCTTCAGCAGCACATGGCTGCACAAGCCCAGGCTGGCCTCAAATTCCGGGTGGACGACTTCCCTGGCCCCCAACTGATAGAGCTGTTCGATGTCCTCTTCATGGGTGGCCCGCACCACCACATCCAGGTGGGGCGCCAGTTCCAGCGCCCGTTTCAGGCAAAGGCGCATGCTCAGGCGATCCGGCAGGGCGATCACCAGGGCGCGGGCGCGGGGCAGGCCAGCTTTCTCCAGCACCGGGGCGCTGGCGGCATTGCCGTAGAGATAGGGGATCCCACGGGAGCGCAGGTGTTGGATGACCCGTTCCGACTGGTCGATCACCAAGACGGGATGGCGACGGGCTTCCAGGATGCGCACGATGTCCTGCCCCACCTGTCCATAGCCGCACACCACCACGTGATCCTGTTGGGGAGCGTCGGGGGACAGGGCGGGGGGCCGCTCGCTCGCTTCCAGCCAACGGGCAAAGAAAGGGATCCCTTGTAATTTTGCCAGCAGCCGCGGCGCGCCCCTGAGCAGAAGGGGAGTGACCAGCAGGGTAACGGCGGTGGTGCTGACGACGAGCAAATACAGTTGCCGCGACACCAGCCCTAGCGCTTGCCCTTCGCTGGCCAGGACAAAGGAGAACTCGCCGATCTGCGAGAGGCCCAGCCCCACCAACACCGCTGAGGGGAGCGGGTAGCCGAACAGACCGGCCAAAGGGGCCACCAGGCAAAACTTGCCCACCATCACCAGCCCCACTAACCCTAAGATTAAGGGCAGGTGGGCAGCGATAAAGCTGGGATCGATGAGCATGCCGATGGCGGCAAAAAAGAGGGCGGCAAACACATCCCGCAGCGGCTCCACATAGGCCAGGGTCTGGTCGGCGTATTCCACTTCTGAGATCATCAGCCCGGCCAGGAAGGCCCCGATCTCGCTGGAAATGCCCAGCCGCTCTGTCAACAGGGCAATCCCCACGCAGAGGCTGATCACCCCCAACAAAAACACCTCCTTGCTCTCCTGCTGCGCCAAAAGGCGCAGGAAAGCGGGCACCAGCCACATCCCGCCCACCACCGCCCCCAGCCCCACCAGGCCAATCTCCGCCAGCGCCTTGGCCAGGGATCCCGCCAGCTCCGGCAAAGGACAATCCAAAGCCGGCAACACCGCTAGCATCAGCCCCACCGCCAGATCCTGCACAATCAAGATCCCCAGCATGGCGTGAGCCTGGGGCGTGCCCATCTGGTTGGTCTCGGTGAGGCTTTTGAGCACCACCGCTGTGGAAGACAAAGAGAGCACTGCCCCCAGGAAGATCCCCTGCACCGGCGTCAGCCAGCCGCTGGCCACTGCCAGCGCCGCCGTGATCGCGATGGTCAGGCCGATCTGCAAAGCGCCGCCGCCAATGGCGATCCCCCGCACCTGGCGCAACTCTTTGAGGGAAAACTCCACTCCCAGGCTGAACAGCAAAAAGGTCACCCCAAACTGGGCCAGGGTTTCCACCTGCACCAACTCCTTGATCCACCCCAGCCCCGTTGGTCCCACCAGGATCCCTGCCAGCAGGTACCCAAGCAACACCGGCTGCCTCAGCAGCGCTGCCAGAAAACCACCCGCCGCCGCTGCCGCCAACACTGTCACGATGTCCAGAATCAGGCGAAAGTCTTCCTGCACAGAGACACCCCACCAGGAGTATGAACTTTTGTAGCCAATCCTGAGGATTCTTCCACGATAATGCTTTCTTCGGCCCTGCGGACAGAGTGGAAGGCTGGGCCCAACCCAAAGCGCTGCAAACCGGCTCCCGCAGGGGATCCCGCCTCATTCAGGCTGGGTTCTTGGCCAGCTAAAGGGAGGATCAGTGGAAATTTTCGTTAAAAGTTGGTGGCAATACCTCAAAACCGTAGCTTATAATACAAAATGTAGAAAGAAACCGTTCATCCTCTCGCCTGCTGTTTGGCTTATCGTGGAGCAAGACGGCAGGCGGAGGACGGAAGTAGGGAGCTATCCCGAAGGAACGCACCTTAACCCTTGGGACTGTCCACGGGACATCTCGGGTCACTCCTCAGGAAGTGAAGTGGATACAGACCATATACGTTTGGAGGCGAAGATCATGGAACTCTCTTACCGTGGCGTTGGTTACACCCACTCGCCGGCGACGGTGACTGTTTCTCCGGGCAAAGTGGGGGGTCGCTATCGGGGGCTGGACTGGCGATTTCGCCACCTGAGCAAGCCGGTGGTTTTGCCCACCAAGCTTGACCTGCTCTATCGGGGCGCGGCCTATCGTTCCGAAGCTGCTGCAGCGCCGGCTCAAACCGTTCAGACAGCCGAGGCACCTGCTCCTGGCCGTTCTCACGTTCTGGATGAGCTGGCTCGCCGCCTGATGATGGGCCACCAACGGGCGATTCGGGTTCGTCAGCAAGCCATGTTGGTGCGTGGCACGGAGCGGGTTGGCCTGCAGGCCAATGTGCGCAACTTCTGGAACCGCATCCAAGGAAAGGTGCATCCCACCTTCCGTCTCACCTATGACCGCAGCCGGGTCAGCATGAGCTAGTTTGCTTTGCCCACCCCAGTTCATCTTCTGGTATGGCGGGAGAGGGATCCCTTTGGATCTGGATGGGGGGTCAGGGGAGGGGAAAAGGCGCGGCTACTTCATCGAATTCAGGTGACGGAGGGCGAGTGCCGAGAGAGCGCCGAGAGCAATTGACACTCCCTCCGCCGGAAGGCGGGGGATGCTTAACGTAGTTCACAAACGGGCTCGTAAAGGCGCTGCCAAAGCGCCTCTAGCTAGACAGTTCCTTGAGGCAAGGCCCCAAGGTTCTGCTGACTTTTCTGATCGCGTCAGGGGGCAGAGTCCTTGCAGGTTGGCTGAGACGTTGGCATCTCCCAGACGCTGGCCACCGGTCGAGTTTTTCATCGTGATGAGGTGCTTGCCTGGGAACGGCACGCCTCGGTAACAACGATACCATTATGAGCAACTCAAGTTGCCTACGGGCTTTTCCGCCCCGCCCTAAAGTACGAGGCTACCGAGCTATCCTTTTGTGTTTGCAGGTTGGCCAGCGGTTGCGGGGTCACTCTTGCACGTGGGCGGGAAGGGGATGCGAGCTCCAACGCTGCCCCCCGCGTTAGTGGGCCGTAGGCCTATGTTATTTGAGGCTGCCCTTATCAACCAGCCCAGGGATCCGCGGCTGGCTTGCCGGCTACAGGATTTCCCAAAGCCCCCGGCTACTGCTTCGCGGAAGCAAGCTATAGCCATGGGGTAGTTTACTGTATTGGATGGGTTGGTTCTGTATGCGTTCATTTTGGGCTATTGTCGTTGCGGAGGAAGCGTGGCCATGAGTCAGCATTTGCCGGAACCCACTGCCCCGGAGGAGGATCCCAGCCTGTTGATGGGCCGGCTGCAGCGCAAAGAGGGGGGGTGGCTGGATTGGGCAAAGGCCTGCCAAAGCTTGCAACGACAGAAAATGACTCCCCAGGCCATCTTCGAGGCGACCGGGTTTGAGCCCGCCCACCAAAACCAGATCGTTGTCGCCGCCCAGGTTTACGAAGGAATGGCGAAAGCAGGAGCCAGCTCAGCCGTTTTGGAGCACTTTGCCCACAAAGGCAGCGATATTCTCTACGAGTTGCGCATCCTCTCGCCTCAGGATCGCGTCCGGGTGGCGGAGCTGGTTGTCAGCCGCAACCTGGGTGCCGATGAGGCCCACGAGATCGCCCGGGCTGTGAAAAACTATGCCCAACTGCGGCAGCTCCCGGAAGGGTTCACGGATCACCCCGGCGATGCGGTGGCTTACCAAGCCTGGAAAACTGCCCAGGAAACCCGCGATCTCCAGGAGCGAACCCGGGCCATTGGCCGCGCCTTTCAGTATGCCCACAGCGAAACAGCCCGCCAACAGGTTGAGCGGCTCTTGTCGACGTTGGCTCCCGGCTCCCAACCCCAGCGCAAGCCGTTGCCCAGGCTTTCGGTGTTTCGCCCGGAAGAGGATCTGCCCCGTCTGCTGCCGGTGGCCGGATCCCTGCCTCTTTCTACCGCCACCTGGGAGCAGATCCCTGCCGTTGAGCCTCAAGGCCTTTTTGGTTGGGTCACCAGCGTGGCTGGGCAGACGTGGATGGCCTTGCCCGCTTGGCCGGCCATTCAAAGGGCCGCCGACCCAGTCGCCCTGCAGGTGGACAATGGTTTGCTGGGATCCCTGTTGGGCTGGCCGGTGGCCCCTGAAGAAGAACAGGATCCGATTTTGCTGGTGGCGGATCGCGCCGTTCGCACCTGGGAAGGGAGGGCAGGGGTTTTCCTGGTGGATCGAGGGGGAGCTGTGGCGGTGGAGTGGATAGAGGATTCGCCCCCCTCTCCCCTGCTGGGCCAAGTGCTGATGGCGGTGCGTCCCCCCCGCATCTTCGACGAGGAGTTGGCGCAGGATCCCTGGCAAATAGAGGAGTAACTCCGGCCAGCCAGACGCACCGCCGCAAGCCCCCGGCCAGGAGCAGGTGGCAAAGCGGCTTCTGGCTTTGCTTCCCAACTGCTCTCTTATGCCGGCATAAGGGTTGGGGGCGGGAGAACCAATCCTCACAGTTGTGGAGGCCGTCTCTCAAGAACCGGTGTAGAGCCACAGGGGCAGGCCTGAGGTGCTTACCTCAAATTGCAGACGCGCCAATGCCTCTGCCGCCGGTAGCAAGCGGGCCCAACCCCTGCGCCGTGGGAGCAGATCGCAGAACTTCGCATCGGGCGGCAACCCTGACAGCTCCGCGGCCCAGAGGCGGGCATCCTCTTCTGTGCCCAGGCGATCCACCACGCCCAGGTGCAGAGCTTGTTCGCCGCTGAAAATGCGGCCATCGGCAAAGGTTTTGACCACATTCACGCTTAGCCGGCGAGCGGCAGCAACGGTTTGCACAAATTGGCCGTAGGTGATGTCGATCAACTCTTGGAGGATGTTGCGCTCTTCTGGGGTCAGCTCGCGGTCAAAGGAAAGGATATCCTTGTAGGGGCCGGACTTGATGACCTTAAAGGAAATCCCTATCTTGTCCAGCAGCCGTTCGAGATTGTTGCCGCGGATAATGACGCCGATGCTGCCGGTGATGGTGCCGGGGTTGCTGACAATTTTCTCGGCTCCCATGGCAATGTAAACCCCTCCAGAGGCAGCGATGTTGCCAAAGCTGGCCACAATGCGCGTGCCCTTGCGTTCCCGCAGACGCGAGAGGGCATTGTAGATTTCCTGGGAGTCTGCCACTGTCCCACCGGGGCTGTCGATGCGCAACACCACGGCAGGGATCTGTCTTTCTTCCACCTCTTGCAAGGCTTTGAGAACCCGCTCTCGGGTTCTGCCATCGATCACCCCTGTTACCTCAATGCGGCCAATTTGCTGACGCCAGCCCCCCAAGAACCATCGCTTCAGCATAGGAAAACGGCACGAAAATAAGCCTCTACCCTCGTATCATGAAGGCCGTCTGGGGGCGCGGTCAACCAAGCAGCTCAGACATTGCCGTACACCGGGATCGCCGCCCCTCTCAGATCCCGCGCCGCTTCCGAGACCAAAAAGGCGATCACCTGCCCGATCGACTCGGGCTTTACCCACAGCTCCGCCTGCTCGGAGCCCATGGCAGCCCGGTTGGCCGGCGTGTCGATGATGCTGGGCAGGATGACGTTGGCGGTGATGTCGGTGCCTTTGGTTTCGGCGGCAATGGTGCGGGTCAGGGCCACCACCCCCGCTTTGGAAGCACAGTAGGCGGCCAGTTGGGATCCCGGCTCTACCGCCCCTCGGGAGGCCACCGTCACGATCCGTCCATAACCCTGTTGCCACATCTTGCGCAGGCTGTGCTTACAGGCCAGGAAGGTGGTGGTGAGGTTGAGGTCAAAATCGCGCCGCCAATCTTCTAGGCTGTACTCGTGAGTGGGGCCCATGGCAAAGCCGCCCACCAGGTGCACCAAACCATCGACGCGGGGCAGATCGTCGATGAGCCGTGCCACAGCGGCTTCGTTCAGCAAATCCACCTGCACAAAGCGCACCTGATCCAGGCTATTGGCCGGCAGGCGCTGCCGCAAAACAGCCAACTCCTCCTCTTGGCGGTAGGTCAAGGTCAACTCTGCCCCTGTGTCCAGGAGCACGGGGGTTACTCCCAACCCGAGCCCACCGGTACCGCCAGTTACAAGGATCTGTCTGCCTTGGTTGTTGAGCATAGGTTGTTTTGGGGTCTGGTGAAAAACCCTTGAGGACTTCCTCTCACCCTACCGCGGTTTTCCCTCGCCGGAAACGGCAGCCATCCTAGGTGTCTGCTCCAGCAGCAGATCGCTCAGGGCCAGCCAATCGGGCAGATCCAGCTCTTCGGCACGGGCCGTGGGGCTGAGGCGGAGCTGAGCCAGAGCGGCGGCCACGGTCTGGCGATCCACGAGGCCTCCCAGAGCATTGACAAGTTGCTTGCGGCGGGCGGAGAAGCCCTGGCAAACCAGTTGGGAGAACCAGCGGGG